>NZ_JBFAUM010000002.1:151805-1112533 GCF_040679195.1 Actinoallomurus sp. NPDC052308 | reverse complement strand
GGTCCAGCCGTCGGAGACCAGGACATAGTGGCCGCCCGTGTGCAGGTTCAGCCGCAGGCCGCTGTACCGGTAGCGGTAGGCCGCCTTCTCGTCGGCGCCGCCCGCCCGGCGTCACATGAAGGGCATGCCATGACCGAGCGGAGCGAGGGAATCAACAGGCGCAGCACCTTGGTCATGGGGCCGACGAAGGAGGTTCCATGACCGACGACGCGATTCTGCGGATGAGCGGGATCACCAAGACGTTCCCCGGCGTCAAGGCGCTGCAGGACGTGAACCTGGTGGTGCGACGCGGCGAGATCCACGCGATCTGCGGTGAGAACGGCGCGGGCAAGTCCACCTTGATGAAGGTGCTGTCCGGGGTCTACCCGCACGGCTCGTACGAGGGCGAGATCCAGTTCGACGGCGAGCCGTGCCGCTTCTCCGGCATCCGCGACAGCGAGAAGCACGGCATCGTCATCATCCACCAGGAGCTGGCGCTCAGCCCCTACCTGTCGATCGCCGAGAACATCTTCCTCGGCAACGAGCGGGTCAGCCGGGGCCTCATCGACTGGAACAAGACGAACGCCGACGCCGCCGAACTCCTCACCCGCGTCGGCCTGGACGAGAACCCGGTCACCCCGGCGATGGACCTCGGGGTCGGCAAGCAGCAGCTCGTGGAGATCGCCAAGGCGCTGTCCAAGGACGTGAAGCTGCTCATCCTGGACGAGCCGACGGCGGCCCTGAACGACGCCGACTCCGCGCACCTGCTCGACCTGCTGCGCGGCCTCCGCGACCAGGGCATCACCTGCGTGATCATCAGTCACAAGCTCAACGAGATCAAGGCGATCGCCGACTCGACGACCATCCTGCGGGACGGCCGTACGATCGAGACCCTCGACATGGAGAAGGACCTCGTCACCGAGGACCGCATCATCTCCGGCATGGTCGGCCGCGACCTCGAGCACCGCTACCCCGAGCACGAGTCGAACGTCGGCGAGGAGGTGCTGCGGATCGAGGACTGGACCGTGCGCAGCCCGACGCAGCACGAGCGCCTCGTCGTGTCCGGAGCCAACCTCACGCTGCGGCGCGGCGAGATCGTCGGCCTGGCCGGGCTGATGGGCGCCGGCCGTACGGAGCTGGCGATGAGCGTGTTCGGCCGCAGCTACGGCGTGGGCATCACCGGCCGCATCTTCAAGGAAGGCAAGGAGATCCGCGTCCGGTCGGTCCGCGAGGCCATCCGGCACGGCATCGCGTACGCCACCGAGGACCGCAAGCGGTACGGCCTGAACCTCATCGAGGACATCAAGCGGAACGTCTCGACGGCCGGACTGCGCAAGCTCGCCAGGCGGGGCTGGGTCAACGACAACGAGGAGACCCGCGTCGCCGAGGGCTACCGCAAGAGCATGAACATCAAGGCGCCGACCGTCGCGGCGATCACCGGCAAGCTGTCCGGCGGGAACCAGCAGAAGGTCGTGCTGTCCAAGTGGCTGTTCACCGACCCGGACGTGCTGATCCTGGACGAGCCCACCCGCGGCATCGACGTCGGCGCGAAGTACGAGATCTACTCGATCATCAACGAGATGGCCGACCAGGGCAAGGCCGTTCTGGTCATCTCCTCCGAGCTGCCCGAGCTGCTCGGCATCTGCGACCGCATCTACGCGATGTCGGCCGGGCGCATCACCGGTGAGGTCCCCCGCGCGGAGGCCACGCCCGAGCGGCTGATGCAGTACATGACCCGTTACGACGAGGAGCAGGTAGTTTCATGAGCAGCGTGGCACCGGCCCGCTCGGACCAGGGCGAGGCCCCGCCCCCGTCCCGCAGCGTGGCCGACCGGATTTTCTCCGTCAACCTGCGGCAGAACGGCATCTATGTCGCGTTCGCGCTGATCGTCGCGCTGTTCGCGATCCTCACACACGGGGACCTGCTCTCGCCGGAGAACATGTCCAACGTTCTCGTGCAGAACTCCTACATCCTGATCCTGGCGATCGGGATGATCCTCATCATCATCGCCGGGCACATCGACCTGTCCGTCGGCTCGGTCGTCGCCGTCTGCGGCGCGATCTCCGCCGTGCTGATGGTGAACCACCACATCGCCTGGCCCCTCGCCGTCGTGCTCACCCTGGTCGCGGGCGCGGTGATCGGCGCGTGGCAGGGCTACTGGATCGCCTACTTCGAGATCCCGGCGTTCATCGTGACGCTGGCCGGCATGCTCGTCTTCCGCGCCCTCACCCTGACCGTGCTGGGCAACCAGGGCATCGGCCCGTTCCCCGACCAGGTGCGCACGCTCGCCAACGGCTTCCTGCCCGGCTACTTCGGCAACGTCGGCCTGGGCCCGCTGGGCGGCGGCGACCTGTTCACCCTCATCGTCGGCGTGATCGCCGTCGTGGGCATCGTGGGCACCCAGTGGCGGGCCCGCCAGGGCCGCGTCGGCTACGGCCAGAAGGTCGAGGCGCTGCCGCTGTTCGTCGTGAAGATGGCCCTCGCCGCGCTGGTCGTCATGTTCATCATGGTGCAGCTCTCGCGGTTCAAGAACATGCCGGTCGTGCTCGTCGTCCTGACCGTCCTCGTCCTCGCGTACACCCTGGTCACCACCCGCGCGGTCTTCGGCCGGCACATCTACGCCCTCGGCGGCAACCTCCAGGCCGCCCGGCTGTCCGGCATCAAGACCAAGTCCGTGGTGTTCTGGCTGTTCGTCAACATGGGCGTGCTCGCCGCGCTGGCCGGCATCATCTTCGCCGGACGGCTCAACCAGGCCGGTCCGACCGCCGGCACCAACTTCGAGCTGGACTCGATCGCGGCGGCGTTCATCGGCGGCGCGGCGGTGCAGGGCGGTGTCGGCAAGGTGGTCGGCGCCATCACCGGTGGTCTGATCATGGCCGTGATCAACAACGGCATGTCGCTGCTCGGCGCGCCGAGCGAGCGGGTCATGCTGATCAAGGGTCTGGTGCTGCTGGCCGCCGTCGCGTTCGACATCTGGACCAAGCGCCGCGCCGGCGCGGCCCGCTAGCCCCGCTCAATAGGATCGATTCCATGACCGCAGACCCCGAGGAGCGGGGCGACGCGCGAGTCACGGCGCGCCCCGGCCTCCGGGATGTGGCCAGGCTCGCCGGGGTGTCGCACCAGACCGTGTCCCGGGTCTTCCAGGATCACCCACGGGTGAGCTCGGAGACCCGGGCCAAGGTCCTGGCCGCGGCCGCCCAACTCGACTTCCGGCCCAACGCCTTCGCCCGCGCCCTGGCCACCGGCCGGTCGCGGACGCTCGGCGTGGTCAGCTTCGACGCCACCCTGTTCGGGCCCGCGTCGATGATCAGCGAGATCGAGCGGTGCGCTCGGGAGGCCGACTACTTCACCAGCGTCATCGCGCTGCAGTCGGCCAGCGAGCGCTCCATCTCCGCGGCGGCCGAGCGGCTGCGAGGGCAGGGCGTGGACGGGCTCATCGTGATCCCCGGGCACGTGCCGCTCACGCAGACCACGAAGCACCTGCCGTCCGACCTGCCCGTCGTCGTCATGGAGAGCGAGACGGTCGTCCCGGCGGTCGGGGTGGACCAGTACACCGGCCCGAAGGCGGCGACGCGCTACCTCCTCGACCTCGGCCATCGGACGGTGTACCACCTGCCCGGCCCGATGTCGTGGCTGGAGTCGCGCGAGCGCGCCCGGGGCTGGCACGACGCGCTGACCGAGGCGGGCGCGCCGGTGCCGCCGACCATCCCGGGCGACTGGAGCGCCGGGTCCGGGTACGACCGGGGCCTCGCGCTGGCCGCCGACCCGGACGTCACGGCGGTGTTCGCCTCCAACGACCAGAACGCCCTCGGGCTGCTCCGCGCCCTGCACGAGGCGGGCCGCCGGGTGCCCGACGAGGTCAGCGTCATCGGCTTCGACGACATCCCCGAGGCGGCGTACTTCATCCCGCCGCTCACCACGATCCGGCAGGACTTCGCCGCCGTGGGCCGGTCCAGCGTGAACCTGCTGCTCGAGCAGATCGAGACCGGCCGCCGCAGCGACAAGAAGATCATCATTTCCACCGAGCTGGTCAGCCGCAGCAGCGCCGGGCGACCTCCCGCGTAGTACGCCCGGTCTCCGCGAAAGGAAGACGATGTCCGCCCACGCCGTCACCGCGTCCGCCGCTCGCACGTCCGTGCGGCTCGCGGACGGACGAGAAATCATCTACTTCGACGACAAGCCCGGTTTGGACCGTTCCGCACCGGACCGGCGGGACCTGCCGCCGTACGCGCCCGCCGCCGAGCTGCGCTACGACGTGCTGCACGGCGAGGAGATCCTCATCGCCGCGCACCGGCAGAACCGCACCTACCAGCCCGCGCCCGGCGAGTGCCCGCTCTGCCCCTCCCACGGCGACCACCTCAGCGAGATCCCGGCCGCCGACTACCACGTCGTGTCGTTCGAGAACCGCTTCCCCTCGCTCGGCGGCCCGGCCGGCGGGCGCTGCGAGGTGCTGTGCTTCACCAGCGAACACGAGGGGTCCTTCGCCACCCTGTCGCCCGAGCGGCTGGCCACCGTCGGCCGCGCCTGGGCCGACCGCACGGCGGACCTCGGCGCCCGGCCGGACGTGGAGTACGTCTTCCTCTTCGAGAACCGCGGCGCGGCGATCGGCGCGACCCTGCCGCACCCGCACGGCCAGATCTACGCCTTCCCGTACGTTCCGCCGACCCCGCGACGGATGCTGGCCGCCGCCGAGCGGTTCCGCGCCGAGCAGGGGCGGTGCCTGATGTGCGACGTCGTCGCCCGCGAGGCCGCCGGGCCGCGCGTCGTGGCCGAGACCGACGGCTTCCTCGCGTACGTGCCGGAGGCCGCCCGCTGGCCGTACGAGGTGTACGTCGCCCCGCGCGCCTGCGTGCCGGACCTGCCCGCCCTGGAGGCCGCGCGGCGCGACGAGCTCATGGGCCTGTACGCCGACGTGCTGCGCCGCTTCGACGCCCTCTACGAGCACGCGACGCCGTACATGGCCTGCTGGTACCAGGCCCCGGCACGGGTCTCGCGCGACGCGGCCCACCTGTGCGCCCGGATCTACACGCCGCAGCGCACCGCCGACAAGCTCAAGTTCCTGGCGACGGCCGAGACCGGCGGCGGCGCGTACATCAACGACGTCCTCCCCGAGACCGCCGCCGCCCGCCTCCGCGAGATGTAGGAGCAGTCCCCTCGGCCGGCGGCCGCTGCTCCGGTGCGGGCGACGGCCGGTGGCCCGGTGCGGGCAACCGGCGTGGGGCGCCGTGCGTCCCATCGGGTGTCGGGGGGAACGACACGTGCCCCGCGCGGGAGGTGACGGCGCATGACGCCCGACCACGACCTGTCCCCGTACGACGTCGCCTACCTGTTCGCCGGGCCCGACCGCGTGGCGGTCGTCGCGCTCGTCGGCCTGCACACCGACGGGCGCGTCCGGATCACGGCCGACCGGCACCGCGTCTACGCCGAGTCGCGCGACGGCGACCTGCATCCGGTCGAGACGGCCGCGCTGGCCCTCATCCCGGCCGTCGGCCGGGTACTCGGCCTGACCAGGATGCTGATCACGTTCTCCCCGGCCGTCACGGAGGTCGGGCGACGGCTGTACGCCGACGGACTGCTCCCCGGCTCCCGCCTGAGCGGGCTCTGGCGGCGGGACCGGATCAGGAGGATCCGGTCCCTGCGCCGCGAACTGGCCGAGGCGCCCGAGGGCCTCATGCGGGTCGCGGTCCGGGGAGTCGCCGGCATCGCCGACGACGAGCTCCGGACCATCTTCGAGACCCACGTCTACACGCCGCCGAAGCATTCGCCGCTGACGAACCCGAAGCGCGACCGGCCCGTCGACCTGCTGCAGCCCGACACCCGCCTGAACGACGCCGTGTCCGGCTACTACGCGGACGGCGTGGACACGGGCGGCATGGACGCGGGCGGCGGCAGCTGGTAGCCGGTCGTCCCAGTGCCGCGGGAGCGCGACGGCGCGGTCGAACGCCGGGTCGCGGCCGGTGGCGGGCTCCTCGTCTCCGGGCGGCCCGCGGCGTGCGGCTCAGCCGGGGACGGAGCCGCAGGTGATGTTGATCGCCGTGCCGGTGATCGTACGGGCGAGGTCGGAGGCGGCGAACGCGGCGGCGTTCCCCACGTCCTCGAGGGTCGCCGCGCGGCCCAGCATCGTGCGCGCCTCGATGGCCTCGACGATCGCCTCGTCGCCCGGGAAGCCCGCCGGCAGCGTCTCGGGGACGCCGCCGGTCTGCAGGGTCACGACGCGCACGCCGTACGGGCCGAGTTCACACGCGAGGGCACCGCGCAGCGACTCCAGCGCGCCGAACGCGACCTGCAGCCCGCCGACCCGGGGCGTCGGCGGGCCGTACCCGCCGAACAGCAGGATCGCCCCCGAGCGCTGCCGCGTCATGTGGCGCGCCGCCGCCCGCGCGGTCAGGAACGTCGTGCGGATCGCCGTCACGACCGGCCGTTCGAAGTCCGCCAGGGACATCTCGGCGAGCGGGGTGCCCTGGACGTCGCCGTGCGAGATGAGGTTGACCGAGACGTCCAGACCGCCGAAGGCCGAGGCGACCGCGTCGGCGTGGTCGTCGACGGCCCGGGCGTCGAGCGCGTCGAACACCGCGAGCTCGGCCGCGCCGCCCGCCGCGCGGATCCGCTCGGCCGCCGCCTCGAGCGGCTCCGCCGTCCGCCCGACCAGGTGGACGCGCGCTCCTTCGCGGGCGAACGCCCGCGCGACCGCGCCGCCGATCATCCCGCCGCCCCCGTAGACGACGGCGTTCCTTCCGTCGAGCATCCCCGTGCCGGGCATCAGCGGCCCTGGAGGTCGGCGAGGAGCTCCTCGAGGCGCTCGCTGGACTCACGGACGCCGTACTCCGCGCCGGAGGCGATCATGCCGTCGCGGTCCTCGACCGACTGGAAGCCGGAGACCGACCGCACCAGCGTCCGGCCGTCGGCCTCGGTGAACGTCACCGTCTCCAGCGCCACGTGGCCGGGCACGCCCTCGTACTCGAAGGTCTGCACGATGCCGCCGTCGACCGACGGCGCGCCGTGGAAGACGCCGTGGAAGCCGTGTTCGTGACCTGCGGGGTCGACGCTGACGTAGCGCCAGCGGCCGCCGTCGCGCGGCTCGTGGCGGTCCCAGCGCATGGTCAGGTCGCGGGGACCCAGCCAGCGCACGATCAGATCCGGGTCGGTGTACGCGCGGAACACCAGGTCGCGGGGCGCCTCGAACTCCCGCTCGGTGACGATCTGCGGGATGCCGGGCTCAGCGGTGATCTCGGTCTTGCCCATCGTCGTCCTCCTCCTTCGCGGCCGCGTCGGTGCGGCCGTCCGGTCCTCGTCCCTGCAGTGCCGCGAGCAACTCGTCCAGCCGCTCATGGCTCTCGTCCCAGAACCGCTGGTACCGGGCCAGCCAGGTGGTCACCTCACGGAGCGGCTCGGCCTGCAGGTGGCTGAGCCGGGCCGTCGCGCGGCGGGTCCTCGAGATCAGCCCGGCGTTCTCCAGCACCTTGAGGTGCCGGGAGATCGCCGGCTGGGACACGTCGAACGGCGCGGCCAGCTCGGCCACGGTCGCGTCGCCTTCGGTCAGCCGCGTGAGGATGGCGCGCCGCGTCGGGTCCGCGAGCGCCGCGAAGACCAGGCTGATCCGGTCGTCCGGCACTTCATAACCACCTTGTTTTAGAACGAGTATGTTAATAATCAGGGCGTAGGGCGACTCCGTCAAGGGGCGTGGTGCGGTGGTTCAGCGCCGGGTGAGCACGCCCGACGCCGTGACCTTGCCGTTCGCGTCGTAGTAGGTGAGAGCCAGCTTGCCGCCCTTGCGGGGGACGAGGTGCAGGTCACCGACGTCGCAGCCGTGCTTCCCCGACCCGAAGACGGTGTTGACCGTCAGCCGGTCCCGGGTGACGGACGTCGGCACGGCGGTACCGACGCACTTGCCGTCGAGGTAGCGGACCTTGCCGTCGTGCTTGCCCGCGCGCAGCGTCACCTCGGCGTTCCACCGGACCGGCTTGCCGTTCCGCTCGGTCGCGTCCCGCACCGTTCCCGACCACGTGCCGGCGAATGAGGCCGGGACGGCCGTCTTGGGCCCGTGCTCGTCCTTCCCGGAGAACAGGTGGCCGAGCAGCCACACGCTGACCGCGGTCACGACCACGGTCCACCAGGTCATCTTCAAGGCACGCTTGATGCTCTCCGTGAGCGACCGCTCTTGTGGCGGCGACCCCGGTGGCGGCGGTGGCTCGTACTCGTATCCCCCGGGCGGCGGATTCTCGTACTGCGGATTCTCGTACTGCGGCGGGGGCCGGTACTGCGGCGGCGGGCGGCCGAGGTCGGCGGCGTCCCAGGGGTCCGGGGGAGCGGCCGGGCCGGTCTCGGCCTCCGCCCAGGGGTCCCGGGGCGGCGCCGCGCCCGGTGCCGCGCGGGCCCACGGGTCGTCGACGGCCTCGGCGTCATCCGGCTCGTCGTACTCCTCGTACTCGTCGTATTCCTCGGGTTCCACCGCGCCGGACCGGTAGGCGTCGTATTCGGCGCGGTGGTGCCGCAGGACGTCCCGGGCGGCGTTCAGCAGGCGGATGACCTCTTCGGCCATGACCTTGGCCCGCGCATCCGGGTACAGGTCCGGGTGGTACTTCTTGGCCAGCGCGCGGAACGCCTGCCGGATCTCTTCCTGCGTGGCGTCGGGATCGACGCCGAGCAGGTCGTACGCGTCGTTTCCCTCGAGCTCGGCGAAGTCCGCCGACCTCACCTCCCGATCCGGCGCGCCACCGACGCCCGGTAGCACGTCAGCGACCAGTGCGCGGTCGCGTCGGAGTGGCCCGCCGGGATCACCTTGGTGCCGCACGCGACGGTGACGTCACGCGCCCCGGCCAGGAAGACCATGAACATGGTCAGCTGGTGCTCGTACCCCTCGTACGCCCAGTTGCAGCGCAGCACGCGCTGCCCGGACGTGAACGGGGTCTGCAGCAGTTCCTGGGTGCGCGGCGGGAGGTTGCCGAGCAGCCCCCGGTCGGCCGCGCTGAGGCCGTCGACCGGCGCGACCGGCGAGCGCGCCCCGGAGGCGAGGGCCGGACCGGACGCGGGCGTGTGCGGCGGCGGCCGGTGGTCCACCTGGACGTGCCGCAGCGAGCCGGGCTCGAACACGAACGCCGAGATGGCGTAGACGGGCCGGTGCTCGGTGCTGATCCGCGGCTCGGCGATCGCCAGACCCCGGTCGCCGAAGACGACGGCGTACGGCCGGCCGTCCAGGCTCGAGCCGTCACGCCGGGCGTACCAGTCGATGACGCCCCCGGCGAGCTCCATCAGGCGTTCCCGGGTGCGCTGGCCGATCATCTCCCAGCATTCCTGGCGGAGTTTCTCGCCGCCGTCCAGGCCCATCTGCGAGGCCTGGTGCAACGGGGCCGTGGCCCCCGAGAAGCGGTCCAGCCCGCCGCCGCCACCGCGCGCCGGCGACCGGTCGCCGCCGGTCGGGACCATGGGGAAAGACGAGTCCACGCGCCGAGCCTCCTGACCAGCTCCTGTCGACCGTTGACCCCATTATGTCGATACCGGTGATCCGCTGTCCCGGCGGAGGAGGGTCATTGCGAGGTTCGGAAGACGACCCGTGCGGGGGACGGAGGACGAACGGTCACCCTCAGCGCTTGCGGCCGGCGGCGCAGAGCATCCAGACCGAATCGGCGTCCTTCACGGCCTCGGGGTCGTCGGGCCGCCACTTCGGCAGGTTGACGAGGCCGGGTTCGACCAGGTCGTAGCCGTCGAAGAGCGCCTCGATCTCCTTCGGCGAGCGGAGGACGGCCGGTGAGGTGGCGCGCTGCTTGTACACGTCGGCGGCCGACGCCGCGCCGTCGGCGCCCTGCTCCGGCGGGGTGATGTGGGACAGCGCCAGGTAGCTGCCCGGCACGGACCTGTCCCGGAACGCCGAGACCAGCCCGTACGGGTCCTCCTCGTCGGTGATGAAGTGCAGCACCGACATGAACAGCACGGCCACCGGCTCGTCGAACCGGATCAGACGGCGCGTCGCCGGGTGGTCGAGGATCGGGCCCGGGTCCCGCATGTCCGCCTCGACCACGGCCGTCGTGCCGTTGTCCGGCAGCAGCGCCTTCGCGTGGGCGCGGACGATCGGGTCGTTGTCGACGTATACGACGCGGGCGTCGGGCGTGACGGCCTGGGCCACCTCGTGCACGTTGCCCTGCGTCGGCAGCCCGGTCCCGACGTCGATGAACTGCCGGATCCCGGCCTCCTCGGCGAGGAAGCGCACGACCCGGCCGAGGAACGCGCGGTTCTCCCGCGCCAGCACGCGCACCTCCGGGGCCGCCGACAGGACCTGCTCGGCCGCGTTCCGGTCGACGGCGAAGTTGTCCTTGCCGCCAAGGTAGTAGTCGTACATCCGGGCCGGTGTGGGCCGGTCCGTACGAAGGTCGTGAACCGGGATCTCCTCGTCTCCCATCGCGGTCCCCCCTCTTTTCGGTACGCGTGTTCTGACAAGTTTGTCGACTCAGGCAACGAATGTGAAGATCATTCTGTTCCCTGGCGGCCTCGGCCGGGGCCGGGAGCGCGCGCGGGCGCGGCGCCTCGCGGCACCGCGCCCGTCGGGGACGTGCGGGTCCCGGATCAGCTCGCCGAGCCGTTCCAGCCGGTCGTGAGCTGCTGCCGGGCGGAGTACCCGGTGGCGCGGCCCGCGTAGACGTACATCACACCGGTGCTCGCCTCGACGCCGACGAGGTCCGAGACGCCGTCTCCGGTGATGTCACCGGTCAGCGTCAGCGAGCGGATGCCGCCCCAGCCTGAGCCGAGCTGCTTGGGCGTCCCCACCTTCTTGACGCCGCCGGGGTAGACCCACAGGGTGCCGTCCGACTTGCGGACCGCGAGGAGGTCCGGCTTGCCGTCCCCGGTGATGTCGGTGACGCCGGCCAGCTTCTCCATGCCGTTCCAGCCGCTGTTGCCGATCTTGATCCGGGTGCCCACCTTGTTGACGCCGCCCGGGTACAGCCACAGCGTGCCGTCGCTCTTCTGGACCGCGATCAGGTCGGCCCGGCCGTCACCGGTGATGTCGCCGATGCCGGTGAGCTCGGCCATGCCGCTCCAGCCGCTGTTCCCGATCTTGATGCGGGTGCCCACGGCGTTCGTCGCGCCGGGGTAGAGCCACAGCGTGCCGTCGCTCTTCTGCGCCGCGATCAGGTCGGCCTTCTTGTCGCCGGTCAGGTCGCCGATGCCGGTCAGCTCGCGCATGCCGTTCCAGCCGCTGCTGCCGATCAGCTTCCGGCTCGTCGCGGCGAACTTCGGGCCGGGGTACAGCCACAGCTTGCCGGTGGCCTGGTCGACCGCCACGGCGTCGGCCGTGCCGTCGCCGGTCTGGTCGCCGAGGGTGGACAGCCCTACGTCGGTGCGGCCGGTGACCAGGAACATCCCGGTCGGCTGCATGTCCGCGGCGAGCTTGGAGGCCGCGATGGTGTGCGTTCCGCCGGTGGACTTCCAGGGGTCGAAGACGGTGATCGTCCCGGCGCTACGGTCGTACCCGTACGCGACGATCGCGTGCCCGACCTTGCTGCCGGTCATCTTGGAGTTCCACGGCAGCTTCTCCATCCACACGCCGAGCACGGGCGCCCGCTTGAGCACGCCGACGTCGTAGGACACCTTCGCCATCAGGCTCGAGGACGTCGAGGCGTCCGCGAAGCCGTACGAGTAGCCCAGCGGGTCGACGTAGGAGTTGAGCACGGGCCGCGCCTGGGCGCCCGTGGTGCCCTTGGTGGCGCTGGTCCCCATCTGCTTAGCCAGCGTGGTCTGGCTCACCGAGACGCCGAACGTCGACAGGCTCATCGACGACGACGTCGGCACGCAGTTCATGTTCGTGGCCTGGTACTGCCCCTTCAGGGACAGCTTCGCCGACGTCGGAGCCGCGGCCGCCGCGGCGGCGGCCACCTTCGGCGCCATGGCCGTCGTTGCGGGTCGCGCGACGAGGTTCGCGCCCGGCTTCGGCGGCGCCGGCGCGGCGTCCGCCGCGTCCGTCAGACCGCCACCCGCCAGGATAAGCGCCGCCACCGAGCCCATCGGCAGCACCCGTCGGCCGAACGACCTCATTCGATCTCCTCACGTTCATGCCGGTCCGCCGCGGCCGGGGCCGGCCTCGGAGGGCGGGCAGCGCCGGACGGGGGACGGCCGGTCGGATACCGGCCACGATCTTCGACGGTGCCGCGTCAGGGATGGATCCACAGAAAAGGGGCGGGGTGGCACGCCGAGGACAGGCCGGGACGTCGTCGTATGCCGGTCTCTGAAATAGGGGGATCGCTGATGGATCGCTCCAAAGGCCGGTTCCCGGATCGTACCGGAACACGATCTTTGTCGGGGAAGAAACCCCGTGGCGAAAGATGTTCATCTGCGCGACGGCGACCCGTCAAGATCGGTAATAGTGATCCACCGCCACGGAGCGCTAACCTCCTGCGGCACCCCCACGGAGGCCTCCATGCGCGTACGATCCCTGCTGACCGCAGGCGCCCTCGCCCTCGGCGTTCTCGGCTGGAACGTTCCGGCCTGGGCCGAGCGGCCGCCGCGCGTCCCGGCGCCCTCCTACCAGACCGCCGTGCCCGGCGAGTCGGTCGAGGCCGACCGGGTCGACCAGCCCGTAGCGCCGGGGATCGTCCGCACCACCTTCGACACGTTCGGCCGTACCGGCTGGACGCGCGTCCACGTCCTCAGCGCCGACCTGAGCGACCACTCGGTCGGCGTCGACCTCGTCGGCCGCAAGGTCAGTGAGGCACGGCCCCTCGCCCAGGCCGCCGACGAGCAGCGCGCGGTCGCCGCCGTGAACGGCGACTACTTCGATATCACCGAGACCAACGCCGCCATCGGCCCGGAGATCCAGAACGGCGCCATTCGCAAGGGCACGGCCCAGCCGTCGACCGTCGCGGCCATCGGCACGGACGGCCTCGCCCGCCTCGCCGACCTCGCGATCCAGGGCACCGTCACCGTCGCCGGCACCGAACGCCCCCTCGCCGCGCTCAACTCATCCAGCGTGCCCGCCGACGGCATCGACGCCTTCACCCCGCAGTGGGGACCGGGCCTGCGCACCCTCATCCGCGACTCCGGCCCGTACACCGAGGTCGTCGTCGCGGGCGGCAAGGTCACCGCGGTGGGCGACCACCTCACCACCACGCCCGTGCCCGACGACGGCCTCGTCCTCCTCGGCCGCGGCGCCGCCGCGCAGCAGCTCGCCACCGCCCGGCCGGGCGACACCGCCGCCATCACGTTCGCCCCGAAGACCGACGCGAAGCTGAAGGCGGCGCTCGGCAGCGGCGCGGTCCTCGTCCACCAGGGCGAGGCGGTCGACTTCCCGCCGAGCACCGGCAACGACGCGCTCAAACCCCGCACCGCCATCGGCTGGAGCGACGGCGGCCGCCGCCTGCTCCTCGTCGCCGTGGACGGATCGTCGAGCTTCTCGGCGGGACTGTCCTTCGACGACACGGCCCGGCTGATGGCACGCCTCGGCGCCGGCGACGCGTACATGCTCGACGGCGGCGGCTCCACCGAGGCCGTCGCGCGCCGCCCCGGCGACTCCGGCGTCAGCGTCGTCAACACCCCGTCCGACGGCAACGAGCGGCCCGTCCCGAACGGCGTCGGCCTGTTCAGCCGCAAGGGCTCGGGCACGCTGCAGGGCCTGGACGTACGGCCGCGCGCCGACCGCGTCTTCCCCGGCCTGACCCGTGACGTCGCGGCGGCCGGCTACGACGAGACGTACGCGGCCGTCTCCGTGAGCGGACGGAACGTCTCCTGGAACGCCGTCCCCGGCCGACTCGGGCACGTGAGCGGCGGCGTCTTCCACGCGTCGGCGCCGGGCTCGGGCCGGCTGCGGGCCCACGCCGGGGCCGCGAGCGGCGAGCACGACCTGCGCGTCCTCGGCCCGCTGCACCGGCTCGCCTTCACCAGCCGCGCCGTCACGCTGCAGCCCGGCACCGCGACGAGCATCGGGCTGACCGGCTACGACGCCGACGGCTTCAGCGCCCCCGTCGCCCCGCGCGACGTCACCCTCTCCTACGACCACGACGCCATCGACGTCACCGCCGAACCCGACGGCGACCTGAAGGTCACCGGCAAGCCGGGCGCGACCGGCACCGGCACCACCCTCACCGCGACCGTGCGCGGCGTGACCGCCAAGGTCCCCATCGCGGTCGGCCTCATCGACAAGTCCCTCGCCGAGTTCGAACCGGACGAGAAGTGGACCGCGTCCGCCGCCCGAGGCACCGCGAAGGTCACCACCGTCGAGGCCCCCGACCGCCCCGGCGCGCCTGCGGGCAACCACGCGCTGCGCCTGACGTACGACTTCACCGGCCAGCCCAGCACCTCCGCCGGGTACGCCGTCGTCCAGCCGGCCCCGCTCACCCTGCCCGGCGGCGCGAGCGGCCTCGCCCTGTGGGTCAAGGGCGACGGCAAGGAGCACTGGTTGCGCGCCACCCTCCGCTCGCAGGGCACGACGAACGTGCCGTTCACGTTCGCGCTCAGCGTCGACTGGACCGGCTGGCGCCGCGTCACCGGCACCCTGCCCGCCGGGTTCGCCACCCCCATCACGCTGCTGAACGTCTACGTCGTCGAGACCGCGCAGGACAAGAAGGACGCCGGGGAGCTGGAGTTCGACGCCCTCGCCGCCCAGGTCGGCGAGCAGCCCGACGCACAGGAGCCACCCGCCTCCGACCCGTACGTCCTGGAGCAGCGCGGCGTCGGCGCCGGCCGCTGGACGTACGCCCTGATGTCCGACCTGCACGTCAGCGCCGCCGCGGGCGCCGACTCGTTCGCCGCCAAGCAGGCGGCCGCCGCCCTCGACCAGGCCGTCGCCGCCAAGCCGGACTTCATCATGCTCAACGGGGACTTCGTCGACAGCGACAGCGCGGCGGACTTCGCGTTCGCCCAGCAGCTGCTGAAGGACCACGTCCCGGCGAGCCTGCCCGTCTACTGGGTGCCCGGCAACCACGAGGCGGGCCTCGGGTCGAACGGCGGGCTCGACAACTTCGTCAGCGCCACCGGGCGCAAGACCCGGCAGGTGTTCGACCACAAGGGGACGCGTTTCATCCTGCTCGACTCGCACAGCGGCAGCCTGCGCACCTCCGACTGGGACCAGATCCCCGCCCTGCAGGACGAGCTGAACAAGGCCGCCACCGACCGTACGGTCACCGGCGTCGTCGTGGTCTTCCACCACCCGCCGCACGACCCGTCCGGCGCCGGCGACTCCCAGCTCACCGACCAGCTCGAGGCCGGGCTGGTCGAGCGATGGCTGGCGACGTTCAGGGAGGAGTCCGGCAAGCCGGTCGCGCTGTTCAGCGGCCATGCCCACACCGCCGCCGTCACGCGCGCGGACGGCGTGCTCGAGGTGAACACTCCGGCGGTCGGCAAGACCCCTTACAGCTCCCCGGACCAGGGCGGCTTCTTCGGCTGGATGCGCATCGGCGTCGACCCGCACCCGGGTCGCGTGCCCGCAGGGCTGCCGGACCCCGGGACCCGCGACTGGCTGCAGGCGGAGAGCCGCCCGCTGATCGACGGCATCGACCTGCCGGCGCCCGGACCGCTGCCCGTGGGCGGGGCCGAGAAGGTCACCGCGACCGGCCTGACGAGCGGCTTCGGCCTGAAGTTCCCGCTGCGCTACCCGGCCACCGTGACCTGGAGCGGAGGCGCGGGCCTGCTGGTGACCGCGTCGCCCGAGGAGGCCAAGGCCGCCCGCCACCGCCGCGACGTCCTCGCCGTCCTGAACCCGGAGACCGGCACCCTCACCGCCCTCCGCCCCGGAACCGTGACCGTCACGGTCACCGCCGGCCCCCAGACCAAGTCCGCCCCCGTCACCATCACCCCGGCCGCCTGACGACGGGCCGAGGCAGATTTCCGCATCCATTAGCCACGGTCGCGTTGAACAGGAACTTCGGCATCGGACTCAGATCCGCCTCGCTTCCCTCATTGCCCCAGGAATACGCATTGGCATAACGGATGGGATGGCCGTTGACGCATGACGGGGTAACTCGGAAAGGCATGCCGTGTGGTTTTGAATCGGCGCCGACCGTCACTGATTGTTGTTTCTGTCCGCCGATGGCATAGGTGACTCTCAGTCGAAATGTGACCGCATATCTTACCGAAGCGACACCGATTGACATTGCGGCTGTGTCACCATTGTTCAGGGCGATGTCCGGATGCGCGGAATACAAGTCGCCGACCGCGCGTGGATCGTCAAGATCACTTATCCCGTAATTTCCTGCGCGCAGTCGATGTGCTTCGACCACCGGGGGCGCCTGGTCGAATCTGATGACTAGTTTTGAGAGTACTTCACCGGCGCCATTGAGATGAATCAATGTGCCATTGACCGCCGGAACCCGGGCGACATCGACCGCAGCCACGTCCGTTATGATGATCTGCTCGTTGCGACGGCTGCTGATCCGGAGCCCTATAAGTGCCTCATTGAGTATGTAGGCCCCATCTTTCGCTGCTCCGTTCAATGCGTAATCCATGCCATGCATTTGGCTTGTCGTCAACGAGATCCGCCGAGGAAAAACCCAATCTATTCCTTCGCCGTTCAGGTCGCCAAGGCGGTCGACGTTCACCGAGATGGCATAGCTGGAGATGCTGCGGATTTTGTCTTTGAGGCTCGCGGACGGATAAATGGCTGAAGCCGTGGACCATACTGCGCCGACGATTGCGCCGACCGCCGCTACTGTGCCAGAAAAAGTGACTACCTTTGATCCGAGGCCGAGTCTTCGCCACTTTTTCCATGCCCTCGCCCAGAAGCCTGTCTTCTTCTTTTTTCCCGTGCGCCTGCCAGAAGGATCGGACGCTCGTCGTGATTTTGCTATTTTTCGGCCTCCGCTACGCTTGGATTTTCCCACTACTGCCCTCGGTTAGGAAACTATTCGTATGGCATCACAATCAAGGGGGCATACCATGATAGCTCGCTGACCTTTCCGAGGGGAAGACAGTTACCTAATTAGTTGATCCATTATTTATGCCGGGAACCCGTCCGACCCGGATCCGCTCCCATCCGCCGATCCGATCACTGGGAGGGGCGTCCACGGCTCGCAGGCGCCGCAGGCCGAGCGGCCGCGTCACCTCGACGTGGGGCGGAATCCGCATGGGTCGTCGGGGTTCCGGATGGCGGCCCGGAATCCCGGAGCGTCGTTCGGGGAGGGGATCTCCATGCGTTCCCCGATACTCGCGACGTTGTCCGCCAGCGTGTTGGTCAGCGTGGCCAGCTCGCGCTCCTGATCGGCTATCGCCTGTTTGACCTGGTCGACCGCTGTCCGCATGTTGGCGAGGATCGCCAACGGGGTTCCGCCCGAGATCTTCGCCTTGTCCTCGCGTGACCCCGCCATCGAGGCATTGGCGATCGCATTGGCGAATGAGAAGGCGGCCATCGTCGCCGCGAGCGCACCCCCGGCGGTCAGCACCGAGGCGGCGGCGGTACCGACGGTGACGGTCGCCGTGATCGTGGAGGGGGAGCAACTGCACATCGCCGACTCCGCGTGCAGCGCCTGAACGGTCTTCTGACCGATCTCCCAGACATCGGCGTTCGCACGGGCCCGAATCTCCTGATGCGCCTGCAGAATGAGCGCCAGCGACCTGGCCAGCGCGGCCTGCAACGGGATCGCAGTCTCGATGTGATTGACGAAGAACAGGTCGAACTGAGCGCGCGCGGCACCCTGCCAGTTCTCGAGATGGGTGCCGATGTCGTGCGTACGATCGGCGATCGATAGGCGGTCGGTCCATCCTCCGGTGTGCTTGGGCAGCGGGCTCAGGAGCTGTTTGCCGGAGTCCCCGCTCCGCGGATCCAATTTCACGGCGTTCGCGGGTTCGAGGTTATCGGCGACGCTGAACAGGTCATCGACCGCCGACTGGGACGTGGCCGGGTCGGTCATGCCGTATGAGGCGAACAGTTGAGGGACGCCCGCGTACTCGGTGTTGACCTGGTTCATCTCGGCCTGTCCCCTGTACGGGTCTACGGTGGCGCTGTAGTTGTGCCGAATCGCCTTGAGCGCCGCCTCCAGCACCTGCCGGCCGCACGCACTCATCTCGTCAGCATGGTGATATGACACGCCGCATTCCTCCGTCACTCATGAGTCATGATCACGCGGGGCGGCGGCGGGGGCAGCTTCTTGTCGTCAGCGATGCTGAGGACGCGGTCGGGCGCTCCACCGCGCCACGCCTTCCGGACCTGCGCTGCGGCGTCGGCTTCCGCGGCCTCGTAATGGGCGGCGACGTGGACCATGGCGTCGCCTGCCGCCTCGAAGCTCTTGGCCGACCGGCCGAGGACATCCTGAAGCCTGTTGCGCAGCGCGGTCCAGGGTGCGCGAAGCTGGTCCTGTGCCCCGCCGGCTGCGGGACAGGGGGCGAACGCGGTGTTGTCATAGCCGGAGGTGTCGGCGACGCGATTGTTCAACGTGGCATAGGTCCGAGCCAGGTGCGGCAGGGTGATTCTCCCGGCCGCCAACAAGTGGTTGAGCTCTACGACCAGGAAGGATTCTGTCATTGCGCCCTCGGTTCATGTCGGTGCGCCGGATCGGGTAATGGGTCGCCGGATGCCGCCGTCACGAACTCGGCAGGCATGACGATGACGGGCTGAAGAACGGCAGGTCGGGCGATTGCGGATCGGGATCCAGCAGGACGTCGGTCCGCGCCGGATCGGCGCCCTTCGGGGCCCATGCGACGAACCGCACCCGCTGACCAAGCTTCAGATCCGGGCCGATGCTCTGGCCGTTGATGTCGAGCAGCCGCCCGGACGAGTCCCGAAAGATCACCGAAGCTGCGCGTCTTCCCGGAGAGACCTCAGCGGGCCTCCACGTCACCTTGAAGGACACGTCCGCCTGGCCGTTCAGCAGCGTTGGACTGTCATCGCGCTTCCCAACCGTGACATCGGTGGCATGGGCAGCCGTCTGGTAGCCCGAGGTGGAAGGGTCGATCCAGCAGACTTCGCCCCCGAACGGCTCGGTATCCGGCTGCACCCTCAGGCTCGCGACCCCACCGTGTGCCTCCTGGCGGTCGAAGTAGGTCCAGCCGCCGGCCCGCTGACCTGGCATGATCAGCGAAATGGTGAAGTGAGCCTGGACCGGTCGGCCCGCGGACATCAGCTCGTGTCCCTGGTCGTCCAACGCCGACACGACGAACCTGGCATTGGTCGCGGTCCGTCGGCAGGGATTCTCAAGGATCGCGCTTGCGAGAAACAGGTCGTTACGCTGGTCCCGAGCGCCGAGTGCGTAGTGGTTCTGGCGCGTGATCGCCGACTCGGCGACCCGCACCTCGCACGACGGTCCGTGCGTCGACGGCTGCGCGCGCGGCGTGCGGTGAACTTCAGGATGAGGTGAAGAGGCGCAGGCGGTCGCCACCGTGGTCAGTGTGACGACCGCGACGAAGCGGCGTGCCGACCGAGCGCTTCGGCCGCCCGTCCCGTGGTCGGGCATAGGAGTGAGAGTCGTATCCGTGTGGTTGCCCACGATCGTCGCCTTCCCGTCGTGTCTACCGCGGTGTGCGCCGCTCGGAAGGACCGAACCGGTGGCGCGCCGTACCGGAGATGCCCGAGCCGTAGTGCTCGTCCTTGAGCCTTCGCACCTCAGCTTGGTGACGAGCGAGCACCTCCCGGAACGCGGCGAGGAGACCGGTCGTGAACGCGTCCTCGGGAACTCGCCCGATCGTGCCGTCCGCGATGCGCACGTCCCAGCGGACGAGCGCCTGACTGACGACGGTGATCCGCCCGTCGGGTGATGTGGCGGCCGTCCTGATCGCCGCGAGACGCCGGCGGAACTCACGGTCTTCGAGCCCGTATTCGATGGCGTCGTCGTGGATCACGTCCGGCACCGTCGCGTCGATGAGCTTCGTCTGGGCGCGCACATATCCCGCCATGACCCGCATCGCCAACCGGGAGAGCTCTTGCGCCAATGAGGTGCCGGAGTAGTGCCGGTAGTCACCCGGGCGAAATGCGAGTTGTATTCTTTCCCCCTGGCCGCCGAAAGTGGCACTTATCCGTCCATCGGGCGATGTGGCGGTGACGGCCAGTGATAAGAGTCTGTCCGCAAGATCCATGGTGCACCGCCTCCTCGGGGTCTGTTGATCGCACGCCGGACAGGGGCTCATACTCCCCGTCGTCGCTCCATGTAATCACAAGGTTAGCCGTCGGTAATCATAGGCTATTCGCGAGTTGCGGATCAAGATTTCAAGCAGGAGTTTGATGATCTTGAATGCCCATGTTTCGGGCATTCAAGAAGCTCTATTGCGGTGTTTTGAAATACCATGGTGCGCGGTGGAACATTATTTGCTGGAGTTCCGATGAGCATGGGGCGCTTTGTGACGATTGGCGGGCGAACCGACGGATCCATCCCGCAGGAGTTGGTCGTCCACCACGCCGCCCCCGACGGCCACCCCGTCCACGTCGCCCCACCGCAGGGCGAGACCTGGGACGCCACCGTCGCCGTCCGGGGCGACACGATCGCCGCGACCACCCACTCCATCGACGACCCGGCGACCCCGCCCAGGCTCTACACGATCACGGAGGCGCGCGGCGTCCGGCCGGTGCCGCTCCCGCCCATCCGCCACGGTCGCGCGATCGACCTGGCCATCTCGCCCGACGGCGCGGACATCTTCCTCGTCCTCGACGCCGGCGACACCGAACGGGAGGAGTACCTCCTGGTCGCGCCCGCGTCCGGCGACGGCCCGGTCCGCGTCTGGCCGCTCGACCCGGCCGCCCACGTGCTCGGCATCTCGGCCGGTCCGGACCGCGACCTCGCGATCCTCACCGTCGGAGCCACCGGCCGCACGCAGCACCGTCGCGTCGTCCGGTCGCGCACCCCGTCCTCGGGCGTCCTGCTCGTCGAGGACGGTGACCACGGCATCCATCAGCTCCGCGCCGCCGAGATCTCGGCGGACGGCTCCCGGCTGGCCCTCGCGTACACCGGCGACGGGGGCGCCACCTTCAACGTCGCGGTGCTGCCGGTCGGCGGCGGTCCGCTTCGCGTGCTCTGGCGGCGCCCCTGCTCGTGGGACGACCCGGACGAGGTACGCCTGTCGTTCGACCGCACCGGACAGCACCTGCTGCTCAGCTACGGCGAGGTCATCGCGATCGCGATCACCGACGCCACCCGCCACATCCTCACCCGCGCTGCGGAGAATCGCTGGCAACGCGCCGCCTGGTAGCCGTACCGCATCACCCCGTCCTGGTCCGGCCACTCGCCGGAAAGCGCCGGAAAACAACGCCAAAAATGCTAATGTCCGCTGCTTATCAAAGATGTGGTCAAACGGGGGCCACATCGGAGGAGGTAGGACAGTGCCAACGCTGAAGACCTCACTGGCAGCGCTCGGGGCGACTGCTGCGCTCACGCTCGGAAGCATGACTCTGGGGGCCACCGCCGCGAACGCCGCGAGTTCACACCGAAACTGGACCCGCGTCAGCGCCCAGGGATACTCGAACGCCGCCGGGGTCGTGTTCCACCCCAAGGGTGACAAGTTCGACGTCTACTACAACGAGAACCTGCACGTCAGCGGGACCGTTCACCTGTTGTGGCGGTACAAGGGCAGCGAGACGATCCACCGCAAGGACTGGTCCACCCTGGTCGGCGTCTACCACGCCAAATACAACATGAAGGAACACAAGACGATTTACTTCCAGCTCTGCGTGGCCCAGTACTGCTCTCCGACCGTCTGGTACGGCACCACCTGACCACCGTCTCCTGAGACGTAGCCGGGACGCCCAGCCGCACCGTCGGCGGTGCGGCCGGCACCGTCACCGTCGCGGCGGCGCGCGTCAGCCACGCCCCGGACCCCAGGAACTGCGGGTCGACGGGCACGACCATCCGCATCGTCATCATTCCGCTCAAGAGCGGCGGCTCGCTGTCCTGGGTTCTGTACGTCCACACCGGCCGGCCCGGCGCGCTCGGCGACGCCGACATGGACAAGATGGTGCGGAGCGTTCGTATCGCGAAGTGAGCGCGGGGTCTAGGAGGGCATCGCCTTCGCGTGTTCGCAGATGTGCTCGACGAACTCGCGCTCCTCGTCGGTGGACGGGGTCACCGTGACGCCCGCCCGCGCCAGCAGGACGAGTGACGTGAGCAGCCAGCCGTGGAGTTGGCTGCGGTACACCCGGTTGGTCGAGGCGAAGTACTCCTTGTAGGCCACCTCGACCAGGGTGTCGAACGGCTGCGGGTCGATCTCGAACACGTCCTCGGCGACCGTCCTGACGCCGGTCGCCCGGCCTCCGCCCGCCGCGAGGCACTTCGTCATCCCAACGTACAGCCGGCCGGCCTCCGCCGACGGGGCCCAGACGGTCTCTCCGCCCACCCTGAACAGGCAACCCACCCTGACCACTCCAACCCCGACGACAGCGCGACCGACCCTGATCGTTGACGGCCCCTTGATGCCCGCTCGATCACGGTCCATGCACGCCAGGGAGGGTTCGCGGCGCGGCCGGGCACGGACCGGTGCCTGCCGGTCCGCTCCGGCGAAGGCATGGGATCGGCACCGGTTCGGCCCGAACGGGTTGATGCAACCGTCTGGTTGCCATAGTCTCGCAACCAGACGGTTGCCAACCCTGCGGAGGTCCTCGTGGCTTTTCCCGATCGCATCGAACGGACCGTGGAGGTCGCCGCCCCGCCGAGCAGGGTGTGGACGGCGCTCACCACGGCGGAGGGACTCGCCGCCTGGTTCGGCGACCAGGCGACGATCGACCTGCGTCCAGGCGGGGCGGGCCGGGTGACCTGGTCCGAGGGCCATGCCGTCGACATGCGGGTCGAACGGGTCGAGGAGCCGACGGTGTTCGGGTTCACCTGGCAGAACCTCGGGCTGCCCGAGGACGACCCGCGCCGTACCTACGTGGAGTTCACCCTCGAACCGGCCGGCGCGGGCACCCGGCTGACCGTGGTCGAGACCGGGTTCGCCCAGCTCCCGGACGACGTCCATGGCAAGGAGTACGACGCCCACACCCAGGGATGGGCGAGCGAACTCGGGGAACTGGCCGACCACCTCGATGCCGCCTGACAACGAAGCGATCGCCGAGCAGGTATTCGTCGCACTGGCCGACCCGACCCGGCGCGCCATCCTGGCCGAACTCGCCGCCAGGGGGCCGGTCACGGCCACGGATCTGGCCGCTCGCCTGCCCATCACGAGGCAGGCGATCGCCAAGCACCTGACCCTGCTGTCCGACGCCGGCCTGGTGACGGCCGAGCCGGGGGAGCGGCGCCGCGTACGGTACCGGCTCCGATCGGCGCCGATGCGGGTGGCGCAGCAGTTCCTGGCCGCACTCGCCCGCGACTGGGACGGCGCGCTCGACGCGCTGAAGAACCACCTCGAGACATGAACCCCGGCCCGCGGCCTCCCGGAGGCCCCGCCGGAACGAGAAACGCACGGTTCGGAACGGAGGAGATCCATGAACGTCGACTCGACGAACACGGCGATGCCGGCGGTGGTCGACCGGGCCACCTGGCAGGCCGAACTTGACGCGCTGCGGATTCGGGAGAAGGCGCACACCCGCGAGGGCGACGCGATCGCGACGGCCCGCCGGCGGCTCCCGATGGTGGAGATCGACCCCGCGGTCACGCTGATCGGCCCGCAGGGACCGGTCACGCTCCTGGAGGTGTTCGAGGGCCGCCGGCAGCTGATCGCGTACTTCCACATGTGGCACACGGGGCATTCCGCCGCCGAGCAGTGCGAGGGCTGCACCTTCTACAACGGGCAGGTCCGTGAGCTGTCCTACCTGCACTCCCGCGACGTCACCTATGCAACGTTCTGCCAGGGCCCGTACGAGGAGACCGTCCGCTACCGCGACTTCATGGGGTGGGACGTGCCCTGGTACTCCGCGCAGGACTCCGCCGGCCTCCTGCTCGCCGGGCGTCAGGTCGGCATGTTCCACCTGGTCTGCTTCCTGCGGCACGGCGACAGGGTCTTCGAGACCTACTGGACCAATGGCCGCGGTGTCGAGGCGATGGACTACAGCTACGCCCTGCTGGACCTGACCGTCTACGGCCGGCAGGAGACCTGGGAGGACTCGCCCGCCGGCTGGCCGAAACCGTGGGATCAGGCCACCGGCGACCAGGTCCGCACCGAAGGACGTCCCACCGCCCAATGGTCCCGCCTCGAATCCGGCCGCTCCGACGACCTGGGCGCAGCCCGGCACTGAGCGGAGGCCGGTCCGACGATCTGGGCGCAGCCCGGCATTGAGCGGAGGCCGGGCTCCTGAACGGCTCACCGCAGGACGTGGATCGAGCCCGCAACGCTCCACGCTTCTCTCCTGACCATTGACGTGACCGTCTGTCCGGATCAATAGTCGGTCATGTCGTCCCCCCGCCCCGCTCCAGGCCGACGGAGCCCCGCCCGCCCAGCCGTTCGCCGGTTCATTCGGCTCCTGACGATCGCCTCCCTTCTCAGCGCCGCATCCCCGCACTCGCCGGAACGGGCGCGGCCGCCGCGTCCATCTGCGACAAGTACTGCGACGGCCGCGACCCGGCCCTGGCCGCCGGCGACCGTACGCCCGTCCAGACCACCATCTACGCGCGGCAGATCGCGTTGCACTTCGACGACGCCGACGACATGGCCTGGGCGAGCATCGACAACGGCAACCCGGCCGACGAAGTATGGCTGGACCGTTCCTTCGACGGCGGCCAGAGCTGGAGCCAGGGCAGCAGGCTCGGCGACACCACCGTCCCGAGCGGCAGTCGCGGGTGGCGCACCCTCATGTACAACGTCGACGACTGGAACAACCGCGGCGTCGGCGCCGTACGCGCCTGCGGCAAGGCCGGCGACCGCGCCGAGATCGCCTGCACCCCCTGGGCCCGTACGACCTGGAACGCCGGCAGCCGGTCCACGGCCGCGGCGACCGCGCTGATGATGTACTACAACAACGGCACCGGCCTGTGGAACACCACCAACTGGTGGAACTCCGCCAACGCGCTGACCGCCGTCATCGACAACGTCCGGGTCAGCGGAATGGGCAGCTACAAGTACGCGATCGCCACCACGTACGACGACAATCTGTCCGCCCAGAGCGGCCAGTTTCGCAACGACTATATGGACGACACCGGCTGGTGGGGCCTGGCCTGGGTCGACGCCTATGACCTGACCGGCGACAGTCGTTACCTGACCACCGCCAAGACCGACGCGGACTGGATGACCTCGTACGCCGACGGCACGTGCGGGGGCGGCGTCTGGTGGCGAACTCAGCGCGACTACAAGAACGCCATCACCAACGAGCTGTACCTGCAGCTCACCGCCGCCCTGCACAACCGCATCCCCGGCGACACCAAGTACCTGAACCAGGCGAAGAACGAGTGGTCCTGGTTCAAGGCCTCCGGGCTGATCAACTCAGCCCACCTGATCAACGACGGCCTGACCACGTCGACGTGCAAGAACAATGGCCAGCCCGTCTACACCTACAACCAGGGCGTCGTCCTGAACGGCCTGACCGAGCTGTACCGCGCCACCGGCGACGCCGGCGTGCTCACCGACGCCCGTACGCTCGCGGGCGCCTCCACGACCGACCAGACCCTCAACCCGAACGGCATCCTCGCCGACCCGGGCGAACCCCAGTCCAACGGCGGCGCCGACGGCCCGTCGTTCAAGGGCGTGTACGCCCGCGGCCTGGCCGCCCTTAACAAGACGCTCGGCGACCACCCGTACACCGCCTACCTGAACCGCCAGGCCGACTCCGCCTACGCCCACGACCGCAACCCCCTCGACCAGTACGGCTACCACTGGGCGGGCCCCCTCGACTCCACCGACGCGGCTCGCCAGCAGAGCGGCGTGGACCTGATGAACGCCGCCGGATAACCGCATCCGCGTCGAGCCGCACGTGGCCGACGGGTCTGCCACCCATACCCGGGGAGACGGGTCAGCGCTCCGGAAGGGGGCCGATCAGCTCGATGCCGTACTCGGCCCCCAACTCCCGGATCCGTTCCGGTGTCGCCGCGTCCGTCTCGATCGCGCGATGCACGTCACGGAAGAAGCCCTCCGGCCCACCGGGGATGATCATGGTCAGCTTGCGCCCGCCCGCCGGCCCCGCACGCAGACCGTGGACCAGCCCGCCAGGCACGAAGACCACCGCTCCGGTACCGGCCGACACCCACTCGCCGGCCACGTAGAAGTCGTAGTGCCCGTCGAGGATGTACCAGAGTTCGGCGACGTCGTGCCGGTGCAGGGGAGTGGCGAAGCCGGGCGCGTCGACGCCCTCCAGCAGCCCCAGCCCGCCACCGGTCGACTCCGCGGACGCCTTGAGCCTCATGACCGAGCCCTCGGGCGCCGCCGCCATGTCTCCCTCGCCCGCGCCCAGCACGTACGGGCGGAGCAGCCGCCCCACCGCCTCGTTCTCCTCAACGGCCATGGTCACGCGCCCACGAACTCGACCGCGGTCACGGGATCACGGCGCAGGAACGGCGGAGCCGGATCAGGGCATGTACACCGGTTCGTCCGCATAAGACGATCTTGACACGTACTGGGCGCTGTTTGATCTTGGGGGGAGGTCGGTGGTTACCGTGGCCAGGTGGCCACCACCGCTCTGCAGCGTGCCCTCACCGAGCCCGGCCCGGACCTGCGCCCGCTTTCTCCGTGCGCCGAGGCCCTGCTCCGCGAACTGAACGCGCCACCCAGGCTCGCCGCCCACCTGCGCGCCGTCCACGACGTCGCCCTTCAGATCCTCGACTGGCTGGACCGCGACCACGGCGACGTGGCAGCCGACCGTGAGGCGGTCCTCTTCGGCGCGGCCACGCACGACATCGGCAAGACCATCCATACGGATGAGCTGTCCGGCCCAGGATCGGCCCACGAGAAGGCCGGCCACCGCCTGCTCCTGGACCACGGAGTCGAAGAACGCCTGGCCCGCTTCGCCCGTACGCACGCAGCCTGGACCGAACCCGGCATCACGCTCGAGGACCTGCTGGTCAGCCTCGCCGACAAGGTCTGGAAGGCCAAGCGCGTCCCCGACCTGGAGCAGCGGGTGGTCGATCACCTGGCGAAGGCGAGCGGCCAGGAGGCGTGGCAGGCGTTCCTGGACCTCGACGACCTACTGACCCGGATCACCGCCGACGCCGACCGCCGCCTCGCCTTCCAGTCCGCCTACCCGATCGCTTGAGGGTGGAGTCGATCAACGTCCGGTATGTTCCTGTCGGCATTACCGTTTCGGCAGATCGCTCAGGGGGTTCGCGGATGGACTTCGGCCCGGCTCCGAGCGCCTGCCCGGTCTGCCGCATGACCGACCAGACCCAGCCGGTGCCCGGCATCGTCTCGTCCCAGACGTCGTACAGCAGCGCGTACGTCCGGGGCTACCGCGCGTACGGCGCGGCGAGCTCGAACCTGGCGGGGATGCTGAGTCTCCCGGTGGTACGGCCGCCGCGCGGCATGGTCACCGCCGGATGGATCCTCACGCTGATCGGCGTGCCGTTGGCGGCGCTGTTCGTGCTGGTCTCGTTGCATGCACGCCACAGCTCGTCACATCCCGCGCCGATGTGGGCGTCCGTCGTGGCACCCCTGTTAATGACGCTTCCGCTCTGGCTCCCGGGCCTGATCTGCATGGTCATCGGCTACGTACGAATGAGCGCCTTCCGCCGCGGAGCCCCGCTCCGCGAGAAGGCCTGGCAGGTCTGGTCGACCGCCCGCTACTGCTTCCGCGACCACATGGTCTTCCTCCCGCACGGCGCCCACGCACCGGCCGAGCTCGCCCGCTCGCTCATCCTCGACACCGCCCAGCACGCGCTCACCGGCCCCCATACGCCCAGCCTCAGTGCGTAGAACTGATGGCGCTGCATCGCCTACCAGTGCGGATAAAGGAGCTTGGGTTGGGACGCAGGGCGGAACTCGACTTGACGTTCCGGGTACCGGTCGGCCTTGATCAAGTATTAGAGGAACTGGGCAGCGCCGGCTGGATCCCCGTAAAGGACGATGAGATCCTTTACGCGTCGGGAGACTACGACTGGAGCTTCGCGAGTTCCGGGCACTATGCCGAGGTCCGCGAAGATTTGAAGAGCACACTGGCGAACGACGATGACGCCGCAATATCGCTATGGACGGCCGAGGGGCCTGGGATCAACCTCATGTTCCGCCCGGGCATGACCCGTATCAACGTCGGTCTGGACTTGTCTCGCCGCACGCTGGACTACTCCCCGGAACTCACCGATCTGCCCTGGTACCTGAGCAAGCTCCTTCCGTTCGCGCGGCTAGGTCTCGTCGCAGTCGCCGCCCGAGACGAATACGAGGTTTAGGCGCGGCAGCGGATGCTGACCGGAGAATCGGTCATCAGCTGCCATTGAGTGAGTCGAAAGAGACCGGCTCCCCACCGCCGGGAAGACGGCGGGGAGCCGAGGAGAGGCTCTCACCGTGCAGGGGCGACGGCGGCGAGCCACAGGGGAAGGGGCGCCTCGTGGTCAGCCGGCGGCGTCGCTTCGGCCCGGATCGTTGGGGTGGGGGTTCAGGGCGGTGACCGCGAAGGCCATCCAGTCATGCAGGGGCAGGGTGCCGAGGACCTTCTCGTGCAGTTCGGCCTCGTCGGCGGCGCGCCAGATGCCGACGCTGCGCAGTTCGCCGACCGGGCGCCAGAGCCGGACCAGGTGGCCGGCGGCGGCCAGTTCGCCGGCCCGTACGGCTTCGGCGGCGCGACGGCGCTCGACCTCGGCCGGGTCGGTGCCCGCCGGGACATCCGTAGTGATCTCGACCAGAAACTCCCTCATGGCCGCACCTTCATCCTCATCGGCGGGCGCCATGACGTGCCGCGCATCTCCATGGCCCCAGAGTGCATCCGTGACCAGTGCCGACGCCACGACCGGCTTTCTCCCTGCTGATAGGCGGAGCCTCCCAGAGCCGTACCATGGCGAAGGTGGAGCTGCGCCAATTGCGGTACTTCCTCACGGTCGCCGAGGAACTGCACTTCGGCCGGGCCGCCGAGCGGTTGCTGATCGCCGGACCCTCCCTGTCGCAGCAGATCAAGGCGCTCGAACGCGACCTCGGGGTGCGCCTGTTCGACCGCGACCGCCGCTCGGTGGCCCTCACACCGGCCGGCGCGGCCCTGGTGCCACACACCCGCGACCTGCTCGAACGCGCCGATGACCTGCAACGGCGCGCGGCCCGGATCTCCGGCTCCGAACCGGTACGGCTCGGATACGTCAACTGGGTGCCCGCCGACCTGACCGCCCGTACCTCCGCGGTCGCGCAACTGCACGTCGACACGTGGATCGTTCCCTCCCACGCCCAGGCGGGCAGGGTCGCCGACGGCAGCCTCGACCTCGCGGTGTGCTGGGTACGGACCACGGATCTCGCCGAGCTGAACCTGCGGGCCCGGCTGCTCGGCGCCGACCGGCTCTACGCCGTCTCCACCGGCGAGGACACCAGCGAGATTCACGCTCGCGACACCGCCGTCCTCATCGACGACGACACCGGTTCCTGGAGCTCATGGAACCTCTTCGCCGAACAACTCGCACGGGACACCGGCGCCCGCCCGGTACGCATCTCCGACGGCGGCATCGCGGGCCCCGCCTTCTTCGACCACGTCCGCCGCAGCCGACGCCCGATCATCAACTCGCCCAAAGGCCAGACGACCGCGCTGCCCCCGGATCTCGTCCAGCGCCCGGTGACCGCCCCGAAGGTCTACTGGACCTGGTCACTCGTCTGGCGCAGCAGCGAGGTACGGCCCGCCGCGCTCGCGACCGCCGAGACTCTGACCGAGAGCGTCGGCGACCTCGGAATCCACGAGCCGGACGCCTGGCTGCCCGCCGACGACCCGTACAAGCGGTAGCCACCGCCGCTCCAGGCCGAGGTCGACCGCCGACGATATGGACCCCGCCAGGTGCCCGGGGGACAGGCGCGGCCTGACTCCGCTGTTCTGGTCGCACGTGCTCCCGTACGGAAGAAGGCCGGCTCGACATGAACGGCAGGCTCACCCTCGGCGGAAGCCGACCCCGTGCGGTTCGGGGGCGGTCGATTCCTTTGTGCGGCGGCCGGGGTCTACATGGGTGGGAGGCGGGCCCGCGCGACGGGCCGTTCGGTCTCTCTCATCTACGCCGAGAAAGTAAGGCTGATCGCCAATGAGCATTCCCGCGACCATGCGCGCGCTGCAGCAGACTTCCCTCAACGGCCCGCAGGACATGCGCCTGATCACCGACGCGCCGGTGCCGAGCCCCGGCCAGGGCGAGGTCCTGATCCGCGTCACCGCCGCCGGGGTCAACTTCGCCGACATCTCGAAGGCCCACGGTACGTTCGCAGGTGGCCCGCGGCCACCGTACCTGGCGGGTTTCGAGGCCGCCGGTGAGGTCGTCGCGGTGGGCGAGGCGGTGACCGGGCCGCAACCGGGGGCCCGCGTCGTCGGCGTCGGAACCGGCGCTTTCGCCGAGTACATGGTCCTGCCCGCGGCTGCGGCGGTGCCGGTGCCCGCGGGATGGACGGAGCAGCAGGCGCTGGGTCTGGTCGTGAACTGGCCCACCGCGCTGGCCGCGCTCAGGCCCCTGGGCGGCATCGCTGCCGATCATGTCGTGCTGATCCACGCCGCGGCGGGCGGGACCGGCCAGGCCGCGGTGAGAATGGCCAAGCACTACGGTGCGACGGTCATCGCCACCGCCTCGCCGGGCAAGCACGAGATGGTGCTGGCACTGGGAGCCGACCACGTCCTGGACTCTCTCGGCGGCGACCTCGCCGCCGAGGTGATGGACCTGACCGGTGGCTCCGGCGTCGATGTGGTCCTGGAGTCCGCCGGCGGCGCCACTTTCGCCGCCAGCCTGGCCGCGGCCAAGCGGGTCACCGGCCGGGTCATCGTCTACGGCGTGGCAGGCGGCGAAGCCCCGATCACCAACTGGGAGCTGGTGTACAAGCACCAGGTCCACATCGTCGGCCTCAATATCGGCGTGCTGATCCAGGCCGCACCGCAGATCTTCGGCGAGCTGATGGGTGAGCTGTACGCGCTGATCGCGGCCGGCGTGCTCGCCCCCAGCCGGCCGACCGTGTACGAACTGGCCGACGGCCCGAAAGCGCTGACGGAACTGGAAGCCAGGGCCACCGTCGGCAAACTGGCCCTGCTGCCCTGAGAAGACCCCGTAGTACCGAGCCGGTGACGCCGCACACCGGAGGTTCTCATGACAGGAGCTGGAACAGATGACCGCAACCGTGGACCCGGCCACTGAGCAGAGGGCGCGATTCGTCGTGCTGTACGACACGCCCTCCGACGTCGACGCGTTCGAACGTCACTACAACGACGTCCACATCCCGTTGGCGAAACAGTATCCGGGACTGCGTCGTTACACGCGCAGTCACGAGCCGGCAGCCGTGATCGGCGAGCCGTGCTACATGGTCGTGATGCTGGACTGGGACGACATGGCCGCGCTGGAAGCCGCGCTCGGGTCGGAGATCGGCCGGCGCACCGCCGAGGACGCCGCGGCGAACCTGGCCCGCTACGCGACCTTTCGCGGCATGATCCTGCAGCTCGACGAGGTCTGATCGTGGACGCCGCCGCTGCGAGAGGGTCCCGCCTCGTCGACAGTGCCCGAGCCGGCGCCTGGCGTTGTCGGCGGCGTCGGCACGTGGACCATGCCCAGACGTGCTGCGGTACTAGGCTCCCGGCGTGACATCGGAACTTCGGGCGGCGCCGAATCAGGACCGGTTCACCGCCGAGACCGAACGGTTCCGCCGGGAGCTGTTGGCGCACTGCTATCGCATGGTCGGCTCGGCGCACGACGCCGAGGACTTGGTGCAGGAGAGCTATCTGCGGGCGTGGCGGTCCTACTCCGGATTCGAGGGCCGGGCGTCGATTCGGTCCTGGCTCTACAAGATCGCCACCAACGTCTGCCTGAAGGCGTTGAAGCCGCGCCCGATCCGGGTGCTGCCCTCAGGCCTGGCAGGCCCGTACGACGGACCCGATCGCCCGCCGAGTCCCGTTGCACCGGGCGAGGTCTCCTGGCTGGAACCACTGCCGGACGCATGGATCGCCCCGCCCGCCGACGATCCGGCCGCGGTGGTGGTCGAACGCGAGTCGCTGCGGCTGGCGCTCATCGTCAGCCTGCAGCACCTGCCCGCCCGCCAACGCGCGATCCTCATCCTGCGCGAGGTGCTGGCGTTCTCGACGGCCGAGACCGCGGAGGTCCTCGACACCACCACGGCGGCGGTCAAGAGCGGTCTGCAGCGCGCCCGTGCCCGGCTGGACGAACTGGAGCCGAAGCCCGAGGAACTGCTCGAACCGACCGACCAACGGGCACGCGCGCTTCTCGACGGCTACATCGCAGCCTTCGAACGCTCCGACGCCGGTCTGCTGGAACAGGTACTGCGCACGGACGCCACGCTGGAGGCGACGCCATTCCGCGATTGGCAGGCAGGCCGGGCGATGTGCATCCACATGCTCGACGCGTACGTGCTGGGCACACCGGGCGACTGGCGGATGATCGCCAGCACGGCCAACGGCCAACCCGCCGCCGTCGTTTACCACCGGGACGCGGACGGAGCGCTCCGCGCCGACGGCGCCGTGGTGCTGGCCGCCACCGCCACCGGCGTCTCCCGCGTGATCAAGTTCCACGATCCCGCGCTGGCCGCGACGTTCGGCTTCCCGGACGTGCTCGCGCACTGACACCACGATGGCGCCGGATCAACCCCAGCCCGACCGCGGGCCCCCGTTTTCCCTGCCCGCCTACCACCGGCTCGTCGGCCACCTCCCACCTCCCGGCCTGGCCGCCCACCACCAACCCCCGACCGTCGACCACCAGTCCTGCCGGCCGCCCACCACCAGGTTCGGTGACCGCCGGCAGCCGTGGGAGGTCAGGAGCGCTGCTCGGCGGCGGCGAGCAGCTCGAGTGAGAGCCGCCACAGCCGGGCTGCCTTGGACGGGTCCAGCGCGTGGTCCGCGACGCCGCGGCGTACGCCCGGCCGATGGGGTTCGGCCTCCTGGCAGTCCTCGAAGTACTTCCCGGTGACGCCCTCGACCAGGGGCGAGGCGGCGAGCAGCACCGAGGTCGCGGCGCCCTGCTCGATGTCCTTGACCGACACACCGTTGCTCCGGCCGGGTTCGTACGAGGCCGGCGCGTTCGTGGGCTCCCCGATGTGCCGGCCGAGGTTCGTCGAGGCGATGCGCCCGGGGTTGAGGGCGTTCACGGCGATGCCGTCGGCGGCCCACCGGCGGGCGGCCTCGACGGCGAACAGGATGTTCGCCGTCTTCGACTGGCTGTATGCGGCCCAGGGGTCGTACGGGTGGTGCTCGAAGTTGACATCCTCGAACAGCACCTCGCCGTTGAGGTGCCCGACCGAGCTGACGACGACGACCCGGGCGTCGCCCGCCGCCGCGAGCGCGTCGTGCAGGCCGGTGGTGAGCGCGAAGTGACCGAGGTGGTTCGTGGCGAACTGTAGCTCCCACCCCTCCGCGGTCCGCGTCTCCGGCGATGCCATGACCCCCGCGTTGGCGACGAGGACGTGCAGCGGCCCGTCCCACGCGGCCGTGAACGCCGCGATCGACGCCCGGTCGGCCAGGTCGAGCGGCGCCACCCGGACCCGTACGCCGCCCGTCGCCGCCGTGATGCCGGCGGCGACCTTCTCGCCCGCCGCGACGTCCCGTACGGCGAGGGTGACCTCGGCACCGGCGGCGGCGAGCGCCCGCGCGGTCTCCGCGCCGATGCCCGACGAGGCCCCGGTGACGATCACCCGGCGACCGGTGAGGTCGACGCCCGCGACGACCTCCGCCGCCGTGGTCCGCGCGCCGAACGGAGTGGTGACACGTGCCGTCATGAGAGTGCCTTCCTGTGCTGCCGCCCGGCGGTCGGTCGCGCGCCGGGCGGTGAGTGCCGTACCTCCAGCGAAGCAGCCCGATCGAGCCCGCCGAGCCCCACGACGGGCCCCGCTCGACCGGGGGACCGGCAGTACCCCTCTGGCGCCGGATCCACCGCGACCGCGCACGTACGGTGGATGGCATGGACGCGCACTCTTCCGCACGACGCGACCGCTCCGACCTGGGGGAGTTCCTGCGTACGCGCCGCGGGCGGGTCAAGCCGGAGGACGCCGGTCTGACCCCCGTACCGACGGTCCGCCGGGTGCCGGGGCTACGCCGGGAGGAGGTCGCGCAGTTGGCCGGAGTGAGCGTCGACTACTACGTCCGCCTCGAGCGCGGCCGGGACGTCAACGTCTCCGAGGCCGTCTTGGACGCCATCGCCCGCGCCCTGCGTCTCACCGCCGACGAGCGCTCCCACCTGCACGCGCTCGCCCGGCCCGTACGCGGCCGGCCACGGCCGGTGCCGCCCCAGCGGGTACGGCCCAGCGTCCACCGGATCCTGGAGACGATGGGCGACAACCCGGCGTTCGTGGTCGGCCACCGCACCGACGTGCTGGCCGCCAACCGCATGGCACGGGCGCTCCTGACCGACTTCGACGCCCTGCCGTACCGCGACCGGAACATGGCCCGCTACATCTTCCTGGACGAGGCCGCCCGGAGCCTGTACGCCGACTGGGAGACCGTCGCCCGCAGCAGCGTCTCGGCCCTGCACCTGTACGCCGGACGGCACCCGCACGACCCCCGGCTCGCCGAACTCGTGGGTGAACTGTCCGTACGGGACCGCGATTTCCGCCGGTGGTGGGCCGACCACGACGTGGCACGCCGCACGCACGGTTCTAAGCGTTTCCACCATCCCGTGGTGGGCGACCTGACGCTGAACTACGACGTGCTCGCGGTGACCGACGACCCCGACCAGCTCCTGGGCGTCTACACCGCCGAACCGGGCAGCCCGGCGGAGGAGGCCCTACGCCTGCTGGCCGCCTGGACCGCCGACACCCCGCACGAGAACGACCGGACCACCCCGTACGTTCGGTGAGCCGTCACGCCGTTGGCACCGCGCAGGCGGCCGGCTCACCCCGGACGACGTCGTCAACACCTGGCCCCTCGAACGCCTGCACGCCTACCTGAACGCCGACTGAATCCTTGGATACGCGTCGTTGACTCGGCGGTGACGCGCACATCGCCCAGAGGCCGGATGATCAACCCTCGATTCGATCGGCTATGGTGCCTTCGTTCAATGAGAACGGAGCGGATCCTCTTGCGCGTAGGTACCGACCGTGTTGGGCGAATCGGCGACCTGGAAGTGACGAGAGTCGCCACGGCCGAAGCCGTCTCCGCCGACGAGTGGCACACCCTGCTCGGACCAGATGGGTTCTATTCGAGCCGTGAATGGATCCGTTCGCTGGAACTCGCGCATGGTCCGGACCCAGTGATCGTGGCGAGGACCGGAGACGGCATCGCGGGATTGGCACCCACCTGGGGTGGCGATCCGGCCGACCGCGAACTGTTCTCCCTCGGAGCGCTGACCGACGGCCTGGCCGGGCCGTGGGACCGGCCATTCCTGTGGATCGGCGGCCGGAGGGCGACCGCCAACGCGGTGCCGTGCGTCTCTGGAACAGGGCGGGCGGCCGTCCTGCACGCGCTGGTGACGGAGGCGTGCGCGGAGGCCCGGGACCGAGGCGCTGCCGGAGTCGTCTGGCCGTACCTGCCGGGTCCGGCGGCGCGGGAACTGGCCGAATCTGCGCCTGGCGCCCGCGCCCTGCTGCAGACGGCGGACGCGATACTGCACGTTCCTTCTGACGGCATGGAAGGTCTGGCGGCCAATGCGCGACGCGAGGACCGCACCAAATGGCGGCGAGAGTTGAGAGCGTTCGAAGCGTACGGTGGCGTGGTCGAATGGCGATCGCTGGCCGATGTGGACACCGACCGGGTGGCCGAACTCGTCGCGGGGACGCGAACCCGGTACGGGGCCGCCGGCGGCGTCGAGTGGATGCGCCGCGTGCTCGCCGCCCAGCACACGGCGGGGGTGGCACGAGCCGCCGTCGTCTGCCTCGCCCGGTACGGCGGACGGGTCGGCGCCGCCGCGGTCTTCTACCGGCACCATGATTGGCTCTATGGCCGTTATTGGGGGGCTGAGGAGAAGGTCCCGCCGTTCACGTACTACGTCCTGACGCATTACGCGGCGGTGGATTGGGCCGCGGCCCACGGTTTTCGTCGCATCCATCTGTCGGTATCCGCATGGGAGGCCAAGGTGCGTCGCGGCGCGCGACTGTACCCGCTGGCGATGGCGCTCGTTTCCGCGGATGGCGGTCCTGACCTGGTATCGAACTTCGACATCGCGGCACACAACGACCGTGTCGCCGGCTCCTGGCGCAAACGCTTCCGGTCCCGGCCGGACGCGCTCGACGCCTCCTGGGAAGAGTGGTTTTGAGAGAGGACAGAAAGTGATTCATCTGGTGTACACGTTCCGGCCGACCCCCTACGCGCAGGAGAACCTGCCGGAGTTCTGGGAATGGGTACGTGATCGCGAAGATTGGTTCTATGACGGGCTCGACATGGTGCTGAAGACGGATTGGTTCGTGCGCACCATCGGCCCCGACGTCCACTGCGTCGAACACTTCGTCGCATTCGCCGACGAAGCGGCGTGGGGCGCCTACCGCCGGGCCGTGTCGGCCAAGAGCCGGGATCCGAAATGGGAGGCGCGGCGCATCGAACAAGGCCGGTGGTACGACATCCTGGACGCCCGGATCCTTTCCGATCCCCCGGTGCGGCTCGGCCGGCCCTCGGCGGCCACGCCGGCGTGAGCGACAGCGGCGCCCGACACCTCCCAGGAGCGCCGCCCGCCGACCTGCCCGGGTGTCACGGACTGGTCGGGAACCCGGTCAGGGTGACGGTCCGGGTTCGCGGGTCGATGCCGGCGAGTGCGGCGACAGCGCCTGACATACTGCTCGGTCATGTCGCGGCCCATCACCGCGATGTCGCCGTTGTCGAGTTCCCAGATACCGGGGCACGCCGGGGTGGCGTTCGTGTTCCCCCGTTCGAAGGCCGTCTTGCCGAGGCGCCGTCTGAAGCCGGCTGCCGGGTCGGCCTCCCAAGGTCGCTTCATCACGTCTCCGCGTTCGCTCCCGCTTGGCTTAGAACATCACACGGTGACCCGGCTCGGACAACGACCTCCCGCGTAAGACCAGCAGCGTGGCCGTCCCAGCGACCTCCGCCCTTTCTACGAGATCAGCGCTCGGCGGCGCGCTCGGCGAGGCGCCGGCGTTCGGCGGCGACGACCTGGCGGACGAGTTCGGCCTCGGACAGGTCGACCGCCTCGGGAGTGGAGTCGGCCAGATCGCTGACCCGGGCGAAGTCGTCGAACAGCCGCTTCTTCCGCGCCAGCAACTCGACGATCCGCTGGTCCACGCTGTCCTCCGACAGCAGCCGGTGGACCTGCACCGACTGCACCTGCCCCATCCGGTGCGCGCGGGCGATGGCCTGGGCCTCGGAAGTGGGCTTGAGCTGCGGTTCACAGATGACGACGACGGACGCGGACTGGATGTTGAGCCCGACGCCGCCGGCCACGATCTGGGCGACCAGGACGGCCCCGTGCTCGGCCGACGAGAAGTCGTCCACGATCTGCTGCCGTTGGTCCGCCGGCACCGACCCCGTCAGGGGCCCGAACACCGGCCCCCACAGCGATCGGGCGACCAGGTCCAGCACCTCCCTGAAGTAGGAGAACACGATGACCCGCCGCTCGTTCGCCTCCGCTTCGCGGACGATCTCGATGAGTCGCCGTACCTTCTGGGACCGGTGTCCGTGGAGCATGGCCGCCTGGCGCATCTCCATGAAGTTCGAACGCCGGACGGCGGTGCGATAGCGGTCGGCGTCGGCCGCGGACATGGGCAGCCATTCCTCGACCTCGATGAGCTCGGGAAGCTCGGTCAGCACGTCCTCCTGGTTCCGGCGCAGGTACGCGGGCGCGATCTGCCGCCGGAACTTCCGCGGCGACAATCCCGTGGCGTCGACGACGAGGTCGGGGCGGACGTACGACGCCAGGTTGCGGAACTCGGCGACCCTGTTCTCCAGCGGCGTGCCGGTGAGGAGGATCGCGCGGTCGCATCGCTGGATGAGGCGCTTCGTCCTGACCGTCCGCTGGGCCTCCGGGTTCTTGATGTAGTGCGCCTCATCGACCACGACGCACGCCAGATCGTCGATCTGCGCCAGGGCCGGCTCCCACCACGCCAAGGTCTCGTACGTTGTGACGGCGACTCCGCCATCACGCCGCCAGGCGCGGGCCGCGCGGTTGCGCTCCGGCCCGTGCACCCGGTGCGCCCGAAGCTTCGACTTGCTCGTCACTTCGCGGATCCAGTTGGTCACCACCGCGGCCGGGCAGATGACGAGGAAGTGCGTCTCGTCTCGGCTGCGCAGGTGGGCGAGGACGGCGAGGGCCTCCACGGACTTCCCGAGGCCCATCTCGTCCCCGATGATCACCTTGCGCTGCACGAGGGCGAAGCGGGCCGCGAAGCTCTGGTAGCCGCGCAGTGACGCGGTCAGGTACTCGCCGCTGAGCGCCTGGTCGCGTACGGCCTTGACGATCTCCTCGGGGAGATCGCCGTGCACCGCGTCCTCGTCCTCGGTGAGAAAACCGAGCTCGGCGAGCATCGCGAAGTAGTCGGCGGGCCGGGCGAGGAAGTCCTCCCACGGGTCCGCGGCGGCATCCTTCCGGCGGCCGGGCGTGGGGGAGTCGCCGAGCAGTTCGGCGCGCCGCTTGACGATGTCGATGCTCTCGCGCAGGTCCGCGACCGCGAGCGTTCCCGTCGGGATCACCAGGAGATGACTCGTCCTGCGGCCGATCGCCGTCCGCAACGGCGCGAGCTCGGCGGCACGCTCTAGGTCGGCCGCCGCACCACGGGTCTGCCGGTACGCGTCCCACTCGGAGAGGCGGCGCAGCAGCTCGGTGGTCTCCGGACGACGGTCGTCGATGTCGATCCGTACGGGCATCTCGTCGTACGTCGCCTGCCAGATCGTCTGCGCGGCTCCGAGCATGTACCGTGCCGAGGTCTCCCCGACACCCGGGAGCGTCTGCAGCGAGCCGTCCCGTTCCAGCACCTCCTGCACCGTACGGATGCCCGCCTGGGTGAGCGCGCCCAGCCGGAGGCGTTCGCCGGTGGCCGCCTTCAACGCCTCGACCGGCATCTCCTGCAGCATCCGCCGAACGTCGGCGGCCCGGACCTGCTGCCCCGCATGGAGCGCGGCCGAACGGTACGAGGCTTCGCCCGCGACGGCACGGTCGATGATGTCGAGGGCCTCGGCCAAGCCGTCGACGGCGGACCGGTCGAGCAGCTCGGGTTCCGGACCGCTCGGCCCCGGCAGGAGGGAGAAGCGGAGGGCCGGGTCGAGCAGTGCCTCGAATCCGGAGTCCGCCCGGTCGACGGGCGTGGAGAAGACGCCGAGCCACTCCAGGCGCCGCAGCGCGTCTGCCTCGACGATCCTCGGATGCCGGCTGCGCAGGAATTCGGCCGCCTCGTCGGCCGTCTGCTTCTTCGCCGAGCCGCTGAGGAAACGGCGTACGCCGAGCCCGCGGGCCACGTCCGCGAGAGCGCGGGGCACATCTCCGGTGAGCAGCCGCAGCAGGGACTGGTCGGCGGATGTCGTCACCGGCAGGTTGGCGCGTTCCCGAAGGTGCCGGACGACGCCGGCGTCGTCCTTGCCGAGCGGAACGACCCGCCAGGCGGACTCGCCCGTCCGGTCGATCACGAGGCTGCGGGCGAGCAGGTTCTGTTCGGCGCTGTCGGCGCTGTCCGAGATCGCCTGGCGCCAGGACCGGACGTCGGTGGCTTGTTCACTCCATCGCCGGAAATCCGCTACGAGGTGACGAACCTGTTCGCGCTCTGTTCTGTCCATGCCTCGCCACGGAGATGGTCGACGGGTCAGCTTGAGTGATGGTAAAGGAGAAACCTGCGACGGGGGATGCGACCTCCAAGGCCACAAGCGGCGTCGATGTCGCGCTCATCAGCGATGTCATGCTCGTCAATAGGGCCTGGCGGCAGGCCGTCGATCCGGAGGCAACGGGTGAGGCTCGAGGATCTCGTGTCCGATGTCTGGGTGTCCGGGTGACCGTCGGTCCCGTCGGCCTCGCACACGACCAGTTCTGGTACGCCGCCACCACCTTCGCCGACGTCGACTTCGGCGCCTTACCACCACGGGCATCGCCGCCGACTTGCCAGAGCCCCAGGTCGTTGGCGCCGCCCCCTCTTAGAAGAAGGCCGATCGAGCGGAGGCCGATCGATGTCGCTCCCGTGAGAGGTGCAAGTGCAGCGGGGTGGCCGTCCCTCCGATGTTTCGGTAGGACTGTGAGGCAAAAAGCTGCCGAAACATTCGCACGATGCTCGTCAGAGCCATCAGAAGGACGCATGCTGCCGCAAGAAGCGAAGTGCCCGATATTGGCGAAATGATCGTTGAGTTTGGATAATCCGATGAGTGAAGAAGGCGTGGGTCGGGGTCACAGACGGATCGTGGTATCGGTTCCTTGCCGAACGCCCGGAGCTCGGTGAGGTCAACTTCTGGCGGCCGTCCAGCAAGGATGAGTTCAAGGCGCTTAACCGAGGCGATCCGTTCTTCTTCAAGACCAAGGCGCCGCACAACCGAATCGTCGGTGGTGGCTTCTTCAGCGGCTTCGAGCGGTTTCCGCTGTCGGAGGCGTGGGACCTGTTCGGCGAGGCCAACGGCGCGGCGAGCTTGGATGAGCTGCGGCAGCGCCTCAACGCGAACCGGAGAAGCAACCCGATCGCGGTCGGTGATGATCCGGTCATCGGATGCATCCTGGTGCGTGACGTGCGCTTCTTCCCCGCAGGACAGGAGGCCGACCCACCCCAGGACTTCGCACGCAACCTCGTGCAGGGGAGGGGGTACAAGCTCAAGGAACACCCGGAGGCCGCCTACCTCACTCGCCTGGCCACTCGACTACTCGGATACGACGTCGAGATAGACGACTCGAAGCCATGGCATCTGCCCGGGCCTGTTCTGGGCGACCCTCGCCTGCAGCCTCGCCGCCTCGGGCAGGGCTCGTTCAAGACGGCCGTGCTCGAAGCGTACGGCCGGCGGTGCGCGATCACGGGCAGCCGGATCCGCCCGACCCTCCAGGCCGCGCACATCCTCCCGGTCAGTGAGGGTGGTCTGCACAGCCTGGACAACGGCCTGCTGCTGCGTGCGGACGTGCATGTCCTGTTCGACAAGGGCTACCTCAGCGTGGACCAGGATTACCGGCTCAAGGTCAGTCCACGGTTGCAGGCGGACTTCGAGGACGGCGAGGAGCTCTACGCGCGAGCCGGTCAGCCGATCGCCCTGCCCCAGCGTGCCGCCGACCGCCCCAACCGGGACTTCCTCGAATGGCATGAGACGCGCATCTTCAAGGCGTCACGACGGGGCTGATCATTTCTCGGATAGTTTCCCCAGGTCAGGGTGATAGTGGTTGATTGTGTCAACCGATCTCGAGGGCTCGGCGTCTGATTCACGTGAGCGGGTTGGGTTGTTCTCGCGTGTCGACGGTTGTCGATATCCGGCATTGAAGTTCCGTAGTTCGGCCGCGAGGGCTTCTCTCTGCTCCTGTCCTGGTATGTACTCGTACCGACGGGTTGTGGCCTCCGAATAACATTTCGAGGTCTACTATCGACGATTCGCGCCTTTATCGGTAACTTGCGTGGCGAAGTTGCTGCGGGCGGAGGATGTCGGGGCATCCCGGAGGACCGCAGGCGTGCGCGGGGTGCAAAGGGGAGTGCGTGGACGTCTTTCGGGTTCATGGCCAGCTCATCGACGACTACCGAGCGTTCACCTCTGGTGCCGTCAGCGTCAGGGACGAGAACATCGCCGCCAAGGTGCGCGAGGGTCTCGACGACGGCGAGCAGTGGCCGGATCCGTGGCTCTCCCTCAACCCCAGCTTCGAGAGCGGCGGCACGGTCCCGGACCTCGTCAAGGCGGGCGTGCTCCACCCCGAATGCGAGCGAATCTTCCGGAGGGATAAGCCAGAGGACTCCCTCGACGGCGAGCCGATGGAGCTCTACAGGCACCAGCGCGACGCGATCGAGGCCGCTCGCACGCGGGAGAGCTACGTCCTGACGACCGGCACCGGATCGGGCAAGTCGCTCGCCTACGTCGTCCCCGTCGTCGACCGGGTGCTGCGCGAGCGCGACCAGGGTATCCGTGGCGGCGTCAAGGCGATCATCGTCTACCCGATGAACGCGCTGGCCAACAGCCAGCGGGAGGAGCTGGCCAAGTACCTGCAGCATGGTTACGGAAACGGCCGCGAGCCCGTGCGGTTCGCCCGCTACACCGGCCAGGAGACGGAGGCCGAGCGCCGGGACATCCTGGACGACCCGCCGGACATCCTCCTGACCAACTACATGATGCTAGAGCTGATGCTCACGCGTCCGCGCGAGCGGAAGGGCCTGATCCGGGCCGCCTCGGGCCTGCGTTTCCTCGTGCTCGACGAGCAGCACACGTACCGCGGTCGGCAGGGCGCCGACGTGGCAATGCTGGTGCGCCGAGTCCGTGACGCGTGCGAGGCACCCGACCTGCAATGCGTCGGCACCTCCGCGACCATGGCCAGCGGCGGCAGCAGCGAGGACCAGCGACGCGATGTCGCCGACGTCGCGAGCAAGGTGTTCGGCGTCCCGATCGAGCCGGACCGGGTCATCGGCGAGACGCTGCGGCGGGCCACGGAGGACGGCCGTCACGATTCGGCGGAGCTGGTGGCCAAGGTCGACGCGCCGACGTCGAAGGCGACGTACGACGAGCTGACCCGCGATCCCCTCGCCCGGTGGATCGAGTCGACATTCGGCCTGGACACCGAGAAGGGCACCGGCCGGCTGATCCGCCGTCGTCCCACGACCATCCGGCGGGCCGCCGCCGACCTCGCAGCGCTCACCGGGAAGGACGAGGGCGACTGCGCCGAGGCGATCAAGACGACGCTCCGGGCGGGCGCCGAGGCCCTGCATCCCCAGAAGAACCGCGCGCTGTTCGCCTTCCGGCTGCACCAGTTCCTGTCCAAGGGGGAGACGGTCTACGTCTCGCTCGAGCCCGAGGACACCCGCCACATCACCCGCGACTACCAGCTGTGGGTCCCGGGGGAGCCGGAGAAGCTGCTGCTCCCGTTGGCCTTCTGCCGCCAGTGCGGCCAGGAGTACCTGTCGGTCGCGCGGGACGACAGTGGCGGCCGCCCGCGCATCCGGCACCGTCGCGACGAGGACGGCGAGGCCGGATACCTCTACATCTCCGCAGCCGCCCCGTGGCCGGACAGCCTGACCCAGGCCCTGTCCGAGCAGCGGCTGCCCGACTCGTGGCTCGCCGTCGACTCCGGCGGCAACCCGGAGGTCATCCCCTCCCGGCGCAAGTACGTTCCCCAGGTCCTGAACGTCCTGCCCGACGGGACGATCCTCGACCGCGACCTGGGCGGCACCGGCGGCGTACGGGCGGCGTTCATCCCGACGCCGTTCGGGTTCTGCCTGAGCTGTGGCGTCGCGTACGACCAGATGCGCGGCAACGACTTTGGCAAGCTGGCCAGGCTCGACCAGGAGGGCCGCAGCTCGGCCGTGTCCGTGCTGAGCGGCAGCGTCGTCCGCAGCCTCCAGGAGATGCCGCCCGAGGAGTTGAGCGAGAACGCCCGCAAGCTGCTGACCTTCGTCGACAACCGGCAGGACGCCAGTCTCCAAGCCGGTCACTTCAACGACTTCGCGCAGGTCGCCCAGCTGCGCGGTGCCCTCTACCGGGCCGCCGCCGAGGTCGGCGACGAGGGCCTGCACCACGAGAACGTCGCCCAAGCGGTGGCCGCCCAGCTCGGTCTCGGTCATGCCGACTACGCGGCCAACCCCGAAGAGCTGACGACGCAGCGCCGGCGTACGGAGAAGGCGCTGCGGGACGTCATCGCGTACCGGCTGTACGTCGACCTGGAGCGCGGCTGGCGGGTCACCATGCCCAACCTGGAGCAGACCGGCCTGATCAGCATCGACTACGCCGACCTCGACGAACTGGCCGCGAAAGAGGACGTGTGGGAGGGCGCGTACGGTCCGCTGCGCACCGCCGAACCCGGGCTCCGCGCGGAGTTGATGCGAATCCTGCTCGACGAGATGCGGCGGGTCCTGGCCATCGACGTCGGCTGCCTCACCGACCTCGGCTTCGAGGAGATGAGTCGGCTGTCGCGGCAGCTGAAGGACCCGTGGGCGCTCGCCGAGCGGGAGAAGATGGCGCCGGTCGGCACGGCGTTTGCCCGGTCTGGCCGAGCGGGCGGCAGCCGCAGCGAGCTCAATCTGTCGGGCCGCAGCAGGTTCGGCCGCTACCTGCGCCGGCCGGGGCGCTTCGCCGCCTGGACCGATCGGGTCGACACCGACGACGCGCAGCGGATCATCTCGGACCTGCTGAAAACCCTGGCCGTGCACGGGCTGGCCACCGAGGTCGTCCAGCCGAGGGACGGCGGCGCACCCGGTTACCGCATCAACGCCGCCGCGATCGTCTGGCGGGCGGGCGACGGAGAGTACGGCGTGGCCGATCCGCTGCGCTGGCAGTTCAACGGCACCGACAACCGTCCGCGCGTGAACCCGTTCTTCCGGAACCTTTACCGGAACCGGTCACGGGGCTTCGCCGGCCTGTTCGCCCGCGAGCACACCGCGCAGGTGCCCGGCCCGGTCCGGCAGGACCGCGAGCAGGCGTTCCGCACCGCGAAGCTGCCGCTGCTGTACTGCTCGCCGACGATGGAGCTCGGCGTCGACATCGCCGGCCTCAACGCCGTGACGATGCGGAACGTCCCGCCGACGCCCGCGAACTACGCCCAGCGCAGCGGCCGGGCCGGCCGGTCCGGGCAGGCGGCCCTCGTCACCACGTACTGCGCCAGCGGAAACAGCCACGACCGGTACTACTTCCGCCGCTCGGACGAGATGGTGGCCGGGGCGGTGGCGCCACCGCGGCTCGACCTGAGCAACGAGGACCTGATCCGCTCGCACGTCCACGCCATCTGGCTCGCGGAGACGGACCTGCCGCTGGGCCGGGCGATGCCCGAGCTGATCGACCTGTCCGACGAGCGGAAGCTGCCCCTGCACGACCACGTTTGGGACCAGCTCCGCGACCCGCAGGCCCAGGACCGCGCCCTGGGCCGCGCGCAGCGGATGCTCGCCGGCCTGGAGGAGACGCTCGGCAAGGAGACCTCCTGGTGGGACGACGAGTGGCTGGAGCGGGTCGTACGGTCGGCCCCCGGTGAATTCAAGACTGCCTGCGAGCGGTGGCGTGACCTCTACCGCAAGGCCAAGACCGAGCGCGAGACCCAGCACCTGCGCGCCGACGACTACACCCTGACGACAGAGGCCCGGAACCGCGCCAAGCGCCGCCGCGCGGAGGCCGAGACCCAGCTCCGGCTGCTGCGCAACGAGCAGGACGGCGAGATCCTCTCGGACTTCAACCCGTACCGTTATCTCGCCTCCGAGGGCTTCCTGCCCGGCTACTCGTTCCCGAGGCTGCCGCTCGCCGCGTACATCCCCGGGCGCGGCGGCCTGAAGGCCGACCGGGACGGCGACTACCTGCAGCGTTCCCGCTTCATCGCGATCCGGGAATTCGGCCCCGGCGCGCTGATCTACCACGAGGGCAGTACGTTCCAGGTCCGGCGCGTCCAGGTGCCGACCGAGGCCAGTGGCGAGGTCGCGACGGGAGAGGCGCGCCGGTGCGGTAACTGCGGTTACCACCACACGCCCGAAGTCGGCACCGACCGCTGCGAGATGTGCGACATGCCGCTGCCCACGGCGGTCAGCGGGTTGATGCAGCTGCACACCGTTTTCACCGAACGGCGCGAGCGGATCAGCTCCGACGAGGAGGAGCGCCGCAGGGCCGGGTTCGAGCTGGAGACCTCCTACCGCTTCCAGGACCACGGCCGGCGGAAGGGCCGCCTGGACGCCGTCGCGGCCGACGAGGACGGCCGCGTCGCCCAGCTCAGTTACGGCGACAGCGCCACGGTCCGCGTCGCCAACCTCGGATATCGCCGGGGCCGGAACCGCGAGACGGGTTTCTGGCTCGACACGGTCAACGGTCGCTGGCTCCCGTCGCGGGACCCCAAGAAGCCGACGCCGGGCACCGAGATCACAGACGAGGAGACCGGCCTGGCCGATGGCGAGACCGAGGACACCGTACGACGCCAGCGCGTCATCCCGTACGTCGAGGACCGCCGCAACATCCTGGTGCTGACCCTCGCCGAGCCGGTCCCGGTGGAGGTCGCGACGTCGCTGCAGTACGCGCTGGAACGCGGCATCGAGGCGGTCTTCCAGCTGGAGGACTCGGAGCTGACCAGCGAGCCGCTGCCGCCCGACGCAGGGCCCGACCGGATGCGCATGCTGTTCATCGAGAGCGCCGAGGGCGGCGCGGGCGTGCTGCGGCGTCTCCAGGCCGAGTCTGGGGAGCTGGCGCGGGTCGCGCGGGAGGCGCTGCGCATCGCGCACTTCGACCCCGACACCGGCGCGGACCTCGGCGGCCCGCTCATTCGCACCCGCTGCGAGCGCGGCTGTTACGACTGCCTGCTGTCGTTCGGCAACCAGGGCGTCCACCACCTGATCGACCGGCGTACGGTCCGCGACCTGCTGCTTCGCCTGGCGGCGGGCCGTATCCGGCGCAAAGAGGACGCCGAGGAGCTGATCGAGAAGGCCGACAGCCGCCTGGAGGGCGAGCTGATCACCTGGCTGAGTAACCGCGGCTACCGGCTGCCCACCGAGCAGCAGGTCCTGGTCACCGAGGCCGTCGCCCAGCCCGACTACGTCTACCGACTTCCCGGGGCCAAGGTCGCCGTGTTCGTCGACGGCCCGGCGCACACCGGCCCGGTCGCCGCCCGCGACGCGGAGGCCGAGGAACGGCTGATCGACGCGGGCTGGCACGTCATCCGCTTCCGCCATGACGACGACTGGGACTGCGTCGTCCAGGAGAACCGCAGCATCTTCGGGCCCGGCGAGAACTGAGCCGCGGCGACCCCCCGAGAGGACACGTCACTTCATGAGCACGAACGCGCCGGAAGCCGTCCGATACGCCCCCGGTGCACTGGTACGCGCCCGAGGACGCGAATGGGTCGTGCAGCCTGGTTCGGACACTGACCTGCTGGTGCTGCGCCCGCTGGGCGGCGCTCAGGACGACCTGGTCGGCGTGCTCCCGGCGCTGGAGAAGGTCGAGCCGGCCAGCTTCCCGCCGCCGACCGCCGACGACCTGGGCGACCAGTCGTCCGCGGGGCTGCTGCGCTCGGCGCTGCGCATCGGCTTCCGCTCCGGCGCGGGCCCGTTTCGCTCCCTGGCGCAGCTCGCCGTGGACCCCCGCTCGTACCAGTTCGTGCCGTTGCTGATGGCGCTGCGGCAGGAGACCGTACGGCTGCTGATCGCCGACGACGTCGGCATCGGCAAGACCATCGAGTCCGGGCTGATCGCCGCGGAGCTGCTGGCCCAGGGCGAGGCGACCGGCCTGGCCGTGCTGTGCAGCCCGGCGCTGGCCGAGCAGTGGCAGGAGGAGCTGCGCGCGAAGTTCGGCATCGAGACCGAGCTGGTGCTGGCCTCCACCGTACGGCGGCTGGAACGCTCCCTCGACGTCGGAGAGTCGCTGTTCGGCCGGTACCCGAACGTCATCGTCTCCACCGACTACATCAAGAACCCGAGGCACCGCGACGAGTTCGTCCGGCACTGCCCGGACCTGGTGATCGTCGATGAGGCGCACACTTGCGTCCCCGCCGCGACCGGTAGCCGTGACGGCAGGCAGCTCCGCTACGACCTGGTCCGGCAGGTCGCCATGAAGCAGACGGCCGACGGCCAGGACCGCCACCTGGTGCTGGTGACCGCGACTCCGCACAGCGGCAAGGACGAGTCGTTCCGCACGCTCCTCGGCCTGCTCGACCCGGAGCTGGAGACCGTCGAGCTGGACACCGAGGCCGGTCGCCGGCGGCTCGCCCGGCACTTCGTCCAGCGCCGCCGCGCCGACATCCGTACGTTCATCGGCGAGGAGACCCCGTTCCCCAAGGACCGCAAGAGCCTGGAGGTCTCCTACAAGCTGTCCGCCGACTACCGCAAGCTGTTCGAAGCCGTACTGGACTACGCCCGGGAACAGGCGCTCGACGAGAGCGACGGCGTCGTACGGCAGCGGGTCCGCTGGTGGTCGGCGCTGGCGCTGTTGCGCTCCCTGGCGTCGTCTCCGCGTGCCGCCGCGCAGACCCTCCGCACCCGCGCGGCGAACCTGGAGGCGACCTCGAAGGAGGAGGCCGACGCGCTCGGCCGCGCCGCCGTCCTGGACCTCACCGACGACGACTCCACCCAGGTCGTCGACGCCGCGCCCGGGGCGGACACCGAGGACGGCACCGGCGGCGCCCCGCAGCAGCGGCTGCGCCGGCTGGCCAAGCAGGCCGACGCCCTGGAGGGCAAGGCCGACAAGAAGTTCACCGAGCTGACGGCCATCGTCAAGGACCTGCTCAAAGAGGGCTACAACCCGATCGTCTTCTGCCGCTTCATCCCCACCGCCGAGTACGTCGCCGAGCACCTGGCCGCCGCGCTCGGCAAGAACACCGCCGTCGCCGCCGTCACCGGCACGCTGTCCCCGGCGCAGCGCGAGTCGCGCGTCCAGCGTCTGGTCTCCGGCGCCACCGCCGACGACATCGAGGACCGGGAGCCGCCGGAGCGCCGGGTGCTGGTGGCGACTGACTGCCTGTCGGAGGGCGTCAACCTCCAGGAGGGCTTCGACGCCGTCATCCACTACGACCTGGCCTGGAACCCGACCCGCCACGAGCAGCGAGAGGGCCGCGTCGACCGGTACGGCCAGCGCCGTGACGTCGTCCGCGCCGTCACCCTGTACGGCGCGGACAACCAGATCGACGGCATCGTCCTGGACGTCCTGATCCGCAAGCACGCCGAGATCCGCAAGGCCACGGGCGTGTCCGTCGCGGTCCTCGACGAGTCCGACAGCGTGATCAACGCGGTCCTCGAAGGGCTGCTGCTGCGCCGCGAGGACGCCGAACAGCTCACCCTCGACTTCGGCGTCACCTCCCGGCGCGACGACCTGCACGCCGAGTGGGTCAGCGCCGCCGAACGCGAGAAGGCGTCCCGGGCCCGCTTCGCCCAGCACGCCATCCGCGCCGAGGACGTGGCCCGCGAGGTCGCCGAGGTTCGCGCCGTGCTCGGCTCCGGCGGGGAGGTCGCCGAGTTCACCGAGACGGCCCTGGTGAAGCTGCGCGGGCAGGTCGCCCCCGCGGCCGACGGCGGCTTCACCGCCGACACCGCCGGCCTGCCGTCCGCGCTGCTCAGCGGCCTGGAAGCCGTGCTCGGCGCCAAGCACGCGCGCAACATCGCCTTCCATCCGCTGCCACCGGTGAAACGCGGCGAGGCCGCGCTGACCCGTACGGACGCGGCCGTCGGCACCATCGCGCGGTTCGTCCTGGACGCCGCCCTCGACCCGAAGCTGGACGGCTGGCAGCGTCCGGCGCGCCGTTGCGGCGTCATCCGTACGAGGTCCGTGCCCAAGCGCACCACCCTGCTGTTGGTCCGCTACCGCTTCCACCTGTACCTGCCGACCCGCGACGGCGGACGCCGCCAGCAGATCGCCGAGGATGCCCGCGTCCTCGCCTTCCGCGGCAGCCCCGCCAACGCCGAATGGCTCACCGAGGACGAGGCCTTGGCCCTGCTCGACGCACGAGCCGACGAGAACACCGCGCCGGAGTTCGCCCGGTCCACCGCCACCCGCGTCCTGGACGGCCTGGACGCCATCCGCCCCCACCTGGAGCAGTACGGCACCGACCTCGCCGACGCGCTGCGCGCGTCGCACGCGCGGGTCCGCGAGGCCGTCGGCGCGATCCGGCGCGGCCTGCGCGTCGAAGCCGAACCCGACGCCGACGTCCTCGGCCTGTACGTCTACCTGCCGATCACCGGAGAGGCCACCCGATGAGCCGCACCAGCACCCTCCCCGTCGGCGTCGCCTCGGTCGGCGGCCTGCTGCCCGAGGAGACGCTGCGCCGCCTGTCCACCGGCAACAGCCTGCCCGGCACCACGCCCGCCGCCTACCACCTCGGCAAGGACGAGACCGTGGTCGACGCGGCCGAACGCGCCTGGACGTACCTGCGCGGCCGGTACGCGTCGTTCAAGGACCAGCTCGCCAAGCTGTCCGAGGACGACCCGGCGATCGGCGTCACCCGGGAGTACTGGCTGGGCCGGCTGTTCCAGGAGCTCGGCTTCGGTCGCCTGCCGCACACCCCCGCCGGGGGACTGACCAGCGACGACGGCGAGAAGCAGTTCGCCATCAGCCATCAGTGGCAGCACGTCCCGATTCACCAGCTCGGCTGGGGCGTCGCGCTCGACAAGCGCACCAAGGGCGTGCCCGGCGCGGCCGACTCGGCCCCGCAGTCGCTGGTGCAGGAGTACCTCAACCGCAGCGACGCCGCCCTGTGGGGCATCGTCACCAACGGCAGGCTGCTGCGGGCGCTGCGCGACTCCAGCGCGCTCGCCGGCTCCGCGTACGTCGAGTTCGACCTGGAGGCCATCTTCGAAGGCGAGGCGTTCGACGCCTTCGTGCTGCTGTACCGCGTCGCCCACGTCTCCCGCTTCGAAACCCAGGGCGAGGACGCCGGCCCCGCGTCCTGCTGGCTGGAGAAGTGGCGCCAGGAGGCCATCGACTCCGGGCTCCGCGTCCTCGATCAGCTCCGGCTGTCGGTCAAGGCGGCGATCGAGGCCCTCGGTACCGGCTTCATCCAGCATCCTGACAACGACGTGCTGCGTAAAGCCCTGGCCGACCGGGACAACACGGAGGTCACCCCGGAGACGCTGCACCGGGCGCTGCTGCGCGTCGTGTACCGGCTGCTGTTCCTGTTCGTGATCGAAGACCGCGGCGTGCTCTTCGCGCTGGACACCCCGGTAGCGGCGCAGGACCGGTACATGGCGTTCTTCGCCACGGCGCGGCTCCGCCGCCTGGCCGCCCGCCGCCACGGCGGCCCGCACTCCGACGAGTGGCAGGCCCTGAGCCTGGTCCTCGACGGCCTCGGCCGGAAGGACGGCCTGCCCGAGCTCGGGGTACCCGCCCTGGGCGGGATCTTCAAGCCGACCGATGCCGACCGGCCCCTGTTCGGCTGCGCGCTCGCCAACGAGCACCTCTTCACGGCCGTCCGGTCGCTCTCACGCGTACGGGATCTCAAGGCTCGGCGGATCCGTCCGGTCGACTTCCGGCACCTGGGCGCGGAGGAACTCGGCTCGGTGTACGAGTGGCTCCTGGAGTACGTGCCGAAGCACGACGCGGCGCAGCGGACGTTCGCGCTGCTGGAACTCAGCGGCAACGACCGCAAGAAGACGGGCTCGTATTACACGCCGACCTCGCTCGTCGACTGCCTGCTCGACACGACCCTCGACCCGGTGATCGACGACGCCGTGAAGTCCGCCCGGACGAAGGAGGAGCAGGAGAAGGCGCTGCTCGCGTTGACCATCTGCGACCCGGCCTGCGGCTCTGGTCACTTCCTGGTCGCCGCCGCCCGCCGAATCGCGAAGCGCCTCGCATCCGTCCGTACCGGTGACCCCGAGCCGGGCATCGAAGACGTACGGCACGCGCTGCGGGAGGTCGTCTCACAATGCATCTACGGCGTGGACCTCAACCCGATGGCCATCGAACTGGCCAAGGTCTCCCTCTGGCTGGAGACGGTGGAGCCCGGCAAACCGCTCGGCTTCCTCGACGCCCACCTCAAGGTCGGCAACGCGCTCCTCGGCACGACCCCGAAGCTGCTGGCCGGCGGCCTACCGGACGACGCCTTCAAGCCGATCGAGGGTGACGACAAGAAGTGGGCTGCGGCGCTGAAGAAGCGCAACAAGGCCGAGCGCGAGGCGTGGGAGAAGCGAGCCTCGCAGCTGCAGGGGAAGCTGTTCGACGACTTCGGCCTGCGGTCGGGCAACGCGGACCTGGCCGAAGCGGCGACCGGCATCACTCAGCGTGGCGACGGCACCTGGGCCGACATCGATGCCCAGGAAAAGGGCTTCCAAGCCCTCCAGGAGTCGGCGGCATACGTCGACAAGAAGCGCGTCGCCGACGCCTGGTGCGCCGCGTTCGTCTGGTGGAAGGTCGAGGACAAGGGCTACGTCGGCACCCAGCGACGCGCGCCCGCGATCACGATGGACAACCTGCTCGACGTCAAACGCGGCGCGATCGCCCCCGAGATCGGCGCCGAGCTAGAGAAGCTCACCGAGCAGTACTGCTTCTTCCACTGGCATCTGGAGTTCCCCGAGGTCTTCGGCGTGCCCGAGGAGGAAGAAGCATCAGGCGTCGATGAGCGAACCGGCTGGACCGGCGGCTTCAGCTGCGTCCTAGGCAATCCGCCGTGGGAGCGCATCAAGCTTCAAGAGCAGGAGTTCTTCGCGACGCGTGACGAGGAGATCGCGACCGCGCCGAACAAGGCTGCCCGGGCGCGCCTCATCGAGGCGCTGAGAGAGAATGAGCCCAAGCTATACGCCGAATTCGGCAGTGCCAAGCGACAGGCCGAGGCGGAAAGCCACTTCCTTCGCATGTCCGGTCGCTACCCGCTCACCGGCCGTGGCGACATCAATACGTACGCCGTGTTCGCCGAGGCCGACCGGAACATGCTCGGGTCACATGGACGACTGGGCGTGATCGTGCCTACGGGAATCGCCACCGATGCCACCACACAATACTTCTTCCGCGACGTCGCCCAGTCTGATTCCCTTGCTTCGCTCTATGATTTTGAGAACGCGGCACCGCTCTTTTCGAGTGTGCATAGGTCATTCAAGTTTGCGCTACTCACGCTTACTGGACGCGAGGCCCGAGAGTCGAAGGCCGACTTCGCCTTCTTCCTACACAACCCCGCCGAACTCGGGGTGCCGCTCAAGCGTTTCTCCTTGAGTCCCGAAGAGATCGCCCTGATCAACCCGAACACAGGAACCTGCCCGGTCTTCCGTAGCCGCCGCGACGCTGAGATCACGCTCGGCATCTACCGGCGCCTTCCCGTTCTGGTCCGTGAAGGCGATCCTGACGGCAACCCGTGGGGCATTTCATTTATGACAATGTTCCATATGGCCAACGATGCTCGCTTGTTCCGGACCCGGGAACAGCTCGAAGCCGACGGCTGGCGCCTGCAGGGCAACATCTTCGTTCGCGGCGACCATCGTTACCTTCCTCTGTATGAAGCGAAGATGCTGCATCACTACGACCACCGTTGGGCCACCTACGAACAAGACGATTCAATCCGTGACGTCACTTCGACCGAGAAGCGAGACCCAAACTTCGTCGTGATGCCGCGCTACTGGGCTCCGGAGCACGACATTCCGACGGGTGGGCTTGATAAACAATGCCGTCCCATAATTGATGCTGGTATTGCCTCGCGCCTGACTGCTAAGGAATGGCACCATGGCTGGCTCCTCGGATGGCGCGATGTATGTAGAGCGACCGATGAGCGTACTGCGATTCCTGCCTTTATTCCACGCGTCGCAGTGGGGCATAAATTCCTACTAGCGCTATCAAACCAGCCGATGATACGTCTCGCAGCGCTCATTGCCATGCAAAGTTCCATGGCGTTCGATTATGTAAGCCGTCAGAAGATAGGGGGCACCAGTATGAGTCTTTTCATCTGGATGCAGCTCCCTGTGCTGACATTCGATATTCTGGACTCTCGGGCATCGTTCATCGCTTCTCGTATCCTCGAGCTCGTGTATACGGATCGTGGAATGGCTCCTTTTGCGCGTGATCTCGGGGATACAGGAACGCCGTTCCTATGGGACGAAGAGCGGCGGCGCTTGTTGCGAGCTGAGCTGGATTCGGCGTTCTTCCATCTGTATGGGATCGACCGGGATGGCGTCGACTACATCATGGAGACGTTCCCGATAGTGAAGAAGAAAGACGTAGCGGCCTTCGGGGCCTACAAAACCAAGGAATTGATCCTTGATGTCTACGACGCGATGGATCAGGCGATCCGGACTGGGGAGTCGTATCAGACGATCCTTAACCCGCCACCAGGGCAGGGAGCGCGCCACCCGGCTCGAATTTGATCGATAACCGATCTGTCAGAGGTCGGAGCTATCGTCCTCTCACTGCAAAGAGGGAGTGTGCGCATGGGGGACCGGGCGGCCGTCATCGCAGAGGAGCAGCGTGCGGTAGATCGCGCGTACCGCTGCTATGAGGCGAAGCTGGCCAAGAACCGCGGGCTCAAGAAGCGGTCGTGGGATGTGACCGACGCGTCCGCCGGGACGAGCTTCATCCCGGAGACGCCCCCCGAGGTGAGATTCGAGGATGATCTCGATGGTCAGGCGCTTGTCTTCCGGCGAGTCGATACCACCGAGGAAGGCGGCCGAACCTACTACATCGGGCGCAGGGTAGTGCACGACTCCGACGGTGAGCTCCTCGTGGTGTCGTGGCAGACCCGCATCGTCAAGGAGTGGATGCGGGCGAAGCGGGATGCGCCCGGCGAAGTTCTGCTGCGCCGGCTCCTGAGTTGCGATGGCCGCCAGGTCAACGACTACAGCGACGAGTTCGTCTCCGACCGGACCGCTGCGGATCCCGCGCTACCGGCTGTAGTGAAGGGACAGGGCCCCGAGCGCATGCTCGACTTCCTGCTCGACGACCTGGATCGAGCCCGCGACGGCAGGATGCGGGACATCGTTGAGACGATCCGGCAGGACCAGTTCGAGCTGGTGTCAGACGAGCGCAAGGGCATGCTCGTAGTCTAGGGCGGGCCGGGGACCGGGAAGACGGCGGTGGGTCTCCACCGCGTTTCCTGGTTGCTCTTCAACGAGATCGTCAAGAGTGACCAGGTTCTCGTCGTCGGGCCACACCGTCGCTTTTTCGATTACATCAGCCGGGTGCTCCCTGCTCTCGACATCCAGGGCGCCCGGATGGTCGAGTTGGACCTGCTGTGGACGGATCCAAGCCGAACAAGAGGGCGCGGCCAGTTCACGGATTCGGTGGAGACGGCGCGAGTAAAATCTGACGGGCGAATGGCCGTTGTCCTGCGCAAATCCGTCCAGAACCTGGTCCGTGTCGATGCGCTGGACCGATGGGTACGCGATGGTCAGATCCACTTCAGCTTCGAAGCCGTAAGCCTGAGTGTGTCTGCGGAGGAAGTCGCCGTTCTGGCCGAGTCTGGAGACGCCAAACTCACCTATCGAGCACAGCGTCACCGCTTCATCAACGGCTTTGTCGACTTGTTGATGCGTGCTTACAGCGTCGCCCGGCCTCGGCACGCGAGTGACGCTGCGGTGCGAAGCCGCATCGCGCGACATCCCGGGCTTACGGGCATCACACTGTCAATGTGGCCGCAGATGACGGCCGAAAACGTCCTGCGCGGCCTACTCGGCGATCGTGAGACCCTGCTCGCAGCAACTGCTGGAATTCTCGACGAAGACGAGCAGAAGGCGATCTACCGCCCTCAAGCCGCCCGCGTCTCCCAACAGCAGTGGTCCGTCGCCGACAAGGTCTGCCTCGAAGAACTTCGTGCGATCTTGGGCGCGGAGGTCCGTCCACGTCGCTATCAGCACATCGTTATCGACGAGGCACAAGACCTCACACCGATGCAGGCCCGCTCGCTGGCCCGCCGGTGCCCGAGCGGCTCAATGACCGTACTCGGGGATCTCGCCCAGGCGACTGGCGCACACCCGTACGACAGCTGGGATGAACTTGCTGAGATTCTGGCCGGTCGCGATGGGTGGCATCTGGAAGAGCTGACCTACGGCTACCGCCTGCCCGCCGAGGTGATGACCTTCGCGGCACCACTGGCGGCGAAACTCGCGCCGAGCACCACGTTCCCAACCTCTGTCCGACCAGAGGGCGGTGCGCCACTTCGTCTGCTCATGGCAGACCGATCAGAACTGCTCGATTCAGCAGTTACGGAGGCGATCATCCTTGCAGAAGCTGAAATCGGCACCGGTCGCTCCACGGCACTTATCGTCCCGGACAATGCGGAGCTCGTCCGCGAGGCGGAGAAGAAGTTCGCCGATATGCGCGAAGAGGAAACGCCCGACGTCCATATCCTCCCGTCCTCCCAGATTAAAGGCCTGGAGTTCGATCACGTAGTTGTTGCTGAGCCTGCTGCGATCACTCGTGAGCCCGCCGGCCTGCGACGGCTGTACATCGCCGTCACCCGATGTACGCAATCGCTGACGATCGTGCACGCGGAACCGCTTCCCGGCGTCCTCACGGGAGCCGACGACCCCGATCAGGAAAAAGCCCTGCCCCTCACGCAGACCGATGTCTCACCGCAAAATGAGAACACCGAGAACGAGTCCGAGTCGACCAACGCGTTCGACGACTTCGTTGCCGCGCTCGAGAAGCGAGTACGTTCCGAACGAGAGTCTCCGGTGCACGAAGGGATACGACACCTGTTGATCGGCGAGCTGATGTACGGAGCTCGTCTCAATCCGGTGGTCAACCTCCCGACCATCGACATCGCCTGCAATGGACCGGCGGGGACCGTGCTGTACGAGGTGCTTGGCGAGGACGGCCATACGTATGAGCGGATGCGCGAAGCCGTCCTACGCATCATGGAGGTCCAGTACGCCGAGGGCGAGAATCCTGACCACCGATTCCTTGTGCTTCCTCAAGAGCCCGCCGAGGCATGGGCCGCAGAAGCGATCCGAGAAGCGTTCGGGATCTCGGTCATCTGGCGCACGCGCGAGGGCTGGGCTGGAGAGCAGGTGTCGGTGGCCCTCGGCCGAGGCGGAGGAGAGTAACGTTTCTGCCGGTGTCTAGGTTGTCGTTCGCCCTGACTGGCAGCAGCGATATCGGTAGTGGGTGCTTCACATGCTCGGTGATACCGTCGCGCTCGCTGCCGATTCAACGGATGCGACTTCGACGCAGGAGTCGTTGGGCTCACTGTGACGAGACTTGCGCCAGTGCAACTCGTTCGTGCTCATGTCCCGGGTCCTAACGTACTGATGATCTGGTCGGCCAGTTCGCTCAAGAAGCTGAGCGTACCTACCTCCGATAGTGCCTCATTACGCACATAGTCGTACCTGCCGACGTATCCCGCCACCTTCTCAGGCTCCGTATGGATGAGATCAGCGAAGACTGTCGAAGCGACCGCCATCGGCGGATCCGCGGCGTCGGTGAACGTAAAGACCATGATCGGCGACTTAGGCATCAAGGCCGTCACCATTCGGGTGACCAGCGGGTAGACCCGTACTGTCACGCGGGCGTGGGTTTCGGCGATCTTGATCAGATGGTGGAGCTGGGCATACATCACGTCGGGTGGGACGCTGAAGCGACGCAGGCCGATTTCATCCAAGATCACCTCATAGTCCGGGCCGCCTGGGCGTAGGACGGTGCGCTGGCGCTGAGCGCGGGCCTCGACCAGACGTTCGGGGACGTAGGTGATCGGGCCTTCGGCCTTGGCGTGCTCGATCAGCGCCCATGTGTACTCCGGGGTCTGCAGGATGCCGGGCATGGCGCCGGGTTGGTACTCGCGGATCGTCTTTGCGCCCGACTCGATGTCGGCGTACAGCCGCTGCCGGTCGCCCATCGCGTCGCCGTACGAGTCCCACCAGCCGCGTTCGGCGGCGTCGCGCGCGATCTTGACGATCTCGTGCCATCTCTCCCCGGTGACTCCTAACACGTCGAGGATCTTCATCACCTCGGCGAGGTCAGGGCGGATGTGCGCGTTCTCCAGCTTCGAGATCTTCATGCGCGACTAGTGGATCCGGCAGGCGAGTTGGTCGGCGGTCATGCCACGTTGTTCGCGGATCGTGCGCAGTTCCGCGGCGAGGCGTCGCCGGCGGACGAACGGACTGCTCATCGTCGACCTCCCCGGGTCGTCGATCAGGGGGTATCGAGGCTGATTACAGCATGTGTTGTTCGAACACGCTAAGGAATCGACGGACATTCGCGCTGGTCTGGCGCCCGGACCGGCGCGCGGCGCGAACGTTCGGCTCTGGAGCGCTTCTGCGCGATGGCGAGCATGCTCGGCGCGGTCGGCGCCGCAGGCCCCGTCGGTCGCGGGATTGGCTGTCGGCCTTACTCGGCGTCGAAGTACCGGGAGAGGTAGAACCGGTACATCGCGCCCGTGGAAGGCGGCACTTCGCTGTGCTTCTTGATGACCCGATGGCCGGAGAAGTGGGCGGTGTTGATCCGAAGCTCGCTGCTGAAAGCCTTCACGACGTAGCCCGACGACAGGTCCTGGCGCTCGTTCTCGGTCTTGAATCGGCCGACGTACTGGCCGAGGAAGCGTTTGCCGTCGACGTCGACCTCGACGCCCAGCTCGTCCTCGGCGATGCGGGCGATGACGTCGTCGATGCCTTCACCTTTGAACATTCGCAGGCCGGGGAGGGCCCAGCAGTTCTCGTATGGCGCGATGGTCCGGCGGACCAGGACCACGCCGGCTTCATCGGGCAGCTCGACGACGAGGTCGAACGTCGGGATGACGCTCCACTCCAGGAGCTGGTCGAAGACCTCCCTCGGCGCGAACTTGATCTCAGGGCGGGTCCGGTTGCGCCGTTGAGCTGCCATGGATGCCCCTCTGAGCGGTCGCAGTGCGCCAGATCGAGTCGTGATCGGGGAGGATGATCGGGTCGTCGACGAGTTCGATCTTACGGGCGTAGCTGCCAACCGTACGGTCGTGTTTGACATCGCTCACCCGCAGCAGCATCTGGAAGGCGGCCGGGCGCTGTCGAAGCCGGTCGGCGATGCTGCTCAGGACCTCGCGGTCCTTGAAGAGGAGCTCCAGGGCGCGAGTGCCTGTTCCGTGACTGCCACCGAAGCTGACGATGAAGTGGCCTTCGTCGATCGCGCTCTGGGACAGGTAATTCCGTACCTTAGCGACGAGCAAATAGTCCTCTAAGAGGAGACCGTTCTCGTCGACCCGCGGCACGTAGAGCCGGTTCGGCCCGGCGATGCGCCAGTTCGGGCGCTCGACCAGGCTCCGGCCGGCGACCAGTCTCCGAGCCACGGCCGAGTCGGCGATCTCGTTCTTGGAGATGACCCAGCGGAACGGCAGGTCGAGCGGTATCTGGTCGACGGCCAGGGAATCAGGGCCGCCGTCCGGCGCGTACCCGAACGGCAGCCGAGAGAGCCCTTCGGAGGTAGGGCTGCCGATGAGCACGAGGTCGTGGGCGGCGTGGGCGAGGATCTCATCCTCGACGCGAAGACGTCCGGCCTGCTGTGCGGCCACGTAGGCGTTGCCGCTCGCGGCGGCGAGGCTGTGGAGATTGTCGGGGTGGAGGGTCTCCGTGCCGCCGTACAGGACGTGCTTCGAGTCGTGCCGATAGGCGATGAGCTTACTCTGGTGGAGACCTAGCAGCTCACGGGCGACATTGGCCTGATCTCGGAATCGTGCTCTTGTCCGCATCCAGCGGGCCGCACGGGTTGACACCGTGACCATTCCCGACGCGCCCGCCGCCTGGGTGGCGACTGTCAGCACCGCGCTGATGTCCATGGAGGAGCCCCGTCTGCGATCCGGCATCGAATCACACTGCCAGCAGTATGTCGGTATCCGGTCTCCCGCAGAACGTTCCATAGCGGAACGTTCTGCTATCGCCCGTGAAGCAGCAGCGCGACCGTTCGCTCGGTCAGCGGCCGACGGCCGATCGTTCCGCGCAGCGACGTTCCGGCGGGGCGCTTGGCCATCGGGGGAGTGCCGCAATCGCGCGTGCGACTCACGGAGTCCGCCGCGAGGGAGAGTTCACACTTCCAGCGCACAGCGGTGCGCAGTGGCGGCCTGTCTCGGCTACGCGCTAGCTTCGTTCTCGCTGGACGAGATGGCAGGGGAGCGGATGCGATGGTAGACGCGAGTGGTAGGCGCTTGTCAAAGGCCGAGATCGCCAAGGCGGCAGGTGTCGGCAGGCCAGCTGTGAACAATTGGGAGAAGCGGCATGCCGACTTCCCCCCGCCGGTCGATGAGGGAGACCGCTACGAGATCGAGGCGATGGCACGGTGGCTCATGCGCCGGCCGATTCCGGCGAACGTGCTGCGGCCTGGTGAACCCGCCGGCACTACCTACGGGGAGCGATTCGCCCGGAGCCTCGGCCTGATACCACAGACGGAGAACCCGGAACCCGCGCAGGCGGCGGGGCGCTCGGCGGCCGACTCGGCGTGGAAGCCGCCCCGGGATCTCCTGCCGGACCTGGAGAAGTGGCGCGGTGAGGGGGACCCGGAGTCTTACGAGGAGCTGCTGCTCGTGCTGCTCCACCTGCGCCGCCACGATCCGCGGCTTTGGGTGTCGCTGGCGCGGGCGGCCCGTCAGGCGGCGCCGCTCCCCTTCGGGACGGTCCTGGCACGAGCCCTCGGCGAGCACGAGAAGCGATACCCCGTCGTCCGTGACGCCGTGCGGAACGTCCACCTGAAGATCTGGACGGACCGGCAACTCGCCGAGGTCGTGCGGATCCTCGAAGACGTCTGCGTCGGCGAGCGCCGGGACGCGTCGCCGACCATGACACGGGCGGCCGTCGTGTGCCGTGCGCTCCTCGACGGGTTCGCCACGGACGATCGCGTACGCGGCGGGGAGTTCCACACCCCGGACTCCATCGTCCAGCTGGCGGTCCGCCTGCTCGCTCCCGAGACCGGTGACCACGTCTACGACCCGGCCTGCGGGGACGGCGCGTTCCTGGCCGGCGCCGCCGCCCACGTCGAGGAACGGGGTGGCACGTCGCCGTCGCTCTCGTTCGGCGGGCAGACGATGAGCGTGCGGTCGCTACGGATCGCCACGCTCAACCTGGCAATTCACAACCTGACGACGGTCACGGAGCTCCGGCGGGGCAGTGCGCTGCGCGAGGACCCCTCCCGCACCGGGGACTTCGACGTCATCTTCGCCAATCCGCCGTTCAACATGCGGGACTGGAGCCGGGGTGATCCGGCGGACGATCCGCGGTGGCGGCGTTTCGGGCCTCCGCCCCGGCACAACGCCAACTATGGCTGGCTGCAGCACGCCGTCGCGAAGCTGTCTCCGAGCGGGCGGGCGGCCATGCTGATGCCGAACACCGCGGCGGTCTCCGCCAACACCCACGAGAACGGCATCCGCCGAAAGATGGTCGAGGAAGGCGTCGTGGACTGCCTCATCATGCTTCCCGAGCAGCTCTTCCGGTCGACGCCCGTGCCCGTGACGCTCTGGCTGCTGCGGAGCGGCCCTTCGGACGACTCCCGCCGCGTCCTGTTCATCGACGCGAGGAAGCTGGGCGTCAAGGTCGATCGCAAACACCGGGTCCTGAGGCCGGAGGACATCGACAAGATCGCCGGAGTGTACGAGGAGTGGCGGCGGCTCGGCCCGGCGTACAAGGGCAGTGCGGGATTCGCCGCTGTCGCCTCGGCGGCGACCATCGTGGACCTGGCGTGCAGCCTCGCGGCGAGCAGGTACGTCACCGCCGAGCCGAGCTCCGACCCGTACGCCGAGGAGAAGGTGCGCCGGCTCCACGAGGAGCTGAAGAAGTTGCATCGCCGGGCGGCCGAGGTGGACGCCTTCGTCGACGACCAGGTGAGTGAGGTGCTCCGATGAGGACCCTGATCGGAGACGTGCCCGACGGCTGGCAGACGGAGCCGCTGAAGACGTTCTGCAAGGTGATGGCCGGGCCGTCCGGCGGAGCGGCCCGCACCCGGCGAAGGCCGGGCACCGGCGGGGCCCGCGTACCGCTGATCGTCCCCAAGAACATCGTCGAGGGCCGGATCGTCGCGGAGAAACCCGCCTACGTCTCCGAGGAGAGGGCCGAACGGCTGAGGAATTATTGGCTCGAGCCCGGAGACATCGTCGGTGTCCGGACGGCCAGCATCGGCCGGTACGCGCTCGTCGGCGTGGAGCACGCGGGCTCACTGTTCAACACGGCCTGCCTGCGGATCCGCCCGGACAGGGAGCACGTGCATCCCGCCTATCTCCTGCACTACCTACGGAACCCGCTCGTACGGGAATGGGTCGAGCAGAACTCGCTGAAGTCGACGATCCACAGCATCAACACCGAGACGATCCGGCAGCTACCGCTCGTCCTTCCCCCCATGCCCGTACAGGAGTCGATCGGTGGCGTCCTGAGCGCGCTCGACGAGAAGATGGCCGTCCACGCCGAGATCAGCCGCCGTGCCGGGGAGCTGCGCGACCAGCTCTCGCCGCTGCTCCTGACCGGTGCGCTGCCGGCGTCGTACGGAGCACGGCCGGGGGACGACCGATGACGGCGACGTCGGTGCTCACGAGCCTGACCACCCTGGTGGCGACCCGGGGCCTGCCTGCGTTGATCAAAGCCGGCGCGATCGCCGTCGTCGCGCTCACGGCCGCTCGCTCGAAGAAGGCGTGGCGCCGCCGGGACGCCCGGGAGACCCTCAGGATCCTGGTCCGGCCGGAGCCGGAGGAGAAGCCGTCGTCACGCGGACGCAAGCGGGTGAAGGAGACACGGCCGCGGACGCCCGGTGGGAAGTGACGGCCGGTCCGCCCGGAGAGGAGACCCTGAGTGCCGGGCGCATATCGCCGGCATATCGAAAACCGCATACACGCCGGCAACACCACACTGCGTTGACTGGGGATCTGGCGAGAACGGGGGATGCAGCAGTGACCGGCAGTGAGCGAGAACAGACGACGGCGCAGGTGGACACGGCGGAGGCCGGACAGGGCGGCGCCGGCCGCCCGGATACCGGCTCCAGTGCCGGGCGCGCGGGTATCCGCCGGGCGATCCGCATCGGCTGCCGGCCGGGGCCGTGGAAGCGCGGCCTGGTCCTCGCCGCGCTGGCGCTGCTGCTGGGCCTGGTCATGCTGCTGCACGCGCAGATCCCGAACGGGATCGGGAACCTCGGTAGCCTGGTGGAGACATTCCTGCCGTGGTTCGGCGTGTTCATCCCGGTGCTGCTGGCCGGGGCGCTCTGGCGCCGCTCCGCCTCCGCGGTGGCCGCGCTGCTGCTGCCGGTAACGGTGTGGCCGGCCCTCTTCGGCGGGCTGCTCAGCGACAAGTCTCACCCGGGCGGCGACCTAACCGTGGTCAGCCACAACGTCAGCGCCGGCAACGCCGACCCGGCCGGGACCGCCCGCGACCTGATCGCATCCGGGGCGGACATGGTGGCGCTGGAGGAGCTGGCGCAGAACGACGCGCGGCTACTGGTCGACCCCACCGAGCTACGGGCCCGGCAGGCAACGGTCACCTACGAGAAGGTGCTGGGGGAGGCGTACCCGTACCACACGATCCAAGGCAACGTCGGGCTGTGGAGCAGGCTGCCGCTGTCGGACACCCGGCCGCTCGACATCGGCGGCGACCCGGCGATGAACAAGATCCGGGCGCTGTGTACCACCGTGGCCACGGACCACGGGCCGCTGGCGGTGTACGTGGCCCATCTGGGGTCCGTACGGGTGATGCCCCGGCGTGGCTTCTGGACGAGCGAGCGGAACGCCGGTGCGCACGCGCTCGCCAAGGCCGTCGCCGCCGAGCAGAACAAGCGGATCGTGCTGCTCGGCGACCTGAACGGCACCATGGACGACCGCGTGTTCGCCGGCATCACCGCGCGGCTGCGTTCGGCCCAGGACGTGGCCGGGGACGGCTTCGGCTTCACCTGGCCGGCGACGTTCCCGATGGTGCGGGTCGACCAGATCCTGGTCCGAGGCGTGCGGCCGGTACGTTCGTGGGTGCTCCCGGCCACCGGCAGCGATCACCTCCCGGTGGCGGCCCGAATCGGCTGGTGAACCCGCCGGACAGCGTCGATCCCGTCCCGGAATCCGGGAATCCGCGCTCCACACCGGCGTCGTCCGACGGGGACGGCGTCCGCTCAGGTCGGCAGCACCCGGAACAGAGTGAGCGATGTCAGCTCGGTGCGGCGGCCAGTGCGTCTGAGGACGCCGGCGGCACGAACGTGGAGGCCCTGACCGTGGGCGCGCAGGGCGCGATCGTAGTCGTCGGCCGGTAGCTCCACCCAGACCTGCCGTTGCAGGTCGCCGCGCTTGCTGCTGACGCTGCCTCGTACGACCGCCCATCCAGGCTGGTCGGGACCCTCCCGGCGAAGTCCCTGAATCAGGCCGTGAACCACGGCCTGCTCGGTGGTCTCCTTCCGGCCCAGATCCTCGGCGGCGTGCCTGAGCATCGTGATCTGCTCCGCCTCGAAGCGGATGGGCGCGCCGGGCAGATCCGCCTCCTCGTTGCCGGCCCAGGCGAACCACATCTCAACGGGTCGATCACGATCGGTGCCGCCCAGCCTGGCCAACCCGCGGCAGAGCGTCGTCGATATCCCCTCGTCGACGCGCTCGGTGAACGGCGACAGATCGGCGACCTCGTTGGCCTCCGCCGCGGCGGACCGTGTGCTGAGCAGCATCTCCCGCAGCTTGACCAGCGCCCGGCGCTCGAAAGGGGACTCGGGGAAGAGCGTGTCGCCCCGCGGCAGTTCGATGTGGGTGGCGATGACGAAGCTGCCCGGACCGGTGGTGACGAGCGTGCGCGTCGGGAACTCCTCGACGATCCGGGGCTTGCGGCGCGGCAGGACGAGTTCGCTGCGGCGGGTCTCCTCGGCGTACGCGGCGGCGATCAGCAGCTCGCGTACGCCTTGAAACGCCTCGGCGGCGTCGGCGGCCGAGATCATGCCCGACGGGGCGTCGGGGAACGTCCGGATGTACTGCCGGTCGACGTGCGACGCGGTGACGCTGTGGATGATCTGCGATTCGGGACGGGATTCGGCTTCGGCGAGCGTACGGATCACGTCGTTGACCCGCTGCGGGTAGTCGCGGAACCGGGATGAGACCGGGACGACCACTTCGAGTTCGTCCTGCTCCAAGGTCCAGATCGTCGCGCGGCCGTTCAGGTCCCCGACCGGCCGCCACCCGGAGGTACGCAGGTAACGCCCGATGTCGTCGGGCGTGAGGCGCTCCAGCTCGGCGCGGCTCGCGGTCACGGCGGTCCCCCACCAGGGTCGGCAGCGCTTACCAGCATACGAAGCGAATCTACGGTCAGCAGATTGGTCTTGGGAATGTCGACCCTTGTCTTCGCGTCCTTTTTCGCGGTCACGACCGGCTTCTCGTTCGCCAGCGAATGCCAGTACACGCTCTTGCGCAACAGCAGGCCGTCCGGGTGCATGCTGACATACTGGCCTGGCTCCGGCGGGACGATCACCAGGAAGAGGTAGGTCGGGAAGGTCGTCTCCGGATCGGCGAGGGCGTTGAAGTGCGGGACCTTGAGGTTGTGGTGCCAGTGGGTGGTGTTCCCGGCCGCGACCGAGTCGGACTTCACCTGCACGTTGATGGGCGTCGACCGCGCGCCTCTGAGCGCCCCGACGCGATCGGGCCACAGGCAGAAGTCGATGCCGTCAAGGTCGGGCTCCGGCTTGGCGAGCCGCAGGCCGGCGGCGGCGCTCAGCACCCGGACGAGGGCCTCCGCGTAACCGCCCTGATGATTGTTTCGGTCCACGGTCTCGTGGGATGCCTCTCCGCGCGTCGGCTCATCCGGCTCTAGCGTCCTACGGTTAATCCACCTCTTAACGCGACGTCAAGGCAATGCAAGGCGATGCAGCGGGGTCGTCGGAAGCCGGCCCGACCGTTATGGCTTTTATGTCCGTGACCAGATATGGACATCGTGGGGCTGAAAGGGCGATTCGTCGGCGCGCTGTGCTGAAGATTCGTCATCGATCAATTACCCTGTGTTTTTCGCATAACGGTCAATGGCGTCGCCCGGGGGGATCAGTGCCACAGCTCGCATTCGCCATCAGCTTCCTCCAGGAGTACGAGCGCCTGGAGAAGCCGGTGAAGCAGGGCGTCCGGGACGCGGTAGACAAGTTCCAGCGGCTGACCGTCGCCGAGCTGCACGCCGACAAGGGCCTGCACCTGGAGCCCGTGGCCAAGGCGCGCGACCCGCGGATGCGCAGCATCCGGATCACCGGGTTCTGGCGGGGCGTGGTCCTCGCCCCGGACGACGGAAGCGAGACGTTCCTGCTGCTGCGCGTCATGCAGCACGACGCCGCGTACGAGTGGGCGATAAAGCGGGTCGCCACGGTCAACGCCGCCACCGGCGGGCTGGAGATGCGCAACGTCGCGGCCATCGAAGAGCTCACCCCCATGCTCCAGCACGCGGCCGAGACGGCGCCGTCGCTGCTGTTCGAGGAGCACTCCGACACCGTGCTGCGCCGCCTCGGCATCGACGACGGGGTGCTGCCGGCCGTACGCACGATCATCGACAAGCCGCAGCTGATGGCGTTCGCCACGCTGTTCCCCGAGGACCAGTTCGAGGTGCTGTTCTACCTCGCGGAGGGCCACAGTCCGGACGAGGTCTGGCGCGACGTCGTGTCCGTACGACGCCCGGCCACCGAGGCCGCCGCGGCCGAACCGGCCGACCTGGCCACCGCGATCGCCAACACCCGTGACCGCATCGCGCTCGTGTCCGGCCCGAAAGAGCTCGAGGACATCCTCACCAGGCCGTTCAGCGCCTGGCGGATCTTCCTGCACCCGGCGCAGCGCCGGGTGGCCTACCGGCCGTCGTACAGCGGACCGGCGCAGGTATCCGGCGGGCCCGGCACCGGCAAGACCGTCGTCGCCCTCCACCGCGTGAAGCACCTGCTGGAGAAGGACGACGACACCCGGATTCTCCTGACGACGTTCACCAACGCCCTGGCCGACTCGCTCCGGGAGAACCTCGCCCTGCTCGTCGACGACCCGGCGCTGCTCGAACGCGTCGACATCACCACCGTGAACGCCGTCGCCCACCAGGTCGTCGCCGAACACGGCACCGTACCGTTCCTGGTGCCCGACGCGGACGCGGACGCCCGCCGGCGCTGGCAGCGGATCGTACGCCGCCTCGACCTGCCGTGGAGCGAGCACTTCCTGGCGCTCGAGTACCGGCACGTCGTCCTCGCCCAGGGCATCGGCTCGATCGAAGAGTACCTCCGCGCGTCACGGGCCGGCCGCGGGGCCTCGCTCCAGGCCGCGCAGCGCGAACAGGTCTGGCGGGCCATCGAGGAGTTCACCCACCGGCTCGGTGCGGAGGGGAAGCGGACGTACCTGCAGCTGTGCGCCGACGCCGCCGACCTGCTGAAGACCGCCGGCCCGCGCTATGACCACGTGGTCGTCGACGAGGCGCAGGACCTCCACCCGGCGCAGTGGCGGGTGCTGCGCGGCGTCGTCGCTCAGGGACCGGACGACTTGTTCATCGCCGGCGACCCGCACCAGCGGATCTACGACACCCGCGTGTCCCTGCGCTCGCTCGGCATCAGCGTCATCGGCCGGTCGAGCCGGCTGAAGATCAACTACCGGAGCACCCAGGAGATCCTTGCCTGGTCGTCCGGCATCATGACCGGCGAGCAGGTCGACGACCTGGACGGCGGCTCCGACACCCTCGCCGGATACCGCTCCGCGCTGCACGGCGGACGCCCGACCGTCACCCCGGCTGTGAACCAGGCGGCCGAGCTCGACGCCCTGGTCACCAAGGTTCGTTCCTGGGTGGACGACGGCGTCACGCCGTCCGAGATCGCCGTCGCCACGCGCTTCCACCAGTTCGGGGCGCGTGCCAAGGACCGGCTGGTCGACGCCGGCATCCCCGCGGTCGCCCTCAAAGACGGCCCGGACCCCGCCGACGAGGGCGTGCGGATCGCGACCATGCACGCGATGAAGGGCCTGGAGTTCCGCTGCGTCGCCACCATCGGCGTGGGCGACCGCGCCTTCCCGTTCGAGCCCGCCGTCACCCCGGCCGACGTCGACCGGATGCAGCACGAGGTCGACATGCTCGCCGAACGCTCGCTCCTGTTCGTCGCCTGCACCCGCGCCCGAGACGACCTGTACGTCTCCTGGCACGGCAAACCGAGCGTCTTCCTCCCGGTCGCGGCGCGGTCGCACTGACCCCCGCCGTTCGCCCCGCACCTCGTTTCAACTCACAGTTCTGAAAGGGATAGTGATCTTGGGCTTCCAGACCCCCCTTCACCCACTGGCCAAATACCTGGAATGGACGACGAGCGGATACATCCAGCTCCCCGACTTCCAGCGTAGTTACAAGTGGGATGACGAGCGCATCCGTCAGCTCCTTGTCACCATCCTCCGGGGTCATCCGCTCGGCGTCGTCATGATGCTGGAGACGGGCAACGACCAGATTCGATTCAAGCCGCGTGCCATCGATGGCGTCACTCTCCCCGACGGCACGGAACCCAACCTGCTGCTTCTCGACGGCCAGCAGCGGCTCACGTCCCTCACGCAAGCGCTGACCGGTGACGGCGTTGTCCACACAAAGGACAGCCGCGGCAAGCTTATGGACCGCCGCTACTACATCCACATGAAGACGGCGCTGCTCGGAGAGGACCGGATGGACGAAGCGGTCATTTCCATGCCCGGCGACGGTGTCCTACGCAGCAACTTCGGCAAGGACATCGTGCGTGACCTGTCCACCCTTGAGCGCGAGCGCGCCGAGGGATACTTTCCCGCTCGTCTTCTCTTCGCCGGGGCGGAGACCGTCAACTGGCTCTTCGCCTGCGATGACAAGGAGCAAGCCAGTACGTTTCACGCAAAGGTCATCGAGCCCTGCCTGAAGTACACAATCCCGTCCATTGAACTCGACAAGACGACCACCAAGGCGGCTGTTGCCACCGTTTTCGAGAAGGTGAATACGGGCGGCCTGCCGCTCAACGTATTCGAACTCCTCACGGCTACCTTTGCCGGCGACAAGAAGTACTACGACACCCACGGAACCGACTTCCGGCTCAACGACGACTGGCAGGCCACGCAGCAGGCGTTCGCCCCGTATCCCGTCCTGTCCTCGGTGGAGAACACCGACTTCCTTCAGGCCGTGAGCCTCCTTGCGACCCTTAAGCGGGCTAAGGAGGACACCTCCGACCGGCCGCGCGCCGTCTCCGCCCGGAAGGAAGACCTGCTCAAGCTCAGCCTCGTCGATTACCTGAAGTGGGTCCAGCCCGTCCGCGACGCCTTCATCTGGACCGCGAACTTCCTCGCTGACCACCACATATTCGAGACCAAGTTCATCCCGTACCCGAAGCAGCTTGTCCCGCTTGCGGCGATCAAGGTCGTCCTCGGCAACGACGCCGACCTGCACGGCGTACGCGCCAAGCTGGCCCAGTGGTTCTGGTGCGGCATCCTCGGTGAGCTCTACGGCTCGACGATCGAGACGCGCTTCGTGCGTGACGTCGAATCCGTGCCCAACTGGGCGCGTGGCATTGAGACGGCGGTGCCCCGGACCGTCGCGGACTGTACCTTCGCGGCATCCCGCCTGCTGTCACTACGAACCAAGAATGCGGCGGCGTACAAGGGTATTTACGCGCTTATACTGTCCCAAGGCGCGAAGGACTGGATGTACGACAAAGCGCTCGACAAGGTTCAGTACGTAGACCTCAAGGTGGATATTCACCACATCTTCCCGTCGAAGTGGTGCATCGACCACGGCATCGACCCGGCGCTGCGGGAGAGTATCGTCAACAAGACCCCGCTTTCAGCTGACACAAACCGTGCCATCGGTGGCGTGGCGCCATCCGCGTACCTGTTCAAGATCGAAAAATGGGCGAGCATTAATCCGGCGCAACTGAACGCCGTCGTCGCGACGCACTTGGTGGCTGCTGCAGAGCTCCGGGCCGATAACTTCGACGCCTTCTTCGACAGACGCCTGGGGAGAATCATCTCGCTCATCGAGCGGGCCACGGGCAAACCGGTCCAGAACGACCTGATCGATTACGAGGGCGAGGAAATCCTGGGGAGGTTCGATCCGGAGGACATCGCTGTGATTCCGGATTTGGACGACGTAGGTGTCTGAATCCCAAGCGAGGTAAACGGACGACCGGTGCTCGCGGACCACGATTCCGTTGAGGGACCGACGTCCTACTGCGGTCAGCCGTCGTCGTTCCTGGTCATCCACCGGTCGTGGCGCCCCTTGGCCGTGGGCGCCAGCGTGGTGAAGAGCTCGTGGTGGATCTCTCGGTAGGTCTTCACCCGGTGGCAGTTGGGAAGAGTGCGATCACTGCTCAGGATGCTCGCTGCCCCCGTCGGTGAGGCCCACGATGTGGTTGACCTCTAGGAGCAGCCGGCTCTAGGCGTTGAGGTCCGGCGGGGGGGCCCGCATCCGGGCCTCTCGCACCGGCATTTGCTGCGGAGCAGGATCGTGCCACGGGCTGCGGCGGGCTGGAGCACATCACGGCGCGTACGGTTAAGCCATCGGCCATGCGCCTCGGACTCGCGGCGGGCCAGCAGTCGCGCAAGCGGGCGCAGGACGCTTTGCGACCCTCCGCCGCACCACCCGTCCTCATCTGGCCATGATTGGTAAGTACGAGCGGGAGCTGGCCGGGCTGCGGAAGGCGTCGTCGGCCGCCCGCGCCGCGAAGCGGAGTTGGCGGAGCCGGCGGCTCATCGAGACGCACGTCGGCGATGCCCGACGGTGATTTGATGAGACCAACGACCCCAATATGGATGGTAAAACTCGCGCGCTTCGTTTTTATTGCGATCTAAAAGGGTCTGCGCTTACGCTCGGATAGGAGGTTTTCAAAAGCCTTAAGGAAGGTTTCTTTGGCGTGGGGTGCGGATAGTATCGTCGCTCCCAGCGAAGGGCGTCGTCTATAGTCTTTGGCTACCAAATCTCTAGGCAGATCGTGGAGCTCCGGGAGCGCACTTAGGGTTTCAGCGAGTGGAGCCAGTCGCTTAGCTAGAGCGCGACGATCCCGCATCCACTGGAAGTTGACAGCCAGTACCGACTTGTTTTCGTCGGTATAGATGCTCCAGACTGCGGCAGATTCATCTTCTCCGACATTGAACCATGCCGTGACTGATGGTTTCTTGCCCTCGCCAAAATAAAACCCTGAGAAGGAGGAATGCCGTTGCGCCTGTTGGTAAACCGCTATGAGTAGATTGGTGGCACTTGGTGTGCATGTTTTCGATATTTGTTGAAAGAGGTCTTCTTCATTCCAGCGGCTATGTGTTTTCGGAGCGGGTAGGTGGCCTGCAGGGTTGGATGCGGCCTGTTCCGATGGGTCGATGCCTTCAGCGGATGCATCGTGGGGGTTCGTCTTAATGATCGGACCCAATGCATCAGAGATCGCCTTGGCGATCTGCATAAGATAATCTATTGCGAATGACGCGTCGGTCGCACTTATCTCCGCTCTCTTGGCGGGATTCTGTGGATCGCGGTCGGCTGTGTGAGCGATTCTGTTCCGTCGTATAGCGATATTCCTAAGCGTGGAGCGCACTTCATTTGCGCTAATTCGGTCGGCCGGTGTGCGATTTTGATTGAGGATGCCCGCTACTTTTTTCCAGAGATCGATTCTGCTGATATGGGAGAATCCCTCTTTGATCTTGTCGGGATTTTGAAAGCTGGTGAAGCCAAATTTTTGCTCAAGATGCTCGCGAAAAGTAGCGCTAAGTGGTTGATTGTGGTGATGAATTTGTTCGAATAGTTCTACGGGAACGGTCAGTGCATTAAATGCTGAAGGGCGCTCGGCTTTTGGATTCTCGGCGAGGGCGACTGCGCGGTCGACGATTTCACGTGTTACCCAATGATCCAAGGCGGCCACTGCCTGCACCCAGGCTGCTCGATAGAGATCGTCGACGTCGAACGCGCCAACTTTTAGTTGCGCGAGTCGCTCACCCCCGTTCACCAGTCTCTTTGCGTAGTCGAGGTTTTGCGTGAACTCGCGAAACGCTTCGGTCTGTTCTTCTGCTGCGGCCACTGCACTTCCTCGGATAGGTCACCGTCACTAGTTGGGCGGCGCGGTTGCTCTCTCGTAGCGTTGAGCCGGGCGGGGTAGCGTCACTTGGTACGGCTACCGACAAGAGTAGTGAACCGACGACCCCTTGTGTCGCCTAACGTGCCGAGCTGCGGTGCCTGTCCTCCATTGATGGGAAAGAAGACGGTCTGCTCAGCCCGGGAGCTATGAGATGTACATGATGTCGACCGGTTGCCATCTCCTGTAGATGAAGCGTTTGTGGCACGCGGGACTTCAAGATCGAATCATGCTGGACGAGTGCCTGCATCGGCGTGGAGATCTATGAGACCTCTGAGAGCTGGGCTGCGAGACCGTGGAGGCCGGCGTTGGCGGCCATGTGGCGGAGGGCCGGTAGGTCGATCGATCCGAGCTCGAGCTGGCGCGTGAGCCGGCAGAGGAGGATCCCGACGTCGTTCGCGTCGACGCGCGACCGCTGGGCGAGGAAGGCGTCCATGCGCTTCAGCAGCACATCGGTCTGGAGCTTCTCGTCGGGGCACCAGACGTGAATCAGGTCGCTGCCGAGCACGATGAATGAGCCCACCTTGAACGCCGACAGGCCGTTCTCCCCGCCTGCCCGGCCGAACGCCCTGGCGGGAAGAACCACCTGCCAGGTTCCATCCGCGCGGCGCTTCGGTTCGAACTCGCCCAGGCCCCTCTTCGCCAGCCACTTCCGGGCGTAGGAGAGGTCCAGGCCGCCCTCGCTCGCGTTCTCCTCCAGTTCCAGCAGCGACGCGACCTCGGGTGTGCCCGCGTACAGCGCGGTGATCTCGGCGTCGTCCTCCTCGCCGAGCTGCGTGTAGGCGATGTAGCGGTCGCGTTCCGGCTCGAGGGTGCGGACGATGTACGCCGGGAGGAAGACCTGCTCGGCGTGCAGCACCCGCAGGTCGTCGACGCGCCCGGGGAGGTTGTAGTGGTCGCGGTTCGGATCGCGGGCGAGGTCGGTGAGCGCCTTCGGCTCGAAGGACCCGAAACTAGACACCAACGTGAACCGGTCATGATGGTCGGCGGGGGACAGGAACGTGACGCGGCCGGAGCCGTAGTACCGGCGGCTGAGCGGCCGGGAGCCGAAACCGCCGAAGTACAGGACGCGCCGGTCCCGCTCCACCCTCTCGTACCGCTTGTCGTCGCGGACCGATTGGTACCCAAGCTCGGTCAGCGACAGCACGCCGCCGGCCTCCCGCACGTGGCCGATCGCGGTGAGGAAGCGGATCGCGCGGTCCACGAGGTTCGGGTCGAGGAAGAAGAAGTCGGCCAGCTCCGCGACGGACCGCCGGCGGCCCTCGGCAATGCCGTGTTCGAGAAAACGGTCGATCAGCGCGTACGGACGGCCCTCGGTGACCGTCGCCTCGATCTCGACGCGGTAAACAGGGAGCAGCAGCCGCATGATGCGGGTCGGCGTCCGGCCCAACGCGAACGCGACGTGTTCCAGGGCGCGGTCTTCTCCGTACCGGATCAAGCGATCGTTCATATGTCTTCCAGGAGGGAGCGGATCTCGGCGTACGGGCGGATCTCACCGTGGGTGCGCAGGTGGTCCTGCAGGGATCGGGCGAGTGCGCGGAAGCCCGGTTCGCGGGCGCCGGTCAGCGTCCGCAGGTCGCCGACCAGGACCAGTTGCTGCTTGGCCCGGGTGAAAGCGACGTTCGCGCGGCGGAGTTCGGACAGGAAGCCGACGTTCCCGCGCTCGTTGCTGCGGGTGAAGCCGTGCAGGATGACGTCGCGTTCGCCGCCCTGGAAGGCGTCGACCGTGCCGACATTGAGAAGGGTGTCCGCCTCGCGCCCGGTGAGCCGGTCGACGCGGGCCCTGACTTCCTTCACCTGCGCCTTGTACGGCAGGATGACCGCCCACTCGACCTTCAGCCGGTGGTAGAACGCGGCCAGCCGGGCGATGAGCTCGGCCTCGGCCGGGTTCGTGTAGCCGGACAGCTTCACGTGGTCGAGGCCGGAACGCTGTTCTCGCCGTTGCGCTACGGGCAGGGCCGACGTGTCGACGAACGTCATCGGGCTGCCGAACAGCGGGTCCCGGTGCTCGCGCCGCACGTCCGTGCGCAACCGGCCGCCGTAGAACTCCGCCGAGATGAAGTCGCCGATCGTGGCGGGCATCCGCCGCTGCCGGGACAGCAGCACCCGGTGGCTGTTGGGGAAGCCGTCCCACAGCAGTTCCAGGATGCTCTTGGCGAGCAGGTCACGGACGCGAGAATCGTCGTCCGCCGCGCCCCACTCCTCGAGCTCGGTGTCCAGGAACGGCGGGAGCTGCTTGTGGTCCCCGACCAGCACCGCCCGCCGGGCGCGGACCAGCGGGACGAGCGCGGTGTTCGTGCCGATCTGGCCGGCCTCGTCGACGATGGCGACGTCGAAGTCCACGTCCGCCAGCTCAGGCCGGGACGCCGCGCCGATGCAGGTCGCGGCGACGACGTCGGCGTAGCGGATCAGTTCGGGATACAGATCGTCGGTCTCGGTGGAGACCTTCTCGTGCCACTCGGCGAGGAGCCTGCCGCGCGCCGCCAGGACGGGTAGCCATTCGGCCGCCCACTCCCGCAGTTCACCGGGATCCTCCGGAGGCGACACCGCGCCGGGAACCGCGCGTACGGCCTCGTGGAGGAAGCGCGCGGCGGCGACTGCCTCCTCCCGGCACCGGCCGTGCCGCTGAATGCTCTGTTCATGCGCCGTCCGTGCCTTCCGTACGGCGGGGTCGTCGCGGGTGACGGTCTCGAGCTCCTCCTCCGCGCCGGCAAGCTCGGCGCGGATGCGCGCGGCCGCCTCCTCCACCTCGCGCTGCCGCCGCCGGCCGGCGGCCACCCGCCGCTCGTGCCGTCGTCCGAGGATGTCGAAGAATTGGCCTACCACGGGCAGCGTGACGCGTGCCGCCGTGCGGTCCCGTCGGGCGGACCATCGATCGATGTGCTCCCGGGCGCGGGCGATCTCGCGCTCACAGCGGGTCAGTTCGGCCGTGAGGTCGGCGATGCGGTCCCGCAGCGTGTTACCGGCGGCCCGGCGGGCGGCGTGTAGGCCCGCTTCGGCGCGCTGCACCTCCTCGGCCGCGGCCGCCTGCCGTGCGAGGCTCGCGTTGAGCTCCGCCGCCCAGCGTTCGGCGTGCGGGAGTTCCGTGTAGGCGGCGAGGGCGGGCGAGGTGTTCGCGAGCACCTGCTGCACCAGGTCGGACGCCTGACGGTCCAGCAGGTAGGCCTGACCATCGCTCGTCACGCTACCCTCGGCGCCGACACGCACCGCGACGAGGCGCCGCGGCAACCGGGGCAGCACGTTGTCGACCGCGCGGTGGCTGTTCGAGGTGACCAGGACTCGTTCACCCCGCTCGGCGCAGGCGTCGGCGATCTGGCTGATCGTGCGGGTTTTACCCGTTCCGGGCGGGCCGAGGACCAACAGCACGTCCGGGACGTGCAGCGCCTTGCGGAACGCGGCGGTCTGGTCTTCGTCGAGAGGCTCGGGAGGCCGGTCGACGGCGACGGGGATCGGCCGTACGTGGTGGTCGACGAGGGCGGGCAGCAGGCCCGGGTTACGCGTCTGGCCGTCCCGGAGCGCCGCGATCGCCTCGCGTTGCTTGTCGTAGACGGTGCTGTTCGGCGTCTCCTCCAGCTCACCCTGGCCCTGAACTCGATTCCAGCCGACCGCCTGGTGGAACCGGACGGTGGCGCGGGCACCGGTGACACGCGTGACCTGGCCGCGTAGCTCCGGTTCGCCGTGGATTTGCACGAACGTCCGCTCCTCGGGCACCTGCCCACCGACGAGGTCGAAGTCGTAGACGGCGTTCGTGCCGTAGCGCCGGTCGCCGACCGGCATGACCGCCCGGTACGGGTACATCCGCGGTGCCGTCTCGGCCCGTATCCGCTGCTCGGCATCGACCAGCGCACTCAGCGTCGTAAGGTAGGCGGATCGCTCGTCGTCCAGCCGGGACGCCCCCTGCCGGGCGGCCTGCTCGGCCAGCAGGCCCTGCCACGCGCGGGTGATGGTCGGCCAATGCGCGTCCATCCCCTCGGGCACCCGGCGGAGCTCGTACGCGAGACGCCAGCCGTGCGGGCGCAGCATGAGATGGCCGTTCACCAGGTTCCGGTAGTCGGTCTTCCACAACGGGCGGACCGATACGACTCGGTAGGCGTCACCGCGGCCCGAGACGTACAGCCGGGCGACGTACGTCCGGCCGTAAACGAGCATGCTCCAGTCCTTGTCGGCGGCCTTTGGCTCGGCCAGTGTCACCGGGATGCCGCCCGGGCGGGTGTTCAAGTCCTTGATGAGAGCCTCGGCGCCGGCGGGCAGCCAAGCCCGGTCGCGGTGCTCGCGGATGGAGGCGTCCAGCTTCGAACTCGGCACGAGGACGAGCGGGCCGGGCAGATCGACGTTCAGCATGCATTCCTCAGAGCTGGTCACGAGCCGCCCGGAGCGCGGCGCCGAACGAGGGGGCAGTGGGGCGTGCGCCGGGATCGGTGCTCAACGCCGCGTCGATGGCCGCGCCGGCAGGCGTGGGAAGGCCGGGGGACTGGCCGCCTACGGGCAGCGGAGTCCGCGGGTGGGGCGGATGCCCGGTCACCAGGTGGTATGTGAGCGCGGCGAGCTGGTACACGTCGGTATGCGGGCCGGGCCGGGCGCTGCTGCGCCGCCGCTGTTCGGGTGCCTGATAGTCGGACGTGCCCTCGCCGGGCGTGGGGTCGTGGCCTGCCAGGCCAAGGTCGAGGAACGACAGCCGGCCGTCGTCGTGGACGACGATCCGCTCCGGTACCAGCAGACGATGCGTCGCGTTCAACGCGTGCAGCCGCGCCAGGGTGTCACACAGCCCTGCCAGGCCGCCGAGCAGGGAGAACATCCCCGGTGGGTCAGAAGGGGAGAGCGGCTTGGCAGGGCCGTGTCGTCGCGATGTCGGCCAGGCAACGGCGATGGTGGCCATGTGCTCATCTGCCGCGTACTGGCTGAGGCGCGGTTCGCCGAGCCGGGACAGGAGCCTGCGTTCCCGATCCAGCGCCCAGAGCGCGCGACGCGCCTCCGGTACGTCCAGGTTCGCCCGGACCTGTCGCAACCAGACGTAACGGTCCGGCCCGCCAGGCGGAATCGTCCGCAGTGCCCGAGCCTGCCGCCAGACCGTTCCGTCGTGGTGCGGCCGCTCGTCGAGCAGGACACCCTGCAGTAGGTAGACACGGTCGCCGACGGTGAGCTCGTTGCCGCCTTGCCACGCGGCGTCGGCACCCGCGCCAGGCCGGGCGCCCGAGGGCACGACCATCGGGGTGACCACCGGGCGAGTCGGAGGACTGGCGTGGCCGCCGACGTCCCAGGTGAGAAAGCGAAGTCGCTCGAGGATCTCCTGAAGCTCTTGCCGGACCTGCTCGTTGTGACGGCGCTGTGCGGCGTTCCGACGTTGCTCAAGCCGCTGCTGTACGGCGTCACGTTCCCGGGCGCGCGCGTCGAGCTCTTCGAAACGAGCCAGCAAATGTTTGCGCAGGTCATCGGTTGCCGCCTCTAGGCCGCCGATCTTGTGAATGAGGGAGATGCATAGGCCGTTCAACTCATCCGCGGCGGCATCGCCTCTGTCTAGGGCGGCCTGCAGCTCGTCGGTCAGCAGCTGTTTCGCCTCGCCGAGATCGGACGATCCACCGCCGCGTACACGCGCCGCGACGTTGGTGATGAGGTTCGTCAGGTAGCCGCTACCGACATTCCCCGCAACACCGGCGATCGCCTCGGCCACAGAGCTGCCGCTCAGTGCCGCCTCCAGGACCGGACTGAGCGCAGATGACGCCAGGACGACGAGGACCCCGGTCGCGGGCAGCCGTCGTAACAGGCCGGGCTCCTCCCGGATGGTGCGGGTCACCTCATCCCGCGCGGCACGCCGCATTCGACCCCCCGTCCCGCATGACCCAACCACCGTTCTTCAGCAGAATAAATGATCGATTGCCGCCTTAATCGCCCTTCAGCCCGGCTCTCGCCAGGCCACCCGACATTCGGCCCGTGCCGACCGTACGGTCTGCTCCGCGGTGACCCATACCTGCGGGCGGGTCACTGCGGAACGTCGGCCGACGCGGCTATGGATTCAGCATGCCGGGCCAGATGTACTCGTTCGTGCGCGCCGTCAAGGCACGGAATCCTGCCCGCAGGAAGCCGGTGAGGCGAGCCTCCAGCAATCGACAGAGCCGCCGGGGTGTACCTGAGGCCACCTGCCGAGCAACCGGTCGAATGCCCTGTCCCGGACAACGTGCCCGAGCATCTGAAGACCGTCGGCCAACTCTGCGGGTTCGGCCGACGCCCTGGCAGCACGACTGGCCCGGCGGTCTGGTGGGCGCAGACCTTCGCCAGCTAGCGTCATCGCTCGCCCTCCACGGCTCTTCTCGAGGGCCAGCCGTCGGCGCTCATCCACTGGTCGTGGAGTTCGCGTGCCTGCTGGGCCAACACGGGGATGAGCTGGTGGCGGCTCTGTCCGTGCGTCTTGACCTGGTGGCAGTCGGGGCACAGGGCGATCATCTGGACGGGATGGTCCCGGCCGCCGTCGGCCAGTTGCTCGATGTGGTCGACTTCCAGGAGCGGCTCTCCGCGGTCGTTGCGGTCCGGGGCCGGCTTGGCGCATCCGGGGTTCTCGCAGCGGCCTTCGCTGCGGAGCAGGACCGCCCGGCGGGCGACGCCGACCCGGATCGGGTCGTTGGCGATCCTGGTGCGCCGCTGCCCGTATGTGCGGCTCTCCCGGCGCGCCACCAGTTCGCACAGGCGGGCGTAGTCGGCCTCGGGGGTGCCCCCGGGTGCCGTCTCCTGGCCGGAGCCTCCGGGCGGCGGTGCTTCGTCGGTGGCGACGTCTTCGTCGTAGAGCCCGACGGCGGTGAGGAGTTCGCTTTCGTCGAAGTCGTCGAGGAACCGCGCGGTGATCGCTTCGATCATTCGAACCCGCACCGGACCCGAGCGGCGGGCGAGCGTGTAGACGGTCTCCGGTAGGCCGCCTTCGGGTGCGTGTTCGGCGAACCACGTCCATACAGCGGTGCCGTGGGCCCGTGGGACGTCGGTGTGGCCGGGCAGCTCCCACAGCCCGGCATGGAACAGCGCGGCGATCGGGTAGTCCGGCCGGCCGTGGCGGCTTTCGCCGTCTCGGCGATGGGTCTTCAGCAACGGGGTCAGCGCGGCAACGGTGTCGGGCCATCCCAGGAGACGGTCGTGGCCGGCGCGGGCACGGCCGATCGCCCACAGGAGGACAACGGCCTGTTTGAGCATCGGTTTGCCGGAGGCCGAGGCAGGACGCAGGTCGCCGATGGTCGAGGTGATCTCGTCCGTGGTGCGAAGGCCGGACGAGTCGGCGTTAGGGGCGCTGGGCACTTCGAAGCCGAGGCGCCGCAGGACGGTCTCCGCGTGGCCTCTGCCGCCGGAGAAGTCCTTCGCCCCCAGGGGAGACCGGCCGGGCAGGTAGCCGTGGGCGGCGCCCGCGATGGCCTTGGAGTCGTAGCGCGTTCCGTCGTACACGAGCCAGTACACCCGGGAGGAGTCGAACCCGTACTTCTCCAGGAAGGAGTCCCGGCCCAGGCGGTCGAATTCGGCGATCGCGGCGAGGACCGCTTCGCGCGTGATGTCGGTGAGCGCCATGATCGCACCGTACGCCCACTATGTGACGATGTCGGGCATGCCGGGCTGTGACGGTGCGGCTGTCGGCGGGGTCGGTCAGGCAGGCGCCGGTGGCCTGGTCGACAGGGGTGCCGTCGCCGGGGATCTGCGAGGACGCCGCCGCATTCCTGGCGGGTGCTCCCATCCGCGCGCTGTACCGGCGAGCCCGCTACGTTTGTCAGACATCTTGCGAGGAGGGATCGCGTGTCCGGAAAACGTGCGCTCGTCACCGGCGGGTCGCGGGGCATCGGCGCGGCCGTGGCCGCGCGGCTGGCGGCGGACGGCTTCACCGTGGCCGTCCACTGCGGGTCGGACGTTCCCGCAGCGCGTGCCGTCGTCGCCGGGCTTCCGGGTGAGGGTCACGTCGTCGTCTCCGGCGACCTCGCCGATCCGGCCCGGGTCCAGGAGTTCGTCGGCGAGGCGATCACCGGGCTCGGCGGCGTGGACGTGCTGGTCAACAACGCGGCGGTCCACGGCCATCAGCCGATCGATGCGACCTCGTACGAGGAGTGGCACGAGGGCTGGCGGCGTGTCATCGACGTCAACGTGCACGGTACGGCCAACGTGACCTGGTGCGTCGTCGAGCACCTGCGCACCCGGCCGGAGGGCGCCGAGGGCGCGCGGATCATCAACGTCGGCTCGCGCGGCGCCTACCGCGGTGAGCCGGTCGCCGTCGCGTACGGGGCGAGCAAGGCGGCGGTGCACGCGATGACCCAGTCGCTGGCGGTCGCCCTGGCGCCGTACGGCATCGGCGTCGCGGCCGTCGCCCCCGGGTTCGTACGGACCGACATGGTCGAGACGATGCTCTCCGGCCCGGCGGGCGAGGCCATCCGGGCGCAGAGCCCGTTCGGTCGCGTCGCCGAGCCTGAGGAGATCGCCGCCGCGGTGGCCTGGCTTGCCTCGCCGGACGCCCTGTGGGCCAGCGGCGCGGTGATCGACCTCAACGGTGCCTCCTACCTCCGTTAGTACTTCGAGGTCGAGACGGCCAGGCCGACATCGTCGTGGCGGCAGAGCGGACCCCGACCCCGTCGGGAGTGGGGCTCGTATGGGCGCTCTTGGGCTATGCGACGATTTCGAGGTTTTGGGATCCGTGTTACGGAAGTGGCGACCTGACCGCCCCGCAGGGGCCTGTCGAATCCATCTGAAATAGCATTTTCGGTGGGTGAATCGTCAGGTAGCAGGAGGATGGGTGGGGGTCCGTGAGTACTGCGAAGATCGATTATGGAGCGCTGTTCGCGGTCGCTCCGACTCCTTATGCGGTGCTGGACCCCGACTTCGTGATCACAGACGTCAATCAGGCGCTTCTCGAGGTGACGGGGAGGACCCGTGAGGAGTTGATCGGGAAGAACCTGTTCGAGGTCTTCCCGGCCGATCCCGCAGGCCCCTCCAGTGACGGGAAGCGCAGACTGGAGGCCTCGCTGCGCTGGGTGGCGATGTCGCACCGGCCCGACACGATGGCGCCGATCCGGTATGACGTTCCGGTGCCGGGACGGCCTGGGGAGTTCGAGGAACGCTGGTGGTCGTCGATCACCACCCCCGTGGTCGGCCCGGGCGGCGCGCTGGCGTGGCTTCTGATGCGGACGATGGACGTCACCGCGTTCGTCGACTTCTGCGACTCCGGTGACCGGCCGCCGAACGAGAACCCGAGCGGGCGGGAGCAGGCGCTGGCGGCCGAGTTGTTCGACCGGGCGCGGGAGTTGCAGCGGCTGAACGATGAGCTGCGCCAGTCGTACGCCCGCGAACGTCAGGTCGCCCTGGCCATCCAGGACCGCATGCTGCATTCGCCGGACCTGGCCCGGCACTCGGAGATCGCGGTGCGGTACGAGCCGGCGACCGACACGCTGAACGTGTGCGGCGACTGGTACGACGTGGTGGACCTGCCCCAGGGGGCCCTGTCCATGGCGGTCGGCGACGTCGTCGGCCACGGGTTGGAGGCCGCCGCCATCATGGGGACGTTGCGGTTCATCCTGAGCGGTGCCGTCCGGAACACCCACAGCCCCGCGCAGGCGCTGCAGACCCTGGACCAGTACGCCGGTTCCGTAGAAGGGGCGCTCGCCGCGACCGCCGTCAAGGCCGTGATCCACCCCCGCAGCCGCATCATCGCCTACAGCAGCGCCGGTCATCTGCCGCCGGTGCTCGCGCACTCCGGCGGTGGTCATGAACTGCTCGACAAGGCGACCGACCCGCCGCTGGGCGTCCGCCCCGAAGCCGTCCCCCGGCCCCAGGCCACCCTGCAGTACGGTCCGGGGGACACCCTCGTCCTCTACACCGATGGGCTCATCGAACGCCGCGATGAGGACATCGACATCGGGGTGGCCCGGCTCACCGCCGCCCTCGCCGAGTACCGGGGGCTGCCACCGCAGGACTTGGCCGACGCCCTGCTGGACCGGCTCCGCTCCGGCGCCTCTGACGATATCGCCCTGGTGGTCGTCCGCCTCTGAGACACCGGCCGGAGCGCGGCGGTGCCGGGCGTTCTCCCGAAGACGCGCAGCGGGCTCGCCGGCGCGCGAAGGCGATCGTTCGTGTCGGGGAACGTCGGTTGGACGCCGCGGCGGCCCCGCGGGTGGAGCGCCGTCAGACCGAATGTACGGGAGCGTCGGAGGGGAGGCCGAAGGCTCGCCGGGCCTCGGCGTCGGGGGAGGGGGGTTCGTCGTCGAGCCGGTACGTTCGGTACGCGCGCCGGGAGAACATCCGTTTCAGTGACGGGTCGAACATGGCCCCCTCCAGGGCCGCCGTCACGCGCCGTACGACGAGCCGTCCCGAGGCGCGGTCCAGGGTGACGAGCAGTGGCTCCTGCGAAGCGGAGTCATAGTGGAGCTCCGTTCCGTGCAGGGCGTACTCCCTGCAGTCGGTGATCAGACTGACGAGCATCTCGGTTCCGCGCCGGTGGGTCTCGATCGTTCTCTCCGCACAGAACCAGCGCGCGGACGACTCGGCGGGCGGGGAGATCTCCCCGGGAAGTCCTGCCGACCTGTTCTCCAGGTGGCGGTCGATGATCGGAGAGGCCTCCGCCATCAGCGAGTGATCGACATGAGGCGGCCAGAACCACCACGCGGCCGTTCCGGCGACCGCGACCAGGGCGGCGCCGATCGGCGCGCCCACCATAATGCGCCGCCTCACGGCAACGGACTCTGACCGCTCACGAAGATCATCTCGTTACCGTAACCGGGATCTCGGCGCTGAGCGCTCTCGAGCCCGAAACGGTTCGTCACCAGTCGTCTTCGGCGCCGAGCCGAAATCCCCTGAGCACCCCTTGCCCCCGCGAACGTTCCCCACACTGAGACCGAGAGCGGCTTCGAAAAGCGTGCCGACCGAGGGTCTTCATCATGATCAGGGGATGACGTCGGCGGCGATCGTGATGGTCGAGGTCCGGCAGGTGGACATCCGGCCGCTGAGGTTCGTCTGGGCGGCCGAGTTGCTGGCGCAGCGCCAGCCGTGGACGGTCGCCACGCCCGCGCTGCCCTGCTTCGGAGGGTCCGTCCGGTAGTAGGTGCGGAAGATCGCCACTGCCGTGGCGCAGTTGACGTGTCCCTTGAGTACGCCGATCGCGGCCATCGGGCCGTTGCCGGGCGGCTGGACGGTGCCACAGGTCTTACCCGGTCCGGCCAGCGCCGGCTTGCGAGTGGTCGGCGAAGGGGCGGGGCGGTGCGTCTTCGCGTGCGTCGGGCTCGGGACGGGCGTGCTCGTCGCCGGGGCGGCCGTCGGGGAGGTGGTCGCGGCCGACGGCGGTGCCGAGGGGGCGGCGCTGGACTTGCCGTTGTCCCGGCAGGCGTTCAGGGCCAGCAGAACGCGCGGGAGGCAGATGAGGGCCCGGCGATGCATTCAACAACTCCGAGAACAGACGTCAAGATCCGGACAGTCTTCCAAACGTGCGGTTCCTCGTGCTTCGTCGGCCCGAAGCGTGAGCTGACGGCCGAACGTTCCGCCGGGTGACGCTCCGGCACGGTGCTCGCCGATCGGTGGCGTGCCGCGATCTCGCGTGCGAATCCCGGTTCCGGGCGTTCAGGTCCGCCTACCGGCTGTGACGACCCATGTGCCTCGTGTGAGGTGAGAAGCACTCCGGCGGTACGCCGCCGATCGTCCACCCCCACGAGGTGTCCATGCTTCTCGCGCAACCGGAACCGGCTGTCGTCGCGCCGGTCATGTACTGGCGGGCGGTGTTCCCCGGCACCCCCGACCAGGCCCACGCCGTACGGGCGTTCGTCGCCACGCTGCTGCCCGAGCGGCCGCGGCTGGACGAGGTCCTGCTGACCGTCGGCGAGCTCGTGGCGAACGCCTTAAGGCACACCCGCTCCGGGCAGGGCGGCTCGTTCACCGTCGACGTCTACCACGCGGCCGGCCGTACGGAGATCTCCGTGACCGACCAGGGCGGCCCGGCCGTGCCTGCGGTCGCCGACGCGGACGAGTTCGCCGAGTGCGGGCGCGGCCTGCGTACGGTCGCGCTCCTCGCCGACAGCTGGGGCTGGCACGGCAACGACCAGGGCCGTACGGTCACCGCCGTCTTCGCCGCGGAACCGTCCGCGACGGTCGTCCTCCCCTGCCCGGAGTCCGGGTCCCACGCGACGGCAGGGGGGAGGTGAAACGATGGAATACCAGCTCAGCGGCGTGTCGTGGCGCAAGACGACCCGGTGCGGCGGCTACACGGGCGAGGACGGCGAGGCGTGCGTTCTCGTCGCCGTCGTCGAGGCGGTCCGACCGTGAGCGACGGGCGGCGGCCCCGGGTTTCGTCCCGGGCCGCGCCCACGGGAGGGGGCGCCGTGCACTTCCACGCGTACGGCTACCGGGGGCCTGGCGAGGCCGTCCGGCCCTACGACGCCGTACGGTCGCCGGGCGGGGCCGGGTTCGACAGCTCGCCCGTCCCGCCCGAGCGCACCGCCGCGTGGCTCGCCAAGCCCGCTCGCTTCATCAAGGGCACCTGGGAGGACCCGGTGGACGCGGTCGCCTGGCTGGAACGGCAATACGTCGAGATCGAGTCGTCGATCGCCCACCCCGAGCTGCGACGCCACGCGCCGACCGTACGGACCATGGCCGCGACCGCGCTGGACACCCTGCGGCGCGGCAACGACATCGTCTGGGCGTGGTGGCTGAGCGGCGGCAACTTCGCCGGCTTCGCCATCGTCTGCTGTCCCAACCGGGATCGGAGCGCCCACTGCCCGCTCGGCCGCCGCTGAACGAGCGGCCGGGCCTGGAGTCGGGTCCGGTTCGCCTGCGCCGTTGGCCCGGGCGCTCAGCGAGGAGGCGCTACACCTCGTTCCACAGGGGAACCGCGGGTCGTACGCGACGAAGTGCCCGCCTGCCTTATGTCGAACCCGGCTGAGCCGACCGCGTCCCCTGACGGCAACGCTCCTGTCACCCGGGAATAGTCGTCGTCGCCGATGATCCCGTCCCTCCGGTCGGAGCTCGGCCAGGTTCTGTCTCTCCGATCACTCCGGTTGTCCGGGCACTCGGCGTCAGCGATGGGGCCCTGGAGGCATCGCCTCCAGGGCCCTGGGGAATCAGCGCCGATCGGGATCCGGGCGCGTCATCCTGAACCGGGCTGTGTTCTCCTCGGTCGCCGACCGATGGAAGCCGGCCTTCTCCAGCACTCGGATCGAGGGCGAGTTCGACAGTTCCACGTTCGCGGACACAGCGTGGACGTCAGGGGCGGCGAGGGCGAACTCCGCCAGGCCCCGGGTCGCCTCGGGGGCATAGCCTCGGCCCCGGCGGGAGACCACGATGCCGTAACCGATCTCGAGAACACCCTCGTCAGGCGGCCAGAACAGACCGATCGAGCCCACCACCAAGCCGCTCTCGCGCTCGATGATCAGTCGGTGGCCGTATGTGCCGAGCCAGGCAGGGTGCTGAACGAGAAGGCCCGCGATCACACGATCGCCTTCGGCGGGAAAGTCGTCCGCCCAGTGCGGGCAGCGGGTGTCGTCGAGGACCGCAGTGGCCTCGCTCGTGGTCCAGGGCCGCAGGATCAGACGCTTGGTGATCACATCGGCGGGGGTAGACGAGTAGGAAAGGGAAGACACGTGTCTCTCCTGGTCGTTGGAACGACCCGGGCCGCGCTCTGCTACCGCGCGGGCCGGATGAGGGCATGCTGATGAGGGCCGACGACGGCCATATTCATCAACCTCCTCATCCCGCGATCACGCGTATGTCGCGCTGGCGTCACGGTAATCGTTGATCGCCCTCCTGGGCAACACACATTCGGCTCGCTGAAGGTCGTATCTCTTCACTGGGTTGCTCGTTGTCGTGGTCATGCCCAGCAGAGGGGATCTCGCGGACGCCGAGTGGGTGGTGCTGAAGCCGCTACTGCCCAGAGCAACAACCGGTGCGGCCGGTGACGCGACCACCGCCAGGTGATCAACGGGATTATCCATCGGCTCAGCACCAGCTGCCAGTGGCGCGGGCTGCCCGAACGCTTCGGCCCGTGGCAGACCGTTTCCTCGGCACCGTCACCACCGCCGCACTCTTCATCTGGCTCCGCCCGTGACCAGAGTTACGAGAGTGCCGCCGCACCATACCCGTTGACGGGAGCCGAGATGGTGAGGCGAAAACGGGTTGTTCCCAGGCTGGTGATCAGCTTTAGTTCGTGCTCGTGACCAACTTGAACGACCTCATACGCCCGGACCGCTATCCGCGTTCCTCTCGTTATGAGCCCGCCTGGTTGCTCGACCTCGACATGGGCCCGAACCCGTTGTGGCTGCTGGAGGACCTCGCCCGGAACCTTGATCTGCGTCCGGGGATGCGGATTCTCGACCTCGGCTCCGGCAAGGGTGCCACGTCGGTCTTCCTGACCCGCGAATACGACGCCCAGGTCGTTGCGGCCGACTTGTGGATCGCCCCCGAGGACGCGGCAGCCGTCTTCGCCGAGGCGGGCGTCGGCGACCAGGTGGCGGCCGTTCAAGCTGAGGCACACGCCTTGCCGTTCGAGGAGGAGAGCTTCGACGCCATAGTGAGCGTGGACGCGTTCGAGTACTTCGGTACGGCGGACAGCTATCTGCCCTACCTGGTGCGGTTCCTCCGCCCTGGCGGACAATTGGGCATGGCGACTCCCGCCATGACACGGGAGGTCCGCGACCTCGGGGCCATCCCGCCCCACATCAAGAAGGTGGTCGGCTGGGAGGCGATCGCCTGGCATACGGCTGACTGGTGGCGCTTCCAGTGGCAGATCACCGAGTTGGTCGAAGTCACCTCCGCGCGACTGCAGCAAGACGCCTGGCGGGACTGGTTGCTGTGGACCAGGGCAGGAGCCGAGCACGACCCGGCCAGCCAGAGCGCGAAGCAGCCCGTCATCGACATGCTCACCCAAGACCGCGGAGAATTCCTCTCCTTCGCTCTGGTCACCGCACACAAGCACTGAGCGAACCTCACCCCGCGCATGAGCGCCGTCGATGGCCCGGACCGGCTGACCGGCCTGGAGGCCGAGGATCATGCCCGGTTCGGCCATCCGCGCCGGCTGACGATGACCGACCCCGCGTTGCAGCTGCGCGTGCTGGTGTTCCGGTGGCAGGTCTTCGACGGTGTGCTGCCTCGGTCGGCCCGGTCCTACGCCGGTGAGCTGCGCGAAACCAGGAACCGACCGCGGCAGGCCCGGGGAACGGGGACGCCGGGTTCCTGCTGCAGTTGTCCGAATCCGGTGGATGACCGACCCGCTCGGAGAGGCGGGTGCGCATACACACCGGGCGTCCGAGATGGCGGTCGGCGTTTTCGGGAGGCCGGCGCGCGGGAGCGAGACGAGGGACGCCAGGAGTCGGTTCCGAAAGATCGGGGGGCGCTGATCATGACGAACTTTTCGGATGTTAGATTCCCCTGGAACGTGCCAATCGATTCTTGGAAGAGGCATGAACAAGTTTAAGAAGAGCGCCGTTACGGCGGTCGTTGCCGGTGCGGTCGCTCTCGGCGGAGTGGTCGCCACGGCCACCGCCGCAAGCGCTGTGGGTTCCTCCAAGTGCACCGTCAACATCACCGACAGCACGTACAAGACGACCACCACCGTCAAATTCCGCACCGGACCCAGCACGGGCTACACCGCCCTGGGCAGCCTCTCCACCGGGACCAAGTTCTACGGCACGTGCAAGTACGACCCGTCGTACGGGATCGGTGTCAGCGACCAGGTCTGGACCTACGGCAAGGTGACCAGCGGCGCCAACACCGGTAAGTGGGGATGGGTCTACTCCTCTTACCTGAAGAGGGCCTGATCTGCTCTTCGTTTTCTGAAGGGACCCCGGCGGTTGGCGATTCGTTCAACCGCCGGGGTCTCCTTTGTTAGAACGGGTGCGGAATCGTACGGCTTCTAATCTCGCGGCCCGAACTCGGTCGACGTCACTGGGCGGTCGGGGCGCCGCAGATGCGTACGAGCTCTCCCGCCGCCCAGCGGATGGACGGGTGCTCGTCTTCCTGCAGGTGAAGCAGGGAGGGGACCGCGGCGATGACCGCCTCGCGTTCCTCGCCGGGACCGTCGGCGATGTCCGCGATGAGGAGCAGCAGGGTGTTGCGCGCCCGGTTGGTGGGGATGAGCATCCGTTCGACCAGGAACGGCACCGCGGCGGCGGCCGCGCTGAGCGTTGTGTGTTTGGAAACGAGGAGCTCATAAAGCCCCTTGACCGCGGCCTGAGCCTCGTCCTCGTCGTCGGAGGCCACCTCGGCGATCAGGTCGGGGACCTCGTAGGCGGGGCCGCGGTTGCTCCAGAGGGAGTCCCAGTCGATCTCGTCGAGCCGCAGCTGTAGCCCGCGGGTCGGCCACAGCCGGTCCGGGTCGAGCCGGAGCGCCGCGGTGCCCTCGCCGGTGGTCACGTACAGCACGCCGTCGGAGGCCAGGGCGAGGGACTCGACGCCGGTTCCGAGCGGCAGGTCGGCGACGCCCATGGAGCGCAGGTCCCAGACCCGCGTCAGCCCGTCCGCCCAGGCGGCGGCCAGCGCCGGGCCGGTCGCCAGGCGCGCGGACGTGAGCGCGGCGACCGGTGCCCTTCGCCGGTCGAAAGCCCGGCGCATCGGTTCGCGGCCGGTCACCCAGTAGCGGAGCACGCCGTGGGCGTCGCCGCTCATGACCAGGCGGGCGCCGTCTTCCAGCCGGTGGCAGGTGACGGCCGTCACCGGCGCGCGGTGCAGCGCCCGGTCGGCGAGCTGCGAGCCGTCGGTCGCTCGGACGTGGACCCGGCCGGTAGAGTCTCCCGCGACGGCCGTCGTCCCGTCCTGGTCGGCGGCGGCCACCGTACGTCCCGGCAGGTCGCGGAGTCCGGGGACGTCGGGGACGGCCGGAACCGGCGGCGTCGCCGCCGTCGAGACGACCGTCCAGCGGAGCCGGTCGTCCGTACCGCCTTCGGTGAAGGACGCGGGGGCGAGGTCCGCGACGGGGGACGGCAGCGTGCCCGGCGCCCCGAGCTCCTTGTCCGTCCAGGTGAGGCCCAAGGTGTCCGCGACCTGGACGACGGCCTCGCGGGTCCGGCCCTGAATCACGATCGCGTTGGTGGCGCCCGATCCCCGGCCGTGGCGGATGAGCGCGTCCGGAGCCCCGTACGACAGGGCGTCGGTGCCCGACTCCTGCCAGGGCGGCAGGCCCAGATCCCGGTACGACGCCTGGAGCCGCTCGACGATCGCGGGGTCGCCGGCCACGACGGAACGAGGGACCCGCAGCGTCCAGCCGAAGCAGGCGGGGAGCCGTTCCAGGGCGAGCTGCAGGAAGAACTCGGAGATGGACCGGCTCTGCACCACCCAGCCCTCATGGGTGTTGACCACGACCTTCGGGTCGGGAAGGTGCGCCTCGGAGGCGAGGTAGCCCCACTGGGTGACGTACTCGTACTCGGCCATGATGACACGGATCTCGTCACCCGGCGGGTTCTCGACCGTGTCGGGCGCGGACGGCGGCCACTGGGAGTGCGTCCAGTACAGGCGCGGCCGGAAGGCGAAGGAGTTGACGGGAGAGTCCCACCATTCCACGAGCGCCGCCGGAATGGGATCGGACTCGTCGAGCTCGTACCCCGGCGCCTCGCCCTCTCGCGTCACGAGGGGTTCGCCGCCGGGATCCTCGTATCCCCACTCGCGCTGCACCTCGTCCAGCAGCTCCCAGCGCGGGCGTGGCCGGGCGAGCCGTTCCGTGAACCTTCCGTAGTCGATGATCTCCGCCATCCGGGCATCCTAGGAACGTTCCACGGCGGAGATCGCGGATTCGCGGCCACGGCCAGGGAGATCTTGCCCACCGGACGCGGGCCGTTCATACGGAGAGCGGCGGCCCTGCGCCCGCGCGTGAGCCGGTCGGGAGCCTGGCGCGCTCCGAGGGTCTAGCCGCGCCAGGGCGGTGCCGCGTGGAAGTCCGGGTGCACCTCGATCGTCGGAGCCAGGGCGTGGAGGAGACGGCGGGCGCGGGACAGCGGATGCTGGGGGAAGTGCTGGTCCCACCACGGGTCCTCGGACCAGTTGCGCGGCAGGCCGCCCTGGACCTCGGGCGCGTACGGGTGCTGGGCCCAGTACCGCATCATCTCCTGAGGGGGTCGGCCGTTCCCGTGCTCGGTCATGAAACGGTCGAACGCCACCGTGTCCCGCATCCCGGTCACGCCCTGTTCGACGCACATGAACTTGAAGACCAGGCTGCGGTCGGCCCGCGGCAGGGTGAAGGACGGGATGTAGGCCACCCCGGGCCGGTCGGGCAGCGGCAGCTTGACGATCTGCTGGAACGCCGGGAGGCCGTGCAGGGCGACCGGGTCCAACTCGATCAGACCGCCGCCGGAGGCGGCCGTGCGCGCCACCGTGTCGCGCCGGAGCGCCTCCAGGTTCTCCAGCGGCGCCGCGAGGTTGGGCGGGATGTCGAAGCCGTGCAACTCGGCGATGTCGCCGTCGGAGTTCCGCCAGGCGCCGGGCCCCAACTGCTCCCAGCCGGTCTGATCAAAGCGAATGGACATGAGGCTGGAGCTTAGAGGTACTGGCGTCTCTCAGGCTGAGAGCAGATCGGTGAGGAGGAGTTCGAGGGCGGACTCCTCCTGGACGGCGACGCCGAGCGCGGTCATGGCGGGGGTCAGTTCCGGGTCCCAGAGCGCGTCGACGGGGGCGCCGGTCAGCGGCAGCAGCGGGGTGCCGCGGTCGCGGGCCGTGGCGACGTGCTGCTCGTAGTCGGCCGCTCGCATGCGCCACGGGCGGGCGGCGTATCGGTCGATCACGCGGTTGGCGATGGCGATCCCCGGCCAGTCGAAGTCGCCCCGGTAGGTGAGACGCGCGCCCGCGGCGTGGAGGGCGTCGAGCAGGGTGAGGGCCGTGGTCGTCGGGTTGCCGGATGCGCAGACCAGCGGCCGGACGCATCCGCGGTCGGCGGCGGCCTCGACGACGCGGGGGTTCTCGCAGACGAAGACCTCGGTGCCCGGAGGGAGACGCCACGTGACGCGGGTCAGGTCGCGCAGCGTCAGGTGGGTCTCGTAGCCGGCCCGTGTGCGGTCGCGGAGCAGCCGTACGGCGGGTTCGTCGCCGAGGGGGGCGAGCCCGAGAGTGAGGACCGTGGTCGACACGCGGTCGACGGCCACACCGGCCGCCTCCCACAGCTCGCGCCGGGTGCGGGCGTCCTGTGGCGGCGGCACCTCCATAACCCGGGCGAGGGCGCGCAGGACGATCCGCGACAGCAGGGTGCCGTCGTCCAGGCCGTGCGCGGTTCCGGTCACGCGTTCGGCGAGTTCGCCACGGCCCGGCAGGCCCGCCACATCCGAAGCCACGGCTCCCAGGGCCGCGCCCGGGCCGGTCAGCACGGCCATGATGTCGATGGCCTGGACGATCAGCCGCCTCGCGTTGTCCGGGGCGAGCCGGGCCAGGGTGCCGGCGCGCCGTACCTCTTCCAGCCACGGCCTCGGCCAGTTCGCGTCGGCCAGGCCGTGGGACCGTAGCGCGTGATCCGCGGCGGACCAGGTCGCCTCGGCGGCGGCGCGGCGGGCGTCGCGGGCGGCGGGGCGGTCGGTGAGGGGGCCGCGGAGTTCCGCGACGACCTCGACGAGGCCGCGCTCGGCCGCGCCCGTACGGAGCTGCGCGTCGAGGTCGGCGAGCGCGATCGACACGGTGCCTCCGGCGTACGGCCGGCCGGTGAGCAGAGCGAGGGCCTCGCGTTCGGCGACGGTGACGCCGTCGAGACGCAGCCGGCCGCGTACCTGCAGGCCGTTGCGTTCGAGACGGTCGCGCAGCCGGTCCCACAGCCGGGCGAGGGCGGGCTGGTCGAGCCACGCGCGAGCCCGCGCGGTCATCCCACGCTCGGAGCCTGACGCCTCCGGCTCCCCGGCGGCCATCCCGGGTCCGGCGGTGGAGGTCACGTGCCCACCAGGTGCTTGTGCCGGCCGTCCCAGGTGAAGTGGACGGTGGCGACGCCTCGGACGTGCGGGTCGCGCAGGCACTCGTAGATGTGCAGGCTCGGCACGGTCGCGAAGCAGCCGAACAGGCGTTCGCTGGTGATGATGAAGTCCAGGTCGAGCTCGACCAGCAGGCCGAGCAGCCGTCCGTGCGTCGGCTCGTCGACCTTGGCGAACGCGTCGTCGAGCAGGATGAGGCGTGGTGCGGCCGGGGCGGCGTCGCCGAGCGAGGAGAAGTGCGCCGCGGCGGTCGCGAACAGCACGAGGTACGACACGACGCGCTGTTCGCCCTGGCTGAGCGCGGTGCGGTGGCTGAGCACCCGTTCCCGGTCGGGGTTGGCCTCGTCGGTCACCTTCACCCGGAACGCGAACCAGGCCCGGTAGTCCAGCGCCGTCCGCAGGTGCAGGGCGTATCCGGCGGACGGGTCGGCGCGCCGGGCGTCCTCGATGCGGCGGCGCAGGGCGTCGCGGAGGCGGGTGGACTGGTCGCGGGTGCGCAGTGCCGACGGGCGGCGGAGCAGGTCGACGGCCGCGCGGATGTCGGCGTCGCCGCCGGCCGGCAGCTCCCACACGAGGCGGGTGCCGATGCCGTGCGAGGAGCGAACCTCCTCGAGGGTCTCGTTCATCGCCGCGACGAGGTTGTGCGCGGCGAGGACCTGCCGAGACAGGTGGTCGCCGAGTTCGCCCAGCAGGTACCGCTCGAACACCTCCTGTTCGCGGGTGGACAGCCGCAGCCGGGCCTCGGCGAGGGCCGCGCCGATGCGTGTGCCGACGACGGCGACGTCGTGCGCCCCGGTGTCGTCGTGCAGCGCGAATCGTTTCACGCCGTCCACCTCGTCGACGCCCGCGTCGTACCCGCCCGCGAGGTTGTCGCGCAGTTCCTCTCCGCGGCGAAGGATCAGCGAGTCGCTGACGTCGGCGGACGCCGGGCCGAGCCGGGCGCCGAGGTCGTCGGCGAGGGCGTTCAGCGCCTTGATCCGGGCGCGTACGTCGCCGTCCTGCGCGGCGTCGTACGCACGCAGCGGCTCCTCGACGTCGCCCAGGCCGGCGGCGAGCGGCAGGCCGGGCAGGCCGAGCGGGCGCCGCAGCCGGACACCGCCGTCGACGACGTTCCGCTCCTGTTCGGCGAGCGCGGTGAGGGCGTTCTCGCGGCGTACGCCGGCCTCGATGCGGTCCCTGAGGAGCTCGTCGTGCCGGGACCGGAGCGGCGGGAGTCCGCGTGCCGCCGTGTCCAGGCGGTCCTGAGCCTCGCGTTCCCGCGCGAGGATCTCCTGCTCGCTCGCGCCGACGGACTCCTCCAGCAGTGTCAGTTCGCGCTGTGCGGCGGTGAGCGCCGACCGGGCGGACGCGTAATCGTTCTCGGCACGCGTACGGTCGGCGCGGGCCCTCTCCCAGCCGCCGCGGACCGCGTCGTGCGCCGACAGCCGGTCCAGCACGCGTCCGGCGTCGCGGCCGAGCGCGCCGATCCGGGCGTGCAGGGTGCCGAGGTCGGCGCGGATCCGGGCGAGGTCGTCTCGGTCGGCGGGCAGGCCGTCGGCGCCGGCCTGTGCTTCGGCGCGGGTGCGCAGCCGCACGGCGTCGGCGCGGGACGCCTCGGCCGCGCGGCGGGCGCCCGCCAGGTCCGCGGTGAGCCGTCCCGTCTCGGCGATCGCCTCGTCGTAAGCCGTCCACGCGTCGGTGAGGGCGCGTGAGCGTGGGATCTCGCGTAGCACCCTGCGGAGCGCGTCGCGCCGCTCCTCGATCCGCGCGCGTGTGGATCGCGCGGTCTCCAGCGCGGCCGCCAGCTCCTCGATCCGCGTGGTCAGGGCCGCGATGCGGCGCTGCCGGGTCGCCGCGCGGACGCCCGCGCCGACGTACTCCGGATGGTCCTTTCCGTATGCGCCGCGGGCCACGCCGAGCCGCCAGCGGCCGTCCGCGGCCGCCCAGCTCGACGCCGACTCCGTCTCGCCGAGCCCGATCGAGCGCAGCAGCCGCTCCAGATCGGCCGCGCTCACGCCCTCGGCGGGTACGGGCCGGAGGACGTCGGCCAGGCTCGGGCCGACGACCGGGGTTCCCGGGCGGAGCAGGACGTCGCGCGTGTCGGCGGCCAGCGCGGTGCCGTCGGCGCACACCCAGGCGCCGAGCAGGCCGCTCGCCTCCAGCGCGGCCTCCAGGCCGGTGCGGTCGGCGTCGGGCAGCCCGTCCGCGAAGTCCAGCAGCCGGAACAGCGGAGCGCCGCCGTGCGGTGGCCGGTCGGCGGTGGCGTACGGGGAGCGTGGCGGTTCGGGATCGGACTGCCGTTCCCAGTGGCTCCGCTCGGCACGCGCCTCGGACAGGTCGGCGGCGAGGGAGCGCTCGCGGGCGACGGCGTCGTCGCGTTCGACGTCGCAGGCGGCGAGCACCGGGTCGGTCACCTCGTGCGCGGCCTGGGCGAGGGTCTCGGGGACGTCGCGGTCGAGGCAGCGCTCGGTGACCGGCAGGTCGTCGTCCTCGCCGGGCAGGGCGACGAGCGTCCGCACCGTCGCCGGGTCCGGGAGCCGGTCCGCCCACTCGCGGACGAGCCGGGCGTACGCGGCGGACGCCTCGACCAGGTTCGTGCCGCGCTGCCGCTCGCGGTCCTGTGCCCCGCTGAGCTGTGCCTCCAGGCGCTCGGCGTCCTGACGCAGGGCCGCCGCGCGGCTCTCCGCGGCGGTGACCTCATTCAGTCGTTCGGTGAGCGCGTCGGCGGCGCGCTGCCGTTGCCTGACCACCTTGGTGGCCTCGGCCAGGCCGTCCCGCCAGGCCTCCAGCTCCTCGGCCGTCCCTTCGCGGAACGTCCCGCCACCAGGGCGTACGACCTGCTGAGCGCGGCCGTCCGGATCGGTGACGGGCTCGCTCTCCACCGTGGCCAGCGTCCTGACCGTCCCGGCGGGCGGCTCGCCCAGCAGCGCCTCGTCGATCCCGCACGCGCGGCTGCCGACGCGGGCGTCGCGCAGCGAACCGCGCAGGTCGGTCAGGTCGCGGGCGATCTCGGCGGTTCCCGTGGAGAGCCGGTCCGCCGCGGTCGCCTCACCTTTGCGGGCCAGGTCGGCGGCGGTCCAGGCGCTGCGCGCGGCGTCCTCCACGGCGCGTACGGTGTTGCGCTTCTCCCGCAGGTCGTTCAGCGCGCCGTACGCCGCGCTCTCCCGCAGCGCCCGCAGGTCGGCGTCGGCCGTGTCGCGGGCCTGCTCCAGGCTCGCCACCTGGGCCTCCGTCTCGGCCTCCTGGTCCTTGAGCTGGGCGAGGGCGCGTTCGGCGTTCCCGGCCGCGCGCCGTCGTTCGCGCAGGAGGCCCAGCGCGTCGTCGACCTGGGCGACCCGGCCGCGAAGCACGCCGCGCAGGTAGCCGCGGTAGGCGGTCAGGAACGTCGTCAGCGCGGTGTCGGTCCGCTCCAGCCGCGCCAGTTCGTCGCGTACGGTGTCGAGGTCATCGAAGTTGCGGGCGACCTTGTCGATGACCTCGTCGTCGAGGGGCGGCAGGGCGTCGCTGAGCACCTTCACCAGCTCACCGGACTCGATCCGGTCGCCGATCGTCGGCCGGCGCAGCCCGTACAGCAGGTGCACCAGGTTGCGGTACCGCGCCAGGTCGGTGAGGCCGAACAGGTCCCGGGCGACGCGGGCGCGGTAGTCGGCCGCGCGGTCGAAGCAGTTCTCCGCGCCGATCAGCTCCCGCAGCTCGGCGGGCGTGGGCCGGCGGGCCGGGTCGTGCAGCGGCAGGTCGTCACCGACGGCGAGCGAGGTCACGAAGAACGTCGGCTTCGCCTCGCCCGTCGACTTGGACGCCCGGATCGCGGCGCCGAGCGTGCGGCGTTCGTCGGCGCCGTCGCCGGTGGTCCGGGTGAACTCGATCCACAGGTAGCCCAGCCGGTTCGTGCCGGCCGCCCAGCCGTCCAGCATCAGCCACTTCAGCGTCGTCTTACCGCCGCCGGCGGCGTCGATCCTGCGGGTGTCGCCGTCCAGCAGGAACGGCAGCAGCATCTCCAGGGCCTTGGACTTGCCGGCGCCGTTCTTGCCGCGCAGCAGCAGCCGCCCGCCGCCGAACAGGAACTCCTCGTCGTACTGCCACACCTGGTGGATCCCGGCGCGGCTCAGCCGAAACCGGTGCGGGTTCCTCGGGAGCGGGGTCACGTCGTCACCTCCGGGGAGTAGCGGGCGGCGGCGGCGCGCAGGCGCAGGCCGCCGTCGCCGGACCGGTCGATCAGGCGCATGCGCAGCAGGAGGTCGGTGACGGCCGCGTGCAGCAGTTCGGGCGCGTCGGTGTACCGCTCCGCCCACGCCTTGCGGTGCCGTTCGACCAGCTCGGCGAGCACGGACTCGATCCGCCCCTCGGGGATGCCGGCGGAGCCGCCGTCCGGGGTCAGCTCGGCGACCAGGCGTTCGAGCACCAGCAGCGCGGCCCACGGCACGGTCCCGATGCCGGGGAACTCGAGGTCGCTCAGCTCCCCGGCCGGATCGAGCAGGGCGACGCCCTCCGCCCGGATCTCGGCGTCCAGGCCGCAGAACTCCTCGAACGTGCGCTGCTCGCGGCGCTGGTTGCGGCGCAGCCAGTCGCGTTCCTCGTCGGTCAGCTCGTCGACGTACACGACCGGGGTCTCCACCAGCCGCCGCCGTAGGGCGTGCCGGGGACCGGCGTGCTCGGGCGCGGCCGCCAGCCCGATCAGCTCGTCAGGGGAGGAGGCCCGGCCGATCGGGCCGCTCACCAGGCGCCGCGCGATCTCCCGGTCGACGGTCAGCAGCGCCTCGGCGCCGCCGTCGCCGGAGTAGGACTCCACCGATCCCTCGTCCTCCGCCAGCACGTGCCAGGCCATCAGCTGCTTGAGCGCGGCGACCAGCGCGCGGCGTTCGACGATGCGGTTCGGCTCGCCCAGCTCGATGCCCGCCTCCGCGGCGGCGGCGCGGGTACGGGTGACGATCTCCGACAGCAGCACCTGCTCGGGCGCCGTGACCAGGACCGACAGCGCCAGCGCGAGATAGGCGTACGTGCGGGGGGTGAACGGCGCGCCGGACGCGCGCTCGAGCCACCGGCCGGAGCTCCGGCCGAGACCCGCCTTGAGCAGCCGCGCGAAGCCGGGCTCGACGACGAGGCGGTACCCCAGCAACTGCCCGAACTGCCGGGCCAGCTCGTCGGCGTGCCGCCGGATCAACGGGAACTCCTCCGGATGCGTCACCGGGGTGACCAGGGGCTCGCGCAGCAGCAGCCGGGCCGCGGCGCGCCGCTCGGCCGCCAGCTCGTCGGCGAAGTCACTCATGCGCGCTCCTTCGGGCCTGTGGTCATCCGGCCGCCTCCAGGTCCGGGCGCGCGGCGGCACCGAGGTCGACGCGCAGCCCGTCGAGGACCAGGTCGCCGTCCGCGCCGTGGACGACGGTCGCCGCCCCGGCCGTACGGATGAGGCGGAGCCGGACGTCCAGGTCGTCGTCGGAGGTCTCCGCGTCGTCGAACCGCGGCGGGGCCGCGGCCAGGGAGCGCGCGAGCAGGTCGAGGAACAGCCGGGTGGCCGGGGCGGACAGCCGTACGTCACCGAGCCGCGGGCCCGCCGCGCGCAGCTCGGCCGCCGCGGCACGCTGCCGGCGGGCGTCCTCCTCCGCCCGCTCCCGCAGCCGCGCCCGCTGGTCCGCGTAGTCCTCCGGCCCGGCGGTACGGCCCCGGGGCGCGCGCGAGCCGCGTTCCTTCAGCGCCACGGGGACGCGGGCGGCCGGGCCGTCCCACCAGCTCGTCGTCGCCGGCACGTCCTGGTCGGTGTCCGGGGCGACACCCAGGTGACGCGCCCCGTACAGCCCGAACGCCGCGACGAACAGGTCATGCGCGGTCGCGTCGTCGGCGCCGTCGAACCACTGCGCGAGCCGGATCAGGTCGCGTCGGCGGGACAGCCCGCCGCCCGCCGACCGGATCATGCGCTTGGCGTTGGCCAGCAGCGCCTGCAAGGCCCGCAGCGTCGCGTCGCGAAGCTGGTCGACCTGGCTCCCCTGGCCGGTGTCGTCGAAGAACCACGCGCGCAGCCCCGCCCAGTCGTCGAGCTCCCGGCCGCGGCTCCGCTGGATCCGCACGTCGGCGTCCTGGAGGGCCGCGAGGCCCTGGTCCGCCGCGTCGATGCCCGCCAGGAGGGCAGGCAGCCGCGGCCACAGCCCCTGGATGCTCGCCTCGATCTGCGGGGCGAACAGCGCCACCTCATCGGTGATCGTCTCCGCGTAGTCCAGCAGCAGCTCCTTGAACCCGGTGAACTCCGCGCCGTCCAGGTCGTACCGGAAGATCACCTGGCCGAGGTAGGCGTAGAAGTCGCGGACCGAGTCGGCGAACTGACCGAACTGCGCGAACAGCGTCGAGACGCGGTCCAGCGCCTCGCGCGGGTCGATGCCGCCCGGCCGTCCGGCCGACTCCTCCAGCTCGGCCAGCCCCCGGGCCACGAGGGCGAGCAGCTCCCGGCTCACCTCGCGCGCGGCGTCGGCGTTGACGAGGATCTCGTCCGCCTGCCGCTGGATCCGCTCTCCGAGAGCGGACAGCTGGTAGCGCGACCGGACCCGGTGGTACTCCCGGATGCTGCCCGCCTTCACCGGCCGGGAGCTGGGGATGAGATTCCCCCAGGTCGTCAACGCGTCCAGCTTCGCGGCGACCGTCTCGACCGGGTACTGATCGTCGAGACGCTCGGCCAGGTCGTGCGCCGACAGATCCGCCAAGAGCGTCGAGGTGAACACCCGCATGATCGCGATGTACGCCGCGCGGTCCGGCACGGTGAGATACGTGTACGCGGTCAGCCGCTCCAGGTCTCCCTCCACGGTCAGCCACCGTACGCGCCGAACCGTACGGGAACGGACGACTCGCCGTATCCGCGACCCGATGTGGCCTGCGCGACCTCCCCGCTCGGGGAACAGAGGTCAGGCCGACGAAGCGTTGCCGAGCAGGGACTCGCCCTCCTGCGGGAAGGCCGCCGCGAGGTAGGCCGCGCCGTACGGCGGGGTGACCGGCCACCTCGGAGATCGCATCCCGCCGTAGGAGTGGCCCCACCAGCACGACGCCGGCACCGTCCCCGAACGCGCCGAGGTCCGTGCGCAGGACGTCGGTATCCGCCCGAAGGGCGCCGAGTCACCCTCTTGATGGCGGGCTCTTCGGTTTCCGCTTCTGATCAACGGCGCGCGGTGGCGTGGTCGGCGAGACGGGTGACGTCGGTCGCGTCGATCCGACTTCGGGAGGGGCCGCCGCCGGGGGTGAGGGCGACCAGGCCCGGGTGGCGTTGGGCGGCGAGGGCGCCGCGGACGATGACGTCCTTGTACAGGGCGGCGAGGCGGCCGGTGAGGACGAACTCGACCGGGCTGTCGTCCGCCCGTACGTACTGGATCAGGGCGTCGCGGCGGCCCAGGCTGATGCACTGGTTGAGGTAGCGGAACCGGAACGGGCTCGGCGCGCGCCGGCCCAGGCCCTGGCGGACCGTGCGGGCCACGTGGCGGGCGGCGGGCAGGCCGGTGGCGCACGCCATGCGGAGCTCCTGGCCGTCCTGCCGGTGCATCGCCGCCGCGTCGCCGATCGCGTACACCTCCGGATGCGACACCGAGCGCAGCGTCGCGTCGACGAGCATCCGGCCGTGTTCGTCGACGGCGAAGCCCGCCTTCCGGGCCAGGTCCGGGACGCTGAAGCCGGCGGCCCACACGACGGTGTCGGTGGGCACGTGGTCACCGTCGGCCAGCAGCAGGCCGTTCGCGCGCACCTCGGTGACCCGCGCGTTCTCCAGAACGTCCACGCGGAGCCGGTCGAGCGCGCGCCGCAGGTGGCGGCGGCCGCGTTCGGACAGGGCGGCGCCGAGGCGGCCGGCGGTCAGCAGCCGTACGGTCAGCTCCGGCCGCGTCTCCGCGAGCTCGGTCGCCGCCTCGATCCCCGTCAGGCCGCCGCCGACCACCGCGACGGTGCCGCCGGCGGCGAGCCGCTCCCGCAACCGTACGGCGTCCTCGCCGAGGGCGAGCGGGTAGGCGTGTTCGGCGACGCCGGGGACGCTCTCGGCGTCCGACCTGCTGCCGAGCGCGTAGACGAGCGTGTCGTAGCCGAGCCGCCGCCCGTCGGCCAGTTCGACCTCGCGTTCCGCCGGGGCGATCGCGGTGACCCGGCCCAGGACGAAGTCGACGGACGCGCCGTCGAGCAGGTCCGCGATCGCCCGCGTCCGTACGTCCTGGCCCGCCGCGACCTGGTGCAGCCGTACCCGTTCCACGAACCGGTCGCTCGCGTTGACCAGCGTCACCCGCGCGCCGTGGTCCTTGGCGATCAGCCGGGCCGCCACCAGACCCGAGTAGCCCGCGCCGAGCACCAGAATGCGTGCCGTCATCTCAACCGTCCCTTCGCCGGAGGATGTCCGTCGACAGGGGTGACTCGGTAGGCCCGCCGGTTCGTGACAGCTCCGGCGGTGACGGTGGTCACATGCCGTGGGCGGCGGCGTACGCGAGCTTGTCCGGGTTGAGCACGGAATGTAGGGCGGCCACCCGGTCACCGGCGAACTCGAAGGCCAGGACCATGTACGGCGCGCCCGCCTCGCTCAGGACGACCGCCGGCCGGCCGTTGACCGTACGGATCTCGATGTCCATGCCGGCGGCGCGCGGGTGGGCGGCCAGGCCGCAGATCATCCGCGCCACGTGGGACGGTCCCACGACCGGGCGCCGGGCGGCCGTGACCTTGCCGCCGCCGTCGGACCAGGCGACGACGTCCTCGGCGAGCAGTTTCTCCAGGCCGGCGACGTCGCCCTCCGTGGCGGCGGCGAGGAAGCGCAGCACGATCTCCTCGCGGTGGGCGGGGCTCGCGGTGAACCGCCGGCGGGGTTCGCCGACGTGTTCGCGGGCGCGCCGGTAGAGCTGTCGGGCGTAGGCCTCGTCGATGTCCAGGACGTCGGCGATCTCCGCGTGCCGGTACCCGAACGCCTCGCGCAGCACGAACGCCGCGCGCTCCGGCGGGGTCAGGCGTTCGAGCAGCATGAGGACGCCGAACGACAGCGACTCGCGCTGTTCGACCGTCTCCAGCGGGCCGAGCCGGCCGTCGTCGGTGAGGATCGGTTCGGGCAGCCAGGGGCCGACGTACTTCTCCCGGCGGGCGCGGGCGGAGCGGAGGCGGCTGAGGCAGAGGTTCGTCACGACCTTGGTCAGCCAGGCCACCGGGACCTCGACCGGCCCGCTCGCCGCCCAGCGCAGATAGGCGTCCTGGAGCACGTCTTCGGCCTCGGCGGCCTCGCCGAGCATCCGGTACGCCAGACCGAACAGCCGCGGCCGATGCTCCGCGAACTCCGCGACCTCGTCCATGCCCCCTCCTCGTACGGCGCCTGCGGACCGCATTCTCCATCGCACGCCGGACGGGGCACGAGGGGGGTCTATTCGACTTGCCTGAAATGGCTTTTTCGGTTTTCCGATTTTGGGCGCTCTGTTCCCGACGTGCGATCGACGATCTTAATCGGGAAATGAACCGCCGGGCGCTCGATGTCGTCATATTGCTGCCGTGGAAAGGCGGCAGTTACGCTGGTCGATCTCGCGTGCGGGTAAAGACAGGGGGCGGGAATGGCGATGCCGCCGGGTGGGCGTGCCCGAATCTTCGGCCGGGACCGCGCCGTCCTGGTCGTACAGGAGTTCATGGAACGCCCTGAGCAGGAGCGGAAGCGCGTCACGCGGGAGACTCCCATCCTGCTCTTCGAGGGGCCGCGCGGCAGCGGGAAGACCGCACTGCTCGATTGTCTCGGTGATTTTCTCGAGGGGAACGTCCCGTACGCCCGCGTCGATTTCGAGGCGATCGGCAGCGTCGCGGGGTACGAGGTGCTGGCGGCGCTCGCCTTCGAGCTCAATCGCAAATGCGGGGATTACGGGCGGCTCGGATTCCCCCGCTTCATCATCGGGCGCGCCGTCCTGGAGGAGAAGCTCGACGTCAAGGACCACGCGCGGGCGTACGCCCAGGTCAAGGCCCGCCTGGAGCAGTACCGCAACGTCGCGGCCCTGCGCGGGCTCGTCCAGCGGGTCGCGCCTCCGCTGCAGGCCATCCTCGGGATACCGCAGCAGATCCCGGTGCCGGACTTCGCCGGGCTGCTCGTCGACGGCCTGCTGGCGAGTGGGCGGCGCGGCCGCCGGCTCCTGCTGGGCGCGGGCCAGGACTGGTACGGCGACCAGGACCTCGGCCTGGGCCGGGACCCCATCGACGAGCTGATCCGGCTGAACGTCCGCTTCCAGGCCGACAACCGGGAGATGGTCGACGGCCTGCTCATGGCGGCGTTCCTGGCGGACCTAAGGGACAACTTCGAGAACCGGCGGGCGGCCAAACAGCCGTTCACCGCCGCCGTGCTGCTGGACAACGCCGACACGCGGGATGGCCAGCAGTTCCTCCTCGACCTCGCGCGTAGCCGCCAGGACCGGGTGGCGGACGGCCGCGCCGCCGACCCGCTGACGTTCGTGGCCACCAGCCGGGGGCTGCTGACCACCCGCGTCGCCCGGAACATCCGGCCGTACGCGCGCCCCGACAACGCCGGGCGCACCGACCGGCGGCGGCGCGGCCCGGCCGCACGCTGGTGGTACCCGATCGTGCTGCCCGACCTCGACGAGGGCCAGGTCACGACGATGGTGACCGGGCTGGGCCTGCAAGCGGCCAACGACCGCCGCATCGCCACGATGATCTACCAGTTCACCGGCGGCCACCCGGGCGGCACTCGCCGCCTGCTCTGGGCGATCGCCGACGAGCCGGACGGGCCGTACGACGTGCGGGACCTGCTCGACCGGCCGGACCCGTCGGGCACCGGCACGGTCGGCGAGCGGCTGACGGCCGACCTGCTCGGCCACCGTACGCAGCGGGAGCTCGACAAGCTGCTCATCGCGGCGGCCGCCCGGCACCAGGACGACGCGGACCGCCTGACCGTTCCCCGCGGGCTGCTCGACTCCGACGCCGAGACCGTTCACACGCCGGACCTGTGGGGCGGCGGCGACCCGCCGGAGCCCGCCGTGCTCGAGCCGGTCCTGCGGCGAGTGCTCCTCCGCCGCCTGGCCACGGCCGACGGCGCCGCCGACTGGTCCACCGTGCACCAGCGGCTCCGCGTCGCGGCGCAGGCCGAGAAGGACGAGGCCGGCGAGCTGTACCACGCCCTCGCGCTGGGCGACGTTCCGCTGGTGACCCGGCGGCTCGCCGACCGGCTGGCCGGGCTCGACGGCGAATCGTGGCTCGAACTGCTCGACGCGGTCGTGGCCGCGCCGCGCCGTACGAGCGGTGGCGCCGAGCCCGCCGAGGAGGCGCAGGCGCTCGCCGCCTGGGCGGACACCGAGAAGGAGCCCCCGGCGGTGCAGGCGCTGGCCCCGCTGGTGACGGCGCTGTGGCTGGTCACCGACCCGCTCACCGGCGTACGGCGCCGGGACCTGCACTACGACGCCGCCGCCGGCTACGACGCGATCACACGGTTCTGCCCGCGTCGGCGGCAGGTGCTGCGGCTGCGGGCCCAGGACCACCGCAACGAGGCGCCGCTATGGGACTGAGGCCGGCCGACTCCGGGAGGGTGACAGCGTGACCAGCGGCGACAACCCGTTCGAACGGCCCCGGCACCGGCGCCGCCTGCTGCTCGCCGGCGCGGCCGTGGTCGTGCTCCTCCTCGTCGCCGTCACGGTCGTCGTGATCGTCGGCCGGCTGGGGCGGTGCGCCGCCGGCGTACCGCGGATCCACGGCGAGTGCGTCGGGGTGACGGACGGGCGCGACCACGACCACCCGTGGTTCGCCGCCAAGGGCCAGGAGAAGAACTGGAAACCGCTCCTCAAGGCCATCTGGGACGAGAACCAGCGGGTACGCCACAGCGGCAAGGAGTACGTGACCGTGGCCTACCTCGGACCGTTCTCCTCGGCCCCGGAGCGGGACCTGGCGACCGGCCGCATCATCCCCGAGCTCGAAGGCGCGTACGTCGGGCAGCTCCGCGCGAACCGCGGCGAGGGCGGCGGCGATCGCCCGCAGATCCGGCTCGTCCTCGCCAACCAGGGCGGCGACCAGAGCGAGTGGCGGCGCGTGGTCCGCCGGCTCGAGGACATGACCGGGGCACCGGACCACCTCGTCGCCGTGGCCGGACTGACGCTCAGCACCGCGGCGACCGTCCAGGCGGCCCTCGAACTGTCCAAGGCGAAGATCCCGATGGTCGGGGACGTCATCTCCGGCGACGGCTTCGACACCGAAGGCGCGGCGCGGGCCGCCGTCGGCCTGGGCAGCGGCCCGATCCCCGGCCTCACCCGCGTCAACCCGCAGGTCGCCGACGAGCTCGACGTCATCGGCAAGGTCCTGGCCAAACGGCACGACCTGCGCACGGCGACCCTGGTGACCGACCAGAAGGCCACCGACCTGTACGCCAGGTCGCTGCGGACCGACTTCACCAGGAATGCCGTGCTCGACTCGTACCTGAAACGGCACCACGCGCTGGAGGAGGTCTTCACCGCGGACCGGCCGGACGAGCCGGGGCTGCCGAACCAGTTCTCCGTCATCGCCGGCAACATCTGCGGCTCGGACCAACCGGACATGATCTTCTACGCGGGGCGGCAGAAGTTCATCAAGACACTGTTCGGCTACCTCGCGGAGCGCTGCCGTCGCCCGATCACGCTGGTCACCGGCTCCGACGCCTCGGCGATGGCGGACTACCCGGGACCCGGCTCGATCATCTACGCGGCCCTGGCCGACCCCGACGTGCTGGCCGGGGACCGGAATCCCTCCCGCAACGCCTACCTGGGCTTCCTCGCGGAGTTCCGGCGCCACTTCGACGTGGCGGACCTGCGCACCGGCTGGGCGATCATGGCGCACGACGCGATGCTCACGGCGGCGCAGGCGATCCGCCGTACGACCGGTCCGGCGGGGAAGGACGACCCCATTCCGGAGAACGTCCGGAACATGCTCTACGCCCAGCACGCCACGAACCGCGTACTCGGCGCGTCCGGCGACATCGACCTCGGCCCGACCGGCAACCCCGCGCACCGTCTCATCCCGGTCATCCAGGTAGCGCCCGACGGCAAGCGGACGGTCCTCGATGTCTCCTCCTCCTCCTGACCTCCGAGTACGACAGATGTGGCCGCAAGTGGCGAGTAAAGATTGCTTTACTCTCTATCGACTCTCAGTCAGGTTTCTTCTATCTTGCACGCGTTGTGCGGTCTCAGGCGGGAGTCTGGCACGGTTCCCCGGCTCTTGCCCGGAGACTCACGGGGGCGGCGGTAGACGGAAGGAACGGGGATGACGGGGAAGCAGGACGATCGACATGAGCCGCTGAGGCTTCCCGACTGGTGGCCCAGTGCTCGTGGACACGTCAAATTCCCGACCGACGGAAGCCTGCCGACGGCGTCGAAGGCACTGGACGGGCATCTCGACGGCCTGGACGAGGCCATGAGAATGATCGCCGAAGAGGGGCTCGTCGGGGCCGAGGCCATCGGGAACTGGGACGCCGGACAACAACTGGCGCGAACGGTCAAGACCGCTCACGAGAACATCCTCGAGGTCTACCGGGAGTTCCAACGTCAACTCGCAGCCGCGTCCCAACTGCTCCTCACCCAGCACCGCAATCACAACGACGCCGAGGAAGCGTCGTCCAAGGCGTCACGGCGGCTGGACGACGGCGAGGCTCCGCCTTTGCCACCGACCATCCCGACCCAGCGGACCGCGCCGTCCGTGGACTGATTCGGGGACACGAATGAGCGGCTCCAAGACGTATCGGATCAAGACGGGCGCGCGGCCGTCGGGACATCCCGCCAACTACAACTACACCGAGATACAGACCCTTCTCGAGGCCACGGACCATGAGAAGGTGTCGACCGCCGGTGCGGCGTACAACAACGCGGCCAGGATCGTGGGGATGGTCGCGCACGAGCTGTACGTGGTGGGCACCAAGCTGTCGGAGAAGTGGGAGGGCGCCGACGCCGACGCGGCGCAGAAGGCGCTCGGGCAGCTGTATGCGACCGCGAACGAGTTGTTCGGGCGGAGCCAGCAGGCCGGTGCGGCGCTGCAGACCTACGGTGCGGCACTGAAGCAGTTCAAAGGTCTCCAATGGCCGAACTGGCCGACCGGCGGCGCCAGCCCAGCCGAGGACGAAGGGCGTCAGACGGCCGCCAACAGGGTGATGCAGGCCGTCAACCATCAGATCGCCGCGGCCTGGGACGCCATGCCGGACAAGGTGCAGCAGAACCTGCCGACTCTGGGCGGTCATCGAAGGGAGACGCCTTACAGTCCCGGCGTCGGCTCTCCTCGAGTCGGTGGTGGCGTAGGCGGCGGTGGCGGTGGCGGTGGTGCACCGACCGGTGGCCGGCTGCCGCATTCGCCGCGCTTGCCACATGTTCCGCGGGGGAGCGAAAACGGGCTTCCCACGATCCCGGACGGCGGGCATGGTGCGGACCTCGCGGGCGGCGGTCCTTCGACGGGTGGTGGGTTGGGCACCACACCTCCGGACACCGGGAACCCCTTGCCCCCGGGACTGTCCGGCGGAGCCCCTTCGAGCCCCGTCGGCGGCCTCACGTCGGGCGGTATCGGCGGACCGTCGCTGCTTCCAGGGCCTGGCGCGTTTCCCCGCGGCGGTCCGGGTGCCGGCAGAGTGCCGTCGGAGTCCGGGATGAGCAGTGCGGAGGAGGTGGCGGCCTCCCGCGCCGCCGCGGTAGAAGAGGCCGAGGCGTCGCAAGCGGCGCGCGGAGTGGTGGGGGCACCGGGCGCACCGGGCGCAACCGGTGGTGCGGCCGGGACAACGGAGACCGAACGTGAGCGCACGACGTGGCTCGCCGAAGAAGAGGCGACGTGGGGCGCTGAGGAGGACGTCATCGGCCAGGCGCTCGGAACGCCGACGGCCGCCGGGTCCGACGGCAAGTCGGAGACCGAGCTGCGACGTAAGAACTGGCTGGGTGAAGACGAGGACGTCTGGACCGGGGGAGAGACGGCGGGGTCGGGCACGATCGGGGAGGCACCGCCGCGGCACGACGAGGCAGTTGCCGGTGAGGTGCTCGAGGTGGTCAAGGAGTCGGACATCTTGGATCCCGAACGCCTCCAGGAACTGCTCGACGTCATCATCGCCCCCGAAGAGGAGACGGCGGGTACCTCGAAGAGTGCGGCCGGTGCGTCCCCCGGGTTGCTGGACGACCTGGGCGTCGAAGAGGTCAATGACATCGACCGGCTGCTGAATGGCTAGGCGGACGGCGCTCTGGGCGCGCCGCGTCCTCGCGGCCGTCGGCGCGATGGCGGTCACCTTCACCGGGACGCCCGTGGCCGGGGCCACTCCTCAGCCTCGTGCTGAGGAGTGGTGGTTCTCGACCTGGGACATCCAAAAGAAGGTCTGGCCGCTCTCCACCGGCAGAGGGGTCACCGTCGCGGTACTCGACACAGGAGTGAACGCGAGGCTCGCCGACCTCGCGGACGTCGTCTTGCCTGGAACCGATCTGACCGGGCGGAAGGACGACGGCCGCACGGATTTCGACGCGGAAGGCGGCGGCCATGGCACCGGTATGACCGCTCTCATCGCCGGCCAGGGGCCGACGATGGTGGGAATCGCACCGGGAGTCAGAATCCTGCCGGTCACCGTATACCGGGACAACGCGAATTACGCCCTCGAGGACACGCAAGCGAAGGGAATTCGCTACGCAGTCGACCACGGGGCCAAGGTGATCAGCATGTCGACCGGGGACGTGAGCCCGCGCGGACCTCTGCACTGTGATTACTACATACAGGACGCGGTGGACTATGCGATCAAGCACGACGTGGTCCTGGTCTCCGCCGCCGGTAACGATGGAGACACGACCAACGCGACCGCCTCCCCGACATCATGCCCCGGCGTCGTCGGCGTCGGGGCCGTCGACTACCAGGCGAGACCCTGGGTGAAGACTGCCCGGCAGCCCTACGTCGTTGTCGCCGCGCCTGGAGTGGACACCGGATCGATCGGCCGGGCCGGAGTGTTCAGCAACGCCTCCGGGACCAGCGGATCGACCGCGCTGACGGCCGGAGCGGTAGCGCTGGTGCGGGCCAAGTTCCCGAAGATGTCGGGGCGGCAGGTTGTGCAGCGGATCATCGCCTCGGCGCTCGACACCGGCCCCCGGGGCGTCGACCTCCAGACGGGCTACGGCCTGCTCCGCCCGTACCACGCGCTGACCGACAGGGTGCCCGCGAACGCGCCGAACCCGGTCTACGAGCGCTGGGACAAGGAGCAACATAGCAGCGCGACCGCCACACCCTCCCCGACCTCCTCGGCCCCCCATTCGGTCGTGGCGAAGCCAGACCGTGGATCCGGCGGCTCATCGTCGATCCTGTACGCGGTCGGAGGGATCGCGGTTCTCTCGCTGGTGGCCGGTATCGGGGTTTTCGTATTCCGCCGCAGGCGGCATTTTCTCTCATGATGGTGGAGGATGGCGAATGGGACGGCAGAACAGGCCATTGCCGCCGAACTATGGGGTGGAGCTTAGGAAACTCCAGAAGAGGAGCAAGGAGGATCTGCGAAAGCAGGTCGCCTTCGCAGTGTTCTTCTTCACCGCGTTTTTCCTGGTACCCGGCATGGCGACCTTCACGAGCGGCGCGTCACCCAGGATCTCGGTCCAATTGCTGCCCGTTTGGGGGATGCTTTTTGTCATCATCGGCCTCATGGTCGCTGCCGACGTCCTCGCCGTCATGTCCATGAACGGATCAGGGGATGAGCGTCGTAAGAACCGCTTGTCGCTGATCGCCTTCTGTCTACTGGTGGCGTCCTATGTGTTGATCGCTGTTATCGGAACCGTCTACACCTGACGCGTATTATTCGGATTAGGGGTCTTAGTATGGTCACTCTCGCCGTGCGCGCGGAATGAGAAGATGATGACCGAGAAGAACGATTCACGGTTGACGCGGTCGCGTCGTGAAAAGGTCGGCATCGTAGCCAAAGCCGCTGCGGTGGGGGCGGTGCAGGCTGAGTTCCTCTACCTGCGAAGGCTCGTGGTCTTCTTCGCGACCTGGCCGATGGGTCTCTTCATCTTCTTGCCGCCCGACGTGATCGACTACCGCCCGGACGTCGGGGACTGGATCTGCCGGATCATCTTCGGCGCACTCGTGATAGCCGTGAATCTCGGCGTCCTGCTGCCGGAGCTGTCCAAACGATTCGTTCACATGACGAGGGCGCTCTATGGCTGGGCGATCGTCACCATCATCGTGGGTACCCCCTTGGCCTATGTCATGCGCCTGCTCGTTATCGATCGACATTGAATTCGAGGGATGATGACCGAACTGCGTGTTACCCCTGACGACCTGGAGTCGTACGGCAAACTGGTGAATCGTGTCGGCGACCAGGGTGTTCGGGCCGACAAATATCTTTCCAGGTACTCGGATCTGGGCAGTGCCGACGGACTGCTGATAAAAATCATCAACCCTGCGTCTCATAGCGCCATCTACTCGGCTCACCAAGTGTTGGAAAACCTGCAGAAGGCCGGCTGGCGGTCCTACCACGGCCTGCAAGGGGCCGCGGTCTACTACCGGAAGACCGAGCACAAGACGGCTGCGAAAGTGGACGCCACCTACCCGAAGGCCGCTCGACCGGGATCGCACCTGACCGACCTCGGCAGTGCCCCGGTGCAGACGCATCATTTCGAGGATCAGGAAGACCCGCTGACCTACCTGAAAGAGCCCGACGTCGGCGAAGTCGAGGCGTCCGCAGGCCCGATGGACGACGTCACCTCACTGTTCGAGGCCGTGGCGCCGTCCACGACGGTGGTCGAGTTCGTCAAGATGGTGACCGGGCATGACCCGGCCGAACAGGCGGGCGAGTGGTTCGGCGGAGACTGGAAGGCCTACGCCGAATGTGGTGGTGCCTTCGAGAACATCGGCGCGATGATGAACAGCGTCAGCACCAACATCCAGCAAGGCGCCAATGAGTTGCGGGATTCCTGGCAGGGGAACGCCGCCGACGCGGCGCAGGGCTTCTTCAGCAACCTCAGCACCGCCGTCGGTCAGCAGGACACCGTCTTCTCCACGATCGGCGCGGAGTACAAGAAGGCTGCGGCCGGGGTCGCCAAGCTCGCAGAAGACGGTGCCGGTCTCTACAAAGGGATGATCGACCACGCGATCATCGGTTCGATCGCATTGGCGGCGGCGGCGGCCTCGAGTGAGACCGTCCTCGGCGGTGCTGTCTGCGGAGGAACCGCCGCTGCAGAAGCGGCACTGATAGTCGAAGACTACGAGAAGTTCAGCAAGCTGCGCGAGATCGGTACGGGAATCTGTAACGGGTATGTAGGCGTCGTGCACGGCCAGGTCGGGCAGATGTCACTGTTCAGTAGGTTCCCGCTTCCGGACACGGGTTACGACAGCCCGATGGAGAGTGGATATGCCCACTGAGGAAGAGCGTTCCGCCGGTGCGGAATACGAGAAAGAATTGGCCGACATCACGCGTGGGGACATCGCGCGGACGGAGATCATGCGGGCGGCTCTGCGGCAGTTGGCCCGTGGCTCAGGAGGCCCCGTTCTGCAGGAGATGGCGCGAGAGGTCCTGGCGGGACGGCTGAAGCTGCGCGATGCCGTGAAAACCGAGGCGTACGGCCAAGCCTTGTTCGGCGACTACCAGGAGTTCTGGCAGAAGATCGAACAGCGTCCGGTGGCGGAACGGAAGAGGCTCGCCGCGTCCAGTGAACAGATGCTCGCCCGGCTACGCGCGAAGCTCGAAGCAGAGAACGGAAATTCCTGATGACTAAGGTGAGGCTCGATAAGCTTTAGAAGAGGAGCACGGAGGACCTGCGGCGGCAGGTCGCATTCGGGGTGCTCTTCTTTGCTGTGTTATTTTTAGTGCCCGGTGTGGTGACCTTCGCGAACGGCGCGTCACCCAAATATCGGTCTACCTATTGCCCGGCGGCGCTGCTACGGCCGAGACCGGGGCTGGGCAGCGGTCCGGCTTCCACGGTGAGGCTCCAGCGTCCGATTATGCTGTACCCATGGCTAGTTGATTCCGGACTGCGGGTGCGCCGGCCGTAAGGGGCTATCTAATGGAAAGGTTTGGGATACGAGAATTTCAGCTATACCTATTGGGTTTCATGTCGTACTCGGAGAAAGTCGCCGAAGTGCTGGCCGAACTCGACGCGTCGTGGGATGACGCCAAGCGAGTCCTGGAATCAGCGAGGCGAACGGAGCTCGGCAAGATGGTCCACACGGTAGATGTTGAGATCTCCATCCTGGGTGAGCCTGAGTATCAGTTCGATCTCGCCGACGAGAATTCGGAGCTTCCGGAGCGTTTCAAGGACTCCAGGGTGTTCGCGTTCGAACTTCCCAACTTTGGCGACTACATGTTCTTGGTCAATGTGACGCCACGCCGTTATTCTTGGGGGCAGCGTCTCGGGCGTCGGCCGGATGTACCGATGCCGCGAATCGACGCCGTTGAGGATCTGCGTCCGTGGGGCTCCCTCAAGGAAGAGGTGCTGCCTGCCTTGAGCAGAGCGCATCTGGTGGAGAATTTCTCCTACAATGAGGTCTACTCCGGGAACATGCGCGAGAGGCATTCCGGGGGGTCGATTGAGGTTCTGGTCGGCTTCGACGTAGATCTTCTTCAGTGGGTGGAGCGAGTCGACGCTTCCCGAGATTGACTTGCGGTCTTCGCATCCGTGTACGCCCTGACGTCTCGGGCTGTTCTGTGACTCGTCCGAGGGCGTACGACCTGGGGTGGACGGGTGGGCGGGGTCATCCGTTCGGGGGAAGGCGGAACCCGTCGCAGGGGCGATGTAAGAGGATCAACCGGGCCGGATCATGAGCCCGAGGTGATCTCCATGAGATGGAAGCTCGTCACGTGCGCGGTGGCATCGCTCACCGCACTCCCCCTGGCCGTCGCCGTACCGGCGGGGGCCGCGCCCACCGGGCCCTACAGGGCCGAGATCCGGCGGACGGCGTACGGGATCCCGCACATCAAGGCGGCCGACTACGCCGGTCTCGGGTTCGGGGAAGGGTACGCGTTCGCCCAGGACAACCTGTGCGTCATGGCGTCGCACCTGGTCACCCTGGCCGGGGAGCGGTCGCGGTACTTCGGGCCGGACGCCGCGACCGACGATCCGCTGGTGAGCACGTCGAACCTCGCCAGCGACGTGTACCAGCAGGCCGAGCTGCGGTCCGGCACCGTACGCCGGCTCATCGCGCAGCCCGCGCCGCTCGGGCCGACGCGGGAGGTGCGGGACATCGTCCGCGGCTACGTCGCGGGCTACAACCGCTACCTTCGCGACACCGGCGTCTCCCGGCTTCCCGACTCCACCTGCCGCGGTGCCGCGTGGGTGCGGCCGATGACGGAGCTGGACGTCTACCGGGACATGTACCAGGTCACGCAGATCGAGGGCGTCGAGCAGGCGATCGACCCGATCGTCGACGCCGCGCCGCCCACGGCGGGCAAGGCGGTACGGACGAAGCCGCCCGTGCTGCCGAAGGCCGACGCCGGCAGCAACGCGTACGGGCTGGGCCGGGGCGCGACGCGCGGCGGCACGGGCGGCATGGTGCTGGCCAACCCGCACTTCCCCTGGGCGGGCGTCGGCCGGTTCTACCAGGTGCAGCTCACGATCCCCGGCCGGCTGAACGTCAGCGGCGTCGCCCTGTACGGGACGCCGCTCGTCGAGATCGGGCACACCGAGCATCTCGCCTGGAGCCACACCGTCTCCACGGCCGCGCGGGCCACGTTCTACCGGTTGACGCTCGTGCCCGGGGACCCCACCGCGTACGTCGTGGACGGGCACCGCGAGGCGATGACCAAGCGGACCGTGACGGTCCAGGTGCGCGGCAAGGACGGCCGACTCGGCAGCGTGAGCCGGACGCTGTACGACTCGCGGTACGGGCCCGTGGTCGCGGACGGCTGGACGACCACGAACGCGTACGCGATCCGGGACGTCAACGCGCGCAACGTACGGGCGATGAACACCTGGCTCGCGATGGACCGGGCCGACAGCGTCGCGCAGTTGCGCAAGGCGCAGGACACCTACCAGGGCATCCCGTTCACCAACACGATCGCGGCGGACTCGACCGGGCAGGCGTACTACGCCGACGCGTCGGTCGCCCCGCACGTCACCGACGACCAGCTGAAGAGCTGCGCGGTCGACGGCCCGGAGCCGGCGCTGGACGGGTCGACGTCCCGCTGCGCGTGGGGCAGTGACCCGGACGCGATCGAACCGGGCATCTTCGGGCCCTCCCGTACGCCGCGCCTGTCCCGTACGGACTATGTGACCAACTCGAACAACAGCCCCTGGCTGACCAACCCGGACGTGCCGCTGACCGGGTTCCCGCGGATCTTCGGGGACACGGGCACCGAGCGGTCGCTGCGGACCCGGCTCGGCCTGGACATGGTGAAGCAGCGGCTGGCCGGAACGGACGGGCTCGGACCGCGCGGCTTCGACCTGGCGAGCCTGCGGCGGACCATGCTCGGCGACCGCGACCTGAGCGCCGAGCTGCTGCGCGACCAGCTCGTGGCCTACTGCCGCGCGCATCCGACGCTGACCGCGACCGACGGAACGTCGGTGGACGTACGCGCCGCGTGCCGGGTCCTGGCGGCCTGGGACCTGCGCACCGACACCGGCAGCGAGGGCGCCGTCCTGTGGCGGGCGTTCTTCTTCGCCGCGGCGGCGTCACGGCTGTTCCGCACGCCGTTCGACCCCGCGCACCCGGTGACCACGCCGCGCGACCTGAACACCGCCGATCCGGGCGTCGGCCGTGCCCTCGCCGACACCGTCCAGCGGATGACGGCGCTGAAGGTGCCGCTGGACGAGCCGCTGGGCGCCGCGCAGCGGTACGCCGGGATCGCGATCCCCGGCTGCCCGGGCGCCGAGGGCTGCTTCAACGCCATCTATCCCGCGAGCCTGCCGCTCCAGGCCGACGGCACCTACTCCGACGTGACCTCCGGCTCGAGCTTCATCATGGCCGTGTCCCTCACGCCGGCCGGGCCGCGGGCGTCGACGATCCTCACCTACTCCGAGTCGGCGAACCCGAGCTCGCCGCACCACACCGACCAGACCCGCCTGTTCTCGGCCAAGCGGTGGGTCCAGGACCGGTTCACCGACGCCGAGATCGCCGCCGATCCGGCGTACCGCACGACCCGCGTCACCGGCTGACGCACCGCGCGGCGTCCGCCGGGGACCGTCCCCGGCGGACGCCGCCGCACGCCCGGTTGACCTCAACTTTGGTTGAGGTCGTACGGTCCCCGTCGAGAGGATTCGCGTAAGAGGGGGAGCCAGATGATTCTGATCACCGGGGCGACCGGCAACGTTGGCCGGCATCTCGTCACTCGTCTCTCGGCGGCGGGTGTCCGCGTCCGTGCGCTGACCCGTGACCCGGAGGCGGCCGGGCTGCCCGCCGGGGTGGAGACCGTGGCGGGGGACCTGGGGCGGCCGGAGAGCCTGGAGGCGGCCCTCGAGGGCGTCGACTCGGTGTTCCTGGTCTGGCCGTTCCTCGACGCCGAGGGCGCGCCCGCCGTGCTCGACGCCATCAAGCGACGGGCCCGCCGCGTCGTCTACCTGTCCTCCCTCGGCGTGGACGACCGGGCCGAGCGGCAGGCCGACCTGATCAACCAGTTCCATGCCGACCTGGAGCGCGCCATCGAGCAGAGCGGCCTGGACTGGACCTTCCTGCGGGCCGGGACGTTCGCGGCCAACACGCTCGGCTGGGCCGAGCAGGTCCGTACCGGGGACGTCGTCCGCTATCCCTTCGCCGGGCAGAACGCGATCATCCATGAGGCCGACATCGCGGCCGTGGCGGCCCGCGCGCTGACGGAGGACGGCCACGACGGTGCCAAGTACGTCCTGACCGGCCCGGAGGCGCTGACCACGGCGGACCGGGTCCGGATCATCGGCGAGGTCATCGGCCGTACGCTGCGCTTCGAGCAGACCACGGCCGAGGCGGCGCGGGCGTCGATGCTGGGCGACGGCTGGCCGCCCGCGCTCGTGGACGCCCTGCTGAGCGGGCCCGACGACCGGCCCGCCGAGGTGACCGGCACGGTCGAGGAGCTCACCGGCGCGCCCGCGCTGACGTTCCGCCAGTGGGTGGCGGAGCGCGCCGACGCCTTCCGCTGAAGAAAGCGCGGCGCGGCCGGCTCACCGGCCGCGCCGCCACGGGGGTCAGTTGCGGCCGAGGGCGCGGTACTCCCAGCCGGCGGCGCGCCAGACGTCGGCGTCCAAAGCGTGCCGGCCGTCGACGATCCGCCTGTGCCGGACGACCTCGCCGAGCGCGGCGGGGTCGACCTCGCGGAACTCGGCCCACTCGGTCAGCAGCACCACGACGTCGGCGTCGCGCGCGACGTCCAGGGCGCTGTCGCCGTAGCGGAGCTCCGGGTAGGCGCGGCGGGCGTTGTCCAGCGCGGCCGGGTCGAACACCCGGACGTAACCGCCCAGTCCGTGCATGGTGCGGGCCACGTCGAGGGCGGGCGCGTCGCGGATGTCGTCGGAGTTGGGCTTGAACGCCGCCCCCCACGCCGCGATGTTCGCCCCGGCGAGCCGGCCGCCGAGCAGTTCGCGCACCAGGTCGACCGTACGGGCGCGGCGGCGGCGGTTGATGGCGTCGACCTCGCGCAGGAACGACACGGCCTGGCCCACGCCGATCTCCTCGGCCCGGTGCGCGAAGGCGCGGATGTCCTTGGGCAGGCAGCCGCCGCCGAAGCCGAGGCCGGGGCGCAGGAACTTGCCGCCGATGCGGTCGTCGAGGGCGAGCGAGTCGGCCAGGTCCTTGATGTCGGCGCCGACCGCCTCGCAGACCTCGGCCATCGCGTTGATGTAGGAGATCTTGGTGGCGAGGAAGGAGTTCGCCGCGACCTTCACCAGCTCGGCGGTGGCCAGGTCGGTGCGGACGACGGGCGTGCCCAGGTCCAGGATCGGGGCGAACGCCGCGCGCAGTCGCTCGTTCGCCCAGTCGGTGGCGACGCCGAAGACGAGCCGGTCGGGGCGCATCGTGTCCTCGACGGCGAAGCCCTCGCGCAGGAACTCCGGGTTCCACGCCAGCTCGACCTCCGTGCCGGCGGGCGCGAGCTCCTGCACCAGGTGAGTGAGGCGGTACGCGGTGCCGACCGGCACCGTCGACTTGCCGACGACGAGGGCGCGGCGCTCCAGGTGCGGGGCGAGCTCGCGGACGGCCGACTCGACGTAGGTCAGGTCGGCGGCGTCGGAGCCCGGCTGCTGCGGGGTGCCGACGCAGATGAAGTGGACGTCGCCGAACGCCGCCGCCTCCTCGAACGACGTGCCGAACCGGAGGCGTCCGGAGTCGAGCGCCTTCGTGAGGAGCTCGGGCAGGCCGGGTTCGAAGAAGGGCACCTCGCCGGAGGCCAGCTTGGAGATCTTCTTCTCGTCGACGTCCACGCCGAGGACCTCGTACCCCAGGGCGGCCATGCAGACCGCGTGGGTGGCCCCCAGGTAACCGGTGCCGATCACGGTGAGCCGGGGCAGCTCGGTCGGCTTCGGGTTCATGCAGTTGTCTCCTTGATTCACTTGTTGACGCACATGCCGTCCTTGGTGAGCCGACCGCCGCTCACCGTGTTGTCGCAGAGGATCGTGTTGCCGTCGGCCGTGTCGTTGATGCCGACACCGTTGCCGCCCGCCAAGTCGATCTTGTTGCCACGGAATATGTTGCCGGTACCCGACCCCTTGATGATCTGGTGGGTCTGGAAACCGTCCGCGGGGGTCTTCGTCCCGGTGTTGTCCTGGATACACGTAGCCGTTGCCCTTGACGTCGACCCAGGAGTCGTTGTGCTCGTCGCCGCCGATCTTCGACCCGTCGAAGACGTTGCCGATGACGCGGCCGCCGGTGGTGCCCTCCCGTGCTCGGCGACAGCCGGATGACGTTACCGGGCTTCGCCTGGCCGAGCGCGCTCCGCAGCGCCTCGGCTTCGGGGCGCGCCGGTCCGGCGGCCACCTCCGGCCACCTGTGGCCGCGCCGTGCCGATGGAGGAGTGAAAAGTGGTGCGTGGGTTACGTTCGCAACGTTGGGGTTAACCGTTTTGGCAGGAGTTGAGTCGATGTCTGATGAACTGTCCCCACCGGCCGAGCGCCCCAAAATCGACACCTCGGTGCCGCACTCGGCCAGGATCTTCGGCTACTGGCTGGGCGGCAAGGACAACTATCCGGTGGACCGGGAGGCCGGAGACCGCGTCCGTGAGCTGTTCCCGCAGATCGTCGACCTGGCGCGGATCGGCCGCTACTTCCTCGGCCGCGTGGTCCGGTACCTCGCCGAAGAGGCCGGGGTCCGGCAGTTCCTGGACATCGGGACCGGCCTGCCGACCGTGGACAACACCCACGAGGTCGCACAGCGGGTGGCTCCCGATGCGCGGGTCGTCTATGTGGACAACGACCCGCTCGTCCTCGCGCACGCCGAGGCGCTGCTGACCGGACTTCCCGAGGGGGCGACGGAGTACATCCACGCCGACGTGCGCGAGCCGGAGAAGATCCTGGCGGAGGCGGCCCGGACCCTCGACTTCGACCGGCCCGTCGCGGTGATCCTCATGGGGATCCTCGCCCACGTGGAGGACTACGACGAGGCGCGGTCGATCGTACGTCGCCTGCTCGACCCGCTGCCGCCCGGCAGCTTCCTCGCGGTCCGCGACGGCGTCGACACGGACCCGGCCTACCGGGAGGCGCTCCGCCAGTACAACGCCACCGGCGCGGTCCCGTACCACCTGCGCACCCCGCAGCAGGTCGCCGGTTTCCTCGACGGCCTCGAACCCATCGAGCCCGGGGTGGTGTCGTGCCCGCTGTGGCGGCCGGAGGTGTCGCCACTGACCCCTGAGGAGGACGTCGCCCTGTACGGCGGCATCGGCCGCAAACCCTGACCCGCCGTCCGCGCCGTTGAAACGGCATGGTTGATCATTGGCGTTCGCTGCGCTCTAGCCGCAGTGGACGCCAGTGAAAGCGCTCAAGGCCGGCAGCCCGTGGGCGCGGGCGTCGAGCCGGACGAGGGCGTTCCTGGCGTAGGCCGGCTCCTGCCGGACCCGCTCGGCGTCACGGGCGTCGAGCGCCGTAGGAGTCGAGCGCCCGCCGATAGTCGGCCAGCGACTCCGGCCGTACGTCCGGGTGACCGGGGGCCGCACGGCGAGGGGAGCGCGGCCCACCGCACCGTCACTCCCGCCGCGCGGTGGGGGCCGTCGATGCGGGAGGGGCGGGCTCGCTGGGCCTCCGGCAGGAGAGTGGGGTCAGCCGATGTAGCGGACGGCGTGGTCGGTTATCACGTCGCCGCCTCCGCTGGAGTACAGGTCGGTGACGTGGACGCTGTTCGTGCCACGCGGTGGCGCCGCTTCGATGATCTTGTTGTTCCCGAGATACAGGGCGACGTGGACGAGGTGCTCGGCGTGGGTCTTCCAGAAGATCAGGTCGCCTCGTCGCATCTGGTCTCGCGGGATCTTGGTGCCGTTGCGGTACTGAGCTGAAGAGCTGCTGCCGATGTCGATGCCGGTGCCTCTCCAGAAGGCGTAGAGGGTCAGACCGGAGCAGTCGAAGCCGAGGACGTTGTAGTCGTGGTGGCCGCCCGGGCTCGCGTCGGCGATTCCGCAGGACGGGCCGCCTTTTCCGCCGGCGCCCCAGGAGTAGGACAGGCCCCTGCCGGTCATCGACGCCGCGGCGGCGACCACCCGTTCGATCCTTTCCTGGGCGGTGCCACCGGTCGGGCCGGCCGGCCCGACGTTGCGGCCGTGGTCGGCGCACGCCTGGGTCGGTGCCGCCTGTGCGCCGAGGCCGGCCGCTCCGGCGAAGGCCGGCGCCATGGGCAGGGCGGTACTCGGGGTCGTGAGGAGCAGTGTCACTGCGGCGGCGGCTGCCGCGCCACTGATCGCGATGCGCATCGTGCGTCCCTTCGGTTCGAGGTCGGACGGCTCCGATTCAGCCCGCGCCGGTAGTGGTGCGGCCACCGGCGCCTGTTCGGGCGAACAGTGTCCGGCCTGCTCACGGGCGCTTTACCATGACGTTCGGTAACTGTTCGCATCCGGATGGTCGCACAGAGGAGGCGTGGAATGAGTGAGGCGCCGACCCGGCTCTCCGGCGAGTTCCGGCGGTTGCACGAGGCGGCCCCGCGGCGGTGTCGCCACCACGGTCCGTTCTTTCGTATGGACCCCGCCGCCCGCGCCGCCGACCTGGGCCCGGCCGCCCGCACCGCCTCCTCCGTCCGGATCTTCTTCGACGACAGAGCCTGGCGCCGGGGCACCGAACCCTGACCCTCGAGGTCGGTCGGGGCGGGCGTTGGGCGGTCAGGGTTTGCGGGCCATTCCGCCCAACGTTTCCACTCGGGGTGGGAGGCCGAAGGGGCTGTGTTCGGGGCGCCACTGGGAGACCGGCACCACGCCGGGTTCCAGGAGTTCCAGGCCGTCGAAGAAGCGGGTGAGGGCCTCGGGGGAGCGCAGGTGGTACGGCACCGCGCCGCCGCGGTTGTACCGCTGGTGGGCCGCCCGGCGTCGCGGATCGGTGTCGGTGCCGTCGCTCAGTACCAGGTGGCTGCCGGACGGCAGGGCGGCCAGCAGCCGGCGCACGATCGCGTACGGGTCCTCCCGATCGTCGATGTGGCCCATGATCCCCATCAGCATCAGCCCGACCGGGCGGCCGAGGTCGAGGGTCCGGGCGGCGGCCTCGAGGATGCGGTCGGGGTCGCGCACGTCCGCGTCGATGTAGTCGGTGGCGCCCTCGGCGGTGCTGGTCAGGAGGGCACGGGCGTGCGCCAGGACGAGCGGGTCGTTGTCGACGTAGACGATCCGCGACTCCGGGGCGACGCGCTGGGCGATCTCATGGGTGTTGTCGACGGTCGGCAGGCCCGTGCCGATGTCGAGGAACTGCCGGATTCCGGCCTCTTCCGCCAGATGACGCACCGCGCGGGCGAGGAAGTGCCGGACGGCGCGGGCGGCGTCGACGATGCCCGGGAAGACCTCGGTGAACTCGTCACCGGCCTGCCGGTCGACGGGGTAATTGTCCTTCCCGCCGAGCCAGTAGTTCCAGATCCGCGCCGAGTGGGGCACGGTCGTGTCGATCTCCGGTGGGGCCGGCCGGTCGGGTTCGGGGAGTCTGCGGTCGGTTTCGGAGGGCTGTCGATCGGATGCGTGCGCGTCGTCGGTCACGGGGAAGACCTTTCCTCGATGCCGCTGGAGGGATGCCGTAGGGCAAACCGTCCAATCCGGTTCGCACCGCCGAGGCTATCGTGAGAGGCTTCGAACGCGATCAGTGTCGGCGACGACTGTGGAGCGGAGAGTAAACGGCATGGTCACTGGCCCCCTCGCTGGTGGCGTGGCCGACAGCGCTCTGCTGGCCTACCGCCAGGCCGGTCCGACGGTGCTGCGGATGCTCGTCGGCGCCCAGCTCCGCAGGCTGCGCGAGGCGCGCGGCCTCACCTGTCAGAGCGCCGGCGCGGCCATCCAGGCGTCCCACTCCAAGATCAGCCGCCTGGAGCTCGGGCGGCGGGGTTTCAAGCAGCGTGACGTCTCCGAGCTGCTGACGCTGTACGGCGTGGACGGCGGCGCCGAGCGCGCGACCCTGCTCGAACTCGCCGAACTGGCCACCGAACCGCCGTGGTGGCGGGAGTACGCCGACGTGGTCCCGCGCTGGTTCGAGGACTACCTCGGGCTGGAGCAGGCCGCCAGCGTCATCCGCACGTACGAGGTGCAGTTCATCCCGGGTCTGCTGCAGACGCCGGAGTACGCCCGCGCGGTCATCCGTCTCGCGCACCGCGAGCAGTCCGAGGCCGTCATCGACCGGCGCGTCGCGCTGCGGATGAAGCGGCAGCGGCTCCTGCTGCACCGGCCGAACCCGCCGAAGCTCTGGGCGGTGATCGACGAGGCCGCGCTGCGCCGTCCCATCGGCGGCGCGGACGTCATGCGCGCCCAGCTCCGCCACCTCCTCGAGGTCGCCGAGCTGCCGAACGTCACCGTCGAGGTCATGCCGTTCAGCGCCGGCGGCCACGCCGCGGCGGGCGGCCCGATCACGCTGCTGCGCTTCCCCGAGGACGACATCCCCGACGTCGTCTACCTCGAGCAGCTCACGAACGCCGTCTACGCCACGAAGACGAGCGACGTCGACTACTACTGGCACGTACTGAACCGCGTCGTCATCGAGGCGGAGCCGCCCAACGCCTCCGTCAAGATCCTCCAGCGGATCCTCCGCGAGACCTGAGTTCCGGGGGGGCGCATATCCTTCGAGGTGAGCTCCGCGGACACCACTGAGAGGTCCCGCGCTCGATGCGAACACTCCTGATCGATAACTTCGACTCCTTCACCTACAACCTCTTCCATCTGATGGCCGAGGTGAACGGACGCCCGCCCGTGGTCGTCCGCAACGACGTCGAATGGTCCTCGCTCGACCCGCGCGACTTCGACGGCGTGGTGATCTCGCCCGGTCCGGGGCGTCCCGGCCGGAAACGGGACTTCGGGGTCAGCGCCCGCGCGATCCGCGACTGGGACCGGCCCGTGCTCGGGGTCTGCCTCGGTCACCAGGGGCTGTGCGAGCTGTTCGGCGGCACCGTCGGGTACGCCCCCGAGCCGGTGCACGGCCTCGCGTCGCCGATCCACCACGGCGGGCGGGACCTGTTCGCGGGGATCCCCTCGCCGTTCACGGCCGTCCGCTACCACTCGCTGGCCGTGACCGCGCTGTCGGAGGAGTTCGAGCCGCTCGCGTGGACACCCGACGACGTCCTGATGGGCGTACGCCATCGGGAGCGGCCGCTGTGGGGCGTGCAGTTCCACCCGGAGTCGATCGGCACCGAGTACGGCCGGGAGCTCCTCGCCAACTTCCGCGACCTCGTCGGCTCGCACGATCTCGTCGGTTCCCAAGGCCTCGGCGGCTCCCGTGACCTCGGCGGCTCCCAAGGCCTCGGCGGTTCCCGTGACCTCGGCGGTCACCGCCCCCGCTCGCCCGCACGGGCGGCGTCCGCCGTCCCGGCCCCGGCACACGCCTCGGGCGAGCCGCCGTACCGGCTCGAGGTGCGGCGGATCGATCGGGCGCCGGATCCGGAGACCGCCTACCGGGAGCTGTTCGCGGGCCGGCCGCGGAGCTTCTGGCTGGACGGCGCGGCCGGGGCCGCCATCGGGTCCCGCTTCTCGATCATGGGGGACGGGACGGGGCCGCTGGCGGAGTTCGTCACCTACCGGGTGCGCGAGCGGACCGTACGGGTCGAGCGGCCGGGGCGGCCCGTGGAGCTCCTGTCAGGACCGGTCTTCGACCACCTCGACGCCCGCCTCCGGGAACGCGCCCTGCCGCCGGACGAGCGGCTGCCGTTCGACTTCAATCTGGGCTACGTCGGCTACCTCGGGTACGAGCTGAAGGCCGAGACCGGCGGCACGGCCGCGTACGACGCTCCGACGCCCGACGCGGCGCTGCTCTTCGCCGACCGCGCGCTGGTGTTCGACCACCGGGAGCGCACCTGCTTCCTGCTGTGCCTCGGTGAGGGCGCCGACGACCCGCGCGCCGGCGCGTGGCTCGACGCGACCGAGGCGCGCGTACGCCGCCTGCCCGCCGAGGGGGAGCGCCCGCCCGCGCCGGGCCGCGCGCCCGCCCTGCCGTACGAGTTGCGGCACAGTGAGGACGCCTACCTCAAACGGATCGCCGAGTGCGGCCGGGAGATCCACGACGGCGAGTCGTACGAGATCTGCCTGACCAACATGGCCGTCGCTCCCGTGGCCGCCGACCCGCTGCGGACGTACGCGTTCTTGCGCCGGGTCAGCCCGGTCCCGTACGGGGCGCTGCTGGACTTCCCGGGCGTCGCGGTGCTCAGCGCCTCGCCCGAGCGTTTCCTGTCCGTCGGTGCCGACCGTGTCGTGGAGTCCAAGCCGATCAAGGGCACCCGGCCGCGCGGCGCGACGCCGGAGGAGGACGCCGCCCTCCGGCGCGAGCTGCGCGCCAGCGCCAAGGACCGGGCGGAGAACCTGATGATCGTCGACCTGGTCCGCAACGACCTCGGCGCCGTCTGCGAGGTGGGGTCGGTGCACGCGCCGCGCCTGTTCGCGGTCGAGACGTACGCCCCGGTCCACCAGCTCGTGTCGACCGTCCGGGGTGTGCTGCGGCCCGGCGCCTCCGCCGTCGACTGCGTACGGGCGGCGTTCCCCGGCGGCTCGATGACCGGGGCGCCGAAACTGCGCACCATGGAGATCATCGATCGGCTGGAGGACGGCCCGCGCGGGGTCTACTCCGGCGCGCTCGGCTGGTTCTCCCTCAGCGGCGCCGCCGACCTGGGGATGGTCATCCGTACGATCGTGATCACGCCCGAGACGGTCGCCTTCGGAGTCGGCGGAGCGATCGTGGCGGCGTCCGACCCGGCGGCGGAGTTCGAGGAGACGCTGGTGAAGTCCCGGGCGATGGCGGACGCCCTGGGCCTGAGCACCGCGCCCGACGCCGGCTGAGCCCGCCGAGCGCCGACCGAAGTGAGTGAATCATGACGGTTCGGGTCGGTATCGTGGCGCGAACGATGACTATGACATTCGGCCCCACCACGGTGCTCGGCGACCGGTACCGCTTGGTCGAGCGCATCGCCGTCGGCGGCCAGGGCGAGGTCTGGCGGGCGGAGGACACCGCCCTCGGCCGCCCGGTCGCGGTCAAGCTCCTGCGCGGCGAGTACGCCGACAGCGCGGAGTTCCGCCAGCGGTTCCGCCTCGAGGCGCGGAACGCCGCGGCCCTGTCGCACCCCGGCATCGCCCAGGTCTTCGACTACGACGAGGGCCGGGGCGACGAGCCGCCGTACCTCGTCATGGAGTTCGTGGAGGGCGAGTCCCTCGCGGCGACGATCGCCCGGGACGCGCCGACGCCGCCGGACCGCGTGCTCGAGATCATCGTGTCCGCCGCGACCGCGCTCGCGGTGGCGCACGCCGCCGGGCTCGTGCACCGCGACGTCAAGCCCGGGAACCTGCTGGTGGGCCGCGACGGCTCCATCAAGATCACCGACTTCGGGATCGCCCGCGCGGTGGACGCCATTCCGCTGACCCGGACCGGCATGCTCATGGGCACCCCGCTGTACCTCGCGCCGGAGCAGGCGACGGGCAAGCAGGCGACGGCCGCCACCGACCTGTACGCGCTGGGCATCATCGCCTTCGAGATGCTCACCGGGCGACCGCCCTACGAGGGACCCGCGACCGCGGTGCTCGTCGCGCACCGCGACACCCCGCTGCCCGAGCTTCCGGCGTCCGTGCCCTCCGGTCTCCGCGACCTGGTCCGCGCGCTGACGGCCAAGGACCCCGCGATGCGGCCCGCCGGTGCGGCGCTGGTCGCCGAGCGGGCCGCCCGGCTACGCGACGATCCGGGCGTCACCGTGGCCGGCGGGACCCGGGTGGACGGGGTCGCGCTGCCGCAGCAGTACCCGGTCGGCGCGGCGACGCCCCCGTCGTACCCGGTCGGCGGCGCGACGCATCACCCGCCGGTCGAGGTCGGGACGGGCTACCCGCCAGGCGGCGGGACGGGTCACCCGCCGGGCGGCGCGACCCAGGTGCTGGCCATGCCGACGGCCGACGAGCCGGCCGGGCGCCGCCGGGCGCTCCCGCTGGCGGTCGGGGGCCTGGCGATCGCCCTGCTGGCGGGGGGAGTGGGCTGGTTCGCCCGCCCCACGTCCCCGCACCACCCCGCGACCACGTCGTCGTCCTCCGCGCCGGTCACCTCGCACCCGGCCTCCTCCCGGCCGTCGCCGACCGTCCATCGGCCATCCCGGCCCAACGCGCAGGCGACCCTCAAGCGGCCCAAGCCCCGCCCGAAACCGCAGCCGAAGAAGCACAAGAGGCCGGGACACGGCAAGCACCACTGACCGCCCGCGGCGACCGCGGTGCGGCGCTCACCGTTGAGACGGCGCTTCTTCGTCCCGGCCGGGTGCGGCGCTCACCGCTGCGGGGCCGCGCCTCCGTCCGGGCCGCGGCCGTCGCCTTCCGCGGACCCGTCGGCGGCGGTCTGCGCGGCGATACCCGCCACGGCGGCCGGGCCCACCGCGTCCGGAGTTCCCGTGCCGTCGGGGGTGCTCGTGGCGCCGGGCGCGGCCGGGGCGGTCTCGGCGTCGGGGCTCGCCGTCGGCGGGCCGACGGCGGCGGAGAGGACCTGGGCGTTCGGGAGGTGGTAGTCGCCGTCCTCCGACGCGAGCCGGACGTACGTCAGGCCGATCTCCAGCACCGTGCCCTGAAACTCCCCGCCCAGCGGGCCCGACGACAGCCGTACCTCGTCGCCGACGGTGAAGGGCCTCGACAGCAGCAGGATGATGCCCGCGAAGAGGTTGGCGAGGGTCTGCTGGGCCGCGATGCCGACGAGCACTCCGGTCAGCGCGCCCCCGAGCACGAGCTGCCCCACGGGCAGGCCGAACAACTGCAGCGTGACCACGAGGGTCGTGAGCCCGCCGATCAGCACGAGGACGAGCCGCACCATCGTCGCGTGGCTGGTCCCGAAGCGGGGCAGCATGAGGTCCCGCGCCCGGCCGGACAGGCCCAGCGTCGCGGCGAACGCCAGCAGGCAGAACACCGCCGCGCAGCCGACGGCCGCGAGCTGCCAGGGCAGCCGCTGGCCGGGCGGCCGGGACTGCTGGCGGGCGAGGATCGACCCGGCCATCGCGAGGACGGCCAGCACCGTCGCGATGATCGAGCGCCACGGCCGTGCCCGGCTGCGAACCCTGGCGACCTGATCGGCCAGGTGGATCTGGTTCACGCACGCACCCTTCACGACCGTTGGCTGAATCGCGCGCATCCTATGGCACGATCCGGCCGATAACGCGTCAACCGCGGTCGCAGGAGTTAGCGTCCAAGAAGGTGACACGCGAACCGCGATGGGGGTCTCATGGGCGCGCGAACCCGGGCCGACGACCACGACGCCGACCTCGCCGCACTCGAGTTCTGGGCGCGCCCCGCCGAGGAGCGGCTGGCGGCCTTCGCGCGCCTGCGCTCGTACGACGGGCCCGTGTTCGTCAAGGAGAAGCGGGTGCCGTTCGTCCGTGACGGGCGGGGCTTCTACGCGCTCGTACGCCACGCCGACGTCGTGCACGCCAGCCGGAACGCCAAGGTCTTCAGCAGCGAGCCGGCGGCCACCTCGCCCGAGCCGCCGCCGTGGATCGTCCTGCTGTTCGGGCGGCCCATGGTGAACATGGACGATCCACGCCACGCCCGGCTGCGGCGGATCGTCTCGCGCGCGTTCACCCCGCGCCGGCTGGGCCGCATCGACGAGCACATCGCGGCGACCGCCCGGGAGGTCGTCGACGATGTCTTAGCGCGCCGGTCGGGCGACTTCGTGACCGACGTCGCCGCGCGTCTGCCCATCAAGGTGATCTGCGCGATGATGGGCGTTCCGGAACGGGACCACGCGAAGGTCGCCGCCTGCGTGGACGCCATGACGGAGTACTCCGGGGTCCGCGGCGACGTCGTACGGCTCCGCACGCTGCGCCTCCTGGCGGGCAACCTCAGGGCCATCGTCGTGCTGCACCGCCTGGTCGCGCGGCTGGGCCGCGAGCGCCGCCGCCGGCCGGCCGACGACCTGGTGTCGGCGCTGGTGACCGCCGACGTCGACGGCGAGCGCCTGTCACTGCGCGAACTGGGCGCGTTCTTCGACCTGCTGCTCGTGGCCGGGAACGAGACGACCCGCAACGCGCTCGCGCACGGGCTCAGGCTGTTCAGCGAGCATCCGGAGCAGCGGGCGCGGCTGCTCGCCGACTTCGACGGCCGGATCGGCGGGGCGATCGAGGAGATCGTGCGCCACGTGTCGCCGATCATGCAGTTCCGGCGCACGCTGACCTGCGACTACGAGATGAACGGGCAGTCCTACCGCAAGGGCGACAAGGTCGTGCTGTTCTATGTGTCCGCGAACCGGGACGAGAGCGTGTTCGCCGATCCGGACGTCTTCGACATCGGGCGAACTCCCAACCCGCACGTCGGCTTCGGCGGTCCGGGGCCGCACCTGTGCCTGGGCGCGAACCTCGCCCGGCGGGAGCTGACCGCGATGTTCCGAGAACTCTTCACGCGCGCGCCGGGAATCCGGGTGACCGGCGAGCCGGAGTACCTGCTGTCCGGCTTCGACAACGGGATCAAGCGCCTACCGTACGAGATCTGAGGCGAATCGTCGTGGCCTTCCGCTCGCGCCTGCCCATGCTGATCGTCTTCGCCACCCTGTTCGTGGCGCTGATCGCGACCCTCGGGTTCGCGGTTCAGCGCGCGGCCACCTCGAACCGTGAGGAGGCGCGGCCGATCGGTGTGGTGGGGGCGCCCGGTGTCACCGACTGGCCGGTGTGGGGTTTCACCCACACCGACTACAGCGCCGACGAGGGCCCGGCCAGCGGCACCGCCGCGAACGCCATCGCACACCGGCCCGTGCTGCAGAACCAGCACATCATGGGGTGGGGCGCGGACAACCCGGAGCCCTCGCCCGGGACGTTCGACTTCCGCTCCCTCGACCGGCGCATCGAGTACGTCAGGAAGACGCACGGCGTTCCCATCATCACCTTGTGCTGCGCCCCCGACTGGATGAAGGGCGGCAAGCCCGGTCAGACGGACTGGAGCAGACTCGAGGTCGCGCCGACCCGGGACCACTTCCGCGACTACGCCGAACTGGCCGCCACGGTCGCCCGGCGCTATCCGGACGTGCACTACTTCGCCGTGTGGAACGAGCTCAAGGGCTTCTTCGACAAGACGGCCGACCGCTGGAGGTACGAGGACTTCACCGACTTCTACAACACGGTGTACGACGCGGTGAAGGCGGTGAATCCGAAAGCCCAGGTCGGCGGGCCGTACATCCCGATGTACAGCTTCGTCGGCGGCACTCACCGGTCCGCGGTGAGCGGGCCGTGGGGGAGCGTCGACCAGCGCGTCATCGACGCCGTCGACTACTGGCTGGCGCACAAGCACGGCGCCGACTTCATCGCCGTGGACGGGCCGACGGCCAGCGACGACCGGGACGTCTACCCGGACGAGGTGACCGCCCTGGACAAGCTCGGCGCCATCAACGCCTGGCTGCGCTCGAAGACGAACCTGCCGATCTGGTGGGACGAGTACTACGTCGAGCCGGAGAGCCTCCCCTGGACGGAGGAGAAGCGGATCGCCATCAACGCGGCGGCCCTCATCGAGCTGGCCAGGACGGGCGTCACCACCGTCCTGTACTGGAACAACGAGGCCCAGGACGCGCGCTGCCAGGGCTGCCTGTGGATCAGCACCCTCGTACGGAACGGTGGCGCGCCCGGCGGCATGCTGACCCTCCTGCAGGATTTCGCCCGGTGGTTCCCGGCGGGGACGAGGCTGGTCGGCCTGTCGTCGACCGACCCTCGGGTGCGGGTGCTCGCCCAGCCGCGTCAGGCGGTCGCCGTCAACGTGAGCGACCGCCGGGTCCGCACCCGGATCGACGGAGAGGATCTGACCCTCGCCCCGTACGAGATCCGCTGGCTGGATCGCTAGGACGGCCCGGCGATCGTCGTTTCAGCTAGCCCGCTCAGTGCCTGCCGTGCCCGAACCCGCCGTGGCGGAACCCGCCGTGCCTGAAGCCACCGTGGCGGAACCCCATGCGGCCGTGCCGGAAGTGCCGGAAGTGCCCGTGCCGGAAGTGCCGGAAGTGGCCGTGCCGGAAGTGCCGGAAGTGACGATGCCCGTAGTACCGGTAGTGGCGGAAGTGGCGGCGATGATGCCGGAAGTGGCGGCGGTGATGCCGGAAGTGGCGGCGGTGATGCCGGAAGTGGCGGCGGCGATGGTGGTCGCCCTGGACCACCGTGACCTGGTCGGTCGTGCCCTCGGCGACGCCCGTCGGCGCCGTGCCCTCAGGGACGGCGCCGGCCGGTGCCGTGGTCGCGCGGGCGGGACCGCGGATGAGGCCGGTCTGCGCGGTCGCCGGCGTCGCCGCGAACACCACGGCCGCGGCCGCGGTGCTCAGCAGGCCGACTACGGCGCTCTTCTTGGTCAGCACATCGAACTCCTTCTGCCGAGTACGGACAATCGGGCTGATCTCGCGTGAGGCTCGGAGTGAGAGGGGCGCCGGAGTGGCCACTCCGGCGCCCCGTGCGGTGGACCGTCACGCCCCGCCGTACGCCTCAGGGCGCGGTCGTCCGACGCCGACCGCCGCCGTTGTCATCCGGCGACGCATCGGCGTTCCGGTCAGTCGACGAACGCGGCGGCGTCACCGGCGCGCGCGAACACGTCGCCGCCGCGAATGACCGCCGTGGCGCCGCCGTCCCTGTCACCGAAGAACCGGCCGCGGCCGCGGCCGATGAAGTCGTCATCGTCGTCGAACCGGCGGCAGCAGCCGCGGCCGCGGTCCACGAAGCCGCGGTCGACGAAGCCGCGGTCGAAGAAGCGGCGGGGCTGGAATCCCTCGTTCCTGGCGATGGCGACGTTGTTGTTCCGGTTGTGGACGCGGACCCGGACGATGATCCGGTTCACGTTGACGTTCCGGTTGCGGTTGTGGTTGTGCGCGCTAAAGCGGTGGTGCCCGTGCCAGGTGGGAACTTGGGCGGACGCGGGCGAACCGGTGAGCAGGATGCCGGCTGTAGCGGCGGCGGCTATGAGGCCGCCGGCGGCGCTTGTCGTCTTCAGCACGTTCATCTCCTTCTTGCCGGAAATGGCCCGATGGCCATCAGCGCCCGTTTTGGGCGCCATAGCCGTACTTTCCCGACCACTCTCCTCAGGCGGCAATCTCGGCGTAAGTTGCCCATAAAAGCGGCGAAGACGACACCAGCCCCGGGGTGGGAGTTCGTACTCCCTGCCCCGGGGCTGGTCATTCTGTCGGCGGCTCTTTACCTACTGGCTGATGCCATGATTTGCAGGAAAAGGCCGCTTATTTTGTTCGGAAGCGGTGTCACCGCCGCCTCCATCGGTTCGAGCCGCCGACGTGGCCCGCGTCGCTGGACGCTATGTCACTCGGGTCGGACGCCCGATGCTTCAGCGGCGCCGGCCGTCCTCGTCGTTGAACTGGTCCTCCCGCTGCCGCTGGTTCTGCCGCTCGAACTGGTTCTGCCGCTCGGCCTGGGCCTGCTCGTTCCGCGCGACCGCGATGTTGTTGTTGCGGTTGCGGATCCGGAGGCGGATGTGGTTGAAGATGTCGTTCTCGTTGCCGTTGAAGGCGCGGTGCCGGTTCGCGAAGAAGAAGTGGCTGCGGTGCGAGGAGCAGCAGCCGCCGCCGCCCCAACCGCCGCCGCCCCAGGTGGGCGTGGCGGACGCCGGCGAGCCGGTGAGCAGCACGCCCGCGGCCGAAGCGATCACGAGGCCGCCCATGGTGAAGGACTTCTTCGACATCTCAATCTCCTGTCAATGCTCGTTTCGAATGATGTGGCAGGTGGTCAGGGCGTCTGCCACTCGCTGCTCCCGGCGCCTTCGTCGGAGCTGGCGCTCTGACTCGCGCTCTGGCGGGCCGGAGCGGTGCCGGGATCGCGCGCGACGCCGTTGTCGCGTGCGGCGCTGGGGCCGCCGGCGACCTGTGGCCCGACCTGTGGCCGGACCTGTTGGGTCGTCCCGGCCGGTGCCGCCAGGGGAGCGTTCGCGGGTCGGAGAGCGGGGCGGCGCGTTTCCGTGCCGGGGTCCCCGCCCTGCTGCCGCTGGCGCTCGAACTCGCGCTGCCGCTGCAGTTGCAACTGCCGTTCACGCTGATTCTGGGCCTGGCCGTTCCGGGCGATCGCGACGTTGTTGTTCCGGTTGTAGATGAAGATCCGAATGAAGATACGCGGACGGTTGTGATTGAGGCTCACGTGTCCGTGTCTGTGCATGAAACGGAAACTGTGGCGATGGTGGTGCCAGTAACCGGCGAGGTCGGCCTGGGCGTTCGCCGGCGATCCTGTGAGCAGGATGCCGGCGGTGGCCGATACCACCAAGCCGAGAGAGGCGCTTCTTGTTTTACGCACGCCGATCTCCTTTCGTCGTCGGGGAGAAGGGCGCCGGAGGTTCTCTCCGGCGCCCTTTCCTGACCGGACGGCTTGCGGATGTCACCGCGTGGTTCTTCAAGCCACCGCCGTGTGATGCCGGCGATCACCGCCTTGGGTCAGCCCCCCTGGGCTCAGACGCCCGGGGCGCCTGGGGCGCCCGGGCGGTTGTTGTCGTCCCGGTCCCGGCGGTCCCGCTCCTCCTGCCGCTGCCGCTCGTCCTGCCGCTGGCGCTGCCGCTCGAACTGGAACTGGTTCTCACGCTGGGCCTGCGCCTGGTCGTTCCGGGCGATCGCAACGTTGTTGTTGCGGTTGCGGATGCGCAAGCGGATGTGGTTGAACAGATCGTTCTCATTCGCGTTGAAGTTGCGGTGGTGCGAGAAGTGACGGAAGTGGTGGGACGAGGACCAGCCGCCACCACCCCAGCCGCCGCCGCCCCACATGGGCGCGGCGGACGCCGGGGAAGCGGTGAGGATCGCACCCGTAGCGGTGGCGATAGCCAGACCGCCGATGGCGAACGTCTTCTTCAGCACGTCGGTCTCCTTATATCTCGGAATGGCGCGATGGCCTTCGCGAAACGGCGTTGGCCGCCCGGTTTCGGGTGGACGCCGTTGTTTGTAACATTCCCGCGCACTTTCTCGGCTAGATCACTACAGGGTAAGATGGCACTAAAGAGCGAATTCAAGAAACCGGACTTTTCGTCTTGTTCCGCGACCTGTCCGCTCATGGCCCCGCACATTGGACAGGTCAATCTCCTGAGCAAGATCGGATCTTGTCCTGGAGTCCGCCTCACCCGGTGTGTCGCCGTCGGCGGGCCACCCCGCCACGGCTAGGTTCGGGGCGCCATTCCTACGGCCGCCGCCTCCGTGCTCAGCCGTCGAACGCCCAGGACTCGTCGTCGCCGTCCATATCTACCGGGCTCTCAAATGGCGTTTCCGGCGAATTCCCGCGTTTGGCGCGGATTGCCCAGGCCGGGACCATCAGCCCCGCGGAGACGGCCGCGACGGCCACCAGTCCGCCACGCGGCGACCACATCGAACAGACCAGCATGACCTCGGCGACGGCGGCGTTCAGCGCGATCGCCACCAGGCCGGCCAGGATGCCGCGGGCCGCCCCGTCGAGACCGGCGAGCAGCCAGGCCGTACAGCAGGCGGGCGTGCCGAGGGCCAGCGCCAGGGCGAGCGGACCGGGGCGCGGTGCGCCGGAGGGCAGGAGCGCGACGGCGACCAGGCCGGCGAGGAGGAGCGTCGCGGCCGCCGGGAGGAGCATTCGTCGTCCGCGCATCACGACCCCAACACCAGGAAACGCTCGACGATCACTGCCGCCAGGACGAGCAGCAGGAAGACGGACGCACGGGTCAACGGCCGCAGCCGCCGCTCCTGGCCCGGCCCGAGGCGCAGCCGTACGGCCTCGCGCGCGACCAGGAGGACCATCAGCAGCGGAAGTACCGCGAGGCCGATCGGGGTCCAGCTCGTCGAGCCGAACCGGAAGCGCCGGGCCCGGACCGGGGCGGCCGGGACGCCCGGCGGCGGTGTGCGCAGCGCGTAGACGGCGGCGTCACCGTCCACGAACACCGGGCGGAGCTGTGGAGCGGCCGCGAGCGCCGCCCGCATGCGGCCGGCGTACGAGGCGGGCAGGCCGTAGTTGTAGTGGTTGTACGCCTCGTTGGCCCGGCTGGTGACGAAGTAGCCGCCGGGCTCCTCCCGGAGGGCCGCGATGATCCGGGAGATGTCGGACGGGTTCACGGGAGCGCGGACGGCGGTGTAGTCGAACCGCTCCATCGCCCGCTCGCCCCACGGCATCATCGGGAAGTATCCGGCGTCGTCCTGCGGGTCCGCCTGCCACACGACGTTGATCACGCCGGTCGGGGTCCGCCGCAGCATCGTCTCGAACGCCCGCACCTCGCCGGGACGTACCTGCTCGAACGTCTCATTCCCGAAGCGGACGAACAGGAAGCCTCCCGCCAGCAGCAGCCCGCACAGCGCCGCGCCGCCGACCGCGAGGGTACGGCGGGGCGCGGCGAAGGTCGCCGGGAAGAAGGCGTACGCCGCGAGGAGACAGGCGCCCGGAAGGACGAAGAAGTACACCCGAAGCGCTATCTCGCCGCCGTAGTTCTGCAGGCCCGCCGCGAGGAACGGCGCGGCCAGCAGGACCAGCGCCACCCGGTCGTCGAGGCGGCGCAGCCGCCGGCGTACCGCCCCGTAGAACGCCAGCACCATGGTCACGGCGGCGATGAGGATCCGCACGAGCTGCACCGTCGCCAGGCTCTCGCTGCCGTTGCTCACCCGGCCGGCGACCCCGCCGGTCAGGTTGGACAGCAGCGCGCCCGCGCCGGAGAACAGGTCGCCGATGTGCCCGGCCCAGTACGCCGTCGCCATGAAGCCGACCCAGCCGGCCACCATCACCGCGAGCAGGACCGGCAGGCCACGGGCCGTGCAGCGCCGTACGACCACGAGCCCCGCGCAGGTGAACAGGGTCAGGAACGGGGTGAGCTGGTGGCTCGCCGTGGTCACCGCGAAGATCAGCACGAGGAGCACCAGCAGGACGGTGCGCGTACCGACCGGGGCGTCGACGGGCGGCCGGTCCCCGGCGGCCAGCGGCCCGCGGACGAACGCCCGGACCCGGCCGGTGGCCGGGCGCCAGTCGGCGGGGCGCACCGCCGGGCGGAACCAGTTCAGCAGCACGCCGACGAACAGCAGGTACAGCAGGTAGGTGAAGCCCTGCGGGCTGAAGTAGTCCTGCCCGACCCAGTCCCCCACCACGAACAGCCACGCGGTCAGCCAGCACGCGCGCCAGTTCGCGCGCATCGTCCGCAGGATGAGGTACAGCGGCGCGAGGTAGAGCACCTGCGCGGCGACCGGCGCCCAGTGCAGGAGCGGCTCGAGGTCGCGGAGGCCGGCCACCCGGCTCACGAAGGCGACGAGCGCGAAGAACCCCGGCCAGCTGAACCGCGCGTCCAGCGCGTAGTCCGCCGCGCCGGTTCGCCGGATGTACTCCACGAACCCGTAGTGCTGCCAGGCCGTCTCCGGCCGGGCGTACGGCTCCAGGGCCGGGGCCAGGCCGTGCAGCGCGACGACGATCGAGACGAGCTGCAGGAGCAGGAGCACCCGGCGTTGCCGGTTCAGCCACAGCGTGCCGAAGAACGCCGCGACCAGCAGCCCGGCGCCCACGAGGGTGGCGACCGGCAGCACCGAGATCAGCCCGTACCCGTTCATCCGGGCGAGCCGCACGTGCCGCAGCGGCAGCCAGTACAGGCCGAGCCCGGCGGCGAACAGCGCCCACACCGGCCAGGCGGCCCGCGCCCTGCTCGGCCGGCGCGCGGCGACCCGCCGCGCGGACGACCGCACCGGACCGGGCACCACCACCGCCTCAGGCGCCGCTCCGGGTGCGGCCTCGGATCCGGCCTCAGGCACCGCTTCTGACCCCGCTTCGGGCTCCGCCTCAGGCACCGCTTCGGGGGCGGCCTCGGGTGCCGCTACGAGGGCCGCCTCGGTCGTCGTGCGGTCTTCGGGCGCCGCAATGGGCGATGGCGCGGGACGGATCACCCGGAGCATGGCCGGGAGGACGGCGACGGCGAGCGCGACGGTGACCGTCAGCACGGCGTATCCGGGGCCGGTCGCGTGCGCGCCGCCGGGCAGCAGGAGCAGGAGCGCGAGCACGCCCGTGAACCGCACGCCCTGCAGCAGCGCGACGAGCCGCGTGCGCCGCCGGACGCGCAGCACGCCGATGTACACCTCGATCAGCGCCTTGGGCAGGACGGCCAGGGCGAGCAGCCGCAGCAGCGGGGCGCCCTCGCGGGCGTACCCGGGGCCGAAGACGGACAGGCCGAGCCGGGCGCCGAACAGGATGACCACGACGGCGGGCAGGAGGATGAGCGTGATCCGGACCAGCGCCGAGCGGCAGGCGGCGGCGAGCCCCCCGGCGTCGAACGCCCCCTCCACCGTCAGCGACGTCGCCATGTTGACGGCCAGCACGTCGACGGTCGCGCCGAGCACCCACGCCAGGTAGAAGTACGCGTTCGTACGCGCGTCCAGGCGGGCGGCGACGACGACCGGCACGAGGTTGCACAGGGCGTAGTAGAAGAGCGTTCCGGTGTAGTCGCCGGCGAGGTACCGGCCGATCTCCGCGCCGGTCGGGACCGGCCGGTCGCCGTCGGTCGCGGCGACGTGGCGTGGGATGAGCCGCTGGTGGAGCAGCCCCTCGACCGGGATGAGGAGGAGCAGCGCCGCCAGCACCCAGGAGATCGCGATCCCATCCTCCGGCAGCGCGCCCGCCAGGGCCACGAGCAGCACGATCTTCATGGCGGCGAACAGCGTGTTCTTGCCGAGCACGCCGGTGGCGTGCCGCAACCCGGTGAGCACCCCGTCCTGGGCGGTGAACAGGCTCCACGAGACGACGGAGACGACGAAGAAGATCCCGGTGCTCGCCCCGGACAGGTGCGCGAACGACGGACCCCACCAGCCCAGCGTGAGCAGGAACCCGACGGCGAGCGTCGCGGCGGCCGTGATGCCCGCGAGGTACGTTCGCAGCACGAGCCGGCTCGTGCCCTGCCCCATCTCCGGGACGAACCGGATGAGGATGAAGTTCAGCGCCGTCAGCCCGCCGAGGAACATCATGGCCTGGTTCTGCGCGGACTGCCGGCCGACCTCGGCGGGCGGGTAGAACCGGGCGGCGAGGAGCCAGTAGCCGAGCCCGAGCACGCCGGTGAGCCCGCCGTTGATCATCAGGGCGTACGCGTTGCGGAACAGCGGATTGGACAGCTCGCTCCGCAGGGCCGCCATGGGCTCCAGTGTCGCCCTTTCGTCCGTTCGCGCAAGTGTCCTGAGGCGCGTCACACGGTTCCTTGGAGGCGTCGTACGGCGTAGCGCGACCGGCGTACGACCGCGTACCCCTTGGTCAGCGCGTGGTCGACGAGGAATCCGCGGCCGCGCAGCGCCCGCTCGAACGCCCCGATCGACGTGCCGGCCCGTACGGTCACCCGGGGCACGGCCAGCCGGTCGGCGCCGTCGGCCGCCAGGGCGTTCGCGACCGCGCACGCCGCGTCGTACCCCGCCGCCCGGACCGCGCGGCGCACGCGCTCGCTCGAGTAGCCGTACGGGTAGGCCATCGTCGTCACGGCGCGGCCGACGCGGTCCTCCAGGAGCCGTCTGCTGCGCAGCAGTTCCGTGCGCAGCACCGCGTCGCGGAGCTGGTCGAGCTCGGCGTGGCTGTGGCCGTGCCCGCCGACCTCGATCCCGCAGGACGCGATCTCCGCGACCTGGCTCCAGCTGAGCGTCCGGCCGAGCGGCCGGCCCGCGGCGTACGGCCCGGCGTCCCGGATCCAGCCGGTGGTCACGAACACCGTCGCGCGGAAGCCGAACCGGTCGAGCAGTGGCAGCGCCCGTTCGTGGAAGTCGGCGTACCCGTCGTCGAACGTGATCACCACCGGCCGCACGGGCGCCGGGCCGCCCTTGGCCAGCTCACCGAAGGTGATCGGCGTGCGGCCGGTGTCCCGCAGGTAGGCGAGCTGCTCGGCGAACGCCTCCGGGCGGACCGCAAGCCGATCCGAGCCGCCGATGGAGTGGTACATCAGGACCGGAACGGGAGCGGGCGGTGCGTCACCCATGGGACCTCCCGAGGGGGCCGGCGGCCTGGAGGGAACCGGCGTACCGGGACGGCCGGAGGGAACCCGCGGCGTACCCGGACAGCGTGACGGCGAGCCCGGCCACGATCGCCCCGGCCCGCCCCAACCCGGCAGGGTCGCCGGTGAGCGCGGCGCGTACCCCGCGCGCGACGCCGCGCGGCAGCTCCACGAGCGCGTGCCGGCGTTCGCTGGCCAGCCCGTCCCCGACCCCCACGCTCTGAGTGACCATCGCCTTCGACAGGCCCTCGGCGTAGCAGCGGGTGCGGAAGTACGCGAAGCGCGCCCGCTCGCCGGGCACGCGGTGCCAGATCACGGCACGGTCGTCGAACAGCAGCACCGTCTCCGGCGCGGCCTGGCGCAGCCGGATGCAGAACTCGGTCTCCTCGCAGCCCAGCGGCCGTTTGCCCGGGGCGCGCCCGATCCCGCTGCGGAAACCGCCGGCCACCTCGAACGCCGCGCGCCGGAACGAGGCGTTGCCGCCCATGAGGTTCCGGATCGGCCCGGCGGCCATCCCGCGGTAGGTGCACCCGACCACCCACGCGAACTCCTCGGGGAACCAGCGGGGCGCGTCGGACGGCCAGAGCGGCAGCGTACGGCCGCCGACCCCGGCGACGTCCGGCTCCGCGTACCCGGCGGCCAGCACGGACAGCCAGTCGGGGTGGGCGACCGCGTCGTCGTCGAGGAACGCGACCACCTCGCCGCACGCCGCGGCCACGCCGGTGTTCTTGCCGCCGGACAGGCCCTGCGGCCCGGTGTTCGGGAGCACCCGGACGTCCGGCAGCGCGGCCTTCAGGCGGGCCAGCAGCGCGTCGTTGTGGTCGACGACAAGGATGATCTCCTGCGGGGCGAGCCGCTGGGCCCGTACGGACTCGACGGCGGCCAGGACGTCGTCCCAGCGCTGCTCGGTGTAGGCGCAGATGACCACGGAGATTCTCACGCGGCGTTTCCCTTTCCGGCCGCGGCGCGCCCGGCCGTCGCCTCCTGGACCCCGGCCGCGCGGCCCTTCGTGCGCAGCCGGGCGTACGTCCGCAGCACCCGGTCCGCCCCCGCGTACAGCGCCGGATGGGCCAGCACCGCGCTGCGCGCCCGGCGCACGGGCGCCTCGCGGATCCAGTGCAGCCCGGCGGCGGCCGACACGCGGGCGGCGCGGCCCTCGGCGATCGCGAACTCGGCGTTCTTCAGCCAGTCCTTGTACTCCCGGCCGCCCCGGCCCATCGCGATCCAGCCGATCCCGGCGCCGGCCGCCGCCTCCGCCATCCGCAGATGGCCGACCATGCCGGGGGAGTACCGGCCGAACTCCACGTCGTACGCGGGGAACCAGCCCGCCATGACCGGACCCGCCCGCAGGCCCAGGTGCGCGGAGACGGGACGGCCGCCTGCGCGCAGCACGCTGAGCACGCCCACGCCGGTCTCGTGCAGGTGCGTCACCAGCGCCACGATCCAGGGCACGGCGAACCGGTCGGTGCGGCCGGTCCGGCGGTACTGGTCGGACTTCCACGCCATCAGCCGCCGCAGCTCCGCCGGGTCCCGCTCATCGAACGTGTAGGTCACCTGACCGGCCTCGCGGCCCAGCTTGCGCTCCTTGTACCGGACGGTCTTCAGCGTCTTCGGCGACCGCTTCCGCGCCTCCTCCGCGTACGGGGCGAACCCGGCGCGCAGGTCCATCACCGGCTCGACGCGGGTCTCGGCGTGGTACGCCGCGAACGCCGCCTGGTCGGCCAGCAGGTGGTCGAACTCCCACACCGACAGGCGGCAGGCGCGCAGCAGCGCCCGTACGTCGAACTCCAGGTCCGGCGGCCCGATGAGACCCTGGCAGTCGGTCAGGCCGGCGCCGATCGGGCGGCCCAGCCCGAGCGCGTGCCGCTCGTACGGCAGGAAGCCCACGACGCCGGTGCCGTCACTCAGCACGGCCACCCGCGCGTCGGGCCGGAACCGGCCCACGGCCAGCGTGAACTCCGGAGACAGGAACGGGTTGCCGAGGGCCGGGCCGGCGCCCTGGAGTGCGCGCCAGCGCGCCAGCTCCGGTTCCCCGAGGTCCTCCGGGCGCGTGATCTCGAACCTCACCCGGGGGCCTCCTCCAGGTGGACCTGCTCCAGGGCCGCCCGCTCACGCGCGGTCCGCTCCAGAGCCGTCCGTTCACTCGCGAGGGGCCCGCGCGGGACGGTACGCGGCCGGGACCGGTTCGCGGGTCCCCGCCGGCCCTGGACCATCGTGCGCAGCACCCGCAGGCCGTCCCGGGCCGCGTTCAGCTTCGAGACGCCGGACCTGCGGTCGAGTTCGTGGCTGGGCACCTCGGCGATGCGCAGCCCGGTGGTGACGGCGTTGACGCACAGCTCCGTCTCGATCTCGAACCCGTCGGCGGCCAGGTCCAGCCGGTCGACGACGGAACGGCGCAGCGCGATGTACCCGTAGCACAGGTCGGTCCAGCGCACGCCGTACAGCACGTTCGCGAGCCTGGTCAGCCAGAGGTTCCCGGCCCGGCGCAGGAGGGTGAGGTCGTCGGAGCCGCCGCCCACGCAGTAGCGGGAGCCCTTGACGACGTCGAACCCGCAGCAGATCAACGCGACGAACGCGTCGATCTCCCTGGGGTCCATGCTGCCGTCGGCGTCGATGGCGACGATGACGTCGCTGGTGGCGGCCCGGAAACCGGCCCGCATCGCCGCGCCCTTCCCGGCGGGCGGCTGGCTGATGACGACGGCGTCCGGCCGCAGCCGCCGGGCCACGTCGGCGGTGCCGTCCGCGGACTCGCCGTCGACGACGACGACCTCGTCCACCCCGGCCAGGCGGGGCAGGAGCCATCGCAGGTTGGCGGCTTCGTTGAGGGTGGGAATGACGGCCGTAACGGTCGGCCATGACGCGCGGTGTCGCGCGACGTCCAGATGATGCAGGAGCGCGCCGGTTCGGACGCCGGCGCCGTGGAAGAAGTCCGGCTCGTGCATGGTGGTGCCCCCGGTTAGGCAGGGGAGACTCGGAGGGGACGAGATCCTGCCGAGGTCGACTGACACCATCGATCGTCTGCCGGACGGCGCGGAAAGCCCTCCCCCGCATGACGCAACCGGCCTACGTCAGCCGAAGGGTGCCCGCGGTGACGGAGACCTCACCGCGCCCCCACCTGCGGCGGCGCCGCGCAGGACGACTCGGGTGGCTATGGGGCACGTTGTACGGGACGGCCCGAATGGGACGTGGAGTGCGCCGTGCGTGACGGTCCGAGTAAGGTTGCCGTCTCTCATGTCGACCTCCTCTCTCTCCCCCTCCGCCGTCGTCGCCCGGCTCCGGGCCGCCGGCTGCGTCTTCGCCGAGGACGAGGCGCGGCTGCTCCTCGAGACCGCACGTACGCCCGGCGACCTCACCGCGATGGTGGACCGGCGCGTCGCCGGCCTGCCGCTCGAGCACGTCCTCGGCTGGGCCGAGTTCTGCGGGCTGCGGGTCGCGGTCGATCCGGGGGTGTTCGTGCCCCGGCGGCGTACCGAGTTCCTCGTCCGGCAGGCCGCCGCCCTCGCCCGGCCGGGCGCGGTGGTCCTCGACCTGTGCTGCGGCTCCGGCGCGCTCGGCGCGGCGCTCGCCGCGCTGCTCGGCGGGGCCGAAGCGGGCGGCAGGGCGGAAGCGGGCGGCAGGGCGGAAGCGATCGGCAGGGCGGAAGCGGGCGGCCGAGCCGAGGGGCGTGGCGCGGCCGAGGTGTACGCCGCCGACGTCGATCCGGCGGCCGTGGCCTGCGCCCGCCGCAATCTCGCGGCCGTAGGCGGCCGGGCGTACGAGGGCGACCTGTACGAACCGCTGCCCGCGACGCTGCGCGGCCGGGTCGATGTCCTCTTGGCCAACGTGCCGTACGTCCCCACGGGCGAGGTCGCCCTGCTACCCGCCGAGGCGCGCGACCACGAGGCGCGGGTCGCGCTGGACGGCGGCGCGGACGGCCTGGACGTCGCCCGCCGCGTCATCGCCGAGGCCCCGGCGTGGCTCGCACCGGGCGGTCACCTGCTCTTCGAAACGAGCGGCCGCCAGGTCCCGGCCGCCCGCGAGGCCGTCGCCCGCGCCGGCCTTTCCTTTCGGGTGGCGACCTGCGAGGACACCGACGCCACGGTGATCATCGGCACCCTCGCGTAGACCGCCGGACGAGACCCGGGGCCTGCGATCGATGTGAGCGGCTCCCTCACCGCCGTACCGGATGCTCGGGAAAGGGCCGTCCGCGGCGCTGATACGCGGGCCTTGTCCTCTTCCGCAGTCGGGTTGCCGAGCTGTCGGTACGCAGCCGCATCGCCGGGGCCCTCGACGGGTGGCCCCATTGAGTTCGGCGCACGGTTCGAGTTCCGTCACGGACGCGCCCGCCAGATCCGCTGCGGTTCCTCGGGCGAATGGGAAGAGCCCCCGGCCCGGATGGGCGGGGGCTCTGGCGCGCTTCGGCCGGTCGGTCAGGAGCCGGCGACGGAGAGCAGGACGTCGACCAGGCGGTCGGCGGCGTCCGGGCGGCCGGCGGCGCGTGCCCGCTCGGCCATGGCGGCCCGTCGCGCCGGGTCGGCGAGGAGGGGTTCCACGGCGGCGCCCAGGGCCTGCGGGGTCGCCTCGCCGAGCAGGGCGACGGCGGCGCCGGTCTCCTGGAGGTGACGCGCGTTGTGGGCCTGCTCATCGCCCGCGGAGGAGGCGAGGGGGATGAAGACGGCCGCCTTGCCGAGCGCGGTCAGCTCCGCGATCGTGCCCGCGCCGCTCCGGGAGATCACCACGTCGGCCAGCGCGAGGACGTCGGGCAGTTCCGGCCCCACGTAGTCGGTCAGCAGGTAGCGGGCGGCGAGCTCCGGCGGCAGGGACGCCGTGTGCTGCCGGAGCCCGGCGAGGTTGTCCGGTCCGCACTGGTGAATGACGTTGGCACGGGACAGCAGCCACGGCAGGATGCCGGCGACGAGGGTGTTGATCTGCTGCGAGCCCTGGGCGCCGCCGGTGACGTAGACGGTCGGGAGGCGGCGGTCGAAGCCGTTCAGGGTCAGCGCGTGAATCGCCTTCTCCGGCCGTCCCTGCAGGACCTCCGGCCGTACCGGGTTGCCGGTGACGACCGCGTTCGCACGAGACTTCTCGGGCAGCAGCGGGAGGGTCGACTCCGAGGACACGGCGACGCGCGTGGCCCGGCCGGCGAGGCTCCGGTTGGCCAGCCCGAGCCGGACGGTCTGCTCGTGGACCACCAGGGGGCGGTGGCACAGCCTGGCGGCGGCGATCCCGACCGGAACGGCGACGTAGCCGCCGGTGGCGAGGACCACGTCCGGGCGGAACCTCGAGATGACCTTGCGGGCCTGGAGGATGCCCAGCGGGACCCGGAGCATGTCCTTCACGTTGGCCGGTGACAGGAGCTTGATCGGGTTGCTGGAGCGGCGGATCTTTCCGGTGACGACGGAGGCGAAGGGGATGCCCTCGCCGGCGGCGACGCGGGACTCCAGGCTGTCGGCCTTCCCGACCCACAGCACCTCGAGAGCCCGGCCGGAGCCCTGCAGCCGGGCGTGGAGAGTCCGCACCGCGGTGAGAGCCGGGTACGTGTGGCCGCCGGTCCCTCCGCCCGTGACGATCAGGCGGAGCGGCCGCTCCGCGTTGACGGGCGGGTGGGAGACGATCTCATTGTTCACGGAGCAACCTCGGTCGACGTAACCGGTCGATTTTGAGCCGGCGGCTCCCACGCTAGCCAGGCCCGCGCGGACAGGTCGCGGAAACGGCGTCCATGTGATTCTTCCCGCCCCGCGCCGTCGTCCGCGTACGACGCGTTTGTCACGTTCCAGAAGCTAGATCATCCACGTCCCGACGTGCTCCGTTAACCCGTCGTTCCGGGCGTCAACATGATCATCTCCCTGACCTCCCAACATCTCAGGAAAGCGGTCATCATGAAGAAGGCTCTCAGGACGCTCGTCGCCGGCGCGGCGGTGGCCGGCGGCATCGCCGGTGGCGTCGCGCTCGCGTCGCCCGCGTCGGCCGCCACCCCGGCCGGCGTGTGCGGATCCGGTTACTCCCAGATCGACAAGCACACGATGTCCGGCTCGACCATCTACCTGCTCTTCAACGGCTCGTCGAACTGCGTCGTCACGTTCAAGACGACGTCGGTCGGCAAGGCCACCCGTACGGGTGCCTACCTGCAGGTCTCCGGTAAGACGCCGGTCGAGGACACCGACGACTACACCACCTACGCCGGGCCGGTCCGGCAGAGCGCCGCCGGCAAGTGCATCGTCTGGGGCGGCGGCACCTCGGCCGGCGGCTTCTGGTACAGCGGCTGGAGCCACTGCGGCTGACCCGCGCGAAAAAGGGTGGCGGGCCGCGCGTGCGCCGCACGGCCCGCCACCGAGCGGGGAGAGAATGGCTCTAGCCGGTGAACGCCCTGGTGAAGTCCAGGTCGTTCTGGGCGATGCTGCTGCAGGTCGCGCTCGCCCACTGCTGGGGACCGCCGGGGCAGGGCTTGTCGCGGGTGGCGGACCACATCGACAGCCAGGCGAGGTTCTTCTGCTTGGCGAAGGCGGCGAGCTTCTTGGCGTCGGCGACGGTGAACACCTCGGTGTTCGTGTCGTTCACGCCGATCATCGGGGTGACCGCGATCCTGCTCCACGCGCTGCTCAGGCCGAGCGCGTCGCGTACCTGGGCCTCGGTGGAGGTCGCCGCCTGGATGGCGTAGTCGCCCATCTTGCCGCTCGGGTTCGGCGCCTGACCGTCGCCGTAGTCCATGGCCATGACGTTGACGGCCGAGACGGAGTCGCCGTTCTGCCTGGCGTTCTTCAGGAGGTTCACGCCGTCCTGGGTGAGCCCGGAGGGCAGGACCGGCAGGGTGAACGACACGTCCAGGCCGGGTACCTGCTTCTGCAGCGAGGCGATCGCCTGGGCGCGCCGGGTGTTCGCGGCCTGGTCGGCGATCGCGGCGCCCTCGACGTCGAAGTCCACCTTCTTCAGCTTGAACGCGTCGATGACCTGCTTGTACGCGGACGCGAGCGCCCCTGAGTCGGAGCAGGCCTGGGCGAGCTCGGTGCCGTTGGCGCCGCCGAACGACACGCGGACGTCGCCGCCCGCCGTGCGCAGCGCCCCGATCTGCTTGGCGACGTCGTTGTCGGCGAGCGCCTGGGAGCCGCCCCACTTGGGCGTGCAGCCGCCACCGGCCACGACGAAGGCCAGGTTGAACGTCTTCACCCCGGTCCTGGACGCCGTGCCGGTCAGGTCGAACGGCGGGTAGAGGCCCACGTCGACGTACGGCGCGAAGCCGCCGCTCGACGAGGACGGCGCGGTGCTCGACGGCTCGGGAGTCGGGGGCGACGGCGGGGCCGGAGTGGTCTTGGTCGGCGTGGGCGTGGGTGCGCCGCCGCCCGAGCAGGAGGCGCCGTTCACCTGGCAGGCGGTCGGAGTCGTCGCCTTGCCGTCCACGGTGAACCCGACCTGCCGCTCCTGGCCGGGCGCGAGGTCGGCGTTCCAGCTCTCGTTCTTCACCGTGACGTGCGTGCCGTCCTGGTGGGACACACCGTTCCACAGGCTCGTCACCTTGGCGCCGGCCGGCAGGTCGAAGGACAGGTCCCAGCCGTGCACGGTGTCGGTGCCGCCGTTGGTCAGCGTGTACTGGCCGGTGTAGCCGGAATCCCAGGACGACACGGTGCGGAAGGCGGCCCGTACGGAGGCGGTGTCGGCCGAGCCGCTCGCCGCCAGCAGGCCACCGGTGCTCGCGCCGCCGGTCGCCAGGGCGACGCCGCCGGCGCCGAGCACGGCCGCGAGGCCGACCAGCAGCGGCGTCCGCCGTCGGCGGCGCGCGCGGTCTGCGTTCATGAGGGGGTACCTCCAGTGGAGCCGGGTGCGGGGTGTGCGCCTGCAGGGCGGTGCAAACGTACGGCCGCGCGGCGCCCCGTGGATCGCCGTTAAGGCGCGCTTAAGGAGCGGTTGAAGCGCGGTTGACCCGATGCCCGGCTCCGAGCGGAACGCCCGGTTTCACGCCACCCGAGTCAGGTACGGAAGCGGTCGGTGGCGTCGATCAGGCGGTGCCGGATCCCGGGTTCCATGCTGCCGTGGCCCGCGTCCTCGACGACGTGGAACTCGGCCTCGGGCCAGGCCTGGTGCAGATCCCACGCCTGCCGGGGCGGGGTCTTCATGTCGTAACGACCGTTGACGATCACGGCGGGGATGTGCCGGATGCGGTCGATGCCCGAGAGCAGGCCGCCGTCGGGGAGGAAGCCACCGTTGGCGATGTAGTGGTGGAGGATGCGGGCGAAGGCGAGGAGGGTCGCGTCGTCGAGTGCCGGCGGCTCGACGGGGAGCAGGGTGTTGGCGCACATCTCCCAGGCCATGAAGGAGCGGACCGCGGGGAGGTGCACCGCCGGGTCCGGGTCGCCGATGCGGCGGCCGTAGGCGGTGAGCAGGTCGTCTCGCTCGGCGGCGGGGACGGCGTCGCGGAACGCCGCCCACTCGGCGGGGAAGAGCTGGGCGATGCCGGTGTCGGCGAACGTCCAGTGTTCGTCGGACCGGCGGACGAGGTAGATGCCGCGCAGCACGAGCTCGGTGACGCGGTGCGGATGGGCCTGGGCGTACGCGAGGGCGAGAGTGCTGCCCCAGCTTCCCCCGAAGACCAGCCAGCGGTCGATGCGCAGATGCTCGCGGAGCCGCTCGATATCGGCGATCAGGTGCGGAGTCGTGTTGTGCTCCAGCGAGACCCGCGGGTCGCCGGCGCTCGGCCGGCTGGCACCGCAGTTGCGCTGGTCGAACAGCACGATGCGATAGGCGGCCGGATCGAAGAATCGGCGGAAGCCGGGCAGGATGCCGCCGCCCGGCCCGCCGTGCAGGAAGACCACGGGCTTGCCGGCGGGGTTCCCGCAGACCTCCCAGTGGATGTCATTGCCGTCACCGACATCGAGGAGGCCGGACTCATGCGGCTCGATCGGGGGATAGAGCTCTTTCAACGCCATACGGGCAATTAGTACCCGATCACTGATCAGCACTCCGCGCGGTCCCGCGACGCTAGGGCCGTCGTCTCCGGCGCGGGCGCTTGGGCGTCGTCGGCAGCCAGATCTGTACCTGCGCGCCCCCGAGCGCGGAGCGGTCGATCCGTACGTCGCCTCCCGCGGCCTCGGCCATGCGGCGGGCGATGTCCAGTCCGAGGCCGGTGGACCCGCCGCCGCTGGCGCCCCGGCGCAGCGCCGCCTCCGGGTCGGTGATGCCCGGACCCGCGTCCGCGACGAGGATCCCGACCAGCCCCGCGCCCGCGTGCAGCGTCACCGCGAACGCCGTGCCCTCCGGGGTGTGCCGGAACACGTTCCCGAGCAGCGAGTCCAGCACCGCGCTCAGCTCGGCGCGCGGCACCGGGACGGCGACGGGCCCGTCGGCGCCGATCAGCTCGCAGTCGCGTTCCTGGTCCTCGGCCAGCGCGGACCAGAAGGCCATCCGGTCGCGGAGCACCTCGGCGGCGTCGCACCGGGCCGTCTCCGTCGGCTTGCGCGCCGAGCGGATGATCTGGTCGACCTCCTCCTCGAGGCGCGTGACGGCGAGCCGGGTCTGCTCGGCCGCGGGTTCGGCGCCGAGCGCGGCCGCGTTCAGCCGCATGGCGGTGAGGGGGGTCCGCAGCCGGTGGGACAGGTCGGCGATCAGCTCGCGTTCGGCGGCGAGGAGCTGTTCGACGCGGTCGGCCATCGTGTTGAACGCGCGCCCGGCGTCGCGCAGTTCGGGCGGCCCCTGCGGGTCGATGCGGGTGCGCAGGTCGCCGTCGCCGAGGGCGGTCGCCGCGCGGGCCAGGGTGCGCGCGGAGCCGACGACGCGGGCGCCCAGGCGGTCCGCGACGACGACGGACCCGGCGACGAGCACGGCGGCCACGACCGTGAGCGTGACCCAGGCGGCCTGGACCCCCCGTGCCAGGTCCTGGCGCGGCAGGTACACCTCGACGATCGCCGTACGGTCCTGGTCCAGCGCCACCGGCTGCAGCAGCACGTAGCCGCCGGACGCCGGGGTCGAGAAGGACCGGCCGCGCTCGGTGGCGGTGGCGAGGTCCGCGAGCCGCGCCCGGGAGGTCCCCACCGTGCCGCCGGCCCGGGGCGGCAGGTGGACCGCCATCCGGCCCGCCGCTCCGGCCTGGGTGCTGGCGACGGCGCGCTGCAGCGCGGTGCGGTCGGTCGTGATGGCCAGCGCCGGGGCGAGCGACCCCGCCTGGCGTTCCGCGTCGTTCAGCGCCCGGTCGCGGGCGATCTCCTTGACCATGAGGGCGAGGGGGATGAGGAACGCCAGCGCGACCATTGAGGTGACGGCCGCCGACACGAGCGCGAGCGACCGCCTCACGGCGCGATCAGCTTGACCCCCACGCCGCGTACGGTGTGCAGGTAGCGGGGGTGGGAGGCGGTCTCGCCCAGCTTGCGGCGCAGCCAGGACAGGTGCACGTCGATCGTCTGGTCGTCGCCGTACGGCTGCTGCCACACCTCGGTCAGCAGCTCCCGCCGGGATACGACGTGACCGGGGCGGGACGCCAGATGGGCCAGCAGGTCGAACTCCCGGCGTGTCAGGTCCAGCGGCCGGTCGTCGAGGAACGCCTCGCGCCGGTCCGGGTCCACCCGCAGGCCGCCGACCTGGTACGTCCGCGGCTGGGCCGACTGCTTGGAGCGGCGGAGCACGGCGCCGAGGCGGGCGCTCAGGTGCTCGCCGGAGAACGGCTTGATCAGGTAGTCGTCGGCCCCGGCGTTCAGCAGCCGTACGATCTCGGTCTCGTCGTCGCGCGCGGTCGCCACGATCACCGGTACGTCGGAGACGCCGCGCAGCATCTTCAGGGCCTCCGCGCCGTCGAGGTCGGGCAGCCCCAGGTCCAGGATGACGACGTCCGGCGCGGCGCGCGCCACCTCGCGAAGGGCGTCCAGCGCCGTGCCCGCGCTGCGGACGGCGTGCGCCCGCTCGGTGAGCTCCCGGATCAGTGCCGACCGTACGAATTGGTCGTCCTCCACCACGAGCACATTCGCCATGCCCGGCACCTTAGAACCTGACGGCGGCATAACTGCCGAAATCGCGACAAAGTGCGCGTCAGTAAGAGCGAGCCGTTGTGAGACGTGGATCACATCCTCAAGGTGTCACTTCGGGGCGGAGGTCTTTGTCCCATGGGCGTCACCGGCACGGAGCCCTGGCCCGGTGACCCGAACGTGGGGAGTGAAGAGATGAGGACCGACCACCGCGTCGTCGTACTCGGCGCCGGCTACACCGGCATGCTGGCCGCGATCCGCCTGGCCCACCGCACCCGGCGTACCGGCGTCCGGATCACGCTGGTCAACCCCTCGGCCCGGTTCACCGAGCGGCTGCGGCTGCACCAGACCGCCGCCGGGCAGGAACTGGCCGACCACCGGATCCCCGACCTGCTGGCCGGGACCGGGATTACGTTCGTGCAGGGCAGGGCCACCCGGATCGACCCCGACGACCGCACGGTGGTGATCGACGGCGGGGCGGCGAGGCTGGAGTACGACACACTCGTGTACGCCCTCGGCAGCGCGGCCGACACCGGCCGGGTCCCCGGCGCCGGCGACCACGCCTTCACCCTCGACGACCCGCGGACCGCCGCCCGCTTCGCCGCCCGGGTGCGGGAGGTCGCGGCGGCCGGCGGCACGGTCACGGTCTGCGGCGGCGGCCTGACCGGGGTGGAGGCGGCGGCCGAGCTCGCCGAGACCCACCCCCGCCTGAACGTCACCCTGATCAGCTCCGACCGGCCCGGCGCGATGATGGGCGACCGGGCCCGCGCCCATGTGGACCGGGCGCTGGACCGCCTCGGCGTCACCGTCAGAGTGGGCGCGCGCGTCGCCAAGGTGCTGCCCGACGCGGTCGAACTCGACGGCGGGGAGACGATCGCCTCGGACGCGTGCCTGTGGACGGCGGGTGTGACGGTGTCGCCGCTGGCCGCCGACGCCGGGATCGCCGTGGACGAGGGCGGGCTGATCGTGGTGGACGCGACGCTGCGCTCGGTGTCCCACCCCGACATCCACGCCATCGGTGACGCCGCCGCGATCCGCATGGCGTGGGGGCGGATCCACGGCACCTGCCAGAGCGGCATGCCCACCGCCCAGTACACCGCCGACGCCATCGCCCGCCTGCTGCGCGGCAGGCCGGTCAGGCCGTTCCGGTTCGGCTACTTCCACCAGCCGGTCAGCCTCGGCCGCCGTGACGCGGTCATCCAGTTCACCCGCGCCGACGACACCCCGCGCCGGGCCTACCTCAAGGGCCGCGCCGCCGTGATGTACAAGGAGACCGTCAGCGGCAGCCCGCTGAAGATGTACCGGATCAGCAAGCGGATGAACGTCAGCGCCACCCTCTCCAAGGGCGGCCGCGCCACCCGCAGGGCCGCCGCCTGACGGCGGGCCTTCCCTCGGACCGGCGCATCGAGAGGATCACCCCATGACCGACCCGTACCTCGAACACCGGCGGCTGCTGTTCGCCACCGCCTACCAGATGCTGGGCAGCGTCGCCGAGGCCGAAGACGTCCTCCAGGACGCCTGGCTGACGTGGAACGCCGCCGACCGCGCCGCCATCCGGCACCCGAAGGCCTACCTGGTACGGACGGTCACCAACCTGTCGTTGAACCGCCTCACCTCGACTCGGGCGACCCGGGAGACCTACGTCGGCCCGTGGTTGCCCGAGCCGCTGCTCACCGCGCCCGACGCCGCGCAGGAGACCGAAATGGCCGACACCGTCTCCACCGCCTTGCTGGTGGTGCTGGAGACCCTCAGCCCCGTCGAGCGCGCGGTGTTCCTGCTCCGTGAGGTCTTCGGGTACTCCCACGCCGAGATCGCCGACATCCTGGAGCGGCCCGAACCGACCGTCCGGCAGATCGCGCACCGTGCCCGCGAGCACGTCCAGGCCCGCCGGCCGCGCTTCGACAGCGACCCGGCCGAGCGTGAGAAGGTCACCGCCCGGTTCATCGCGGCCTGCGCGGGCGGCGACCTGGGCGCGGTCATGGAGGTGCTCGCGCCCGACGTGACCCTCTGGTCCGATGGCGGCGGCAAGGTCACCGCCGCCCGCCGCCCCCTGCTCGGCCCCGACCACGTCGCCCGCTGGATGCTCGGCGTCCTGGCCAAACCCGAATCGGCCGGCGGCGTCATGCGACCCGCCCCCATCAACGGCGAACTGGGCGTGCTGTTCACCATCCAGGGCCTTCCCGCCGGCGCCCTGACCTTCGACCTGGTCGACGGCCGTATCCAGAACCTGCGGATGCAGGTCAACCCCGACAAGCTCGGCGGCCTGGCGGCCGGTTCCGGTCACTGACATGGAGCACGGCCGGTGCGGCACCATGGGGCGGTGCGACGGGCGATGACGTACGTGGCCGCCTGGGGCGGCGCCACCTCGCTGGCGGTGATGCTGGTCTGGTTCGGCGCGCGTCCGGTGCTCCACAACGCCGTGTTCGGCCCGCCGCCGGCCCGTTCCGTCGTCGACCACGTGCCCGCCTCGGCCGCCGCGCCGTCCTCCCCGCCGCCGAGTCCGAGCGTCCGGGCGACGCCGAAGCGGACCGTACGGCACACGCCGGCGCGGCCGTCGAGTCCGCGGCCCACGCCGTCGCCGCACACGGAGACCCGGAGCTACACGCTCGCCGGCGGGCAGGTCGTGCTGTCGATGACCGCGACCGCCGCCCGGCTGGTGTCGGCGACCCCGGCCGCGGGGCATGAGGTGCGGACGTGGCACGCGGCGGGCTGGCTGCGGGTCGACTTCACGGAGGGCGCCCACACCTCGTCGTTGTTCTGCACCTGGAACGGCCACGCGCCCGCCGTTCAGGTGCAGGATCAATAGCGGTCGCACCGCTTGGACAATTTTTTGATACGCGTGAGTAACATCACTAGAATTTGATTCGGCCTTCTCCGGTAACCTCCTGCTTATGGACGTAAACGGAGTTGCCGCCGTCGTCACGGGCGGCGCGAGCGGACTGGGCGAGGCGACCGCGCGGGACCTTGCCGCGCACGGTGCCAAGGTGGTCGTGGCCGACCTCAACGAGGACAAGGGCAAGGCGATCGCCGACGAGATCGGCGGCGTCTTCGTCAAGGTCGACGTCTCCGACGAGGAGCAGGTGCAGGCCGCCGTCGACGCGGCCGTCGCCACCGGCGCGCCGCTGCGCGTCGTGGTGAACAGCGCCGGCATCGGCTGGGCGACGCGGACCGTGGGCCGCGACGGCTCCCCGCACGACCTCGCGTCGTACAAGAAGGTCATCGAGGTCAACCTGATCGGCACGTTCAACGGCCTGCGGCTCGGCGCGGCGGCGATCGCCAAGACCGACCCGGTCGACGAGTTCAACACCCGTGGCGTCGTGATCAACACGGCCTCGGTCGCCGCCCTCGAGGGGCAGACCGGCCAGATCGCCTACTCCTCCTCCAAGGGCGGCATCGTCGGCATGACCGTGCCCGCCGCCCGCGACCTGGCCGCCATCGGCGTCCGCGTCAACACGATCTGCCCCGGCATCATCGACACGCCGATCTACGGGCAGGGCGAGCAGGCCGAGGAGTTCAAGAAGAAGCTCGTCGCGCCGGTCGTCTTCCCCAAGCGCATGGGCCGGGCGTCGGAGTTCGCCCACCTCGTCCGTTCCCTGATCGAGAACGACTACGTCAACGCCGAAGTCATCCGTTTCGACGGCGGTATCCGCTTCCAGCCCAAGTGAGGTCCTGATGTCGGACGCGGTCCTGACCGAGGTGGACGGCGGCGTCGCCGTCATCACGATCAACCGGCCCGAGGCGAGGAACGCCGTCAACGGCGCCGTCGCCCAGGGCATCGCGAGCGCGATCGACGAGTTCGACGCGCGCAAGGACGTCTCCGCCTACGTTCTCACCGGCGCCGGCGGCACCTTCTGCGCCGGCATGGACCTCAAGGGGTTCCTCACCGGTGACGACCCGACCAAGGGCGGGCGCGGCTTCGGCGGCATCACCGAGCGGCCCCCGGCCAAGCCGATCATCGCCGCCATCGAGGGGTACGCCCTGGCGGGTGGCTTCGAGCTGGCGCTGTCCTGCGACATGATCGTCGCGTCTTCGGAGTCGAAGTTCGGGCTGCCGGAGGTCAAGCGCGGCCTGGTCGCCGGCGCGGGCGGCCTGCTGCGGCTGCCGCAGCGGATCCCGTACCACGCCGCACTGGAGATCGCGCTGACCGGCGACCACTACCCGGCCGCACGGCTGGCCGAGCTCGGCCTGGTCAACCGGGTCACCGAGCCCGGGGAGGCGCTGCGGACCGCCAAGGAGCTGGCCGCCAAGATCGCGGCGAACGCCCCGCTGGCGCTGGCCGCCACCAAGCGCGTCATCGTCGAGTCCCGCGACTGGCCGAGCGACGAGCAGTTCGCCCGGCAGGGCGAGATCATCATGCCCGTCTTCGGGTCCAAGGACGCGATGGAGGGCGCGGCCGCCTTCGCCGAGAAGCGCTCGCCCAACTGGTCCGGCGAGTGACCTTCGCGCCGGGGGCGGGTCTGGCCGGTCCCGCCCCCGGCGCGGTCAGGCGGTACGGGGCGTGGTCCGCCGGGCCGGAGCCCTGTCGAGCCTGCGGCGGAGATCCTGCAGGTAGCGGTCGCGGGGCAGCGTACGGACCGGCAGCGGCAGCCGGGGATAGACCAGCCGGAGCGACCGCACGAGCAGGTGGAAGCGGACCTGCCGGGCGCGGTCCCACCGCCAGCCGTACTGCCGCCTGATCGGCTCGGGCATCAGGCCGGCCGTGAGGAGACGGATGGCGGCCAGTCCGGGCCGGTTCAGCGGCCCGCCGGGCAGCCGCGGGTGCAGCACCTGGTCGGCGATCGCCCGGGAGGCGTCGCTGATCCGCAGCTCGGCGAGCGTCCGCGCGTAGTACTCGCGGAAGTCCGCGTACGTCGCCGGCATCATGGCGTACGGGCAGCCGAGGATCGTCGCGAACACCTTGCTCTGCTCGTAGTAGTCCGCCAGTTCCTCCCGCGTGAGCGCGCGGAAGAACAGCCGGTACGCGTGCGCGGCGGTGGCGAACAGCGTCGCGGCGACCCAGACCTGCAGCTCCGGGTCGTCGGCCCGGTAACCCTCGCCGGTCACGGTGGTGTGCATCCGCCGGACGACGGCGCTGAGCCGGTCCGCCTCCTCGCGCGAACCGAACTCCACGGCGTACAACCACTGCATCGTGCCCCGGAGCCGCCCCAGCGGGTCCCGGGCGGTGTAACTGTGGTCGTACACGCCCTGCGCGATCTTCGGGTGGGCCGTTTGCAGCAGCGAGGCGGCGCCGCCGACGGCTATTAACAGCCCTTCCCGGCCCACCGTGCGGATGAGGTCACCGTCCTCGAAGTATCCATCGCCCATGACCTCAGTGTAAGTGAGTACTTGCATGGCGGCGAGTCGTCGTACGAGCGGACGCCGCCACCCGCCGAGCGCGGGTGGCGGCGGTGCGCCTCCTCAGTGACCGAGGGAGGTCCAGAACCCGCAGCGGTGCTCGCGGGCCAGGTCGACCGGCCGGATGCCGCCGGAGCCGGAGGCCAGCGACAGCACCCGCTCCGCGCCCGGGAGGGTGGGCGCCCAAGTCGGCGCGCCGCCGCCGTTCGGGTCGCCGGTGCGGGCGAACCGCGTCCAGTAGCCGATCATCCGGTCCGAGAGCAGGCGCTGGGCCGTGGACAGCGGCCCGCGGAACTCGGACTGGTCGAACAGGTACTGCAGTTCCGAGGCGTGGAACGCGCCCGTCGGGAAGGCCGGTGCGGGGGTGTCACTGGCCCAGGGTGCGTTCTCGTCGGCGAACTCGTACGCGTACGTCGGGACCCGCTCGCTCAGCAGCCGGTCGGTACGGCCCGCCGGGCACGCCCAGGCGTAGTCGGTCCACACGGACGCCAGCGCCAGGCTCGCCGAGCCGTACCGCCGGACCGGATACTCCGCCAGGACCTTCGCCGCCTTGACGGGCCCGAAGAAGTCCTCGAGCTCACCGCGGTAGTCGGCCTCGGTCGTGACGTGCCCGCTGAAGCTCTCGACCGCCGCGACGAACAGCCGGTGCTCGTCGCGGGTCGTGCCCTGGATCACCGGGACGTGCGCGAACCGGCCCGTCGCGAGCGCGGTGGCGGGCGCGACCGGCAGCACCGTGCCCCCCGCGGCGGGGCCGAACCCCTGGCCGCCGTCCGAGGCGTTCAACAGGGCCGACACCGGGAGGCGGCGCAGGCAGGCGGCGACGTCCGCGGCGTCGCCGCAGCCGATCTTCGCCGCCAGCGACGCGCCCTGGCGCGCCCGCTCCGCGCGCGGCCGTACGACCCATTCGCCGTCGTGGTAGGGCCACTCGTCGGTGACGGCGCACGGACCGCTCTGCACGATGGCGCGCCGGAACAGCCCGGCCGAGCCCGGCGCGGTGAGGTGCGTACAGGTGCTCACGCCCCCGGCCGACTCACCGGAGATGGTGACGTTGCCCGGGTCGCCGCCGAACGCCGCGGCGTTCCGCCGCACCCAGCGCAGCGCCGCCTGCTGATCCTCCAGACCGAAGTCGCCCGACGTCGGCCGTCCGCCCCGGTCCAGCGAAGGATGCGTGAGGAGGCCGAAGACGCCCAGGCGGTAGTTGGGCGTCACCACGATCACGTCGCCCTGGGTCGCCAGCCGCCGGGCGTCGTACAGGTCCCCGGCCCCGGAGTAGAACCCGCCCCCGTGGATCCAGAACATCACCGGCAGCCGCCGCCCGGTGACGTGCCGGGGCGTCGTGACGTTGAGGTACAGGCAGTCCTCGGCCTCACTCGGGGCGTCGCCGAGGAAGCCGGCCGTCTGGGCGCACGCGTTTCCCGGTCTGGTCGCGTCACGGGTCCGCGTCCACGGGGAGACCGGCTGCGGCGAGGTCCAGCGCAAGGACCCCACCGGTGGCGCCGCGTACGGGATGCCCTCGAACACGCGATGGTCGCCCGTCACGGTTCCGCGCACCGGCCCCTCCGCGGTCCGCACCACCGAGGCGTCCCCGCTCTCGGCGGCCGCGGCCGGGAGGGCCGCCCCGACGGCCCCGGCCAGCCCCACCGCGCCCGCGACGGCGACCCACCATGCTTTCGCGTACTTCCGTCTCTCCGGCATCAACGCCACCTCCACCGCTCGGGATCGACGCCTTCGACTCTGCGGCGGCGCGCCCGCCGGGTCAGGAGGCCTGAGCCCCCTCGCGGGGTCGCCGCGCCGGCACCGTCCCGGTGCACCTGGCACCACCCCGTGCGGCCGGGTCGTAAATCAGGCGACATGAAACGCGCTAGCCGGGGATAATCGGGCGTATGTCCGAACCCGTGCGTGTCCGCGGCTCGGTCGTCATCCCCGACGCCGAGCTGCGCTGGCGTTTCTCCCGCTCGTCGGGGCCGGGCGGGCAGCACGTCAACACCAGCGACACCGCCGCCGAGCTGTCCTTCGACCTCGCCCGGTCGGCGGCGCTCCCGCAGACGTACAAGGACCGGGCGCTGGAGCGCCTCGCCGGACGCCTCGTCGACGGGGTCATCACGATCCGCGCCGAGGAGTACCGGTCGCAGCTGCGCAACCGGGAGGCCGCCAAGGCCCGGCTGGCCGCCCTGCTGGCGGAGGCCACCGCCCCTCCGCCGAAGCCGCGCCGCCCGACCAAGCCCAGCCGCCGCGTCCACGAACGCCGCCTGGAGAACAAGCGCCGTCGCGGCGACGTGAAGCGCGGACGCTCCGGCCGCTTCGACGTCTGAGGTGACGTTCATCACCTCCTGACCTCGCCGGGACGTCCTCAGCCGTCCTATGACGGACGCGGAGGCGCGTCCGCGCCCGGGGGCCGGCAGGCGGCGCTGCCTGCGGATTAATTCGATTGCGAGTTTGTCGGTGGCACCCGGCATCATGGTCCGTCGACTCAAAGCGCAGCTAACCGCCCACGTGGGCGTCTGACGATTGGAACACCCGAATGAGCACCGCGCCACCACCCGAGCTTGCGGACGATCCGCCACAGACTTCCGCGCCACCGGCCGGGCTTGATCGGGGTGTGCTCGCGGTCGCCATGGTCGTCGTCCTCGGCGCGATCATGTCGATCCTGGACGTCACCGTCGTCAACGTCGCGATCAACCACCTGTCCGGAGCGTTCAAGGCCCCGCTGTCCACCATCCAGTGGGTGGCCACCGGGTACACGCTCGCCCTGGCCACGGTCATCCCGGTCACCGGCTGGGCGTCGGCGCGCTTCGGCACCAAGCGGCTCTACATGATCTCCATCGCGCTCTTCGTGCTCGGATCGGCACTGGCCGGCATGGCCTGGTCGGCCGAGTCGCTGATCGCCTTCCGCGTCCTGCAGGGCCTCGGCGGCGGCATGATCATGCCGGCCGGCATGACGATCCTGACCCAGAAGGCCGGGCCGTCGCGCGTCGGTCAGGTGATGAGCGTCGTCGGCATTCCGATGCTGCTCGGGCCGATCTGCGGACCGATCCTGGGCGGCTGGCTGGTCGACGACGTCTCCTGGCGCTGGATCTTCTTCATCAACCTGCCGATCGGCGTCGTCGCGCTGTTCCTCGCCGCCAGGATCCTCGAACGCGACACCCCGCGCCCGGGCGAGCGGCTCGACCTCCTCGGTCTCGTGCTGCTGTCCCCCGGCCTGGCCTCGCTCATCTACGGTCTGGCCAAGGGCGCCCAGGACAGCGACTTCGGCAAGCCCGAGGTCCTCATCACCACCGTCGCCGGTGCCGTCCTGGTGGTGCTGTTCGCGATCCGCGCGCTGACCGCCCGCGTCCCGCTGATCGACCTGCGGCTGGTGAAGCGGCGCTCGGTCGCGGCGGCCGCGGGCACGATGGTCCTGTTCATGTGCGCGTTCATGGGGGCGATGCTCCTGCTGCCGCTCTACTACCAGGTGGTGCGGCACGAGAGCGCCTTCTCCTCCGGTCTGCTGCTCGCCCCGCAGGGCATCGGCGCGATGGTCACGATGCCGATCGGTGGCAAGCTCACCGACCGGATCGGCCCCGGCCGCGTCGTCCTGATCGGCCTCGTGGCGGTCGTCGGTTCCGTGGCCGGCTTCACCGCGGTGCTGCAGGCCGACACCTCGTACTGGGTGCTCGGCGGCGTGCTGTTCGTGATGGGCCTGGGCATGGGCATGACGATGATGCCGACCATGGCGGCCGCCATCCAGACGCTCTCGCACGACGAGGTGCCCAAGGCGAGCACGATGCTGAACATCATTCAGCAGGTCTCCGCCTCCATCGGCACCGCGCTGATGTCCGTCCTGCTCGCTCACAACCTGACCGCCAAGCTCGGCGGCGGTGCGGGCGGCGGCGGGCTGTCCGCCGCCGCGAAGCTGCCGCCGCAGATCATGCAGAAGATCGTCGGCCCGATGGCCGATGCCTTCCAGAGCACCTACTGGTGGGCGGTGGGCCTGCTCGCGCTGGCCTTCATCCCCGCGCTGTTCCTGCCCCGCCGCAAGCCGGCCGGCGACTCGTCGGACACGCCGATGCCGATGCACTGACCGCACCGAGCACCACCCGGCCCCGCGGCCTCCCAGCCGCGGGGCCGGCCCCTTTTCCCGCCGCCGCGGCCGCGAGGCCGGCTGAGGTGAGGGGTCACCGGAGGTTGTGCCCCGGATCTCAGTGGCCGGCGCGACGGAGATCCTCGGCACGGAGTGATGCGCACGCCCCGGCGGTGAAGAGGCATCCCATGCCGCACGAGGTGACTGCCGACGGGCCGAACCCGGGGCTCTGGCGGTCGCGTAAAAGAAGAGCGCAGCCCTGAGGGACTGCGCTGTGGTTTTGATGCGTGTGACCGGGTTGTACCGGCCACGACACACTGATCAGCCCAGACGGCGCGCGACGCGGCCGGCCGCGAGTACCGTCTCGGGCGACGCGCCACGGGCCAGTCCGTTGGCGAATGTCACCAGGCCGACTGTATCGACGGCCTCGCGCAGTTGCTCAGGCGAAGCACCACAGGCCAGCGCGTACTCGGCCGCCCTGCGCAGCTTCCTGACCTCGCTCGACGTGGTGGTCCGTGCGTTGGCCATCTCGCCTACCTCGGCTTTCTCTTGGTTGTTCGGTGCTCGGTTCCTTTGCCAAAGCTGATGAAGACCGTCCTGAACCCGGTCAACGCTGCAAGCGCGCCTGCCACCGCGCGATCACCCTGTGCTGCGGCCTCGGTTAGGTGATCGGCGACGCTGACCGTGCACCTCATCGCGTCGATGGGGTGGCTGACGCCGGCGGCCACGCCGACGTCCAACCTCGCGCTCACGGCCAGGCTGCACGAAGCGGCGCACGCGGCGGCCCGGCATCCCACGAGGTCGATCGAACGGATGGACCTGGGCTTGGCGCAGAGTGGCGTGCAGCCGGGCGGGAGCCCGCGTCACAGGTGCCCGTACGCCCGGTGGAGTAGGGGCAGTGCCTCCGGGGAGCGGACGACCCACCCCGGCTGACACGGGAATCGTGTCGGCCATGACCGATGTGCCCGGTTCGCCTTCGTCCGCGTCCGCCTCGCGCGGGCCGCTGCGCCTGCGGCTCTCGCCGACCGCCCGCAAGACGACGCTGGTCGTCCACCTCATCGCGTCGATGGGGTGGCTGACGCTGATGATCTGCGTGCTCGTCCTCGCCCTTTCCGCCCTCGCCACCTCGGACGCGGACGCGCTGCGGACCGCCTACCGTGCCATGCCCATGCTGGGCGACGCGCTGATCCTGCCGCTCAGCCTCTCCTCGCCGGCGAGCGGGCTGATCCTCGCGCTGGGCACGCCCTGGCGGCTGTTCCGGTATCACTGGGTGGCGGTGAAGTTCTGGCTGACCCTGGCCGCGACGGTGGCGTCCAACCTCGCGCTCACCGCCCGCCTGCACGAAGCGGCGCACGCGGCGACCCGGCATCCCACGGGGTCGATCGAACGGATGGACCTGGGCTTCCTCCCGTACAACCTCGTGATCATCTCGTGCGTCGCGATCGCCCTCTACACGACCACCGTCGTCCTCTCCGTCGCCAAACCCTGGGGCCCCCGCGCGAAGTACCGCCGCGCCCGCTGAGGTGGGGGATCGCCGGACGTTGTGCCCCGGATTTTCTGCTCTGACCACCGAAATCCTCGGCGCAACATATCTGCGCTGGTCGACGACGTCCGAGGCCCGATCCACGCCACGGTGCGCCGCGACCGCACCGTCGTTGTGTCCCGGATTTCCGTCGTGCTGACGACCGAAATCCGGGGCACAACTTCTGGCGACCCGTGCGCGGCGGTAGCCGGGCGTCGTCGCCCCGGCTCGAATAGTGCAGCCGGACGCCTTCGATCGGCAATGCTCACGCTGCGGCGGTGAGGAGGCATCCTGCTCCGCAGGGGTGGGGCGTCCCCGTCCAGCCTCGGCGTCGGTAGACGTCGGCGATCTCCGCTGCGACGAGGCACGGGCGCTCGGTGACGTCGGCCCAGCCGTACCGCAGCGGCGCCCGCCCCGCTCGCACGGCCGCGTTGTCGCGGCGCATGTCGCGGTGCCGCTCGGCGAACGGGTGCGCCGCCCGCCCGTCCAGCTCGATGACGACGCCGTACGCCTCGGCGCGCACGTCTTCGTAGGTCACGCGCCCACCGTGCAGCGACCGGACCTGCCTGGCGCTCGGCGGCAACCCGTGCGCCCGCTCGACGTCACGGACGAACCTGATCTCCAGCGGCGTGGTCGCGCCCTCGTCGACGTCCGCCAGCGCCGCCGTCAGCTCGGCCCGCCATCGCACCCTCTTCCGCTTTCCGAGGGCTCGCAGCAGCCGCTCCGGCGTGGTGCGGCGACGCTGACACGCCCGCGCAGGCCAGGCCATCGCCTCATCGAGGTCGGGCGCCGAAACCGCCAGGTCGAGGACGGTCTCCTCCACCGTGGTGCGCGGCGGTAGCCGCGCGGGGTGCCGGGCGTCGTCGATCCGGCTCGAATAGTGCAGCCGGACGCCTTCAGGCGGGACCACGGTGCGGCCGCGGCCGACCGTCACGTGGATCGGACCTCGCACGTCGTCGACCAGCCCGTCGAGCTCCGCCGCGGTGCGGTGGCTGAGGGCGGCTCCGGGACCCGCCCGCAGGACGACGGCCCACAGCACCGCCTCCCGGGACAGCGGGCCGCTGAACGCGGCGTACACCCCCGTGAAGATCCGCTGCCACCGGCCACTCCCGACCCGGGCGCGCAGCGCCGCCTCGGTGAGGCCGCACGCGAGCGCCTGCCACCGCGCGACCACCCCGTGCTGCCGGACGAGCACCTCTTCGAGCACGCCACCAGCCTGACCGTCGGTGGAGGGACAGCGGAAGCCCTGGATCGCCGTCTGTGGACAAGCGGCCACACTATGCCGAGGATTTCCGTCGCTCTGACCACCGAAATCCTCGGCACAACGTATCTGCTGGTCAGGTGAGGGGCTTGGTCAAATGGATCAGGTCGACTCCTGGGCCGAGTGGCACGCGGCGCTCCTCGGCGTAGCCGAGGCGCTCGTACAGCCGGAGGTTGGCCGTGCTGAGGTGCCCGGTGAAGAGGGTCGCGCGCCGGGCTCCGGGGACGACCGACTCCTCGATGGCCGCGAGCAGGGCGGTGCCGAGCCCCCGGCCCTGGAAGTCCGGCGCGACGGTCAGCCGGCCGATGCGCAGAAGGTCGCCCTCGACGCGGCCGCGTACGGCGCCGACGATCCGGCGGCCGTACGTGACCTTGAAGGCGACGCCCCGGTCCAGCTCCGCGACGAGCTCGTCGAGGGTCTGGACCAGCGGCGGTAGCTCGGGATCGCCGTAGATCCGCGCCTCGGTCGCGTACGCGGCGCGCTGCAGCGTCAGCAGTTCCCCGGCGTCCTCCGGTCCCGCGGGTTCGATCGGCGGGGCGTCCGCGACTCCGACGCTCGCCAGTTCCAGGTCGATGAACGCGCTGATCATCGCCTGGTAGGTGCGTGCGACGACATCGGGAGACGCGCCGAGTTCCACGGCGGTGGACCGGGCGCGCTCGACCACCTGGGCGACGCGTCGCGGGGCTCGTACCGCGCCGGCGTCGGTCTTCAGCCGGCCGGCCTGGCGTACGAGGGTCTCGCGTTCGGCCAGCAGCGCGACGATCCGGCGGTCGAGTCCGTCGATCTGGGCGCGGATCGCGGCGAGCTCGTCGTTGGGCATGGGGTCCGTCCTCTGGTCGGCTCCCGAGCGTCCGGCACCGGGGCGACCCCTGCCCAGACCCGCGCTCTGGAGCGGCGGTCTGGGGGAACAGTGACGACAGGCCGCCTAAGGGCGGCGCCACCAATGGGCGATGAGGGTCGGCACGGGACGACTCTAACAGGAAACGATCTTCCCGTGAGGGCGGAGCCGTCAGCTCCAGTCGGCGGCGCGGACGGCGCGGAGCGCGGCCTTGCGCACGTCGCCCTGCAGCGTGTCGACGTACAGCCGGCCGCCCAGGTGGCCCGTCTCGTGCTGGAGGCAGCGGGCGAAATAGCCGGTGCCCTCGACGCGCAGCGGCGCTCCCGTCATGTCCACGCCCTCGACGACGGCGTGGCCGTACCTCGGCGTCGGGAAGCGGAGGCCGGGCAGCGACAGGCAGCCCTCGTCGTCCGTCACGGTCTCGCCGTCGGCGGACACCAGCACCGGGTTGACGACGTGGCCGACGTGGTTGCGGCCCGCGTCGTCATCGCAGTCGTAGACGAAGACCTGGAGGGAGACGCCGATCTGGTTGGCCGCGAGTCCGGCGCCGTCATTGGCGTACATCGACGCGAACATGTCGTCGATGAGTCGCCGCAGGTCGGCGTCGAAGGACCGCACCGGATCGCACTCGGTGCGCAGAACGGGATCGCCCATGTAGCGGATCGGGCGTACGGTGCCCGCACCGCCGCGTCGTCGTCTCACAGACCAGGACTCTAGATGATCGGGCCGGTGACCGACCAACGGTCACCGGCCCGATCGTCACTCCGCAGGCTCGCCGCTCGCCGGGAACACCTGGACATTGCGCTCCTGGGGCTGCTGCACCGGCTGGGGCTGGGCCTGTGGCGGCACCGGCGGCTGGGCCGGCCCGGACGGCTGGTGGTGGCGGCCGCCCGGCGGCTGCTGCTGCTGCGCCTGCGGTGCCTGCTGCGGCTGCTCGGGACGGGCCGAGGGCCGCTCCGCATCGCCTTGGGCGACGGCGCCCGCGACCATCTCCTCCAGCGGGCCGGCCTTCTCCTCCTGCTCCAGCAGCGTCACGAGCGTCTCGGTGATCTCGCTGAGCCGGCCGAGGGCCTTCGTGTGCTGCTTCGTGAGCTGTGCCAGGCGCGCGGAGGCGTCCTCGTTGATGACCGACGAACGGCGCTCGGCCGTGGTGAGCGTGCGCTCGGCCTCCGTACGGGCCTCGGTGACCAGCGTGTCCGCTTCGTTCTTGGCCGCGGTCGCGATCCGCTCGGCCTCCTGCTGAGCCGCCGACAGCATGTGGCCGGCGTTCTCCTGGGCCTGGGCGACCGCTCGCTCGGACTTGCCCTGGGCCTCGTCGATGATCTGCTTGGCCTGGCGCTCGGCGTCCTGCTGGATCTGGGCGCCGTTGCGCTCGGCCTCGCCGAGTTTCGACTGGGCCTCTTCCTCGGCGAGGTTGATGATCTGACGAAGCCGCTCGCTGAGGTCGTCACCGGTCGGACGCCGGGCCTCGCGGACCTCGGTCATCTCGCGGCGCGTGCGTTCGACCTCGTCGAGGGCCCGGGACAGGCGGGCCTCGAGCTCGCGGATCTGGTTGCGGGTACGGGCGATGTATTCGTCGACCTGACGGCGGTTGTAGCCGCGCATGACGATCTCGAACGTCTCCTCGCGGAGGGGCTCCTCGCGGAAGAGGTTCGGCAGGATCTCGGCTTCGTTGCTCATAGCCCTTGGGGGTCGAAGGAACGTCTGTGTCGACTCTCGATGGTTCCCCCCTTTTCACGCAAGGGGAATGCGGCTACTCGCAGGAATTCCTGGCCCGTCGGTGCGGCGACACGAGAGTCTTCCCAGGTTAAATATCGCAAAATGCAGTTTTTGGGAAATATGCCGCGCCGACCGGCCGGGGACGGCCCCGCCGCCGCTTCTAGACTTGACGACCGTGACTGACTTCTTCCACGGCACCCTCGGCGACCACCGACCCGACATCCATCCGGAGGCGTGGGTGGCCCCCGGAGCCGTCGTCGTCGGCCGTGTGCGGCTCGGCCGGGCGGCCAACGTCTGGTACGGCTCGGTGCTGCGCGGCGACGACGAGGAGATCATCGTCGGCGAGGAGTGCAACATCCAGGACCTGTCCTGCCTGCACGCGGACCCGGGCATGCCCGCGGTGCTGGAGGACCGGGTGAGCCTGGGGCACAAGGCCATGGTGCACGGCGCGTACGTCGAGACCGGTTCGCTGATCGGCATCGGCGCGATCGTGCTGAACGGCGCGCGGATCGGCGCGGGGACGCTCGTCGCGGCGGGCGCGCTCGTCGGCCCCGGGAAGAAGATCCCCTCCGGTGTGCTCGTCGCGGGCGTCCCCGGCAAGGTCGTCCGGGAGCTGAACGACGACGACCGGGCGGTGCTCGCCTACACGCCCGAGACGTACGTGCGCAAGGCCGCCTTGCACCGCGAGGCCCGCTGGAGCTGACGCCCACCCCGACCACGTTCGGCCGGGGCGGGTCGCGCGGGCCGGAGCCCCTGTACGCCGGTGGTGTCCGGTCCGGCCCGCGCGATCAGCGGTGTTCGGGGGTCAGCGGCCGCGCTGCGGTCCGGTGGGCTTGGTCGGCGCCGAGTCGGTCCAGCCCTGCGTGACCACCGTCGTGGAGCTCGACACCGAACCGGGCGCCAGGCCCGCCGTGGCTTCGCCCGGCGTGACGACCACGAGTTCCTCGCCCAGCGCCCGTCCGGCGGCGGTGTCGATGATGAGGCGGTGCTGGATCGTGCCGCCGAGCTTCGTCCGCTCGGTGATGCCGATCGCCGTGCCCGGCCGGCCCTGGGCGTCCTTGACCCGGCCGATCGCCGTGACCGTCCGCAGGTCCGCGAGCATCCGGAACGCCGCGCCCCGGACCTGCGGGGTCACCGGCATCTCCGTGATCAGGCCATGGGCGACGGTGTACAGCCACAGGTCCGAGGACATCGGCAGGCTCGACGACTCGGTGTCGTGCCCCTGGTACCAGCGCTTCAGGGCGGCCTTCAGCCGCTGCGGGTCGGCGGGCAGCGCGCGGAGGTCCTTCATGGTGACGTTGCGGCCGAGCCAGAAGACCTTGTCGCCGTCGACGAGCGGGGCGCGGTCGACACTCGCCTTGCCCGGCTGCGTGGAGAGGGTCATCGGCGCGAGACGCTTGCCCGGCACCGCCACCTTGAACGTGCCGGGGGAGCCCGCCCGCTGCCAGGCCGCCGTGTCGGCGGCGCTCGCCGGCCGTGCGCCGAGCGAGCGGTCACTCGCCCACTGCGGCCGCCCCGGCCGGCTCGGCGTCCACTGCTCGTGCTGCCCCTGCTCGACGACGGTGTAGCCGCCGCCGACCACCCGGTAGGTGTTCCGGTCCACGATCGTGGTGTGCCAGTACGCGCCGACACCGTCCGCCTGCCCGTCCGCCTCGGTCGCGGCGGCCAGCAGGATCGAACGCGCGTTCAGTGTCGTCGTGGGCGTACCGCCCCGCCGGGCCGTCGGCCGGTCGCCGGCCGTACCGCTCGTGCCGGTCGCGGCGATCGCGACCGCCGCCGCGGCCGTCGCGGCGGTGAGGCCGAGGCCGCCCGTCATCCACAGGGTCCGGCGGGCGGGCATCGTACGGCGTCGGCCGCCCATCGCCGTACGGAGCCGGTCGCGCCCCTGCGCGACGGCCACGTGGTCGGGCGCCGGCTTGTCCAGCATCGTGCGGACCATGCGCAGCTCATCCATTGCCGTCGATCTCCTTCTCGAGTGCGGTGCGAAGCTTCTTCCGGGCCCGGTTGAGACGCGAGCCGACGGTGCCGTACGGGATGCGCAGAGCCTGGGCGACCTCCTCATGGCTGAAGTCGGCCAGCGCCACGAGCAGCAGGACGTCCCGCTCCTTGCGGGTCAGCGCGGCGAGTGCCCGGGCCAGCTGCGGTTGCAGACCGGCCGCGGCGACCGCCGTGACGACCTCGTTCTCGTGGCCGTGGTCGTCGGGGGCCGTCCGCGCGCGGGCGAGGGTCTCGTAGTGCCGCGCCTCGACGCGCCGATGCTGGGCGACGAGCTTGGTGGCGATGCCGAACAGCCACGGCCGGAGCGCCCCGCGCGCAGGGTCGAACCGCTCCCGCTTGCGGAACGCCACCAGGAACGTCTCGGCCGCGATGTCGTCGGCCACCTGGGTGTCGAGCCGTCCTGCGACGTACCGGTGGACGTCGCCGAAGTACCGGTCGTACACGGCGGTGAACCCGTCCGGGTCGCGGCGGTACTCCCGGACGAGGTCGGCGTCGCTCATCCTCCCGGCCGTCCGCGTGCCGGCCAGGCCGGTCACGTCTTGCTCTCCGTCATGGGCGCCTCCCGGGCGAGGTGGTCAGCGGACACCTGTACTCCGCGCCTTCGCCCGATCGCTTTCGCTCCCGATCCGCGATTTTCCGGTCCGAGGGATTCGCCGAGGCCGACACGTAGGGGCGATCGGGTGGTTCTGCTCCGTGATCGCGGTGACCCGACGGTCTTGGGGTGGCGTTTACCATTGCATGGTGGTCTGGGGGCAGGCGTACGGCGAGGTGCCTTCGGCCGCCGCCCAGGATCCGTTCGCGGTGGTCGAGCGTGACACGCGTGCCATGGTCACGGCCGGCTGGTGGCCCACGACGCCGCCCCTCCAGCGGCAGAACCTCGTCGCCGGCCGGATGCTCGTCCTGCCCGACGGCACGTGGTGGCTGTTCGGCGCCTGGGCCCGCTGGTACCGCTGGCTACCGGCCGACGGCCAGTGGCACCTCTGCCCGCCGCCCCGGCTGCCGATGACGCGGACGTCGGCGCGGCCCCTCGGCCAGGGCATGCCGGTGCCGCGCATCCCTCCCCACCTGGTGCCCTCCGGCCCCGACTTCACCGTCGAACCGCCGCAGTCGCTGCCCTTCGTGGACGTCGACGTACGGCCCGAGGTGACGGCCCGCGTACGCGCCACGGTCGAGTCGGCGGCGGCCCTCCCCGCGCAGGACTACCCGCACTGGTGGAACGCCTTCAGCCCGTCCACGCCGAGCACGGTGGCCGTCGGCTGGGGCGTGATGCTCTGGTCCGCCGCGGTCCCGGTGTTCTACTCCGGGCTCGACGCCCAACTGCTCGGCCTGTGGTCGCCGTACCGCGCCCGCCCGCTGCCGGGGGCCGATGGCCCACGCTGGCTCACCCCGCCGCCGCTGGAGACCCTGGTCGGCCTGTACGCCGAGCGGCTGCGCGCTCACCGGGTCGACGCGGCCGTCGTCATCCTGCGGACGATGTGGGCGATGGCCAGCGCCCTCCGCGAGGACACGCGCTTCCGGGCCCGCGCGGACGCCCTCCTCGCCATCCTCGGCGCCACTCTGCACAACCCCACCGTCGACTACGGCGCCCTCCCGTACGGCGACCAGGCGATCGTCCAGCAGTGGCTCACCCGATGTCCGCCCGCCCTGGCGCCGGCGCTGCGCATCGAGGCGTCGGCGGGCGAGCACTTCCGCAACGCGTTCTACGACCTGGCCGTCTGTCTCGCCTCGATCGCCGGCGACCCGGCCGAACACGGGTACGTCGAGCCCCGCCTCATCGCGGCGGCACTGCTGGCCGCCGACCTGGCGGTCGTCCGGCGTGACGTCGTCGAGCAGGTGATCGTCTGGCTCGACCCGGAGACCCGGCGCGCGACGCAGGCGATCCTCGCCGGCACCGACCACCCGTTGCGGCGCTTCTGGCCGCAGGACGGCCGGCTGCCGCCTCTCCTCCGGCGGCGCGTCGAGAGCCTCCGGCCGGCGGCACGCGGCGCGCTCCTCGCCACGGTGTACGCCGCGGATCTCGCCTGGTGCCGGCTGGGCGGCGGCATCCCGGCCCGCCCGCGCGGCTTCCCCGTGCCGGTCGCCGTCCTGGCCGAGATCCTCGGCACCGACCGCGCCGCGTCGGCGGCACCCGCAGACCCGGTGACACCGACCCCCGGCATCGCCCCGCTGGCCCGGCAGTATCCCTCCGCCCCGGCCCCCGAGGCGCCGCCGGCCGTACCGCCGGTCGCGCATCAACCGCCCACCGGCCCGCCCGGCCAGGCCCCCGCCTGGGCGGCACCCCCGGCCCCGACCCGAAGCACGCCGGACGCCGATCCGGCAGGCGCCGCGGCGGCGATGGGCGCGGGCCCGGCGCAGGTTGCTCCTTCGGCGGTGCCGCCTGTGGACGGGACGATGGTGGACGCGGGCCCTCCGCCAGTGGCCCGGGCCGCGGTGGCGGCCGCGGGCTCCGCCGGGGACAGTGCGGAAGGCGACCCGACGCCCACCCCTGCCGGATCCGCCCCGGAAGGTGAGGACGCCGGTCCGGCGCAGGTTCCCGCCGACTCCGCCGGGGAGAAGGCGGACGTCGGTCCGGCGCAGACTTCCGCAGACTCCGCCGAGGGAAAGGCGGACGGTGGTCCGGCCCGTGTTTCTGGCGGATCCGCCGGTGAAAAGACCGACTGCGACCCGGCGCCCACTCTTGCCGGATCCGCCCCGGAAGGTGAGGACGCCGGTCCGGCGCAGGTTCCCGTCGGCTCCGCCGGAGGGAAGGCGGACGGCGGTTCGGCCGATGTTCCTGACGGATTCGCCGGTGAAAAGGCGGGGGGTGATCCGGCGCAGGGCGACCCCCTCGCGACGCGGATCGAGGACGACGCACCGGACGTCTCGCCGGACGCCTCCCCGGACGACTCGGCGGACGTGGCGTCCGGCATGGCTTCGTCTGTGCCGGTGCCGCCTTCGACGGGGCTCTGGCGGTCGTCCGCCGAGTCGGGGTCCGCGCCCGTGTGGGGAGGGGGTGCCCACGCGGACGAGGCCACGATGCTGGATCCGCCGCTGTCGCCGGTGGCGTCGGCCGACGCCACGTACGTCGCGCCGCTGGTGGACGGCACTCGGGCGGATGGATGGATGCCGGTCGGCGGCACGCCGCCACTGCCCTCCGCCCCGCCTTCGCCGGCCGGGCCTCCTGTGCCCCCCGCCCCCGTGCTCCCACCGGGCATGCCCGGACCTCTCGCGCCACCGGCCCCAGGCGTCGCCCCGCGACCGGCCGATGCGCCGTCGCCGGGTGGCGTCCCGCGACCGGCCGATGCCCCGTGGCGGGGCGGCGCGCCGGGGGATCGGCCGCAGCAAGGGGAGCCGAGGCCGGATCACGCGTCGCAGCCGCCGGTGCCGGGGGCCGGTGCGTGGCCCGGTGGGGCGGCCCCGGGACCTCCGCGTACGCGTGTCCTCGGTGAGGGGGCGGGCATGCGGGGGCCGGGGGAGCCGCCGGCGCCGGGGCCTGGCGCGTGGGCCGGTGGGGCCGCGTCCGGACCTCCTCGTACCCATGTCCTCGGCGAGGGCGCGGGGGAGCGGCCGGGCACGCGGATCATGTCGCAGACGATGGTGGGCGACCTCCTGGGCGCGCCCGTGCCGGGCCGTCCGGTCGGCGAGATCGAGCCGCCGCCCTCCGGGGCCGTCCTGCCCGAGGTGACCGAGCGGTTCGGGATCCGGTTCGTGTCCGGTGCCGACGATCTCGCCGGGCTCCTCGACGATGTGCACCGCCGGGCGTCCTCCGGGGAGGAGACGGCGCCCGCCCTGCTCGTCGTCGGCGCTCCGCACAGCGGGCAGCGCAGGTTCGCCCGCCTCCTCGCCCGTACGCTCGCCGGCGCGGGCCGGGGCGACGGCTCGGTCCGTACGGTCGACGGCACCGAGCTCGGTGACGCGACCGGGATTCTCGGCGCCGCCTTGGGCGGTGGCGTGCCGCTGCTGCTGGAATGGATCGACGCGGCCCTGCGGCGGGCGTCCGACCCGGCGGCGGTCGCGGCGGCGGTCGTCCGTTCCCGGGAGGGTGCGGCCGCGCTGATCGCGACCTGCGAGCCGAACGCGTACGACCGGCTGAAGACCGACTTCCCGCAGCTCGCGACGGTGTTCCGGGTGTTCCGGCTGCCGGACCTGGCCGACGTGGAGACCCGGCTGGCGCTCGTCCACGTGCTGGCGGACGAGCGCCGCGTGACGGTGAACGCTCCCGCCCTGCACACCGTCAGGGCCGACCTGCCGAGGTTGTCCGGGTACGGCGACCTGGTGAACGCGCGTCTCGTCGAGGCGTACCTCGACCGTGCGGTCGCGCGGCACACCGACCGGTTCGGGGCGTCCCGCGATCGACTGGTCCTCACTCCGGAGGACTTCGGCGGCGTGGCGGAGGAGATCGAGCCGGCCCTGCGGGCCCCGGGGGACGTCGACGGCTTCCTGCGCACGCTCGACGAGATGATCGGCCTGGACGAGGTGAAGCAGACCGTCGGTGGCCTGGTCGCCGAGGCGCGACGCGCCGCCGAGCGCGCGGCGCGGGAGCTGCCGTCCGGCCGTCATCTGATCTTCCTGGGCCGTCCGGGCACCGGGAAGCGGACGGTCGCCGGGCTGGTCGGCGGCGCGTACGCCGCGCTGGGTCTCCTCGGCTCGGGTCAGGTGGTGGTGTGCGACGCGCGCGACCTCGCCGGCGGCGACGCGGCGGCCAAGGTCGCGGCGCAGGTGGACCGGGCGGCCGGGGGCGTGCTGCTGATCGAGAACGCCTCCCTGCTCGACCGGATGCCCGGGGCGGTCGCCGCGCTGCTCCGGCAGATGGCCGACCGCCGCGACAGGTTCCTGGTCGTCTGCTCCAGTGAACCGGACGAGATGGACGGCTTCCTGCTCGCGAATCCGGGGTTCCGCGCGGAGTTCGGGGCGATCGTGGAGTTCCGGGAGCCGACCGACCGTCAGCTCGTGCAGTTGTTCTCCCGGTTCGCCGAGCGCGAGCTCTACCTGCTGGACGAGGAGCTGCGCGTCGAACTGCTGGGGTGGTTCGGCGAGATGCGCGGATCGCGGCGGTTCGCGTTCGCCGAGACGGTGCGCCGGCTGTTCGACGCGATCGTCGCGCGGCAGGCGGCGCGACTCGCGGGGGCTCGGGTCGACGCGGCGACGGTGGCCCGCCTCACCGTGCGTGACCTGCCCGATTCGCAGGCGGAGCGGCTGCTGCGGAGCCTCCACGAGGACCGTACCCGGCGGTAGTCCTGGGTGGTCCCGAACCCACCTCGGCGGGTGGCGGCCGAATGGCCCTCTTGGGTCATGTCCGTTGACGGGTCGGGCGCGTAGCCTTTTCCACAGGTGTGGGGACGAACGGAGGTGGACGCGGTGCGCCAGTCGAACCTCGATATGCGCGTCCACGACCGGGTCGCGTTGGATGAGATCGAGCTGTACTCCGAGATGCTCAGCGCCGTCGCGACGGCGGATCGGCCGTTGACGACCGATGAGATCGACTTGGTGCTCGGGATCGGCCACGCGACACGGTCGTAACGACGTGGGGTCGGCGCACGCGGGGATGCGCCGACCGGTTTCCCCCCGATCGGCTTCTCCGCTCACCGGCTCACCCGCCGGTGACGGTCACGATTTGACGAGGCGCGCGATGGCCGCCGAGGCCTCCTTGACCTTCTCCTCGGCCGCCGGGCCGCCTTCGCTCACGGCCTGGGCGACGCAGTGGCCGAGATGGTCCTCCAGCAGCCCGAGTGCGACGGACTGCAAGGCACGGGTGACCGCCGACACCTGGGTGAGAACGTCGATGCAGTACTCATCCTCGGCTACCATCCGCTGCAGGCCCCGCACCTGGCCCTCGATCCGGCGCAACCGGACGAGGTAGGCGTCTTTGTCCTTCGCGTACCCGTGCATACCGGCCACTCTATACCCCCTAGGGGTAGAGACCCAAGTGATCGTTTGAGGCGTACGCCCCGGGGCAGGGGACGAAACGACCCCGAGGCCCGAGGTGGGTCGCCGTGACCGACCCGACACGCGAGGAGTGGTGCGGTGAAGTAACAGGGGGGCGAAGGTTCGCTTTCCCCCTGGTAAGCCGTACCATCCTCAGCGGACTGTTCCCGCACTTCAGGAGAAGGACGTGCGATTCCGACTCACCCCGCGTGAGGACAGCTACTACGACATGTTCGCGGATTCCGCGAACAACTTGGTGACTGGTGCCAGGCTGCTCGTGGAGCTGATAGGCGACGGGGCCGACCGTGAGGCGATCGCGGAGAAGATGCGCGCCTGCGAGCATGCGGGCGACGAGTTCACTCACGCGATCATGCGTAGGCTCAACGAGAGCTTCATCACGCCCTTCGACCGGGAGGACATCTACCGGCTCGCGTCGACACTCGACGACGTCATGGACTTCATGGAGGCGGCGGCCGACCTCGTACTGCTCTACAAGATCGATGAGCTGCCCCGCGACGTCGTCGCCCAGGTCGAGGTGCTGGAGCGGGCGGCCGAGCTGACCGCGGAGGCCATGCCGCGCCTGCGCGGGCTGCGTGATCTCAGTGAGTACTGGATCGAGATCAACCGGCTCGAGAACCAGGGCGACCAGACCTACCGGCGACTGCTGGCCGAGCTGTTCAGCGGCGAGTACGACGCGCTCACCGTCCTGAAGGTCAAGGAGGTCGTCGACCAGCTCGAGGCCGCCGCGGACGCGTTCGAGCACGTCGCCAACATCGTCGAGACGATCGCGGTCAAGGAATCGTGATCTCCGTGTCGCCGACGCGTGTGATCGCCATGCCCGCGAACCGATGTCCGCGGTTCGCCGCGAGGAAGGGGACGCCGACGTGGAGTTGACGGCCCTCATCGTCGTCGTGGGCATCGCACTGTTCTTCAACTACACCAACGGTTTCCACGACGCGGCGAACGCGATCGCCACGTCCGTCTCCACCAGGGCGCTCACCCCCCGGGCCGCCCTGGCGATGGCCGCCGTCATGAACCTCGTCGGGGCGTTCCTCGGCACCGGGGTCGCCAAGACGGTCGGCAGCGGCATCATCGATCCGCCGAAGGACCTGCACGGCCTGTCGATCGTCGCGGCCGCGCTGATCGGCGCGATCGTGTGGAACCTCGTCACCTGGTACTACGGCCTGCCCTCCTCGTCCACCCACGGACTGGTCGGCGGGCTGATCGGGGCGGCCCTGGCGGCGTCCAGCAGCGTGCTGTGGCACGGCGTCATCTACAAGGTCGTCCTGTGGATGGTGCTGTCGCCGCTGATCGGGCTGGTCCTCGGCTACCTGGTGATGGTCATGATGCTGTGGATCTTCCGCAACTCGAACCCCAGCAAGGTCGGGCGGCGGTTCCGCATCGCGCAGTCGCTGTCCGCGGCGGCGATGGCCCTCGGCCACGGCCTGCAGGACGCCCAGAAGACCATGGGCATCATCGTGCTCGCGCTGGTCACGACCGGGTACCAGGGGGCCGCTGACTCGCACGTCCCGGTGTGGGTGATCCTCCTGTGCGCCGCGGTGCTGTCCCTCGGGACGTACGCCGGCGGCTGGCGGATCATGCGGACCCTCGGCCGCAAGGTCATCGAGCTCGATCCGCCGAAGGGGTTCGCCGCCGAGGCGACCGCGGCCAGCGTCCTGTACGCGACCGCGTTCATCTGGCAGGCGCCGGTGTCCACGACCCACACGGTCACCGCCGCGATCATGGGCGTCGGGTCGACCAAGCGGATCTCGGCGGTCCGCTGGGGCGTCGCGGGCAATATCGTGTTCGCCTGGGTCCTGACGATTCCGGCGGCGGGCATCGTCGCCGCTCTCGCCTACTGGATCGAGCACCTGTTCGCCTGATCCGTCCGTGGAACGGGCCAACACCGGCGGTACGCCGGGCGGGGCGGGAGGGCCGAGCGGCCCTCCCGCCCCGTTCTCGTCCGGCATCAGCCGAAGCGGCCGGTGATGTAGTCCTCCGTCGTCTTCTCGCTCGGGTTCGTGAAGATCTTGTTGGTGTCGTCGATCTCCACCATCCGGCCCGGCTTGCCGGGTCCCGCGAGGTTGAAGAAGGCCGTACGGTCGCTGACCCGCGCCGCCTGCTGCATGTTGTGGGTGACGATGACGATCGTGTACTGGTCCTTCAGGCTGGCGATCAGGTCCTCGATCGCCAGCGTCGAGATGGGGTCCAGCGCCGAGCAGGGCTCGTCCATCAGCAGGACCTGGGGTTCGACCGCGATGGCGCGGGCGATGCAGAGCCGCTGCTGCTGACCGCCGGACAGGCCGGCCCCCGGGCGGCCCAGCCGGTCCTTGACCTCGTTCCACAGGTTCGCCCCGCGCAGGGACTTCTCCACGATCTCGTCGAGCTGCGCCTTACGGCGGACGCCGTTGAGCTTCAGGCCCGCGACGACGTTCTCGTAGATCGACATGGTGGGGAACGGGTTCGGTCGCTGGAAGACCATGCCGATCACCCGTCGTACGGCGACGGGGTCGACGCTCGACCCGTACAGGTCCAGTTCGTCGAGGAGCACCTTGCCCTCGACCCGCGCGCCCGGGATCACCTCGTGCATCCGGTTGAGGGTCCGCAGGAACGTCGACTTGCCGCACCCGGAGGGGCCGATGAACGCGGTCACCGAGCGCGGTTCGATCGTCATCGAGATGTCCTCGATGGCCCGGGTCTTGCCGTAGTAGGCGTTCAGCCCGGAGACCTCGATCCGCTTGGCCATGGGGGGAGTACTCCTATCGGGATACGGGCTTGCGCAGGCGGGCGATGAGGCGCGCCGCGAGGTTGAGCAGCATGACGAAGAGGATCAGCGTGAGCGCGCCGGCCCACGCCCGGTCGACGGCGACCTGCTGGGGGAGCTGCGCCTGGTCCCAGACGAACAGCGGCAGCGCCATCTGCGGGCCCTTGAACGGGCTGTTGTTGATCGACGTGGTGACGAACACCGTCATCAGCAGCGGCGCGGTCTCGCCCATGACGCGGGCGATGGCCAGCATGACGCCGGTGATGATGCCGGTGAAGGCCGTCGGCAGGACGACGAAGCAGATCGTCCGCCAGCGCGGCACGCCGAGCGCGTACGACGCCTCGCGGAGGTCGTTCGGGACGAGCTTGAGCATCTCCTCGGTGGCCCGGACGACCGTCGGCAGCATCAGCACCGCCAGTGCCATCGAGCCGGCGAAGCCCATGTACTCGAAGCCGAGCAGCGCGATCCAGAACGCGAACACGAACAGGCCCGACACGATCGACGGCACGCCCGTCATGACGTCGACGAAGAACGTCACGGCCTTCGCCAGCCTGCGGTTCCCGCCGTACTCGACGAGGTAGACCGCGGTGAGCACGCCGATGGGGATCGAGATCACGCTGGCCAGACCGACCTGCTCGATCGTGCCGATGATCGCGTGGTACGCGCCGCCGCCCGCGTCGCGGCCGCCGATGGCGTTCATGGAGTGGGTGAAGAACTCCATGTCGAACCGCTTGGCGCCGTTCTTGATGACCGTGTACAGCAGCGTCACCAGCGGGATGACGGCCAGCGCGAAGGCGCCGCAGACCGCGACGAAGGCGAGCTTGTCCTTGAACTTGCGGACCCCGGACGGGCCGGTGAGGTCGACGGTGCTCACACGAACTCCTTGCGGCGGGCGATGACCGCGCGGGCGGCCATGTTCACGAGAAGGGTGATGACGAAGAGCACCAGGCCGGAGGCGATGAGCGCGCTCTGCCCGGTCTTCCCGGCCATCGGGAACGTGTTGGCGATGTTGGCGGCGAAGGTGTTACCGCCCGGCTTCAGCAGGTGCAGGCTGATTCCGGAGGCGGTGCCCAGGACCAGCGCGACCGCGATCGTCTCGCCGAGGGCCCGGCCGAGGCCGAGCATCGAGGCGCTGATCATGCCGGAGCGGCCGAACGGCAGGACCGCCAGCCGGATGACCTCCCAGCGCGTCGCGCCCAGGGCGAGGGCGGCCTCGATGTTGGGCCGCGGCACCTGGAGGAAGACCTCGCGGGTGATCGACGAGATGATCGGCAGGATCATGATCGCCAGCACGATCGAGGCGGTCAGGATGCACTGCCCGCCGACCGTGTCGCCGCCGAACAGCGGGATCCAGCCGAAGTCGTCGTGCAGGAAGGTCGCCACGCCGTTCATCTTCGGAACGAAGAACTGCAGGCCCCACAGGCCGTACACGATGCTGGGCACCGCGGCGAGCAGGTCGACGACGTAGCCGAGCCCGTCCGCGAGCCGCCGCGGCGCGTAGAACGCGATGAACAGCGCGATCCCCACCGCGACGGGCGTGGCCAGGATCAGCGCGAGCACCGACGACAGGACCGTGCCGAAGGTGAGCTGGGCGATCCCGAACCGCGACTGCGCGGCGTCGGGGTTCCACTCCTGTGAGGTGAGGAAGTTGGCCTTGTCCGCCCGCAGTGCCGGCAGCGCCTTCACGATGAGGAACACCGCGATCGCCGCCATGATCGCGAGCAGCAGGATGCCGGAGCCCTTCGCGGACAGGCCGAACAGCCGGTCCCCGAGACGCCCGGTACTCATCTTGCGGGCTTTGCCGCCCAGAGCGCGTGTCGCGCCCTGCTCGAGGGTCTCGCTGGTCATCCGGCCTCCCATGCCCACCGACTCACCCTGTCGTTCATAGAGATCTCTTCACATGCATGCGACCGAGCCGGTACGGGTCTCCCGCACCGGCTCGGTACTCACTTCGGTCAGGACAGGCCCTTCACGGCGGCCTGGACCTTGGTCAGGATCGAGTCGGGCAGCGGCGCGTAGCCGAGGCCGCTGAGCACCGACTGGCCCTGCTGGCTGGAGGTGTAGGTCAGGTAGGACTTGACGAACTTCGCCTGCTGGTCGGGGAGACCCTTCTCGCAGGCGACCTCGTAGGTGACCAGGATGATCGGGTAACCGTCCTTGGTCTTGTAGTCGACCTTGAGGGCCAGGTCATTGCCGGTGCCGGCGATCTGGGCGCCCGCCGCACCCTTGGAGGCGGTGTCGGAGGAGACCTCGACGAACTGGCCCGAGCCGTTGGCGACCTTCGCGGTCTGCAGCTTGCCGTTGGTGGCGTAGGACAGCTCCGCGTAGGAGATCGCGCCGTCGGTCTGCTTCACGACCGTGGAGACGCCGTCGGACTTGGTCGCGCCCTGGCCGCCCGGAGCGGTCCACTTCTTGCCGCCCGCGAACTTCCAGATGTCCGGCGCGGTGTCCGTGAGGAACTTGGTGAAGTTGTCCGTCGTGCCCGAGTCGTCGGCGCGGTGCACCGTCTTGATCGGGGTGCTGGGCAGCTTCGCCTGCGGGTTGTCCTTCTTGATCGCCGCGTCGTCCCAGTTCTTGATCTTGCCGGCGAAGATGCTCGCCAGGGTGGTCGGCGACAGCTGCAGGCCGTCGACGCCCTTGAGGTTGTAGACCACCGCGATCGGGCCGACGACCATCGGCAGGTCGATGGCCTTGCCGTCCTTGCAGCGCGCGTCGGCCGGGCCGTGCTCCTCCGGCTTGAGCGCGGAGTCGGAGCCGGCGAAGGCCACCTGGCCCTGCGTGAACGCCTGGATGCCGGCGCCCGAACCGTTGGCGTTGTAGTTGAGGTTCGCTCCGGCGCAGTTCTGCTGGTAGCCCTTGGTCCACTCGCTGATCGCGTTGGCCTGGGCCGTCGAGCCGGCGGCGTTCACCGTGGTCTTCACGCAATCGCCGCTGGCAGCGGTGCCACCGCTGCCGCTGCCCTTGCTGCCGTTGTCGTCCGTACCGCACGCGGTCAGCGCGAGCGCACCCGCAAGGGCTACGCCGCCAAGAGCGGCCAGCCGAGTGCTGTTGATCACCGAAGTCTCTCCTCGAATCAAGTGTGGGGGCGGGGCCCCGAGCGTTCGCACGATCGGGGGGCACCGTCGAGTCCCGACGCTAAGGAGGAGAGATGTCCAGTCACTCCGATCCAGATGAACGGAAGATGAACGTGATCGTGACTTGTCGGGAAAGGAGCCCTTCCGTAGGGCATCCGTAGGGTTAACACCCCAGGATGCGGCACCCGCCCGGCCCCCTAGGGAGCCGAGCGGGGATCCGTGCCGGCCTGCTCCGGCATGCGGCAGCCGGTCCGTCCCGGTGCCGGGACGGGTCAGCGGGCCGGGGCGCGGTACATCGCGTCGGTGGCGAAGTGCTCGAAGCCGAGCCGTTCGTACAGGCTGGTCGCGGGCGTGTTGGACTCGTCGGCGTACAGCATGACCGTCGGCAGGCCGAGCGACCTCAGGTGGTGCAGGCCGGTCAGGGTCAGCGCCCGGCCGAGCCCGAGCCCCTGGGCGGACGGGTCGACGCCGACGACGTACACCTCGCCGACACCGTCCTCCACCTTGGTCCAGTGGAAGCCGATCAGCTCGCCGGCCCGCTCCGCGAGGAAGAACCCCTCCGGGGAGAACCACGGCTCACGCTCCCGCCGCTCGAGGTCCGCGCGGGTCCAGGCGCCCTGCTCCGGGTGGTCCGCGAAGGCCCGGGCGTTCACCCGCACCCAGGCGTCCTCGTCCGCCCCCGCCTGGAAGGTCCGCAGCCGCACGCCCGCGGGCCACGTCACCTCCGGCAGCGACGCGTCCAGCGGGCGGCGCATCTGCCACAGCGCCCGGAACCGCTCGAAGCCCAGCGAACCGGCCAGCGCCACCGCGCCCGGCAGCTCACCGTGCGCCCACACCCGGAGCGAACCGGCCTGCTCGCGCAGGGCGGTGGCCAGGGCACGGCCGTGCCCCCGGCGCCGGAACTCCGGATGAACCGCGAACTCGGCCACGTCACGGTCGAGGATCCCGACCCCCGCGAGGGTCCCCCCGTCGCGCGTGAGGACCGCGCCACCGCCGTCCCGCAACCGCAACAGCGCGCTCTCGCCCAGCGGTCCTACGCCGTCGGCCGCCGCGGCCGCCTCCACGACCGCCAACGCGCCCCTGACCTCGTCGTCCGTCAAATGTTCCCGTGTCATCACGTCCACGACCGCGAGCGTAGTCTCGGCCCCTTTGACCATTGAAGTCAGAAGATCTGTCCGGAGCCTTCCATCCGGCGCGAACGTTGCCATACGATCAGGCCCTCACCTGCGCGGAAGGCGGTCGTCGTGGGCGATCCCGGACTCCCGATCATGGCCGGTGCGCTCGCCGTGCCCGTCGCTGTGCTACTCCTCGTTCTCCTACTCGCACTAATGGGCCGCCGCTGGGTCCTGACCGGTCCGGACGCCGCCTTCGCGGAGGACTACGAGGGCTACGACGCCGAGTACGAGGAAGACGACCTCGAGCCCACGCCGTACCGGCCCGCGCTCGAGCCGCCACGGCACACCGCTTCGACGGCGTACGACGCCTACCGGCCCGTCCCCGCGGCCTACGACGCGTACGGATCCACCGCGCGGCCGCGCGACTCCCACGCCGCCCGCCGCGACGGGTACGCCACACAGCCCCGCGAACCCTACGGCCGACCCGCGCGGGAGCCGTACGCGCCGCCCCGGCCCGCTCATGGCTCGGACTGGGAGCCGTATGAGTCGCCTCGAGCCGCGCAAAGCCCGGACGGGGAGGCGTACGCGCCGTCCCGGCCCGCCGAGGTCTCCGACTGGGAGCCGTACGCGCCGTCCCAGGCCGCTCAGAGCTCGGAGTGGGAGCCGTACGTGCCGGCCCCGCGACGGTCGCGAGAGACGCCCCCACAGCCCTCGTACGGCGCGCCCGCCGACTCGTACGGCGCGCCCGCCGACTCGTACGGCGCGGCCACCGGTGATCCGTACGCGCCGCCGCGTTCCACCCCCGGCTCCGCCGGGCGGGACTCGTACGGGTCACCCGCTCCGCAGGACGAGTACGCGGACACCGCCTACACGTACGACCGGTCCGAGCCATCCGGGTACCGTGATCCGCGGCGCTCCGCTCCCGACGACCCACAGGGTTTCCCGTACGGCCCGTACGGCTCTCGTTGAGCGCCACGTGCGGCCCGGCGAGAGAGCCTGGGTGAGAACCCGCCCGGCCCGCCGCCGAACGCCCCGTATGGTGGTCCCTCGACCCCGCAGGGGACGGCGGTCCCTACGGTTCCCGCTGAGACGACGGCCGGGAAAGAAAAGCGAACGGAGGCGACGGCGCGATGGGGCTACTCGTACTTTTGATCATCCTGGTGCTGCTGGTGCTGTTCCTCGGCCTGATTTTCGTGATCGCGTTGGCGTCGCGCCGTAAACAGCCGCCTGCGACGTACGGGCCGGGCCCGCAACATCCCTACCCGCCGGTGCCCGGCGCGCCGTACGGGCCGCCGCCGAACCCGCCCGGAGGCGGCCCCTACGCCCCGGGCGGCCAAGGCCCCTACGGCGGCCACCTCCCGCCTCAGCCGGGCGGCCCGCAGAACGGTCCCTACACAGGCTGATCCCTGGCATCGACTGCGCTCTAGGCGCGGCATCCGCCAGGGTCAAGGCCGCGAGCGGCGTCCCCCGCTCAGCGGTGGGCGGGGGCTCCTTCCTCGGTCGGCCGGGTATCGGCGACGAATCGATACCCGACGTTTCGCACCGTTCCGATCAGCGACTCGTACTCGGCGCCGAGCTTGGCCCGCAGCCGCCGGACGTGCACGTCGACCGTACGGGTGCCGCCGAAGTAGTCGTACCCCCAGACCTCCTGCAGCAGCTGGGCGCGGGTGAAGACCCGGCCGGGGTGCTGGGCGAGGTACTTGAGCAGCTCGAACTCCTTGAAAGTCAGGTCGAGCACGCGCCCGCGCAGCCGCGCGGTGTAGGTCGCCTCGTCGATCGTGAGCTCGCCGCTGCGGATCTCGCCGGGAACGTCATCGGGCTGGCCGGCGGCCACCTTGCCGACCGCCAGCCGGATCCGCGCCTCGACCTCGGCGGGACCGGCGGTCTGCAGGAAGACGTCGTCGAGCCCCCACTCCGCGGTGAGGGCGGCCAGGCCGCCCTCGGTGACGATCGCGATGAGTGGAGCGTCGAGGCCGGTGGTGCGGAGGAGGCGGCAGAGGCTCTTGGCGTGGGCGAGATCCCGGCGCGCGTCGACGAGCACCAGGTCGGACGGGGGCGCGTCGATGAGGGCGGAGCCCTCGGCCGGAGCGACGCGAACGGAGTGCAGCAGCAGGCCCAGGGCGGGCAGGACCTCGTCGGAGGGCTCGAGCACGTTGGTCAGCAACAGCAGGCTACTCATACGGCCTCCTCGTTTGGGGCCCAAAAAGACGTCGAGGACCCGAGGGCGACGCTGCCCGGATCCCTAATAGGCGAGGATATCGAACGTGGGAAAAGGACTCACTACCCGAGTGGTGTAGACCAGGAAAGGGGGAGCATGGCGAAGGGCCTGATCAGGTACTGGGCCGCCGCGCGCGCGGCGGCGGGGACGGCGGAGGAACCCTACGACGCCACCACGCTGGCGGAGGCCCTGACGGCCGCCGCGGCCGATCGGGGGACGGATTTCGGGCGTGTTCTCGCCCGCAGCTCGTTCCTGGTGGACGGTGCTCCGGTCGGCACGCGGGACCCCGCGGCCGTCACGCTGCCCGACGGCGGCACGGTCGAGGTCCTGCCCCCGTTCGCGGGCGGGTGAGACGGCCGCGGCCGCGACGCCGAACCGGTCCCGGGCCGGTCGGCGTCCGCCGCGCCCCGGTCGTGGCCGACGCGTCCTCGCCTGGTCCTGCGGGGCGACCCGGCAGTGGCCGATCTCATCACCCGGTGTGACCCCGACGCCGTGACGCCATCGGTATGGTGATCGCCTATCGCCGACCGGGGGAGACATGCGCAAAGCATTTGTTATCTGCCTGATTCTGCTGATCGTCTTCGGCGGAATCGCCATCGCCGGCGACATCATCGGCCGCCGGGTGGCGCAGAACGAGATCGCCAAGAACGTCGCCTCGCAGTACCAGCTCGACCACACCCCCGACGTGTCCATCAAGGGCTTCCCGTTCCTGACGCAGGCGATCGACGGGCGGTACGACGAGATCGACATCAAGGTGGGGGACGTCACCGAGCAGGGGGTCCACCTCACCGGCACGACGGTCGCGCTCAAGGGCGTCACCGCGCCGATGTCCGACGCGATGCACGGCGACTCCTCCAAGATGGTCGCGGACTCGGCGACCTCCACGGCCACCGTCGGCTACGACGACGTGAACAAGTCCGCGCCGCACGACATGAAGGTCTCGGCCGCGGGCTCCGACCTGCAGGTGCGCGGCCCCTACACCGTCCTGGGCGTCACGCAGACGGTCACGGCCACGGTGACCGTGCAGCCCGCGGGCCGCGGCGTCCGGGTCGTCCCGCAGTCGGTCAAGGCGGGCGGGACGACCGTGCCGGTGGGCCTGGTCCGTCAGGCGTTCACCTTCACGATGTCCGTCAAGGGCCTTCCGCTGAACACGCGGATCACCGACGTCAAGGTCGAGCAGCAGGGCCTGCGCGTGTCGACCACCGCGCAGCACGTCAAACTCGACAGCCTCAACGTCCACTGAACGGGATCGGGACGATCGGCCCGGGAGACGACCCGGAAGTCCCGATGAACCTTCCGCCGTCCGGATACGTGTCGAGGGTGTGGGACCCACTGCGGACGAGCGGCTGCTCCGCGCACTGTACGCCGAGCACGGCGGCCCGCTCCTGGGGTACGTCCTGCGGCTGACCGGTGGCGATCGCCAGCAGGCCGAGGACATCGTCCAGGAGACGTTGCTGCGCGCCTGGCGTCATCCCGGCGCGCTGGTCGGCCGCCCGGTACGGCCCTGGCTGTTCACGGTCGCCCGCAACCTGGTCGTCGACGCGCTCCGGTCGCGGCGGTCGCGACCGCCCGAGATCGGCGAGGCGGCGCTCGCCGCGCTGCCCGCCGGGGACGACATCGACCGCGCCCTCGAGTCGTGGACCGTCGCCGAGGCGCTGGCGGACCTCAGCTCCGAGCACCGAGCCGTGCTGGTCGAGACCTACTACCGAGGGCGATCGGTGGCCGAGACGGCGGCGGTGCTGGGAATACCGGCGGGGACGGTCAAGTCGCGGACGTACTACGCGCTGCGCGCGCTGAAACTGGCATTGGAGGAGCGGGGGTTGGCGCCATGACGACGAGTGCCCGATGCGCCGATCTCCGGGCGCTGCTCGGGGTGTACGTCCTCGGCGCGATCGACCCCGCGGAGCGCGCCCTGGTCGACGAACATCTGGAGCAGTGCCGCCGGTGCCGCGACGAACTGGTCGGCCTCGCGGGCCTGCCCGCCCTGCTGGGCCGGGTGACCGAGGAGCAGATCGCGGAGGTCGACGCCCCGCCGCCGGAACTCCTGGAGTCGGTGCTCGACCGCGCCGCCGCCGAGCACCGGGCGCGGAGCCACCGGAACCGCCGGTGGCTGGCGGTCGCCGCGGCCGTCGCCCTCGTCACGGGAGGGGCGGGGGTCGCCGCAGGGCTCGGCCTCGGGACGGGCCGGCCGGTCGCCGGTCCCGCGGCCACGCCCACACCGGGCCCGCCCACCTCGAATCCCTCGGCGGCCGCCACGACCGTCCAGGGCAGGGACGCCGCCACCGGCGTCAGCGCCCGGATCACCATGCGAGCCCAGGACTGGGGGACCGCGTTCACGGTCCGTCTCACCGGAGCCCCGGCGGAGACCCGCTGCCACCTGGTCGCCGTGGACCGGGACGGGCGGCGGGACATCGCGGGCGGCTGGGAGGTGGAGTACGAGGGCTCCGCCGAGTTCGCCGGATCAACCATGATCCCCAAGGACCGGATCGCGGCGGTCGAGGTGCGTACCGTCGACGGCCGGCGGCTGCTCAGCGTCCGGCTCTGAGGCCCGGGGGAGGACGCACGGATCGCGGCGCTCGCCGGGCCGTGATCGATCTCCTCCGGCCGGCGGGAATGCCGGGCGCGGCGCGCGCCTTGAGAACCGGTGATGACCGGTGTCTACGTCGCGGTGGCGGCGCTCGTCCTGGCTACGGTGTTCGGCCTGATCTGGCGGCACCGGAGCGGCGTGCTGCGTGCGCGGAGGGAGGGTGACGTGGAGCGTCTCGACGCCGCCGAGCTCGGGGCCGACCTCGGGGACCGGGCGACCCTGGTGCAGTTCTCCTCGGCGTTCTGCGCGCCGTGCCGCGCGACCCGGCGGATCCTGGGCGAGGTGGCCGGCATGGTCGATGGCGTGATCCACGTCGAGCTCGACGCGGAGGCGCATCTCGATCTCGTCCGCCGGCTGAACGTCCTGCGCACCCCGACCGTGTTGGTGCTCGACGCGTCCGGGCGGATCGTACGCCGCGGCTCCGGCCTGCCCCGCAAGGCCGACATCATCGCCGCCCTCGGCGAAGCCGTCGCCTGAGATGCGCCACGTCACCCCCGTGGAGCGGCCTCGGCGCGCCGCGGTGTTCAAGATCCTTCCCAAAAGGTTCGCGCAGGTCGACGGCGTTCATGGGGCCGGGTTCACGTCTCGATTGCCGAGACGGGGTTTTACGTTGAGCGAGACGGCGCTTACCATCGTGTCCGTGCGTTCCTGGACAGAGTTGCTGACGAAGCGACGGGCGGTCGACTTCTGCCGCGTCGCCACCGCGCTCTGTCCTGCGGCCTGAGGCATCTGAGCCCGTCCAGCCCGTCGCACCACAGCAGTCACCGGGAGCATCATCCGATGCAGGTCGACCCACGGGGTCAGCGTTTCGGCGCGGCCCTCACATCGTTCGTCTTGGTCGTCGTTCTCGTGACCGGTAGTTGGTTGCTACTGGCGGCCCAGGCCGTCGTGTTCGTCGTCGGAGTCGTCTTCGGGCTCCGCAACGCCCCGTACGGCCTGATCTACCAGGCGCTCATCCGCCCTCGGCTCGGCGCTCCGCGGGAGCTCGAGCCGGAGGCACCGCCCCGCTTCGCACAGGGAGTGGGTGCGGCGTTCGCCCTCACCGGGGTGATCGGATACCTCCTGAAGGTCCCCGCGGTGGGAATGACCGCGACGGCGTTCGCGCTGGTCGCGGCGTTCCTCAACGCGGCCTTCGGCTTCTGCCTGGGCTGCGAGGCTTATCTGCTGATCCGGCGGCTCGCTCCACGGCGAGTCGCACCCTAGGCCGGGTTCGCCTGAGACCACGGCCATGCCACGAACACCCGAAGAACGATCCGCCGACTCCACCAAGGAGGACCACGCATGAGCCGCTCCGACGTCCTGGTCGAAGCCGACTGGGTGCAGGCTCACCTCGACGACCCGGGTGTCGTCCTCGTCGAGGTCGACGAGGACACCAGCGCCTACGAGAAGGGCCACATCCGTGGCGCCGTCCGCATCGACTGGAAGACCGAACTGCAGGACCCGGTGCGCCGCGACTTCGTGGACAAGACCGGGTTCGAGAACCTTCTCTCCGAGAAGGGCATCGCCAACGACGACCTCGTGATCCTGTACGGCGGCAACAACAACTGGTTCGCCGCGTACGCGTACTGGTACTTCAAGCTGTACGGCCACCAGAGCGTCAAGCTGCTCGACGGCGGCCGCAAGAAGTGGGAGCTCGACTCCCGCGAGCTCGTCGACGCCGTCCCGTCCCGTCCGAAGACGAACTACGTCGCCCAGGAGCAGGACCACGCGATCCGCGCCTTCCGCGACGAGGTCGTCGAGGCGATCAGCACCAAGAACCTCGTCGACGTCCGCTCGCCCGACGAGTTCACCGGCAAGCTCCTCGCCCCGGCGCACCTGCCGCAGGAGCAGGCGCAGCGGGCCGGCCACGTCCCGACCGCGCGCAACATCCCGTGGTCGAAGGCGGCCAACGACGACGGCACCTTCAAGTCGGACGATGAGCTGAAGAAGCTCTACGAGGAGGCCGGCGTCGACCTGGCGAAGCCGACCATCGCGTACTGCCGCATCGGTGAGCGCTCGTCGCACACCTGGTTCGCCCTGCACGAGCTGCTGGGCCTGCCGGACGTGAAGAACTACGACGGCTCCTGGACCGAGTACGGCTCGCTCGTGGGCGTGCCGGTCGAGCTCGGCGAGGCCAAGTAGCCGCTCGCCGGCCAAGGACGCGCATAGCAGCAAGGAGGAACAATGAGCGACGGTTGCGGAGCTCCGACCCAGACGGCGAGCCTGCCTGCCACGGTCGATCTGGCGAACGAAGCGGTCATCCAGGGCACGGTCGTGCGCGCGGGCACCCCGGTGTCCGGCGCGTACGCGCGCCTGCTCGACGCGACCGGTGAGTTCACCGGTGAGGTCGTCACGAGCGAGGAGGGGGTCTTCCGGTTCTTCGCCGCGCCCGGCGACTGGACGATCCGCGTGCTCGCTCCGGGCGGCGTCAGCGTCGACTCGCAGGTGACCGCGACGACCGGCGAGATCGCCGCGCTCGAGGTCGCCATCTAGCATCGACACGAAGGTCCCGCCGGTCACCCTCGGGTGGCGGCGGGACCTTCTGTTTTGTCCGCCTCTACGGACTTGTGGCCGGAAGTCGTTACGATCGCGAACTGTGCTTCGTACGTCCCCGGTGATGCTGCCCTGGACCACGCTCCGGCTGGCCGGCCGGTTCGCGGTTCCACTCGCCCTGTGGTTCACGGTCGGGCAGGTGCTCCGCTACCTGTTCTTCCTCGCCGGATACCACTTCGGGCTGCACAACTCCGTCATTCCGATCATCGTGCTCAGCCTCACGGTCATGGTGTCGCTCGGCGTCACGGTCGCGATGGTGCACAGCGTCCGTGATGGCCTGCCGGCCGTCCAGGCGCGCGAGGTCGACGAGCGCCTGACGTCGTGGGCCGCCGACGAGGAGGAGGGCATCCTCGACGCGATCACCAGGGCGCTGCTCCCGTTCATGATCTTCTACCTGGCCTGGGGCTGGTTCTCCGACGACGCGAAGGAGTTCGTGCAGAGCGCGGCCGGGCGGGGTACGGCCCAGGGCGGGGTCTACGGGTCGATCGCCGGGATGAAGATCCTGATAGCCCTGCAGGACCACGTCTGGGTCGCGATCATCTGCACGGTCGTCTTCTTCGCCCTGAAGTTCGTCGCCGAGCGCGTCATCGAACCGCGGTGGTCCGGTCTCGGCGGGATCTGCGTCGCCTTCTGCGAGGTGAACTGGACGCTCTTCGGGATCTTCACGGTGGACCAGGCGCGGCAGGGCGTCACCGGCTGGATCACGGGACGGGTCGCCTGGGTGGATCTGGGCAGGCTCCTCGGACCGGTGTTCGGGACGTTCAACACGCTGTGGCCGCTCTTCAAGGACGCGGTCCTCGGCTCTCTGGTGTGGCTCGTCATCGCGGGCGTGATCCTGGGCGTCACCGCGGAGGAGGAGGCGGCGCTCGGTCAGGGGTGGCTCGGCCGGAAGGTGGTCTCCGCGAGCGGCATCGACCGTCCGCACACCCCTCGGGAGGTGCTGACGCGGGAGCTGCGCGACAAGTGGTTGCCCGCGGTGTACGGCTTCCGGATGGTGTTCCGGGCGGGGATGCTGCCGTTCGGGGTGTTCTGTGCGCTGTTCACCGGCCTGGAGGCGCTCGTCCCGGTGACCGAGCGAGGGGTGTACTACCTGCTGGGCCCGCACGAGCTCGGATGGTGGCAGCCGCGACTGACCATGGTCGAGTTCCCCGTCGAGCTGGTCCACCAGGTGCTGCGCGTCTGCCTGCTGGCCGCCGCCTTCGACCTGGTGGTCGGCCGCGTCAGTGCGCGAACCGCAGAATTCGGATCGGCCCGGTCTGCCTCCCCGAGGACGGTGCGTTCCCTCGTACCTCCAGCAGGACCGTACTCGCCGCCTTCGCCGGGACGTCCGTCGTGACCGTCACCCGCGTCACCGAGCCGGCGGCCGGGTCCTTGCCGCCACCGACGTCGCCGTAGGCCGTCCAGATGTGCCCCTGCGGGTCCCGTACCTGGAACGCGGCGCCCTTGGCGTCCTTCACGCCCTGGGCGTCGAGCGGGCGGACCTGCAGCAGGAGCGTCAGGTGCACGGCGCCGGGCGGCGCGAGGCGGGACCTCGCCGACGCGGCCGGGTCCCGGCCGAGCATCCGCCACTCGGCCCGGCCCAGCACGCCGGCCGCCCCGAAGCGTACGACGCTGACCTTCTCGGGCCGGGTCCAGGTCGAGGACGCCTGATGGACGTGGTCCGTCCACTCCGTGACGAGGTACGCGGTGGCCAGCACGGCGAACGCGCCGGCCTCGACCATCCGGCGCCGGCCGGGGGACAGCCGCGGCCGGCGGCGTACGACCGGGTCCGGGACCGTGGTCTCCAGCGGATCGGGCGGCGGCATCGTGTACATGGTCAGCTCGATTTGAGGGCGTAGTCGGTCGGGGGACCGGTCAGGAGCCGGGCCGTCCGGCTCGCGGTGAGGCCGAGGTCCACGGCGGTCTCCGCGGACAGATTGTTGACAAGGTCGCTCTGTCCGACGACGAAGCGCGCGCCGGCCAGCCGGTCCTTGGGGATCTCGAAGACGTAGAAGGTCGACCGCCACAGCATCGGCTCGAGCGAGGCGTCCGAGGTGAAGATGTCGGACCGGCCCGTCTCGTCGTACGAGAGGCCGCCGGGCGTCTCCAGCCGCGCGTGGCCGAGCTGGAGCGGCTTGAGGTTGCTCTTCGCGCTCACATAGACGATGACGAAGATGCCGGGGGTGGTCATCCGCCGGTCGCCGCCGAGGGAGTCGTGCTTGACGAGGCCGCTCGCCACGTCCACGCGATCGACCTTGACGCTGAAGACACGGTTGTCCACGACCGCGCCGACGCGGCCGTGCGCGAGCAGCGGCGTCTGCAGCCGCGCCACGAGGTGGGGTTTGACGGAGGTGAACCACATGGCCAGTGCGCACAGGACGACCGCGCCCAGGCCGGCGAGCGCTCGCCGGAGGATCGTCACGACCGCGCCCTCGCTCGTACGGGGAGGGTGACCTTCGCGGTGAACGGCGACTGCTTCGTGACCGTCCAGTCGAAGGTGTCGTTGGTGAAACTCTGGCCGTACGTCCACTTGCGGAAGGCCAGCGTGACGTCGCCCGGGTTGGTGCCGGCCGGCAGCGCCCACACCAACTGCACGTCGAGCGGCAGGCGAGGGTGGAGGTCGCTGGTCTTGGCGCCGGAGATCATTCCGATGGAGTCCATGGGGTCCGCGTCGGCGTAGCGGCCCGGCTTGGGTTCCGCGACGACGCCGCCGAGGAAGGTGACGATCCCCCAGGACTTGGCGCTGGTGTTCACGACCCGCGCCGTGACGATCAGGGAGTGCTTGGGCGGCCCGCTGAACTGCTTCACGTCGGCGGTACGGGCGTTCAACGCGGTCACCGTGAAGGGGCCCTGGTCGATCGGCCTGCCCACCGCGGTCTTCGCCGGGCCGGTCGGCGCGGCGCGCAGGCCGCCGAACGCCGCGGTCACCCCGATGACGACCACCGGTACGCCGATGACGCCGACGGCGGTCCGGGGGCGTCGGCGGGGTCGTTCCGCGACGGTAACGGTGTGAGCCACTGGTCGATCGTAACGATTCGCTCGGATATTGGGGTCCAGGTAGCCGGGCGCGGTCGGTCCGGTGACTCCCCTGCCGAGTCGTGAACGCGGCGTCCAGCTCGCCAAGCCGGTCGGCGATCCTGGCCGGCAACACCTGGCGTAGTTCGAGCAGCGCCGACAGGGCGGCCTGGTCGCTGCCGGAGACATGCCGTAGCGTCTGCCGGCATGACCGCGAACTCCTCCACCGAAAAGCCCATCTCCGCCAAGGCATGACGATGAGCGACGAACTACCGGAACTGACCGTCACCGATGCCCGAGCCTGGCGGGAGTGGCTCGGCGAGCACCATGACAGCTCGGCAGGGGTGTGGCTGGTCCTCGCCAAGCAGAACACGACCGGGCCGACCAGCCTGACCTATGACCAGGCGCTCGACGAGGCGCTATGCCACGGCTGGATCGATAGTCGGCTACGACGGCGGGACGAGAGCACCTTCTGCCAGCGCTTCACTCCCCGGGGGAAGCAAAGTACCTGGTCGGCGCGGAACGTTTCGATCGTCACCCGGCTGGTCGGCGAGGGCCGGATGCATCCGGCCGGAACGGCCGAGGTCGAACGCGCGAAGGCCGACGGCCGCTGGGACACGGCCTACGCGGGACAGGCCGGCATCGAGGTGCCGGCCGACCTGGCCGCCGCACTGGCCGCGGAGCCCCGGGCGAAGGCGATGTTCGACATCCTCACCTCCCAGAACCGCTACACCATCCTCTACCGGGTCACGAACGCCAAACGCGCCGAGACCCGAGCCCGCCGCATCACCCAATTCGTTGAGATGCTCGCCCGGGGCGAGACGGTCCACCCGCAGAAACGCGGCCTCGGCGGCTGACCACCGACGCCGCACTGCGGCTCGGGCCGGGACCCCGTGATGAGCGGGATGTCGTCTCTCAGGGAAGAGGGGTGACGTCGTCCGGGCCCCAGCCTGTGGCCGCCCTGAACTCCTCGATCACGTGCTGCGCCGGTACGTCCTGGCTCTTCAGCAGGAGCGCGGAGTCGTCGCTGCCGACCCACCAGGGGGTGATGAGGGCGACCTCCGCCCCGGACCGCAGCCGGAGGAGGAGGATGTCGTGGCCGTCGTCGAGCCGGTGGAAGACGGCGCGGAGCCGGCCCTGGACGTCGAGGATCGGCACCTGCACCCGGGCGATCGGCCGGGCGCCGCCGAACTCGGTCCAGTGTTCGGGGCCGATCGTCGCGATGGGGAGCTCCGGCCAGGGGCGCAGCGCGTCCAGCCGCCGTACGACCTTCCCGAGGAACTCACGAACGGCCTCCTCGTCGTGCGGCTGGGGGATCTGCCCCGTCAGCGGCTCCTCGGAGCGCAGGCCGGCGACGATCCCCTCGTACTCCTGCTCAGGAGTGAGATGCAGGATCGGTTCCTCGATCAGGGCACGGGCGATCCGGCCGACCACCTCATCGTCGAGCGTCCGCTCGAACTGCGTGGCGTAGAGGATGCCGTTGATCAGTCCATGCGGTTCGGTCAACGGGTCCGTCCTTCCGTCCACGGTCATCAGATCCCCCACTCGATGTGATGAGGCCCGAACAACAGTCCCTGACCCCTCAGATGGTCGGTGACCTGCTGGAGGTGCTGGGGCGTCGGCTTGTAGTGGCCGCTCTGTCGCGAGATGGCCATGAGGTTACCGTTCACCACCTCGAGCTCCCCGGCCCCGGCGACCGGACCTCCCGCGAGGAAGCTCGAGTGGTGGAACTGACCGACGACCTGAGTGTTCGAGGCGTAGAGATTGCCGTGTTCGTCCATGACGTAGATGGCCCGCCCCCGGTCGGGTGTCCATGCGGACGTCCCCCTCCTCGTGTCGAAGAGACGGCCCGAGGAGTCGTACAGGCGCCCGTCGCTCCCCACCGTCAGGCGGTACCGCTGGCGTGCCGCATCGTCGAGGTACTGGACCTGTGACCCGTGAGTCCAGGACTTGTTGGGCGCGGGCAGGTGTTCGCCCCGGTACTCGCGCTCCATCTTCTTCATCTTGAAACGCGGTGGCCTCGGATGCGCATGAGCCGCCGTCCCCTCCTCCTTCCGGAGGAATCGGAAGAACTTCTGTGCAGCCTTGAAGATCCCCGCGCCCGCTCCGCTAGCCACCCAGGACGGCGTTCATGGCGAGGCTGACGCAGAGGTTCACCAGCCTGCTGGTGATCTCCTTGAAGACCGGGATCTCCATGAGGGAGCCGCCCGCCGTCACCGCGGAGGTCGCGAAGGCCTGAGCGATCTCGATCGCCAACTGGACGAGCTGGACGATGACGTTGATCTTCAGCGCGAGCACGATCGCGGAGCAGATCATCAGACCGGCGCCGATGATGTTGCCGCCCGTCTTGCCGTCCAGGAGGTTGTTGTGCGGAGCCTCCTTGGCGTTCCAGGTGTTCGCGAACGCCTGGACGCCCTCTCCCTTGTGCTGAGTCCAGATCGAGGTGGCGTGGGCGTTCGCGTCGCCGACCGGCTGATCCATCGTGCTCGTGAACCCGAGCCAGCCGCTGCCCATGTTGAGCAGCTTGTCCTCGTCGCTCATGGGCCACGTGTAGCCGAGGTCGTTGAGAAGCGTGGCGAGCTCGCCGGGCAACTGCAGACCCATCCCATCACCCCAGAATTTTGCGGACGTCGTTCATCTCACCGGTGTTCGCCTGCTCGCCCGTCTCGTAGGCGGTCGCGAGGTCGTGCACGCTCTGCACGTGACCCCTCATCGCGCCGGTGTTGTCGTCGTACGATCCGAACGCCATCTCGTGGATGGCCTGGTAGAAGCCGGCGATCAGCGAGCCGAGGTCATCGGTGCCGAAGGCGTCCGACTGAGCTTCGAGCTCCTGCTGGAAGCCCGCGGACTGGGACTGCAGCGTGTTGGTCGCCGTGTTGATGCCACCGGCCGCCTCGCGCATCTTCGCCGGATCGACCTCGAGCTCGTCACCCACGTCACCCATCCGCTCACTCCGGTCCTTCGATGCTCGACATGATGTCGCGCAGCGCACGCGTGTACGTGCGCATCTGGTCGATGCTCATGTCCTGGGCCGCACTCACCCGCTTGCGCAGTTCCTCGGCGTCCGCCCCGCCTGCGCGTCCGCCGGGACCGACCTTGGCCCCCAGGTCGTCCAGGGCGGCGTTCACGGCGATCCTGAGCTGCTCGGCCAGCTCGTGCGACGCCATCCGCATCGCCTGCCGTTCGACCGTCACCGACTCGACCCGGCCGACCATCGCGACGGCCCGGATCCGCCCGCGCGCGCTCTCCCCTTCGCCGCGGGCGTCGGCGGTGCCGCCCGTGACCGTGAGCGCGTCCTCCAGGTTGCGCCGAGTGAGGCCGAACAGGTCCTCCAGGCCGCGCGGAGTCGGGTCGCCGCTGATCCGGGTGCGTTCCCGGATGCGTGCCATCGCGTCCGTGATGCCCTGCGTGATGACCTCCATCTGGCGGAGGCTCTCGTTCTGGACCTCGCGCAGGGTCTCCGCGAGCGCCGCGAGGTCGGGAACCGGGCCCGCCGCCGCGGTGGACCTGCCACGCTGGTCGTCGAGCGCGGCGTTGACGGCCTCGGTGACGAGGCCGCCGAACTCCTCGGGAGACAGGCGGAGCACGCGGGGGTCGAGGGTGACGGACGCGACGCGTCCGCCGTGCACGGACGCTCGGACCCGCTCGTCGGAGGCCTGCCCCTCGCCGCGGACCGTCGCCTCCTCAGGAGAGGGTCTCTTCGTGCGCAGCGACTCGATCGCGGTGTGCGTCTCGTGCATCAGGCGCTCCAGCTCGACGTCGTCGAGTGGCTCTGGCACCGAGAGTCCCCCCTTTTAACGATTCGGCCCTGCCTACTTTACGGTTTCCGTACCTTGGTGTCCTTCCTCAAGCTCACTCCTCAGGTACGACGCACGCGACCTCGATCTGGATCCTCCACAGCCGGGCGATCCGTCGTGGTTTTCCGGCACAGGGCTCGTTCGCGGCAGATCGTCTAGAGTCTTCGACGAGTGGTGGGGAGGTGCGCGGTGGGCAGACTGAAGCCGGCGGCCGTCGCCGTCGCGGGCGGCCTGGGACTGGCGACCGTGGTCACCGTTCCCATCGCGCTGACCGCACGGCCGAGCGGCGCGGCGGGGATGCCGGTCATGCGAGCGGCCCAGACGACGAAGAAGACGAGCGCGAGGCCGACCCGGCACACGACGACGCCGAAGCCGCCGAGTCACACCCCGACGCCGAAGACCACCCCCACGCCCACACCCACGCCCGCGCCCACGGTCACCAAGACGGTGGCGCCGCCGCAGCGGTGTGACGTCGCCAACGGCTATCCCGCATCCGGCATGACGGCGGCGCCGTATCCCCAGTTGATGCTCGACTTCACCGACGTCTGGCCGCTGACCCGCGGCGAGGGCGTGAAGGTCGCCATCGTGGACAGTGGCGTCGACACCTCGCATCCGCAGTTGCCTCCGATCGACACGTATGACGTGACGAACACCGACAAACGCGACTGCAACGGTCACGGCACCATGGTCGCCGGCATCATCGCGGCGCAGGACCAGCGGAGCAGCCACGTGCCGTTCCTCGGCGTCGCGCCGAAGGTCCAGCTCATCTCCGTGAAGGCCGCGACCCAGGACACCAACAACCCGCCCCGCCCGGTGGCCGAGGGCATCCGGCGGGCCGCCGACCTCGGCGCCGACATCATCAACGTCTCCATCACGCTGCCGAACTACTCGTTCCTCAAGAGCGCGGTGGAGTACGCCCAGCACAAGGGCGCACTCGTCGTCGCGGCCGCCGGCAACACGGACAAGGACAAGAAGGCCACCGAACAGGAGCTCTATCCGGCCAGCTACGACGGCGTCATCTCGGTCGGCGCGGTCGGAAGTGACGGGAAGGTCGCCGCCTTCACCGACACCAAGTCACGCGTGTCGGTCGTCGCGCCGGGCGTGGACGTGAACAGCACGTGGCCCCACGACTCCTACGCCAGCAGACCCGGGACGAGCTTCGCCGCGCCGTACGTCACCGCCACGGCCGCGCTCATCAAGGCGTACCACCCGAGCCTGACCGCGGCCCAGATCAAGCACCGGATCGAGGCGACCGCCGACGGCCGCACCTCGGTCGGTTCCGGCGCCGGAATCCTCAATCCCCTCCGGGCCGTGACCGCGGTGCTGCCGGAGGAGAACGGCCAGGCGGGCACCGCCACCGTCAAGCCGAAGCCGGTGGCGATCGTCACCGCGGAGCACAAGGACACCTTCAGCCGTACGGTGGCGCTGTCCTTCGTCGGCGGAGCGCTCGGCATCGCCGGCGCGGTCGTCGCGGGCGGCATCATCATCCCGGCGGGCCGCCGCCGCAACTGGCGCCCCGGCCGCCGTACGCCGTCGTCCGAGCGGGAAGAGACGGGCTGACGGACTGCGGGATCTCCCTTAGCAAGATCAACGCCGTTAAGGTGGGGGAAACCGCCCCTTGAACGGCGATTTCCCCGGAGGGACACATGGCGTCGGACAACGGTTTCTTCGGTCACACCGGGAACGAAGAGTTCGATCGGATCCTGGCGCAGGTCGGCGAGCAGATGCAGCGGTTCGAGGAGGCGCGGAAAGAGCTCTCGTCGCTGAAGGGGCGGGCCACCGCCGCCGACGGCCAGGTCGAGGTCGAAGTCCTGCCCAGCGGCGCGCTGTCGTCGCTGCAGATCAACCCGCGGGCGATGCGCCTCGGGTCGGAGGCGCTCGCCGAGGCCATCCTCGAGGCGGCCGGGAATGCCGCCAAAGAGGCCGCCGAGCGCATGAACGAGATCATGGGCTCCGTGACCGGACGCAGCGCCGACTTCAGCCAGATGCTGCAGGGAAAGCTGCTCAGCCTTAACCCGGACGCGGAGTCCGACCTGCACGACCCGCAGCTCAAGGACGCGATGCGGCAGTTCCAGGAAATGCGTCGCCGGTACGGGCTCTGAGCGGTCAGTAGTACGTCCAGCCCGGTCAGTAGTACGTCCAGCCCCCATGCTGGGTGTTCTGGACCTTGATGTCGTCGAAGTCGGTGTTCTTGGTGAGGCTGCCGCTCCCGCGGTTCGGCTGCGGCTGTGGGAAGGCGGTCTCGGAGGAGGCCAGCGCGGCGATGTTGCCGAGGTTGTAGAGCAGCGCCACGACGACCGACCCGACCCCGACGGCCGTCACGCCCATGAGGACCGCGCCGGTGGCGTTCTTCAGCGCCTCGACGATCGGGGCGTCCGGTGGGAAGGCCGCCTCCGCGAGCTCGCAGGCGATGATGGTCGCGAGCAGCAGGTCCGCGACGATGCCGACCGTGTGCATGATCTGGTGGATCTGCGTCTGGGCGTTCTGCACGGCGGTGGACATCGCCCCCAGCGCCTGGTCGGTCTGGTAGAACTCGTTCTTGACCGTGGCGATGAACTTGTCGAACTGCTGACGGTCCGCACCCTCCGGCCAGGCGGCCTGGATCGCCTTGACCTTGTTGTCCCAGTCGTTGAACCGCATGTCCTGGAGGTTCTGGCTCGCCGAGCGCCAGGCGTTCCAGCTCTTCTCGATGTCGTCGTCGCCCCACGGCTTGGCCAGGAGCCAGATCGCCCCCGCCCCCGCCGCGGGAATCGCGAGCCGACCGGCGAACTGGATCTTGGAGAAGGCCGGGATCCACCTCGCCAGCAACTTCATCAGGCCCATCGCGCCGACTTCGACACCGGCGGTGTAAGCCTCGCCCTCACCTGCCATTGACGGTCCTCCTCGTTCGGGTGTGCGCGGACGCCGGTCTAGTGGTAGGAGTCGTCGCTCTTCTTGGCCGTGTTGAACTCCTCGGTGTCCTTGGACACCCGCTGCTCGAGTTCGTGCACCTTGGCCGCCGCCTTGGACTGGTCGGTGACACCGTTGGCGGCCTGGTAGGCGGCCCGGGCGTTCTCCAGTTCCTTCTCGTCGTAGTGGAGCGCGACGCTGTACAGGCCGGCGTTCACGCCGTGCAGGCACTTGACGGCGTCTTTCAGCTGGCGGAGCTGGTAGTCGCGGGCCGGATGGTAATTACCGCTGACGGTCATGGCGCCGATCACACCCCACGACATGGCCGGCAGCTCGGTGTTCTGGTCGACGAGCGTCTTCACGGACTCGACCAGCGGCAGGAGCGTGTTGGAGAAATCGCTCGCGGCGGTCTTCAGCGCGGCGGTGTTGACTTCGACCACGTGGCCTCCTTCTCCGTCAAGATCGGTGAATAAGAGGCTAACCACAGGTGTCCCTACACCGCTAGGTAGGAGGACGCATGCGCGGCCCGTGGGGCCGCCGGGCATCAGTCGGCAGGATGGTCTCGCCACTCGCCGAGGCCGGTCTCGGCGACCAGTCGATGGAGCTCGCTGATCCTCTCGGCGTCGTCGGTCTCGCTGAACGCGCCGATGTGAATCCGCCCGGGGACGCCCGGCGCCATGGCGCGAAGATACCGGTCGAAGGCCCGGGGTATCGATGGGACGACGGCCGCGTCGTACCAGAGAATGACGTAGTGCACATGGCCGATCTTGGAAAGACCCACCGCCTCGATCGCTGACGCGGGGATGACGCCGACGCCGTCGCGCCCCTGCGCGGTGAGTCCCGCGCCCGACAGTGTGACCGTTAACGGATTACGTATCCCGATCAGAGCGAACATCGCGCCGACTGCGATTCCCAACGCCCCGAAAATGCACCAGTGCGGGTTGTAGAGGAATCCGGCCGCCGACGCGACGACCCCCATACCACCGAAGACTGCCGTGAGCCGAGCCAGTCCGGCTCGGTTGTCGTGCAGGCAGAACTCACCTTGCGGCATGTCGTCACGTTATCGAGCCGATCGCCGCGGCTGGGGCTTTCCGATGGACCCGGTGGGTGATGCAACGTCGAACCAAGGGAGGACGACAGCCTCCGGGGCCGTCGCTATTCAAGCCCCATCATCTCGCGTACGCGCTGGAACTGGCGTACGGCCTCGGCGACCGGATCCGAGGAACGACTGACCGCGGCTGGCCCGTTGAGGAGATCGTCTGCCACCTCCTGCAGCGCGCCGCTGGACCTGGCCTGCTGCAGCCTTCCGATGTCGCCCATGAGCGGCTGCATCAACTCCTGGCTGCGCTGTGACAGATCCGTCTGCGCCGCGACCACGGTGGCCTTGATCTCTTCCGCGAGTGCCGCGGATCCCAGTTTCATGGCTCTCGGGTTGATCTCCAGTTCGGAGAGCATGCCAGTGGATTCTATGACAACACGTACGTGTCCGTCTTTATTCTGGGCTTCGCCTTTGAGTTCACTGAGCTGCGATGCCGCAGAAAGCGCATATTGCAGGCGTTCTTGGATCTTCTGCACCTCGCGATCCAGTTCTGGATTTCCGGTGCCCGCCATGAGTGGCTCCTCTCACTTAATTCGCCTTAGAATTCTGGTCGTGCTCAGATAGTAGGACTGGCCCACTTGATGTTGATGTCCTGGAACGAGTTGCCTGATCCGCCCTTGTTCGGCTCGAGCTTGGCGAAGTTGGTGCCGAACGAGTCGAACATCTGCTTGAGCGGCCCCAGCACCGTTGCCAGAGTGCCGGCCACGGCCGCGACTGAAGTCGCGGTTCCTCCGCTCAGCACTGCCCCCTGAATCTGCTTGAGTACGGCGCAGATCGGGCCTATGTAGGGGAGCTTTTCGCCTATCGCAAAAGCGATGATCGCAGCAAAGCAGCCCATCGCGAAGATGAACATTTCATTCTGCAGGTGATGCAGATTATTGACAATGTCCTTAAGGGCTTTGCTGTTGGTCTCGGCTGCGGTCGCGGTCTGATCGACTTCCGTGCTGAAGATGTCGGACCAGGTGGAGAAGGCTGTGTGTGAGTCACCTTTCCAATTATCGTCGAGCGTCTTGAGGACGCCTTTCCAGGTGTCCCCGGTCACCCCTTTGATGTTAGTTGCGGCAGCGTCCCACCCGCCGACCGCCTTGGAGAGCGCGTCGTCATCCGGAATGAACATGGCCCAGATTACGGTCGCGAGGATGGCTGTCGGCGCGAGTGTCGCAGACGCGCCGTTCACCACGGCGATCGCTGCGTTCTCGGCCGCGAGAGTCACACCTCCGAACAGGCCGGCGGCTTCGAAGTTGGTGAACCCTCCGCTTCCCGACGGCTCGACATATTTGAAACCAGGATCCCTCTTCGCTTTGGCGTCAACCGTGTTGGCAACCTCCGCTTTTGCGATTGAATTGGCGACCTTGACGAGCCCCTGGGAGGCGGTCTCGAGCTGCTTGACCCCTCCCTTTATGCTTTCTGAGATGCCGTGTCGCGAGGCCTCGTACTCGTCCGAAAGGAACAGGCTACCGATGATGCCGAAGGCCAGCCAGGGCATCTTGCAGGCTTTTTCCGTATATTCGTGGGCGAGATTCATGTAGGCGTGTGGTTCGGACGCCAGTTCACCGCCCTGGCCTGCGATCTTTTTGCAATTGGCCACTAGTTCGGGTGATGGCGCCATCTAGTGCTCCTTCGGTCGGCGGTTTCGGCTCTATTGAAAGCTCTGGCCGGCATGGTAACCTTCGGTCGTGGAAGCTGTCTCCCGCGGAAAGAAAACGAATTATGTCGGTGCGGCGGTCGTCTCGGCTCTGGTCGCGGCCGTGCCCTTGGCCCTCATTCCTTTGTTCGCGAAGGAGGAAAGTGTTTCCGGTTCTGTCTACATGCTGGGCGCCGCAGTGGCTCTCTTCCTCGTTATCGCCCTGATGTTCGTCGCGGTATCGATTCTGCCGTTCTACGTCGCCGTGGACGGGTCGGCGGTCCATGTGGCCATGGCGGGAAAGAAGACCTCCATCGGCTGGGATCAGATCGATGCCATCGGCATAGAGGTCGCGCCCAGTGGTGGGCAGGCGATCCTGCTTCTCTCCGTTTCCCTCAAGCCCGGGAAGCCAACGTCGGAAAGGCGCTTTTTCTATCCTCGGTGGTCCGCCGAATCCGACAGTCTCGTCCTGTGCAAGGTCGACGACCTCGGGCACGGCGCGGAAGAACTCATCGCGGCATGCAAGGCGCGGGCCGGCGAGCGCTGGCGATACGACGTAGCCGAGTGAGCCGGTGGCCGCGGCTCGCGGCCCCACCGATCGCCTGGTTAAGGTCATGCTCTCTCCGATGGCTACTGGATCCGGGCGGTTCCCATGGCTACTCGGACTGGGCGGTCTGGATGAGGCGGGTGCCGCTGCGGCGGTCGACCAGGTAGCCGCGGCCCGGGGGCAGCTTGTGGCCCTTGATGTTGCCGAGCAGGACGCCTTCGTCCTTGTTGCCGGACATGACCATGCCGGGGGAGCCCATCTCCTTGATGCGCTGGATGACCGGGTCGTACAGAGCGCGACCGGCGCCGCCGTAGGAACGGGACACGATGACGTGCAGGCCGATGTCACGCGCCTGCGGGAGGAGCTCGGCGATGCCCCGCAGCGGGTTCTCCGAGGTCGCGACCATGTCGTAGTCGTCGATGATCAGGAACAACTCCGGCCCGGTCCACCAGGACCTGCTGCGCAACTGGTCCGGGGTCAGGTCCGACGGGGGCAGCCGCTTGGTCATCGCCGCCTGGATGTCCTTGACCAGGGTGGCGGCGGCGGTGGAGGACGCGGCGTACCCGATGCGGTGTTCGAGCTCGGCCGCGTCCAACAGCGCCCGGCTGTAGTCGATGAAGATCATCCGGGCGTTCTCGGGCTCGTAGCGCTCGGCGATGCTCTTCGTGATGAGGCGGAGCAGGTTGGACTTGCCGCACTCGGCGTCGCCGAAGATCAGGAAGTGCGGGTCGTGCGCGAAGTCCAGGTACACCGGCGACAGCGCGTCCTCGTCGATGCCGATGGGGATCCGGGCGCCGGTCTGCGCGACCGGCGGCAACTGCTCGATGGGCAGGAGGTTCGGCAGCATGCGGACCTGCGGCGCGGTCGGCCCGTGCCAGGAGTCCGCGACGGAACGGACGAGCTTGCCGACCCCGTCGGAGAGGGAGTCCGCGGCGACGTCGCCGTCGATCCGGGGCAGCGCGGTGAGGAAGTGCAGCCCGTCGGGGGTGAGGCCACGGCCGGGCCGTCCGGTCGGGACGTTATCGGCGAGCTTGCGGTTGATCTCGGACTCGAAGGCGTCGCCGAGGCGGAGTTCGAGCTTGGTGCCGAACAGGTCGCGGACGCTCGACCGGAACTCGGTCCACTTGTTGGTCGCCGCGACGACGTGGACGCCGTACCCGAGGCCGCGCGCGGCGAGCTGGGTGATGGTGCCCTCGAGGTTCTCGTAGTCCTGGCGCAGTGTGAGCCAGTTGTCGACGACGAGGAACACGTCGCCGTAGCCGTCCCCGGCGTACTCGCCGGAGGCCCGCAGGCGCCGGAAGGTGGCCATCGAGTCGATCCCGCGCTCGGCGAACTCCTGCTCGCGGCGGTCGAGCAGCTGGGTGACCTCCGCCACGGTGCGGCGCACCCGGTCGGCGTCGAGCCGGCTCGCGACACCGCCGATGTGCGGCAGGCCGGCCAGCGCCCCCAGCGTGCCACCACCGAAGTCGAGGCAGTAGAACTGCACCTCCTGCGGCGTGTGCAGCAGCGCCAGCGAGGCGATCAGGGTCCGGATCGCGGTGGACTTCCCGGACTGCGGACCACCCGCTATCCCGACGTGGCCGGCCGCGCCCGACAGGTCCACCCAGTACGGGTCGCGGCGCTGCTGGAAGGGCTTGTCCACGATGCCGGCGACGGCGAGCAGCCTGCCGCGCCCGTCCCAGCCCGCCGGGGTGGTCAGACCCTGATGAGGCGTCGGCGCCAGCGCCGGCAGCAGTTGGTCGAGCGTCGGCGGCTCGTCCAGCGGCGGCAGCCAGATCTGGTGCGGCGGCGGGCCGTACCCATCGAGCTGGCGGACGACGACGTCGAACAGGGAGTCCTGGCTGTTCTGCTGCTCCGCCTCCTCGGGCTGGGACTCCTCGATGACCTGGGGCCGGATGTAGTCCGGGACGTACGGCACGATCTGCCGTACGACCGTGCCGCGACCGCCCGCGGACGACACGTCGGCCTCCACCGGCCCGGAGACGTACGCCGCCTTGAACCGGACCATCGACTCGGTGCCGATCTTCAGGTATCCGTTACCGGGCGCCTGCGGCAGCTCGTACGCGTCGGGCACGCCGAGGACGACGCGCGACTCCATGGCCGAGAAGGTGCGCAGGCCGATGCGGTAGGACAGGTGGGTGTCCAGGCCGCGCAGCTTGCCCTCCTCGAGGCGCTGCGAGGCGAGCAGCAGGTGCACGCCCAGCGACCGGCCGAGCCGGCCGATCATGACGAACAGTTCGGCGAAGTCGGGCTTGGCCGACAGCAGCTCGGAGAACTCGTCCAGCACCACGAACAACGTGGGAAGGGGGGCGAGCGATGCCCCCTCCGCGCGGGCGCGCTCGTAGTCGCGCAGGGAGGCGTAGTTGCCGGCCGCCCGGAGGAGCTCCTGGCGGCGCACCATCTCGCCGTGCAGCGCGTCGTACATCCGGTCGACCAGCGGGAGCTCGTCCTCGAGGTTGGTGATGACCGCCGAGACGTGCTGCAGACCGTCCATGCCCAGGAACGTCGCGCCGCCCTTGAAATCGACGAGGACGAAGTTGAGGATCTCCGAGGAGTGCGTCATCGCCAGGCCCAGCACGAGCGTGCGCAGCAGCTCGGACTTGCCCGAACCGGTCGCGCCGATGACCAGCCCGTGCGGGCCGTACCCGCCCTGCGCGGCCTCCTTGATGTCCAGGTCGACCGCGCGGCCGTCACCGTCGATGCCGATCGGCACCCGGAGCCGGTTGCGCTGGGCGCGGGGCCGCCAGACGACGGCGGGGTCGACGTTGTACGGGTCCTGCACACCGAGCAGGGACGTCAGCGTGAGGTCGGCCGACAGCGCGTCGTCGTCCGGTGCGCTGGCGGAGCTGGTCCGCAGCGGGCTGAGCTGCCGGGCCAGCGCCTCGACCTGCTGGATCGACATGTCGTCCGGCCGGCAGATCGGCCGGGCCAGGTCCTTTCCCGTACGGTCGCGCTGCAGCATGGAGACGCGGTCGGGCGTGACGTCGAGCCGCAGCATGTGCGCCTCGCCGACCGGGTTGGTCGTGCCGGTGAGGTCGATGACGCAGACGCCGTCGATGCCGTCCGCGGCGATCTGGGAGTCGTACGACGCCTCGCCGCCGTCGACGATCACGATGTGGTACGGGAGGTCGGAGGCGGTGAGACCGGGGCTGAACCGCGGCCGGTCCTTCATCTCCGCGCCGAGCAGCGACTCCAGTTCCGTCATCGTGCGGGCGAGCAGGCGGACCTGCCCCGCGGCGTCGTACTCCGTCGGGTGCAGCGCGTGCGGCAGCCACTTCACCCACTGCCACCACGGCATCCGCTCCGGGGAGGCGCACACCGAGACGCGCACGTCGTCGGGGGAGTGCAGGGCGGCGATCTGCCCGACCATCGCGCGGACCATGCCGTAGACGGCGGCCGGATCACCCGTCGGGTAGATGCGCGCGAACGACGCCAGGTTGATGGCCACCGGCAGGTCGGGCACGTTGGAGTGCGTGCGCATGAAGCGGCGCAGGGCGCCCGCGCTCATCGGCTCCAGGTCCTCGACCGGCTTGGTCTCCGGGGGAATGAGCTGCACGGCCAGCTTCTGCGCGCCCGTCCCGATGCGCACCTGCCCGAAGTCAGGGTCGGCGGGACGGCGCTCCCACAGCCGGGCGCTCATCACGATGGACCACAGGCCCGAGGGGGTCGGGCTCATCCACTCCAGCGCCTCACGCTGCATCTTCGCGGCGCGGCGGACCTGACGCCGGACCTGGCCGAGGTAGCGCAGGTAGTCGCGGCGCGCGCCGTTGAGCTTCATCTTGCGCTCGCCGCTCTGCCGGCCGACCTGGCCCAGCATCATGCCGAACATCGACAGGGCGAACATGCCGCTGGACACCCACTGCAGTGGGCTGGAGTTGGGGTTCACCACCATGAAGACCATCGCACCCGCGCCCGCCGCCATCGGCAGGTACATGAGGACGTTCTGGAACGAGTTGCCGACCACCTCGGGTAGCTCGGGCGGCGACTCGAGCAGGATCTCGCCGCGCGGCATCTCCGGGGGTTGCCGGCGCTCCTTGCGTCGCACGAGGACGGTGCTCATCGGGCTTCTCTCCTGCGTCCAGCGGTCGAGCGCTCGTTTGTTGATAATTTTGGCGTCGTCTGGTCTGAGCTGTCATCTTAAGAGTCATCACCGGCGGAGTAAGTGATTCCTCCGGTGGTGAGCGATGTCATCGCCGACCCGAGAGGAAGCGAGGAGTCGCGTGAGCCCGACCGCTGGAGCGGATCTGTGCAGGGTCACGGTCGTGGGGCCGAGCCGGAGGCTTGACATCTCGCTCCCCGCGGATGTGCCTTTCGCCGAACTTTTCCCGACCATTCTTCGACACGCCGGTGACGATTTGGCCAATGTCGGCCTCGGGCAGGGCGGCTGGGTGCTGCAAAGGCTGGACGAACCGCCCCTCGACCCCAGCGCGACGCCGAACCAGGCCGGCCTTCGCGACGGCCAGGTGGTCTACCTCCGTCCCGGAATGTCGCAACTGCCGGAGATGGCCTTCGACGACGTCGCCGACGTGGTGGCGACGGGCGTCAACGAGAAGCCGGACCGCTGGCGTCCGGAGCACGCCCGCCGCGTCGGCATCGGCGTGGGCGCGGCGGTGCCGGCCGTCGGATCGGTGCTCCCGCTGTTCTCCGGACCGTCCTGGGTCGTGCCCGCCATCACCGCCGGCGCCGTCGGCCTGCTGCTGCTCGTCGCCGGGGTCACCCTGTCCCGGGCCATGGGCGACGGCGTCGCCGGTTCGGTCATCGGCCTGGTCGCGCTGCCGTACGCCTTCGTGGCAGGCCTGCTCGGCCCCATGAAGAAGACGACTCCGCCCTGGGACTTCGGGGCGCCGCACCTCGTCGCCGGGTTCGCCGCGGTGGTCCTGGTCGCGGTGATCGCGGCGTTCGCGATCGCCGACGGAGTGCCGACGTTCCTCGGCGCAGCCTTCGCCGCGCTGATGGGCACGATCGGCACGACGGTCGCCCTCTTCTACGACGGCGTGTCGGCGGGCGGTGTCGCGGCCGTCACGGTGGCGGTGACCCTCGCGTTGACGCCGCTCATCCCGACGCTGGCGTTCCGGATGGCCCGGGTGACGCTTCCGCCGGTCCCGACCAGCGCCGACGACCTGCGCCGCGACACGCTGATGGTGGACGGCCAGGCGGTGCTCGGCCGCACCCGGCGGGCCGACCGGTTCGTCACCGGGATGGCCGTGGGCATCGCGCTGGTCGGCCTGGTGGGCGAGTTCGCGCTCGCGTTCACCGGCGGCTGGGCCGCGCCGGTCGCCTGCGCCGTCACGTCGCTGACCCTGCTGCTGCGCTCGAGGATCTTCCGCGGCCGCGCGCAGCGGCTGTGGTTCCTGCTCTCCGGGTTCGCCGGGCTGGTCATGCTGGCCGTCGGCCAGTCGCTGCACGCCACCGAGCAGGTGTCACGGGTCGTCGTGCTCATCGCCCTGGTCGTCGGCGCGCTCGTCGTCGTCGCGGTGGGCGGCTGGCTGCCGGAGAACCGCCCGTCACCGTTCTGGGCACGGGCGGGGGACATCGTGGAGATCCTGCTCATCGTCGCGTTGATCGCGCTCGCTCCCGGTGTGCTCGGCCTGTACGACTACATCCGCGATCTCGCGGGCTGACCCGGCGGAGAAGAGATGCAGACCAGGAAGGACCTCCTCCAGGCGCATCGGCTGATGACGCAACGCGCGTCCCAGGCGCTGATGCTCGGCGAGCCCGACACCCCCGAACAGCCGATGCGCCGGCTGAACGTCGCGTCCTTCATCGGCGTGATGGTCGCCATCCTCGTGATGGCGGGGTTCGGCATCATCGGGCTGATCAGAAACGGTGGGAGCACCCAGGGCCTGGAAGAGCCGGGGACGATCATCATCGAGAAGGAGACCGGGGCGCGGTACATCTGGTGCCTCGACGGCAGTCGCAAGCTCTGCCCGGTGGCGAACTACACCTCGGCGAAGCTGCTGTCCGGCGCCGACGCCTCGAAGCAGCACCTCGTCTCCCGGGACTCCCTGGCGAAGTACGACCGCGGCCAGACCGTCGGCATCCCCGGCGCGCCCGACACCCTCCCCGACGCGAACAAGCTGGTCAAGATGCCCTGGTCCGCCTGCGTGCGCGCCGCCGACCTGCCGAACGGCGGACACACCTCGCTGGTCACGCTGGTCGCCGGCAAGACCGTCGGCGGCAACCCGCTCCCCGCCTACCAGGCGATCGTCGTCCAGGCCGACCAGCAGCCCTGGATGATCTGGCACAACAAGCGGATGCGCGTGTCGGCGCAGGCGCTGCCCGCCCTCACGTCCACGGCGAGCGTGCCCAAGGTGGCACCGAAGTGGCTCAACGCGCTCACCCCGGGCGCCGACTTCCGGGCGCCCGCGATCCCGGGTCTGGGCCAGAACGCCACCGGACCGAACGGTCAGGGACGAGTGGGCCAGGTCTTCACCGTGCCCAACGTGACGGGGACCAACGCCGCGTCGTACGTGCTGATGGCCGACGGACTGGCCCCCGTCAGCGACATCGAGGCGCGCCTCCTCACGATCGACCCCGCGGTGAAGGCCGCCCTCGGCGACCAGGCCGGTCCGTACCGGATCAGCCCCGACGCCTTCAGCGGCGCGCCGAAGCACGCCGGGAGCATCACGAATCCCGACCTGCAGGGCGGGATGCCGGGCTTCATCACCTACTCCGACACGACCCCGCTCTGCGCGACGTACAGCGACGCGAGCGGCAACGCCGGCGCCCAGGTGACGCTGGGCGCGACGCTGTCGGCGCCGCCCGACAACGCGTACGGCGGAGCGAGCAACGCGGATCAGTTGATCTTCCCGCCGGGCGGCGCGGCGCTGGTCGGCGTCCTTCCCGGACAGGGAAAGAGAGATGAGATCAACACCGTCTTTCTTGTCACTGACGGAAGACGATTCGCGCTGCAGTCGAAGGACGTGGCACAAAAACTCGGTTACACGCTGTCGACCGACGCGGTGCCGGTTCCGGCCGGTGTCGTGGGACTCATACCGAACGGACCGATACTCGACCCGACCGCAGCCCGGAATCCGATCGTCCAGGCTGGTCAGCCGAGCGCACAACCGACCGGATGAATATTCGGTCGCACTTAGTGAACGTCCGGCTGCGAGGTATCGAATCTCCTTCTAATGCCATGGACAGGCGGCGGTCGATACCTTTACAGTTATTTGCGATTCGCGTCATGATGCGTCACCTGTCGGTCTGTTCGACGGCGCCGGTCGCGGGGGTCGGCTGGTGAGGTGTCATCGTCGCCAACGGGGTGTGGCATGGGTGGAACCGTGCGACCGTTCCCCACGTCCGATAGCCAGACCGACGAGCGAGAGCGCGCACCACGCGACGTCACAGGAGGTGACCGATGGCCGAGTCCGGTACACACAAGGCCAATCACGCGGCCATGCGTCAGGCCGCGGGAGAGATCAACGACAAGGCCAACATCATCAAGGGCCTGCAGAACACGCTGGAAGGTCACAAGGACGACCTCATGCGTGGCTGGGGCGGCGAAGCGGCGATGACGTTCGGTGCGGTCCACAAGGAGTTCAACGAGGACTTCGCCAAGGTCATCCAGGCCCTTGAGGGCATGCACGAGGCGCTCACCAACACCGCGATCACCTTCGAGGCCAAGGAGCAGGAGAACCGCGAGGCGGCCAGCGAGGTGCAGCGGCTCCTGGCCGGCGGCTGATCCCGGCGGCGGCACCGAGGACACGACGGACTCTTGACGGAGGAACAGTGAGCGACATCACCACCTCGGCCCAACTCGGCGTTCTCTCCAGCTCGGCCGAGAACTTCGCGATCGTGGCGGGCGCCATCCGCAAGGAGCTCGACGAGCTGCAGACGCACCTGCAGAGCAAGCTCACGGAGTGGGAGGGCGACGCCCAGCAGGCCTACTGGAAGTACAAGGCCCAGTGGGACGCGGCGGCGGCCGACATGCAGGCCGTCGTTCAGCGGCTCGGGCTCGCCATCGGCACGGCGCACGACAACTACGTGCAGGCCGAGAAGTACGGCGTCAACCTCTTCGACTGATGCGCGTGATGGCGGTCGGCCCGCTCGCCAGCGCCGAGCGGGCCGACGGCCGACCAAGAGACTGAAGGATCGGTGCTGTCGCAGGCGACCACGCGGCCGAAGCCGATCGAGTGAGTGGCGAAGGCGCGGAGGCCACAGTGGGCAACCCGTATTACGAGCAGTCATGGCCCACCATCGAGGGCTACAACACAAAAGAGGTCGTGGTCGACCACAAGCTGGTCAGGAGCTACATCGACGAGCTCGACGGGGTTCGCAGAGACCTCCTCGTCGGCAAGGGGCAGGGCGGCAAGGGCTACCCCGATGACCTCGTCAACGTCGCCAAGCAGATCTCGGCCCGGGACGTCGGTGCGGGCGGTGACGGCAAGAAGACCAGCTATCCGGCCGGTGAGGTCATCTGGCAGTCGATCCAGAACGTCGCCGCGGAGTTCCCCAAGGCATACACCGAATGGGTGAACGCCTACAAACAGGTCGTCGAGGCGCTTTACAGCGCGGCGGGTGTGCACCTGAAGGCCGAGACCGACTCCCAACTTCCTGGCACGACGGGCACTCAGCCGACCACGCCGACGACCACCAACCAGCCCTCGGCGACCGGCCAGACCCCTCAGACCTGACACCGACGAGCTGACCTGAAAGGGAGGACTCCTCATGGCACCGGGCGACCCGGATCCGAAGCCCCCTGTTCACCTTCAGGACACCTATGGTGCCAAGGGGAAATGGGACGGCGAATGGGACGACATGGTTCGCATCCTCGATGGGATGTCGTCTCAGGGCCTGAAGATCAACCAGCAGAGCTACCAGGCGGCGGCGGCCCTGCTGGCCGGTGCCGCGGAGACGATCTATCAGACCGGGTACAAGCTTTCCCAGGTGTGGAAGGGCGACTCCGCCGCCAAGATGCAGGAGAAGCTGAAGGAGCTCTGGGAGCAGGCGCGTGAGCTCACCACCGCGGCGAGCATGCTCGAGAACAACCTGTTCAACAACCAGGCGCAGACCATCGCGGATTACGCGGAGAACACGAAGAACCGTCCGACCAAGGACGACGCTCACTGGTACAACCCGGGAACCGACTGGTACAGCCCGTCGGAGTTCTCGATCCTCGGTGCGTTCAACGACAGCAAGGACGAGATCGACAAGCGGAACAAGGACCGTGCCCAGCGCTACATGAACGTCGGGTATCTGGAGAACGGTAACGACTCCCTGGGAAAGCTGACCATGTTCGACAACGGCGGCGTTCCGGAGACCATGAAGGTCAACAACCCGACGGTCACTCCCCTGGATACGCCTCCGCTGGACAATCAGCATCCCATTCCTTCCGGTGCCACCCCCGGCCATCCAGGCGGCCCCGGCGGGAAGATCCCCAACCCCGGCGCGGGGATCCACCCGGGCACCGGTGGCGGGGTTCCCAACCCCGGCGGGGGGATCCATCCGGGTACCGGCGGGGGGACCCACCCGGGCACCGGCGGGGGGACCCACCCGGGCACCGGCGGGAACGTCCCGCACGTGGGAAGCGGCGGTGGTGGAGATCTCGCCGGGCTGCACCAAGGGAACCCTGGTGGGCTGGGCGACGGTCTAGGCCACGGTGGCGGCGGTCTGGGTAATCCCGGCGGCGGGTTGGGACACGGCCTCGGCGGCTCCGGGGGCGGTCTCGGCAACGGCCTCGGCGGCGGTGTCGGAGGCTTCGGCGGCTCACGCGGGCTCGGGACGGCAGGGGGCAGGTCGTCCGGTGGTGCCGCAGGCGGACTCGCCGCCGAGGAAGAGGCCGCCGCGGCGCGGATGGCAGGCGCCAAGGGGGCCAACGGCGCGTCCGGCGTGCCGATGGGCGGCATGGGGGCGGGCAGCGGTCAAGAGCAGGAGCGCGAGCGCTCCACCTGGTTGACCGAGGACGAGGACGTCTGGGGAGGCGACGGTGACGTCGCGCCGCCGGTGATCGGCTGAGCCACCCGCGATCCGGCAGTCTTGATGGAATCGGGCGGGCGGATCCCGCAGGGCCCGCCCGGTTCTAGACCCAGGAGGATTCACGTGCGAAAGCTCGTCCGAGGTGTGGCTGCGATCGCGCTCGCGGCCGTCGCGATCCTGCCGACGGGTACGGCGGCGGAAGCGGCAGCCGCTCCCGGCCCGCGCCTCGAGGAGTGGTGGTTCAGCTTCTGGGACATCCAGAACAAGGTGTGGCCGATCACGCAGGGGCAGGGCGTGACCGTCGCGGTGATCGACACCGGAGTCAACGGCAGCCTGCCCGGCCTGCAGAACGTCGTGCTGAGCGGCACCAACGCCCGCAGGAACGGCACGGGAGACGGCCGCGTCGACACGGACAAGTACGGCCACGGCACCCAGATGGCCGAGTTGATCGCCGGCCAGGGGCAGGACGACGGCATGGTCGGTGTCGCCCCGGGCGCGAAGATCCTGCCGATCGCCGCAGACGATTCCCCGTACACGCTGGCCAGTTCGATCCGCTACGCCGTCGATCACGGCGCCAAGGTCGTCAACATCTCGCTCGGTTCCTCTGACGATCCCGGCCCGACCTGCGTCGCGTACGCGTCCGTCCTCCAGGAGGCGGTCGCCTATGCGGCGCAGAAGGATGTCGTCGTGGTCGCCGCCGCCGGAAACTCCGGCGCCACCACCAACTCTCCGATATTTCCGGCCAATTGCGCAGGCGTCCTCGCCGTCGGCGCGATCAGCGGTAAGAAACTCGCCTGGAATCAGGGGGAGCACCAACCCTATGTGGCGGTCGCCGCGCCGGGCGTCGGCGTCGGTTCGGTCGGTAAGGACGGCCGCTTCGCGCCCAACGGCAACGGCACGAGTGCCGCCTCCGCCCTCACCTCGGGCGCCGTCGCGCTGATCCGCTCCAAGTACCCGAACCTGTCGGCACGCGACGTCGTGCAAAAGATCATCAACACGACGGTGGAGGCAGGCCCGGCGGGACACGACGATTACACCGGCAGCGGCGCCGTCGTTCCGATCTGGGCCCTCACCAAGGACGTGGACAAGGCCGCGCCCAATCCGCCCTACCAGCGACTCGACCAGTGGCTGGCGACGCATGGGAAGAACCTCGCCACGGGTCCGGCGCACAGCGCGAAACCCGCCGCCAAGAAGTCGGGCTCGGGTTCCGGCTCCGGCCTGGTGATCGGAATCGTCGCGGCCGTCGTCCTCGTCGTGATCGTGGTCGTCGTGGTGCTGCTGGCCCGTCGCCGGGGCGGAGGATCCCGCCCGGTCGTCCACGAGCAGCCGCTGGGGCAGGGCCCGTACGGGCCCTCCGCGGGTCCGCAGAGCCCGTACGGCACACAGGGAGACGACCCGTACCGTTCGCCGGGGCCCCGTCCCGGCCCGCCGCCGTCGTTCCTTCCTCCGGCGGACCACGGAGATCCGCCGACCCGTTGACGCCGTGGCCGACCGGCCCGCAGGCGTAAGCTCTGGCGGCATGTCGCGAGGCGTGGTGCTGTTGCCGGTGACGGCCCTGCGGCTCGCCGGGCGCCATCTGGCGACGCTCACGCTCCTGTTCGGCATCGGATATCTCGCGCGGTACGCGCTCACCTGGGCGGGCGTCGCGGTGAGCCACGGACACCACGAGCAGCTGCGACGGGTGCTCGCGGTGCTGATCCTGACCGGCCTGATCACGATCACGCTCGCCGTGACCGTCGGCATGCTCAACGCGCTGCGCGGCACGGACGGCGAGCCGTTCCTCGACGCGATCGGCCGGGCGCTGTTGCCCTTCGTCGTCATCTACGTCGCCTGGGGGATGTACGTCGACGACGTCCGCGCGTTCGCCCGGGCCGACGTCGAGCGCAACCTGAACAGCGCGGCGCACGGCTCCGTCGCCGGATTCGCGCTGGACGTCAGGAACCTGTGGCTCGCGCTGGCGGCGACCGCAGTCGCCTGGGCGCTCAGGACGGGCCTCGAACGGTACCGGAGCCGGCGGCCGCTGGCCGTGCTGCTGGCCTACTGCGAGACGGCCTTCAACCTCTTCGCCGTGTCCTCCGTCCTGCTGCTCGCGGGCAAGGGCACCGACTGGGTGACGAGCCGGCGCGGCTGGCCGGGCGGCGGCGACCTCCCGTACCAGCAGGCGGTCGGCTTCGCGTTCAGCACGCTGGCCCTGCCGCTGGTGTGGCTGGCCATGGCGAGCGTCGTGTACGGCCTCGGTGTCGAGCCCGACGATCACGAGGCCGTGCTCGAGGGCACCCGCTTGGAGGGGGTGGCGCAGGCGGGCGCCGAACACCGGCACCTGGTGCGGCTACTGTCCGGTCAGCGGGAACGCTGGGTGCCGCTCCTGCACGCCACGCGCCTGATCCTGCGGGCGGGCGCGCCCGCGCTCGGGCTGTTCTGCCTGTGCTACTACGCGGTCGACCTGGCGGTGGCGTACGGCTTCCGCGGCGCGCTGCACCTCGTCGGACCGGACCACGACCCGGCGGCGTGGCCGGCCGTCCTCGTGCCGCTGGAGTTCGCGCGCGAGCTGGTACGCACCGTGCTGCACGTGGCGCTGCTGGCGGCAGCCGTCGGGGTGGCGGGCGGGGTCAGCGACGAAACCGCAGCCCCGGAAGGGGACCCGGTCGCGGCGGGGCCGGCCGGAACAGCATGACGAACTCCACCTGACCGGCGACGTCCGCCGGAACGCGCCCGCGCATCTTGCGGGTGGAGCGTTCGCCGGGCTCGTACGGGTCGCCGCCGGAGACATGATCCAGTTCCCACCGGCGGCCGGACCGGTCGCGGAGCTGGTAGTCGTTCTGGAGCTGGATGGTGCCCTCCTGGTCGAGGGCGGTCTGCTCCAGGACCACCTCGACCCGGTCCCCGACCGGCCGGATGGAGCGAAGGCGCCAGGAGGCGTGGTTCAGCGTGCCCGCGCCGCCGGTCGGCACGGTGGTCAGCGCCTCGCGCGCCCGGTGCGTGGCGTAGTAGTGCAGCTTCTCGCGCAGCGGCAGGCCCACCGCCAACGGCAGGACGACGATGAGGGCGAGGGCGGCGCGGCGGCTCATGAGCGGGCTCCGGGGAGGGTCACCCGTTCGGCTGCGGCGGCTCATGAGCGGGCTCCGGGGACCGTGACCCGTTCGGCCGCGGCGGCCACCATCCGCCGGGCGGCGGCCTCGCCGATCCCGAGCGGGACGTTCGCCTGCGCGGTCAGCTCGAACCCGAACGGCGGGAAGCCCTCCGGGACCTTCTTGTCGTCCGGCAGCCGGTCGGACATGAGCAGGGTCGCCCCCGCCAGCAGGGACGGCGGGATCTCGAAGACGAACGGGCCCCGCCGCCACAGGCCGGGGGAGAGGGTGACGTCGTCGAGCGTCGTCGCGGCCGGGGTGGTGACGTCCTTGCCGCTGCCCCGGAACTCCCGCCCGTCCTTGGTGCGCAGCAGCGCGGTCGAGATCTGTACGGGGTCGCGGCGGCTCGTCGCCGCCGTCGTCACCACGACGAACACGCCCTCGGGTCGGAGGAGCTCCTTCTGCGGTGAGGAGATCGACCGGGCCACCGTCACGCTCTCCACCCGCACGGTGAACCTCCCGGCGGTCACGGCCGTTCCGACGTGCCCGGTGACGGCCAGCGGCGCGTACCGGCGGTCGTAGTCGTCGGGGGCGTGGGACCGAACCCAGATCGCGGCGCCGGCGAGCGCCACGCCGAGGAGGACGGCGACGGCGCGCCTCATGCGCTCGCCCACCGGATCGGCAGTGGCACGACGTAGTCGGCGACGTCGCCGTCCTTGGGCTTGTCCGGCTTGCGGGGGATCCAGTGCCGGTACCCGTAGAAGAAGTCCTCCCGGTGCTCGTAGCGCCACAGCGAGAGGCGGGCGTGGAATCCGGCCGGGACCGGCCCGTGCCCGAGCCCGTACGTCAGGACGACCGTCGTCGGCACACCGGGGTTCAGCATGCTCACCTCGAGGTCCTGACTGCGGCCTACCGCGCTGATCGGGGTGATCTGCGTACCCCGCGGGACGTCGAGCGACAGGGCGTTCACCGCGAAGTCCATGACGGGTACGGTCCGGCGGTCCCGCACCGTGACCCGGAGCGTGACGACCAGCGTGGCGCCGCCCCGCTCGACCTGGCGGACGACCACGTCGGCCACGCGGAGACGGTACCGGCCGAGGTCGACGGCGTTCCTCGCCGAGCGTTGCGCGGGACGGGGCGCGGCCCGCAGCCCGCCCGTCGCCCAGAGGCCGGCGAGCAATGCGACGGCGCACATCGCGGAGGCGGTCAGGAGCAGTCGGCGGCGCATGATCTCCCCGGGGCAAGGTGAGAGGGTAGCGGGATGCGAGTGCGGGATGTCACCCGATGGGCCGATGTCGGCCTTCCACCGCCGGGCGCCGAGCCGGTGGGCGCCGACGAGATCCGGTTGGAACACATCGAACCGGTGGGCGACGGCGTGCTCCGGTTGGAACGCGTCAAGCCGGTGAGCGACGGCGCGCTCCGGTCGAAACGCGTCGAACCGGTGGGTGAGGGCGGCCCCCGGTTGAAACCGCACCCCTGTTCGGGCGAAGCTTTCTACGCTGTGCCGCACGGAGCACTCAAGGAGTTCGGGACGTGGTCGATGTGACACCCCGCGAAACCCGGTTACTGCAACCGGGTCGCGTCTACGTCGGCTGGCGTTACGCGCAGGTGCACGACGATCCCGGACCGCCGCCCAAGCGGCCGACTCCGCCCGAGGCCGAGCCGCCCGACAAGGAGTGGGTGACGGTCCAGCGGCGCGACGACAAGTTCCTGAACCGTCCGCTGAAGATCGTCAGGATCGCCACGGGCGTCGCCGCGGTGCTCTTCGTCGTCGCGGCGGTCACCGGCACCCTGCCCTGGGCGTTCGCCGCCGCCGGGCTGGTCGCGTGCGTCCTGGTCGTGTTGATCACGGGGTACTCCACGTGGCAGGGCCGGCAGGCGCTGCGCGCCCGCGAGGCCGCCGAGCGGGACCGCCTCGAACGCAAGGAGGAGGAGCGCCGGCGGCGGCTGGAGGTCGCCCACGCCGAGCACGCCCGCGCGTACCGGGAGTGGCAGCACCGGCGGGAGGCGTACGAGTCCCAGCACGAGTGGTACGCCGTCACCCTTCCGCAGGGCGTCGACCGGGTGGACGTCGTCGGCGGCACGCTGGCGGGCTGGTCGGCGACGGTGACGATGATGGGCGCGGCCCGCCTGGCCGCCGGCTCCCACGTCACCGTGCTCGACCTGTCGGAGGGCGCGGTCGCGCGCGAGCTCATCGAACTCGGCAACGACCAGGGCGAGCGGCCTCAGGTGTGGGTGCTGCCCGGGGACCTGCCGCAGCTCGACCTCACCCACGGCCTCGGCTCCGAGGAGCTCGCCGACGTCCTGTCGCTCGTCGTCAGCGTCAGCGAGGAGCAGGGCAGCACCCGCGACCTGTCGTTCGACAACGCCATCCTCGAACGCGTCCTCGGCGTCTTCGGCGGCCGCGCGCCGATCCCCCGGATCACCGCCGCGCTCCGGGCGCTGGCCCAGGTCGGCGACCCGCGCGACGACCTGCGCGACGGTCTCATCACCGACGACGAGCTCGCCAAGATCACCACGATGTTCGGCCGGGGCGCCGCCGACCGCGTCGTCATCGAACGCGCCTGGGCCCTCGAGTCGCAGCTGCGGAAGCTGGAGAAGCTCGGCTCGAGCCCGACGCTGCTCCCGCCCAGCAGGCTGCGCGTCATCGCCACCGACCGCCGGGCCGGGGTGCTGACCAACCGGGTGCTCGGCACGTACGTCACCGCGGCGCTCACCCACGTGCTCCGCGGCTCCGCGCGGGGCAAGCCGTGGGAGCACACCCTGATGCTGTGCGGCGCCGAGAAGCTGCGCGGTGACGTCCTGGACCGGCTGATCGACTCGTGTGAGGCCACGTCGACCGGCCTGGTCCTGCTGTACCGCACGATCCCGCCGCACGTGAAGGAGCGGCTCGGCCGCGGGCACGCCGCGGTCGCCTTCATGCGGCTCGGCAACGCGGAGGACGCCCGGGTCGCGGCCGAGCACATCGGCACGGAGCAGACCGTGGAGGTCGCCGAGCTCACCGAGAAGGTCGGGGACGCGGTGTCCCATTCGAAGGACGAGGCGTACGTCAGCACGGTCGGCCCGGCCGCGCGTATGCCGGTCTTCAACGACAACGAGCCCACCGACGCGGCGCTGCCGGACGGCATCGGCCGCGCCACCGCTTGGGGGGAGAGCACCTCCCTCGCGGCCGAGGCGGGCAAGGGCTCTCGCGAGCTGGCGGTCGAGCCCCAGGAGCTGCAGCAGTTGCCGCCCACCGCGATGATCTTCACGCACGCGGAGTCGACCGGCCGGCGGATCATCCTGGTCGACGCGAATCCCGGCATCATGACGCTGCCGACCGCGAACATCCAGGAGTTCGAGGAGGCCACGGCCCCCTCCCGGGCCCGTCACGCGAAGCCCGACCTGCCGCAGGACGTCCCCCGCCCCGCGCCCAACCTCGGGCCGCCGCCGGAGCGCCTCGACTTCCGGAAGAAGAAGCGCTGACCGGCGGGGCGCCCGCCCCCTTCCGGGTTCGTCGCCTGCCGACCGGGAGACGCGGCCGGCGTCGGCGAACGCGGCCGGACAGGGCCGGGAGCCGGCTGAATTCGTCGTGAACGCTTCGTTCCCCGCGCCGGAACCACGGCCTGCCTGCGTCTTGCCGCCGACGACGTCCGCGCAGGTCACAGGCGTCGGCGTGGCGGCGTGGCCCGGCGAGGACGCGTGGTTGACGAATCCCGAAACCGGGAGAACATCGTTCAGAAAGATCATTTAATCCCTGGACGTCCCGTTTCGGGGTGGCGCGACAGCGGTCGTTTTGGAGGTCGGGGGAAATGCCGGCGTTCGACCATGACGTCGTTGAGAACTACCGGGAACGCCTGGAGAAGCTGCGGCGGTTGCAGCATGACATCCGCGACGTGACCGCGACCGCGCGGACCCGCGACGGGGGAGTGACGGTGACGGTCGGGCCGCGCGGCGAACTGCGCGACCTCCGGTTCGAGCCACGGGCACTGCAGCGGACGAACGCGGGGCAACTGGCCCGTACGGTCCTGGCCCTGGTCGCCGAGGCGACGCAGGAGGCGACCGGCCGGGCGCGGGACATGACCGCGGCGTTCCTGCCGGAGGAGCTGGCCGCCCGGCTGCGCGACGGCGAGGAGGACGTCACGGCGTTCCTGCCGGACGCTCCTCGAACGCCGAAGTCTCCTTGGGAGTGACCGGTGACCGCGGATTACGTCACCGCTTCGCACACCTGGGTCGTCTCCGGTCACGGAGTCGGCGCGGCGGCCGACGCCCTCGCACAGGCCGTCGACGTCCTGTGCGGTGCGCTGGGCGCGCTCGGGGACTGCTGGGGCAACGACGACATCGGGCGCGCGTTCTTCAACGGGGACGACAAGACGGCCGGCTTCGGGGCGTCGCGCGACGCGCTGCTGGCGGATCTCGCGGACATGGTCAACCTGCTCCGGGCGACCGGCGGCTCGTTGATCCTGGCGGGCCACACCTTCCGGCTCGCCGAAGAGGCCGGCACGCTCGGTGCCAAGCTGCCGAAGGGCGCGGACGAGGGCGCGCTCGCCGCGGAGCGGCCGTACCGGCTTCCGGCGGTGGCCGACGCGCTCGTGGAGTCCGATCCGCCGCCGTCGGGGTTCGAGGAGATCCTGTACTTCCTGGAGATCCTCGTCGGCGGGTGCCAGTGGCCGGACGGCAACCTGGACTCGCTGGCCGCGCTGCGGGACGCGTTCTACGCCGCCGGAGGAGCGGTACGGGCCACGGCCGATGAGGTCGGCGGTCACGCCCGGAACGTCTGCGTCAACAACGTCGGGAAGACGGTCGAGAAGTTCGCCACGTTCGCGGCGGCCCTGCGGGGCGGCGGCGAACAGGGCGGTCTGCTGTGGCTCGCGGACGTGTGCAAGGGGCTGGGCGACAGCGTCGACTTCCTGATCCGAGAGAAGAGGGCCGCGCGCGAGCAGTTCGAACTGTCGCTGGTCTTCCTCGCGGCGACGTGGGCGATCGCCTGGGCCATCTCGTGGCTCACCGCCGGTTCCTCCATCGCGGCCGCGACGGCGACCACCGAGGCCGAGGGCTTCGTGCTGAAGACGTTCCTGCAGACCGTCGCCAAGGCCGTGGCCCAGGGCATGTGGTACGCCGGCGGCATGGACGCCGTCGGGCAGTACGCCCGGATCCAGCAGGGCGTCCAGAAGGGGTTCAACAAGGGGGAGTTCTTCAAGGCGATCGGCGAGGGCGGCCTGGCCGGTGGCGTGATGGGCGCCGCCGGCGGGGCGGTCGCGGCCCGGAACACCCGGCTCACCGCCGCCCTGGCCGACTGGATGGGCGCCGCGGGGCTGAAGGGCGCCGGAGCCCGCTTCCTGTTCGCCGGTACGACGGGCACGGCGGGCAACATCGCGGCGCAGGCGGCTCTCGAGGGCGGCCACGTGGACCTCGCCCAGGCCGCCGGGTTCGGCTTCGGCATGGCCGGGATGGGCGCCGCCGGTGAGGCGGGGCGGCACTTCGCGGGCAGGCTCGGTCTCCCCGGCCGCCCCGGAACCGTTCCCGGCGACCCGACGGCCGGCGGGACCGGCGGCGAGGGGCCGGGCTCTCGCACCACACCGCCGTTCGCCGACGACGGCACTCCCAACCCCCGGAACGACTACGTCCACACCTCCGACAGCGGCCTCGGCTACCACCTCAAGGGCGAGGTCATCGCGCGCGACGGCGTGCCGGTGTCCGGCACCCCCGGCGACCACGGCCGGCCCGCCGGCGGCGCGGGCGACCCTCAGACCGGGAGCGGCCAGCCGTACGGCGGCGCGACGCACCCCGCCGGCCGGTCGTACGACGGCGGCCAGTCCTACGACGGTGGTCGGTCCCACGATGGCCCCTCCTCCAGCGGAGGTCAGTCCCATGGCGGCCTTCAGACGCACGGGAGCGGCCAGAGCGACGGCGCCGCGGCCTCCGGGAGCACGAGCCACGCCGATCTCGCCGCCGTGGGCGGCCACAAGGGCGGGGCCGACCTTCCGACCCCGGCGGCCGCGGCCGGGCATTCCGGGGAGGCGGCCGTCCCCCCTGTGCCCGAACCGGCCACGCGACCCACGGTCCTCATGACACCGGGGGACGGGGGCGTGAACGCCGGCCAGCCGCACGGGCCCGGCGGCGCGGCGGTCGCCGGTCTTCCGGGCGGCGATCGCCGGAGCATCGTCGACGTCCTCGGCGGCGCCCCGAGGCCGCCCCGGCATGAGGGTCCGGCTCCGGGAGCCCACGGCGGATCCGGCGCCGAGCCCGGCCGTCCGCGCGGCACGGCGGAGGAACCGTCGTCCCGCTCCGGCGGGGGCGAGGCGTCGCGGATCGAGCGGCTGCTCAACCCATCCCATGAGCCGAACCCCTCCCGTGAGGAGGCGCGGTCGGGCGCGGCAGAGACGCCGTCGAGCCGCACCGGGCACCCGGATGGGACCGGCCCCACGGGTCGTCAGGAGCCCGAGCGGGCCGGGGAGCCCCCGACGCGCCAGGGCCCGACCGAGCCGACCGCCCCCTCGCCCGAGACGCCGACCGCCTCCCGGGCCGAGACGCCGACCGCGCCCCGGACCGGGACGAGTGGCGAGGAGCCCGCGCCGGAGCCGCGGCCCGAGATCCACCCGCCTCGGTACACCGACTACGGCGCGCTGGGCGACGGAACGGCGGTGGAGGGCGCTCGGCTGCCCGCCGACCCGCACGAGGCCGCGCGGCGATGGGCGGAGGACCTTCCCGACTACCTCCCGCCGCGGCTCCGCGCCGAGATCGAGACACGGGTCCGCTACCTGCTCGGCGACCCGAACCCCGACCGGTGGACCGACCTGCTGCAGAACGGCATCGCGTTCGAGTCCCGTGGTCACGTGGTGTGGCTCAAGCCGAGACTCGACGCGTACACGCACGTGCAGCCGCCCGAAGGCGCCCGGCGGTACACGGTCTCCTTCGGCGGCTCCGGCGCGGGGGCGAAGGAGACCGTACGCACGCATCGCGACAACTCCGCCGGGGTCGTCGAGATGCTGGACAACTCCGACGGCCTGGAGCGCGTGAGCCTGCCCGGACCGGGCGTGAGCAAGGTCTCGGGCCGGGCGCACACCGCCACGACCGAGGTCATGGCCGGTCACAAGACGGTGGCGTTCAAACACGACTTCTTCGACTGGACCGTACGGGTGGAGGCCCACGTCGACGGGAGCGAGGCGGGGATCGGCGGAGCCGTCGACGGCGTCTCCCTGACCGTCCCCTTCCCGGAGCAGTTCCACCGAGAAGGTACGCCCGGCGGCGGGGGCGACCGGCCGCCGATGCCCCGCCACCTGGTCGCATCGGACCGGGCGCCCGACGTGCGTAAGCACGATGTGATCGTCACCGCCGTCCAGCCCGACCGGCTGGTGACGGAGTTCCAGCGCCGCGCGTTGCAGGCGGGCATGTCGCCGAAGCGGGTAGCGGAGGTCGTGAACCGGGAACTCGCGAGCCATATCGGTCAGCAGATCCTGCTGAACCGCAGCCGGGACCTGCTGAACGGCGAGCTGACGACTCCGGACGCCACCATCACCTCACGTGTCCTGCGTCTCGAGCAGCTGCCCGCCGGTGACACGCCGATCCGCCAGGCGGTGCTGCGCGACGATCAGGGCCTGCTGACCACGACGAACGACTCCCGGCAGTTCGGCCACAGGTGGAACGTCACCGCCGGGATGAAGCTCGGCGTCGACAATCCGGCGGCGAAGTTCTTCGCGCGGATCGGCGGCAGCTACCAGGGCGGCAAGAACCACGTCCTGTCGTACTCGCACACGACTCTGCCGAAGATCACCCTGGTGCGGAAGGACGAGCTCGCCCGGTACCACGCGATCGTACGGATGGAGGTCCAGACCCGGTTCGGCGGTTTCCCCGTAGACGTCCCGATGGAGCTGGCCGTGCGCGCGTCCGACGCGTCACGATTCGAGAGGGATCTCCTCGGAGGCGTGAAGACGGCGGAGCTCGGCGCGGCTCACCCGGACGGTGACGGTCCCGGGGCCCCCGATCACGGATCGATCGTGCCCGCCGGTCCGGAGCATTCGCCGCCGGTCGCGCCGCACGAGCCGCACCCCGCGGAGCCGGCGCATCTCGCGGCGGGGCACGGGGCCGGGCTGGGCAAGCTGACCGCTCTTCCCGGCTCCGAGCAGGTCGTCCGGGGACTGCGCGACGCGATCGACGAGGCACTGCCGAACCTGCCGGAGCCGGCCCGGCGGCAGCTCGTACGGGACCTCGACGCGCGGTTCGGCCGGTCGGCTCTCGAGGGCGTGTCGCTCTCCGACCTGCTGCACGGCGGCACCCACCGGATCACGGTCGGCGGGCACCGGATCGAGATCTCGCACCGGGCCGAGCTGGGCGAACGCCGGTCCGCCGAAGAGTTCGACATGACGGTGAACGACCGGAAGGTCGCGGGGGCGGGGACGTCCGCCGGGCAGAGCAGGTCGTCGGGCGTCGGCGTGGAGGTCGCCGGGAACGTACGGTTCGCGCTGGGCGAGTTCGGGCTCGACGCGCCGAAGGTCGCGCTGCACGGCGGCGGCAGCCGGTCGAAGACCGTGAGCTTCATGGGCGGCACCACCGAGTACCGCCGGACCGAGACCGACGGGCCCGTCACACAGATCACCAAGGAGATGCGGCACGAGGTCACGTTGCGGGTGCATGACGGCGGGAAGCAGCTCACCGACCGGTCGTGGACGGTGCGCGGAGACGACGTGTCCGCCCGCGTCGTCGTCCCGCAGGAGCACCGCCCGGCGGCCGCGGTCACGCCGGAGGAGGTCGCGAAGGTCGGCCGGGTCGAACGGGTGGACGCACTGCCCGACGACCGGATCGACTTCGCGGGTCAGACCACCGCCGTCTTCCCGAGCATCGCCGCGGCGCACGACCTGCCGTTCGAGGTCGCGCGGGTCGAGGCGGAGGCGAACGGCCGACCGGCGCCGGCCGACCTCCTGGGGATCCCCCCGGAGATCCTGGACGCCACCCGGCCGTCGTCGCTGGAGGCGCACCTCGCCGACCTGACGTCCCGGGACGGGTGGCGGATCCAGGTCACCCAGCCGGGCGGCACCACGCGGGGCGTGACCCTCCGGGCGGGGTTCGGCCGACCGGAGCACGCCGTCGCGCGTACGGGCATCGAGATCGAGCACTACCGGGCCGCCAACTCCCGGATGAGGGTCGGGACGAGCACGGACCTTCGGGTCGAAGGCGAGTTGAAGGCGGGGTTCCGCGGCAAGGTCACCACGGCCCACACCGAGTTCAAGGGCGTCGGTGAGGCCGGCGGGGTGGCCGAGGTGGACCGCCGCAGGGGAACCAGCGCGTACACCGGGGCGAGCGACGTCATCCGGGGCACGTACAGCAGCGGCGGGCTGACCCACTCCTTCAGCGGCTCGGACCTGTACCTGTCGGTCACCCCGGACGTACCGGCCGGGCGGCACGCGCCGACCACGCACCTGCGGGTGCACGGCGGCGCGGAGTTCATGATGCCGGACCGGATCGCCCGAGATCACCACCTGGCCGCGTCGCCGGACGTCCACGGTCACGACGGCGAGCCCGTCGTCGCCCGGCCGGTGAGCGAGCCGCGGACGTACCGGCCCGACCTCGCCATCACCTCCGCGCACGTCGAGCGCTTCGACGGCCGGGACGTGCTGCCGAAGGTCGAGAGCATGCTCGAGGGCCGGGGACTCCTGCCCGAGGGCGACGCCGTGGCGCGGGAGCTGCTCCGGGCGGCGTTCGGCGAGCCGGCCCTGGCCGCGAACATGGCGTCCCTGCGCAGGGGTGTCGTCCAGTGGTACCCGGTCGAGTCGGCGTACGGCTTCACCCGGCACGTGGGCGTCCGCGTCCGCGCGGTGCTGGAGGGCGGGGCGCACACGGCCGAGCGCCCGGACGTCGGCCATATGGCCCGCGTCCAGGGACTGGGTGGCTCCGAGGCGGTCCGGGAGCGCGGCTTCGGCCGGGGCTGGAAGGGTCTCGTACGGGGCACCGCCGAGGGTGCGAGCGGCGGCGGCGAGCACGGCCGGAGCGGCGGCGAGCACGGTCCCGCCGGCGGCCGGCACGGCCACGGCAAGGGCGCCACCGGCGGAGGCCAGTTCGGCGGCGGGCGGATCCACCGGTCCGAGACCGGGCACAGCGACGGTGTCGGCGTGAAGGACATCGACCGGCGGCAGACCCGGGAGGGCTCTCAGGAGTTCACGCACGGGCTCCGGTACGAGATCGAGGTCGTCGAGTCGAAGGAGCCGCCGCACGGCCTCGAACACGGCGTCAACGCCATCCGGCGCGGCGCGGACGCGCTGACGCGCCTGACCGGCAACGATGTCGCCTCGCGGTACTTCGACCGCCATCTGTCGGTGGAGACCGAGACCGCCACGGTCGGGGGCGGCGTCCGGCTGGTCGTCCCGCACCACCTCACCACGGTCGCCGGCGAGGGCGCCGACGTGCCGGGCTGGGAGCCGGTCACCGGCCGGTTCCCCCGGTGGTCGGACCACACGCCGCCCACCGAGGTCAACCGCGCCCTCGGCGGCATGGTCGGCCGCATCTCCTTCCCGGGCGCCGAGGTGGTCCACGAGTACGCGCCGCTCGCCGCGCTGCCGCCGGAGCGTCGCGGCCCGGTCCCCGCGCGGACCGAACGCCCCACCGGGTTCGAACTGAGCCGGCCGCAGGGCATGACCCTCTGGCGGCAGACCGATTCGGCGACGCTGATGTCGGAGGTCACGTCGCTGCTCGACCACACGTACGAGGTGGCCGGGCTGCGGCCGGAAGAGACCGTCACCGTGGGCATGAACGTCGTCGGCCTGAAAGAGGACGCCCAGGCACTGCTCAAGCGGCGGGAGTACAGCCAGACCGCGACGACGCAGCGGGACGGCGTGACGACGGCGACGGACGCCGGCCTGCGGGGCGGTGGGTCGGTCGGTTCCTCCGGAGGCCACGGCGGCATGGCCTCGCACGGTCGCGGCAGAGGGTCGGCCGTCGCGGGCGAGGCGGACGGCTCCAACATCCGGGAGCGCAACATCGAGGTCACCGACCAGAACGTCATGTACTCCGCCGACGTCGTGCTGGTGTTCCACCGGGAGGGCGCCCGGGACCTGCTCGTCGACGTCGCGGACGCGCTGCACATCAGGCTCACCGAGGACGCCGCAGCCGAACTCGACCGCCGTCACCCTGGGCTGATCCGCCGGCCCGCCGGCATCGAGAACCCGCCGGCGCCGAAGTCCGGCGGCCTCCTGGCGTCCCCGGGAGGCCGGGAGGCGGAACCGGTGCCCCGCCCTGAAGAGGGGCGACCCGACACTCCGTAAAGTGATCATTGACGCCGATCCGGTACCGGGCCTAGGTTCCCTACCGACCGGTTGGTATGTCTTGAGGAAGGACCGTTCATTGTCCACTGTCGAGACCGTTGGCGGTGCCGTCGACGTCGCCGAGCTGGGGCGGACGTTGATGCACGAGCACGTCTTCGTCCTGTCCACCGAGTACGCGCAGAACCACGGTGCCGGCGCGTGGTGGGACGAGGAGGAACGCGTCGACGACGCGGTGGCCAAGCTCCGCGCCATCGTGGCCAAGGGGATCACCACGATCGTCGATCCGACGGTGTGGGGCCTCGGCCGTTACATCCCGCGTATCCAGCGGATCGCCGAGCAGGTGCCGGAACTCAACATCATCGTCGCGACCGGGCTGTACTCCTACGACGCGCTGCCCTTCCAGTACGAGAACCGGGGACCGGGGCTGCTGGTCGACGTGCCGGAGCCGATGGTCGAGGACTTCACCCGTGACATCGTCGAGGGCATCGGGGACACCGGCGTCAAGGCGGCGTTCCTCAAGTGCGCGATCGAGGCCCAGGGCCTCACGCCGGGCGTCGAGCGGATCGCCCGCGCCGTCGCGCGCACCCACTGCGAGACGGGCGCGCCGATCACCGTGCACACCTCGGGCCCGGCCCAGACGGGCCGACTGGCCCTGGCCCTGTTCCGCAAGGAGGGCGTCGACCTGTCCAAGGTGGTCATCGGGCACGCGGGGGACAGCAACGACCTCGACTACCTGATGGAACTGGCCGACAGCGGGGCGATCCTCGGGATGGACCGTTTCGGACTGGACATCTACAACCCCACACCGGACCGCGTCCGTACGATCGCGGCCCTGTGCGGGCGCGGATACGCCGACCGCATGGTGCTCAGCCACGACGCGAGCTGCTTCATCGACTGGCTGGGCGGCAACCAGGAGCAGGTGCGGTCCGCCGCCATGCCCAACTGGAACTACGAGCACATCAGCGACGACGTGCTGCCCGCGCTGGTCGAACTCGGTATCTCCGACACGCAGCTCGACCAGATGCTGGTCGGCAACCCGCGGCGGTACTTCACCACGGCTGGCATGGCGGGCCCGGCCCTGTAATCCTTCCGGTGTGGCAGGTGTGACAGGGGGACTCAAGGGGCCGTGGTACCGCATTCAGGCGATCCTGTCGCCCGCGCACACCGCGTCGGCGGAGTGGGACTTCGTGACCGTGCTGCCGGCCGTGCTGTCCGCGGCACAGAGCCGGCGGCCGTTCGTGGTCGGCTGGATGTCGCGGGGCGGCGGGGCGCCGCTTCAGCTCATCACCAACGCCGGGCCGCTGCACCTCACGCACGACCGGCAGCAGGGGCTGCTGTTCCCGCACGGCGCCCGCGGCGTCCCGATCGGTGACGACTGGCTGGACGACGCCGCGGCGATGACGTGGAGTCGTTGCCCGGCGCGGCTGGCGCCGCCGTTGGCCTCGTCGCGGGCGGACGCCGGGCCGAGCCTGTTCGAGTCGACGCTCGTGACGCTCATGAACCGGCCGTTCGGCTGGCTCGTCATCGCCGAGCAGTGCGGCGAGCAGGTGCTCCGCGACCAGGTCACCGACTTGCAGTACGAGCTGCAGATGCGGCGCCGGGGCGACGACGAGCTCGCCATCGAGCGCCTCGAGCGGCGGATGGCCGAGCTCGACGCCTTCCAGGAGGGCGGCCTGTGGAACGTCCGGGTCCTCGCGGGCGCGGAGTCGGCGGAGGCGCTCGAACAGATCGCCCCGGTGCTCGTCGGTTCGGTGGAGATGAGCCACCACCCGTACCGCCTCCGCTCCGGCGAGCGCCCCGTGCGCTTCCACGAGGCGGTGCACGTCGACACGCAGGACCGGGACCTGCGGTCGCCGTTCGTCGCGACCGCGGGCGCCCTCTCCGCGCTGGCCGGGCTGCCGCGCCGCGAGGTGCCGGGCCTGCGAGTGCTCGACGCCGGCTACTTCGACGTGACCTCCGAGGTCGGCGGCGAGCCGGCGGCCGACGGGGCCGGGGTCGCGCTCGGCGCGATCCTCGACGGCCAGGACCGCGGGGTCGGGACCTTCACGGTGCCGCTGCAGACGATCAACCGCCACGTCTTCGTCACCGGGTCCACCGGGTCGGGCAAGTCGCAGACCGTCCGGCACCTGCTCGAACAGCTCACCCGAAGCGGCATCCCCTGGCTGGCCATCGAACCGGCCAAGTCCGAGTACGCCGCGATGTCCGGCCGCGTCGGCGCGCCGGTCACCGTGATCAACCCGTCCGACCCGGCCGCGGTGCCCCTCTCGGTGAACCCCCTCGCGCCCGAGCCCGGGTACCCGGTGCAGGCGCACATCGACATGGTCCGCGCGCTGTTCCAGGCGGCGTTCGACGCCGAGGAGCCGTTCCCGCAGATCATGTCGCAGGCGCTGCAGCGCGTGTACGAGGCGAACGGCTGGGACGTCGTCACCGGCCGGGGCCGTCCCGGCTCACCGATCGAACCGGGCGTCCCGACCCTGGAGCAACTGCAGGACGCCGCCCTCGACGTGATCGGCGATGTCGGCTACGGCAAGGAGCTGATGGCCGACGTGCGGGGCTTCGTCGACGTACGGCTCCGGTCGCTGCGCATCGGCTCGGCGGGCCGGTTCTTCCAGGGCGGCCACCCGGCCGACATCGAAGGGCTGCTGAGCCGCAACACCGTCCTCGCCATCGAGGACGTCGCCAACGACGAGGACAAGGCCTTCCTCATGGGGACGCTGATCATCCGGATCGTCGAGCACCTGCGGCTGCGCGCCCGCAGCGGGCGGACGCCGAGCGGCCTCGGGCACGTGATCGTCATCGAGGAGGCGCACCGCCTGCTGCGCAACCGCGGCGAGAACAGCGCCGGCGCGCACGCCGTCGAGCTGTTCGCCGGGATGCTCGCCGAGATCCGCGCGTACGGCGAGGGCATCGTCGTGGCCGAGCAGATCCCCACGAAACTGGTCCCCGACGTCGTCAAGAACACCGCGCTCAAGGTCGTCCACCGGCTGCCGGCCCACGACGACCGCCGCCTCGTCGGCGCCGCCATGAACCTCGACGACCACCAGTCCCGCGAGGTCGTGTCGCTGCCGCCCGGTGTCGCCGCCGCCTTCGCGGACGGCATGGACCGGCCCGTACGGCTCCGCGTCCCCCTCGGGCAGGACCGGGAGCGCGTGCTGCCCGGCCCCGTCCCGCCGGTCGCCGGCCGCCGGTCGGCCGCCTGCGGTGGCGCGTGTCGCGACGGCCGGGCCTGTTCGCTGTACGAGCTGCGGGAGGCCGACCTGCTCGCGTCGGCCACCGCGTGGGCGTGGCTCCGGGTCTGGGTGGACGCGCTGGTCTTGGCGCACGTGGCCGACCGCCCCACGCCCGCCGTACCGGCCGACCTCCGCGTCGAGTGGGCGGCGCAGCCCGCCCGGCTGCGCGAGTGCACGCTCGCGACCGTCCTGGACCGCGCCGTCGGCCGCCGTTCGGCGGCGCTGCGCACCGCGTACGCCCCGGAGAAGCTCACCGCCACCGTCGCGGGGGCCGCGGACCGGCTGCTCGGCGGTGACGCGGGCCTGGCGGGCGTCCGGCCCGGCGCCGAATGGGTGATCCCGCAACTACGTTGGCTGCACGAGATGGACCGGCTGTTCCCGGCCGGCCAGGGCGTGCCGGACAAGTACGCGCCCGCGCCCCCGCTGGACTACGAGCTGCCAGGGCTGCGGCAGCCCGCGGAGCCGCTGTTCGGCCACCGGGTCCGCGCGCTGCGCCGGCACCCCCTCTCGATGGCCCTGGACGCGAACCGGCCGATCGCCCGGACGGCGATCCTCGGCGGCGACGACCACGCCGAGTTCGACCGCGACCTCGCGGTGGTCGCGATCGGCGTCGACGCCGACGACCGGCTGCGGCACGTCGCAGAGGTGATGCGGGCGGCATGGCTGCCCCACGTATTGTCCTGGCCGGACACCCTCATCGCCGGCTTCGCGGACCCCGACGGCGCCCCACCCTTCCCCACCCCCTGACCCGCCGAGCCCCCCAGCCCTCCCACCCCCCCGGGGACCACTGCCCCCACCCCCGTCGCCGCCACCGGCCCCGCACGACGCCCCGCTCGCTGTCCGGCACCGCCGGTCGGCGTAAACGGCGGTTGGCGACTGTCGGTGCGCCGGCGGACACTCCTCGTCATGAGGAGATGGGCTCTCGTCGGAGCGGGGACGCTCGCGGCGCTCTGCGCCGTCCTCGCGACGGCCCCGGGGCGGACCACCGCACGGCTTCTGGAGGACGCCATGGGGGTGAGTGGAATCCATTCCGGACCACCGCCTGCAGGGCGGAGCGCCGGGCGGTTGCCGGAGGGTGCCGTGGGGGTGGGCGGAGCCGGTCCCGGGCCGCCGTCCGGGGCGGGGGTCGCGCGCGTGTTGCGTGTCGTCGACGGGGACACGCTCGTGCTGCAGGTCGGGGGCCGGGGCCGGCGGGTCCGGCTCATCGGAGTGGACGCGCCGGAGACCTGGACCCGCCATGACTGTTTCGGCGTCGAGGCGTCCCGTGCGCTCCGCCGGCTGGCCCCGGTCGGCGCCGAGCTGCGCGTCGTGGCCGACCGCGAGCCGTACGACCATTTCGGCCGGCGGCTCCTCCACGTGTGGACGGGCAACGGCCGTCTCGTCACCGCGGACCTGGTGCGGAGCGGATTCGCCCGCACGCTGGTCATTCCGCCCAACACCCGCTACGCCGCGGTGCTGGGCGCGGCGGAGGCCGTGGCGCGCCGCGCGGGCGCGGGGTTGTGGGGTGCCTGCCGGTGATCCGCCGTGACCGACCCCGCCCCGTTGCCGAGCCGGCGGGGCGGCGGTCCGCGCTCCGGCATCGGCCTCCGGGGTGTCTGTCCTCGATCAAGGTGACCGCTCGGGAACTTATTCAGTACGCTGTACGTCGTACGGTGTACGGAATAACTGTGAAAGGGGAGTCCCATGCAGGTCACTGCGTCAGCGGTTTCGCTGACCGTCGATGACGTCGCGGCGTCCGCCGCCTTTCTGACCACGCACTTCGGGTACGAGGAGGTGATGTCCGCCGAGGGGTTCGTCTCGCTGCACCGCGACGACGACGCGATGGACGTGGTCTTCCTGCGGCGGGGGATCGAGGTGCTTCCGGAGGGCTTCCGGGACCAGCACGCGGCCGGGCTCATCATCGCGCTCGTGGTCACCGACCTCGCCGCCGAAGAGGCCCGCCTGCGCGCGGAGGGGGTGCCGATCACGATGCCGCTGCGCGAAGAGCCGTGGGGGGAGCGGCTGTTCCAGGTCACCGACCCGAACGGGGTGGTCGTGCAACTCGTCGAGTGGGTCACCCCGAGCGGGGAGAACGCGCCTCGATAAGGCTGGGCGTCACCTTTCCACAGCATGTGGAAAACCCCGGGCCCGCGAGCGGATCGCTCGCGGGCCCGGGGCCATGACCGACGTCGACCAGTGATGGCCGGGTGTGGCCTGACTCGGGTGTTGTCGCTGTGCCGCTATGGACCTGAGCTTCGTGGCGGCCTAGCGTCCGGCCCATGTTCTGCTGTCGGCCCGGCCGTCGGGACCTGCTGCGCCTGAGCGCGATCGTCTCCGGGTTCGCGCTCACCTCCATGATCGGGGAGACGCGGGCGCGCGCGTCCGACGTACGGCCGGTCAACCTCGAACTCGTCACCCTCACCGAGACCAGCGCCATCTTCACGTGGTACACCGGCGTCGCCGGAACCGACGACGGGCTCGGGCGGATGCGGCCCGCCGCGGCCGACGGCGAGATCAGGATCGGCACGCGGCCGGGACGGCTGACCCGCGTCGTCGGCGGGATCGGCCAGACGCCGTACCACTACGTCGAGGTGACCGGCCTGGAGCCCGGCCGGACGTACTACTACCAGGCGCGCTCGCGCGGGCGGACGGCGTCGCAGACCTCGGTGGCCGGAGCCGCCGGTACGCCGCTGGGAGGCGACACCTTCTCGTTCACGACGCCGCAGCCGCCGCCCGGACGGTTCCTGTTCGCCATCGCGCTCTGCAACGATCTGCACCTGGGCGAGACCGTCGCGGGGCTGATCGGCGGCCTGCCGTTCAAGGGCATCTCGCAGGTGCCGGGACGGCCGCCGTACCCGAAGATCATGGCGGAGGCGATGGTGCGGGACGCGCGGCGGCGCGGCGCGACCTACCTCCTCGCGGCCGGTGACGTCTCCTCCGAAGCGGTGCCCGGTGACCTCGATGAGGCCAAGCGGATCCTCGACGGCTTCGGCACCTACCGCCGCGACTACCTCGTCGCCCGCGGCAACCACGACCGCGCGCACGACGGCTCCGCGTACGCCGCCTGCCAAGTCGGCCGGTGGCAGGGGCACGACTGTTTCCGCGACGTGTTCTCCGACGGGCCGACGTACTTCAGCGACGAGCTGAGCGGCCTGCGGGTCATCGGGCTCGACACCTACGACAAGCCGGGCAACGGAGGGGACGCGGGCGGCCTGTCCCAAGAGCAGTTCGCCTGGTTCGAGGCCGAGCTGAAGGCGCACAAGGACCAGCCCACGATCGTGTTCGGTCACCACCCGCTGCTGTCCCTCGACGACCCGCTCGCGGTCACTGGCGGCACCTCGCTGAACGCCGGGCAGACGGTCGCGATCATGGCGGCGTACGACCGGACGCCCGGGGTGTTCCTGCACCACGCGGGCCACACGCACCGGAACAAGCGGACGGTGCTGCCCGGCAGCCGGTACGTGACCCAGCAGGAGGTGGGCGCGACCAAGGAGTACCCCGGCGGCTTCAACCTGCTGCGCGTGCACAGTGGCGGGTTCGCCCTGAACTTCTACAAGACCCGTGACGACCTCGCCAGGGAGTGGAGCGAACGCAGTCGGCAGGAGATCGACGGGCTGTGGCCGCAGTTCTCGTTCGGTCCGTCCGTCTCGGACCGCAACAGCGTGACCGCCCGCGACCTGTCGGGCCTGCGCGCGGCACACTGACGCCTGCCCCGGCACGCTGACGCCTGCCTCCGGCCGCACTGGCGCGTGCCGCTGCGGGACGCGGACAGGGGGCGTCCGGTGTCAGTAGACGAGGGCCTGGGCGCCTTCGGTCATGATCTCTTCGACGAAGGTCGGCGCGCCCGCGATGCGGATGCCGGGCAGCACCTCGTCGTCGGTGATGTCCCGGCGCGCCGCGCACTGCGTGCAGACCGTGACCCGGCCGGCCGACAGCACGATCCCGAGCAGGTCCTCCAGCGGGGTCGCGTGCGGCAGTTCGAACTCCTTGGCCCGGCCCGGCAGCGCGAACCAGGATGATTCGCCGGTCAGCCAGAGGGATACGGTGACGCCGCTGGCGACGGCGGCCGCGGCGACCGTGAACGCCTGGTTGCAGCGCTCGGGCGCGTCGGCGCCCGCCGTCACCTTGATGACGAGTGATCGTGCCATATCCGGCACACTAGTCGCCCGGGCCGGAAACCGGCACGCTCCGCGAGATGATCAGTGGCCGCAGTCCGCTCTTACCAAGAACAAGGTCTCCCAATTCGGTACGAGCGGCCCCCACGACCCGGAGCGGCTCACCGGCCGCGACGACGCGTTCCTCCACGAGGAAGCCGATCGTCCGGTCGCGGTGCCGCGGGCGGGGAGGCGCGCCCAGGAGCGCCGCGAGGCGCGCGGCCAGCGGGCCGTACGGCGAGTCCTCGAACTCCGCGAACGCCGGCTCGCCGAGCTCCAGCTCCGCGCCGCGCGCGTCGACGCGTACGGCGGCGGTCTCCCCGGTGACGTGCAGCGGCCCGCTGATCAGCTCGGCCGTCGTCGAGTGGCGGACGACCTTGGTCGGGCCGAGGGGGCCCGGCCGCCAGGCCCAGTAGCGCTCGGAGACGGTGATGGAGTACCAGACGCAGGGCCGCCCCGACAGCGGCGCCGTCACCGGTCCGGCCGGGCCGGCGACCGCGCGCCCGCTGACCTCGCGGGGCGCGCCGGGGAGGTTGTCGGTGAGGGGTTCGGCGGCGTCCATGGCCCGCCGGCGACGGGCCTTCCCGATCGTCTTGGCCATCGCGTCGGCGCCCGCCTCGACTCCGGCCGTGATCAGTGTCATGAGCGCGTACAACCGTCCTCCTTGGACCCGGGACCATCAGACGCGGTGAGGGAACGAGCGGTTCACCCGTTGATCAAGTTCACCACAAGCCAGATCAGGCCGCCGACGATGACCGCCCCGCCGAGGATGTAACCGGTCAGGAAGCGGATCCGCAGTGCGGACGACAGTGCCTCCTCCGACCGCGTCGAGATGAGGAACGGCCCCTCGGCGGGGTCACGCATGACGAGCCGCCCGTTCTCCGCCGCCGCTCCGCCCAGAACGTACATCGGCTGGCCGGCGGGGATGAGCCATTCTTCGTACTGGTGGCCCTTGACGTTGCTGAGGTTGACCCGCAGGCGCAGGCCGAACAGGTCGACGTCGGTGCCCGCCCGTTCGAAGTGCGACAGGGACTTCGTGACATTGTCGATCGACCGGCCTCCGTGGATCACGACGATCTCCCCGGTCGCGTCGCGGACGCTGAACGGCGCTCCGTACGTCTTGTCGTGCACGGTCCGCTCGCGCGTCGTCGTCACGGTCCTGCCGTCGCGCTGTTCATGGTGTTCGTAGCGGACCGTCACCTTGGTGCGGTGCCAGACGCACGGCTGCCCCGAGAACGGCGCCTGGACCGGCCCCTGCGGCCCCGGCCCGGCCGTGCCCTTGACCTCGCAGGTGACGGGCTGGGCGTACTCGGCGATCTCAGCGCAGGTACGGGTCGGCGTCGCGAGCATCGCGTCGCGCTTGCGCTGCTGGACGTACGCCCAGATGAGCGCCGCGACACCGAGAAGAACAAGGATCGAGGGGTAGAGCACGCCGATACCTCCGAGGGATCATTCCGGGCATCATCCTGCATTCCGCGCGGTGTCGTCGCTCCGGGCAGGGGCCACTACGCTGGCCGAACATGGAACCTGAGCTGCATCCAGACCTCGAACCGTTGGCGTTCCTCCTCGGAGACTGGGAGGGGGCCGGGGTCGGCGGCTATCCGACGATCGAGAGCTTCCGTTTCGGACAGGAGATCTCCTTCAGCCACATCGGCAAGCCGTACCTCATCTACACGAGCCGTACCTGGCGGTTGGACGAGGAGGGCAACCTCGCGGCTCCCCTCGCCCGCGAGAGCGGTTACTGGCGCGCGCACCCGGGCGGGAAGGTCGAGCTGGTCCTGGCGCACCCGACGGGCATCGCGGAGATCTACGTCGGCCAGGCGGCGTTCAACCGGGTCGAGCTGGTCACGGACGTCGTGGCGCGCACGGAGACCGCGAAGGAGTACACCGCCGGCAAGCGGCTGTACGGGCTGATCGGCGAGGATCTCGGCTACGCGTACGACATGGCGGCGGAGGGGCAGGGCCTGCAGTCGCACCTGTCGGCCCAGCTCAAGCGCGTGTCCTGAGCCTCATCGGCCCAGCTCGAGCGCGTGTCCTGAGCCTCAGGGGGAGCCGGGCCGGAGCCGTCCTGTCGCGGGATCGTTCCGGGAGAATCCACCGGGGAACCGGACCGGCTCCCGGGAGCGACCCATGGCGCCGGAGGGCCTGCGGCCGGGTCGTCCGGAGAAAAGGACGACCCCCGGGCTGCTCCTGCTCGCGCAGGGGTCGACAGGACTGGGTCGACCGGCCCGGGGGTCGGGTGTCTGCCTGATATTCGCCGGCCGCGTCCTCGGCCGGTCGCCTCACCCGCGTCGGGGCGAGGCTGAGGGGGGACAGCGGCTAACGGACAGCCACCTCACGAGTCCTCGTACTATGCATAAGTTTCGGACCACCTCCTTTCCCGCTTAGCCCGCAGATTAGGTTCCCGCCGAGCCGATGGCAAGTGGATTTTCCGGAGGTTTCGCCTCGCCGGTCGATCGTGAGGCCCGGCGGGAAGGCGGCCGGGGGACATAAACTCGGCGTCGTGGCGGAACCATGGCACGAGGAGCTGAGGGCGCGGGGCTACCGCGTGACCCCGCAGCGCCAGCTCGTGTTGGAGGCGGTCACCGCGTTGCGTCACGGCACCCCCGAGGAGATCTGCACCGAGGTGCAGCGGACCGCGCGCGGCGTCAACATCTCCACGATCTACCGGACCCTGGAGCTGCTCGAGCAGCTCGGGCTGGTCAAGCACACCCACCTGGGGCACAAGCCGCCGACCTACCACCTGGCCACCGAGGCGGACCACGTCCACCTGGTCTGCCGGGGCTGCGGCGAGGTCTATGACGTCACCCCGACCGTCGCGAACGGACTGGTCGACGTCCTGGAGCGGGAGTACGGCTTCGAGACCGACGTGCAGCACCTCACGGTCTACGGCCGCTGCCGCGACTGCCGGAAGACGTAGTCTTACGGTCATGGACAGCCCGCTGTTGAGCACGCCCGGGGCCGTACCGGCCGATCCGCCGGATGAGGGTGTCGCCGCGCACTATGGCGAGCCGTTCGCCGAGCAGCGCGCCCTCGCGTCGGGGGCGGCGATCGTCGACCGGAGCAACCGCGGCGTCGTACGGCTCGGCGGGGCGGACCGCCTGCGCCTCCTGCACAGCCTGACCAGCCAGCACCTCGAGGCGCTGCCGCCGCGCACGCCGACCGAGGCCCTGCTGCTCAGTCCGCACGGTCACGTGGAGCACCACCTGGCCCTGGTCGACGACGGCGAGGCGGTCTGGGCGCACGTCGAGCCGGGCACGGCGCCGGAGCTGGCGCGCTTCCTCGACATGATGCAGTTCACGCTGGACGTCGAGGTCACCGACGAGTCCGACGCGTACGCCGTCGTCACGCTCAGCGGCGCCGAGCCGCCCGCGGACGCCCTGGTGACGACGGACGGGCTGATCGTGCCCCGCAAGGAGCTGGAGCGCGACTGGCAGGCGCGGCCGGCGGGCCTGTGGGCGTACGAAGCGCTGCGGATCGCCGCGCACCGGCCCCGGTTCGGGCTGGACACCGACCACCGGACGATCCCGCACGAGGTCGGCTGGATCGACGTGGCGGTCCACCTCGACAAGGGCTGCTACCGCGGCCAGGAGACGGTCGCGCGGGTGCACAACCTCGGCCGCCCGCCCCGGCGGCTGGTGTTCCTGCACCTCGACGGGAGCGTCGACCGGCTGCCGGCGCACGGCGAGCCGATCGAGGTCGGCGGCCGTACGGTCGGCTTCGTCGGCTCCGCGGCCCGGCACTACGAGCTGGGCCCGATCGCCCTCGGCCTGATCAAGCGCAATGTCCCGGTCGACGAGCCGCTGCTGGCCGGAGGGGTCGCGGCCGCGCAGGAGGTCGTCGTCTCCCCGGACACCGGAGCCAACGCCAAAATCGATCTTCGACGCCGATAAGTCCGTAAATCGCCGAGAACCGGATCATGATGGGCGGCGCACATGGCAGGGTTTTCTCCGTCGGACGAGACCTCGACGAGGAAAGAGCACATGGGGCGACGGCGGCGGCGGGTGCGCGAGCCCGGCTACGTCTGGTGGATCGGGATCGGCGTGCTGCTGGTGGCCGCCGTGCTGCTGACGTCGTGGCGGCTGGCGCTCATCGGGCTGCTGTGCTGGTGCCTGTATGAGTTCTCGCTCGTGCCGACGGTGTGCCGGGTGATGACCCGGCAGGGGTTCGCCTGCCACGAGCCGATCCGGGGGCGCCTGTTCGCGTGCTCCGCCGCGCACCAGCAGGTGAAGAACGACGCCCTGTGGGGCGCGGTCCGGCTGCCGAACCCTTTCAAGCGGGAGTCCGCGCCCGACCCGAACCGCGACACGGGCGTCGTCGTCTACTCCCCGAGCGTCCGCGCCAAGCTGGCGGAGAACGACCGCAACCTCTTGGCGCTCGCCACCGTCGGCACGATCGTCGCGCTCGTCCTCGCCGTGACCGGCCTGAGCTCCTGAAGACCCTTTGCCCGAGTCCGTGGCACCAGTCCCGAAGTGGCGGGTGATCGCGACGGACGGACGGTGTACGGCAGATCCGGCCAACAAACGGCCGGTCGCCTCCCCGCATCGCGGGAGGAACAGCGCAGAGACTCCAGGAGATTCTGATGAAGTTCGTCGTGGTTCCCAAGGTTCCCGGGCACAACAGGACGGATGTCAAGCTCGGCGGCGAGGACCTCGTGGGCCTCAACCACACCCGCACGGGCACGCCCAGCAGCGTGGTGGGCCTGCAGGACAGCACCCGCCCCGGGTACGACGTGGAGGGCACCGTGATCGTCGAGGTCGTCGACCGGCGGCCGCGCGGCTGACCCGAACGCAGCCGGGCCGTCCATGTCGGCGGCTCGACCCCCACAACAAGGCCCTTCCCCACCTAGGGGAAGGGCCTTCCCGCGCCATGGTCAGGCCGGGACCTCCAGGATCAGGGTGATGGGGCCGTCGTTGAGGAGGGAGACCTTCATGTCGGCGCCGAAGACGCCGGTCTCGACGTGGGCGCCGAGGCGGCGCAGCTCGGCGACGACCTCGTCGACGAGGGGCTCGGCCACGGGGCCGGGGGCCGCCGCGATCCAGGACGGCCGCCGCCCCTTGCGCGTGTCACCGTAGAGGGTGAACTGGCTGATCACGAGCAGCGGCGCGCCCAGGTCGGAGCAGGACGCCTCCGGCGCGCCCTCCGTCGCGCCGTCGAAGACCCGCAGCCCCCAGAGCTTGGCCGCCAGCCTCTTCGCCTGCTCGGGGGTGTCATCGTGGGTCACGCCGACCAGGGCCAGCAGGCCCGGCCCCTCGATGGCGCCGACGACCTGACCCTCGACGGTCACGTCGGCCCGACTCACACGCTGAACGACCGCTCGCACGCCACCGCATTCTGCCGTACGCGGTCCCGCCGGCGCCCGGGCCCTCCGCCCGGACGCGACATTCTCCCGCCATCAAGATCGAATTGTCCTAAGGTGCGTTGTTGGCGCGATTCAGACATTCGATCTCAGGGGGACGGCGTGACGCAATTGACCAGGAGGAACTTCGGCAAGGCGGCCGCGCTCGCGGGGGCCGGCGCTGCGGCGCCGACGCTTCTGGCGGGATGCTCGGGAGGCTCCTCCGCCCGTACGGCGGCCGGGGCGGCGGCCACGCGAACCTGGAAGGTGACGGGCAAGGCGCTGGCGGGGCTCGGCGGCTTCGACGCGACGGTCAAGAGCTTCATGCAGGCGCGCAACATCCCGTGCGGACAGCTCGCCGTCGTCCGCAAAGGCAAGCTTGTGCTGTCCCGCGGCTACACCTGGAGCGCGGACGCGAGTCTGAAGACCCAGCCGACTTCGCTGTTCCGGATCGCCAGTATCAGTAAGCCGGTGACCGCGACGGCCGTGCTGCGGCTCGTCCAGGACGGCAAGCTCAAGCTGACCGACCGGGTCGCGACACTGCTCGGGCTGTCGACCGCGGCGGACCCACGGCTGAAGGACGTGACGGTGCTGCGGTTGCTCCAGCACCTCGGCGGCTGGGACCGGGCCATCTCGCCGGACCTGATGTTCCAAGACCTCGCGATCGCCAAGGCGCTCGGCGTCCCGCTGCCGATCAGCCAGGCCGACATCATGCGGTACGCCTCGGGCCGCAAACTCGACCACGCGCCCGGCACCACCTACGCCTACTCGAACTACGGGTTCATGCTCCTTGGGAGGATCATCGAGAAGGTCTCCGGGCTGAGCTACCGGAACTACGTGCAGTCGAAGGTGCTGACCCCCGGGACAATCGAAAGGATGCGCCTGGGGCGCACGCTCTACCGGACGAGCGGCGAGGTGCCCTACTACTCGACCTACACCGGCACGACCGTGTTCGACAACTCCGGGAAGAAGGTGTCCTACCCCTACGGCGGGTTCAATCTGGAGAACATGGACGCCCACGGCGGCTGGCTCGCCACGGCGATGGACCTCACCCGCTTCGCCGGCATCTACGACGGAGGGTCCATCCTGAACGCCGCCTCCATCAAGACCGCGTTCGCCAAGCCCGCAACCGGCGTCAACAGCGACGGCTGGTACTACGGGTGCGGCTGGATGGTGCGGCCCGTGGGCAGCGGGAAGATCAACACCTGGCACGACGGGAGCCTCGGCGGAACGAGCACCCTGCTGGTCCGCCGCTACGACGGGCTGACGTGGGCGGTGCTGTTCGACCAGCGGCAGGAGGGCAGCGCCCCCAGCTACTCCGACATCGACCCCGCCCTGCACAAGGCGGCGAACGCGGTGAAGACCTGGCCGACCGGCAACCTCACCTCGACCTACTTCTAGCCCTCGCGGCGGCCGCCCCCGAGCGTCCGAGCCGGGACACGCGGCCTTCCCCTGAGCTTCTTTGCTGAAGATTTTCTCGCCAAATGGGCTCTGGTCTTGAAATCATGCTGTCCATGGCCAGAACGCTGATAACAGTTGCGCCCACCGGAGCGGAGACCGACAAGGCCGACGCCCCGGCGCTGCCCGTCACGCTCGACGAGCTCGTCCAGACCGCGAAGGAGTGCGAGGCCGCGGGCGCCGCCGTCATCCACGTGCACATCCGGGACGCCGAGGCCCGGCCCACCCTCGACCTCGCGCGGCTGCGCGACACGGTCGCCGCCCTGCGCGCGAGCACGAACCTCATCGTGCAGCTGTCCACCGGCGGCGCGGTCACCGACCCGTACGAGCACCGGCTGCGGGTCCTCGACGCCGAGCCGGACGGCTGCTCGCTGACCTGCGGCACCGTGAACTTCGGCGACGACGTGTTCATGAACCCGTGGCCGTTCATGGTCGAGCTGTACCAGCGGACGCAGGAGCGTCAGGTCGTGCCCGAGTTCGAGCTGTTCGACCTCGGCCACATCGCGTCCCTGCACCGGCTGCTGGACAAGTACGGCGCGCCGTACGGGGGACACGTGCACTGCGACCTGGTCATGGGCGTGCCGGGCGGGATGCCGGGGGACGCCCGGACGCTGGTCGCGGCGGTCGAGGCGCTGCCCTCCGGGGCCACGTGGTCGGCGACCGGGATCGGCCGGACGAGCCTGCCGGTGATGTACGCGGCGCTGGCGGCCGGGGGGCATCTGCGGGTGGGCATGGAGGATACGCTGACCTACGCCAAGGGACGACCGGTGACGGCCAACGCCGAGCTCGTGGAGCGTGCGGCGACCTTGGCGCGGATCGCCCAGCGTGACCCGATGCCGGCCGACGAGGCGCGGTCGTTCCTGGGCGTGAAGCCGCGCCAGAGCTGACGCCGTCCGCCCCGGAGCCCGACCGAGACCACGCCGCAGCCGTCCGCCCCGAGAGCACGCGACCGCCCGTCCCCAGAGCGTCCCAGCCGACCGCCGACCCCCCGAAGAGAGAGCATGCACCCCGTCCTCGTCGAAGTGGAACGTTCCGGATTCGTGGAGTCCCGGCACCGGGGATCGGTGGCCGCGCTCGCCGTCGACGGCTCACCGGCGGTGACCGTCGGGTCCCCGGACGAGCCGGTCTTCCCCCGGTCGGCTAACAAGCCGATGCAGGCGGTCGCGATGGCGCGCAGCGGGCTCGCCCTCGAGGACGAGCTGCTCGCGCTGTCGTCGGCCAGCCACTCCGGTGAGGACTTCCACGTCGAGGGCGCCCGCAAGATCCTCGCCGACGCCGGGCTCACCCCGGACGCCCTTCAGTGCCCGCCGCAGTGGCCGCTCGACCTGGAGGTCGCCGTCCGGACCGAGAAGTCGCGGCTGCGGATGAACTGCTCGGGCAAGCACGCCGCGATGCTCGCCACCTGCGTCGTGAACGGCTGGCCGACGGAGTCGTACCTGCACGTCGACCACCCCCTGCAGGTGGCGGTCCGGGAGACGGTCGAGGAGCTCACCGGAGAGCGGGTGGCCGCGACCGGCGTGGACGGGTGCGGCGCGCCGCTGTTCGCCGTCTCGCTGACCGGCGTGGCGCGGGCGCTGCGCGCGATCGTGACCGCCGAGCCGGGCACCCCGGAGCGGCGCCTGGCGGACGCGATGCGCGCCCACCCGGAGTGGACCTCCGGCACCCACCGCGACGAGCGCCGCCTCATGGCCGCCGTGCCGGGCCTGCTGGTCAAGTGCGGGGCCGAGGGCGTCGACGCGTTCGCGCTCGCGGACGGGCGCGCCGGCGCCATCAAGATCGACGATGGGTCGATGCGGGCCCGTACGCCGGTGACCGTGGCGACGCTGCGCGCCCTCGGCGCGGAGGTCCCCGACGAACTGGCCACCGTCCCCCTGTACGGCGGCGACGTGATCGTCGGCGAGATCCGCGCGGTCGGTCTCTGACGGCCTCCGGGGCCTCAGGAGAGGCTGCGGAACTGCCGGGAGGCGGAGATCGCTCCTGAGGTGGCGAGGGTGAAGCTGCGGATCGACTCGGCGAAGTTCGACAGGTCCCACTCGGCCGGTCCCTCGTACCAGTAGAGGTTGTCCGAGGGACCGCTGTTGCCCGCGCCGACGTCGGCCACCGTCTCCGCCCAGCGCGGGACGACGTCGAACACCACCGCGTACGGCAGGTAGTGCGAGAACAGCGCCACGCGGTGACCGGCGGGCGCGTCCGGGACCTCGCCGCGGAACAGGTGCGCCCGGAACCCGAGCGTGTGCGCCAGCACGGTCGCGCCGCGCGTCGTCTTGGCCGGCATGTACTGGCCGCCGACGGCTAGCGCGGCGCCGGCGATGATCAAGGCCAGGCCGATGAGGGCGAGGTTCGTGTAGACGGCCAGCACGATCGTGCCGACCACGCCCAGGCCGGCCAGGACCATGCCGATGGTCGTCCAGCGGGTCCGCTCGGAGTCCGGCCGGCGGGTGAACCAGCCCTGCCGGACGACGTCCTCGTACAGGGCACCGCGCACCGCCGCGAGCTGGTCGGCGAAGGTGCCGCCGAGCTCGGACAGCGCCACCACGTCGCGCCCGGTGAACAGGGCGTCGTACAGGATCCGCTCGTACGGCAGCAGGTCGTCCGGCGCGCGCCGCAGGCGGCGCAACTGCCAGTCGATGCGGCCGTACGTCTCGCGGGGCAGCTCCTCGATCAGGAGGTAGCCGCGCACCGCCAGGTCGATGATGGTCGCGGTGACGTCGACGACGTCGGCCTGCTCGTCGATGAGCGTGCCGATCTGGCCCGGCCGCACGCCGTCCGGCGGGGCGAACCCCGTCGAGTCGAGGGGCGCCTGATCTCCTTCGGCGGCCTTCTTGTTGACGATGCGCGCGTCCCTGCCCCGGGTGACGTAGAGGAGGGCGACCCCGCCGAGCAGGAGGACGAGCAGGCCGAGAAGCGTGCCGCCGGTGAGCCCGTTGACGGTGAAGGCGGTGGTGACGGTGTGCCGCTGCTCGATGATCGGCTCGCCCTTGGTCGTGCCGGCCGGGTAACCGATCATGACCGTGACGTACTCGCCGGGCTGGAGTTCCTCCTGCCGGAAGTCCGCCTGGGTGTGGGTGTGGTTCGTGAAGAACTGGGTGCAGCCGACCGTGCTCGACAGGTCGCCGGCGAAGCAGTTCAGGTTCTGCACGACCGCGCTGGACTCGACGGTCACCCGGGTCTGCCCGACCGGGACGTGCCAGCCGCCCGCGGCGACCCAGTCGAGCTGCTCGCCGCTCCGCTGCGCTGTGATCGCGCCCTTGACCGTGTAGGAGAGCTGCGCGGTCCGCTGCCCGGCGCCGCCGCCTCCGGAGACCCGGAGGATCGCGCGGTCGCCCTGGTTCTGGAGCGTGCCGCCCTTGAGGTCGCCGACGTCGTACCGGCGGTCCTGCCGGTCGTCGAGGTGCTTGCGGCGGATGAGGGTGCGCGCGGGGGCGGCCCCCTTGTAGGTGACCGTCTCCTTGACCTGGAGGGACCCGTCGGGCGCGACCGTGATCGCGACGGTGTCCTTGACGATCTGCGCGGAGGCCGCCGACGCGGGAGCCGCGCCGGTGAGGAGTCCGGCGGCGACGAGGGGGGCGATCAGGAGCCGCGTGCGAACCAGCATGGCCGCACAGCGTACCGGTGAAGTGCGGCCCCCTGCGTGACCTGCGGCACTGACGGTTCGTGTGAAAGGTCGGAAACGCTCCTGTGAAGTGATCGCCGTTTTCGGTGATATGGGATGATTCTCGACGCGGTCGCCCCTCCCGCGCGGAGCCCGGCGTGCCCGGTCTCAGGGGGAGGAACGGACGACAGTGGTCAGTCCCTATCGGCGGCGTCCGCCGGGCGGCCCGGAGCCGTATGGCCCGCCGTCCCGGTTGTGGCGTCGGCCGGCACGGGACCTCGGTTACCTGCCACCACGCCGCCCGCCCCGGCGGCGGAGCACGGCCGGCATGGTCGTCGGCGTTCTCGGCGGCGTCGCCGCGCTGTGCGTGGTCGCGATCGTCGGTTACTCGCTGGCCGGTCCGGGGCATCCCGCGGCGGGCATCGGCACCGCCGACGGTGCCACGCGCGCCGGCAGCAGGCAGGCCGCGCTCGCCGGACCGCTGTACCGCAGCGGTCCGCTCGACCCGGTCGACTGCGCGCTGCCGCGGATCCGGGAGCACGACGAGGAGTCGATGCGGGCGTTCCTGGACCGGCTGTCGGACTGCCTGGACGAGGCGTGGCAACGGCAGTTCGCCAAGGCGGCCGTGCCGGGGTTCGCCGCGCCGCACCGGATCTTCTGGAGCGTGTCGGGCACCAGCCCGTGCGGGTCCTACCCGGCCCCCGGCGCGGCGGCGTTCTACTGCCCGGCGAACGACACGCTGTACGTCGGCCTCGACGACGTCGTGGAGACGGCGGGCGGCGAACCGGTCTCGCACTACGGCGTGTACGCCCGGGTGATCGCGCACGAGTACGGCCACCACGTCCAGGAGGACGCGGGGATCCTCGAGTACGGCCACGCGCTGATGGCGGCCTCGGCCGCCGCCACGAGCCACGAGGTCAGCCGCCGCATCGAGTTGCAGGCGCAGTGCTTCGCCGGCGCGTTCCTGTCGGCCGAGCGCGACAGCCTCCCGATGACCTCCGAGCAGTACGAGGCGGTCCTCGCCGACGCGCGGGCGCGCGGCGACGTGGACCAGCCGGCCGACCGGGGCGACCACGGCTCCGAAGCGAACTACGCGGGCTGGGTGGCCCGCGGCTACACGCAGCGCGTCCTGTCGTCCTGCAACACGTGGACGGCTGCCCCCTCGGACGTTTCCTGACAGGAGGAGAGTGATGGCTGGACCCGGCTCATGGGGGCCCCCGCCCCGGGGTCACGGCCAGGGCTACGGCGGCCCCCAGGGGCACGGCGCCCCGCAGGGCTACGGCGGCCCCCAGGGGCACGGCGCCCCGCAGGGCTACGGCGGTTCCCAGGGGTACGGCGGCCCGCAGGGTTACGGCGCACCTCAGGGTTACGGCGCACCTCAGGGCCACGGCGCGCCCCAGGGTTACGGCCGGCCGCCCGCCCACGGTCCCGGATACGGCCCGCAGGGCCCGCCGCCCAGGCCGCCGTACGGTCCAGGGCACGGCCGCCCGCCCTACGCCGCTCCCGGATACGGGTACGCGCCGCCGCGCCGGCGGAAGAGCGGCGGGGGCGTGCGCGTGATCGGGGTGCTCGGCCTGCTCGCGATCGTCGGGGTCGGCGGCTCGATGGCGCTGAAGCTGATCGCCAGGCCGGGGTACACACCGGTCCGGCCGCCGGTCAGCGCGCCCACCGCCCCGTCCCAGAACGCCGCCGACAGCCCGCTGTACAAGGTCGGCCGGCTGCCCGCCGACGGCTGCCGGGGACGGCAGATCACCCAGGGCGACCCGGCGTCGTTCCGGGCCTTCCTCAACGAGACCACCGACTGCCTGGACAAGGCGTGGGGGAAGGGCTTCGCCGGCGCGGGCCTGAAGTTCACCGCGCCGACGCGGGTCTTCTGGTCGACGTCGGGGTCGAGCCCCTGCGGCACCTACCCGTCGCCGGGCGTCGCCGCGTTCTACTGCCCGAGCAACGCCTCGATCTACATCGGCGTGACCGACGCGCAGAAGGCGGCCGGGGGGATGCCCGTGCGCTACAACGTGGCGTACGCCCGGGAGGTCGCGCACGAGTACGGCCACGCGATCCAGGACCAGACCGGGATCCTCGACTACAGCCAGCGGGCGCGAACCGAGGCGACGAGCACCCTGGCCCGCAACGCCGTGACCAAGCGGAGCGAGCTGCAGGCGCAGTGCCTGTCCGGCGTGTTCATGAGCTCGGTGCGCGGGACCTTCCCCGTGACGCCCGAGCAGTGGGCGGTGGCGCTGCGCGACTCGTACGAGCGCGGGGACGACGGGCGCCCGGTCGAGCAGCGGGACCACGGCACGGACGCGCACTACCGCGGCTGGGTCCAGCTCGGGTACACCCACGGCACGACGTCGACCTGCAACACCTGGGCGGCCTCGCCCGGCTCGGTGGACTGAGCGCGACGCCCTCGCCGCCGGGCCTGTACGGGCCCGGCGGCAGTGGTGAGACGGGGCGCGGCGTCAGCGCGCCTGGTCGAGGTGCTCGGCGACCTTGGCGGTCAGCAGCGCGGGGTTCTCGGCCGGCAGCCCGTGCCCGGCGGGGACGCGCAGCAGGGTGGCCTGGGGGATGCGATCGGCCAGGTCCTGCTGGTGGTACGGGGGGGACGATGCGGTCGTCGGCGCCCGCCGTGCGTCTTGGTCATTTCTTTGCCGAGGCTTGCGAACGATCTTTGCGGGCAAGGCATCAGACACCTTGAAATGATCTTGAGCGCCTGTGGCGCTCACTCGTCTCTCGGGGAGTGCACTGTGGAATCGAAGACCCGCCGCCGGGTTCGTACCCTCATCGTCGCCGGTGCGGTCGCCGGCGGTCTGGCCACGGCGGCCGTGCCCGCCGTAGCGGCCACCGCCACTGGCGGCTCGACCAGTGTGGCGAGCGTCTGCGCGAAGGCCCACGGCAAGTACGCGCCTCGCCTGGTCGCGCACTACAAGATCACCGGCGGGGACGAGTCCGTGCACGGTGTTCCGGGCGGCACGCTCCAGGTCTGGGCTTCGGATTCGTGCCAGACGATCTGGGTCAAGACCGTGAAGCTGAAGAAGTACTCCAACCGGCCGCTCTTCACCGTCGCCGCCATCTCCTTCTCGGACAAGCCGCACCACAAGGTGACCAAGCGTGCCGAGAAGACGACACGTTCCAGCGTGGAGACCCCGGCCGTGCACAACCCCTCCACCCGCTCCGGCACGTTCCGGGTCGAAGGCGGATTCGTGGGCCCGTACCAGTTCGACTCGGTTCACACCTACCGATACTGAGCACCCGAACACGAGGGTCGGCGCCTCGAACGCCGCCTCGACGAGCTTCTGACAGTCACCATCTCCAGGGAGGAAACACAGATGAAGATGAAGATGCTCACGGCCATGACGGTCGCGGGGGCCGCGGGCGCGATCGCCTTGGGAGCAGCATCACCCGCTTCCGCTATCACGGTCTACCCGACGAAGGCGGCGTGCCAGAAGGTGGTCGATCATCAGAAGTTCGGGAAGTGCGAGTACAAGAACGCCATGAGCGGATGGGTCATCGTGCAGGCCTGATGGCCTTTCTGGCGTAGACCATCGCCGATGTCATCGGTGATGGCCATGGGGCTCGGCGAAGACGTCTCGCCGAGCCCCCGGCTCTTCGTCGGGCCCGCGTCGGGCCCGGCGGCAGTGGTGAATGTCAGCGCGCCTGGTCGAGGTGCTCGGCGACCTTGGCGGTCAGCAGCGCGGGGTTCTCGGCCGGGAGGCCGTGCCCGGCGGGGACGCGCAGCAGGGTGGCCTGGGGGATGCGGTCGGCCAGGTCCTGCTGGTGGTACGGCGGGACGATGCGGTCGTCGGCGCTCGAGATGACCAACGTCGGGGCGGCGATGTGCGGCAGGAACTCGGTGACGTCGATGGTCATGTTCGCCTCGGACTGGCGGGCCACCCCCTCACGGGCGCCGTCGAGCAGGTCGGTGAACGCGGCCGCCGCCTGGTCGAACTCGGCCTGCCCCCAGGTGCGGAGCGTCTCCTTGCCGATGGCGGTCAGCAGGAGCAGCCGCGCCATCGCGGCGGGGTCCTCGAGCACCAGCCGCTTCCACAGCTCGAACTGGAACACCATCTGCGGGTCGGCCTTCACCCATCCCGCATGGGCGGTCAGGGAGCGGACCAGGTCGGGGTGGAGACCCGCGGTGGCCGTCGCCACGACGGCGCCGAGCGAGTGCCCGACGAGGTGGAAGTCCTCGAGACCGGCGTCCCGGGCCGCCGCCACGACGTGGGCGACCAGGTCCCGGATCGTGATCGGGCCGCCGGGGTCGCGAGTGTCGCCGGAGCCGGGCAGGTCCGGCGCCACGATCGTGTACCGGTCGCCGAGAGCCTCGATGAGCGGCCCCCAGTTGGCCTGGCCGCTCGCTCCGGTGCCGTGCACGAGCACCAGCCCCGGTCCGGTTCCGGTGACGAAGTAGTTGGCCTTGCTGATACCGCCGGTGACGGGGACGTCGACGATGGGCACGATGCTCTCCTTTGAAGGGGGGATCCGGGGGACTAGCGCAGGGCCGCGCGCAGCGCGCGGGTGAAACGCTCGGCCTGGTCCTGCTGCGACATGTGGCCGGCGCCTTCGATGACCGTCAGGCGGGCGCCGGGGATCAGGCTCGCGCACTCCTCGGGGATGAAGAGCGGGACCTCGGTGTCCAGCTCGCCGTGCAGGAAGTGGGCGGGCACGCGCACCTGGTCCAGGCGGGCCCGGGGGTCGTAGCCGGCCTGGTCGACGACGAGCTGGTCGATGAGGAAGGTCGAGTCCAGGAGCTGGCGGACCGTCCAGTCGATCATGGCGGCACTGGCCCCGGGGCGGTACCAGTGCGGAACGAAGTCGGCGAGGGTGCCCGCCCGGTCGGCGCGCAGGTCCACCAGCAGCTTGTCCATCGCCTCCCGCATCCCGGAGAAGTGGTGGACGCCGGCGTCGACCGGGATGATCGCGCCGATCCTGTCGGGGGCGGCCAGGGCCGCCTCGATGGTGAACGCTCCCGCGATCGAGGAGCCGATCAGCACCGGCTGCTCCAGCGCCAGGACATCGACGAACTCCAGGACGTCGCGGGTGACGTCCGCGATGGTGTAGCCGGTGGCCGGCCGGTCCGAGCGGCCGCAGCCCCGCCAGTCGACGGTGATCACCCGGTGGTCGGTCATCAGGTCGGCCGCCTGGGCGTCCCACACCCGGCCGCTGGTGCCCCAGCCGTGCAGGAACACCAGGGGACGGCCGGCGCCGAGGTCCTGGTAGTAGAGCCGGGTCCCGTTGACGGTCGCGTAAGCCATCGTCGTCTTCCTCTCGCCGCGGTCCCGTTCCCAGGGCCGCCCGTTGAGCTGCGCTGACGTGAACGATTTCAGCGGAGATCCCGGCGCCGACCAATGAGCAGCCCGCTCTTAGACTGATCAAGGATCGTGATGAATGGGCGGTGGGTGTGGAGCTCCGGCAGGTTCGGTACTTCGTGGCGGTGGCCGAGGAACTGCACTTCGGGCGGGCCGCCGACCGGCTGCACATCGTGCAGCCGACCGTCAGCCAGCAGGTCCGGCGGCTGGAGCGCGAGTTCGGGCTGGACCTGTTCGACCGCACCACGCGGAACGTGACGCTGACCGCCGCGGGGCGGGCCTTCCTGCCGCACGCCCGCGCCATCCTGGGGGCCGAGTTCGCGGCGACCGAGGCGATGGCCGCCCTGCGGGAGGAGCAGGAGTCGACCTTGCGGCTCGGCACCACCGTCGGGCTGGGCAGCCGCCTGGACGCCCTGCTGACCGCGCTCACCGAACGGGCGCCGCGGCTGATGGTGGAGCTGGTCAGCGCGGCTTCGGCGGCCCGGCTCCAGCGGGTGCGCGATGGGGACCTGGACGCCGCCTTCATCCGGGGCCCCGACCACGGGCCGGGCCTGGAGCTCCTCCCGCTCTGGAGCGATGACCTGGTCGCGGCCCTGCCCGCGCGGCATCCCCTGGCCGCCGAGAAGGAGGTCGCGCTCGCCGACCTGGCCGACCTGCCGTTGCGGATCGTGCCCCGGGAGGCGAACCCGCACCTCGTCGACACGGTCGTCGGCGCCTGCCGGGCGGCCGGCTTCGAACCGATCATGGGCCCGGCCTTCACCACCGACCAGGACACGCTCGCCGCCATCGCCTCCGGCAGGCCGAGCTGGACGGTCTACTACGCGGCCCAGGCCGAGATCCAGCCCGCTCCCCGCGTTTCGTTCCGGCGCTTCACGGCGCCCGCCCCGGGCGTCCAGACCTACCTGGCCGTACGCCCCGGGCCGCCGTCCCGCCGCCTCGCCGCGCTCCTGGACGCCTGCATCGAAGTCGAGCGGTGACGGCCGGCCGAGACGCGTCACATCGCGATGTGACTCGACTCACGCCGAAGTGCTTGCAAGTCTGCTTGCAATAGCAAGCAGAGAGGCGCACAGTGGAGACATGGCGACTTCCAAAGTCGGCTCCATTGGGGAGTACATCCGAGAGCAGCGCAAGCGGGCCAAGGTCTCGCTGCGCCAGCTGGCCGAGGCCACGGGCGTTTCCAACCCGTACCTCAGCCAGATCGAGCGTGGGCTGCGCAAGCCGAGCGCGGAGATCCTGCAGCAGATCGCCAAGGGCCTGCGCATCTCCGCCGAAGCCCTGTACGTGCAAGCAGGGATCCTCGACGAGCGAGAGTCCGACACGGACGTCCAGGCCGCCATCCGGGCGGACATGAGCCTGTCGGAGCGCCAGAAGCAGGTCTTGCTCGACATCTACGAGTCGTTCCGCCGGGAAGGGGAGCCCGGCGGAGAAGCCGCCACCGAAGCGACCCCATCGACTGAAGGGTGAATCCAGACATGCCGAACATCACCGAGAAGCTGCGCGAGTCAAAGGCCTTCTACGTCGCGGCCGGTGCCGGCGACCTCGCGGTCGAGAAGATCCGCGAGATGCCGAAGAAGATCGACAAGGACCTGGGCGGCGCCGCCCTGTCCTACGTCACCCAGGTCGGCGGCCGCGCCGCCGAGGTCATGGACGAGCTGGCCGAGCGCGGCAAGAAGATCGTGGGCCGCGTGGAGCGTCAGAAGTCCACGCAGGAGCTCGAGCAGCGGGCCAAGGCGACCGTCCGCAAGGCCCGGTCGACCACCGGCACCGCCAAGGACACCGCCGCCTCCGCTCGGGACACCGCGAAGGCGGCCGGCAAGGCCGCGACCGACGCCTCCAAGAAGGTCGGCAACTGATCTTCGGAGCGCGTCCGAGGACGCACCGGGAGCCCGGGCGGACCATCCGCCCGGGCTCCCGCGCTTTCCGTCCGCACGCACCATCGGCAGGACCCCGGCGGAACACATACGCTGGGCCCGTACGTGATGACAAGTGATGACGCGGCGCTCGTACGACGCCGCCCCGCTACAGGGGGTCGATCGTGCTCGAACCAGCCCAGAGTTTCGTCGGGATCTTGTTCTGGGTCGTGGCCATCGCCGCTTTCATAGTTGAGATCTGGGCGTTCGCCGACGCCGTACGACGGCCGGCGGGGGCCTACTCGGCGGCCGGCAAGCTCACGAAGCAGCTCTGGCTGATCATCCTCGGCGTCGCGCTGCTGTTCGGCCTGGCCGGTGCGGTCCGCTTCGTCTCGATCATTCAGATGCTGCCGGTGATCGGCTTCATCGCCGCCGCGGTCTACCTCGCCGACGTCCGGCCCGCCGTGCGGCAGTACGGCCGGGGCGGCTCCTCCTCCGGCCCGTACGGCCCCTGGTGATCGTCGGCCGCCGGGCCGTCACGGCTTGGTGAGCTTGAGTTTCTTCAGGTCGGCGACGAGACACTCGGCGATGTGCCGGGCGCCCGCCACGGTCGGGTGGGTGCCGTCGGACAGGATGTACTGCGGCGCGTTGCCGGTGCCCTTCTTACGGTCACCGGTGATCCACTCTTCCTGCAGCGGGTCGATGAACGGCACCTTCGTCTCCTGAGCGGCCGCCGCCATGGCGTCCCGGATCTCCAGGACCTCCTGCGGCGGCTCGCCGCCGCCCCACATCGGGCCGATGAGCAGGAGCCGCGAGGTGCTCCAGCGCTGCCGGACGGTGTCCATCAGCCCCAGGGCCGCCGCGCCGACGTCCTGCGCCGGACGCCGCCGGTCGTTGTGACCACCCGAGATGATCACCAGGTCGGGAGCCGGCCGCCAGGCGAGCTGGTCGGTGAACAACTGCGCGAAGTCCTTGCCGATCTGTCCCTTGGCGATGAAGCCGGTCTGCCGGTACCCGCCGAGGATGACCTGCCATCCCAGCAGCCGGGCGGTCTCGGCGGCGTACGTCTGCTCCGGCTGCTGCCCGAGCTTGCCGGTCGTGTAGCTGTCCCCGAGGAACATGACGACGGGGGTGCGCGACGCCTGCCGCTTCGGCGTGCGGGCCGAGCTCTCCGCCCGCGCCCGGCGCTCCGAGCCGCCGCACGCCGTCAGCGCGAGCAGCACGCCGGCCGCGGCGAGGCAACGAAGGGCGCGTCGTCTCATCCCGCTCCTTGGGTCAGCGCCCTGGGGCGGGCGTTCTAGGCTGCACTTCATGACGACACACCGGACGCGGCGGCTTGAGCTGACCGACCAGACGCTGCGCGAGTGGGAAGCGGTCGTGCTCGACTCGGGACCCGGGGGGATCGTCCTCGACCGATCGGCATTTTATCCGGGTGGCGGCGGACAACCGCCGGATCACGGAGTTCTGCTGTGGCAGGGCGTGCAGACCCGGATCGTCGGCGCCCGCAAGGGTGACGAGCTCTACCTGCTCCCCGACGAGAACGACCCGCTGCCTCCCGCCGGCACGGCCGTGCGCGGGGCCGTCGAGGACGACCGCCGTACGAGCCTCATGCGGACCCACTCCGGCCTGCACGTTCTGTGCGGTGTCGTCTTCCGCGACTACGGCTGCCTCGTCACGGGCGGCAACATGGAGCCCGGTGTCGCGCGGATGGACTTCAACCTCCCCGAGGTCCCGCCCGGCTTCAAAGAGGCCGTGGAGGCCGCCTGCAACGCGGAGATCGCCGCGGATCGGCGCATCGACGTGAAGGCACTGCCGCGTGCGGAGGCGTTCGCGATCCCCGACATCATCCGGACGGCCACCAACCTGGTGCCGCCGGAGGTGGAGGAGGTCCGCATCGTCGACATCGTCGGGCTCGACACCCAGGCCGACGGCGGTACCCACGTCGCCTCCACCCGCCAGATCGGCCGCCTCCAGGTCGCCAAGATCGAGAACAAGGGCCGCGGCTTCCGCCGCGTCCGTATCAAGATCGTCGACTGAGCGCGCCGCGAGGCCGCCGCGGCGAACGTCGGGAAGCGGTCCGAGGTCACGCCCGCTGGGCGGCGACCTGGCGGACCTGCCGCGGTGACAACGGCACGTCGAACACCCGTACGTCGTCGATGGCCCCCTGCCAGCCGTCGATCGGCGCCCCCTTGAGCAACGCCCGCCCGATGTCCAGCGGGCCGGCCGCGCGGGCGACGACCGTACGGGCCCGGCAGGCGCCGAGGACGCCACCGACATAGAGGCAGAGCCGCCGGCCACCCGGGTCGAACACCGCCGCCAGGTGCGTCCAGTTCCCGACGGCGGGACGTCGGCCGCTGAAGACGGTCTCCTGCCCGTTCGCCCAGCCGTTCGCGCGGTCGGGGACCATGAGGGCCCAGTCCTGGTGCTCCGAGTCGTAGTCCAGCAGGACGACGTCCGGTGCGCCCCCGGCGTCGTGCGCGGCGACCACCGTCCCGAAGCGGCCGGCCTCCTCGAGGAGGACCCAGGCCGTGATCGTGAACGGCGCGTCGGTGCGGATGACGGGCCGGTCGGCGACCGCGTGCCCGTTGCCGCCGAAGCTCAGCGCGTGGCCCTGAGGAGCCGCCACACGGGAGACGTCGCCGTTGATCCGCAGGGGCACGCCATGGCCGGAGGAGTCCAGCGCGGTCGGCCCGCCGGGCTCCTCGAACCGCCACCACCCGGCCGCTGCGGGCAACGGGGGTACGGCGACCCGAACCGGAGGACGCTCGGGCTCGTCCGGGACCGGACGGGACGCGGCGCTGACCGCCGACAGGGCCAGCAGCACGGGGACGAGCACCCCGGCTCGCGTTGGTCGCCGCGCCCGCCGGCGTCCCGCGCGCGTGCTCGTCGTCCCGGTCGGCCGGGGAGACGGAGCGGCCGTGGACGGCCGGGGCGTCGGGTCGCCGTGATCGGAGGAGCCGGCCACGGCCAGGGCGGCCGGGTGCTCACCGACGGCCAGGACGCGGCGAACGGCCACCCAGGTCTCGACCGCCTCCGCGGAGCAGCCGCACGCGGTCACCAAGCCCTTGACCAGCTCTTCCCGGGGTAGTGACGCCCGCTTCAGCGCGGAGGCGATGGTGCTGTGCGGCAGAACGTATCCGTGGCGTCCCGCCGCTTTCTCCAGTTCGCGGTAGGTCAGGCCGGACCACGCCTTGAGTCGCCGCAGTTGCGCGACGAAATCGGCCGCACTACGCGCTTCACGCGGATCCGGGGAGGAACTCTCCAAAGACACCCAAGACAACCTACCTCCCGCCGGGCCTCGGTGGATGGTTTTGCCACATGAACTGCTGATTTCGGTCGCGATCTAAAGCCTTGCCGCTCCTTGTCATCACTTGCCAGAGTCTGTGACGAACGGAAGTTCCGGTGCAGAAGCCCGGTATCAAAGCGAGGTCGAAAAGCTGCAGCATCGCCCTTGCCGAGACCGGGCCGAGCCGGAGCACGGGAATTCCAGAGGAGTCTCAATGCGCAAGCAGATCGTGGGACTGGTCGGCGCGATTTCGATCGCCTCGGCCGCACTCGTCGCCGCGGCCCCGGTGGCGGGCGCCGCGCCGTCGGCCGCTCCGGCGGCGTCCGCCGGCCAGGTCTCGGTCCAGTCCAGCAAGATGGGCGGCAAGATCTCCCGCGCCGAGGTGATGAAGCGGGCGGCGTACTGGTACAAGCACCGGAACGACAAGAGCATGTACTACGGGGGGAAATGGCACCGCGACATCGACAGTAAGAAGCACACGTACCGCCAGGACTGCTCCGGCCTGGTCAGCATGGCGCTGCACCTGAAGGGCAGTCCGAACACCGAGCTGCTGGGTAAGCGCAACGCCAACGGGAAGTTCGTCAACTCGACGTACGGGTACGTGATCAGCCCGAGCAGCATGAAGCCGGGCGACTACACCGGGTTCCTCGGCTGGGGAAGCGGCGGGAGCAGCGGGCACGTTCGTCTCTTCATCGCGTGGAAGAACAAGAAGAAGGGCTCGTACTACGCGTACGACTACGGCAGGAAGAAGCTGCGGAAGGACACCTTCAACATCCACACGGACCAGAAGAACGGCCACAAGTTCGGCGCCTACCGCTACAAGAAGATCTCCTGACTTGTCCGGAATTCGGGGGACGACCGGTGGCCTCGGCGTATCAGTCGAGGCCACCGGCCATTTCCGCGTCCGCTCTCGCTCGGAAGGGCTCCGGCCGGAGGGCTGGTCAGATCGCCTGGCGGCTCACCTCGGCGGGGAGCGTCCGTCGCCGCCTGATCGGCGCGCCCGTAGAGGTCAGCAGGCTGAGCCCCAGGTCGGTGATCTCGTGGCAGACGGAGTAGCCGTCGCGGCGGGTCGTGATGAGGCCGGCCTCGCGCAGCACCTTCGTGTGATGGCTCACCGAGGCCGCCGAGATGCCGGCGGCCCGGGCGATGTCCGTGGTGCTGCAGCCGGTCATGGCCGTCTTGAGCACCGTCGTACGGGTCCGGCCGAGCAGCCCTTCCAGCGGCCTGGTTCCGCCCTGCTCACCGGTCTGTGGCCTCCTCAGCCACGTGCGCCGGCCGATGGGAAAGACCAGCAGGGGCGGCAGTTCGGGATCCCGCAGCGTGATCGGGTGGTGCCGGCAGAAGAAGGACGGCACGAGCACCAGGCCGCGTCCGCCGAGCGTGACGTCCTGGTCGACATAGTGATCGACGTGCAGGACCGGGTGCTCCCAGCGCGCGTACGGGTGCAGCGTCCCCAGCAGGCGTTCCACGCCGTGGTCGGCGAGTATCCGCACCAACTGGGTGCGTTCGGCCTCGATGTCGCGGGAGATCTGCCTCCAGTAGGGCGCCAGCGCGACCTTGAAGAACCTGTCCACGTCGTGTGCCACTCGGCGGACGGCCTCCCGTCCGTCGAGGGACCGCGCGATGAACGGCGTACCGCCCTGGCGCGCCAACTCGGTGAAGTCGCGCGTCAGCTCGTTCGGGGTGGTGGCGAGGATCCGGTCCACCCCCTCACCGAGGTCGGCCGTGCCGCGCGTCGGCGTCAGGAAGTCGGCCGAGTAGCCGCGCGGCGGCGCGATCTCCAGCAGCGGCCGGAGCGACGCGGGGATGAGGGGACGAGTACGCCGCCGCCAGCCGTCCAGGGCGACATCCTCGTTGCGTTCCTGCAGCGCGTGCAGGCTCAGGAGGATCTCCCAGAGCACGTCCGCCGATGGGGCGACGGTGGTCCGGGCAAGATCTTCGGAGTCGAAATGGATCCGCAGCATTGCAGCCCTCCGGTCGATGCGACCTGGTTCGGTGTCGGCCTCCATGCAGATCTAAGGAAGCGGCCGGACACGCGGGCAAGGATTGGGCTGTTCGACCCTGTTCGAATCTGTTCGGGCTGCTCAGGGCGCAGGTCGGCCGGGCCGGCTATTCGGCCGCCCGGCGGGTGAGGGCGGGGACGGAGCCGAGGCCGTGTTCGACGATGGCCAGGGCGCGGTCGACCGCACTGCGGGTCGACTCCGGGGTGTATCCGTGCGCGCGGCAGTGGGTGATGACGGCCTTCATGCCGCCCACGAGCGCGCCGGCGATCACGACCGCGTCGATCTCGTCGATGGCCGGGCAGAGCTCGGTCAGCCGCTCGACGACGTACTGCTCGGTGTCGTTCATCCGTTTCAGGGCGCGCGCCTGCAGCGACGGGCGTTCCAGGACGAGCTGCACCTGGATCGCGCCGTACTCGCCGTGCTCGGCGGCGATGGCCTCGATCATCTCCAGCACGATGCGGCGCATGGACTCCAGCGGCGTCTCGTCCGCGGGCCGGCGCTCGATGCCCTCGCGCACCTCGGCCAGGCGTTCGTCGATCTCGGCGAAGACGACGTCCTCCTTGGACGGGAAGTAGCTGAAGAACGTGCGCGGCGACACGTCGGCGGCCTGGGCGATGTCCGCGATCGTCGTCTCCTCGTAGCCCCGCTCGGCGAACAGGCGGAGGGCGGCCTCCGCGATCGCGTGGCGCGTCTGGCGCTTCTTCCGCTCCCGCAGGCCCATGTGATCCATCTCACCAATATATACACTCAGTGCGAAGTTGCAGGCGTTGCAAATTTTTCCGGCCCGTGCTCTTCTGGGACCATGTCGGGGATTCTGGAGAGTGTTGGGCGGTTCTGTGCCCGACACGCGCGGTGGGTGATGCTCATCTGGCTCGCCCTCGCGGTCGGCACCGGAATCCTCGGCGTGGCCAGGGGCGGCACCTTCGTCCAGCAGGACCGGCTTCCCAACACCGAGACCCAGCGCTCCATCGACCTGCTCCGAAAGAACTTCGCCGACCTCACCGGGCCGACGGCCACGATCGTGTTCCACCCGCAGCAGGGCGTGTCCCTGTCCGACTGGCGCGTCGCGCTGCAGGTCGGCAAGGCCATCCAGCAGGTGGGCGCGCTGCCGCGCGTCTCGATGGCGGAGAACCCCTACGGGAACACCGGCGGCGCCAAGGGCGCGAACGCCGTCGTCGCGGTCGCGCACTTCAAGGGCACCGCCCGCGACCTGTCCATCAACGACCTGCATTCCCTCGAGGAGGCGACCGAACCGGCCCGGCAGGCCGGCGTCGACGTCGAGTTCGGCGGCATCGTGACGACGATCCTCAACCAGCCCAAGGCCGGTCCCAAGGAGGGTGTCGGCGTGGTGCTCGCCCTCGGCGTGCTGCTGTTCGCCTTCGGCTCGTTCCTCGCGGCCGGTGTGCCGATCGTCGTGTCCCTGTGCGCGATGGTGGTGGCGTACTCGCTCATCCACTTCGGCGCGTCGATCTGGCAGGTGCACCCGACGGCGCCCATGGTCGCGGCCATGCTCGGCCTCGGCGCGGGGATCGACTACGCCCTCTTCGTCGTCACCCGCCACCGCCAGCAGCTCGCCGAGGGCATCGGCGTCGAGGAGTCGGTGGGCAAGGCCCTGGCCACCTCGGGACACGCGGTGGTGTTCGCCGGCGGCACGGTCGTGTTCGCGATCTGCGGGCTGTGGTTCTCCGGGATCACGTTCATCGGCATCATCGGCCTCGCCACGGCGATCACCGTGGCCTTCATGGTGGCCGCCGCGCTGACCCTGCTGCCCGCCGTGCTCGGCGCCCTCGGCACGAACATCGACCGGTACCGGCTGCCCCGGATGCGGCCCGACCGCTCGACGTACCGCTGGGAGCGCTGGGGCCGGCACGTCGACCGGCACGCCTGGCCGTACGCCATCGCGGCCACCCTCCTGCTGGTCTTCCTCGCGCTGCCGGTGCTCACCCTGCGCCTGGGCATCATGGCCGACAGCACGCTGCCGCACTCCAACGGCGCGCGGCGGGCGTACGACGTGACGGCGAAGCAGTTCGGCCCCGGCTGGTACAGCCCGTTCGTGGTCGTGGCCACGGTCCCGAGCCCGGCCGAGCCGCCGCAGGCCGCCGAGAGCACGAAGACCGCCAAGGGATGGACCGCCCTGCGGCAGGAGCCGGGCGGCCGGCTGGCGCTCAGCCCGAACGACCGGCCCACCCCGAACCCGGAGGCCCGCCGCCTCGGCGACGAGCTGCGGCGCAGCCTCCAGAAGGTGCCCGGCGTCGCCTCCGCCGAAGCGCCGCTGGTCGTCGGCGACAGCGCGACCGTCAAGATCGTGCCCACTTCGCCGCCGCAGGTCGCCGCGACCGCCGACCTCGTACGGCACCTGCGGAAGTCGGTGATCCCCCCGACCGTCGCCCGGTTCCCCGGAGCGCGCGCCTACCTCGGCGGGGAGTCACCGGCGATCATCGACATCGCGACCATCGTGAAGCAGCGCATGCAGTACGTCGTCATCGCCGTCGTGACGGTCGCCCTCGTGCTGCTCGTCATCGCGTTCCGGTCGATCATCGTGCCGGTCAAGGCCGCCGTGATGAACCTGCTGTCGATCGGCGCGGCGTACGGCGTGGTGGTGGCGGTGTTCCAGTGGGGCTGGGGCATCAAGCTGCTGGGCCTCGACGGACCGGTCCCGATCGTGGCGTTCGTCCCGCTCTTCATGTTCGCGCTGCTGTTCGGGCTGTCCATGGACTACGAGGTGTTCCTCCTGTCCCGGATCCGCGAGGAGTACCTCCGCACCAACGATCCGCACGGCAGCGTCGTCACCGGCATCGCCTCCACGGCCCGCCTCATCACCTCGGCCGCTTTGATCATGATCTGTGTCTTCCTGTCGTTCCTCCCGCAGCCGGACACGACGGTCAAGATGATGGGCCTCGGCCTGGCGGCCGCCGTCGCCGTCGACGCCACCATCGTCCGCCTTGTCTTGGTCCCGGCCCTGATGAGCCTGCTGGGCCACGCCAACTGGTGGTTCCCCGGCCGCCGCCGCCCGGTCCCGCCCCGGCCCAGCACCGAGGAACGCACCCTCGAACACGTCTGATCCCCGGCCGACGGCTCGCCGTCGGGCGAGCGGACGCGATGCTCGGCGACCGCCGCCGCGAAAGCGGCGAATCGGCGCAGAACGGTGTGCTGCGGCCGCGTTCTCCGAGCATTCGAATGCTCGGTGAACACCCGTACGAAAGCGGCGAATCACCGTGAAACTTGGCCTTGAGACGCCGTTCCCCGAGCGTTCCGCACGCCCCGCCCGCGAGAGGTTCGATCTGATGATCGAACCTCTCGCGGGCGGGATCGTCGCTGGCGCGTGGTCAGACCCCGGTCAGACCTTGACCGGGAAGGTGAAGTCCTCGTTTTTGTACCTGCCGCAGGTGTACTGGGTCAGCCACGCGCCGTTCTTGTTGCTGTTGCCGGCCACATCGAGGCATTTTCCGCTCCACATGTTCTGGAGAACGTAGGAACTCGAGTCGGCCTTATAAATAGCCCAGAGGGTGTTGTCGGCGCCGTTACATGACCATTGGTTGACGTAAGCACCGTTCTTTGTGCTCTTGCCGTTGACGCTGAGGCAGAGGCGGCTGTGCATGTTCATGATCTGCACCTCCTTAACTCCTTTCCAAGTCTTGTAGTAGATCGTCTGAAACTGCTGATTGTTCGCGCGCCCGTTGTAGCAGCTCCACTGAACGATGTGAGCGCCCTTGGACTTCGACCAGCCCAGTACGCTGACGCACTTCTTGGAGCTCTTCGCCTTGATGTGCGGGATGGGGTACGGTGCCGCCTCCGCCGCCGTACCCGCGATGACGGAGAGGGAGGCCGTCGCGACGAGAACCCCAAGGACGCGGCTCCACGTGGAGCCATTTCGAATGGACACCTTCTCTACCTTCCAGTCTCGACGAGAACGCTTTCGGACATGGGGGCGCGCCCTTCCTCTTCTGGGGTGATCAGGGTTTACCACGATGTCCGCAGCGCAACCCGTCGATTATCTTTCGATGGTCATTAGGGTGTCATTGACGCTGAACGCACAGATCATTGATCCGTAGAGCAATAGGCCATCGGGAGGTGCGGCGGTGGAGCTGCGCAGCTCTGACGTACCGTCTGCGGACCGGTTCGATTGGTGGTGCGAGCTCACGGCTCGCGACCTGGTGCCCACGCGGATCACCATCGACCGGACGGCGGTCTTCCGGGCGGCGGTGAGTCAACTGGAGCTGGGCGGGCTACAGGCCTCGGTACTGGAATTCTCCGCGCTGCGTTCGGTCCGTACCCGCCGCCTGGTCGAGCGCTCGGATCCCGATTGGTGGGAGCTCGCGCTCGTGCGCGCCGGGTCCCTGCAGCTCACGCAGAATCGCAACCAGACGGCTCTGCAAGCCGGTGACCTGGTCTTGTACGACACGTCCCGGCCCTTCGTGGCGGAGGTGTCCCTCGGCCTCACCCTGGCGAGTCTGGTGGTGCTGCATCTGCCCAGGCGCGTGCTGCCGATCCCGGAGCAGAAACTGCGGAATCTGGTGGCGCGGCCGATGCCGTCACGGACGGGAGCGGGAATCCTCCTGGCCCGTTTCATGGCCGGGTGTGCCGAGCAGACCACAGCGATTCATGGCGGCGTCGGCCGCCGGCTGGAGCCTGCGGCCGTCGGCCTCGCGACGGCCTTTCTCGCGGACCTGGCCGACACGGAAGACCGGATACCGGCGCAGACACGGCAGCAGGCACTCCTGGTTCAGATCAAGACGTTCGTGCTCGACCACCTCCACGAGCCACGCTTGTCGCCCGCAATGATCGCCGAGGCGCATCACATCTCCGTGCGATACCTGCATCACCTCTTTCACGAGGATGGACAGAACCTCGGCGGTTTCATCCGGTGCCGACGACTGGAACGCTGCCACACCGACCTGGCCGACCCGAGGCTGATCCACCTGTCCGTCGCGGAGGTGGGAGCACGATGGGGCCTCCAGGACGGCGCGTCCTTCAACCGGGCGTTCAAAGCCGCGTACGGTATTCCTCCGGGCGAGCATCGCCGCCGCCGGTAAGACGGCGGTCTCGGTCTCTGCCGAGGACTCCGGTCGTGGGAGCGACGAGAATCCCCGGCTGAAGCCGCGAAGCGCGAACCGGCAGCACCGAGCACCCGCGCACTCTCCGCCGGTCGGGCGGAGAGGGAGTCGTCAGATGGTGTACCCGCCGTCCACGGCGAGGGCGGTGCCGGTGATGTAGCGGCCGCCGGGTCCTGCCAGGTAGGCCACCGCGGCGGCGATGTCCTCGGCCTCGCCGTAACTCCCCAGGGCGGTGAGGGAGCGCTGGAAGTCGGCGGTCTCGCCGTCGGCCGGGTTCATGTCGGTGTCGATCGGGCCCGGGTCCACGATGGTGGCGGTGATCCCGAGCGGTCCCAGCTCCCGGGCGAGTCCCTTGGTCAGCCCGGTGAGCGCGGATTTGGCCATCGCCTGCAGGACGAAGTTCGAGCCGGGAACGCGGCCGTTGAAGCACGACCCGACGCTGATGATCCGCCCGCCCTCGCCCATGTGCCGGGCGGCGGCCTGCGCGGCCAGGAACACCGACCGAACGTCGACGGCGAGCACCCGGTCCAGTTCCGCGGCGGACACCTCCGCCAGCGGGCCGTAGGTGAGGAAGCCCGCGTTGTTCACCAGGATGTCGATGCGGCCCAGTTCCCGTACCGTCCGCTCCACCGCATCCGTCGCGGCCTGCGGACGGGTCAGGTCGGCCTGGATGACCGCGGCCCTGCCACCGTCGGCCTTGATCCGCTCGGCGACCTCGTGCGCCTGGTCCGCTGCCTGGACGTAGGTCAGCGCGACCGCCGCTCCCGCGTCGGCCAGCCGTTTCGCTATCGCCGCGCCGATCCCTCGGCTGCCGCCGGTCACCAGCGCTACCTTGCCGGTCAGCTCACTCATCGATGCCTCCTCCGTAGATGGCGTGCTCGTCGCGCCGGCATGGTAGAAGTTGACATTAATGTCAGGTTCAAGTCGTCGTCATGCGAGGTGAGGAATGCGGATCGGCGAGTTGGCCCGGCGCACCGGGGTGAGTGAGCGCTCCCTGCGCTACTACGAGGCACAAGGGCTGCTGCAGTCGGAGCGCACGTCCGGCGGCCACCGGCACTACGCCGAGTCGGCGGTCGACCGCGTCATACGCATCCAGACGCTCTACGCCGCGGGCCTGAACAGCAAGAAGATCGCGAAACTGCTGCCCTGCATGAGAGACGCGGACGGGCGCCCGAACGAGATCGCCACCCCCACGCTGGTCAACGAGCTCACCACGGAGCGCGACCGCATCGACCGCATGATCACGGATCTGCTGCGCTCGCGGGAGGTCCTGGACGAAGTGATCGATACGGCGTCGGACCGCGCGACCACCGACCCGGCCTCGCTCGCGCGTCGACGCTGAACGCCGGTCTCCGGCGGATGCTGCTGATGGACAGCGGCATCCGCCAGAGAGCCACGTCGCGTCGGGGCGCTGCGGGGGCTTCACACGATCGCTTTGAGAACCTCGGGGAGCGAAGTGACGCCGTCAGAAGCGAGGAAGTGACCGGCTCCGGGGACCACCTCAGCGGAGACTCCGAGCAGATCGGCGAGACGGTCGGTGTGACCAGGCGGAACGAGCGGGTCCGCGTCCGACCGGATGACCGTGAGCCGATCGATGTGCTTGCTGAGCCCCTCCACGTCACAGCCGTCTCCGATGTAGGAGTCCAGCTCCGGGAGCGCGGGTAGCCGGTCGACGAATCCGGAGACCAGCACGAGGGTGCCAAGGCGCCAGGTATCCGGCAGTGAACGCAGATGGCGCAGCACGGTCAGACTGCCCAGGCTGTGCGCGACGATCACCGAGTTCTCGTCAGGGGTCCCCACGTCGGCGCGTACGGCCTCCGCCCACTGCGCGGGGTCCGGGGCTTGGGGGTTCGGCAGAGCCGGGACCGTGGTCGCGATGCCGCTCGCTTCGAGTCGCTCGGCAAGCCAGCCGAACCAGTGATCTTCGGGAGTTGCGCCATAGCCGTGGATGATCGAGGCACGTCGCCGGGTTGTTCCAGTCGTCATGGCGCGGAACGATATGCCTTCACACCAGCGTGAAGGTCAAGCCGATGAAGAGGAATCGACGGTGCTGATCAGCGAGCTGGCCGAGCTGACCGGTGTGAGTGCGCGAGCGCTACGCCATTACGAGGACCGAGGACTGCTGGTCCCGGCACGCGACGGCAGCGGGTACCGGGACTACGCCGAGTCCGATGTCACCCGCGTAGCCCAGATCAAGGCGATGATCTCCGCTGGCCTGGGAACCTCGACCATCCAGCGGTACCTCGACTGCGTCCGCACCGGCGATCACGGCATCTACCTTGAGATGTGTCCGGACCTGCGGGCCGAGCTGGACGCCCTGGCCACACGCCTCGACGCTCAACAGGCCGAGCTCCGGGAGACGCGGCGACGCTTGTGCGGGCTCGCATCAGCGACATGACGCCCGCCGGAGCCGTGCTCCGGCGGACGTCATGCGATTGTCGAGGACGAGACGCAGCCCGGAAGGAACGGCCGACACCGCGGCCGTCTTTCATGGGACCCGCTGTCGGTCCGCCGTATCGGTCAGCGTCCCCGGATGGGTGCTCGCGCCGTCCGGGCCGGTCAACCAGCCGGTGAAGGCACCGGGATCGGCGTACCCGTTGACGAAGCGGCGCGCGACGGCCGGATCCCCGGCCGCCGTTCCCAGCACCTGCTGGACGTGCGGGGGAAGCGGGCCGAGCAGAAGATTGCTGAAGGCCGTCGAGTGGCGGGCGTGACCCCAGTACGCCTCGAAGGTCCGCCGCATCCACGCGCGGTCGAAAGGCCGGTCGCCGTGCTCGAGGATCGCCCGCGCGTAGACGGCCGCGCAGTGCGCGGCGTTGTTGGCCCCCTGACCGGCGATCGGGTCGTTGGCGACGACCACGTCACCCATCCCCAGCACCGGTGTGCCGCCGGCCGGTTCCCCGACGGGGCGGCGGACCGTAGGGGCGTAGGCGCCGATGAGATTGCAGCGCTCGTCGGCAGGCCGGACGTCACCGCAGCGCTCGTACTCGGCCGGCGCGTACCGGCGCATCAGGTCCAGGGCGAGCTCGAGGTGCCGCGGCGGATCGAGCAGTGTGTCCCAGCGGTCCAGCGGACCGCCGGGAACGGCCTCGAAGAAGATGATGTCGCACCGACCGGATGTCGTCAGGGCGGGCATGGTGAACAGCTCGCCGACGCCCGGGAGCACCGTGATGCCGACGTGCTCGGCGGAGAATCCGTCCCTGGGCGCCATGCCATGGACGTAGATGACGGATAGCGTGCGCTGCGGCCGGTCGTACGGCGAGCGGTCCGGGTCGCGGTCGAACAGCTCGACCAGGTCGCCCCTGCCGGCGGCGACGATCGTGAGGTCGTACTGCTCGGTCAGAGCGGGCAGCTCCGCGGCCGTCGCGTGCTGGACGATGACCTCGCCGCCGCGGGCGCGGAACCTCTCCAGCCACGCGGACATCTTCACCCGCTGGTCGACCGACTGGGCGTGTGCGTCGAGCGCGGCGGTGAAGCGGAGCGGCTCGGCTCCCGGCGGGCCGGCCACGGTCACGTTGAACGTCGTGACGGCCGGAGCCTGACTCTCCCAGAGATTCAGGCCGTTCTCGCGTTCCCGGTCCAAGGCCGGGCCGAACATCATCTGGGTCGACATGACCCGCCCGTCGCGGATCTCCTCAGCGGTCCGGGTGGTCATGACCGTGACGTCGTAGCGGTCGGCAGGCAGACTCAGCGCGAGCTGGAGCCCGGCCTGACCGGCCCCAACGATTAAGATCTTCCGCTTCGCGCGTATCGAACGGTCGACTCGCTCGGCGTGCTTTCCCATTCCGGCACTCCCTCCAGACCACTCGGAACCTACGAGAACCATGCGCCGCCGGGGAGCCTCCACACGGTGACGTAATGGTCACCAAGGGGATCGGAGCGTGCTCATCAATGGGACGCTCTCCACCCGGCCCCGCTGATCGCAATTCCGAATAGCAGGAAAAATCGACCCATGTCGACACCGCAATTGACGTCACTGTGATCACTGGCAGATGCTGCCGATAGAACGCAGTATTCGCCAGGAAATCACGTCGCGACGTCCACCTGGCATCAGCAGTCGATCGGGTTGTCCGGTGCGTCGAGCCAGACGCGCTGGCCCTCAGGGGAGACGGTTACCCCATAACGGCTGCAGTCGGGCCTTCCCGCTGCGATCCATCGCTCCTCGGCCTGCTGCATGACACGTGGCCGTACGCGCTGACCGCGCAGCGGCATGAACAGCGACGGCCCGACGAAGCGGCCCTCGGCGGTTCCGTCCGGCCGCACGACGAGACGGCACAGGGGCCAGTCCGGGTGGAACGTGGGCGCCCAGGGAACAACGATGACTCCGCCCGGCCGAACCTGTTCCACCCACGCGTACGGGACGGTGTGCGCGGACGCGGTGGCGAGGATCCTGTCGTACGGCGCCCGCGCCGGATGACCCTTCTCGCCGTTCCCGACGATCACCTCGACCGGATGGCCGATCTTCTCCAGCGCCCTGCCGGCCCTCGCGGCGGCCACTGGATCGATCTCGATGGAGACGATGTTCTCGGCGCCGAGCAGGTGGGCCAGGACGGCGGCGTTGTAACCGGTACCCGTCCCGACCTCGAGGAGCCGCATACCGCGTCGCAGCTCAAGCGCGTCGATCATTCGGGCCATGATGTACGGCGCGCTGCTGGAACTGGTCGCCTCGACGCCCCTGCCCGTCGCCGCGTCGCACAGTTCGGCGGGCACGTCGGGGTCGAAGGCGGTACGGGTGACAACCGGAGCGTCGGCTGCCACGTGCCGGGACCAGCGTTCGGGGTCGTCGGAGCGCCGGAGCGGCACCAGCCGGCCCTGCTCGTCCGAAACGAAGATCTCGTCGGGGATGAAGGACTCTCTGGGGATCGCCGCGAGGGCCTCGTGAGCGTTCACTGCTTGCCCGTCCCGTTGCACAGCACACAGGGTGCCCAGAATCGGTCTCCGTCGTGGCTCTTCCAGGAACCGCCTTTCCCGTTGCAGGCTGAGCAGTCCGCTTCCCGCTTGTGCGTGCCCATGTCTCTTGTTCTCTCCTTCAGCTCTGCCGCGGTCAGCGTGACGCCCGGTGCGGGCACGAGGACGTGGACGGTCTTGTCGACCTGGGTGTAACCGACCCAGCGGGCGGCGGCGTACGTGTCGACGATCCCGAGGCCCCAGCCGTTGGCCGGAGCCGGGTTGGGCTGGAGGGGCCGGGGATCGGGGTCCGTCACGTAGAGGTGCACCCAGCGGTCGGTGGCCAGGAGGCCGAACCGCAGGGGAAGGTCGTGGGGCTCCCATCGCCGGACCTCTGCGGCGGCCCGCCGGGCGTTCGTGACGAGCTCGGAGACGACGAGCACGATCGAATCCGCGTGGTCGGGGTCGCTGACGTGGTCCCGGATGACCGCGGCGGCGAACCGCCTGGCCCTCGCCACCGACGTACGGCTGACGCTGAGCGCGATCCACGACGGCCGGCTGATCGCCGGAGTCGGGGGGAGGACGGCCAGCGGATCCACGGCCGGTGCCGCATGGCGGCCGGGGCTCGAGCGGCCCGCAATCTGAGGTTCGTCGAAGGTCATCGTCGTCACCGATCGCTTTCTGTTCACCACATTCTGTGATCGCCTGACAGCATGCGCCGTGATTGGCTAACTTGACCAGGAGAGATCACGAAATTCAACGCAAGGAGTCACAATGCGCTACCGCGCCGGGTTCGATCCGGACAAGAATTTGTGGGACTTAATCGCCTTCGACCTCAGGCGACAGCGCCAGGAGCGCGACATATCCCTCAACGTCGTCGGCGACATCATCGGGCGGGACCGATCTCTGGTCGCCTACGTTGAAAACGGCACAACGAAGCTCCAGGAGAAGCACGCCGTCAAGATCGACGACGCCTGGCGCACCGGCGGCCTCTATAGCCGCCTCGTCAGATTCGCCAAGCTCGGGCACGACGTCACCTGGTCCGCGACCCACCTAGAGCTGGAGGCCAACGCCGACGAACTTCGCATCTGGGAGCTCAGCTGGATGCCCGGTCTCCTCCAGACGGAGGACTACGCCCGCGCGATGTTCGAAGCGGCGGGTATCGAGGGCGCCGAAGAAGGGGTCAAGGCCCGGCTCGAGCGACAGCAATGCCTGCACCGTACGCCTTCTCCTCGCGTGTGGGTGATCATTGATGAGCGGGTGGTGACGCAACCGGTCGGCTCGGCGGAGATCATGCGCGAGCAACTCGTCCAGGTGATCGAACTGGCCAGGCTGCCGCATATCAGCGTACGAGTGGTACCCCAATCCGTCGGTGCTCACGTCGGTCGAGACGGCTCGTTCAAAATCATGACTGTCGCTGGTACGGATACGGTCTACACGCTCGCCCCTGGCGGAGGACGGCTCATTCAGGACGCAACCGAGACAAATTCCTTCCGCGTGTGGTTCGATCTCGTTGGCGACGTTGCGTTGCCCAAGGACGCTTCGTTCGACCTACTCGTAGAAGCGATGGGGCGATTCTCATGACCACCTGGCGGAAGTCCAGCTACAGCGGTAGTACCAGCGTTCAATCCGACTGCGTCGAGGTGGCTCGGATCTTCCTGGTCTCTGCCGAGGATTTCGGTCGCGGGAGCGACCGAAATCCTCGGCAGTAATGGAATCGGCTGCTGCGTAGCTGGCTGGAGCGCTTCAGCCCACCGCTGGGCATCCTGGTGCGGACGAAACGCTCGGTGAACGGGTCCGACCGGGCCCGCCAAAGGCGGCGACTGGGGTTGAAACGGGCACGTTCGGCCGTGGTCGCCGAGACTTGTGCGCGCCGACCACCCGCAGATGGCCGGGCGGGGCGTTCGGGAACGCTCCACTCCCCCGGAGGCAGACTGCGGCTCGAGAGGATGAGCTTCGGTTTGGCGGCAGTGGCGGCTGACGACACCATTGAACCGCATTCGGTTCAATGGTGTCGTTGGTGGGGCTGCTTCCGTGAAGGTGGGCGTTGGCATGATCGATCATGAGGTCCCGACCGTGCTCGGCCGGATCCATGTGCGGGTCGGCGGTGAGGGCCCGGCGATGCTGTTCTGGCCGAGTCTGCTCATGACGGGCGACATGTGGGCGGCCCAGGCGACCCACTTCGCCGACCGGTACCGGGTGATCCTGGTCGATCCGCCGGGCCACGGCCGTAGCGAGCCGCTCACCTCGATGTTCAGCTTCGAGGACAACGTCCGCTGTATCGCTCAGATCCTCGACCATCTCCAGATCACCACCACGCACTTCGTCGGTAACTCCTGGGGCGGGATGATCGGTGGCACCTTCGCCGCGCGCCACCCCGATCGGATCGGCAGTGCCGTCCTGATGAACTGCACCGGCTCGGCGGCCGGCCGACGGCAGAAGGCGGAGTTCGCCCTCCTGCTCCGCATGGCCAAGACGCTGGGCGGCATCCGGCCGCCGGTGACCCGGTCGGCCGTCAAGGCCTTCCTCGGCCCCACCACCCTCCGAACACGGCCCGAGGTCGTGGCGACCGTCCGTGAGTCGCTGGAGCGCGTCGACATTCGTTCGGCCTCCTGGGCGGTCAAGAGCGTCGTACCCGCCCGCCCGGACCAACTCGGTCTACTCAACACGATCGAGACCCCGGTCCTGGTCATCGCCGGGAATGAGGACGGGACCTTCCCCGTCGCCGAGACGCGTGCCATGGCCGACGCGATCCCCGGATCCACGTTCCTGGCCTTGGACGAGGTCGCCCACCTCGCCGCCCTCGAGAATCCAGAACAGATCAACCGGCTGATCGACGAGTTCCTCACGCCGGCCTGACCCGATGGTCGGGCGGGACGATCTCGTCTCGGGTGTGGTCCGATCGGTGGCGTCGCGTTGCCCACGAACCCTATGTCGGACCTGCTCGTAGGAGACGCGTTACCGGCCGCAGCCGCAGGGCGCTCCCGGGTGGTGCGGGTCGAATGCTCGGTGAAGGTGCCCAGACGGGGATCTTCAAGGGCGGCGAGTCGCCGTAGAACGGACCTGGCGAGCCACGTTGGCCGAGCGTCCCGCACGCCCGCATTTCGTGGCTTGCGCACCGGCGGCGGCTGGGACAGATTCCTACCGCGTGTGGTTCGATCTCATCGGCGACGTCGCGTTGCCCAAGGTGCCTTGTCGGGCCTGATCGTCGAAGCGATGGAGCGAATCTCATGACCATCTGGCGGAAGTCCAGCTACAGCGGTGGCACCAGCACTCAATCCGACTGCCTCGAGGTGACTGTCCTCGGGACCGTCGCCGACCGGCGCGGCTGAGAATCTGTGGGCGGGGCGTCGGGGCCGTTTCGGCATCGGTCGTTTGATGCCGACAGCGGCCGTTGGGACGGGTTTCCGTTTCGGGACGGCGACATCGTGATCAGCACGCGGCCCAGGAGCGGTACGACCTGGACGCAGATGATCTGTGCCTTGCTGATCTTTCAGACGCCGGACCTGCCCGCCCCGCTGGGCCGGCTGTCGCCGTGGCTCGATCATCTGACGATGCCGCGTGACGAGGTGTACGCGCTGCTCGCGCGGCAGCGGCACCGCCGGTTCATCAAGACGCATATGCCGCTGGACGCTCTGCCGGTCGATCGCCGTGTCACGTACATCGTGACGGCCAGGCAGCCGCTCGACCTGGCGGTGTCGCTGTACCACCACACCACGAACATCGACATCGGCCGGATGCGGGAACTGACCGGCAACGACCTGCCCACCGAGCCGTCGGCGGCGCGCAAGACGCTCCGGGATTGGCTGCTCGACTGGATCTCCCATGACGCGGACCCGCGTACGAACCCGGATTCGTTGCCCGGCGTCATGCGGCACCTGGGCGGTGCCTGGGCCAGGCGCGGCGACGGCAACGTGCTGCTGATCCGCTATGAGGATCTGTGCCGCGACCTGGAAGGTCAGATGCGCGGGCTCGCGGATCGGCTGGGGATCGCGGTGCCCGAATCCGCTTGGCCGACGCTGGTGCGGGCGGCGACCTTCGAGCGGATGCGGGGCGGCGCCGATCGGTACGTCCCCTGTGGCGGGATCATCAAGAGCGGCACGTCGTTCTTCCGGCGTGGACGGCCAGGCGCCGCCGAGGAGATCCTCACCGAAGAGGATCTCGCCGCCTATCGCGCCCGCGTGGCGTCGCTGGCGGCGCCGGACCTCGTCGCCTGGCTCCACGCGCCCGGTGGTTCAGGGTCAGTCCGGCTTCAAGACCGACGGTAGGTCGCTGTCGGGGTGCAGTCGTAGCAACTGGTAGGCCATGCCGCCCAGGCCGGCGAGCAGGCCCGGCGAGTACGCGTCCCGGGCCAGTCCGCTGGCCGGTCCGTTGTCCTCCAGGCTGGTGATGATCCGCGCGTCGAGCCCGCGCCGGTCCAGCTCGGCCGGGGCACGGCCGAGTGCCAGTGCGTCGTCGAACAGTTCCCAGCAGCCCAGGTCACCGTGGCACAGGGTGTGGTTCCAGTCGAACCCGCGCCGGGCGGAGAGGCCGGCCGCCCGCCCTACGATGTCGTCCGCGCCGTCCCAGCCGCGCCGCGCCAGGTCGGCGGCGGCGATTCCGATGCCGACGGCGCCGTGGCACCAGGCGGCCGAGAACACGTCCTCGTCCGGGTCGCGCAGGTCGACCCAGCCGCCGGCGGCCGGGTCGTAGAGCGTCTCCTCGAAGGAGAACGCCGCCCGTGCGGCGTCGGCGAACCGCGTGCCGCCGGTCGCCAGGGCGAGCCGCGCCAGCGCCCACCCGATGCCGGTCACGCCGTGCGCGAAGCCGCCGATGCCGCCGGGCCAACGCTGCGAGGGCCAGCACAGGGTCCCCGCCTCGCGCCGGGCGCCGGCGATGAGCCGCTCGCCGATGACGACGGCCTGGCGGGTCCAGTGCTCCTCGCCGGTCACGGCGGCGAGTCGGAGCAGCGGCACGACCGCCCCGGCCATCCCGGTCAGCAGGTCGAACCCATCGTCGGCCGCGACGGCCTCGGGCAGCACCGCGGCGAGCGCGCGGGCGCGGTCCAGGCCGTCCGGACCGGCCGCCTCCCAGGAGTACAGCGTCAGCCACGCCCAGATCTGCGACCCGAGCCCGATGTACCCGCCGGGCGGCGGTGGGCGCAACCGGGTCTCCGCCCGGCGTACGGCGGCGTCCTTGTCCTCCGCCGCGCGTACGGTGCGCAGCACGTCGTCGAGCAGCCCGGCCACGCCGTCGACGTCGTCCGCCCGGCCGGCGGCGCTCTCCCGGCGGTACGCGGCGAGCAGGACGGCCACTCCGGACAGGCCACCGTAGGTGTCCGGTCCCAGCGGTTGCACGGCCCAGCCGGCCGGGCCGAGCACCGGTGCGATCCACGTGACGGTGCCGTCCTCGGCGCGGAGCGCGGCGTCGCGGAGTTCGCGGATCAGCGCGGCGGTGATCCGGCGCCGTCTGCGGTCCAGGTCGTCGCGGCGCGGCCGATCCGCCCGCATCCGCCGATCGCCCGGCAGCCAGCCGTCGTTGAGGTACGCGCTGACCAGCGTGGCCCGGATGACCTGGGTGTCCAGCCGGAGGTCGGCCGTACGCCACCGGTGCAGCGCGGCCGTCACGAGGTCCTGTTCGGGCAGGTAAGACGTGCCGCGCGGGCCGTCCAGCCGTCCGTGGCGGGGAGTGGTGGCGAAGAACGGGACGTCACCGTCGAGCAGGTCGGCGACCTCCGCCGCGACGACGTCCGGATCGCCCGGCGCGCCGGGAACGTGCTCGGCCATCGAGGTCAGCAGGTCGGCGGCGCGGTCCGTGGCAGGGCCGGGGTCGTGCAGTGACACCGGATGCCACAGCATCCGCGCGAGTTCGGTGTAGGCCTCGGTGGAGCGCAGGACCACGCGGATGGGGCAGTCGGCGAACCGGGCGAGCAGCGGTTCCAGGGCACCGGTTCGGTCGAGCGACCGCAACGCCTCCGTCGCCTCGGTGAAGCCGTCGAGGACGCGTTCCCAGTGGTCGGCCAGTACCGGTTCGGGGCTGGGATGGCTCGCGCCGATCGCCGGCTCGACCGGCCGGGTCCCGATCCGGGCCTGGTCGCTGCCCGCGTCGACGATGACCGGCAACTCGGTGAGCGGCTGCTCACCGGGCAGCGATCCCGCCGCGGAGGCGTCCACGCCCCGCCAGCCCAGGGCCGTGCCCCGGTTGGGCAGCATCCCGGTCCGCAGTACGGTCGCGCCGACCAGCGCGCGTGCCCGGTCGGGCGCGAGCCCGAGCCCGGACGGAGGAATCGGGTGTACCGGCGTGAACAGCGTCTCGCAGTCCACCACGACCGGCACCGGCCCGCAGGCGATCATGTTCTCGGCGTGCAGGTCGCTGCCGCCGAGCAACCGCATCACGCCCAGCCAGTGCCCGATGCCGCGGTAGAAGTCGGCCAGCTCCCCGGCGTCCGCGCAGTAGCGGTGGGTCACGAACTCGGCCCAGCCGTACCCGTCACCGGGCACCACCCGAGGGACCCGGATCCGGGCCTTCTCCGGGACGTCGCGGAAGATCTCGGCCAGCATCTCGCCGAGCACGGCGTCCACGCTCACCGGCCGCGGTTTGTAGACGACCGTGCCGGCGCCGAACTCCAGGAGGGCGACCGTATGGCCCGCCCGGTGGCTGTCCCCGGCGCCGAAGGCGACCCGGGACAAGGGTCCGGGATCCGCGCCGAGCAGCCTCGCCGGCGCGTCCCGGTCCGCGGCCAGCCGACGGGCCAGCGCCAGCGCCGCGGCGCTCCGCCCCGACAGCACCGTGCGCATCCGGGACGGCAGCGGCGGGTAATGCCGGGTCAATGACTCCCAGTAGTGCGGAGACGACGACATCTCCGCGAATTCGGCCCAGCGCGCGGCGGGATCACCGGCCGTCAACCGGCCGGTGATCCGCGCGGCGTTGAGCTCCAGGATCAGGACGCGGGCGACCTTACGGTGCGCCGTTTCATAGAGCGCGGCCGCCGTTCCCTCCCGGATCGCCGTCCGCTCGGACTCGGCCAGGCCCGGGACGGCTGCGAGTTCTTTCCACAGTCCGTCCAGAGCCGGCTCGACCAGGCAGCTCAGCGACCGGGTGAGGTCACCGATGGCGGCGCTCGTGTCGGTGCTCACCACCCGCGTCCAGGAGGCTCAGCAGCAGGGGTGGGTGTGCGAGGCGCTGCACGCGCTGCAGACGCCCGTGTAGCTCGTCTCCGCCTCGATGAGGTCCGCCTCCGCGAACGTCCCGGACGCGTAGAGCGGGCCGGCGGGGTTGTCGGCGCACGCGACGGTCCGCCACTGTTCGACGGTCTGCTCGGCGAGTTGGAGATCCTTGACGGTCATGTGGTGCCTCCGGCGTGTCGGCGGGGTGGCAGTATGCCAATTGGCCCGATCACCAATCCGGCTCATCGTGCCATCCGCGAATTGCACCACGAACTGTCCTAAAGGGCCCGCAGTCATCCTCGGCAGTGATGCTTCAGTATCGGTGCCGATACGTCCGTTACGGCCTTCGCTATTTCTGGGCGGCAGCGAATCTTTATAAAGAGTCGACGTTCAACGCTTCCCATCGATTTATGATGCGCCTCAAATCGGAGAAATGTCGCGTGGCCTCGGCGCTGATGAAAACGGTTGCCGCGCCACCGAGAGAGCCGGAGGGCGGTGACGGCGGGGCTGGCGATGAGCGTGGGGTCGCGGACGAAATGCTCGGTGAGAGGGTTCGAAGGGGACCATGAAAGGCGGCGAATCGCCGTAAAACGCGTCCGGCCGACCGTGTTCGCCGAGACTTGTGCGCGCGACCGCCCGCGGGCCGCCGGGCGGAACGGGCGGGAGTTCCACTCCGCCATAGGCGGGGCCGCGTGGGTGCCGACGAGGGACGCGGCGGCGCGCGTGCGCCGCAGCCGAACGCTCGGCGGACGGACCCCACCGGCCCAGGGAAGGTTGGCGAATCGGTGTGAAACGCCTCCGCTCTACGCCGTTCACCGAGCGTTCCGTACGCCGAGTCCCGGTAGCGGCAGCGGCGGACTCAATAAGGGAAGGGAGGGTCCGGCCTGGCGACCGGACCCTCCGATGGCGAAGGCCTGACGTTGTCACCCATTCGCCGCTGATGCTGTCGATCAGTCGTCCGAGAGCGCGCCTCGGACAGCCTCGTCGCGCAGGGTCTGTTGTCCTTGCTCGATCATTTCGCGGAGGGCACGGTCGCAGTCGCCGTTGCACGCGCCGATGCAGCCACACGCAAGCTGGTCGGGCATTTCGATCCTCTCCTCGCTCTGTCTTCGTCCCCTCCCGAAAACGCCCGGAGGGAACGGTCCGCCTCTTTGTGGCGGGACCGGTTGGGACAGTCCGGCGTTGGGACGTCGCGGCCACCGGGGATGATCCCGTCGTGGAACGACGGCTCCAGGGAGTCTGGCATGCCTGTGGAACCGCGACGCGGCTTCTTCGTCGCGGAGACGGCAGGGCCGGAAGCCGAGGACGAGGTCGGTGTCAGGCCGGAATGGCGTAGAGGATCAGGGGGAGGACGGCGACGAAGGTCGCGGCGGCGAGCATCGCGCCGCGGAGCGGGCGGGGGAGCGGGGCCGGGGAGAGCAGCCGCCGGACGCGGACCAGGGTCGGGCTGGTCTCGTCGGCGGGGATGGCGCCTGTGACGGCCAGGGTGCCGGCCGGGGTCGGGGCCGGGCGGGCGGCGGCGAAGCGGAGCAGCGCGGTGGCCAGCTCCTTGTCGGGGCGGTGGCGGCGGGCGCGGTCGTCGGCGGCCATCTCGACGAGCAGCTCGACCGCGTCGAGGGTGCGGCCGACGATGCGGGCCTGCGGGAAGATCCGGCGCAGCGAGGTGAAGGGCAGCAGGACCAGGTCGTGGCGTTCGCGGACGTGCGCGCGCTCGTGGTCGAGCACGGCCGCCAGCTCGTACGGGCCGAGGATCTCCAGCGTGCCGGCGCTGACCACGACCTTGGGCGAACGGACGCCGGGGACGCAGTAGGCGGCGGCCGCGGGGTGGTCGAGGACGAGTGTGCCGGGCATCTCCGGGTCGCCGTGCGCCACCAGGGCGAGCAGGGCGCGGTGCCGCCGTCGCGCGCGTACGACGCCGGCGATCGCGACCAGCAGCACGGCGATCAGCATCAGCATGAAGGTGAGGCCGGCGGCGACCGAGGCGATGCGGATCGGCGACAGGGCGTGCGGGTCCGTGAAGAAGTGGAAGACGCCGACGAAGACGCCCTGGCCGTACGGCGCGACGCCGAACCCGAGCAGGGTGCCGATGGAGGCCAGGCCCCAGGCCAGGCCGAGGGCCTGCCAGAGAAGGATCGCGGTGCGCGGCGTCCGCCAGGTCCAGCGGGCGCGCGTCAGCCGGTGTGCGCCGAACGCGCTACCGGCCGCCACCAGGGCGAGTAGGGCCGTGCCGGTCATCCCGGGTTATGTCCCTTCAACCTCGTCGAGTGCGCGGCGCAGCAGGTCGGCCTCGTCGCCGGAGACGGAGCGTGCGAAGTGCGCCAGCGCGGCGTCGCGATCGCCCGTCATGTTCAGCGCCCCCAGCATGAGTTCGGCGACGTACGCCTCTTTCGTCGCTACCGGACGGTAGCGCCAGGCGCGGCCTTCCCTCTCCCGAACCAGGAAACCTTTCTTTGCCAGCCTGTCCAAAACGGTCATGACCGTGGTGTGCGCCAGGTCGCGATCGTCGGCGAGGGCACGGCCGACCTCACGGGCGGTCGCGCCGTTCTCCCGGTCCCACAGGACCTCCATGACCGTGCGTTCAAGCTCTCCAAGACCCTTCACGGGATGCATCCTATCTCTCGTAGTACTACCGACCGTAGTACTACGGTATGTAGATGCGAGCCGTGAATCGGTCCCCGCGTGGCTCCTCGCACCGGTCTGGTTCGCTGCCGGCATGGATCTTGACGCCTGACGCCGCCGCCCTCCGGCGACCGGCCGTGCGGCGGCCGGATCCGGCCTTTCCGACCTTCGCGTACGACGATGGCCGAATGGTCCGGCGGCTGGACGGTACGGCTCATGATCCTTTCTGGAAGGCGTTCGCTGGCCCTCGCCGCCGCCGTGCTTCCCACCCTCGCGCTGACGACCGTGCTGGCCTCGAGCACGCCGGCGAGCGCGTCGGGTCCGTCCTGCGGGTCCAGGTACGCCCTGCGCAGCACCCAGCGGATGTACATCAACTCCAGCCTCCGCGGCTACCTCAAGGTCTACTACAACTCCTCGAACGGCTATAACTGCGCGCTGGTCGTCCGTAAGGGGTCGATGCCGCTCTACAGCGCCAAGCTCAAGCTCTGCGTCTACAACAAGGCCCGGACCAAGTACGGCAGCTGCAAGACCGACGGCTACGGCAAGAGGTACAGCTGGTACGCCGGGCCGGTCTACGTGTACGCGCCGCATCGGTGCCTCTACGTGTACGGCTCCATCAACACCAACAGCTGGACCAAGGTCGAGGTCACCGGCAAGAAGGTCCTCTGCGGCTAGTCACGCCATCGGGCGGAAAAACGATTGTGCCGTCCGGGACCGTGTAGGTACGGTCCCGGACCATGGATCTGCACGAGGTGGGGCGGCGAGCTAGCCGCGCCGAGCCGGGGGACGGGTAGTCCCGGCCCGGCCCGGCTCGGCGAGTGCGTGCCACCGTCCCGCCGACCTCGTGAGGCTCCGTCATGCGTTCCACGCAGATCCGTTCCACCTTTCTCGACTTCTTCACCGCGCGCGGGCATCGTCAGGTGCCCTCGAGCTCCCTGGTCTCACCCGACCCGGAGCTCCTCCTCACCAACGCGGGGATGAACCAGTTCAAGCCGTACTATCTCGGCCGCGCCACCCCGGACTTCCGCCGCGCGACCACGCTGCAGAAATGCGTGCGCACCGGCGACCTGGACAACGTCGGCCGTACCGCCCGGCACGTCACGTTCTTCGAGATGCTCGGCAACTTCTCCTTCGGCGGCTACTTCAAGGAGGAGACGACCGCGTGGGCGTGGGAGCTGATCACCGAGGGGTTCGGCCTGCCGCGCGACCGGCTCTGGATCACCGTTTACGAGGACGACGACGAGGCCGAGCGCCTGTGGCGGCGGCTCGGCGTGCCCGGCGAGCGGATCCAGCGGCTCGGTAAGGCGGACAACTACTGGTCGATGGGCATGGCGGGCCCGTGCGGGCCGAGCTCGGAGATCCACTACGACCGCGGTCCGGCGTACGGTCCCGGCGGCGGCCCGGCGTCCGGCGGCGAGCGCTACCTGGAGCTGTGGAACCTCGTCTTCATGCAGGACGTCCGCGACGAGGACTTCCGCATCGTGGGGGAGCTTCCGGCCAAGAGCATCGACACGGGCCTCGGCGTCGACCGCCTCGCGATCGTGCTCCAGGACGTGCCCGACATCTTCCACACCGACCTGCTGCTCCCGATCCTGGAGACCGTACGGGAGCTGGCGGGCTTCGGGGACGACACCTCGCTGAAGATCGTCGCGGACCACGCGCGGGCGGCGGCGTTCCTGATCGCGGACGGCGTCCTGCCGTCGGGCGACGGGCGCGGGTACGTCCTGCGGCGGCTCCTGCGCCGGGCGATCCGGCACGCGCGGCTGCTCGGCGTCGACGAGGCGGTGCTGCCCACGCTCACCGGCGCGGTGGTGGACCTGCACGGCGCCACCTGGCCGGAGCTGGAGACGGCGCGCCCGCTGATCGAGAAGGTCGTGACCGCGGAGGAGGAGGGCTTCGCGCGGACGCTGCGGCAGGGGTCGCGGATCCTCGACACCGCGATCCGGGAGCGGCGCCTGTCGCCGAAGGTCGCGTTCGACCTGCACGACACGTACGGCTTCCCGTTCGACCTGACGGTGGACGCGGCCCGCGCGGCGGGTCTCACCGTCGACGAGGACGCGTTCGGCGCCCTCCTGGAGGAGCGCCGGCGGCGCAGCCGGTCCGGCCGTACGGAGCCGGGCCGGGGACCGCGACCGGGCTCCGGGACGACCGCGTTCGTGGGCTACGACGCGACGCGCGCGGAGGCGCGGCTGCGCACGATCCTGCGGGATGGGGTGGAGGTTCCGGCGGCGGTCGAGGGCGACGAGGTCGAGGTGCTGCTCGACCGGACGCCGTTCTACGCGGAGGCGGGCGGCCAGGTCGGCGACCGCGGCGTGATCCGTACGGCGTCCGGCGCGGTGCTCACCGTGACGGACACCCGCCCCGGACACGTCCACGTCGCGCGGGTCGAGTCGGGTGAGGTCGTGCCGGGCGACGCGGAGGCGGTCGTGGACGCCGAGCGGCGGGCGGCGGTCGCGCGGTCCCACACCGCGACGCACGTGCTGCACGCGATGCTGCGCCGGACGCTGGGCGCGCACGCGACGCAACGGGGTTCGCTGGTCGACGCGGGGCGGCTGCGGTTCGACTTCGCGCACTTCGAACCCCTCTCGCCCGAACGGCTGCGCGCGGTGCAGACGCTGGTCAACGAGCGGCTGCTCGACGACCCGGAGGTCCGCGTGTGGCACGCGGACCGCGCCGAGGCTGAGGCGGCCGGGGCGGTGGCGCTGTTCGGCGAGACGTACGGCGAGCGGGTCCGGATCGTCGACATCGGCGACTTCTCCCGTGAGCTGTGCGGCGGCACGCACGTGGGCCACGGCTCCCAGGCGGGGCCGGTCCACCTGCTCGGTGAGTCCTCGATCGGCTCGGGCCTACGCCGCATCGAGGCGCTGACCGGCGTGGACGCGCTGCGGCACCAGGATCGGGAGCGGGGGCTGCTCACCGAGCTCGCCGACCTGCTGCGGGTCCGCTCGGACGAGGCGCCGGAACGCCTGCGGCAGCGGCTGGCCGAGCTTGCGGAGGCGCGCCGGGTGCTGGAGCGGCACCGGCGGGAGGAGCTGACCGCGGAGGCCGTCCGCCTGGCCGGGCACGCCAAGCGCGTGGGCCAGGGCTGGCTGGTCGTCCAGCGGGTGTCCGGCGTCGACGCGGACGAACTGCGGCCCCTGGCGGCGGAGGTGCTGGAACGCCGAGGCGGCGTCGTCGTCCTCGGCGCGCAGATCGGCGGCCGGGCGCTGCTGGTCGCGGCGGTCAGCCCGGACCTCGGCGAGCCCGCGCGTACGGTCCTGACCACCGCGGCGACCGCGATCGGCGGCGGCGCGGGCGGCAAGGGGACCGTCGCGAACGCCGGCGGCCGGCACACGGGACGGCTGGACGAGGCGCTGCGACTGGCCGCGACGTCCGCCCGCGCGCTCCTGGGCGGCGGGTGACGGGCTGGGCGCCGGTCAGGACGGTGGCGTGCGGCCCCGGTCGTGCGCCCTTCGGTGACGTGCGGCCCCGGTCGTGCGCCCTTCGGTGGCGCGGGCCGGGTTCGGGCGCCGTTCCGGCCGCGCCGGTCCGGGTCAGGCGCGGTGGGGGCCCATGACGCGGGGCGCGCGCATCCGGAGGGCCGGGACGTGCTCCTGGATGAGGAGCCCGCTGGCGGTCAGGATCCAGAGCGCCGCCAGGATGCCGGGGACGTAGGTCTCCAGCCATCCGCCGGGTACCAGGACGCCTCCGGTGACCCCGAGGGTGAAGGCGGCCAGCAGCCGGACCACCGCGACGATTCCGGCGAACAACGCCATCCACCTGGGGAAGACGTGGGTACGGGCGATGGCCACGGCGATGGCCGCGAAGGTCAGGGCGGTGGCCACGCCCCCCACCGTCCCCAGGACCGTCATCGTGGCGTACGGAGCGGGCGCGAACAGCAGCAGCGCCCGGTACTCCGTCATGGCGTACGTCATCCCGGCGAACGCCGAGAAGGCCATGAACGCGAGCGCGGAGACGACGATGAAGCCGGCGAGGACGACGGTCGGGGCGTCGCTGTCCTCGTCCGCGCGCCGGAACGCCGTCGACAGCGCGGCGCCGAACCACAGGAAGAGGGCGATTCCGATGGCGTAGAGGATCGTTCCCCACATGATCTGCGCCCGATGGGTCGCCAGGTACATGGTGACCACCCCGGCGGGGTCGGTGAGGCGCGGCATGCGGCCCAGCACGATCCGGCCGACGGCCGCGAAGACGACGGCGGCGATACCGGCCAGCCCACCCCAGCGCATCTCGTGGCGTTCGCCCATGTGAATCATCCCCCCGGTGGAATCGACCAGTACTCCAACGGTCGTCCGCCCGAAATGCCGTATCTATGGCGAAAAGTCGTTATTCGCGCAAAGACGGCATCAAGGAGATCTAGTCCGGGGCGACGGCGGACCAGGGGAGCGTGACCTCCCCGAGCCGCCAGCGGGCCCGGCCGCCGAAGGGCGGCACGGTGAGCACCGGATGGTCGCGCGCCAGCAACTCCACCGCGGTGACCCAGCGCTGGCGCGGCCCGAACACCGACTGCGGCGCGGCGGTCGCCCACGCGCGGTCGAAGGCGGCCAGAAGGTCATGCACCCGTTCGCCGGGGACGTTGCGGTGGATCAGCGTCTTGGGCAGGCGCTCGGCCAGGTCCGACGGCCGGGACAGCGACGGGAGGTGGACGGCGAACGTGATCGTCCGCGGATCGGACACGCCCGGTCGTACTCCGGTCGACGTCCGCGGATCGGACACGCCTGGCCGTACCGCACGGCGGTCCCGCGCCCGGCCCGCGTCCCGGGAGCCGAGGGTGACCCACGTGGCGCGGCGGCCGGTCTCCGCGCAGGTGCCCTCCACCAGTACGCCGTCGGGGGCCAGGCCCGCGCACAGCCGCTCCCAGGCCGCCCACGCCTCGCCCTCTCCGTACTGGCGCAGCACGTTGAACGCCCGGACCAGTGTGGGCGGGCGGTCGACGGGCAGTTCGAAGCCGCCGAGGCGGAACGACAGCCCCTCGCGTTCACGCGGCTTCGCGGCGGCCACCCGGGCGGGATCGATCTCGACGCCGACCACCTCCACCCGGGGATGCGCCGCGCGCAGCCGCCCGAACAGTTCGGCCGTCGTGACCGGCGAGGCCCCGAACCCCAGGTCCACGACGAGGGGCCGGTCGGCCCGCCGGAGCAGCGGGCCGTGCACCGAGACGATCCAGCGGTCGGCGCGGCGGAGCCGGTTGGGCGCGGTCGTGCCGCGGGTGATGACGCCTTCGGGCCGTGGGGGACGGGACACGCACCAAGTGTGCGGCCACCGGCGGACCGCCACGGCCGCTAAGACCGCTACGACCCCTAAGGCATCAGACGCGGTGCACCTTGTGGGCGGCGGCCTGGGCGCGCGGCTTGACGTCGATCCGGTCGATGTTGACGTGCGACGGGCGGGTCACGGCCCAGGCGATGCAGTCGGCGACGTCCTCCGCGACCAGCGGCTCGGCCACGCCCTCGTACGTCTTGTTCGCCTTGTCCTCGTCGCCCTTGAACCGGACGAGGGAGAACTCGTCGGTCTTGACCATCCCGGGTGCCACCTCGGTGACGCGGACCGGCTGGTCGTACAGCTCGAGACGGAGCGTGTCGTTGACCGCGGCGGCCCCGTGCTTGGCAGCGGTGTACCCGGCGCCGCCCTCGTAGACGACGTGCCCCGCCAGCGAGGTGACGTTCACGATGTGGCCGTCGCCGCTGTCGATCAGCTTGGGCAGCAGCGCCTTGGTGACGCGCATCAGTCCGAGGACGTTCGTCTCGAACATCCACTGCCAGTCGGCCGGGTCCGTGTTCGCGACCGGGTCGAGCCCGGCCGCCCCGCCGGCGTTGTTCACCAGGACGTGGCACTGCCGCAGGGACTCGGCGAGGGCGTCGACCGACTCCTGGGACGTGACGTCCAGGGCGACCACGGCGACGGCGTTCCGCCGCCCGGCCGGGTCGGCGCTCTCGATCTCGGCCTTCAGCTTCTCCAGGCGGTCGACACGACGCGCCGTGAGCACCACGTCGAACCCCTCCGCCGCGAGCCGTCGGGCGGTCGCCGCGCCGATTCCACTGCTTGCACCGGTGACTACTGCTGTTTTCCGCACGATCGCCATCTTCTCAGGCGCATGTCCTGCGTCTTCGCGGGGAGACCCGCGCCGGGGGAATGTGGTGCCGTGGCCGGTAAGTTGCTCTATCGGAGGTGGTGTCCGTGTCGGGTCTCGCCCGGGTAGCGACGATCAGTGTTCACACATCGCCGTTGGAGCAACCGGGGACCGGCGACGCCGGCGGGATGAACGTCTACATCGTCGAGGTCGCCAAGCGCATGGCCGAACGCGGCGTCGAGGTGGACGTCTTCACCCGTGCCACCACGCGATCCCTTCCACCCGTCGCCGAGCTGGCGCCCGGCGTGTCGGTCCGGCACGTCGCCGCCGGGCCGCTCGAGGAGCTCGACAAGTCCGAACTGCCCGGCCATCTGTGCGCGTTCACCTCCGACCTGCTGCGCACCGAGGCCGCGCACGAGCCCGGCCACTACGACCTGATCCACTCCCACTACTGGCTCTCCGGCCAGGCGGGCTGGGCCGCGCGGCAGCGCTGGGGCGTTCCGCTCGTCCACTCCATGCACACCCTCGCCAAGGTCAAGAACCTCGCGCTGGCCGCCGGTGACTCACCCGAGCCGCTCGGCCGGGTGCTCGGCGAGCAGCAGGTCGTCGAGTCCGCCGACCGGCTCGTGGCCAACACCGCCGAAGAGGCCCGGCAGCTCGTCTCCCTGTACGACGCGGACCCCGGCCAGGTCGCCACCGTCCCCCCGGGCGCGGACCTGTCCCGCTTCACCCCGCGCGGCGGCGCGCGGCGCAGGCTGGGGCTGCCGGAGAACGCGGCCGTCCTGCTGTTCGTCGGCCGGATCCAGCCGCTGAAGGCGCCCGACGTCCTCGTCCGCGCCGCGGCCCGCATGCTCGAGGACGATCCGAGTCTCCGGGACCGCCTGCTCGTCGCGATCGTCGGCGGGCCGAGCGGGTCCGGCCGCGCCAAGCCGGAGGAGTTGCGGCGTCTCGCGCACCGGCTCGGCGTCGCGGACGTCGTACGGTTCGAACCGCCCTGCCCGCAGGACGAGCTGGCCGACTGGTACCGCGCCGCCGACATCACCGTCGTCCCCTCGCACAGCGAGTCGTTCGGCCTGGTCGCCGTCGAGTCGCAGGCGTGCGGCACCCCCGTGGTCGCCGCCGCGGTGGGCGGGCTGCGCCTCGCCGTACGGGACGGCCGGTCCGGGGTGTTGATCGACGGCCACGACCCTTCCGACTACGCTCGCGTGCTGCGCGGCCTGCTCGGTGCGCCCGGGCGGCTGCGCGCGATGTCGGACGCCGCCGTACGCCACGCGAGGGCGTTCGGCTGGGACGAGACGGCCGACCGCCTCCTGGAGGTCTACGCCGAGGCCGTCGAGGCCCGGACGATGGCCGTCTCGGCCTGACCAACGAGAGGAGGACGGCATGGACCTTGACAAGGGCCTGCAGTCGATCCTGGACGAACAGGGGCTGGAGTACGAGCGGCCGCGCCCCGGCGCGTACCTCGTGAAGCTGCCCGGACGCCACAAGCTCGCCACCATGACCTGGCTGATCGCGGGCGACCACAGTCTGCACGTCGAGGCGTTCTTCTGCCGGCAGCCGGACGAGAACCACGAGGAGTTCTACCGCTGGCTGCTGCGCAAGAACGGCGGGATGTACGGCGTCGCGTTCAGCCTGGACCCGGTCGGCGACGTGTACATCGTCGGGCGGCTGCCGCTCTCGGCGGTGACGCCGGACGAGATCGACCGCATTCTCGGCTGCGTCCTCACTTACTCTGACGACAATTTCGACCGCGCGTTGGAACTCGGGTTCGCCGAGTCGATCAGGCGCGAGTGGGAGTGGCGGGTGAGCCGCGGGGAGAGCGTCGCGAACCTCCGGCCGTTCGCCCGCATCCTGCCCGAAGTCGCCGAGGGCGGCGCGGCGGACCAGGCCGCCTCCGGCCCCAAGCTCGGCCCTTCATGACGAATCGGTCAGGCCCCCAGGTCGGTAACCGGTCCCACCAGTTGTGCGTTTTGCGCATCATTGGTGGCTTTAAGTAGCTAAGCTACCTCCGGTCACAGTAGGCCAGACCGGAGGGGTATGGAGTGACAGATCGCGACAGGGCCCCTGAGAGCGTCGATCTGAGCACGCCCAACGCGGCCCGGATGTACGACTTCTTCCTCGGCGGCAAGGACAACCTGGCGCCCGACCGCGCCGCCGCCGAGATGGTCCTGCAGATCGCCCCGCAGATCCGGATCGCCGCCCAGCAGAACCGCGCCTTCCTCGGCCGGGCCGTGCGTTACCTCGCCGAGGCGGGCATCCGCCAGTTCCTCGACGTCGGCACCGGACTGCCCACCCAGAACAACGTGCACCAGGTCGCGCACGCGGTCGTTCCCGACGCCCCCGTCGTCTACGTCGACAACGACCCGGTCGTGCTCGCGCACGGCCGCGCGATCCTCGCCGGATCCAAGAACGTCCACATCGTCCAGGCCGACCTGCGCCGCCCCGAGGACATCCTCGAGAGTCCCGAGGTCCGCGAGCGCATCGACTTCGACCGGCCGTTCGCGATCCTCCTCGTGGCGATCGTCCACTTCCTCCAGGACGCCGACGACCCCGAGAAGATCGTTGCGAGGTTCCGCGACGTCCTCCCGCCGGGCGGCCACCTCGTGCTGAGCCACGTCTGCGGGGACGCGCTCCCGGAGGCCGTCGCGCCCGTCACCGAGATCTACCGGCGCTCCTCCACGCCGATCATCACCCGCAGCACCGAGCGGATCCGCGGCTTCTTCGGCGACCTGGAACTGGTCGAACCGGGACTCGTCAACGTCTCGGCGTGGCGCCCCGACACGGTCGAGGCCAAGCGGGTCAACGAACGGTATCCGCAGGGCTACTTCCTGGCGGGCGTCGCCCGCAAACCGTGAGGTCGAGCCGAGGCACTAGGCTCGCTTGTCATGGCGACATTGGTACTTCTCCGGCATGGCGAGAGCGTCTGGAACGCCGAGGGGCTCTTCACGGGCTGGGTGGACGTCGATCTTTCCGAGAAGGGGGAAGAGGAAGCGGTCACCGGCGGTGACCTGCTGCTCGACGCGGACCTCAAGCTCGACGTCGTGCACACCTCGGTGCTCAAGCGGGCGATCCGCACGGCCAACATCGCGCTCGACGCGGCCGAGCAGCTCTGGATCCCCGTACGCCGCTCCTGGCGGCTCAACGAGCGGCACTACGGCGCCCTGCAGGGCAAGAACAAGGCGCAGACGCGGGAGGAGTACGGCGACGAGCAGTTCATGACCTGGCGCCGTTCGTACGACACGCCGCCGCCGCCGATCGCCGACGACGACCCGCTCTCCCAGATCAACGACCCGCGGTACGCCCTCCTGCCCTCGGAGCTCATCCCGCGCACCGAGTGCCTGGCCGATGTCGTCGACCGCCTGCTGCCGTACTGGTACGACGCGGTCGTCCCGGACCTCGCGGCCGGCCGCACGGTCCTGATCGCCGCGCACGGCAACTCGCTGCGCGCCCTGGTCAAGCACCTCGACGGCATCTCCGACGAGGACATCGCCGGGCTCAACATCCCCACCGGCATCCCGCTGCTCTACGAGCTCGACGAGGACTTCGAGCCGCTGAAGAAGGGCGGCGAGTACCTCGACCCGGAGGCCGCCAAGGAGTCCATCGCGGCCGTCGCGAACCAGGGCAAGAAGTAAGACCTCGCCCCGACAGTCGAAGATCCCGGCAGCGTCCGCTGCCGGGATCCGTTCGTTCCGGGGCCGGGGCTACTCGGCGAGGCCGATGTCCGCCGCGTGCTCGCCGGTGACCAGGTAGACGACGTTTTCCGCGACGTGCACGGCGTGGTCGGCGAACCGCTCGAAGTAGCGGCCGGCCAGGGAGATGTCCACGGCCGGCTCGACGCCGTGCCGCCACTTCGGCGACAGCAGCGCGTCGAACAGCTTCCGGTGCAGCCGGTCCATCTGGTCGTCGTCGCCGTCGAGCTCCAGGCCCATCTCGACGTCGTGGGAGGCGATGACGCTGCCCGCCTTGGCGATCATGCGCTCGGCGATCTGGCCCATCTCCAGGACGGTCGCCTGCAGCTCCGGCGGGATCGCCGACTCGGGGTGGCGCCGCCGGGCCGTCTTGGCGAGGTGGACGGCGAGGTCGCCCATGCGCTCGATGTCGCCGCTCATCCGCAGCGCGGCGATCAGCATCCGCAGGTCGCGGGCGACCGGCTGCTGCCGCGCCATCAGATCGAAGACCGTCTCCTCGATCTCCGTGTTGATCTTGTTGACCTGCTCGTCGCAGCTGATGACCTCTTCGGCGAGCCGCAGGTCGGCGTCGAGCAGGGCCGTGGAGGCGCGGGTCATCGCCGACCGCACCAGCCGCGTCATCTCCACGAGCTTGTCGGAGAGACCGTCGAGCTCCTCGTGGTAGGCGTCTCGCATAAAGATCCTTAGTTCAGGCGTGGATATCCAGTTGGCAGCATCGTGGGGTGGCATGAACGGTCGCGTAGGTGCAGGTTAACTTTTGACGAACGTCCTTGCGTGCGTCCTGATCCGCGCGCGGAGCTAGGCAGACCGCCGCCTACCATCCAAGATGTGAATGTGGAGGTTGTCGCCGGACTGGCGAGCGCCGCCGGGCTCCTCACCGGCCTGGTGGCAGGGCTGGCCGTGCGCGTCAGCGAGCGCGCGCAGCGGCCCGCCGACGCACCCTCGCCGGTGTCCGGTCTGCCGAGCGGCGTGGCGTCCGTGCTGAGCGTCCTCCCGTCCTCGGCGGTGGTCATCGACGGCGAGGACCGCGTGCTGCGCGCCAGCTCGGCCGCCCGGGCCTTCGGCCTGGTCAGCGGGGACCGCCTGCTCGTCGACGAGCTCATCGCCATGGCCCGGCTCGTACGCCGCGACGGTGAGATCCGCGAAGAGGAGATCGAGGTCGTCCACGGCCGCCGGGAGGGCCGCTGGTTCGCGGTCCGGGTCGCGCCCATGGGATCGCACGGCCTCGTGCTCGTCCTCGCCGAGGACCTGACCGAGTTCCGGCGCGTCGAGGCGGTCCGGCGCGACTTCGTGGCGAACGTCAGCCACGAGCTCAAGACGCCCGTCGGCGCGCTGTCCCTGCTGTCGGAGACGGTCGAGGAGGCCGCCGACGACCCCGTGGCCGTACGCCGCTTCGCCGGGCGTATGCAGCACGAGTCCGCGCGCCTGACCAACGTCATCCAGGACCTGATCACGCTCACCCGGTTGCAGGGCGGCGAGGCCGTCGAGCGGCCCCGGACGGTCACGCTCGACGACGTCGTCCACGACGCCGTCGACCGGTGCCGCCTCAAGGCGGAGCCCAAGGACATCACCCTCGCCATCGGCGGCCGCGACGACCTGCGGGTGCACGGCGACGAGGAGCTGCTGATCACCGCGGTCCGCAACCTGATCGACAACGCGATCGCCTACAGCCCCGAACGCACGAGGGTCGTCGTCTGCACGCGGCTGGCCGACGAGCAGCACGTCGAGATCAGCGTGACCGACCAGGGCATCGGCATTCCCGAGGCCGACCTCGAGCGCATCTTCGAGCGGTTCTACCGCGTCGACCCCGCGCGGTCCCGGCAGACCGGGGGCACCGGCCTGGGGCTCGCGATCGTCAAGCACGTCACGACCCGGCATCGGGGCGATGTGAACGTCTGGAGCAAGGAGGGATCCGGCTCGACCTTCACCATCCGTCTTCCGCTGCTTTCCACCTCCGCACCCGCGGATGAATCACCTGAGCAAGACACCGTACGGGAGGCCCCCTAGTGACCCGAGTGCTCGTCGTGGAAGACGAGGAGTCGTTCAGCGACGCGCTGTCGTACATGCTGCGCAAGGAGGGTTTCGAGGTCGCCGTCGCGGCGACCGGGCCGGACGCCCTGGAGTCCTTCGACCGCTCCGGCGCCGACCTCGTCCTGCTCGACCTCATGCTGCCCGGCCTGCCCGGGACCGAGGTGTGCCGGGAACTGCGCACCAAGTCGAACGTCCCGGTGATCATGCTGACGGCCAAGGACAGCGAGGTCGACAAGGTCGTCGGGCTCGAGCTCGGCGCGGACGACTACGTCACCAAGCCGTTCTCCTCCCGGGAGCTCGTCGCCCGCATCCGCGCGGTGCTGCGGCGCCGCGGCGACGGTGAGGAACTCGCGCCCGCGACCCTCGAGGCCGGGCCGGTGCGGATGGACGTCGAGCGTCACGTCGTGACCGTCTCCGGGAACGAGGTGCCGCTGCCGCTCAAGGAGTTCGAGCTGCTGGAGGTGCTGCTGCGCAACGCCGGGCGGGTGCTGACCCGGATGCAGCTCATCGACCGCGTGTGGGGCGCCGACTACGTCGGCGACACCAAGACCCTGGACGTGCACATCAAGCGTCTCCGCGCCAAGATCGAGCCGGCTCCCTCGACGCCGCGCTTCATCATCACCGTGCGCGGGCTCGGCTACAAGTTCGAGCCCGACGAGTAACGAGCGTCCGGAACGCGAAGGCCCGCCGACCTCGACGCGGAGTCCGGCGGGCTCGGCTGCGACCTCGCGCCCGACGCGTACGTCGCCGAACGAAAGCCCGTCGGCTCCGATGTGGAGTCGGGGGGCCTGGCTGCGACCTCGAGCCCGACCAGTACATCGCCGAACGCGAAAGCCCGCCGGTTCCGATGCGGAGGCCGGCGGGCTTTCGCGTGCGCGCTGAGCTGCGCGGCGCTCAGGCGGTCGGCTTCGCCGAGGCCTTCTTCGCCTTCGCGTGCTTGGTGGGCGTGGCCGCGCCCGTGGTCGGGCTGCCGCTCGCGCCCGGCGCCGGGGTCGCGCCCGGAGTCGTGGCGGAGCCCGGGACGCCTGGGCTCGGCGTGGTCGCCGTGCCGCCGCTCGGCGCCGGCGGGTAGGTCGAGTAGTAGTCCGCCCGCGGCACGACGGGGACGTTCACGGTGAGCGCGCCGGCCTGTGCGAAGTGCAGGGTGAGCCGGATGTTCTCCCCACCGTTCAGCTGCGTCGTGAGCCCCGTGAGGATCACCAGGGGGGTCGCCCCGCCGGTGGTGCCGGTCGGGCTCGCGGCGCCCGGCGTGGCGCTCGTGGCCGGGCCGCTCGGGGTGTTCTGCGGGGTCGCCGTGCCACCCGGCTTGGCCGGCTTGCCGGCCGTGGTCTTCTTCGCGGGGGCCTTGGTCGGCGCGCCGCTCGCGCCCGGGGTCGCGGCCGCACCCGGCGTGCCGCTCGGCGAGGTGCCGGGGGTCGGCACCCCGGACGGCTGCGCGGAGGCCTGCGGGTTGGTCGAGATGAGCTGGTTCGGCGGCAGCGCGATGCCGCCGCCCGCGATCTGGACCGACTGCGCCACGCCCGGCGCCTCGACGCCGACGAGCCGGTCCGACGTGCCCTTGTCGACGATGTAGGCGTAGAACGGCGCGTTGGCGCCCACGGGAAGGCGCTGGCCGGGCTCCGGGCCGAGCACGAAGGCGTTGCGCACGTCGATGTGGCCCACGGAGGCGTTGACGCCTTCGGTCAGGCGGGTCGGCAGCACCGACTGCGGATGCTGGCCGGCACCGCAGGCGGACACCAGCGGCGCGACGGCGAAGGCACCGGCGATGGCCATGGCGGCGGCCCGGCGACGGTTGCGGCTCACGGCGTCGTTCTCTCCTTGGGAGGGCTTGGGTCTTCCGAGGCGTACGGAACGCCCGAACTAGAGCGTAGCGACGGTATCCTCACCGGCCCTGACGGGGGGCTGGCTTGAGTGGTTTCACCCCGGACGCCGGGCCGCTCGGGTGGACGCGGACGGGGCCGGCCGGCCGGGTGGACGTCCGTGCCGGGGCGGAGCGCTCAGCTCGGGGTGTGCAGGGTCTGCAGGTCCCGAACAGTGAGGTTCCGGTCCGGCTGGACGCCGCGGACGACGTCGCGGATGATCCTATCGGGCCCCACGAGCACCGCCGTCAGCCCCACCGGCGCCGCGTGGTAGGCGGTGGAGAGCACGCGGTCGGGGTCCTCGGCGGGGATGGCGTCGCCGCGCGGCACCGTGTCGGCGAGCCGTCGTACGTCGTCCGCGTCCTTGCCCGCGCGCCCGTCCGCGATCAGCCAGGTCTGGAGCCGCTGCCCCACGGCCTGCTGAGCGACGTGCGTGACGGCGGCGTCGCAGTTGCAGCCGCGCGGCACGATCAGCACGACCCCGGCGACGTTGATGAGCGTGCCGACCGGCATCCGCCGGCCGTTCACGAAGAGGTCGCCGGCGGGCAGCCCGCCGCCGATGTCGCCCGGCTGGTGGTGGACGATCCCCGTGGGCGGCACCTGGACGGTGTGCGTCGTGGGGCGCGGCGACACGACCGTCATCAGCACGCCGCTGATGAGGGCGACGAGGACGGCGCTGGCGATGAAGGGGGCGGCGAGACCGTAGCGCGTGAACGGGCGGGCGATCCGCTGCCACCGTTCGCGGCGGCGTTTCTGGCGCAGCTCACGGCGGTACGCGAGCACGTCGCGGTCGAGCTCCCGCGCGTCGTCCGGGACGACGATGTCGACCTTGGGAAGCCCGTAGTCGTCAGGGTCGCCGTGAAGCCCCACGCCACACCTACCTTCTCGGACCGCTGCCGGCCCCACCCGGTCCCATGCCTCGTCCACAGAGAGATCACGGGCCCGTGTCGGCTCGTCCATCTCCAGTATGAGCCGCTTCCGTCGCCGTGTGAGCGGTGTGGCCCAATCCAATCGTCATGGCCGGGTGTTACACCGAATTCGCGCTTTGTCAATACCCTAATTACCGCGCTGACCTGCGTATATGTCCGGATGGTCGGTTCAGCAGGTCCCTGCAGCGTGCTACCCTTATCCATAGCGGAAGGGGTACTTGTCACATGACTTTCAAGGTCGGCGACACTGTCGTCTACCCCCACCATGGGGCTGCTCGGATCGAAGCCATCGAGACTCGTGCCATCAAAGGTCAGGACAAGACCTACCTGGTCCTGAAGGTCGATAAGGGCGATCTCACCGTTCGCGTTCCGGCGGAGAACGCCGAGCTGGTCGGTGTTCGTGACGTCGTGGGCCAGGAGGGGCTTGAGAAGGTGTTCGAGGTGCTCCGCGCACCCTACACCGAAGAGCCCACGAACTGGTCGAGGCGTTACAAGGCGAACCTCGAGAAGCTCGCATCCGGCGACGTCAACAAGGTCGCCGAGGTCGTCCGAGACCTGTGGCGGCGTGACAAGGAGCGCGGCCTGTCGGCAGGCGAGAAGCGGATGCTGGCCAAGGCGCGGCAGATACTGGTCAGCGAGCTGGCGCTGGCCGAGAAGACCAACGAGGACAAGGCCGAGGCCCTCCTCGACGAGGTCCTGGCCAACTAGCGCCTTGGCGACACGGTTTCCACGGGTGGGCGTCGGAGTCGACGTCCACCCGTTCGCTTCGGGCCGCCCGCTCCGGGTGGCCGGCATCGACTGGTCCGACGAGGGCGACGGCCTCGCGGGCCACTCCGACGGCGACGTCGCGGCGCACGCGGCCTGTGACGCACTCCTGTCGGCCGCCGGTCTCGGCGACCTGGGCGCCGTCTTCGGCACCTCCGACCCACGCTGGGCGGGAGCCTCCGGCGTCGACCTCCTGCGCGAGGTCGAGCGCCGCATCACGGCGGCGGGCCACGCGATCGGCAACGTCTCGATCCAGGTCATCGGCGTGCGCCCGCGGATCAGCAAGCGGCGGGCGGAGGCGGAGAAGACACTGAGCGAGGCGCTCGGCGGCGTCCCGGTCAGCATCGCCGGCACCACGACGGACGGGCTGGGCCTCACGGGCCGCGGAGAGGGCCTGGCCGCCATCGCCACGGCCCTCGTCCTCGTCTGACCGCCTTCGGGACGCCCGTGCTCGCCGAACGTCTTCGGCACGCCTCGTCTGACCGTCTCCGGCACGCGCGCTCGCCGAAACGTCTCCGGCACGCCTCGGGCTCGGCCGACCGCCGCTGCGGCGTACGTGCCTCAGGGGCGATCGGGCGGTTCCCCACGGGTCAGCAGAGCACCGGCGTGACGGTCCCCGTCACCTCGCCGAATCCGATCGGCGCGCCGCCGGGCCCGGCCGCGGTCGCCTGGATCCGTACGGTGTCGCCGTCCTCCAGGTAGCCCCGGCGCCGCCCGTCGGGCAGCACCAGGGGATCCCGGCCGTCCCACGTGAGCTCGATGAGGCTGCCGCGCTGGTTCCGGCCCGGCCCGGACACCGTCCCGGAGGCCATCAGGTCGCCGGTGCGCAGCGCCGCGCCGTTGACGGTCGCGTGCGCGAGCTGCTGCGGCGCGGTCCAGTACATCGTCGCGAACGGCGGGTGGCTGACCACGTGCCCGTTGAGCTCGATCCGCAGCGTCAGGTCGAGCCCCCAGGGCTCGTCGCAGCGCAGGTACGGCAACGGCTCCGGCGCCTGGGCCGGCGGGGTCGTACGGGCGCTCTCGAGCGCCGCGAGGGGCACCACCCACGGCGAGATCGACGTCGCGAACGACTTGCCGAGGAACGGCCCGAGCGGCTGGTACTCCCACGCCTGGATGTCCCGCGCGCTCCAGTCGTTGACCAGGACGAAGCCGAACACGTGATCCCGGAACCCGGCCGTCGGCACCGGTCGGCCGAGCGCCGAGGGCACGCCCACGACGAAGCCGACCTCCGCCTCGACGTCCAGCTTGACCGAGGGCCCGAACACCGGCCCGTCATCAGTCCGGCGCTGGCCGCAGGGCCGTACGATCGGCGTCCCGGACGGCACGATGGTGCCGGACCGGCCGTGGTAGCCGACCGGCAGGTGCAGCCAGTTGGGCGGCAGCGACTCCGCGCCCGGCCGGAAGATCTGGCCGACGTTCACCGCGTGGTCGCGGGATGAATAGAAGTCGACGTAGTCGGCGACGTCGAACGGCAGGTGCAGCTCGATCTCGCGCAGCGGGACCAGGTGCGGCTCGACCGATCCGCGATGCCCCGGGTCGGTGAGCAGCGTGATCAGGCGGTCTCGGGTCGCCTGCCAGACGGGGCGTCCGGCGGACATGAAGGAGTTCAGCGTTCCGGCGGCGAACCAGCGCCGGTCGACCAGCAGCCCCGCCGCCGCGAGCTCGGCCAGGTCCAGCACGTGGTCGCCGATCGCGACCCCCACCCGCGGCAGCTCGCCGCGCCGGGAGAACACGCCGTACGGCAGGTTCTCCACCCCGAAACCGCTGCCCTCGGGCACGTCGACCCACGTCTCCATGATCCCTACCTTTCCAGGCGTGCTTCTGGATCCGTTACGTCCGGCGGACCACGTCCGCGCGCTCGGTTCAGCCGCGAGGCGGGGTGGGCGAGCTGCGGAACTTGCTCGACGGCGGCGTCGGCTCCTCCCCGCCGCCGGACCCTCCGGAGCCGGAGGCCCACGGACCTCCGTCCTCCGGCGGGCTCCACGGACGGGCGTCGTCGGCCTCGGCGCCGACGTCCGGATCCTCGGCCCGGTCGTCGGCGTACGCGTCCTCCTCCTCGCCGGCGGGCGTCTCGTCGGCCACACCGGGCATCGGGATGCCGTCCGGGTCGGTGTCGGGCAGCCTGATGCCGTCGGGCTGCGTGTCGCCGAGCCGCTGCCTGGTCTGCGGCGGCCCGACCAGCCGCACGTCCGTCGGCAGCGAGGTCCGGGCCACCCAGCGCGGCGCGGGCTCCTCCTGCTCCGGGTCCACGGGCGTGTTCTGCATGGGCGCCACCACCTCCGGGTCCGTATCCGGTACGAGGTCACTGTCCGGCTCCGTGTGTCCCGCGGGCCGGGAATCCTGGTCGGTGCCGTGATCGGTCTTGGGCGCCACGCCGGGCGGCAGCGCTGGGCCGGGCTGCCACGCGCGATCCGCCTGCCGCTCCAACTCGGGCGGGAGCGCCGGCTCCGGCTCCGCACCGGTGTCGGCCACCGGGAGGAGCGGGGAGAGCCGGTCCTCACGCGTCCGGTCCGGCGCGGTCTCGAGCGGTTGTTCCGGCTTTGGACCGTCGTCGCCGCCGATCTCGGCCGGCGGGAGGTCTGGCAACGGTCCCTGGTCCCGTACGGGCTCGGCCGGTGGCAGGTCCGGCAACGGTTCCCGGTCCCGTACGGGCTCGGCCGGCGGGAGGCTGGGCAACGGTCCGTGGTCCTGTACGGGCTCGGCCGGCGGGAGGTCCGGCAACGGTTCCCGGTCCCGTACGGGCTCGGCCGCCGGACCGTCGGACACGGTTGGAGAGGCGCTCTCGTGCGGCCGGTCCCGTACGGCGCCGGGGCCGGGCTCCAGAGCTCGGGGCGGGGCGGGCCGCGGGAGCGGCCGGGTCTCGGCGTACGCCTCATCGGTGAGGCCGGGGATGAACGCCCGGTCGTCGTCCGGTGTGTCCGGCGAGGGCTCCGGGGCCGCAGGTGTCGCGGCGTCCCGCCGCCGGGTCCTTACGAGCTGCTTGATCATGGACAGCCAGAGCCAGACGGCGACGGCGAGGATCACCCAGGGGGCCGCCGCCACCCCTCCGGACAGCCACGCGTGCGACAGGCCGCCGTAGCCGTGGACCGCGCGCTCGACGCCGGCCGCGCCGGCGCCGACGATCAGCGCCAGGAGCAGCAGCCAGCGGACCGCGCGCGCCCACCAGGGCGCCCGGCGGGCGATCAGGATCGACAGGATCACGACGACGACCAGGCCGTCGACCATGCCGGGGTACAGGAACGCCCGGTCGCGGGCAGCGCCGCCCTGGAGGGCGAGCGCCCGCAGGTCGTCGTAGGACAGCACGAACGTCGCGCCGGCCAGCGCCGCGACGCCGAGGCCGCCGGCCGCCGTCAGCAGCCGCCGCTGCGCCGGGGAGTACGGAGCGGGGGAGTCACTCATAGCAGGGAAGCCAACCATCGTCTCGGAGGGTTCCCTTATCTTGACCGGATCAACGTGTTCCCGCTCTCATCCCGCACCGCGTGTCGCCCGGCGCGGCACGGGATGCGCCACGCCGCGCCGGTGGCGCTGCGGGATATGCACCGCGCCGGGACGAGGCGTGGGTGTGCCGCGGCCGGGTCGGGGTGTGCCGGGCCGGAACGGGGTCCGAGGTCTGCCGGGCCGGGGCGAGGGCGGGGTGTGCCGCGCCGGGATGGGGCTGCGATGTGTGGCGCGCCGGGACGGGGGCGGGGTGTGCCGCGCCGGGATGGGGGGCGGGGTGTGGCCGGATCCGGCGGTCGGGCTTCAAAGGGGGCGCTCGTGGGTATGCGGCCGGTCGATGTCCAATTTCCCCCTCTTCGCGGTGAAAGCGGGGACCGCGACTGATCTCCCGCCTCGTGTCCGCCGGGTCGCCGAGGATGAGCGGCTCGGCGAGTTCCGGGCCGGGCACGATCCCCGGCCCGTCGACCGGCGGTCCCGCGCCTGGCTGGTGCTGCTGGGCCTGCCGGGGCTTCTGCTGCTGCCCTTCACCGTCGCGTTCCTGTTCGACGGCTTAGGGTGGGCGTCCGGTCTCGCCCTGCTGCTCACCGCCGCGTACCTCGGCGCGGCCGGCCGCGTCCTCGTACGCGAGGTCCTGCCGGCGCGGGGCTCGACGGTCCACCTGTTCGAGAACGGCGTCGTACTGTCCTCCTGGCGCGCGGCCACGCCCCTCGCCTGGGACGCCGTTACCGAAGTGCGCGTCTCCGGCGTACGCCGGGCCGCGACCGGGACGGTCACGTGGCGGCTGACCCTGACCGGCCGGGCGGGGGCCGAGGCCGAGGCTCTGATCGACGGGAGCGTCCCCGGCGGCCGGGAACTGGTCGAGACCGTGTCCCGCGCGGTGACCGAACGGATGCTGCCCAAGTATCTGTCCCGCGTCGAGACCGGCGGCAAGGTGCGGCTCGGACCGTTCGGCGTCACCCGTCAGGGCATCGCCAAAGGCGGTGAGTACGTGCCGTGGGAGAACGTGGACCGGGTGAAGATCGAGGGCGGCATGGTCCACATCGACCGCGCCGACCGCCCGGCCGGGCTGACGGCGATCGCCGCCGAGGTCCCGAACGTCGTGGCGTTCGGCGAGCTGACCCGGCGGCTGCGCGGCCTGGACGACGGGGCTCGGGTGGACGGGGAATCCGGCCGACCGGTGAGGTCATGAATGGGTGAGGGACGCGATTTCAGTGACGGGACCGGACCGGCATCGAATAGCCTCTTACGCGTGAGCCTGCGCCTTTACGACACCGGTACCCGTGGCATCCGCGAATTCGTCCCGCTGCAGGCGGGCCGGGCGGGGATCTACGTGTGTGGTGCCACCCCGCAGGCCGCCCCGCACATCGGGCACATGCGTTCCGGTGTCATCTACGACCTCGTCTACCGCTGGCTGCTCGCCTCCGGATACGACGTGACGTTCGTCCGGAACATCACCGACATCGACGACAAGATCATTCGGGTGTCGGCGGAGACGGGCGTGCCGTGGTTCGCGGTGGCCGAGGCCAACCAGCGCGTCTTCGGCCGCGGCTACGACGCGCTCGGCTGCCTGCCCCCGACCATCGAGCCGCGGGCGACCGGGCACGTCCCCGAGATGATCGTGCTGATGCGCCGCCTCATCGAGGCCGGCCACGCCTACACGGTCGAGGGCGACGTCTACTTCGACGTGGCGTCCTGGGCCGACCGCTATGGCGCGCTGTCCAACCAGCGGCTCGACAGCATGCGGCCGGCCGGCGACACCCCCAACGAGGCGGCCAAGCGCGACCCGCGCGACTTCGCGCTGTGGAAGGGCGCCAAGCCGGGCGAGCCGAGCTGGGAGACGCCGTGGGGCCCCGGCCGTCCCGGCTGGCACCTCGAGTGCTCGGCGATGTCGACCAAGTACCTCGGCGCGACGTTCGACATCCACGGCGGTGGCGTCGATCTGATCTTCCCGCACCATGAGAACGAGCTGGCGCAGTCGACCGCGGCCGGTGACGGGTTCGCCCGCTACTGGCTGCACAACGGCCTGCTCACGGTGAACGGCGAGAAGATGAGCAAGTCCGTCGGCAACGTCGTGCTGCTGACCGACCTGCTGGACCGGGCCCGGCCGGTGGAGGTCCGCTACTACCTGGCCGCCGCGCACTACCGGTCGATCATCGACTACTCCGACGAGGCGCTGCGCGAGGCCGCGGTGGCGTACCAGCGCGTCGAGGGGTTCGTGACGCGCGCCGTCGAGCTGTCCGGTCGGGTCGAGCCCGGCGCTCTGCCGGCGCCGTTCGTCGACGCGATGAACGACGACCTGGGTGTGCCGCAGGCGCTGGCCGTCGTGCACGAGGCGGTGCGCGAGGGCAACACCGCGCTCGCCGCGGGCGACAAGGACACCGTGACCCGCGCCCTCGGCGAGGTGCGCGCGATGCTCGGCGCCCTCGGCCTCGACCCGCTGTCGGCGCAGTGGGAGGGCACGGCCGGCGACCTTCGCGACGTCGTCGACGCGCTCGTGTCGGTGGCCCTGGAGCAGCGGCAGGCGGCCCGCGCCCGCAAGGACTACGCCGCGGCGGACGCCATCCGCGACGGCCTGACCGCCGCCGGCATCCTCATCGAGGACACCCCGCGCGGCCCACGCTGGGAGCTCAAGCGCTCCTGACCGGCGCGGACGCGTCACAGGACCGGACGTCGCGACACGGCGGCGTCCGATCCGGTTAACCGGGCCGTTCCGGTGGGGACGTACCGTTCGAGGAGATTGGGTCCCACCGGCCGCCCCGGCCGGGCCGTACCTCCCCTGCCGAGGTGGTGCACGTGTTGGAGCGGTTCACCGACACCGCCCGCCGAGTCGTCGTCCACGCCCAGGAAGAGGCCCGCGCCTTCGAGCACGGGCACATCGGCACCGAGCACCTTCTCCTCGGCCTGCTGCGCGGCGACACCGACGGCGCGGTGCGCGCCCTCGACGCGGCCGGCCTCACCCTCGACACCGCCCGCGGGGACGTCGAGGAGCTCGTCGGGAGGGGAACGACGCCGCCCGATACCGACGTGCCGTTCACGGCCCGCGCCAAGAAGGTCCTCGAACTGTCGCTGCGCGAGGCGTTGTACTTCGGCCACGACTACATCCGCAGCGAGCACATCCTCCTCGGCCTGATCAGAGAGACCGAAGGGGCCGGCGCCCGGGTCCTCCAGCGGTGCGGCGTCGACGCCTCCGACCTGCGCCGCGACGTCATGGCCACGCTGCGCAGCCCCGAACCGCCTCCCGAGGAGCCGGCGGCCGAGCCCCCGGCGGCGGAGGGCCCGTCCACCCCGGAGTCGGCGATCGAGCGGCGGCTGAGCGCCATCGAAGGCCGGCTGGAGCGCATCGAGCGGCTCCTACGGGACAGGCCGGGTCCCGGATCCGCGTAGAGTCTGGTGAGTGGCGAGAGATCGCCTTTTCGACGGGCGAGAGATCGCCTCTTTTTCGGAGGGCGGGACAGCGCCCTGTGCACCAGCGGAGGGCAACCATGGCGAAGCGTCGCAAGAAGGGGCCGAGTCACACCCTGAAGGCGGAGGACCGGCACTGGTACGGCAAGCGGCAGACCGCCCGCGCCGCCAAGTCGGCGACCCGGACCGGCACACCCACCACCGCCGGCACCACCCGCCGTACGCCCTCCTCGTCCGCGCCCGCGGAGCGCACCGGGCGACGGTCCGCGCCCGACGGTCCGGAGCTGGTCACCGGCCGTAACCCGGTCGTCGAGGCGCTGCGCGCGGGCATCCCGGCGAGTGCCCTGTACGTCATGACCGGCGCCTCCGACGACCGCGTCCGCGAGTCCATCAAGCTGGCCACGGACGCCGGCGTGCCGCTGCTCGAGGCGGGCCGGACCGAGCTCGACCGGATGACCGACCGGGCCGTGCACCAGGGCATCGTCCTGCAGGTCCCCGAGTACCGCTACGCGCACCCCGACGATCTGCTGCAGCGCGGCGGCACCCCGCAGCTCGTCGTGGCCCTTGACGGCGTGACCGACCCGCGCAACCTGGGGGCGATCGTCCGCTCGGCCGCCGCGTTCGGCGCGAACGGCGTGCTCGTCCCCGAGCGCCGGGCGGCGGGCGTGACCGCCGGGGCGTGGAAGACCTCCGCGGGGACCCTCGCCTCGGTCCCGGTGGCCCGCGCCACCAACCTCGTACGGGCCCTGAAGTCGTACCAGAGCGCCGGTCTGTTCGTCGCCGGCCTCGACGCGCGGGGAGCGGTGGGCGTCGGCGACCTGGAGGCCGCGAGCGGCCCGCTCGTGCTCGTCGTCGGCTCGGAGGGCAAGGGCCTGTCACGACTGGTCGCCGAGACCTGCGACCTGCTCATCAACATCCCGATGGGCCCGAACGCCGAGTCGCTCAACGCCGGCGTAGCGGCGGGCATCGCGATGTACGAGATCTCGAGTCGCCGCCGTCGCCGCTCCTGAAACAACGCCCCGGTTCTTCGTCGCCATGGCGACGGAAAACCGGGGCGCAGATCAGCGGTAGTCCTCGACCGGGGCGTCCTTCTTGTCGCCGAAATAGACCTCTTCGAAGAACCGGCTCGCCTCCGGCTGCGAGCCGTCGAGGTCGGTGAAGCCGTAGTGCTTCGCCAGCACCCCGGACGACAGCGCCTTGCCGGACCAGCGCGCCACCTTCGGGTCGGCGGCCAGCGCGGCGACGGCCCGCCCGATGTAGCGCGGCGTCTCCGAGATCGCGAACCACTTGTCCTTGGCGATCCCGTCGCGCCAGCTCTCCTCGGTGACGCCGAAGTGCTCCAGGACCTCCTCCGAGCGCAGGAAGCCGGGGGTCAGCGACAGCGACGTGACCCCGTGCGGGGCCAGCTCGTCGCGCAGCATCTTGCCGAGCCGCGTGATCGCCACCTTCACCATGTCGAAGAACATCGACCCTCGGTAGCGGTCGTTGAACATGTCGTCCCCGTCGGTGATCTCGACGACCAGCCCGCGCCCCCGCCGTACGAGCAGGGGAAGGACCGTGTGCAGCGTGATCAGGTGGGTCTCCAGGCCGTTCCGGAGCGCCCGCAGGCCGTTCTCCAGGTCGTGCTCCCAGAGCGGTTTCCACTCGACCCACTGGTCGCCGCCCCACGTGTCGTCGACGAGGACGTCCAGGCGGCCGCCCTGCTCCTCCTCGATCCGCCGGACCAGCGCCCGTACGTCGGCGGGGACCATGTGGTCGCAGCGCACCGGGATGCCCCGGCCGCCCGCCTCGGTGACCAGCTCGGCGGTCTCCTCGATCGTCTCCGGGCGGCCCAGCGGACTGCGCGACTCCCGCGTCGTGCGGCCGGTGACGTACACCGTCGCGCCGGCCGCGCCCAGCTCCACCGCCATGCCGCGGCCGGCCCCCCGGGTACCCCCGGTGACCAGCGCGACGTGTTCCTTCAACGGACCGGTCACATGCTCTCCTCGATCGTTCCTGCGTCTGAACCGTGGCTCCAGCCGGCCAGCACCGCGTCCAGATCGGCGCGCAGCCGGTCGCAGAGGCCGCCCACGGGCCGTGCCGACCAGTGCAGCGTCGTGCCGTCGGTGACCGCGGCCAGAATCCGCGCGGCCACCGGCGCGGGTGGCGCCCCGGGCAGCCGCCCCTCCCGCACCGCCCGGTCGAGGAGGGGGACCAGTCCCTCTTCCAAGGCGGTGTGCAGCTCCGCCAGCAGGCCGCGCAACTCCTCGTCGGCCAGGTCGACGGCCAGCTGAGCCAGGTTGTTCGCCGCCCGGGCGGGATCGTCCAGCGGCCCGAACGCCGCCACCAGCACCTCGACCACCACGGCCACCGGATCGCCGTGCGCCGCCGCGGCCGCGCCCATGCCCTCCCGGGTAGTGCGCACCGCCGCCCTGGTCATCGCGACCAAGAGCCCGTGCTTGGACCCGAAGCGCTGGGCCACCGTCCCGACGGCGACCCCCGCCTCCCGCGCGACGTCCGCCAGCGTGAACCCCGGCCCGAGCCGGCTGATCGCCACCCCCGCGGCGGCCAGCAGACGCTCATCGGTGAACTTCCTCGGCCGTGCCATGCCAGTTATTGAACCACGGTTCACTAACTGGTGCCAGGCACTCTGCGGCCGGTGTGACGGCGAGGAGAACGCGCCCGGTACGGAGTCTGACTCGCGGCGTATACGCGCTATCGTGGTGAGGCTGCGAAAGCAGCGCGCCTCCGTAGCTCAGCTGGCAGAGCGTCCGCCTTGTAAGCGGCAGGTCGCCGGTTCGAATCCGGCCGGAGGCTCTCGTCCTCCCAGGTGAGAGCCGTTGAGAGGTTCATCGGCCAAGGCGGCTCTGACAGCAACGATGAGGGTCGCGAGCGGACGGTCGTGTGACCGCGTGCCCTAGCCGAAAAAATGAGCTACAGGTTATATTGATGGGGTGACGTGGGAAGTCATCCTCTTAGAGCCTGTCGAGACGTGGTTCCTGAAGCTCTGCGAGTCTGAGCCGGACTCGGCGGCCTTGATCGAGCAGGCCATCGACCGGCTTGCCGCTGTCGGGCCGACCCTTGGCAGGCCGCTCGTCGACACGCTGGAGCACAGCAAGCTGCGTAACTTGAAGGAGCTGAGGCCGGGCTCTCGCGGTCGGTCGGAGATACGCATGCTGTTCGTCTTCGATCCGGATCGCGCAGCGATCTTCCTGGTTGCGGGTGACAAGACCGGGAGATGGTCCCGCTGGTACGAGGACGCGATTCCGCTCGCCGAGGCCAGGTACGCCGATTATCGGGCGGAGAAGGATGAGGAGGGCGGCCGATGAGCACCGGACGCAACTGGCGGGACGTCAAGGCTGAGGCCCATCGACGGCATCCTGAGCTGGCAGATCCCGAGCGTCAGGCCAGGGCGCGTGCCGAGTTGGACGCGTATGTGGCCGGCCACCACCTCAAGGAGCTGCGCAAGGCCGTTGGTAAGACTCAGGTGGAGTTGGCGCGGGCCCTCGGCGTGTCTCAGTCCCGAATCTCGCAGATCGAGAACGGCAAGATCGAAGCCATGGAACTCGAGACGCTTCGTGCCTATGCGACGGCCTTGGGCGGACACGTTGACATCACCATCAGCGTCGGCCCGCACTCTGTAAGGGTCGCTTGAGGACACCGGCGTCCGTGACAGCAGCGGTGACAGCAACGACGGCCACCACTGACACCCCCGCCCGCGCGTCGGACCCCTTCTACCTTGGCGGATGGAGTGCGACCAGGGGTGTCCGTATTCCTTGTAAGCGGCAGGTCGCCGGTTCGAATCCGGCCGGAGGCTCCCACCTGACCAGCGAAAGACCTCGAGCGACGATCGCCCGGGGTCTTTTTGACGGTAACGCTCGTCAGAGACCGTGAACGCAACCACAGCTTCTGCGAGAACTTTCAGGCGGGAGCCTGAAGCTCCTCACCCGCCTCAGCCGAGGGCATCACCAGCCTCCCGAGCGCCTTCCGCTTCTCACCGAGCGCCGCGTATGCGTAGATCGTCGTGGTTAGCCCCGATGTCGCGGTGGCCGACACATGCGGATGGACAGCCAGGAACCGCAGCACTCCGGCACCGGCTTGGCGGCAGCAGCGCCGTTCCTCGCGGGCAGCGTCTCAGCCGTTCCGGCGGCACGGGCACGACTCACGAAGCCGCGTGATGAACAGACGGACATCACGCGCCGTCGGCTTGTCGAGCCGTTTCCTGCCCAACTCGGGGATGAGGTGACGGCGTACAACGCCCTCATAGCCCTGGTACGTCTTCGGGTGCGGGACTGCGATCGTGGCGAAACCCCAGGTCAGCGGAGGAGTAGAGGCGGAATTGCCGACCCTCTGTAAAGCCGTCGGCATGAGGGACGCTGACGGCAACGGTGACGGGCTGGGAACGGAAGCGGGAGCCGGCTCTCGCACCCCTGGTGCGAGAGCCGGCGAAGTGGCGTCTTGGCCATTTACGGTCAGCCACGAATCATGTCGGGCGGCTCGTAATGTGCAGGCACCGGTTCAGCGGTGTTGATCAGTTGTTTCCCTGGCCACCGCCTGTGGTGGGGTTCGTTCCCCCTGCCGGGGGGTTTTCCCGGATTAGGCGGTAGAACTCTTCGTCGAACGGGTCTGCCAGATCGTCGTGGCGGGGCCAGGGATTGGTCGCGTCGTTCGGCTGGCCCGAGTCGCTCGCGGTCATTGTTTCTCCTCTGATTTTTCAGGGCTTGTCCCTCTGCAGGGTCTCCGGAGGGAATGGTTCAGCCACATTGGTGACCGAGACTGGATAAGACTGTCAAGATTTACGGGGACCCGGCAAGTGCCCAGGGGAGCGGTGAGCAGCGCTGGCCGTCTCAGTTCACGACGCCACGCCTTTGATCAGCGGAAACTCGTACACCACGTCCGTGGACGCAACCCACGGCGCCAGCGCGGGTGACAGCAGCGACAGCAACCAACGTTCACTCAAGCCCGCACCCGGGCCACGGTCTACCTCGGCGGACGCGGCGCGAGCAGGGGTGTCCGTATCCCTTGTAAGCGGCAGGTCGCCGGTTCGAATCCGGCCGGAGGCTCTCCTTCCCCAAGGTGAGAGCCGTTGAGAGGCTGATCGGCCAAGGCCGCCCTGACAGCAACGATGAGAGTCGCGAGCGGACGGTCGTGTGACAGGCCCAGTCCCGAATCTCGCAGATCGAGAACGGCAGGATCGAGGCCATGGAACTCGAGACGCTTCGTGCCTATGCGACGGCCTTGGGCGGACACGTTGACATCACCGTCAGCGTCGGCCCGCACTCCGTAAGGGTCGCTTGAGGCCACCGGCGTCCGCGACAGCAGCGGTGACGGCAACGACAGCCACCACTGACACCCGCGCCCGCGCGTCGGACCCCTTCTAACGGGTGGCGGGGCCCCATAAGCTGAGCCCCCGTCCGCACTGTCTGGGGAGTCGATGACAAGTAGGTTCACCGAGTTGGTTGTCGACTGCCACGATCCGGAGCGCCTCGCGGCCTTCTGGTGCGCGGTCCTGGACTTCAAGGTGATCGACCGTAGCGAGGGCAAGGTCGAGATCGGTTCCTGGGAGCCGACCGTCGAGGAGGTCCGGGCCCGCCAGATGCCGCCCACCCTGGTGTTCATCCGGGTGCCTGAGGGCAAGACCGTGAAGAACCGGCTCCACCTGGACGTCAGCCCGATCGACGGCAGTACCGACGACGAGGTGGCCAGGCTGCTCGGCCTTGGCGCCGCCAAGGTGGACGTGGGCCAGGGCGCCGGCCGGAGCTGGGTGGTCATGGCCGATCCCGAGGGCAACGAGTTCGACGTCCTGCGCACCCTGGCACCGCCCAACTAGAGTCACCGTCATCGAACTAACCCGCTGACATGAGCGGCCAGAAGGGGATGGCGCGACGGCCAGGACCACCACCGCCCCGCCTTGGTTGACGGCAACGGTGACGGCAACGACGGCAACCGGGGACAGCCACTGGCCCACGTTCACCGCCGTTGACTTCGGTGGATGCTGTGTGAGCTGTCCTGGTAAGCGGCAGGTCGCCGGCTCGAATCCGGCGGGAGGCTCCACCCCTGACAGTGACGACGACATAGCGTTCATCGTCGCGACGGCCTTGATCTAGAGGTCGATGACGACCTTGCCGTGCACGTGCCGGCCGGCCTGGAGCTCGGTCGCGCGGCGGATCTGCTCGACCGGGAAGCTCGCCGCGATGGGCACCCGGAGTCGGCCCGCCGCGACCAGGCGGGCGACCTCTTCCAGGGCGCCGGGGGCGGCGTTCGCGCCGTTGGCCGCCGACACGCCGTCGACTTGCGCGGCGATGGTGCAGATACGGCCGTCCGGGACGCCGAGTTCCTTTGCGGCGTGCACTGTCTCCGTCCCGTGGAGGTCGATGGCGGCGGTGACACCGCCGGGGGCGAGGGCTCGGACCCGGTCGGCCAGGCCGTCGCCGTAGGCGACCGGCTCGGCTCCGAGATCGCGCAGGAAATCGGATGATGTCGCCGATCCCGTCCCGATCACGCGCGCTCCTGCGATCCTGGCCAGCTGGACAGCGAACACCCCGACCCCGCCCGCCGCGCCGCCGATCAGCACTGTGTCGTCCGGGCCGGGGTCGACCACGGCGAGGGCGGCGGATGCCGTGCGGCCGGCGATCGTAAGGGTGGCGGCGGTGCGGTCGTCGATGCCGTCGGGGGTGTGATGGGCCTCGTTCGCCGAGATCCCCCCGGCCGGGTCGATCACCACGAAGTCGGCGACCGCGCGGGACAGGGCGCCCCCGAACACCCGGTCGCCGGGCGCGAAGCCGGTCACCCCGTCACCGACCTGGTCCACCACACCTGCGTAGTCGGTCCCGAACCCGGCCGGGAGGCTCAAGTCGAACCGGGCGGCGGTGTCCGCGTCGGCGGTCATGATCCAGTCCATCGGGTTCAGACCGGCCGCGGTGACCCGCACACGGATCTGTCCCGGGCCGGCCTGCGGAGCGGAAACCTCACGGATCTCCAGGACTTCGGGGCCGCCGAATGAATCGAGCCGGACCGCCCTGCTCCTACTCGTCGGCGGTTGATCGCTCTGTTCCTGCATGTACGCCTGTCTCCTTGGGGATCGAGGGAACGCCTTGAAACGGACTATGCTCCGTTTCCATGGATGACCGTAACACAACCGGAGCGTGATCCGTTTTGACTGAGGCGGAGATGCGCGCGCCACGGGCGGACGCAGCCCGTAACCGCGACCAGTTGCTCGCGGTGGCGACCCGCGTGTTCGTGTCGGCTGACGCCGAGCCGTCGATGCGTGCGATCGCCCGCGAGGCCGGAGTCGGCATCGCCACGCTCTACCGGCACTTCCCGACCCGCGAGTCGCTGGTCGACGCGGTCTACCGGGACCAGGTCGTACGGCTGACGACCGGCGCCCGCGAACTGCTCGGCCAACTGCCCCCGGCCGCGGCGATGCGGCGCTGGATGGACCTGTTCGGGGACTGGATCGCGACCAAGAACGGCATGCTCGACACGCTGCTTGCGATGATCGAGTCAGGCGAGATCGCCCATGCGCAGACCCGGACCGAGCTACTGGCGGCCATCACCACGATTCTCGACGCCGGTCGCGCGGCGGGCGACCTCCGCTCCGACGTCACCGCCGAAGACATCGCCGCCTCCCTCATCGGCATCTTCACCGTGGCCCCCCGGCCCGCGCATGAGGCCAAGGCCGGTCGCCTGCTGGACCTCCTGATGGACGGCCTCCGGCCCGCCGCCCGGCCGGCCTGAGCCCGGATCGAGGCGGCTAGTGCGGTGACCACTATGATCACCAGGTTGGTCACGCGGCTCGGGGCTGAGGACGCCCCCATCGGCGATGGTGTTCGCTGCGGACCCGAGCGCGTGCCCGCCCTTGCGCGGCCAGCACATCCGGATGCGGGTTCGTTCAACGTATTCCTTAGACCTTCCCCGCTAGCTCAGCCGCCCGTCCCCCCGCCGGCCGGAGCCCCGGTGATGGCCTGCATCTCCTGCCCGATCATCTCCGGCAGCGGCACGCCATCGCAGTTGCCGAGGATGACGCCGACCCAGCCGGTGTATGGGTAGATGTCCCAGTTGGCGCTGACACCGGGGTTGCCGCCGGCGCGCTGGTACATCCACTGGCCGTTGACGATGGAGACCGGAATCCCGTACGCGCCGAACGACTGGGGCCCGTGGGGGATCTTGGCGGCGGTGAGCACGGCGGCCCAGGGCCGCTCCAGCAGCGTGCCGTCGCCCAGTGCGCGCGCGAACCGGACCAGATCCGGCGCGGTGGCGAATCCACTGTCCCCGGGGGCATCGATGAAGGCGCGGCCCGGATTCTTACCGGGTACGTCCGGGCCCGGGCTGCTCTTGTCCAGGTTGCGGACGGCGTCCACCACGCTGCCGTCGGCCAGCGTCATGTACGGATGCGCGATGTGCTTGTCGGCGAGCCACTGCGGCCTGGTGTAGAACGCCGAACCGGTCATGCCGCAGCGCCCGAAGATGTTCTCCTGCACGTAGTCCCAGTACGTCTTGCCGGTCACCGCCTCCACGATCAGCGCGGCAATGGTGACCTCCGCCTCCGCGTGGGCGGTGTCGGGAACGCCCGGGACGCCCACCAGTTTCGCCTGCCGGGCCCGCCGCTCGTAGTACTCGTGCACCTCATCCCGGCTCTGGAAGACGCGTTGCACGTCCTCATCCGGGCTGTCCAGCCCGGAGGCGCCGGACAACAGATGGTGGATGGTCACCTGTTCGGCGATCTCCTTGGCGAAGCCCTTCAGATGGGTGCCCACCGTGTCCGACAGCTTCACCTTGCCCTGCTGCGCCAGCTGCAAGATGGCCACCGCGTGGAACGGCTTGCCCGCCGAGCTGAGGCTGAACGCGGTGCCCTCGTGGTTGGCGATCCCCTTCTCCTTGTCGGCCATGCCATGGCTGCGGGACAGCACCGTCCGGCCCCGGTGCGACAACAGCACCACGCCGGAGAACCTCCCCTCGGCGGCCAGCTTCGCCACGTACCGGTCGTAGGCTCCGCCGGGCAGGGTGTCCGGCGGGATCTGGTCGTCGTCGGTCGGGGCCGGGGCGGCGTGGCCGGGCTGGGCGCCCACCAGCGACGCGCCGGCCACCACGCCGGCGGCCGCCAACCCGCCCCACCCGAGCAGCCGCCGCCGGTCGACCCCACCTGCGGAATCCGAGTTCATGATCACAGTCCTTTCCCGATGGAGGCACCGACCGTTGATGCGCTGTGGTCCATGCCTCCACTGAAGACGGGAGACCGTTGCGGTGGCGTATGCGATTCTCGATACCTCCGCGATACACGTTCCGAGGCGTCGTCGTGCCGAGGCCGAGGCCGTCGTCGTCCGCCCCTGGCGGCGATCCCGGAGCCTTTATAGACGGCATTGTTTGTTTGATGCCGATCGCTCAGTAAGATCACCCCGTGCGTACCGATCCTGACGAGCCGTTGGCGGGGCGGTATCGGCTGCTCGACGTCATCGGCCGAGGCGGGATGGGTGTCGTGTGGCGGGCCCGGGACATTGATCTCGACCGGGTCGTCCTCACCGACTTCGGCATCGCCACCCTCGAGGGCGACAGCACTCTCACCTGGTCCGGCGCGATCCTCGGGACACCTGCGTTCATGGCCCCCGAACAGGTCCGGGGCCAGGACGCCACCCCCGAAACCGACCTGTGGTCGCTCGGAGCCACCCTGTACGCGGCCGTGGAAGGGCGGGTGCCGTTCGGCGGAGCCAGCACCGGCGGGATCTTCGTCGCCATCGCCACCGAGGACCCGCATCCGTCGTCCACGCCGGACCGCTCACGGCCGTCCTCACGGGGCTCCTCGGCAAGGATCCGGCACGGCGGCTGAACGCTCATGACGCCCACCGGCTCCTTACCGAACTCAGCCGCGGCGCCGGACCGCTGCCGACACGGGCCGTCCTTCCACCGCGCCCACACGTACCGGTGATCATCGCTGTCCTCGTGGCCTCCCGTGTACACACCACCGGCCTCTGCCACCAGCTACCCGGTCGCCCCGGCGCACACGCCGATGAGCGCCGACGCCATCAACCGGGTGTTCAAGAAGTACATGAACGGCCTCGCCGACCACGACATGACGCAGTTGCGAGCGGCGTCCTGTCCCCGGCTGCGCTCCACCCTGCTCGGGTTCGCCCTCAACGGCTATTACGTCGGCCGATGGAAGCTGAAGCCGTACACCATCCCCCCGGACGCGGACGAGCTCAGTGTCGAGGCCACTTTCACCCAACAGGACCCCGACACCGGGAGGAGCGCCGGGGACATCGACAACCAATGGATCGTCGAACAGGACTCCGACGGCCGGTACTGGGTGTGCGGGTGGCTCAACTACAGGGGGCAGTAGCGAGCCGGTCGGGGTGGAGCACGTCGAGGCCTGCGACTCAGCGGCTGAATCGACATTCCGTAACCTTGCGCTCAACTCGTAGGAGATTTGCCTGATAAGTCGTTTCTTGTCGATCCTGATCCGGGCATGGGCGGAGCAAGTGGCGTAGTACTGCCTCTGCGGAAGTCGAATCCCCAGGGGAGGTAATCCCGGTGAAGATCAGACATTGCCTGATAACCGCAATGCTCGGCCTGGCGGTTGCCGGAGGAGCGATATCCGAGGCGTCCATAGCCGCCGCCGCGACACGAGCGAGTTTTTTCTCTGCGGAGCATGTGTCGACCACTGCTCCGTGCACGCCGGCCGAGGGATGTCGGAAAGTGTGTCGCACCATACGCCCGAAATGTCGGCGCCATCAGCGCTGCCCGCACTGGGTGCGGATCTCATGTCACCGCGTTTGCCCGCCCAAGCGGCGACCCCTTAAGCCGCATACCGGCCACCACCCACGAGGCTCCAAGTAGGGCGGTGTGAGTGGCGTCGCCGCCATGCGGGGTCCGTTCCCTGGCCTGATGCCTTCCTCCTGAACACGGCTTGTCGTCAGAGTGTCAGGCCTCGAGGTTCTCCTTGCGGAGGTACCAGACGTGCCAGGCGATCAGGCAGGCCATCGGGGCGAACCAGGCCACGGTGGTGACCAGGGAGATGAGGTCGATCGGCAGGGTGTAGACGAGGACGACGTGCACCACCGCGTTGGCCAGCAGCACGGCGCCCCAGACGGCGGTGTCGATGCGCAGCCCACGCCGGAAGCGGGCGTCGGTGTCCCAGCGGGCCGCCCACGCGGCCGCGCCCTCGGCGCCGCGCTTGATCTCGGCGATCGCGCGGCCCAGCGTGAGCTGGGCGGGCCTGCCGACGAACACCGAGACCAGCATCCACGCGCCGAACAGGCCGCCCAGTGCTGCCGTCCACCCCTCCCGGATCGCGAGGCTGCGCGGGTCGTCCGACAGCAGGCCGAGAACGACGGACAGCAGCAGGATGCTCAACGTGACCAGGGCGAGCAGGTCGATCCGGCGGTCGCGGGCGATGGTCCACACCGCGTACGGCGCGGCGACCAGGACGCCGGCCATCAGCGCCCACCACTGGCTCACACCCGCGGCGCGCAGACCGTAGAAGAGCACCATCGGCACGACCACCTCGAACACGACGGTCATCACGTTGGCGCGGATCACCCGGCGCAGGCCCGCGTCGGGCGCGGCCTTCTCGTCGATCATCATGCGGATCCATCCCTGGGATCGGCTGCGGTCGCCCGCACGTACAGGTCGGCGAGTTCGCGGCCCAGCCGGGTGAGCTCGGTGGGGTCGGGTGCGGCGGCGGCCGCGGTGACTACGACGGCGTCCAGGCCGGCGGTGAGGGCGATCGCCACGGTCCGGGTGTCGAAGGAGTGGAAGGCGCCCGCGGCCTGCCCGGCGCGGAAGTGCTCCTCGAAGACGGCGAGACGTCCGTTGACGGCGGCGCTCTGCCCTGCGGAGTTCTTCACGATGTCGATCAGCGCGCGGACGGCGGCGGGGTGCTCGCCGACCATCGCGACGTTCGCCTCGACGTAGGCGCGCAACTGCGCGACATGGCCCTCGGCGGCGTCGATGCGCGGCTGCATGAACGCCCCGGTGACCTCCTCGATCTCGGCGACGCACGCCGCGAGCAGGTCGTCCTTGCCGGCGAAGTGGTAGCTGATCATGCCGGTGCTGGACAGGCCCGCGTGTTCGGCGATCCGGCTGAATGACGCCTTGGCGTAGCCGACCTCGGCGATCACCTCGATCGCCGCCCGCACGATCTGGGCGCGCCTGCCCGACTCGGTGAACGTTCTTGCTCGCATAAGCAAAAACTAGCTCGCTCAAGCAAATCGGCGCAAGCGGAGGCCTGAGTCACAAGCGCCGCCTGCCCGCCTGGCATCGGTGAACACTGGCGATCGCTGCGTTCCATAGACGTCATTTGCCAGTGATCACGGCACCTACGAGATCGGCGCCTAGGCCGGTGGGCGTCAGTGGGCGCGGGGGGCGTACATGATGACGGCCACCCCGGCGAGGCAGATCAGCGCGCCGATCACGTCCCAGCGGTCAGGGCGGAATCCGTCGAAGGCCATGCCCCAGGCGAGTGATCCGGCGACGAAGACGCCACCGTAGGCGGCCAGGATCCGGCCGAAGTGCGTGTCGGGCTGACCGCAGGCGATGAAGCCGTAGACACCCAGCGCGACGAGGCCGGCCCCGATCCAGACCCAGCCACGGTGCTCGCGTACGCCCTGCCAGACCAGCCAGGCACCGCCGATCTCGAACAGCGCGGCAAGGAGGAACAGGGCGATCGAGCGGGCGACGAGCATGACGGAACGGATCTTTCTGCGCAGCGGCCCGGCTTTCGGGCCGCAGGACGACGGCCGGTCGGGTGGCTGGGCCGAACAGGTCGGTGAGCAGGGTAGCGCCGTCGGCGGGGGCTCGGACCTCCAGGTGCGCCACGGGGCCGTCCAGGTGGAGGCGGAAGTCGAAGAACGGGCAGCACCGCTGTTCTTCGGCGGCGAGCGCGGCCAGTTCGCCCGCGTGCTCGGCGGGCGGCGTGAGCCGTACGCCCTCGTGGATGGGTTCCCGCCCGGCACCGGCCAGGAGCCGCTGCCAGTGCCCGGCGCGTTCGGCCACGTCCCGGCCGGTGAGCGAACAGGCCACCGGTGCGGTGCGCCACCGTTCGCCGTCGCGCTCCGCGCATGGGGACGACTCGGCCGGCGCCGGGGTGAGGAGGCCGCACTCGGGATCGCACCGGCCGGCCCGGTCGGGCAGGGCGTCCAGGCGAGCCAGCGCCCGGTGCAGCGAGGCGGCGAAGGCGGTCAGCTCCGCCGTACGGTGTTCGGCCTCCGCCAGGCGGGCGGCCACCCGGGGCCGTAGATCGGCCTTCACGTCCGCGCAGGCGCCGGACTCCCAGACCACCAGCAGTTCGGCGATCTCTTCCAGCGGCAGGCCCAAGTGCTTGGCGGCGCCGATGAACGACAGCCGCTCGATCGCGTCCGGGCCGTAGCTGCGGTATCCGGCCGGAGTCCGGTCCGCCGGCAACAGACCGGCGGTCTCGTAGAAGCGCAGCGTGGTGGCCGGGACGCCGGTACGTTCGGCGAGTTGAGAGATGCGCACAGGACCGACGGTAGACATTCGAGTCGACTCGAAGGTCAAGAGCCGGTCGCAGGTCGACCCGGCCCGGCCCCGCGAGGGGAGGCCGGGTCAGGCCGACGGTCGGTCATCCCCACTGGCCGGGCTCGTAGTCGCCGGCGGGCTGCTGGGTGATGAGGTTCATGCGGTTGTAGGTGTTGATCACGGCGATCAGGCACACGAGGGCGGCCAACTGCTCCTCGTCGTAGTGCTTGGCCGCGCTCGCCCAGGCCTCGTCCGTGACGCCACCGGCGGCGTCGGCGACGCGGGTGCCCTGCTCGGTCAGTTCCAGGGCGGCGCGCTCGGCCTCGGTGAAGACCTTGGCCTCCCGCCAGGCCGCGATCAGGTTGAGGCGCAGCGGGGTCTCCCCGGCGTGCGCGGCGTCCTTGGTGTGCATGTCGAGGCAGACGCCGCAGCCGTTGATCTGGCTGGCGCGGATCTTCACCAGTTCCTGCGTCGCCGCCGGCAGCGTCGAGTCCGACACGACCTTGCCCGCCGAGTTGATGTACTTCGCGAACTTCGCCGCGACCGGGTTGCCGTAGTAGTTGAGCCGGGCTTCCATCGTGATCTCCTTGCCGGGGTGGCTGTTACACCTCCTTGACGGCACGGCCCGCGAAAATGTGACACGCCGGCCGGATGTGACGCGCGTCTCCCCATTCGTGCCACTGGGTCCGCATATGTGTCGTCAGGCGTTCGGGACGCGGTCGGCTCGCGCGGCGAGCGCGGTGGGGGTGAAGTGGCGTTCCTCGACGTCGTCGAGGGCGTTGCGGATCGCGCCGAGGCCGCCCGCAGATCCCCGAGGTTATGTTCCGGCTCCTGGTGGAAGAACGACCTTCGCTGTCGGATCGGGTGCGGTCGAGAGGGGAAGCAAGCGTGAAGATCCCGAGGCGTCTCAACGCCGCGTTGGACCGGGCGGCCGACAAGTCCCGCGTGATCTTGATCTTGCTGCCTCTGGCGGTCGCCGCGGTCACCGCGCCGTGGATTCCCGCGCTGGCCGCGTTCGCCGTCGGGATCGGAGTGGGCGGGGTGGCCGTCCACGTACGGATGAGCGCGAGGGTGGCCCGGCTGCGCGCCGAAGCCGACGACCTGCTGCGGGAGAACGGCGCACTGCGTCACCAGAAGACCGTGTTCGCCAAGGCCACCGTCGCCTCCGAGAGCGTGCTGACGCAGAAGCTGCCGGTCATCCCCGACGGACACGGCGGATAGCCGCCCGCGCCGCCGACACGGCCACTTCGCCGCCGCAGTGGAGCGCGCTTCGTCCTGTGTAGGCCTTCTATCCCGGCAACACCGACGGCGAGCCCAGCCGCCGCTGGGCGTCGATGAGTTCCAGCAGTGCGGCGTGCGTCTCCTGGTCGGCCGCCACGACGAGCCCGCCCACGCCGGTGTGCAGGGGCTGACCGTGGATGCCGGTCACCACGCAGCCGGCCGCCCGGCACAACGCGATCCCGGCGGCGAAGTGCACGCTGTCCCGCAGATGGCCGTCGGTGACGTACGCGGCCCGCCGGCCGGCGGCGACCCACGCCACCGCCAGGGTGGTGGAGACGACCCGTGGCCGGAACCGCTCGACGAAGCCGGCCTCGGCAAGCAGCCGAACGGCCCGGAAGTCCGGCTCGTTGGGGAACGGCGGATCGAGGTTGACGTCCACCAGCCGCGAGTCCGACGAGGGTGCGAGCGGCTCGTCCGCGCCGTCGCGGCGGACGTACGCGCGAGCGCCATCGGTCCAGAACACCTCACCGGCGAACGGGTCGGCGCAGGCCGCAGCCGTGACCTCGGAGCCCACGCGCAGCGCGACGTTCACCCCGACCAGCATGTTGCGCGCGGCGTAGTTCAGCGTGCCGCACAGCGGATCGACCAGCCACCCGCGCTCCGCGCCCTCCGGGCCCGCGCGCCCGCTCTCCTCGCCCGTGACGCCATCATCGGGCCGGGCAGTGCGGATGACGTCGAGGATGGCCTTCTCCGCTTCGACGTCCGCCGCCGTGGCGAAGTCACCCGCGGATTTCTCGAAGCGCGCCAGCGACGCACCGTACAGGGCGTGCACGACAGCGGCTCCCGCCTGCGCCGCGGTCAGCGCCAACTCCTCATCCGTGATCGACATGCGCGCAGCATAGACCGGACATCCAGCGCACAAGGGATTCCCTCCGTGCGGTGCGCTCACGCCGCCGAGACGGCCGCTACGCCGCCAGGTCCGCGTCACCGCCCGGCGGCCGGCGCTTACGCGCGCCGATCGCGGTCGCGATCCCCGCGAGAGCCGCGCCGGACAGGCCGAGGATCTCGTCCCCGATGGTCAGGACCAGCGCGCACATCGACACCGGCCACCAACGTCTCCCCGCCATCGCCACTCCCGGTCCGCGTCTGCGTCTCGTGCCGTATGCCGTTCCGTTCTCGGACGGACGAGGCAGACTATGCGGATCCCCAGCGGAGGGAGTCGCCAGATCGCGCATGGGCGGTCGCCATGTCGCGCCCTGTGGCCGCGCGGTGGCGGGCGCGGGCCGTCGACCCGGCGCGCGCGGCCGGTGGGCGCTTCGGCGTCCTCAGCGCACGGCGCCGTCGCGGAGTTCGATGACGCGGTCGGCCTGGCGGACCAGGAGGGGGTCGTGGGTCGCGACCACGGCGGTCACGCCCTGGTCGCGGACCACGGCACGGATCAACTGCATGATCGACTGGGCCGTCTCGGAGTCGAGCTGTCCCGTCGGCTCGTCCGCGATGAGCACCTGGGGCGACCGGGCCAGGGCGCGGGCGATGGCGACGCGTTGCTGCTGGCCGCCGGACAGTTCGTACGGGCGCTGCCGGGCGTGGTCGGCGAGGCCGACCATGGCCAGCAGCAGCCGTACGCGCTCCTCGCGGGCGCGGGCCGGGGTACGCGTCAGCCGCAGCGGCACGCCGACGTTCTCCGCCGCCGACAGCACCGGGATCAGCCCGAACGACTGGAACACGAACCCGACCGTCTCCCGCCGCATACGCTGCAGCTCGGCCGGGCCGAGCGAGGTCACCTCCCACGAGCCCATCACGACCCGGCCCGAGGACGGGGCGTCGAGCCCGCCGATGAGGTTCAGCAGCGTCGTCTTGCCCGAGCCGGAGCGGCCGCGCACGGCCAGGAGCTCTCCGGCGTCGACCGTGAAGCCCACGTCCCGGAGGACGTGGTTGGCGCCGTACGACTTGTTCAGCCCCTCAACGGTGATCATCAGGCCAGACTCCGATGTGGTCCGTCTCCAGTTCCAGGCGTACCCGGTCCTTCATCTCCAGCGCTGACGTGAACGACCGCGGCAACTGCAGCCGCCCCGCGCGGTCGAGCACGGCGTACTCCGCGACGACCACGTCCCCGGACTCGGAGGTGCGGCGGAGGATCTCGCTGCTCGTCCGGCCGTCCCGGATGCCGACCGTACGGTCGACGTTGCCGGCGACGTCCGGATCGTGGGTGACGATGACGGTCGTGACGCCGAGCGACCGGTTCGCCGTGCGGAGGGCGGCGAACACCGACGCGCCGGTCGCCGTGTCGAGCTCGCCGGTCGGCTCGTCGGCGAGGACGACCTTCGGCCCGTTCGCGACCGCCACCGCGATGGCGACGCGCTGCTGCTCGCCGCCGGACATCTCGGCCGGTCGCGCCGCGGCCCGGTCGGCCAGGCCGACCAGGTCGAGCAGTTCGAGGGCGCGCGAACGCCGCGCGTTCCGCCGGAGACCGGCGAACCGCATCGGCATCTCGACGTTCTCCACGGCCGACAGGTACGGGATGAGGTTCCGCGCGGTCTGCTGCCACACGAACCCGACCAGCTCCCGCCGGAACCGCAGCCGGTCGCGGCCCGACATGTCGAGCAGGTCCACCCCGGCCACCCGCGCGACCCCGGCGGTCGGCACGTCCAGCCCGGCCAGGATGTTCAGCAGCGTCGACTTGCCCGACCCGGACGCGCCGACGAGCGCCACCATCTCGCCCTCGCCGATGAGCAGGTCCAGGCCCTGCAGCGCGATCACTTCGACGCCCTGCGTCTGGTAGATCCGCACCAGGTTGTCGCAGACGACGTGGGCGTCCGCGCCGTACGCCGGCCCGGTGCCGCCGGCACGGCGCTCCAGCTCCGCCAGGTCGGGTTCGTCCAGACTCATACCTCTCCGATCCGCAGCACACCGCCGAGGCCGCGCCGCGTCGCGACCAGGGCGTCGATGAGCACCGCCAGGGCCGCGAACACCAGCAGTCCGCCGCCGAGCAGCACGGAGACCGTCAGGTCCGGCACGAAGTGCCGGACCGGGGACCCGCCCGTGTACGGGCTCAGGTCGATGGCGGGTCCGAGGAGACGGGGCAGGACGAGCCCGAGCGCCCATCCGGCGGCGAACGCGACGAGCAGCACCGGCGCGATCTCGACGACGGCCAGCCAGTGCGCCTGCCGGCGGCTCAGCCCCAGCGTCCGCAGGTACGACACGGCGCGCCCGCGTCCCCGCGCTCCCGCGAAGAGCAGCACCAGGATCGCGAGCGTCCCGTAACAGGTCACGAGCACCGCCGTCGCGCCGAACCCCTGTCCGACCAGCCGGCCGAGCGTCCCCTCGGTGAGCGCGGCGTGCTCCTCCCGGTACGTCGACACCGCGTTCTTCTCGGCGGCGCCGAGCGACGGCTGGACGGAGGCGCGCCGTAGCGCCGCCACGTCGATGTGGTCGCCGCGAACGAAGATCGACACCGAACCGGTGTTCCCGCCGCCGGTGGCGCGGCCGAGCGCGTCGGCCGGTACGAGGACGAACGGGTCGTCGGGGGACTGGCCCGGGAAGTTCGTGACCGTGCCGGCGTTCCGCAGCGGCATCGCGATGCCGTAGTCGGTCGACACGCTGATCCCCGTCTTCGGGGCGTGCGCGGTGGGGGAGAAGAGCGCCGGGATCCCCGGGCCGCCCGGCCACGTGGGCGGCCGCAGGGGAGTGTCGGCCATCATCCGCCGGTAGGCGGGCAGGTCGATGCCGATCACGGTCAGCTCACTGCTGAGCGTGCCGTCCACGGACAGCCGGGCCGCGTGGACGGTCTGCGCGGGCACGGCGGCCCGTACGCCCGGCGAGCGGCGCACCCGGTCGATCACGTCCCGGCTCATGGTGACGGCGTCGACGCGCGCGTCACCGCCCACCGACGCGTACGTCGCGAGCCGCTGCGCGCGGCTCAGGCTGGCCTCGACCGTCGAGCCGAACCCGATGACGGCGACGGCCAGCAGCACGACGATGAGCGGCAGCGCCGCCGTCGACACCCGGGCGACGCCGATGAACGGGACCGCCGACCGCCCCCGCGCGAGCATCCGCTTGACCGGCCGCAGGACGTACGGCAGGGCGCGCAGGATCACCAGCCCGGCGGCCACGGCCAGGAGCACCGGCACGGCGGACAGGAACGGATCGATGTTCCCGGAGGCGGGCAGGCCCCGCCGCCGGACGAGGTACGTCCCGGCCACCGCGAGCACGACGACCAGGCCCTCGGCGACCAGCCGGCGCCCCGGGAGACGGAGCCCGGCCGCCGCCGGCCCGCCGATCGCCGTGCCGACCAGGATCGCCACCGCGGCGTACGACGTGGTCTGCGCCGGGCCGTCGACGAGCAGCGCGGACAGCGCGAGGCCGGCGGCCGCGGCCGGCACCGTCACCAGGCTCGTCACACCGGCCGTCAGCCCGGCGCGCTGGAGCCGCGAGGCCCCGCGGGCCGCCTGCAGGTGCAGGCCCGTGCGCATGCGACCGAGCAGGAGCCCGACGGCGAGGACCAGCACGCCGAGCGCGGCGGCGAACAGCCCCGAGACGGACAGGAACAGCAGCGCCTGCGTCGTCCGCAGCCGCTGGGTGAAGTCGTCCAGCACCCAGTCGAGCCGCGTGCTCAGCGAGGCGTCGCCCGCGATCGACTCGGCGGCCTGGTGGACGTTGTTCCGCAGCGTCGTCGCGGACCGCCCCGTGATCCGGGCGGTGCCGGGGGTGTACGTCCAGGCGGCGTTGACGCCGAACGGGGTCTCGGTGCACAGCGCGCGGTAGCCGGCCGGGTCGAGCAACCCGGTCGCCAGGGTGACGTCGTTCCCGTCGGGGGTCTTCTTCAGCTCGGCGTCCGCGAACTTCGCGTGCGACTGTGACGCCCAGTACCCGTTGCCGGGGTCCGCCGGGACGAACAGTCCCGTGATGCGCACGCTGAGGGCCGGCTGGGTCGCGGTGCGCACGACGTCGCCGGCCGACAGGCCCAGCCGCCGCGCCGCGCGTTCCGGCAGCGCGGTCTCGAGCCGGGGGCCGGGCGGCCGCCCCGACACGTACCGGATGTGGGCGTTCGCGCTGCTGGAGAAGCCGAGGGAGAGCGTCTGGTTCACGCCGTGCGCGAGCGGCAGGAACGACGAGCCGGCGAAGTGGTCGGCCGTCACGATCGTGTCCCGCAGCGGCTTCGGGAACGTCGCGCGCCACTGCCGCGCCGCCGTCGCGAGCCCGTCCGCGCTCGCGATGAGACGCGCGCCGCGCGCCTGTTCGTCGGACGGCGCGACCGACGGCAGCCCGGACGACACGACGAGATCGGCGGAGCCGGGCGGCGCACCGGCCACCGTCTCCCGCGCGGCGCGGTCGTACCCGGCGACGAGCGTGCGCGGGCCCGCGTCGACCAGGAACGTCGTGACGAGCACGAGCAGCCCGAGGACGAGCAGTGCCGGCCAGTGCGCCCGCGCGGTCCGCCGGATCATCGCTCCTCCAGCGGACGGGCGCGCCGCAGCGAACGGGCGAACAGCAGCAGCACCGCGCCGAGCAGCACGACGATCGCGCCGAGCAGGGCGGCGATCGTCGGCCACCGCAGGATGACGTGCACGGGCGGGTACGGCGTCGTGGCGCCCGCCGTGAGCACGACGTGCGGCACGACGAGACGGGCCAGCACGACGCCGAGCAGCAGGCCACCGGCCAGGCCCAGCCCGACGAGGAACGCCTGCTCGACGGCGACGAGCCCGAGGACCTGCCGCCCGTCGACGCCGAGTGCCCGCAGGATCGCGAACTCACCGGCGCGTTCCCGCGCCGACACGGCCGTGTGGACCGCGAACCCGATCGCCGCGAGCACCAGCGCGGCGCCGAACCCGAGGATCAGGGCGCCCCGCAACCCGTGGCCCAGCGGGGCGTCGCGCAACTGGCGCCGCAGCGCGAGCCGGTCGACGACGGTCGTCCCGGCGAGCGCCTTGGCGGCCGGCGCGGTGTCGCGGGCCGAGAGCCACCATTCGGTCGGCGTCGGCACGGTGACGCCGGCGGCGAGGGTCCGGTCGCCCAGCGCGGCCCAGTCGACCATCACCGCGGGCGCGTCCGGCGGAACCGACGGCAGTGCGGGGACGACGCCCGCGACGGTGATCGGCTGCTGGACGCCGCCCTGGTCGAGACCGAGCCGGCCGCCGACGCCGACGCGCGCGCGGGTCGCGAGGTCACGCGTGATGATCGCCGGTAGCGCGGCGGCGTCCGGTCCGCCGCGCAGCACGGCGCTGCCGATGAGCTGCGCCGACTGCCAGTCGGCGACGGCCGCGGCGGGCAGGCGCACGCTCATCAGCCCGCCGGTTCCGAAACGCAGGCTCTGGCCGACGCCGGTGACCGTCGTGACCTGCCCGGCCCAGTGCGCACCGGCCGGTGGCCGCAGCGCCGGGATCGTCACCGTGAGGTCCCCCGGACGGGTTCCGGGCGCGCCGACGTAAGAGAACCGGAACCCCCGGACCGCGATTGGGTAGGCGATGACGCCGCCGGGCCCGGCGGCGGTGGACAGGTCGACGTCCTCGGTGTGCGTGCGCCCGTCGGCGGGCACGCTGCCGGCGTCGACCTCGTACGTCACGTGGAACGCGTCGGTGACGATCATTGAGAGCTGCACGGGGCCGATCCCCGTCCCGTCGGCGCGCAGCTCGACGGACAGCCGCGACGGCCGTCCCGGGACGGGCACGGCCGCGCCGGTACGGCCCGCCGCGAGCCGTGCCGGATCCACCGGCAACGGTGTCCGCAGCATGCCGCCGACCTTGGCGCCGTCGACCGCGAGCACCGTGACGTCCGAACTGGCGGTCCCGCCGAACGCCCGCAGAACGGGGCTGACCGACGTCACACCGGGCAGCGCGGCGTACCGGCCGCCCTGACCCGCCGTGCGCGGCGACGTGTCGTCGGTCGGCGCGGTGACCCGCAGGTCGGCGCCGGCCTGGAAGTCCGCCTGGTCGACCTGCGACTGCCGCCACGTCACGCCGGTCGTGACCGACAGCACGCCCACGGCCACCGTCATCACCAGCAGCAGGGTGGGGCCGGCGGTACGCAGTGGCCTGCGGCTGACCTGCCGCGTGGCCACCGCGGGCGCCAGCCCGCGGCCGCGCGTGGTGGCCCGCTCCCCGGCGCGCGAGGCGACCGGGACGAGCCGCAGGATGAGGACGCCGCCGGCGAGGAGCGCGAGCGCCGGACCGGCGACGATGAGCGGGTCCACGCCGAGCCCCCGCGTCGCGGTCGCGGTCACCGGGCCGCCGTAGTGCGCGAGCTGCCAGACCGCCAGCGCCGCCAGGACCACGAGGGCCAGGTCGCCCCCGGCCCGCTGGATCGCGGCCCGCCGCTCGCCCCGGCCGCGCTCGGCGAGGGTCGCGACGTACGTGCGCCGCACGCCGCTCAGCGCCGGCAGGCTCAGGGCGGCGGCGCACGCGAGCGCGCCGGCGATCGCGATCGCCCAGGCCAGCGCGGGTGACGGGGCGGTGGCGGTGCCTCCTTCGACGGCGCGCACGAGCGGCGGCGCGAGGAACGGCGCGGCCACCGCCGCCGGGAGGCTGAGCAGCAGGCCCTCGGCGGCGGCGAGGGCGGCGATCTGACGCGTCGACGCGCCACGGGCGCGCATGAGCATGACCTCGACCCGCCGGTGCTCCGCGAGGAGCCGGGCGACGAGCGTCAGCGTGTACACGGCGAGGACCACCAGCTGCAACGCCGGGATGAGCAGCGTCGACCGGGCGACCAGCAGAGCCCGGCCGACCCGCGTCAACAGGTCCGGCGCGGCGGATTTCACGCTGTAGGAGCCGCCGAGCGCGGCGGGCAGGGCGCGGACCCGCGCGGTGACGTCCGCCAGCTCGCCCGCGCGGATGTCCCGCATGGTGGGGGACACGAGCCAGCGCGCGGTCACCGACGTGGTGAAGCGCGCGCTGAACGTGGCCGGCGGCACCACGAGCGGGCCCAACGTGGTGTAGCCGAGGCGCTCGACGCCGGTCGTGACGAGCCGGTCGCCGCCCCAGAACCAGTCGTCCGCGTGCCGCGCCTCGAACAACCCGGTGATCGTGACCGTGACCGGCGGGCCGCCGACCCGGCCGTGCAGGGTGACGGTGCGGCCGGGGGACAGCCGCATCGCCCGCGCGGCCGGCACGGGCAGCGCGGCCTCGATCCCGGCGGTGCCCGGCCAGCGGCCCGCTACGAGCCGGGCGTGATCCTCGAGCCCGTCGTACGTCGCGAACGTCGTGAGCTCCGGGTGCGGGCTCTGCTCCTGGCCGGGCAGGGCGTACGAGTCGCCGCGCGCGCTGAGCGAGACGGTCGCCGGGACGTGCCCGTATGTCCTGCGGACGGCGGCGGTGACCGTGCGCTGCGCGGCGGGGATGTCGTGCGCGGCGACGCTGGTGGTGATCCGGCTGCCGGCGTCGTCGAAGGACGCTCCGGCCAGCGTGGCGCGCAGTCCGTCACCGGTCACGGTGGCGGCGTAGCCGCCGAGCGAGGTCAGGATCGTGACGGCGAACAGCACGGTCGCGGAGGCCGCCAGCACGAGGAGCCGATGGCCGAGCGCGCGCCGGACCACGAACCCCGCTCCCCGCACCCCGTCGCCCTCCTCACCAGCCCGCGATCATGCCATCCTCACGGGCAGCCCCAAAAGGGGGCAAGGCATCCAAAGGTGGCAATTTGGTCACGCCCCGCGCGGGTAACGCCGGTCGGCGGGCGTCGTTCTATGGTGGAGCGTGGCCGACTGGTCCGAAGAGGAATACGCCGAATACCTCCAGGCCGAGCGTCGACGCTTCGCGTGGGTGATGCGACGGTACGGAGGTCTTCCGCCGGCTCAGGCGGAGGCGGCGGCCCTGGACTGCTATCCCTACGAGGCGAGCGACGCGCCGTTCCGCGGACTCGTCTTCCACGACGAGGCCTGGCACTGGGCGATGCTGACCATCCACGGAGCCCACTACTGGCGGGAGCACCCGGAACTGCTCGACCCATCGCCCGAGTACGAGGTCCTCGACTGAGCTCGGGAGCGGTGCCCTCCCGGACGCCGTGGCCGCCTTCGGCCGGACCGCTCCGGGTCGGGGAGAACCGGCGTTATCGTCTGGTCTCGCGGTGATGAACGCGGTGCCTGGGGGATGAGATGGGCTTGAGGAACCGTGTGCCGGCGGCTCTTCTCGTCGCGGCCGGCTGCGTGGTGGCGGGGTGCGGTCCGCGGCACAGCGACCATGCCGTCATCGGCGTCGACGCCCCGGTCGCCTTAGCCGACCGGCCGATCCACCTGACGATCCGCGGCCTCGCGCCGCACGACACGGTCGAGGTCGGCGCGGCCGCACGGGACTACCGGTGGGACGGTTGGCACAGCCGGGCCGTCTTCCGCGCGGACGGCCACGGGACGGTCGATCTGGACCGCGCCCGTCCCCGGGCGGGCACGTACACCGGCGTGGACGGGATGGGGCTGTTCTGGTCGATGGTCCCGCCCGGCGGAAACGCCGATGACAGGATGTTCCTCCCGCTGCCCGCGGAGCAGCAGTCCGCCTATGACGTGCAGATCACCGTGACCGCACACGGCCGCCGGCTGGCGGCCCGGACCCTGACCCGGCAGTGGCGCGCCAGCGGCGTCACGCGCAAGAGCCTCACGGTCGCGGCCGACAAGGTGGACGGCGACCTGTTCCTGCCCCCGCCGGACCGGGGCCGCCACCCGGCGGTGCTGCTGTTCGGCGGCTCCGAAGGCGGCAACCGGGGGAACTTCGACGCCGCCCTGCTCGCCTCCCACGGCTACCCGGCGCTGTCCCTGGCCTACTTCCACGATCCCGGCCTGCCCGCCACCCTCCAGAACATCCCGCTGGAGTACTTCGCCAGGGCGGCCCGGCTCCTCGCGGCCCAACCGCAGGTCGACCCGGCCCATGTGGTCGCCCGTGGCTACTCACGCGGCACCGAGGCGGCTCTGCTGCTCGGCCAGCTCTACCCTCGGCTGATCCACGGCGTCATCGTGTACGCGCCGTCGAACAGGGTCAACCCGGGCCTCGGCACCAACGGGGAGGAAGTGAACGCCTGGACCTGGCACGGCCGTCCCGTCCCACAGGACGTGATCCCACTCGACCACCTCGACGGCCCGCTCCTGGCGATCGCCGGGACCCAGGACCGGCTCTGGGACTCCCGAACCTGGGCCCTGCAGATCATGACCGAGCTCGACCACGACCACGACCGCTTCCCCCACCAGGCGCTCATCTACCCGGGAGCGGGTCACGGCGTCGGCACCTTCCCCTACCTCGCAACGGGCATCCGTGGCCCGACGGCCACCGGCGCGCTCCTCGAGCACGGCGGCACCCGTGCCGGTGACGCCGCCGCGCGGGAGCAAGGCTGGCCGAGGACACTCGCCTTCCTGGCCGCGATGGGCCGGTGACGCCGGTTCCGGCGGGCTCGCTGCGCCAACACCGGTGCCGACTCGTCGATCGATGCTCGGCCGGGCCGCGCGCGCCGCGTCCTCAACCGGCGGGTGTCTCCCGGGGAAGTCTGGGCACCGGCCAGGCCGGATCGCGTTGCCACGACGACCAGTCGTCGGCGAAGGGACCCTGGCGAGACTCGATGAGGGAGATGACCTGCTGCCGCGCGGCCTCGACCTGCCGGTGGAGCGCGTCGTCGATCAGCCCCAGGCGGCGCGCCTGGGCGTATTCGTCCTCGTCCTTCCAGCGGTGCTCCGACAGGTCCGCGGTCACGACCAGGTCCACCAGCAGGTCGAAGGTGTCGACGCCGAAGGGTGTCCGCTGGACGGGCCGGATGAAGTCGACGTACCAGCCGCCGCAGCGGCCCTCGGCGTCGAAGAACCGGCTGACGCTGAAGTGCCGGCCGGCTTCGTACCGCATGAGCACGGTGGTGTCCCGCCACACCCACCGGCCGAGTTCCCAGCGGCCGGCGACGAGGTTCCGGACGGCCTGCCCGCGCACGGCGTCGTCACCGGTGCGCAGCCATTCGATCCAGGTGGTAGGCGCGAGCATCTCGACCCCCGGCCAGCAGGCGAGCATCAGCGTGGCGCCGCTGTCCCGGATCACCCGGACGGGGGTCGCCGACCACACCTTCCCGCCCAGCACGTCCCGGCGGACCACCGTGGCCCCTTCACGGAAGACCGCCGCCCCGGCTCCATCGACCGTCACGTTCTTGCGCCAGGGATCACGGCGGGAGTCCTACGGCGTGCGGAGGCGGGGCTCGCGCAGGTCGTCCGGTACGGCGACCGGGCGGCCGGACCGCATGGCCTCCTTGACCTTGGCCTGCGCCATCGTCATGCAGGCCCCGGCGGTTCTCCGGCGTCCCGCGGAGGTGTTCGCCTTGATGGCGACGCTGGCCAGCGAGGTGAACAGGTCGACGTCGCCGTCGGTGTCGAGCCGTACGCGGATCCAGTCCCCGCCGGGGGCCAGTTGCACGCGACCGGACTCCAGGAGAGGGCGGCGCAACCGGCCGATGACCGGCCAGGTCAGCCGCAACTCCGCGCAGCCGTCGGCGTGCACGTGCGCGAGCTGGCGACCGCCGACCTTCAGCGCCGTACCGAGGCCGCAGGCGGCGCGTCCGCTGCGTACACCGGGCCACGAGGCCACCCGCGCCATCGCGCGGTCGGCGTACGACGTTGCCGGAACCGTTGTTTCCCGCATAAGAAGCATGGTTCACCCTCCGACCCCCTGATCGGAAGCCTTGTGGCAAAAGAGGCTTCTTGGGACGGATGCTTCGCGGCCATCAACGGTTCAGGAAGCGGACGCGCGGCACCGTCTCAGGGCGTCGTCTGCTCGGCGGTCAACTGGCCCGAGTCGGTGCGCAGGTAGAGCCGTCGCGGAGCGTTCGGGTCGTGCGGAACGCCGGAGACGTCCCTGCCGCCGCTGCCGGTCTCGGCGTCCACGTTGTACGGGCCGCCGGGGACCGCGACGCGGAGTGACGCGGAGTCGGTCGTCGCGCGTACGTTCGTTGGAGCGGTGGCGAACTCGAGCCGGATGCTGCCGGAGTCGGACTTCGCCTGCACGGTCGGCGATCCCAGCCGGCGGGCGCGGATCGACGCCGAGTCGGTCATGAGGTCGAGGGGGCCGCCGACGTCCTCGACCACGACCGCGCCCGAGTTGCTGTGGGCCCGGACCGCGCCCTTGACCGAACGCACCGTCACGGAGCCCGAGTCGCTGCTCGCGTCGGCGGTCGCGCCCCCGCGGACGTCGATCCCGCCGCTGTCGGAGTGGGCCCGGACGGCGACGGAGGCGGGGACCACCAGCTCGTAGTCGATGGTGCAGCGCGAGCAGTCCTTGGTGAACGTCAGGGTTCCGGCGTCGAGCCGCTGGCCGAAGTGCGGTCTGCCGTCCTGGTACCGGACGATCCGGCGGATCCTCACCTGGGTGCCGCCCGGCGTGACGGTCACCCGACCGGTGCCCGAGTCGATGTCCACGACCTTCACCGAACCGCTCACGGTGACGTCGGAGGTGAACTCGTGCTTGTAGTCGCCGAAGCGCACCCCGAAGCCGCACCCGGAAAGGGCGAGGACGGCGAGCAGCGGCAGGGCCAGGCCACCTCTACGCACGAGCGAACTCCCTCCCCGTCGGACTGCCCAGCACGCTATCGGGAACGCCCGGCCCCGCCCATGGGGACGGCAGGCGTCGCGGAGGTGGGGTTAGCCCCCGTCAGGTCTCGGAGTCGTCGTCGGGTTCGGCGGGCGGCGGGTCCGCGGGCTCCTCCGACGAGCTCCACGAGCTCGACCAACCGAACATTCCGCCGTTCAGCGGTGACCCCCAGTTGCGGGTGTCCTCCTTCAGCCGGTCGAACCCGCGGTGGATGCTGTCCCAGCTCTCGTCCGCGAGCGGAGTGCCGACGGCGGAGGAGTCGATCGGCCCGTCGCTGAGCGGGTCCGCGCCCCGGACGTCCGGGAACCGGCCGCCGGAGGTCGTCTCGTCACCGCGCTCGCCCGGCGGCGTCCAGATCGGCCGGCGTTCCGGTGCGGACGGCGGACGTACGGGGTCGGCGGGCGACGGCTCGTCCGGGGCTCCCGAGGACTCCGCCGGAGACGCCGGCCCGGCCGGCGGCACGAAGGACGGCGGACCGGAGGAGGGCCTCCCGCCGGCCGCCGACGGTACCTCCGGGCCGGAGGGGAGCCCGCCGTCCGCCGCGGGCGGTACCCCCGGGCCGGCGGAGGGCACGCTGCCGGTCGCCGGCGGCGTTCCCGTGCCGGAGGGGAGTCGGCCGTCCGCAGCCGGTGGCAGCCCCGGGCCGGAGGAGGGCGCGCGGTCCGCTGCCGGGGACCATGCCGGGGCGGCGAAGGGCTCGGTGCGGGGTGGTTCCGCCGGGGCGGTCCCTGACCAGGGCGATGGCTCGGCGGGGGACCGGCCGCTCGTACGGGAGAAGGGCGCCGGATCGGGCGACCCGGACGCGGGAGGCGGACCGGCGTCGGGGATCCCACCGCCGGGCGATGCCGGAGTCCCGGGCGGGGGGTCCGACTGCCGGGACCGCCACCGGGCGGTGGCGGAGCCGGGCTCGCCCTGACCCGGCCGCGGTGAGACGTCGGGGCGACCGGAGAGCCCCGGCGTGAGGTCCGGCGGCAGCGGCTCCCGGGCCGACGACGGCTCGGGGGAGCGGGACTCCCACGGTGACGGGGGCTCGGGCGAGCGAGGCTCCCACGGCGACGGCGACCGGGTCGGCCGTGGTTCCCAGGGGGAGGGCGTCTCGGACGTCCTGGGCTCCCAGGGCGAGCGGCCCGACGATCCACCCTGCCGAGGGGGGTGCGCGGGCGGGCGTGGCCGCCGGGGATCGTCCTCCGCACGGCTGGAGGCGGCGACCGGCGGGGCGAGGTCCTCCTCGGCGTCGGCCGCGGCGCGGGCGAGACGCCTGCGGCGTTGCCGCCAGCCCAGGATCAGGCTGAGCACGAGGAGCGTGCCGCCGCCGCTGAGGACGGCGACGAGCATGAGATCCGGGCCGCCGCCCGCCGGATGCCCGGTGGCGCCCGGTCGGGTGGACGAGGACTGCGGCTGGTCGACGGTCGCGCCGCCGTGTTCGGCCTTGTTGATGCGCGCGGCCGCGCGCAGCGAACCCAGGGCGTCGGCCACGCCGGTGCCGATCGCGGGGTTCCGGCCGTCGGCCGGGTGGTGGGTCGTGCCCTGTTCGAGCGCCTGCTTGACCTCGGCCGCCGACAGGTGCGGATAGCGGGCCTTCACCAGCGCGCTGACCCCGGCGACGAGCGCGGCCGACGAACTGGTCCCGGTGCCCAGGACGTAGCCGTGGCCCGCCACGTCGGCGCTGACGATCTCGACGCCGGGCGCCGCGACCGAGACGTACGCGTGGCGGTTCGTGAACTTGGCCGGCTTGAAAGCCCGGTCGACCGCGCCGACGGCGATCACACCGGGGTAGGCGGCCGGATAGTTGCGGCGGTTCCCGGTGGCGCCGTCGTTGCCGGACGACGCCACGAGGACGACGCCCTTGTCCAGGGCGTACTTGATCGCCGACTCTTCCAGCGGGTTGCCGTTGTAGAACAGCTTGCCGCCGCCGAGGGACATGCTGATGACCTGCGCACCGTGGTCGGTGGCGTACCGGATGCCCCTGGCGATGGAGTCACGGGAGTGCGCCACCTGCGCGTGGTCGTTCCGCATCGGGTCGCCCAGCTCCCAGGTGACCCGGATGGACAGGACCTTCGCCTCCGGCGCCACGCCCATGATGCCCGCGCTGCCGCCGGTGCCGTGACCGTGTCCCGCGATCAGGCTGGCCATCTCGGTGCCGTGGCGGCCCCAGTAGCGAGTGCCCGGTTTGCGCGCGTGGCCGGTGAAGTCGGGGCCGTCGATCACACGTCCCGTGAGGTCCGGCTGGTGGCCGTCGACCCCGGTGTCGAGTACGGCGACCGTCACCCCGTTGCCGCGGGAGTACTTCCAGGCCCGCGGAAGGTGCAGAGCGCCCAGTGTCCACTGTTGGCCGCGGAACAGGTCGGCCGTTGCCGTACGGACGGCCGGACGCTGGGGCCGCCCGGGCACGGCGGACTGGGCGGCCGGGATGGACAGGACGGCGACGGCGGCTCCGGCCAGGAGCGCGGAGACGAGGCGAGGAAAGGTGCGGCGGGGCTCGGACACGGGCACCGGTTCCCTCCCCGGTATCGGCGGCGGGCGTCATTCTGCCACGGGAGGGCCGCGGAACGCTCCCACGAAGTACCGTTTTCGGAGCGCTGGGGACCCGGACCGTCACGCGGCGTCGCGGAACTGCCCCGGCGGCCCGGAACGATGCGGGCGGTCTCGGCGGTGCCCACGCGGGGCTTGATCTCGCGTGCTCGGTGGTTCCGGTCCGGGGCCTAGGCTCGCGTGCTCGGTGGTTCCGGTCCGGGAGCCTGGGCTCGTCTGCTCCGCCCGGCGTACGGCGGAAGCCTCCCGCCGTAGGACGACCCGGCGGGTGACGCGGGCGCACGATCGGGGCATGGAAGCGATGATCCTGGCCGGGCATGGTCCCTGGCACGACGGAGGCGGCCACGGCTGGTGGCCCGTCATCCCTCTCGCGTTCGGTCTGTTCTGGCTGCTCGTCCTCGGCGGAGGCGGCTACCTGCTCTGGCGGCGCGCGAAGTCACCGGGCAGCGCGGAGTCCGTGCTCGCCGAGCGGTACGCGCGGGGCGAGATCGACGAGGAGGAGTACCGGGAGCGGCTGGCCGTCCTGCGCTCCTGAGGCGGACACTAAGAGGCGTTCGGGCGGTGCCGCGTGACCTCCGGGGAGGTCTCGTGGGACCGGTCGGCGGCCGGTGTCGCCGCCTCCAGGAGCCTGCCGGCCTCCTCTTCGTCGATGGAGACACCGGCCGCCGCTTCGCTGAAGCGCCGCAGCAGCCGGGCGAACTGCGAGCGTTCGTCCGGAGTCCAGTCGGCGACGAGCCGGCCGATGAAGTGCCGGCGGAACTCGTCGGCCATCAGCTTGATCCGGCGGCCCGCGTCGGTCAGCTGCAGGTGGGCGCGCCGGGCGTCGACCGGCGACGCCCGGCGGGAGACGAAGCCGGCGTCGATGGCGTGGCCGACGAGCCGGCTGGCGGTCGACGGGTCGACATCGAGGAGTTCGGCGACGGCGCCGACGGTGACGTCACCGCGCTCCTCGCCCTGCCGGGCGACGGCGTAGATGACCATCAGGTTGGACAGCTGGATGCTTCGTCCGTTTTCGCAGCTCTCGCGCAGCCGCCGTAGCAGCTGCGGCTTGACCCAGAGCCTGCGGAGCTGGAACGCGGCCTGCTCGATCTCCGCGACGCTCGGGTCGATGTCGGTACCCACATCGTCACAGTAATTCAGCGCGTCACCTCCGCACGCATCTGGCGGGATCATCCCCACCAGAACGCCGTGGCGATGATCCCGTACAGCACCATCAGCGTCGCGCCCTCGAGCCAGTTCGACTCGCCGTCGAGGACGACCAGCACGGTGATCACGACGGCCATGATGAGCACGGCGATGAGGAGCGGCGACAGCACGAGGGTGAAGGACGCGCCGACCAGCGGGGAGAGCAGGACGAGGGCGGGCGCGACGACCAGGGCGATCTGCAGCGGGCTCTGCAGGATGACCGACAGCGCGAAGTCGGACTGGTTCTTGAGGGCGAGCTGGATGCCGACGACGTTCTCGACGGCGTTTCCGGCGATCGCCACGATGACGAGTCCGGCGAACGCCTGGGAGATGCCCAGGGAGTCCATCGCGGGCTCGAGAGCGGCCACGAACCAGTCGGAGACGAACGCCGCGCCGACTCCGGTGAGGGCCAGCATGGTCAGGGCGACGGCCAGCGGCCACGTCGGCCCGTGGGCGGACTCCTTCGCCGTGGCCGCGGCGGGCTCCGGCTTGGCCGCGGCCGGCTCGGCGGTTCCGGCCACGCCGTCGCCGACGGCGGTCCCCTCCGCGCTCAGGGCGGCGGCCTTCACGGGCAGCTCCGCCGGGACGTGCGCCTCGTCGGCCTTCTGCCGCTTGATCGAGCTGGGCAGCGACACGGCGAACAGGCAGAGCAGCAGGATGGACACCACGACCGAGAGGTTGCGCTCGTGCAGCGCGGCCTTGGTCGCGTGCGAGCCGAGTGCCGCGGTGAGGGAGGGCACCAGCAGCGCCGCGACCGACAGGACCAGCAGCGTGGACAGGGTGCGGGCGGCCTCACTGCCGAACTTCTGCGGCCCGTTCTTGATCCCGCCGAGCAGGAACGCCAGCCCCAGGACGAGCAGGACGTTGGCGAGGATGCTGCCGACGATCGTGGCCGTCGCCACGTCGTACAGCTTCTTCTGCAGGGCGAACAGGACGACGAACAGCTCGGGGAGGTTGCCGAGCGCGCTCTGGACGACGCCGGTCGCCCCCGCGCCCAGCCGGTCGGCCAGGTTCTCGACGCTGCGCCCGACCAGGCTCGCCAGCAGCGCCAGGGCGATCGCCGCGACGACGAACGGGACGACCGTCCCGCCGATCTTGCCGAAGTGCGTGACACCGGCCGCCGCGGCCGCCACCACGGTGATGGCGATAAGGCGCCAGTCGGAACGCGAAAATCCCATGGCGGAGATCATGCCGCATTCGGACCTGCGGACTTGACGTTTCCTTGGGGTTCAGTACGTCGAGGTGAGCGCGGCGGCGACGCGGACGTGCGCTCCCGGTGGCAGACCCAGGCGCTGCGCCGCGTTTCCGGAGTTCACCGCGAGCGCCAGGCAGCCCGCCGAGTCGACGTAGGCGACCAGCTCGCCGGGAGGCACGGCGCCGAACGTCTCGCGGTACGGCACCGTGAGCGTCCGGCGCCCGAGCACGATGCCCAAGGGCACGCCGATGACCGCGCCGATCCGGCGCAGGTCATCGGCGGTCACGGAGAGCTGCACGTTGCCGAACCGGTCCACGGTCAGCACCTCGCCGTCGACCGTGCCCTCCTGGACGCGGCGGGTCGGCCGGGGCAGCGTCACGAGGTCGGCGACGTCGAACTCCTCCCCGACGGCCGCGATGTCCAGGCCCGCCGCCAGGTGCGCCGCCACCGGCGCGAAGATGTCGCGGCCGTGGAACGTCGCCGACAGGGGCTCCAGCCACAGCGTGCGGTTGGTCAGCTCGAAGGCGCGCGCGCCGCTGTCGGGGACGCACCAGGACAACACGCCGTTGTCCGGCCCCACGAAGATCCGGCCGCCGCCGGCCACCGCGACGGCCCGCCGCGTCGTGCCGACACCGGGATCGACGACCGCGACGTGCACGCCCTCGGGGAGGTACGGCACCGTCTGGGCGAGGATGGCGGCCCCGCGTCGCACGTCGGCGGGCGGGACCAGGTGGCTGATGTCGATGACGCGGGCGGCCGGGGCGATCCGCGCGATCACCCCGTGACAGGCCGCCACGAACCCGTCCTCCAGCCCGTAGTCGGTCAGCAGCGATACGCAATTGGTGGGCGCCACGCTTGCAGACTACGTCGAGGCCCGTCCCGGCGAACACCGCGAACAAGTCGCCGATCACGCGTAGCATGACAGCCCCCCGACCCGTGAAGAGGGGACCTGATGCAACCGGCGAATGCCCGGGGCGATGGCCCTGACAAGGAAGACGACGGCCGCCTGGACGAGCGCGACCGCAACATCCTCGACTTCGAACGACAGTGGTGGAAGCACCCCGGCGCCAAGGAGCAGGCGATCCGGGAGCTGTTCGACATGTCGTCGACCCGCTACTACCAGATCCTGGGCCGGCTGATCGACCGCCCCGAGGCGCTCGAGCACGACCCGATGCTGGTGAAACGGCTGCGTCGTCAGCGGTCCGCCCGCCAGCGCCAGCGGGCGGCGCGTAGGCTCGGTATCCGAACCTGACGCCTACTCAGGAGGCCCCCCGTGAGCGAGCGGAGCGAGTGAGCCGATGAGCACAGCATCTCTGGTCACTCCGCCGACGAAGGAGGCCCCGTGAGGAGCGGAGCGAGTGAGCCGATGAGCACAGCACCTCTGGTCACTCCGCCGACGAAGGAGGCCACATGACCGTGGCGGTGGAGTCGCAGACGGACGCTGGAGCCGGTGGGCTGGACGCGATCCGCGCCCGCCCGCGGGAGGCCCTGATCGGCTTCGACTTCGACGGGACGCTGTCGCCGATCGTCGACGACCCGGCCGCCGCGCGGGCCCATCCGGGCGTCGTGCCGGCGTTGCGCCGGCTGGCGCCGCTCGTCGGTACGGTCGCGGTCATCACCGGCCGTCCCGCCGCGACCGCCGTCGAGGTCGGCGGGTTCGCCGACCTCCAGGGCCTGGTCGTCCTCGGCCAGTACGGCCGGGAGCGCTGGGAGAACGGCGTCCTGCAGGCTCCGGAGCCGCCGCCGGGGGTCGCGGAGGTCCGCGCCAAGCTTCCCCGGATCCTGGCGAACGCCCCCGAGGGCGTCGCCATCGAGGACAAGGGGCTCGCGCTGGCCGTGCACACCCGGCGTGCCGCCGAGCCGCAGGTCGCCCTCGAACGCCTGCGAAGCCTCCTCGAGGCGCTCGCCGAGCGCACCGGCCTCGTCGTCGAGCCGGGCCGGTTCGTGCTCGAGCTGCGGCCGCCGGGCATGGACAAGGGCGCGGCGCTGCGCGGGCTGGCCGCCGAGCGCGGCGCGTCGGCGGTGCTGTTCGCCGGCGACGACCTCGGCGACCTCGCGGCGTACGACGCGATCGACGCACTGCGCAAGGAGGGCACTCCCGGCGTGAAGGTGTGCAGCTCCTCGGACGAGGTGACCGCGCTGGCCGAGCGCGCGGACGTCATCGTCGACGGCCCGGCCGGCGTGGTCGGGCTCGTCGAGAGCCTCGCCGCCGAGCTGGCCTGACGCGCGCCTCGCGGCGGCGGGTCAGTCGTCGTCGGCGAGGATGCCGTACAGGCGGCGCCGGGCGTCGTTGATGACGTCGAGGGCCCGTTCGCGCTGTTCCTCGTTGCCCGCGTGCATGACCTGCCGGAGCGCCATCATCAGCTGGCCCGTCGCGGAGTGGACGTGGGTGGCGGCCGCGCCGGCGTCCTCGGTGATCTCCGCCCACGGCGGCGTCCGCCCGGCGGCGGCCGCGGTCTCGGCACGGCCGGCGTCCGTCAGCGCGAACAGCCGCTTACCGGACGACTCCTGTCCGGAGATGAGCCCTTCGTCCTCCAGAAGCTGCAGCGTCGGGTACACCGAGCCGGGGCTGGGCCGCCAGATCCCGCCGGTCCGGCTCTCCAGCTCCTGGATCATCTCGTAGCCGTGCATCGGGCGTTCGGCCAGCAGCGCGAGGATGGCGGCCCGTACGTTGCCGCGCTTCGTACGGCGCCCACCGCGCCCACCACGACCGCGCGGGCCGAACGCCGGCCCCCAGTCGCCGAACGCCGCGCGCTCCTCCCGGTGTGTTGATCCTCTGCGCATGACCTCTCTCCGCCGATATGTCGAACGATATATCGTACGGCGGGTCAGCCCTTGGCCTGGATGCTGTCCAGGATCTTCCGGGTGATGTCCGGCGAGCCGGCCAGCTTCACCCGGACCCACATCGCGTACCGTCCGTTCTTGTCCTTCAGGCCGACCTCGTTGATGGTGATCGAGCCGCACCGCCACGGGTTGATCTGGCCGACCAGCGTGCCGTGCTTGTACGGCTGCGCGGCGCCCGGCGTGCACTTGGCCCGGTGGCTGCCCAGGGCGCGCGGCGGCAGGGTGACGTTCAGGTCGTGGGTGAGCCCGGCGAAGACGCCCGGCGTCGGGACGTCGTCCTTGACGAACTGGGCGTAGTCGGGGGTCGCGCGCAGCGCGGGCGCCTTCGCGCGGTCCGAGACGGTGACCGGCCAGGTGGTGTGCTCGGTCTGCAGCTTCCAGTCCGCGGGTACGCGGATGCTCAGCCGGCCCGTCACGTCGGTAACGGTGACGAGGCCGTCCCCGGGCTTGGGATCCGGCGAGGAGCCCGTCAGCTTGCTGATGGCGAAGGCGCCCCCGCCCCCCACGACCAGCACCGCGGCCAGGCCGGCCACGACCAGCAGCCGCTTGCGGTTCGGTTCCCCGGACGAGCCGCCGTCCGTATCACCGGGCCGGCGCGGCCCGGATCCGGACGGGTCCGGGGGACGGTGGCCTCCGGCGTCGCGCCGGTCGCGCGGCCGCTCGACGCGCAGGTCCACCACGGTCTCGTTGCCGCCTACCGAGGGAGGCGGTGTCCGGATCGTCGCGTCGCGGGTGTTGTCGTACGGCGGCGCCGAGCCCGGATCGTCGCCGAGCGAGGGGACCCGGAGCGTACGGCTCGACGGCCCGTCGTCGGGGCCGCCCGGCCCTGTCGGATCGCCTGATCCCGCCGGACCGCCCGGCCCTGTCGGACCGCCCGGCGCCGTCGGACCGCCCGGCGCCGTCGGACCGCCCGGCCCCGTCGGATCGTCCGGGATCGGGAAGACCCGCAAGGTCCGGCCGGAGCCCTCGTCACCGGTCCGATCCGCCGGCCCCGCGTCCTGCGGGCCGTCCGAGGGCCACGCGCCCGACCCGGGGTCCGCCATCGTCGCCTCGTCCGCCCTGGCGGGAGCGTCCCGCAGGGTCGCGTCGTCGGCGACGGACATCAGCGGAACGCTCAGCGCGGCCGCGAACGCCTCCGCGGACGGCCAGCGACGCTCCCGGTCGCCTTCGAGCGCCCGCATCACGATCTCGTCGAGGGTCGGGGGCAGGCCGCGCCGCGCCGCGCTGGGCGGTGACTGCACCGGCGCGGGGCCCGGCGGGTCCCCGGTGAGCAGGTGATACGTCAGCGCGCCCAGACCGTACACGTCGGCGCGGACGTCGAGGCCGCCGCCGAACCGCGCCTGCTCCGGGGACATGTACCCCGGCGTGCCGACCGGCATCGTGAACGCGCCGGAGGCGTGCGCGAGCGCCTTGGCGAGCCCGAGGTCGGCGATGAGCAGACGTTCGCCGCCGTCGGTCGTCGACTGGAACAGGATGTTCGACGGTTTCAGGTCACGGTGGATGACACCGAGCCGGTTGATCACCTCGACGCCGTGGGCGATCTCGATGGCGAGCCGCAGCGTCTCGGCGACCGAGAGCTCCCGCTCCCGCATCCGGTCGGCGAGCGTACCCCGGTCGGCGTACGACATGACGAAGTACGGCCGGCGGTCCTCGAGCTCGCCGATGTCATGGACCCGCACCAGGCGTTCGGAGTCGGCGCGGCGCAGGATCCGGGCTTCTTCCAGGAACCGGTTGCGTACGTCAAGGTCGTCGATGAGACCTCCGGCCAGCACTTTGATGGCCACCGGGGCGTCGAGCAACTCGTCGTGGGCGAGCCACACGGAGGCGAATGCCCCGGATCCGAGGACACGATCGATTCGGTAACGACCGACGGCTGAAGGCATGGACACCCCCGTATCATGCCCAAAGCCGGGCGATATCGAGGGCGAGGCGGGGTCATGGCGTACGACGAGCGGACCGAGGAACTGGCGACGCGTGCTGCGGGAGGTGACCGGAACGCGTTGAACGAACTGCTCCGCGTGATCGAGCCGGACGTTCTGCGGCACTGCTCCCGGTTCCTGCCCTGCCGCCAGGATGCCGAGGAGGCCTGCCAGGACGCCCTCATGCAGGTCGCCCGCAACATCGGCCGGTTCGAAGGGCGGTCGCGGTTCAGCACGTGGCTGCACGTGGTCGTGGCCAACTCCGCGCGCTCGACGTACCGGTCGCTCAAGCGCCGCTCGGTCGAGCAGGCGGGGGAGCTGCCCCAACAGCGCCCGGACCCGCATCGTACGAGCGTCATCGCCGGCTCGCGCGTCGACATCCTCGACGCGATGGAGGACCTGGAGCGGCGCAAGCCCGACCTGATCGAGGCCCTGGTGCTGCGCGACGTGTCCCAGCTGGAGTACAGCGAGATCGCCCAGCAGCTCAACCTGCCGCTCGGCACGGTGAAGTCGCGCATCCACGAGGCCCGCAAACAGTTCCGGCAGGCGCTCGGCAACGACTACGGATCAGCCGCCCAGTCCTGATCGACGAGGCGGGCCGGCGCTCGCGACGGCGGACGCCGATGGTTTCGGCGTCCGCCCGGCGCGGCGGATCGGCGGCGCGTCTACGGTCGGCGGTCCAGGGCGTCGAGCTGGGCGGCGAACCAGCGCTGCGGCGGCAGGGCCGTCGCGGCGGCGGTCAGCCGGGCGCAGCGCTCGGCGCGCTCGGCGCGCGGCATGAGCAGTGCCTGGTTCAGGGCCTCCGCCGTCTGTGACACGTCGAACGGGTTGATCATCAACGCGTCCTCGTCGAGTTCGGCGGCGGCGCCCGCCGCGCGGGACAGCACCAGGGCACAGCCGTCCTCGGACAGCACCGGCCCCTCCTTGGCGACGAGGTTCATGCCGTCCCGGATCGGGTTCACGAGCAGGACGTCCGCCAGGCCGTACGCCGCGAGCGAGCGCGGATAGTCGTCGTTGACCTGGAGGATCAGCGGCTCCCAGCCCGCGTCGCCGAACTCGTCGGAGATCTCGGCCGCCATCCGCTGCACGGCGGCGGTGTACTCGCGGTACTCCGGCAGGTCGTGCCGCGAGGGGTAGGCGAAGGCCAGGTGCACGACCCGGCCGTGCCACTCCGGATGCTTGGCCAGCAGTTCCCGGTAGGCCGCGAGCCCCCGCACGATGTTCTTGGACAGCTCGGTGCGGTCGATCCGCACGATCAGCTTGCGATCGCCGACCTGCTCGCGCAGGGCCTGTCTGCGGGCCCGCACGTCGGATTCGGCGGCGCGGGCGCGCAGCGACACGCCGTCGACGCCGAGCCCGTGCACGCCGACCCGGGTGACGCGCCCGGCGTGGACGACCGTACGGGCGACGCGGTCGACCTTCGCCCGCAGCACGGAGGCGCAGCAGTCGATGAACGCGTCGGCCCAGTGCTCGGCGTGGAAACCGGCGTGGTCGGCGCCGAGGACGCCCTCGAGCACCTGGCGGCCGATGTCGTCGGGCAGCAGGCAGTAATACTCCGGGGGCGCCCACGGCGTGTGCGAGAAGTGCGCGATCTTCAGGTCGGGGCGGCGCTCCCGCAGCATGCCCGGGGCGAGCGTCAGGTGGTAGTCCTGGATCGCCACCTTCGCGCCGGGCCGGGCGTCCCGGGCGAGCGCGTCGGCGAACGCCGCGTTGTACGCCTCGTACGACTGCCAATCCCGCCGGGAGCGCGCGTCGAAGTGCGGGCTGTTCGGGGTGTCGTACAGCATGTGGTGGACGAACCACAGCGTCGAGTTGGCGACGGCGTTGTACGCGCGGTGGAAGGTGCCGGCCGGGATGTCCAGCATGCGGACCGCGCCGGCGCCGTACTCGTCCAGCCGCCCGTCCTCCGCCCGGCGGACCGCGGCGCGGTCGGCGTCCGACAGCGCCGCGCAGATCCACAGGATGTCCCCGTCCAGGCCGGCCATGGCCGAGACCAGACCGCCGCCGCCGCGCCGGACCGAGAGCGTGCCGTCGTCGGCGAGCTTGAAGGAGACGGGTCCGCGGTTGGACGCGACCAGGACCTGCGAGTCATCCATGTGGGGAGCGTAACCGGAGGACGTGAACGGGGGGCGAGGAAGGTCCAGTGGTCGGACACTTCGGGATGACATTCCACACAGGTCCCACTCCGGGCCGCCCGGGCATGTCACCCCGCTGAATCCGCACGTGGACAGGGCCTGTCGACGACGCGCCCCCGGACGGGAGCGGGCCGGAACCGGCCGCGCCGGCGTCTCGGGACCTGAGACGCGCTTGGCGGAGAACCGGTCGGTCACGTATACAAGTCGTCGGACGACAACTTAATAACGCTCATCCAGAGGGGTGGAGGGACCGGCCCGTTGAAGCCCCGGCAACCCTCCCGGACATGCGGTTCACAGCGTGCGACGACGCGTCGCCGACTCGCCCCAGCGAGGCCGCCCGGGACAGGTGCCAACTCCGGCTCGTGACCAAGGTGGCACGGGAAAGATGAGGAGAAAGGCCTCGCTTCATGTCGCAGACCGCCGCCCGAAACCTCGGCCCCGCGACCGCATTGACGTGCCGTGAATGCGGACAGTCCTACGATCTGGGCCCTCGCTACGCCTGTGAGCTGTGTTTCGGCCCCCTTGAGGTCTCCTACGACCACACCGGCGTGACCCGGGAGCAGATCGAGTCCGGGCCGCGCAACATCTGGCGTTACCGGGGCCTGCTGCCGGTTCCGTCGAACGTCATCGACACGCCGAACACCGAGCCCGGCTTCACCCGCCTCGTACGCGCCGACAACCTCGCCGAGTCGCTGGGCCTGCGGTCGCTGTGGGTCAAGGACGACAGCGGCAACCCCACCCACTCCTTCAAGGACCGCGTGGTGGCGGTCGCGCTCGCCGCCGCCCGTGAGCTGGGTTTCAAGGTGCTGGCCTGCCCGTCCACCGGTAACCTCGCCAACGCGGTCGCGGCCGCGGCGGCGCGCGCCGGCATCCGCAGCGCCGTCTTCGTGCCCTCCGACCTCGAGAGCCAGAAGATCATCACGACGGCGGTGTACGGCGGGACGTTCGTCACCGTCGACGGCAACTACGACGACGTCAACCGGCTGGCCTCCGAGCTCGCCGGTGAGCAGGAGGACTGGGCGTTCGTCAACGTGAACGTGCGGCCGTACTACGCCGAGGGTTCCAAGACCATCGGGTACGAGATCGCCGAGCAGCTCGGCTGGCGGCTGCCCGAGCAGATCGTGGTCCCGGTCGCGTCCGGCTCGCAGCTCACGAAGATCGACAAGGCGTTCCAGGAGTTCATCAAGCTCGGCCTGGTCGAGGACCGGCCGTACAAGATCTTCGGCGCCCAGGCGACCGGCTGCTCGCCCGTCTCGGCCGCGTTCAAGGCCGGCCACGACGTCGTGCAGCCCGTCAAGCCCTCGACCATCGCCAAGTCCCTCGCGATCGGCAACCCGGCCGACGGGCCGTACGTCCTCGACGCCGTGCGCCGCACCGGAGGGGCCGTCGAGGACGTCTCGGACGAAGAGGTCGTCGACAGCATCGGCCTGCTCGCCCGCACCGAGGGCATCTTCGGGGAGACGGCGGGCGGCGTGACGCTGGGCGCGCTGCGCAAGTTGCTGTCGGCCGGTGTGCTCGACCCCGACGCCGAGACGGTGTTCATCAACTCCGGTGACGGCCTCAAGACCCTGGACGCGGTGGCCCCGGTCGCCAAGCCGTCCGCGAACATCGCCCCGACCCTCGAGGCATTCCGAAAGGCAGGTCTGGCGTGAGCTCGATCAGTGTCCGCATCCCGACGATCCTGCGCAGCTACACGGGCGGCGAGGCCGAGGTGAAGGCGACGGGATCGACCGTGCGCGAGGTCGTCGCCGACCTGGAGGCCAACTACTCCGGCATCGCCGCCCGCATCCTCGACGACAACGGCAGGATCCGGCGGTTCGTCAACGTGTACGTGGGTGAGGAGGACGTGCGGTTCGCCGACGGCCTCGACACGGCCACGCCCGACGGCGCCCAGATCTCCATCATCCCGGCCGTCGCCGGCGGCTGATCCGCTGAACCTACGGCTGAACCGCGGAGTTCGCGGCTGATCCGCTGATCCGCCGAACCTGCGGCCGTCGTCCCGGGCGGGCGACGGCGCTCACGGGTGACACCCCGTGAGCGAGACTCCCCGCGATCCCCGGTGTTCACCGAGTCCATCGACTCGGCGAGCACCGGGGATCATGCGTTGGGCCGCCGAAATGTCGGACTCGAGGTGGTCTGCTCCACGCTCCTGAGCGGGAATTGCGTTTTCCTTATCCGGATTTTTGGACATCGACGGTTAGTTCCGGTTCGGGGATCCCGACTTTTGACCAGCATCGGCCGCCCGCACTTCTGGGGTAAAGGCTGTTCCACGGACGGTAGCCGTGTGTAGGGTCGGCGATGGCCGCCGCAGCCGAGTCGGCGGGCGATCGACGGGTTCCGCAGTGGTCCGCGGGCTCGAATCAGTAACCGTGGCCATTGGTCGCGGGAATTGCCCGGGTGGGAGTTGTTTGGAATGGCGCAAGGCACCGTCAAATGGTTCAACGCGGACAAAGGCTACGGCTTCATCGCGGTCGACGGTGGCAGGGATGTGTTCGTGCACTACTCGGCCATCGTCGCGGATGGCTACCGCAGCCTCGAGCAGGGGCAGCGGGTCGAGTTCGAGATCACGCAGAGCGACCGCGGGCCGCAGGCGGACGCGGTTCGGGCGCTCTAAGTCCCATAGCCTGACGGAGGCCCGGCGCTTCGGCGCCGGGCCTCCGGCCGTGGAGCGCGCTCCGGCGACCGCCGCCCCGCCGCGTGCCTTCGGGCGCACGCCCGCGCCGCTGGATCGTCCCCGGCTCGCCGGGATCGTCCCTCCGGCCGCCTGGGCCATCCCTTCGCCCCTCGTCCGGCGCGCGTCCTCCCCGTACGACCACCGCCTCCTCACCTTGGCCTATACGGTGAAGCCGCATTGGCGAGATGTTCACCCTGGTGAGGGTCGACTCCGCTTGCACTCTCAGGGGGAGAGTGCTAAACAAGCGGTTGGCACTCTAGTATTGAGAGTGCCAACCAAGTGATCGAGGCGATGAGGCCTCGCATCCGGCGACGGAATGGAAGTCGTCGGGTGGGGCCGTCCGTCGCGGGCGTCGACTCGATCCGCGTGAAAGCCACCCCGTTCCGGGAGGATCTGGAGCCTATGGCTGCAAAGATGATCGCGTTCGACGAGGACGCGCGGCGCGGCCTCGAGCGCGGCATGAACCAGCTTGCCGACGCCGTGAAGGTGACCCTCGGTCCCAAGGGCCGCAACGTCGTTCTGGAGAAGAAGTGGGGCGCTCCCACGATCACCAACGACGGTGTCTCCATCGCCAAGGAGATCGAGCTCGAGGACCCGTGGGAGAAGATCGGGGCCGAGCTCGTCAAAGAGGTCGCGAAGAAGACCGACGACGTAGCCGGTGACGGCACGACGACGGCGACCGTGCTGGCCCAGGCGCTGGTCCGTGAGGGCCTTCGCAACGTCGCCGCCGGCGCCAACCCGATGTCCCTGAAGCGGGGCATCGAGTCGGCGGTGGAGCGCGTCAGCGAGCAGCTGTCCCACATCGCGAAGGACGTCGAGACCAAGGAGCAGATCGCCTCCACGGCCTCGATCTCCGCCGGCGACACCTCGATCGGCGAGATGATCGCCGAGGCGATGGACAAGGTCGGCAAGGAAGGCGTCATCACGGTCGAGGAGAGCCAGACCTTCGGTCTGGAGCTCGAGCTGACCGAGGGCATGCGCTTCGACAAGGGCTACATCTCGCACTACTTCGTGACGGACCCGGAGCGTATGGAGGCCGTCTTCGACGACCCGTACATCCTGATCGTCAGCTCGAAGATCTCGGCGAACAAGGACCTGGTTCCGATTCTGGAGCAGGTCATGCAGGCCGGCAAGCCGCTGGTCATCATCGCCGAGGACGTCGAGGGCGAGGCCCTGGCGACCCTGGTCGTCAACAAGATCCGCGGTGTCTTCAAGTCCGTCGCCGTCAAGGCCCCGGGCTTCGGCGACCGCCGCAAGGCCATGCTGCAGGACATCGCGATCCTGACCGGTGGCCAGGTCATCAGCGAGGACATCGGCCTCAAGCTGGAGAACACCACGCTGGACATGCTCGGCCAGGCCAAGCGCATCGTGGTGACCAAGGACGAGACCACCGTCATCGATGGCGCCGGCAACCCCGACGACATCTCTGGTCGCGTCAACGAGATCCGCGCGGAGATCGAGAACTCCGACTCCGACTACGACCGCGAGAAGCTCCAGGAGCGTCTCGCCAAGCTGGCCGGCGGCGTGGCCGTCATCAAGGCCGGCGCGGCGACCGAGGTCGAGCTGAAGGAGCGCAAGCACCGCATCGAGGACGCCGTTCGCAACGCGAAGGCCGCCGTCGAGGAGGGCATCGTCCCTGGCGGTGGCGTGGCGCTGCTGCAGGCGAGCGTCCGGGCGTTCGAGAAGACCGACCTTGAGGGCGACGAGGCGACCGGTGCGCAGATCGTGCGCCGTGCGCTGGAGGAGCCGCTGAAGCAGATCGCGGTGAACGCCGGCCTCGAGGGCGGCGTCGTGGCGGAGAAGGTTCGCAACCTCGAGCCGGGCTTCGGCCTGAACGCCGCGACCGGCGAGTACGTCAACATGTTCGACTCGGGCATCATCGACCCGGCGAAGGTGACGCGCTCGGCGCTGCAGAACGCCGCGTCCATCGCGGCGCTGTTCCTCACCACCGAGGCGGTCATCGCCGAGAAGCCGGAGAAGGAGAAGGCTCCGGCCGGCGCTCCCGACGGTGGCATGGGCGGCATGGACTTCTGAGTCCACTCGCTTAAGGGGCGGTTCCCGGTGCTGGAACCGCCCCTTTCGCATGCCCGGGGCTCAGCCGCCGCCTCGTGGCAGACATCGCCCGCGATCAGCGTTTCAGGAGGCGCGTCGGCGAGGGACGGCCGTTATTCCAGCCACATCCCGTCGCGCATGATGACTCTTCCGCGTAGTTCTGGCTCGCCGCGCCAAGCGCGCACAGTCCTCGGGACCACGCGTACATACAGAAAGGATCCCTCTTCCACGCGTGGATCCCACCCGAACTTGTCGGCGAACGCCTCCGCTGCGCCTCCGGGCACCTCCTGGTCCGGGAAGCATTCCGCCTCACCCTGGAGGAGCACCACGTCGAAGGTGTCCGGTAGCGACAGGCGCACGCGCGGCTCTTTGCGGACGTTTCGCGCAGTCACGGAAGTGGCGCCGGTGCACATCCACACTGCTCGCCCATCCCACAAGAACCACAGCGGCACCTGGTGCGGCCCGTGATCGGGGTGAGCCGTCGACACCCATACATCCCGTTCGGTAACGAGCCGCTCCAGAGCGTCGCGCATACGCTCCGCCGTCGGGCGACGAACGATTCCTGTGGTCTCCATGCGGACCGACCCTAGCCAAGCAGGCGCGAAGCGCGCCTGAGGCGCAGGACCTACTCCCAGCGACCGATGAACCCCTCAGCTTTTGGCTCGGGGCGACCAACTTCGGTGCTCAGGGTGGCCAGCGGAAGTCGCCGCCCGGGCGGCGGCCACGGCGAGGGGAGCGCAGGCCAGCACGCCGAGCGCCACGGGCACGGTGCGGCGCAGGCCGCGCCGGGTGACCGCGCCCTCCCGTACCGCGCCGCGCAGCACCGCGAGGCCGATCGGCAGGTTGAGTCCGACCGCGGTGACGAGGCCAGGGGCATAGCCGCGCGCGGCGACGGCCGCGGGGACATGCGGAAGCGCCACGTTGAGCAGCATGACCCCGGCCATCCCGGCCGGCAGGTACGCTTCCACGGGGTGGGGCGGCCGGTCGTACCGACGGCGACGGCCGCCATCCCGAGCCCGGAGATCACCGCCATGAGCCCATTGAGCGAGGCCTGATCGAGCCGGCCCGCGGCCCCGGGAAATCGGCGCATCGTCAGCGCCTCCTCTGCGTTGTGCAGGGCGAACGCGCCCGCCAGCGCCCACGACCACCGTCTCCACCCGGCCACCGCCGCCTCCTTAACGAAACCGTGAGTAGCGTAAAGGGTTGCTGGCATAATACGCAACCGTGAGTATCGGAAGGCCGCGTGACGCAGCGCGTGACCGCGCGATCCTGGCGGCGACGCTCGACCTGCTGGCGGAGGCCGGGTACCCCGCCCTCCGGATCGACGACGTCGCGCGCCGGGCCGGAGTGGCCAAGACGACCATCTACCGGCGCTGGCCGTCCAAGGGGGAGATGGTCCTCGACGCCATCGCCGCACAACTGGGGGACCGGTCGATCGAGGAGACCGGCGACCCCCTACACGACCTTCGCCGGCTGCTCGAGGTCACGTACGAGCGACTGGCCGAGACCGTCGCCGGCCGGGCGCTCCCGGCCCTCGCCGCCGAGATCATGGGGGATCCGGGCTTCGCGGAGGAGTACCGCCGCCGGTTCGTCCACCCGCTCCGGGAGCGCGCGCGAGCGCTGATCGGCCGGGCGATCGACCAGGGCCTGCTGCGGAGCGACGTCGACCCGAACCTCCTCATGGACGCGGTGGCGGGTCCGTCCCTGTACCGGCCGATCGCCTTGGGCGTCCCGGCCACCGCCGCGTCGGCCTCCGCCGTCTTCGACCTGGTGATCCACGGAGCGCGGAATCATTAGGACATCGGTCGGATCAAGGTCGTAAGCTTCCGGCCGTGGATCTCTTCAACTCCCCCGTCCTGCTCGTCGAGCAGCCCAAGAAGGTCTTCGCCGTCGAGTCCCGGTACACGGTCTTCAACGGCCAGGGCCAACCGGTCGCCACGGTGGGGGAGCCCAACCTTTCCGGTGGCAAGAAGGCCATGCGCTTCATGTTCTCGGAGTACTCGGGCAACACCCGGCACACCCTGCACGTCGTACGGCCCGACGGCATGCCGATGCTGATCATCGACAAGCCCTTCGCCCTGGTGACGCCCAAGGTGCAGATCAGCTGGCCGAACGGCGTGCCCATCGGCGCGATCCAGTGCCACTTCGGCCTCCGGCCGCGGTTCACGCTGCTCGACCCGCAGGACCGCCAGCTCGGCGAGATCCGCGGCGACTTCTTCGCCTGGGACTTCACGATCACCGACTGGCAGGGCGTCGAGGTCGCCCGGGTGAACAAGCAGTGGGAGGGGCTGGCCGCCGCCTGGTTCACGACGGCCGACCGCTACGCGGTCCAGATCCCGTACCAGCTCCCGGACCCGCTACGCAGCCTGGTCATCTCGACGGCCATCACCATCGACGTGGTGCTGAGGGAGAACAAGAAGTAGCCGGCACCACCTGATCCCTGGCGAACGCTGCCGATAGAGCGCAGCGATCGCCAGTGATCTGCGCAGTTCCGGCTCAGGCGACGATGCCGAAGTCGGCGATGATCCGGAGCCTCCCACCGAGCGCCTCGACGTAGGAGCGCAGCGTGGCGACCTCGACCTTGTTCATGTCGCCGGGTTCGGAGCCGGACTCGTTCACGACGCCGTGATCACAGTCGGGTAACCCGCCGGTTCGGTTGACTTATCCCGGCGTACAGCGTCAATTTCCTCGTCTTCACTCCGGAGCGGCGACTTTATCGTCAGAATCCTCCCATGATCATGCGGAAAGCCGTCACGTGGTCGTATTTCGTGGGTTCCGCGCTGTCCAGCTACCTTGGTCCGGCGCTCACGACGGTGATCTTCGTGCGGCTCGCTCCCGCCGGCACTGCGGCGCTCCGCATCTGGACCGGCGCTCTCGTGTTGGCGGTGTGGAGGCGGCCGTGGCGGACTCTCAGGGACGCCGGCCCGGTCGGCCGTCGCATGATCCTGGCGTGGGGTGCCGTCCTCGCTCTGCTCAATATCGCCTTCTATCAGGCGATCGCCATCCTGCCGCTGGGCACCGTGGCCGCGATCGAGTTCCTCCCGGTGATCGGTCTGGCGACCTTCGGCGCCCGCACACCGCGAAACCTCGCCGCGGTGCTCGCCGTCGCCGTGGGCGTCGTGGTGTTGACCGACGCACGGCTGGCCGGAGCGCCGCTCGGGTTCCTCTTCGCCTTCGCCGACGCGCTGATGTTCGCGCTCTACATCGTGGTCGCCCACCGGGCCGCGCGGCATCTGCCCGGGCGGCTTGGAGGCATCGACGGGCTGGCGGCGGCGATGCTGGTCGCCTGCGTGGTCACCGTGCCGTTCGCGGCACGGGACGTCGTGCCGGCGCTCGCCGGCCCGCGATCTCTCGCCGCCGCGATCGGTGTCGGTGTCGCCTCGGTGCTGCCGTACGTCTGCGACCAGATGGCGATGGCCCGGATGGCGCGGTCGACCTACGCCCTGCTGCTCTCGCTGCTGCCGGCGACGGCCACGGTGGTCGGCGTGGTGGTGCTGCGGCAGTTGCCCTCGCTCTCCGAGATCATTGGCCTGACGGCCGTCGTGCTCGGTGTCGCTGTGCACGAGCACGGCCCGGATGCCGAGATGTCATCCGAGGAACCGGCGACGGTCGAGGAGGCCGATCCCGCCGCGCCCGCTTCGGCCGACCTGGTCGGTTCATAGCCGCAAGTCCGGGTCTCGGAGTCGATGAGGCCACCGGCCGGAAGGTTCGACCAGTGCCCGTCGTGGTCAAGGGCGCGGCGGGGACCAGGGGACGAGGTTCTTCGGGGAGGGCGTGACGGGCGACCGCCACGCCCCAGCTCAGGCGACGATGCAGGAGTCGTCGCCGAAGTCGGCGATGATCCGGAGCCTCCCGCCGAGCGCCTCGACGTAGGAGCGCAGCGTGGCGACCTCGACCTTGTTCATGTCGCCGTGCTCGATCGCGGACACGCGCGACCTTGGGCGGCGACGTGGCCTCGCCAAGAGCGGCGGCGCGGTGATCGGTGGCGCCGCGATCGCCGGCGGCTCCGTCTTCTGGGGGTCGGGCTACTGGTTCGGGCTCTGCGACGACGGCACCTACGACTGCGCGCACAACAACAAGCTGTACGCCTTCTCGGTGCTGTGACCACGGTGCTGTGACCACGGTGCTGTGACCACGGTGGGTCGGCTCCGGGCCCAGGGCCCGGAGCCGGCCCCCGCTCAGATGTCCTCGTCGCTGTGGACGGCGTCGGCGTCGACGATGCGGTAGGCGTAGCCCTGCTCGGCCAGGAAGCGCTGGCGGTGGGCGGCGTAGTCCTGGTCCAGCGTGTCGCGGGCGACGACGGAGTAGAACCGCGCGCCCTTGCCCGACGCCTTCGGGCGCAGGACGCGGCCGAGCCGCTGCGCCTCCTCCTGCCGTGACCCGAACGTCCCCGACACCTGGATGGCGACGGCGGCCTCGGGCAGGTCGATCGAGAAGTTCGCGACCTTGGAGACGATCAGGACCTGGAGCTCGCCGCTGCGGAACGCGTCGAACAGCCGCTCCCGCTCCTTGATCTTGGTCTCGCCCTTGATGACCGGGGCGTCGAGGCGCTCGCCGAGCTCGTCGAGCTGGTCGATGTACTGGCCGATGACGAGGAGCTGCTCGCCCCGGTGGCGGCCGACGAGGGCCTCCACGACCTCCGTCTTGGTCGCGGTGGTCGCGCAGAAGCGGTAGCGCTCCTCCTGCTCGGCGGTGGCGTAGGCGAGGCGCTCGGAGTCGGTGAGCGTGACGCGGACCTCGACGCAGTCGGCCGGGGCGATCCAGCCCTGCGCCTCCATCTCCTTCCACGGTGCGTCGTACCGCTTCGGGCCGATGAGGGAGAACACGTCGCCCTCCCGGCCGTCCTCGCGCACCAGCGTCGCCGTCAGCCCGAGGCGGCGGCGGGTCTGCAGGTCGGCGGTCATCCGGAAGATCGGCGCGGGCAGCAGGTGCACCTCGTCGTACAGGATCAGGCCCCAGTCGCGGGCGTCGAACAGCTCCAGGTGGGCGTAGACGCCCTTCCGGCGGGTGGTCAGGACCTGGTACGTCGCGATGGTGACCGGCCGGATCTCCTTCTTCGTGCCGCTGTACTCACCGATCTCGTCCTCGGTCAGCGAGGTGCGGCGCAGCAGCTCCTGCTTCCACTGGTGGGCCGAGACGGTGTTGGTGACGAGGATCAGCGTGGTCGCGGAGGCGTGCGCCATCGCGGCGGCGCCGACGATCGTCTTGCCCGCCCCGCAGGGCAGCACGACGACGCCCGAGCCGCCGTGCCAGAACGACTCGGCGGCGTCCCGCTGGTACGTCCGCAGCTCCCAGCCGTTCTCCTCCAGGCTGATCGCGTGTGCCTCGCCGTCGACGTACCCGGCGAGGTCCTCGGCGGGCCAGCCGAGCTTGAGCAGCGCCTGCTTGAGCGCGCCGCGCTCGCTGGGGTGCACGGCCACGCTGTCGTCGTCGACGCGCTCGCCGAACATCGACTTGAGCTTCTTGGCCCGCAGCACCTCTTCGAGCACCGCGCGGTCCGACGACACGAGCATGAGGCCGTGCGTCGGGTGCTTCTCCAGCCGCAGCCGGCCGTACCGGCCCATCGTGTCGGCGACGTCGACGAGCAGGGCGTGCGGCACCGGGTACCGCGCGTACGTGATGAGCGCGTCGATGACCTGCTCGGCGTCGTGACCCGCGGCGCGGGCGTTCCACAGCGCGAGCGGGGTGATCCGGTAGGTGTGGACGTGCTCGGGCGCGCGCTCGAGCTCGGCGAACGGCGCGATCGCCTTCCGGCAGGCGTTCGCCGCGTCGTGGTCGACCTCGAGCAGCAGGGTCTTGTCGGACTGGACGATCAGCGGGCCGTCGGTCACGTGATGCCTTTCTGGCGGTGGGGTCTCAGTGTCCAACAGCCGGAGACCCCGTGAGGCTTCCCACGCCCGATCGGTCAGTATGTGGCCGTGCTACCGCCCGTGTTGCTGAACGTGCCGATGGCGAACAGCACCACGATCAGGACGATCGCCAGGACGATGTTGATCCCGAAGCAGATCCACGACCACATGCTGAGCTGCTTGGCGGACTGCGGGTCGGTGTTGTTCCGGTTCATCGCCATGGCGGCGAGGATGATCCCGGGCAGCCAGGCGATGCCGCCGCAGCACAGCAGGGCGGAGACGATGTTGGCGACCAGCGCCCCGACCGCGCTCCCGTTCGAGCCGGCGGGCGGCGCTCCGGGCGGCCCGTAGTAGCCGTAACCCTGCTGCTGCCCGTACGTGTTCTGCTGCTGGGCGTACGGGTCCTGCCAGCCGGGCTGGGTGTTCTGCCACCCCTGTTGGCCCTGCTGACCGTAAGGGTCCTGGCCGTAGGGGTTCTGGCCGCTCTGGCCGTACTGCCCGTACGGGTCCTGCCATGTCACGGGGAGCCCCCCAGCTCGTAGGTCGAGGGATGTAATCGACACGCCAAGCATGGCGGATAAATACGACTCATCCGATCACCGTTTGGTTCCATCTTGCCGTGTTGAAGGCGAATTGCCGTTGACCCCGCCCGGTTCGACCAGGAAACGGCCCAGCACTAGGGCGGCGACCGGGACCCCGCACAGGGCCACGAAGACGCCCTGCGGGCCGTACGCCCGGGCGACCAGGCCGAACACCGGTGAGATCAGACCGCCGACACTGACCCCCAGGCCGAGGGTGACCCCGGCGGCCGTGCCGGGCCGCGTCGGCAGGTAGTCCTGGCCCAGCTTGACGAGCACCGCGAACGGGATGTTCAGCGCGACGCCGCTCAGCACCGCGAACAGCAGCGGGAAGGTGGCCCCGGGGACCAGGCGGAGACCCACCAGCGCGGGAAGGGCCACGACCCCGCCGAGCTGGACCGTGCGGACCAGGCCGATCCGGTCGGCGATGCGGCGTCCACCACCGGAAAACCTGCGGACGGTCACACGTTGACGTTATAGTTCACTAACTGTGACCAGCTGTGTGAAGCGTGCGTTCAAGTATCGCTTCTATCCGACCGATGCGCAGGCAGCGGAGCTGTCGCGTACGTTCGGTTGTGTGCGGAAGGTCTACAACCTGGCGCTGGCGGCCCGCAGCGAGGCCTGGAGGTCACGGCGGGAACATCTCGGTTACAACGCCACCTCGGCGATGCTGACGGCGTGGAAGAAGACCGAGGAGTTGGCGTTTCTCAATGAGGTGTCCTCGGTTCCGCTTCAGCAGGTGCTGCGGCATCTGCAGACCGCGTTCACGAGCTTTTTCGCCAAGCGGGCGAGGTATCCGCGTTTCAAGGCGAAGAAGAAGTCCCGCAAGTCTGCTGAGTACACCGCCAGCGGGTTTCGGTTCCGCGAAGGGAAACTCACCCTCGCCAAGATGACCGAGCCGCTGGACATCGTCTGGTCCCGGCCTCTCCCGGAGGGCGCGAAGCCTTCGACGGTGACGGTGTCTCAGGATTCGGCGGGACGCTGGTTCGTGTCCCTGCTGTGCGAAGACCCCGGCATCCAGCCGCTCCCGGGCAACCGCAATGCTGTCGGGGTGGATGCCGGGCTGAAGTATTTGCTGACGTTGTCCACCGGGGAAGGATCACCAATCCCCGGCATGAGCGTCGGGACCGCAAGCGCCTGGCTAAGGCACAGCGGGAGTTGTCCCGCAAGGCCAAGGGGGATGGGTCCAACCGGGCCAAGGGCCAGCGTAAGGTCGCCCGGATCCATGCGCGGATCGCCGACCGGCGCCGCGACACCCTGCACAAGCTCACCACTCGACTCGTCCGCGAAAACCAAGTGGTCGTGATCGAGGACCTGACCGTCCAGAACATGTTGAAGAACCACGCACTGGCCCGTGCCATCTCCGATGCCGCGTGGTCGCAGTTTCGCAACATGCTGACGTACAAAGCACAGTGGTATCGCCGCGAGGTGATCGTGGTCGACCGGCGGTTCCCCTCGTCCAAGCTGTGTTCGGTCTGCGGTGCCTTGACAGGCGCGATGTCTTTGGACGTCCGTACTTGGACGTGTGAGTGCGGTACGACTCATGATCGGGATGTGAACGCAGTCCAAGAACCTTCTGGCCGCCGGGCTGGCGGTGTCGGCCTGTGGAGCCGCGGTAAGACCTCGGGCGGGATTCCTCCCGGTCGGGGCTGTCGGCACTGAAGCAGGAAGCTCTACGGCGCGAGCCGTAGGAATCCCCCAGGTTCACGAGGGGGAGGAAGTCAACGAGGTGTTCCGGCACGCCTTCGGCGTCACCCCGGGCCGGTACGCGGGCGGCTAGGACGCCGGGCGGCGGACGAAGATCCACCGGACACGCCCGGGAACCCGCGCCGAATCTTTGCCGCCGCGGGCGTTGGCGATGGGCGCGGCGCGGCAAGGATCCCCGCGTGAGCCAGGTGATGAGCGTCGAGGAGCGCGAGGCGTTCCTGGCGGGCGTGCGGATCGGCGTGCTGAGCGTCACCGACGACGGCGGCGACCGCGGGCCGGTCACGATGCCCCTGTGGTACGCCTACCGGCCCGGTGGCGAGCTGTACTTCATCACCGGCGCGCACAGCCGCAAGGCCGAGTCGATCCGCGAGGCCGGCCGGGTCTCGCTGTGCGTGCACAACGACGACCCGCCCTACCGGTACGTCACCGTCGAGGGGCCGGTCACGGCCGTCGACGAGCCGGCCGGTGAGACCGAGCGCGCCGAACTGGCCCACCGTTACCTGGGCCAGGAGCTCGGCGACCGCTACCTGCGGAGCACCAGCGACGAGGGTCTCGCGCTCTTCCGGGTACGCCCGGAACACTGGTGCAGCGCCGACTTCGGCAAACGCTCGGAGTAACCGACCGCGAACAGCACCGACCCGCTCAGGACGACCCGTCGACCTCCGCGACGCCGGTGATGCGGTGCAGCGCGAACCGCTGGACGGCGGCCCGCGTCGCGTCGTACGCGGTGAGGAACCCGCCCTCCACCCGGGCCGGCTCGATGATGCGGCTGGACGCCTGGCCCTGCTGGTCGAGGTAGCCGATCCACACGCGTGCGCCCCGGTCCGCGGCCTGCCGTAGCTGCTTGACCATCGCCATGGCGGGGGAGCGCGGCGGCGCGCCGTCCGGGGCGGTGGTCCGGGAGGCGCGCTCGCCTGCCTGGAGCGCGCGTACGGCGGCCGTCACGACCGACTGGTCCGGGCCCGCGACGCTGATCTGGGAGTGGTGCGCCGGCTCGTACGTGCCGTGGGTCGTCTCGACGCGCCGCGCGTCGAGGCGGGTGATCACCACGGAGCCCTCCGGCGACTCGGCCACCGGCGCGTACCCCAGCGTGCGCAGCGAGTCCAGCAGCTCGCCCCGGGAGGCGCGCGAGGCCAGGACGGTCGGCGCGAGGCGGTGCAGCCGGAGCTGTTCCGACCGCCGGTCCGCGAGGATCTCGTCGAGCACGGCCGGGTCGTCGCAGCGGACGTACGCCGAGGCGACGCCGACCCGCAGCCGGCCGTGCCGCCGGGCGACGTCCTCGATGAGGTACGTCAGCGGCTGCGGCACGTCGGTCGCCGAATGCCGTTTCAGCAGGTCGATCAGCTCAGCCGCGCCACGGCCCGCGTCGAGGGACCGGCGTACGGACGTGGGCGTGAAGCGGTAGACGGTGGCGCCGCCGGTCGACTCGACGTCGGCGGCCAGTGCCAGCTCGCGGGCCAGGTCGCTGACGAGCGGGCCGGGGGCGACCGCCGTCAGGTCGGCCTGGATCAGCACGTGGTCGACCGGCTCGGGCAGCACCTTGGCCAGCACCTTGCCCGCGTCGGCGCCCGCCAGGAGGGCACGGGCGTGGCCGGACAGCGCGCCGAGCCCGGTGACGCCGAGCGTCTCCGCCTCGCGCAGCGTCCAGCCCACGAGGCGCTCGCGCAGCGTGCCGCCGCGCCGGGGCTGCTGCCAGGTGAGGTAGGCGAAGACCTCCCCGGCGTTCGGGGCCGTGCCCGGCTCCGCGTCGGACAGAGCGCCCAGCACCGACCGGCGCACCTGCGGCGCGCTCACCCGTACGGCCTCGTCGGACAGCGCGTTGATCAGCCGGTCGCGGTCGTCGCGCTCGCCCGCTAGGCCGGGCGCGCGGTCGGTCAGCAGCCAGGCGGCGGCCAGGTCGCTCCACCGGCGTTCGACGTCGCGCAGCCGCCACAGGTCGTACGCCTGGGTCGGCAGCCACCACGCGCCCGCGGGCCCGTCGTGGTCGCCGTCGCGGCCGAGCAGCCCGGCGGCGTACGCGACCTCGATCAGCAGCGCGGCCGTCCACTCCGGCACGTCCAGCCCGGTGGCCGTCGCGCGCAGGTCGCGGATGCCGAGGCCACCGCCGCGCAGCACGCCGGGCGGGTCGACGCCCCAGCGTTCGAGCAGCTCCTCGACGGTGCGCACGAAGGTGAACGCCTGGCCGCCGGCGGTCCGGTCGACCAGCCGGGCGGCGCGCGCGGTGCCGCCGAGCCGCGGCGGCGCCGTCCGCAGCTCGGTGAACACGCGGCCGCCCCGCAGGTGCAGGCCGACCTCGCGGGGCAGCGTCACCGTGCGGTCGTCGGTCGCGGCGAGCAGGCCGCGCGCGAGGAGGCGCTCGATGGGGGAGGCGGCCGTGGCGAGGGTCACGGGCCGGCGGGCGCCCTCGACCCGGCCGACCGGCGGTCCCCACGTGAGCCGGTCGAGGGCGGCCCGAGCCTCCGGGCCGGCGTCCTCGATCAGCGCGCCGACCCGGCCGGGGAGCTCGTCCACCGACTCCAGGCCGAGGCCGCCGAGCAGTTCGGCCAGCCGGTCGGACGGGTAGGCCGCGAAGGCCTCCCGGAGCGGCGGGCCCAGACCGGCCGGGTGCGGGATGACCTGCCGCCCGCCGGGCACCACCCGCAGCGCGTCGTCCTCGCCCCACACCAGGGCGAGGACGCGCAGCCGATCGACGGTCTCCCGGACCCAGGCGGCGTCGGACGGCCCGGCGGAGACGGCCGCCAGGAGATCGCCGTACGCGACGGGCGAGGGCAGGACCAGGAACGCCTCGAAGAGGTCGAGGGCGAGCCGGTCCAGGCGGTCGAGCGCCCGCGACACGGCGGATGCCGCGGAGGCCCGGGCCGCCAGCGCTCCCATGTCCGCGGGCACGGGCGTGATCAGCTCGGGACGGGCCGCGAACAGGGCGCGCAGATCCTCGTCGTCGCGCGCCCTGAGCCAGTCGGCGTAGGTGTCCGTGCTCACGACCACAACGGTATTCGCGGATGACGACCTGATGGTCCCGAGCGCGGGATCGAATCGACCCGTCGTCAGGGGGTCGCGCCGACCTCGGCGCCGGCCAGGCGGCCTGCGGAGAGGCGGTCTCCCCTGTTCACGAAGGTCAGCGCGGTGGCGGACGCCAGCGCGAGCAGCAACAGCACGAGCCATGGCAGGCCCGCCATGTCGAGGGTGTGGGACAGACCGATCGCGGCGGCGCTGAGCAGGTTGCCGAAGACGGAGCCGACCCCGGACAGCAGGTTGTTGACGCTGTAGTACGTCCCGACGCCGCGGTCACCGGCGAGGTCGGCGATGGTGGACATCTCGAACGGGAAGACCATCATCGTGCCGATGGTCAGGATCGCCGCGCACAGCATGATCGGGAACAGCCGGACGAGCGTCCCGCCGTGCGCGGGCGGCAGCATCAGCGGGACGAACGCGACGCCCATGATGATCAGGCCGCGCACCATGGCCTGACCGGGCGTCCAGCGCCGCTCGCACCACAGCGTGAGCCGGACCTGCCCGGCGAGGCCGAGGATCGCCGACACGACGAACAGCGCGGTGATGCCGCCCCGCCCGCCGGACACGTGGCGTACCTCGATCGGGAGCCCGAACGTGAGCTGGTGGACGAGCGAGTACGACGCGAACATCGTGAGGGCGAAGGCGACGAAGACGCGGTCGCTGAGCGCGTCCTTCCACTCGGACCAGAACGGGCGGTCCGAGCCCTGGTGGGTGCCGGGGCAGGACGGCAGCAGCCGCCACTGCACCAGCGCGAGGACGGCGAAGATCGCGGCGGACGTGAGGCACATCGCCTCGAACCCCGCGTGCATCATCGGGATGCCGGCGATCGGGCCGATCAGCACGCCGATCCGGCGGCAGACGCCCGCCAGGGCGAACGCCTCGGCCTTCCGCTCGCTTTCGACCTGGGCGAGGTAGGCGCGCCGGGAGGGGACGAACAGCGCGCGGGCGAGCCCGCTGAAGATCGACGCCCCGATCAGCCACGGCACCGCCGCGGACAGGCCGAACAGCGCGCAGGCGATCGCCTCCAGCCCGCATCCGACCACCAGGACCGGCTTGTAGCCGATGCGGTCGGCCAGGGTCCCGGTCATGGCGAACAGGCCCTCGCTGAAGTGGCGGAGCCCGAGGACGAGGCCGACGAGCCAGACCGCCAGCCCGATGTGGTGTGTGAGGTGGTCGGCGAGGTACGGCGCGATCATGAGGAGCCCGGCCATCTCCCCGATCTCGTTGACCAGCAGGATCTTGGCGGGACGGCCCAGAGCCACGAACCCCCGCACCGTGGCGATCACTGCTGTTCCTCTCGTACGGACATGGCGCTCCGATCCGAATGTCGGGGCGGGCCGGAGGCAGGGCGGGGGGTCCGGGCCTGGGGTCCGCGTCGACCACGTCTGATGGCCGACCACTCTATGGAGCGTCCGCTTTACCATCCGTGACGAGTAACTCGATGGGCGGAGGTCACTTCCCTCGTCGCCACATCCTCACCGGTCACGTCGGCCCCGGGAACCCCAGCCGAATTGATTACCTCTGCTAAGGAGGTAATATCCGGATTTATGGGTAGTGATGGCGTCCGGCTGGGCGGCGACCTCATGGACGTGACCATGGCGATGCGCCGCCTCGTACGGCGGAGGCTGCGCGACGCGGCGCCACCGCCCGACCTGCGTCCCGCGCAGGTCGAGCTCATGGTGGTCGTCGACCGCAACCCCGGGATGAGCGTGGCGGCGGCCGCGCGCGAGCTCCGGCTCGCCGACAACTCGGTCAGCACCCTGGTGAACCAGCTCGTACGGGCCGGGATGCTGCGCCGGGAGACGGACCCGGACGACCGCCGGGCCGCCCGGCTGGAGGTCACCGACGCGGCGCGCCGCCGCATCGCGGACTGGCGCGACCGGCGGGCGCGCCTCGTCGGTGCCCGGCTCGAGGAGCTGTCCGAGGAGGACCGGGAGACGATCACCGCGGCGCTGCCCGCCCTGCGCCGGCTGCTCGCCCGCCTGGCCGAGCCCACGGACGGCGCCCCGCGCGCCGTCCCGAACGGCGAGGCGGGCGGTGGCGGGGACGGCGACGCGAACGGTGACTCGGACGGCGCACAGGAACACCCATCTTCCGACCACGGGGGTGAGGCATGAACGGCGAGAGCGGACCGGCCGATCGACATGCGGTCGTATGCCGGGGGCTGCGGCACGCGTTCGGCGACAAGGTCGCGGTCGACGGGGTCGACCTCGACGTGGCCGAAGGAGAGATCTTCGGCCTGCTGGGGCCGAACGGAGCCGGCAAGACCACGACGATCCGGCTGATCACCACGCTGCTGCCGGCCCAGGCCGGCATGGTGGAGGTGTTCGGGCTCGACGTCGCACGGCACCGGATGGCCGTACGCCGGGCGATCGGCTATCTGCCGCAGCAACTGTCCGCGGACGCCGCGCTGACCGGACGGGAGAACGTCGAGCTGTTCGCCCGGCTGTTCGACGTGCCGCGCCGGGAGCGCAAGGAACGCGTCGAGGAGGTCCTGGCCGCCGTCGGGCTCGCCGACGCCGCCGAACGGCGCGCCCAGACGTACTCCGGCGGGATGATCCGGCGACTCGAGCTGGCCCAGGCCCTCGTCAGCGCGCCGCGCCTGCTGATCCTGGACGAGCCGACGATCGGCCTGGATCCGGTCGCGCGCGACGGCGTCTGGGAGCGTATCCAGGAGGTACGGCGCGCGACCGGCATGACCGTCCTGGTCACCACCCACTACATGGACGAGGCCGACCAGCACTGCGGCCGGATCGCACTGATGCACCGGGGCCGGGTGCAGGCGCTCGGCACCCCGTCCGAACTCAAGTCCGGGCTCGAACCGGGCGCCACCCTGGAGGAGGTGTTCCGTGCCTACACCGGAGACCGGCTCGACGAGCCGGGAGACGGCTTCCGCGACGCCCGCCGAACTCGGCGCACCGCGGGCCGGCTCGGCTGAACCGGCGCACCCTCGCGCCCCCTGGCGGCTGCTGCTCGCCCGGGTCGCCGCGATGTGCATCGTCGAGCTGCAGAAGATGCGGCACGACCGGACCGAGCTGTACACCCGCGCGATCCAGCCCGCGCTGTGGTTGCTGATCTTCGGGGAGACGTTCTCCCGGATCAAGGCCATACCGACCGGGAAGGTTCCCTACCTGGACTACCTCGCGCCGGGGATCCTCGCCCAGTCCGCGCTGTTCATCGCGATCTTCTACGGGATCCAGATCATCTGGGAGCGGGACGCGGGCGTGCTGGCCAAGCTGCTCGTCACGCCCACCCCGCGGGCAGCGCTGGTCACCGGCAAGGCGTTCGCCGCGGGGGTACGTTCGCTGGCGCAGGCCGTCGCGATCCTCGTGCTGTCCGCGCTGCTCGGCGTGGCCCTGACGGTCAACCCGCTGCGGTGGCTCGGCGTGGTCGTGGTCGTCATGCTCGGCACGGCGTTCTTCTCCTGCCTGTCCATGACCATCGCCGGGCTGGCCATGTCCCGCGACCGGCTGATGGGCATCGGCCAGGCGATCACGATGCCGCTGTTCTTCGGCTCGAACGCGCTGTACCCGGTCGACCTGATGCCGGGGTGGCTCCAGGCGATCAGCCACATCAACCCGCTGAGCTACGAGGTCGACGCGCTGCGCAACCTGCTCATCGGCACGCCGGGGCACCTGCTCCTCGACCTCGGCGTGCTCGTGGTCGCCGCGATCGCGGGGATCGCCGCCGCGTCGGCGCTGCTGGGCCGCCTGGTCCGCTGAGCCGACCGAACCGCCGGCCCGGCCGGTCCACTGGACCGGCTGGGCCGGTTGGTCCGCCGGCCGGCTGGGCCGGCCGAACCGCTGAGCCGGTCGATCCGCCGGCCCGGGGTTACTGGACCGCCTCCGCCGTGGTCCCGACGAGGCCCATGGCGAGGCGGGTCCAGCCGGCGACGAAACGCTCCTCGTCGATCCGGTTCGGCGGTTCGTACAGGGCGTCCTGGGCCAGCCAGTAGTTGACGATCGACCCGCCGAGCGCGAGGGCGACGGCGTCCCAGTCCTCGTCGATCCCGGCCATCTCCGGCTGGCCGGACAGCCACTTGGCGAACAGGTCGTACAGAGGGTTGGCGATGCCCTCGCGCATCTCGGTCACGAGGCCCGGGAACTTGTCGAGATCGCGGAACAGGACCCGGATGAGATCGGCCTCCTCCCGCATCTTGCGCAGGCCCGCGGCGGCCGCGAGGCGCAGCCGGTCCGCCAGAGGCTGCTCGCGGATCGCGGCCGACTGCTCGAAGGTCTTGGCGATCTGCTCGGCCGTACGGGCGATGTGCTCGCGCACGGCGGCGCCCAGGACCTCTTCCTTGGAGCGGAAGTGGCGGTAGAGCCCGCCGGCCCCGGGGGACAGGCCCGCCGCGGCCTCGATCTCCGCGACGGACGTCGCGGCGTATCCGCGCTCCGCGAAGAGCCGGAGCGCCTCGGCGACGATCCGTTCTCGGGTCGATCTTTGCATTTTCGGTAGCTCCTCCGAGAAAGAGCGTAGGCCATCGAGCGGTCGGCCGATGTCCGACGGAACGGCCGTATGTGGCACCGCGCCGGGGGTTACGGGCGCGGGTTCAGTGAATCCGCCGGATCAGCCCGGCGCCGACCCTTCCGGCGATGAGGTACACGACGGCGGCGATCCCGTAGTCGACGAGCACCGCCACCCGCCTGTCCTTGGGCGTGAACAGGTCCCGGAACTCCCAGGCGAGTCCGCGTGACCAGTCGTTCACCGTGCGCACGATGGGATTCGCCTGGTTGGCCGAGAACACCACGAAGGCGATGTGCAGGGCCAGGACGACGGCGATGACCGTCGCCGCGACCGCGACCAGGGTCGCCAGGACGCCCGTGGCCCTGCCCAGGCCGTTCCTGAGCCGCTCGCCGTCGGGCCGGTGCCGTCCGGAGTGCGGAACGGTCCGCTCGGCGGCGTCCTGGCCGGAATCCTCGGCGACATTTCCAGACTTACTACGCCATCTCGCCATTTTCTTTTCTTACTCTCGGGAGCGGATCGACGTCTGTGCGGTTCGGAGCGTGGTCACTGGGTATATCCGCAACACGTAACCGCAGTTACGGGCTTGTAATTAATGCGGGCTCGACCGGTGACCAAATCAATAGATCCAGATTTCGCGCAGACTCCGCGCCCTCCCACTCGGATCCCGTCGCATCGCCACTACCGGGAGGGCGCGGGCACGCGTGTCTGCGCATGGTACGTACCCTATGGCGCGTGCTCGCTGTGGGATTCGACCTGGACCTGACACTCGCCGATACCCGGGATGCCATCGCCGCGGTCTACGACCGGCTGGCGGCGGAGACGGGGGTGTTCATCGACATCGCCGCCGTCGTCTCGCGGCTCGGCCCGCCGCTGGAGCTCGAGCTGGCCCACTGGTTCCCGCCCGAGCACATTCCGGAGATGGCCTCCCGATACCGCGCCGTCTACGAAGAGATCGCGGTGCCCCGTACGTTGCCGATGCCCGGCGCGGGCGCGGCCGTCGACGCCGTACGGGACCGGGGCGGCCGCGTCATCGTCGTCACCGCCAAGAACCAGCACGACGCCGAGGCCACCGTCCGATTCCTCGACCTGCAGGTCGATGAGGTGGCCGGCGGCTTCTACGCCGCGGGCAAGGGCGAGGCGCTGAGAAGGTTCGGCGCCACGGCGTACGCCGGGGACCACGTCGCCGACATCGACGCGGCGCGGGCGGCGGGTGCCCGCAGCGTCGCGATCGCCACCGGGCCGTACGATTCGGAGGCGCTCCGAGCCTACGGAGCCGATATCGTGTTGCCCGATTTGCGGGGTTTCCCGGACACTTTGAACGAACTGATCAATCCTGGTTCCCCGTCGAGGCAATAGCCTTGATGTGACTCGCCCGGACAAGAGCTAGCAACGAGGTCCCCTGTGCCCACTGGCAAGGTCAAGTGGTACGACGCCGACAAGGGATTCGGCTTCCTCACCCGCGATGACGGCGGTGAGGTGTTCGTTCATTCCTCCGCGCTGCCCGGCGGCGTGACCTCGCTCAAACCCGGGCAGCGCGTGGAGTTCGGGGTCGTCGAGGGCCGCAAGGGGCAGCAGGCGCTGAGCGTCCGCGCGCTCGACAACCCGCCGTCGGTGGTCAAGGGCAAGCGCAAGAAGCCCGACGAGATGGTGCCGATCGTCGAGGACCTCATCAAGCTTCTCGACGGCGTCTCCACGACGTACCGGCGAGGCAAGCACCCCGAGGGCCGGGTCGCCAAGAAGATCGGCGAGGTGCTGCGCGCGGTCGCGGACGACCTGGACCCGCAGTAGCGACGCGGGGGTGAACCCGCCGCGTCAGGCGGTCGTGTCGGCGACGCTGGGCTCGCTCTCCGCGGCGCGTTCCCGGCGTCGTACGGCGCGGCGGTTCCTGCGCGGAGCCGCCAGCGTGATCAGCGACAGCGCGAGCGCGCCAGCGACCACGGCGAGCGCGATGTGGCCGTTGGCGGCCACGATCGACATGCCCAGGCCGGTCAGCCCCCCGACCACCCAGACGAGCTGGTGCACCGTCTCGGTCACCGCGAACGTCGACGAGCGGATCTCCTCACCGACCTCGCGCTGCACGATCGCGTCCAGGCCCAGCTTGCCCAGGGACTGGCCGAGCGCGCCGACGAACGCCACCACCAGGGCGGCGATCAGCCCGAAGAACGCCGCGCACACCGCCGCGGTCACGGTCGCCGCCAGCAGCGTGCCGAACACGATCGCCCGCGGCGCCCGCGCCTTGACCAGGGCGCCCATGCCGGTACCGGCCAGGCCGCCCGCGCCCGCCGCGGCGGCGAGCATGCCGAGCGCGATGTTCGGCGAGACGGCGTCGACGAAGCCCTTGGTCCGCAGCAGGAACGCCAGATACAGGATCAGGAACCCGCTGAACGCCCGCAGGGCGGCGTTGGCGAGCATCGCCTCGGCGACCACCGGCCCGACCCGCAGGAGGGTGCGCCACCGGCCCCGGCCGTCCGTACGCTCCTCGGCGCCGCCGGTCGCCTCGCCCTCCTCGCTCCGGGCCTGCGCGACATCGGCCTCGGGCGTGTCCACGTGCGACGGCAGCCGCATGGCGGAGATCGCGCCGACCATGAAGAGCACCGTGGCGGCGCGCAGCGCCCAGCCCGCGTTCGCGACGGCGACCAGCCCGGCGCCGAGCGGCGCCATGATCGACGCGGCGACCAGGCCGGTGAAGGAGGCGCGGGCGTTCGCGGTGACCAGGGCCAGGCCGGGTGGCAGCACGCGGGGCGTGACGGCGTTCCGTGACACCCCGAAGGCCTTGGACAGCACCAGCGCGCCGAAGGCCGCGGGCATGAGCGTGACCGGATCCTTGTGCAGCACCGCCCCGGCCATGCCCCAGCACAGCAGGCCGCGGGCCAGCATCGTGCCCGCGATCGCGATCCGGCGGGCGTGGCGCATGTGGTCGAGCACGGGGCCGATCAACGGCGCGACCAGCGCGAACGGCGCCATCGTCACCAGCAGGTAAAGCGCCACCTGACCGCGGGCCTGCTGAACGTCCAGATTGAAGAACATCGTGCCCGCCAGCGCCACCGCGATCAGGGCGTCACCGGCGCTGTTCAGCGCGTTCAGCTCGATCAGGGCGCCCAGGCCGCTGCCGCCCGCGCCCCCGGCGTGAGTGGCCCGGCGCGTCGCCCGCCCCACCCTCTGGGCCACCGCGCGCACCGCCCGCCCGGCGGAACCCGTACGTGACCACAAACTCATGCCGTCCAGTCTGCCTCTTCGCGGCAAACCCATGCCCGTCCATGGGCGACAATCGTGTATGTGAGTCCTGTGCGTTCCACCAGTCCGGCCGCCAACCGGCGCAGCCGTACCCCCGTGATCGACGCCATCGCCGCCGAGGCCGTTGATCTGGCACGCGCGGCAGCCGGGGAGACGTCTCGGCCGGAGTTCGTCGGCGACCACGTCGGGATGGTTCCCGAAGGGGACCGGGTCGTCACCCACTACTTCGCCTGCCTGGACCCGGCATACCGCGGTTGGCGGTGGGCCGTCTCGGTGGTCCGTGCGGCCCGCGCCAAACACGCCACCGTCAGCGAGGCTGTGCTGCTGCCCGGCCAGGACGCCATGCTCGCCCCCGAGTGGGTGCCGTGGAGCGACCGGCTGCGCCCCGGCGATCTCGGCCCCGGCGACCTGCTGCCGACGCCGCCGGACGACCCGCGCCTGGCACCCGGGTTCGCGCCGTCGGAGGAGGTCGGCGCGGAGCTCGGCTGGGAGCTGGGCCTCGGCAAGGCCCGCGTGCTGTCCGCCGAGGGCCGCGAGGAGGCCGCGGTCCGCTGGCACGCCGGAGACGCCGGCCCCGACACCCCGATCGCCCGTTCAGCCCCCGCGCAGTGTGCGACCTGCGGGTTCTTCCTGCCGATCGCGGGCTCGCTGAGGCAGGTGTTCGGCGTGTGCGCCAACGAGTACGCGCCCGACGACGGCAAGGTCGTCGCCGTCGACCACGGGTGCGGCGCCCACTCCGAGGCCGTCGTGACGCCGCCCGCGACCGAGGCCGCGCCGCCGATCGTCGACGAGATGGGCTACGACGTCGTGCCGTCGGCCACGCTCACCGAGGAGGAGGCCCTCGGCCACAGCTGACCGGCCCCGCCCGACCGGCCCCGCCCGACCGGCCACAGCCGACCGGCGCAGGCGACCGGCCGAGCCGGACCGGCCACAGCCGACCGGCCGTAGTGCGGCCGGCGCAGATGGCCGGCCCGGCTGGACCGGCCGCAGATGACTGGCGCAGGCGACCGGCCGTGGTGCGAGCGGCGCGGCCGGCCGGCCGTAGTGTGATCGGCGCAGGTGGCCGGCCGCGACCGGGGCCGGTGACGGGCCGCGAACGACCTGTCCCAGCGTGACGGGGCACAGCCGACCGGCCGCAGGTGACTGGCGCAGATGACCGGCCGCAAGTGACGGCGGCCGGCACCGGAGCAGCCGTGGAGAGGCAGAAAATGGACGACCCGTTCGGCACCACGGCGATCCGGGAGCGGGTGCTGGCCGCCTGGAGCGCGTCGCCGGCGCGGTTCCGTGAGGACGCCAACGCCGAAGAGGACCACACGCGCGGCGGCTACCGGGACCGGGTGATCGTCGAACTGGCGCAGAACGCCGCCGACGCCGCCGCCCGGGCCGGCGTGCCCGGCCGGATCCGGTTCACCCTGCGGGACGGCATCCTGAGCGCCGCCAACGTCGGCGCGCCGCTGGACGCCGCCGGGGTCGAGGCGCTGAGCACGCTCCGCGCCTCCGCCAAACGCGACGACGCTCACGCGGTCGGCCGGTTCGGTGTCGGCTTCGCCGCCGTGGTCGCGGTCAGCGACGAGCCCGCCATCGTCTCCGGCGCCGGTCCGGCGGTCGCCTGGTCCGCCGAGCGCACCCGCGCCGCCGCCGAGCCGGTTCCCGCGCTCGCCGCCGAGCTGGACCGGCGCGGCGGTCATGTGCCGGTTCTGCGCCTGCCGTTCGTCGCGCCCGCCGCCCCCGTCCCCGAGGGCTACGACACGCTCGTACGGCTGCCGTTGCGCGACGCGGACGCCGAGGGGCTGGTCCGGCGGCTGCTGGTGGAGACCGGACCGGCCCTGCTGCTGTCCCTGCCGGCCCTCGCCGAGATCACGATCGACGTCGACGGTGACGTCCGCACGCTCCGCGCCACCTGGGACACCCCGGCGGAGGGGGCCGCGACCCGCGCGGTGACCGTGAACGGCACGACCTGGCGCATCGCCGAGGCCCACGGGACGGTCGCGGCGGAGCTGCTGGCGGACCGCCCGGTCGAGGAGCGGCCGTACTGGCACGTGCGCTGGGCGATCACCGACGAGCCGCTGCCGGACGACGTACCGGCCGTCATTCACGCGCCCACGCCCAGCGACGAGCCGCTCGGCCTGCCCGCGCTGCTCATCGCGTCCTTCCCGCTGGCCCCCGACCGGCGGCACGTCGCCCCCGGCCCGCTGACCGACTTCCTGGTCGAGCGGGCGGCCGAGGCGTACACCGCGCTGCTGCCGCCGACCCCGCGTCTCCTCGACCTCGTGCCCGGCCCGGTCGCCAAGGGCGAGCTGGACGCCCGGCTCCGCCGCGCGATCCTGATCCGCCTCCCCGACCTCCCGCTCCTGCCCGTCGTCGAGAACGCGGCTACGGACCGGGACGTGGCGGGCACCGGCCTGGACGGTGAGCGGCCGACCGCGCCAGGCGCCGGCCCGGCCGGCGGGCCGGGCTCCGGATCGGACGGCGGTCCCTGGGCCGGTCCGGGCGGCGAGCCGGGGATCGAGCCGGGTGCCGGTCCGGGCGGGCCGTGGGCCGCGTCAGGCGCCGAACCCGGCGGCGGCCTGAGGGTCGAGCCGGGTTTCGGGCTCGACGCGGAGCCTGGAGCCGGGCGGGTCCGGGTTCGGGGGCGGGACGCCGTGGTCGTCGACGGTCCCGGCGCGTTGCCCGCCGTGCTGTCGGAGGTCCTGCCCGGTCTGCTGCCCGCCGGCTGGCCGGCCCGTCACCCGGCGCTCGCCGCGCTCGGCGTCCGCCGCCTGAGCCTCGCCGACGTCGCCGACGCGCTCGCCGGCCTGGACCGCGAGCCGGCCTGGTGGCGGCGGCTGTACGCCGCGCTGGACGGCGCCGACCGGGACGCGCTCGCCGGGCTGCCCGTGCCCCTCGCCGACGGCCGCACCGTACGCGGGCCGCGCGGGCTCCTCGTCACCGACCCGGAGGGCCTGGACGCGCTCGGCCTGCGCGTCGTCCACCCCGAGGCCGCGCATCCGCTCCTGCTGCGGCTCGGCGCGGTCGAGGCGGGCCCGCGCGCCGTGCTCACCGACCCGGCGACGCGCGCGGCGGTCACCGCGTCGTACGACGAGGAGGATCCCGAGCCGATCTGGCACGCCGTCCTCACCCTCGTCGGCCGCGCCCACCTGCGGCCGGGCGAGGAGCCGTGGCTGGCCGAGCTGGCGCTGCCCGGCGACGACGGCGAGCCGTACCCCGCCGGGGAACTCCTGCTGCCGGGAGCGCCGCTGGCCGAGGTGATCGCCGAGGACGCGCCGTTCGGGGTCGCGGACGCCGACCTGGTCGAGCGGTACGGCGCGGAGGTCCTCGAGGCCGCCGGCGTGCTGCGGACGTTCGCGCTGGTCCGGGCCGAGGACGTCATCGAGCCGGAGTTCCACCTCGACGACGAGGAGCTGTGGGCGGAGCGGTTCGGCGCCGGGTACGTCATCCCGGAGTTCACCGCGGTCCGCGACCTGGAGTTCGTCGCCGACTGGGCGGGCGCGTTCCGGCTGCTGGCCGAGCCGGACCTGCGGGCCGCCATCGTCGGACCGGCCCGCGTCGTGCTCGCCGACGGCCGCCAGGTGGACGCCCCCTCGTACACCGCGTGGTGGCTGGGCCGGCATCCCGTCCTGGACGGCCGGCGCCCCGACGAACTGTGCCTCGGCGAGGACCTGGCCGACCTGTACGACCCGGCCCCGCCGCGTCTGGACGCGGGGATCGCCAGGGCGCTCGGCGTGCGCACCACCGTGGCGGCGCTGCTCGCCGAGCCGGACGGCCCGGCCGAGCTCCTCGACCGCCTCGCCGACCCGGCCCGTACGCCGTCCCGCGAGCGGCTGCGTGAGCTGTGGGCGGCGCTCGCCCGTACGGAGGACCTGGACGTCGAGCCGCCCGACCGCGTACGGGCCCTGGTGGACGGCGAGCCGGAGATCGTCCCGGCCGAGGACGCCATCGTCGTCGACCGCCCCGACCTGCTGCCGCTCCTGCGCGGCCAGCCGCTGCTGTTCGTGCCGCCGCACCTCGCGGACCTCCTGGAGCTGGCCCTGGGGAGCGAGGAGGTCCCCGGCGCGCTCGGGTCGGCGGGGGAGGAGCGCCCGGTGCCGGAGGCGGCACGCGCGGTGCTGCCCGGCGCGCCCGCGTCCTACGTCCACCACGAGCGGCTCATCGTGGACGGCCAGGAGATCCCCTGGTGGTACGCCGACGGCGCCGTGCACGCGAGCGGCCCGGCGGGCCTGGCGCGGGGCCTGGCCTGGGCCTGCGACCGTTGGCCCGACCGCCTCCTCGCCGAGGCGGCCCTGCGCGAGCCGGAGAACCTCCCGGACCTCCTCGCCGAGGAGGACCTGGCCCGTGAGACCCGCCGAGCCTGATCGACCCGCGGGGCCGGTTGCCGCGGCCGGATTCGGGCCCCGCTGCTCCTCACGGGCCGACCCGGGCGGCGCCTGAGCGTGGGAAGCCCGTCGATCAGGAGGCGGCGCCGCCGGCGGCCAGGGTGTCGAGCCAGCGGGTCAGTCGGTCGCCTTCGCGAATCATGATGTCAGGGTCGCGCAGGGCGTTGGCCAGGAGGGACATGCCCTGGTAGCCGGCGACGAGCGTGACGGCGAGGTCGCCGGGGCCGGGGAGGCCGAGCGCGTGGAACTGGTGCTCCACCCAGGCCAGCAGCACGCGGATGACGCGGCCCGCCTCCTGGTCGAGGGTGCCGTCGGCGCGTTTGTCGAGTTCGACGGCGAGGGTTCCGGTGGGGCAGCCGAAGCGGACGGCGATGTCGCGTTGGCCGACCCAGGCGTGGACCAGGGCCTTGAGGCGGTCGAGGGGTTCGGGGAGCCTGTCCAGCTCGGCGGTCAGTTCGGCCAGGCCTCCCTCATGTTCGGACAGGGCGGCCTGGACCAGGTCGTCCTTGGTCTTGAAGTAGTAGTAGACGTTCCCCACGGGCACGTCGGCGGCCTTGGCGATGTCGGCGATGGTGGTGCGCTCGACGCCCTGCCGGTGGAGGACCTCGGCGGCCGCCGCCGTCAGGCGGCGGCGCTTGTCCGTTCCGCGCGCCCGGGACTTCGTTGAGTCAGTCACCCAACTGACTATAGACAGCGCCCCCGGGAACCGTGCTACCGTCTTGCTTAGTCAGTCAACTAACTAACTTTCTGGAGATCGACATGATCGTGGTGACAGGCGCAACCGGCAACGTCGGCCGGTCCCTCGTGCGGATCCTCGCGGAGGCCGGTGAGCAGGTGCGGGCGACGTCCCGCGGGATCTCGGAGGCCGACGTGCCGCAGGGTGTCCGGCACCGCCGGGCGGACCTGACCGCTCCGGACGGCCTCCTCCCCGTCTTCGACGGCGCCGACGCGCTGTTCCTGCAGAACGGCGGTGCCAGCGCGGACCAGCTCAACACGCGGGACATCCTCGACGCCGCCAAGGCCGGCGGCGTCACGCGGGTGGTGCTGCTGTCCTCCCAGGGCGTCGCGACCCGGCCGGAGTCGCCCTCCCACGGGGCCGTGATGCGGTCCATCGAGGACGCCGTCCGGGAGTCGGGCATGGACTGGACGATCCTGCGGCCCGGCGGCCTCGACTCCAACAGGTACGCCTGGGCCGAACCGGTCCGTACGCAGCGGACCATCGCCGCGCCGTTCGCCGGTGTCGGCCTGCCGACCGTCGATCCGGACGACGTCGCCGAGGTCGCCGCCGCGGTCCTGCGCGAGGACGGCCACACCGGGCGGGTCTACACGCTGACCGGCCCCGCCCCCGTCACGCCCCGGGAGCAGGCGGAGGCGATCGGCGCCGCGATCGGCGAGCCGATCCGGTTCGTCGAGCAGACCCGCGACGAGGCCCTCGCGCAGATGGTGCGGTTCATGCCCGAGCCGGTGGCCGAGACGACCCTCGCCATCCTCGGTGAGCCGACTCCCGAGGAGCAGCGCGTCAGCCCCGACGTCGAGCGCGTCCTCGGCCGCGCGCCCCGTCCCTTCGCGGCCTGGGCGCACCGCAACGCCGCCGTCTTCCGCTGACGCACGACTCGGAGGAATACCGTCGGTCGATCGGGTAGGTACTCAACGTAGGCGGGAACGGCATCTCAGGCGGCCGTTCCCGCCCTCTCGCGGGGTGGGGGGAGCGTGGCGGGACGCCGCGATCAGGCTTCGGGTGTGTGGGCGTGGCGGTGGGCGGCGGCTTCGCGGGCCCGCTGGAGGCGCGGGATGTACCAGCAGCCGAAGACGCCCATCGCGAAGCCGGTCACGCAGACCCAGCGCCACCAGTGGTCGCGGGCGGGCAGCGGGACGAGCAGGAGCACGATGAACGCCACGGCGAACGCCGCCGCGCCGGCGGCGGCGGTCAGGACGTCGTTGGTCTTGATCGGTTCCGGGACGTGACGCCGCTCGGGACTCATGGCAATCAGCGTAACCGGCCCGGTTGATCACTGGGATCGCCAGGTCCGACGCCGCCGGGTGACGTGGGCGTTCGAGGGAGATCGAGGCGTGTCGCCGGTTTTGTCGAACCCTGCTCTGTTACGCGGTGACCTGGTGCGTTACCTTCCGGGGCAAGGTGCTCGCCGGGGCGGTTCGTCGACGGCAGGGCTCGGCGATCGGTGGCACGTTGTGCCGTTCTCCGGGAGGAGGGCAGAGTCGTACGCTTTGCTAACGAGATTGCGGAATGCGAGACACGCGCGTATCGTTAGCAAAAGTAATGACTCATGCTAAAGAACATGCCAACTTCACAGACCAGAAGCCGTGCGGGCCTGGCAGCCGCCCTGCGCGTCTCCGTAAGCAGGCTGTCCCGACGAATGCGAGCTCAGGCGGGGTCGCTGAGCGCCACCCAGCTCGCCGCGCTCGGCGCGGTCTCGCGGCACGCCTCGCTGACACCCGGCGAGTTGGCGGAGCACGAGAAGGTGCAACCCCCCTCGATGACCCGCGTGATCGCGGCGCTGGAGGAACGCGGCCTGCTGACCCGCAGCCCGCATCCGACGGATCGGCGTCAGGTCATCCTGAACGTGACGGAGGAGGGCGAGCGGCTCCTGAAGGAGGAGCGGCGCCGCAAGGAGGCGTGGCTGGCCCAGCGGCTGGCGGAGCTGACCCCCGAGGAGCAGGAGATCCTGCGCCAGGCGGCGCCGATCCTGGAGCGCCTCAGCAAGGTCTGAGCCTCTTCCGGTCGCTGCGCAACCGCAACTACCGGCTGTTCGCCGGCGGCCAGGTCGTCTCCAACACCGGCACCTGGATGCAGCGGGTCGCGCAGGACTGGCTGGTCCTCGACCTGACCCACGGCAGCGGCGCGGCGCTCGGCATCACCACGGGCCTGCAGTTCCTGCCGCTGCTGCTGTTCGGGCTGTACGGCGGCGTGCTGGCCGACCGGTACCGCAAGCGGCGCGTGCTCATGGTCACCCAGGCGGTGATGGGCGCGCTGGCCCTGGTGCTCGGCCTGCTCGCGCTCACCGGCACCGCCCAGGTATGGCACGTCTACGCCCTCGCGTTCGGCCTCGGCATGGCCACCGTCGTGGACAACCCGACCCGGCAGACCTTCGCGGTCGAGATGGTGGGCCCCGCCGACCTGGCCAACGCGATCGCGCTGAACAGCGCCATCTTCAACATGGCGCGAATCCTCGGCCCGGCCGTCGCCGGCGTGCTGATCGCCGCCATCGGCACCGCTCCGGTCTTCCTCGTCAACGCCGGATCCTTCGGCGCCGTGCTGCTCGGCCTCTACTTGATGCGCGAGGATGAGCTGCACCTCAAGGCGCCGGTTCCCCGGGCCAAGGGCCAGTTGCGCGAAGGGCTGCAGTACGTCCGGCAGCGCCGTGACCTGGTCATGGTGCTGACCCTGGTGCTGTTCGTCGCGGCGTTCGGCATGAACTTCCAGATGACGACGGCGCTGATGAGCCGCCAGGTGTTCCACAGCGGCGCGTCCTCGTTCGGCTTCGCCTCGACCATGCTGGCCGTCGGCGCGCTGTCGGGGTCGCTGCTGGCCGCCCGCCGCAGGAACCTGCGGATGCGCCTGCTCTTCGGCGCCGCGACGCTCTTCGCCGTCCTGGAGATCGCGTCCGGCCTGATGCCGAACTACGTGTCCTTCCTCGTCCTGCTGGTCCCCACGGGCATGGCGCTGCTGACCTTCAACACGGCCGCCAACGCCGTCATGCAGCTCAGCGTGCCGGCGGAGATGCGCGGCCGGGTCATGGGCCTGTACATGCTCGTGTTCGCGGGCAGCTCGCCGATCGGCTCGCCGCTGATCGGCTGGCTGGCCGAGATCTTCGGACCGCGGTCGAGCCTGATCATCGGCGGAGTCGTGTCCCTCGCGGCCGTCATCGGGGTCATCATCCTCATGGCCCCGCGCCCCGCGCTCGACGCCGTACGAGCGGGCCGCCTCCGGGAACTGCTCGCCACAAGGTGAGCCGTACGGTCAGGCCGGCGGCTCGCTACGAGGTGACCGTAGGGGTGGGCCGGCCGCTCGCCACAAGGTGAGCCGTACGGGCGGGTCGCCGCGAGGTGGCCCTGTGGCCGGGCCGAGAGAGCCGCCGGTGACGGGGTGAGAGGCTGGCGTCCGTGAGGCTTTTCGTCGCGCTGCTGCCGCCGGAGACCGTACTCGACGAGGTGGAGGCCGCCTTCGCCCCGCACCGGGCCGCCCACCCGGACCTGCGCTGGACGCGCCGCCCGTCCTGGCACGTGACGCTGGCGTTCTACGGCGAGGTCGACGAGCGGATCGTGCCGCGGCTGCTGCCCAGGCTCGAACGCGCCGCCGGTCGGCACCCGCGCCGGACCGCGATATTCGCGGGCGCGGGCGCCTTCCCGCGTCCGGCGTCCGCCCGGGTGCTGTGGACCGGTCTGGAGTCCGACCTGAGGCGCCTCGCCGATTCGTGCGCGGCCGCCGCACGCCGGGAGGGCATCGACGTCGACGAGGGGAAGCGTTTCCACCCGCATCTCACGATGGCCCGTGCCCGCGGCCCCGTGGACCTGCGGCCCCTCGTCTCCGAGCTGGGCGACTACGAGGGCAGCCTGTGGACGGCCGGTGAGATCCACCTCATCCGCAGCCACCTCGGCCGCGAGGCGCGCTACGAGACCCTGCACTCGTGGCCGCTCGCCGAGCCCGGCGCAGGATGACGCCCACGCCCACCGGGCGGACCGTCGGCCGTCCAGGCCGTCGCGGGGTACGCCCGCCTGATCGCGGAGTCACCGGTGCAATCGGTGCCGGTGGCGCACAGACGTCAGGCCGACGGCCAGGATGAGCCGGTGATCCGCTCGTACAGCTCGATGTAGCGGGCCTTGGTCGCGGTGACCACGTCGGCGGGGATCTCCGGGCCCGGAGGGGTGCGGTCCCAGCCGGTCACCGTCGACGACCAGTCGCGGACGAACTGCTTGTCCAGGGAGTGCTGCGGGCGGCCGGGCTCCCACTCGTCGGCCGGCCAGAAGCGGGAGGAGTCGGAGGTCAGCAGCTCGTCGGCGAGCACCAGCGTGCCGTCCGGCGCGCGGCCGAACTCCAGCTTCGTGTCCGCGATGATGATGCCCCGCTCGGCGGCCAGCTCCGCTCCGCGCCGGTAGATCTCCAGAGTCGCGTCCCGCAGCCGCTCCGCGGTCTCCGGGCCGATCTCCCGGACGACCTCGTCGAAGGTGATGAACTCGTCGTGCCCGGCAGTCGCCTTCGTGGTGGGCGTGAACACCGGCTCCGGCAGCCGAGACGCCTCGACGAGCCCCGGTGGGAGCGCCACCCCGGACACCGTCCCCTGCTTCTGGTACTCCTTCAGGCCCAGACCGGTCAGATAGCCCCGCGCGATGAACTCGACCGGCAGCATCTCCAGCCGGCGGCAGCGGATCGCCCGCCCGGCCCACTCGGCCGGCACGTCGTCGGCGGAGATCACATGGTTGGGCATGACATCGGCGAGCCGCTCGAACCACCACAGCGACAGCTGGGTCAGGATCTTCCCCTTGTCGGGGATGGGCGTCGGGAGCACCACGTCGTACACGCTCACCCGGTCGGTCGCGACGAGGATCAGGTCGTCGCCGTCCGCGTAGACGTCGCGGACCTTGCCCGAATGCACCAGCTCCATGCGCTCTCACAATCTCACCCGCGGCCCCGCTCGGGCCTACTCACCGCTACTGAGAACGTATCGGTTCAGCAGGTGAACGGCCCGAGCGGGGGAGGCCACGACGGCTGCCCGCGCGGCCCAGCGGGGATGGCGATGACGGCCGCCCACGCGGCCCGAGTGGTGGGCGGCGGTGGGTCAGGCGGCGTGACCGCCGTCGATGGTCAGCGCGGTGCCGGTGACGTATCCGGCCTCGTCGCCGGTGAGGTAGGCGACCATGCCGGCGATCTCGTCGGGGGTGCCGAAGCGGCCGACGGCGGTGAGAGCCCGCTGTCCCTCGGCGAACGGGCCGTCCACGGGGTTCATGTCGGTGTCCACCGCCCCGCAGTGCAGCGCGTTGACCGTGACGCCGCGCCCGCCGAGCTCACGCGCCAGGCCCTTCGTCAGACCGACCAGGGCGGACTTGCTCATGGCGTAGACGCTCATCCGGGGTGATCGGCCCGCTGGAGGACCTGTCGCTGGAGCAGGTCGACCAAGCGCTCGCCGTGAACGTCCGAGGCGTGTTCCTCGCGTCGCAGGCGGCCGCCCGGCACCTCGGCGACGGCGGGCGGATCGTCAACATCGGCTCCAGCCTGACCTCACACGTGCCCGGCCCGGGATGCCCGCGTTGTTCACCAGGATGTCGAGGCGGCCCAGCTCGGCCGCGACCCGGTCCACCGCGCCCACGACCGCCTGCGGGTCCGCCGCGTCGGCCTGGACGGCCATCCCGCGCCGACCCGTCGCCTCGATCTTCGTCACCACCTGCTGGGCCTGTTCGTCGGAGCTCACGTAGGTGATCGCCACGTCGGCGCCCTCGTGGGCGAGCCGGTAGGCGACCGCCGCGCCGATGCCGCGGCTGCCGCCGGTGACCAGAGCGACCTTGCCGGTAAGACGGGACATGCTCGTCCTCTTTCTGTTCCTGGTGAGTGGGGGAGTCGACGTCACGCCGTGACGCCGGTGGACACGGCCGTCCGCAGGGTTTCGTTGACCGCGGCGGTGTCCCAGTAGAAGGGGCGGATCTCCGCGATGAGGCGGTCGCGGACGGTGAACACCTGGAGCACCGTCGTCTCGATCGACCGGCCGGTGGCGCGGGCGGTCAGCCTGCCGTGGTTGGAGACGATGACGGTGTCACCGTCCGTCCACTGCCGTCTTTCGAGGAACTCGAGTGACCGCCAGGCGCGGCTCATCGCAGCCATGAAGCGCTCCATGCCGTCGTGACCACGCCACACGCCGCCGTAGGGCAGCGTGGGCGCCTGGTGCATCACGACGTCGGGGTCGAGATGCGCGGCCATGCCGCCGAAGTCGGCGACGCCAGGGCCGCCCGCGGAGATATAGGCGGCCTCCGCCGCGAAGAACTCATCGAGCACGGTGCGGACGTCTTCGTGAGGGCTCATGGGATCCGGACCCTTCTTGTCGCGTCAGCGCCCGAGCACCCCTCTGGTGCACCGGTCGTGCGCTGCCGTCCCAAGAACCCCGGCGGGCCGGGCTCGGTTGCACCGTCGGCCCGGAGGCGGACCCGAATCTCGGTGAAGCGGTGCCGATCGGCGGCGGTACGCCGGAAAACACCCGGTCCGGTGGCCTGTTCACCGAGCGTTTCGCTCGGCTACGGCCCGAGACACGGCTCGCGGCGGCAAGACGGCGGCCAACGGCACGTCGTGTGGTGGCCGTCGCCAGGCGTGGTCGCCACCTGGGGGTTCATCCGGGCCTCGGGCGAAACGTGGACGTCGTGCGCGATCGCGGATTATCGTGATCGACGATCGGCCGATGCGCGCGCTGAATGCCGCCGGTCGGAACAGGGCGGGGCGGACGGCCGGCGGGGGTGGGCGTGAAGAGCCACACCGGGCTCCGGCGACGGCTACTGACGCTACTGGCCGGATTCTTCGGTTTCGTCATCACCGTCGTGCTCTCGGCGATTCCGGGAACCGCCGTCGCCGAGGTCATCCGCGTCGGGGAGACCGCCAACGCCGCTGGGACCGGTGGGTCGGCGGCCACCGTGGCCGCCCTCGACCGAAGCCGGCGCTCCAAGCACTCCCGCGCGGCCCCGGCGGACACGCCGGGCGACCGAGGAACGACGGCCCCGTCTCGTACGTCGAGCGCCGGCGCCCTCGCCGTTCCGGACGAGGACGGCCCGGGCACCGTTTCGGCGGTCGCTGGACGAGGCCGGCTGGGCGCCGTCTCGGCGAAGGCCGGTGGGGCCGGGCCGGGCGCGGCGGTATCGGCGGTCGCGGATCGCGTCCGCGTGGTCCGGCGCGCGATCACCGCCGTCGTCGCGGCGCGCACGGTCACGCCGTCGGCCGTCTTCCTGTCCGCGGTCAGTCTCCGCGGTCCTCCTCCGCACACGGGTTCCTGACGTTCCCGTTCGTCGACCGCGGCGTCCTTCGACGGCCGCGGCGTTCCCGTGTGGAGGCATGTCATCTCTCGTACAACCCTGCGGCGAGCGCGCTCGGTGCTCGCCGGATCACTCGCGTTGCCCCGATCGTCGTCCGCCCGCCGTACCGGCCTTGAGGCCGCCTCTCCCCGGGAGGGCGGATGCTGACCCCCTTCCTGCGAGCCTGCCGGACCCCTGACCTGCGCCGGAAACTGCTGTTCACGCTCGGCATCATCGTGGTGTTCCGGTTCGGCCAGAACCTGCCCGCGCCGGGCGTCGACGTGTCGGCCGTGAAGGCGTGCGCGCAGGCCGCGGCCCATGGCGACCGCGCCGACGTCTTGAGCCTGGTCAACCTGTTCAGCGGGGGCGCCCTGCTCAAGCTCTCGGTCATGGCCCTGGGCATCTACCCGTACGTCACCGCCAGCATCATCCTGCAGTTGCTGACGACGGTGATCCCGCGTCTGGAGACGCTGAAGAAGGAGGGGCAGGCCGGCACCGCGAAGATCACTCAGTACACCCGCTACCTCACGGTCGCGCTGGCGATCCTGCAGGGCGCCACGGTCGTGGCGATGGCGGCGTCCGGGAACCTCTTCCCCGGCTGCGGGCAGCGGATCCTGCACGACATGGGGGTCCTCACCGTCGTCACGATGGTGACCTGCATGGTCGCCGGTACGGCCGTCATCATGTGGCTCGGCGAGCTGATCACCGAGCGGGGCATCGGCAACGGCATGTCCATCCTGATCTTCACTCAGGTCGTCGCCGTCTTCCCGACGGAGTTCTGGAACATCTACACCAGGAAGGGCGGGTTCACCTTCACCCTGGTGACGCTGACGAGCCTGGCGGTGATGGCCGGAGTGGTCTTCGTCGAGCAGGCCCAGCGGCGCATCCCGGTCCAGTACGCCAAGCGGGTGGTGGGCCGGCGATCGTACGGCGGGACGTCGACCTACATTCCGCTGAAGGTCAACCAGGCCGGCGTGATCCCGGCGATCTTCGCATCGTCGCTGCTGTCCGTACCGACGCTCGCGGCGCGGCTCTGGCCCGGGAACGCCTTCCTGAACCGGACGCTCGCCCCGCTCACCCGGCAGGACGACCCCTGGCACATGGTCACGCTGTTCGGGCTGATCGTGTTCTTCACGTACTTCTACGTCGCGATCACCTTCAATCCGACCGAGATCGCCGACAACATGAAGAAGTACGGCGGGTTCGTTCCCGGGATCCGCCCGGGACGGCCGACCGCCGGATACCTCGACTACGTGCTCACCCGGATCACCGCGCCCGGCGCGCTCTACCTCGGGTTGATCTCGCTCATCCCGATGCTCGCGCTGTCGCTGTTCGGAGCCACGCAGGACTTCCCGTTCGGGGGGACGAGCCTCCTGATCGTCGTCGGCGTCGCGCTGGACACCGTGAAGCAGATCGAGAGCCGGCTGCAGCAGCACTCCTACGAGGGGTTCCTGCGCTAGCGGCCGGGCGGCGTACGCGATGCTCGGCGAAGGAGCCGGTAAGGGCGGAGATTCGCGAAGAATCACCGTTTCAGCCGCTCCTTCGCCGAGCCTTCGCATCGGCGTCAGGCGTCGGGGCGGAGGCGGTGGTCGAGGGCGGTGTGGCGGCGGCCGGCGCCCGCCGTGCGGACGGCGGCGGCCAGGGCCCTGGGGGAGCCGGCCAGCACGACCAGCTTCTTGGCGCGGGTGACGGCGGTGTAGAGCAGGTTGCGCTGCAGCATCATCCAGGAGCTCGTCGTCAGCGGGATGACCACGGCCGGGTACTCGCTGCCCTGAGAGCGGTGGATCGTCACCGCGTACGCGTGGGCGAGCTCGTCCAGCTCGGCGAAGTCGTAGTCGACCTCCTCGTCCTCGTCGGTGCGCACGCTGAGCGTCTGCTCCTCCAGGGACAGGCCGGTCACCACGCCCACCGTGCCGTTGAAGACCCCGGCGGCGCCCTTGTCGTAGTTGTTCCGCAACTGGGTGACCTTGTCGCCGACGCGGAACACCCGCCCGCCGTACCGCCGCTCGGGCCGCCCGTCGCGGTGCGGCGTGAGCGCCTCCTGCAGGAGCGTGTTGAGGCTGCCCGCGCCGGCCGGGCCGCGGTGCATCGGCGCGAGCACCTGGACGTCCCGGCGCGGGTCCAGTCCGAACCGGCGCGGGATCCGCTCCGCCACGATCTCCACGGTAAGCTCCGCGGTCGCCTCGGCCTCCTCGCACGGGAACAGGAAGAAGTCCGGGAAGCCGCGCGTCTGCGGGAACTGTCCGGCGTTGATCCGATGTGCGTTGACCACGATCCCGGACTGCTGTGCCTGCCGGAAGATCTTGGTGAGGCGTACGCGGGGGATCGCGTCCGCGGCCAGGAGGTCGCGCAGCACCTCCCCGGCGCCCACGGACGGGAGCTGGTCGACGTCCCCGACGAGCAGCAGGTGCGCACCGCGCGGGATCGCCTTGACCAGCTTGTTCGCGAGGATGACGTCGACCATCGAGGACTCGTCGACGACGACCAGGTCCGCGTCGAGCGGGTTGTCGCGGTCGAACTTCGGGTCGCCGCCGGGCTGCAACTGCAGCAGCCGGTGCACCGTCGCCGCCTCGTGGCCGGTCAGCTCCGCCAGCCGCTTCGCCGCCCGTCCCGTGGGCGCGACCAGCACGACCTTCGCGCGCCTGGCCCGGGCCAGCTCGACGACGGACCGTACGGTGAAGCTCTTCCCGCAGCCGGGGCCGCCGGTCAGCACGGCGACCTTCTCGGTCAGCGCCAGGCGTACGGCGTCCTCCTGCTCGGGGGCGAGGCCGGTTCCGGTCCGCTGCCGCAGCCAGCCGAGCGCCTTGTCCCAGTCGACGTCGCGGAAGCCGGGCAGCCGGTCCGTGCCGGTGCGTAGCAGTTCCAGCAGCCCGGTGGCCAGGGAGCGTTCGGCGCGCTGGAAGGGCGGCAGGTACACCGCCGGGATCTCGCCGTTCTCGGCCGTGACCCGTTCGCGGATCACCTCCTCGGCCGCGACCGCCTCCTCCAGGCACGGGCCGACCAGCTCGCGCGGCACCTCCAGGATCTTGGTCGCCTCGGTGATCAGGTTGGGCTCGGGCAGGTAGCAGTGCCCGTTGTCGGCCGCCTGGGACAGCGTGTACGCCAGCCCCGCCTTGACGCGCTCCGGGCTGTCGTGCGGGATGCCGACGGCCCGCGCGATCGTGTCCGCGGTCTTGAACCCGATGCCCCAGACGTCGGCGGCCAGGCGGTACGGCTCCTTCCGCACCACCGAGATCGATTCGTCCCCGTACTGCTTGTAGATCCGTACCGCCAGCGACGTGGACACGCCGTGTCCCTGGAGGAAGACCATCACCTCCTTGATGGCCTTCTGCTCCTCCCACGCGGCGGCGATGCGGCCCGAGCGCTTCGGCCCCAGGCCGTACACCTCGACCAGGCGCTCGGGCTCCTCCTCGATCACCCGCAGGATGTCGGTGCCGAAGTGCTCGACCATCCGGTCCGCCATGACCGGGCCGATCCCCTTGATCAGGCCGGACCCGAGGTACTTGCGGATGCCCTGGACGGTCGCGGGCAGCACGGTGGTGTACGACACCGCCTCGAACTGGCGGCCGTACTTCGGATGCGAGGTCCACCGCCCCGTCAGCCGCAGGCTCTCCCCGACCTGCGCGCCCAGCAGCGGCCCCACGACCGTCAGCAGCTCCGAGCTGCTCCGGTGTGCTTCACCCCCGTGGCCACGCCCCGCCGCCCCCGATGGGGCCACTCGGGCGACGGTGTACCCGGTGTCCTCGCTGGCGAAGGTGATCCGCTCGAGTACGGCCTCCAGTACCCGCGTTCCCGGTGAAGCCGCCTCTGCGTCCGCCACGTCGTCATACTGCCCGAAATCACTGACAGGTCCGGCCGACCCACCGAACGATTCTCCGGTACGTTCTGTAGCGCACCAATCACAACGAGTCGTATAGAGGGATACGGGGTGTCGATTTCGTTCGCGGAGCATTGCGGTCGGTGGACCGTCGAGGATCTCCGCCGACCTGCGGAGGACGATCTCTACCGGTACGAGATAGACGACGGGGTCCTGATCGTCAGCCCCCCTCCCGCGTCCCCCGACCAGGCGGCCCTGCTGCACCTCGCCTTCGTCCTCCAGGCGCCTGCCCGGACCACCGGATACCAGGTCCTGCCGACGGTGGAGGTCGTCACTCATCGGCGGGACGACTGGCTGAAGGTCCCCGACCTGGTGGCGGTGACCCTGGACGCCTTCGAGGCGGAGCCGGAGGTGTACGACGCGGCCGACGTGGCGCTCGTCGTGGAGATCAGCGGAAGCAGGCAGAGCCGCAACCGTGACTTCGGAGAGAAGCTCGAGGCCTACGCCGAGGCGGACATCCCGCACTACTGGGTCGCCGAGCTCGTACCCGTCCCGAGGCTGACCGCCTTCGAACTGGTCGACGGGGCGTACCGGGAGGTCGTCGCCTCGCAGGAGCCGGTCGGACTGACGCGGCCGTTCGCCGTGGAGATCGATCCGGCCCGGTTGCGGAGGGTGAGGGACCGCTGACCGGCCGTCCGGTGGCGACACCGGGGGCGGGGGCTGCTCGAATCTCGCACCGGAGCGCATAGGCTCGGCGTGTGAACCGTGCTCCTCGATGGCTGTTGCCGACCGTTCTGGCCGCGCTCGTCTTCGCCGTCGTACTGGGCACGCTGCTCCATTGAGGCGGCCGCGCCGGGGCGGGTCCCCCGCACGAGAGGCGCGCGCACGTACGCTCGCCGCCGTCGTCGCGGCGGGCGGCCCGCTGCTGTGGGCCGTGCCCGCCCAGGCCGACGCGCGGGCGGTCGCCGAGGGCGCCAAGCGGCTCTGCACGATCGACGACCCGCGCATCGACGAGTCCAGCGGCCTGGCCGCGAGCCGCCGCCATCCGGGCATCGTCTACACGTTCAACGACTCGGGCGGGTCGCCGCGGCTCTTCGCGCTCGGGATCGACGACTGCGAGGTCCGGGCCGCGATCACCCTCGGCGGGGCGCGCAACCGCGACTGGGAGGCGATGGCGATCGGCGCCGACGGTGACCTGTACGTCGGCGACATCGGCGACAACCTCAAGGACCAGCCGTACTCGACCGTCTACCGCATCCCGGAGCCGAGGACGATCCGCACGCAGACCGTGCGCGCCACCGCGTACCGGATCAAGTTCGAGGACGGGTCGCACAACGCCGAGACGCTGATGATCGATCCGCGGACGAACCGGCTCTACGTCGCGAGCAAGGAGTTCGGCGGATCGCTGTACGAGGGGCCGAAGAAGCTCAGCACGAGCGGCTTCAACGTCATGCGCCACGTCGGTGACGCCCCGCTGTACGCGACCGACGGGGCGTACGCCCCCGACGGGCGGACGTTCGTCATCCGCGGCTACTGGGACGCCGAGATCTACACCGCGCCCGGCAAGGAGCTGACCGGGGTGAAGGTGCCGGACCAGAAGCTCGGCGAGGGGATCACGTACACCGCCGACGGCAGGTCGCTGCTGTTCAGCGGCGAGGGCGTACGGCAGCCGCTGTGGCGGGAGCCCGTGCCGAAGGAGGCGCTGCCGTCCCCGACGCCGAAGTCCAAAGGGCGCGCGAGCCCCGCGGACGGGACCGGGGACGGAATGAAGCCGGGCCGCGGAATGCTGGGCCTAGTGGTCGTCGGGGCGCTCGCCCTGGCCGGTGTTGTGGTGTTCGCTCGCAGACGAGCGTCATGACGAATGGGACGGTGACGTGTCACGATCTCTTCTCGTGGACCTCGAGCTGATCGGCCTTCGGGCCCCCGTACGGCGGTCGCGTCCGGTCGCCCCCGGCCCGTTCGCGCTGTTGTCCCTGCTGGTGGCCCTGTTGCCGATCTCCAACCCCGCCGTGTGGGCAGGCGTCATCGTCGCCTGCAACGCCATGCCGTGGCTGCTCGGCCTGCGGGCGCGCCGTACCGGCGTCTGGCGGCTGTCCGCGGCGGGTCTCGAACGTCTCGCGGCCGACGGCTCGGTGGTCGAGGCGTACGAACGGGACCGGATCGAGGAGTTCAGCGTCACCGCCGACGACGAGATCCTGACGATCTTCCACAAGTTCGGCTCGACCACCGCCGGCACGCTCACCGACATGGGCTTCGACCCGCTGACGTTCTACATGACCGCCCGCCGGCTGGGCATCACCACCCACGTCATCGACGGTGACCGTTCGGTGTTCGACGAGGGCGACCTGCCCGCCGAGGAGGACGCGCCCCGCGCGCTCGGCCGCCGCGCCGAACAGCGCCTGCGCGACCAGGAGGCGACGCTGCTGGCCGTCGCGCACGAGCCGTATCCGGCCGTGCAGACCACGCCCGCCACGCTGGGCAACCCGGTCACCGGCCGGCGCCGTGCGGTGGCGCTCGGGCTCCTCCTCGCGCTGCTGGCCCTGACGATGCTCGCCCGGATCGCGCTCGACGGCGCGCTCGGCCTCGGCGACCGGGTCATGGGCGGCCTGTGGGCGGTCGTCGGCGCGGTCGCGGTCCTCGGTGCCCGCCGCCGGCGGCTGACCAGCGCGCCGCTGTCCTGGTCCATCAGCCCCACGGAGCTGCGCGTTCGGCACGCCACGGTCGCCGAGTGGCGGGTCCGCGCCGACCACGTCGCCGCCGTCGTCGTCGGCCCGGGAACGGCCGTCGACCCCGTGTCGGGCGCGCTGACCGGACGGCACACCGTCGTGACCGTGTTCGGCCACCGGCTGCAGGTGCTGGCGCGGCTCCCCGCCCAGGGCCTGGACGTCTTCCAGCTCACGCACGCGCTCAGCGAACGCGGCTACCAGGTCGTCACGCCCGACCAGGGCGCGCGCCGGCCGTCGCAGTACGGGCTGGCGGGCCTGCCGGACATCTTCGCGCGCGTGCCCGGCGGCCGCCTCGTCGTCGACGAGGACGGCATCGGCTGGGCCGACGGCGCGGGCGACGTCATCCTGCGGATGCCGCGCGACCGCATCGGCGGCATGGAGCTCCTCACCGTCGACGGCCACGCCTGGCTGCGCATGTACGACGACGACGGCGACGAGTTCCTCGCCGCGCCGCTGTCGATGCTGCGCATCTCCCGCACGGACCTGCGCGAGTCCGCGCGTCGGATGCAGTTGCCGATCACCGACGCGGAGTACGACGCGTACGTCAACGCGGCCTTCCACGGCTCCATGACCCGCATCGAGGCGGCCCTGGACCCCTCGATCACCCTCACGCAGGAGGAGGACGAGACCCTGCCGCCGGTGCAGCTCGACGTGCCCCGGCGCACCCGCGTGCTGGCCTACGCCGTCACCGCGACGCTCTGCGAGCTCGTCGCCGTCCTCGGATCGATCTGGCTGCGCGGCGACCTCGGCGGGTTCTGGACCTCACTGTCGTGGGCCGCGCCGACCGGACTCGTCCTCGGGCTCGCGGGCACGTGGCTGTACGACCGGAACCGGCCCCAGCTGCGCATCTCCGCGTCGGGAATCTCCTCGGTGACGCGCCTCGGACGGACCGAATGGAGCGTGACACGACAGGCGCTCGGCGGCGTGGGCATCGACGAGTCCGAGGCGCCCCGGCTCGTCGTGTGGAGCCCGGTGGGCCGGGTGCTGCGCCGGGTGTCCTTCCCGCCGGACCTGGGCGAGCTGCGCCGCGCCTGCGAGCGCCACGGCCTCCCCTGGGGCCCGCCCGACGCCGACCACGGCGCCGCCCCACCCCCGGAACTCTGACCGCCGTAAGCCGCGCTAGGTGTGGTCCGCCGGTGGCGGGCCGGCGCCGACGTCAGGCGACATGATCACTGGTCATCGCTGCCCTCTATGAGCAGCAGATGCCAGTGATCACGGGTGGCCCGGCGTGGCCCGGCGCGGCGTGCGGTCGGCCGGTTTCTCGATCATCGTCGTAACTCTCGTCGTTCTGCGGCCACTTCGTCGTGAACAAGCCCCCAGTCACGGGAGAGCGAGTGGATGACGACAGAGCACGGTTCACCGAACTGTACGACGCGTATCGAATGCGGGTGTGGGCGTACGCAGCCTCTCGTGTCGGCGGTCAGGCCGCCGATGAGGTCGTGAGCGAGACGTTCATGGTGGCGTGGCGGCGCTTCGCGGAGATGCCGGCGGCCTCGCTGCCGTGGCTGCTCGGCGTGGCCCGGAACGTCATCCGGGACTCCGTACGAGCGCAGACGCGGCGGGACTCCCTCGCCGCCGAGCTGCGGACCTGGATGCGAGAGGCCGAGTCCGACGTCGCCGACGGCGTCGTCGACCGGATGACGATGCTGCGCGCCCTCACCGAACTGCCCGACGGCGACCGGGAGGTGCTGACGCTCGTCTCCTGGCAGGGACTGAGCCCCCGCGAGGCGGCCCGCGTCGTCGGCTGCAGCACGGCCGCGCTGCGCGTACGGCTGCACCGGGCGCGCAGGCGCTTGGCCGCGGCGATGAGCACCGCAGCCCCTCAGAGACAGCACCGGCAGGCCACGGCGATCGAGATGGAGTGGCGATGAACGACCTCATGCGGCGGCTGGCCGAGGCCCGGCCCGCCCACCTCGGCGGCGATGGACCGATCGACGACGCGGTTCGGACCGCGGAACTGAACCGGGCGTTCACCCAGCCACGCGAGACCAGGCTCAAGCGGCGACGCCGACGGATGCTGATCCCGGCCGTTCTGGCCGGAACGGCCGCCGTCACGGCGGTCGCGCTGACGGTCGATGCCGGCGGGCACGCCCCCGCGCCGGGCGGGCCGAGGTCCACGCCCCTCGACGGCCGGTCCGTCCTGCTGGCCGCCGCCGAGGAGGCGGAGAAGCTTCCCACCGGTAACTACTGGTTCACCGATCAGATTCATGGCCTGTCCCTCATCGTCAAGGGCGGCTACGCGATGACCGGCGCACACTCCGAGACGTTCGAGTGGACCGCGCTGAAGGCCGGCGGAGGCCATCTGTACTACGGCCGCGACCTGCCCACCCGGCCGGTCACCAAGGAGGACCAGGCCGCCTGGCGCAGGGCGGGCGCACCGACGAGCTTCCAGGTCTGGGTCGGAGACCACTACGACACGTTGACGACGAAGGCGGGCCGGTGGAAGGCGGACGTGCCGCACGAGACGGGCGGGAAGTTCTTCGTCCCGCACGCCGCCCGTGAGCTGAGCCCGGCGGATCTGCAGAAGCTGCCGACGGACTCGGCCACGCTCAAAGAGACATTCCTGGTCACTGTCAGGAATCCCATGCGGGCGAAGGTCGACCCCGCCGGGACGAAGTGGGCCAGCGACCCCGCGCACGTGGTCCTGCAGGCCGGCGAGGCGTTCGCCAACGCTCCGCTGCCGCCGAAGGTGCACGCCGCCCTGATGCGTACCGTCGCCGCGCAGCCTGGCGTGCGGAGCCTCGGAACGGTCACCGACCCGCTCGGGCGGCGTGCCATCGCGATCGGCGCGGACTGGACCGACAGCCGTCCCGCAGGCCGCGGCAAGGACGGGAAGCCGCGCTGGGAGAAGGTCGGCTACATCGCCCGTGAGGAACTGCTCTTCGACCCGCACACCGGCGCGTACCTCGGAGACCAGCAGGTCCTGGTGAAGCCGGGCGCCGAGTACCACACCCGGAAGCCGGGATTCGTGATCCGCTACTCGTTGGCGCGGAGCTCCGGCTGGACGCAGAAGAAGCCCTCTCCGCCGGCCTCGCTGCCCTTCAAGTGATCCGCGGACGCCGCCCTGAGACTCACGCCTCGGGGCGGCGTCCGCGTCCGCGCCGCACGTCCGGAAGAGGTAGTCCGGACACCCGCCGTCCTGGCGGCTTTGAGGAGGCCGTCAGGGCCAGTCCGCAGGCCGCCGAACGTAGATGCCCTTGCCGGGGACCGTCCTCAGGTACCCGATCCGCTCGAGGTGCGACAGCGCCTGATGGACGGCCCGCCGGTCGACCCGGAGGATCGGGGCGAGCTCGTCGCAGGAAAGGATCTTCCGGCCGGGCGGCCAGTCACCGCCGACGATGCGGTCCCGCATCGTCTCGGCCGCCCGCCGCACCGCGTCGTCCGCGCCGCGGCCGGGCGTCCTCGCGGCCAGCTCGACCTCGCCGATCCGCCGCAGCAGCCCGGACACGGACGCCTCATCGATGATCACCCGTTCGGTGCTGATCGCGCAGAACGCGGTGAACGCCTGCCGCCAGGGCGACCAGATGATGACCCAGCCGCCGTACGCGCTCTGCAGACTCGTCGCGACCGCCTCTGCGCGCTGATTCCGGCCCGCGCTGCCCGACGCCTGAGAAGGCCGCCGGGTACGGGCCGCCGCGCGCGTCACCGCTCCGCCTCCTGGGACGGCCCGCCGAGCCGCAGAACGTAGGCGATCCTGTCCGCCGCGTGGGAGATGTCGTCCGCCGCGCAGAGCGGCTCGTACTCCGGCGGCGACTCGCGAGTGGGGCCCGACCATTGCCAGAACCACATCAGCCGCCCGTCGCGGCCGACCCCGCACACCACGGTCTGCCGCAGCCCGGGACTCAGGACCTTCGCGCGGTGGTCGTCGTCCGGCGGCTCACCGGCGGGATTGCTCGCCAGCACCCGGGCGCCCTGCCCGACGCGGGCGCGCAATCCGCGTGCGGTCAACGCGTCCGCCAGCCGTCCGGTGAGCTGCGCCGCACGAGCGTCGACGGACGCCGGCGTCACCGGACCCGCAGGGGGAGAACTCGACATCGATGCGTCACCTTTCGTGTTCGTCGGTGACCTTGAGTGAAGTCGCTGCGCCGATCCGCCAGAAGACCGATACTGGGCGACATCGCATGGACACTGAGGGTGTCCGGACTCGGGGTGGGCCGGAGGACGAGGTCATGGCCGGTGAAGAGGCGCTGCCGTGGTGGGCTGAACGGTTAAGAACGGAGCGGGAGCGACGTTCGTGGAACAAGCACGAGATGGCGCGCCGGCTGCATAAGGCCGCCGGTGTGCCGTATCCGCCCGTGACCTCGCTGGTCCGGCAGATCCTCGGCTGGGAGAAGGGTGAACACTTCCCCCGCGACTGGACGGCGGCCTATGCCACGGCGTACGGCATGACCGAAGAGGAACTGTTCGGGCATCCATCGCATTTGGGCCTGGCCGTGGGCGGTGAGGGCGGCGCAGGCTCAGGGTGGGAGGTGGATGCCACGAAGCGCCGCGACGCACTACGCGTCGGTCTCGCCGCCACGCTCGCGCCCGCCGCGCTGGCGGCCGTGCTCGGTGAGGCCGCCGGTGAAGCGATGGAGTTCACGCGGCTCGCCGGGGCTTCGGCGGTGGGGGCCGGAACCTTTGATCACCTGCAGGCGGCCGTCGCCGCCATCGACCGGTCCTACGTGACCGAGCCGCCCGCTGAGGTCTTCGCGGTCGCCCGCGCCTACCGGGCCCGGGTGCAGGAGCTGATCCGTGGCCCGCACACGCTCAAGCAGGGTCGTGAGCTGTATGTCTGGGCGGCCTGGCTGTCGGAACTGCTGGCCTGGCTCGCCCATGACCTAGGCCACCCGCTGACCGCCGAGGCGTACGCGATCGACTCCTTCGAGCATGCCGACCAGGCCGGTCACGACGAACTGTGCGCCTGGGCCGCCGACGCCCTCGCCTCGATCGCCACCTACACCGACCGCCCCGACCGGGCCGTCGCCGCCGCCCACAAAGGCATCACCAGAGCCCCCGAACGCCACCCCGTCGCCGTCCGCCTGCGTGCCCAGGCCGCGCGGGCGCACGCCCGGCTTGGGCACCGCGATGGTTGTGAGGACCTGCTTCAAGAAGCCGCTGACCTGTACGACCGCCTGCCTGTCCGGGCTCCCGTCCACCACGGCATCGAAAGCCGCGCGTTGGCGGACTACGCGATGGCCGCGCACCCGGCTTCGGCGTCCCTCTGGCTGGGGGACTACCGGAAGGCGCGGCGACAGGCGGAAGCCGCTCTCGCCGCGAGCGAGAGCGGTCCCGCGAAGGACCGCTCTCCCAGCAGAGAGGCGATCGTACGGATCGACCTCGCCCTGGCCGTCGCTCACCTCGGCGAGCCGGACGCAGCCGTCGACCTCGGACGGCAGGCCCTCGCATCACCGAGGTACGTGAAGTCCGTCCTCGCGAGGGCCGGGGACCTGGATGCGGTGCTGACGGCGCGACATGCCGAGACGGGGTACGCGCGGGACTTCCACGAGCGATACCTCGAGCTGAGACGGGCGGCGGTCGGACAGTCGACCTGATCACTGGCATTCACTGCTCTCTATCGGCAGCAGATGCCAGTGATCACCGAAACTGCCCTGGCCGAGCGTTGCGCTCGTCTCCGGGCGCGCGGCTTGCGTCATGAGGTCGCGGAGCTGGTCTTGTCCGAGGCGTGGAGTCCGCTACCCCCATCGATCAGCCACTTTGACGTCAGTGTTGACGTAGCGGAACCGGCAAACCGGTCATCTATCCGTCGCCGTCGACGGCAACGTGGCCACGACGACGGCGAAGTCATCGCGGAGCCGGAGCTGAGAAGGCGTTGACGAGTTGGAGACGGGCGTGGCCATCCTCGACATGATACTTTCATCGATGATACTTCCATCATTGGAAGTATCATCGATGTGTGAATGACTTCATTGGGCGTCAGCGTGAGCTTGCGGTGCTCGATCGGATGCTCGGGCGGGTCGCTCGCGGGGGTCGGGCCGGGCGGCCGGGGCGGGCGTTGCTGATGCGCGGGCGACGGCGGGTCGGTAAGTCGCGGCTCGTTGAGGAGTTCGTGGACCGCGCCGGAGTGCCGTACGTCTATTTCACGGCCTCGGCCCAGCCGAGCGTCGAAGCCGATCTGGCGCTCTTCGCCGAGGCCGTCGCCGGCAGCGACCTGCCGGCCGCCGCGCTGTTCGCCGACCAGTCGCCACGGACCTGGGACGCGGCACTTCGCCTGCTCGCCGGTGGTCTGCCGGATCGGCCCAGCGTGGTCGTCATCGACGAGATGCCCTACCTCATCGCGAACGATCCGGGTTTTGAGGGCACCCTGCAGAAGATCTTCGATCGGGAGCTGGCTCGGCGCCCGGTGTTCCTGATCTGTGTCGGGTCGGATCTGGCGATGATGGAGGCGTTGAACGAGTACGGCCGCCCCTTCCACCAGCGGGCGACCGAGATGGTGGTGCCGCCGCTGAGCCCGGCGGACACGGCCACGATGCTTCACCTCCCGGCGGCGGAGGCGTTCGACGCGTACCTCGTGTCCGGGGGTCTGCCGCTGATCCTCGACGAGTGGCCGAGCGGGCTCTCCACACTGGACTACCTTGCCGAGGCCGTCACCGATCCCACTTCGGCGCTGCTGGTCAGCGGTGAGCGGTCGCTGGCCGCAGAGTTCCCCGCCGACTCGCAGGCGCGGCGGGTGCTGGGCGCGATCGGGTCGGGGGAGCGGACGTTCACGCAGATCGGCCGGGCGGCGGGTGATCTGGCGCATGCCTCGTTGACCCGGGCGCTGGACCTGCTGGTCACCAAGCGCATCGTCGACGTGGACGTCCCGCTGTCCGTGAAGCCGTCCCGGGAGAGCCGGTACTCGGTCGCTGATCCGCACCTACGATTCTGGCTCGCCCACCTCGGCCCGTACATTTCGGAGATCGAGCGGGGGCGTGGGGACCTCGTCATGGGGCGCATCCGGCGGTCGTGGACGACGTGGCGCGGACGGGCCGTCGAGCCGGTGATCCGGGAGGCGCTGCGCCGCCTGCCGGATCGCCTTCCCGAGGGGACGCAGGCCGTCGGTGGCTACTGGACACGGACGAATGACCCGGAGATCGACGTGGTGGGCGCCGACCGTGCGCCGGTGGCCAAGGCCGTCACCTGCGTGGGGTCGATCAAGTGGCTCGAGAAACGGCCGTTCGGTGGCGCGGACCTCGGGCGGCTGATCGTGCATCGGTCGAAGCTGCCCGGCGCCGACGACTCCACGCCCCTGCTGGCGATCTCCCGGAACGGTGTCGACGCGGGTGTCACCGGCGTTTCGGTGTTCGGCCCGGATGATCTCCTCGCCGCGTGGCGGCCGGGCGGGGACACGACCGAAGAGTGATGCGCGTCAGGCCGTCCTGGCGGGGCGCGGGCGGCGGGCGGGGGAGAGGGGCCGCTCCGCGGTGGTCGTCACGGGCGGAGCGGCGTGCGGCGCTTGCAACGGTGGCGTCAGAGGCGCTCGACGACGTGGTCGACGCAGGCGGTGAGGGCCTCGACGTCGTCCGGGTCGATCGCCGGGTACATCGCGATGCGCAACTGGTTGCGGCCGAGGCTGCGGTACGGCTCGGTGTCGACGATGCCGTTGGCGCGCAGCACCGTGGCGACCTGGGCGGCGTCGACGCCCTCGAAGTCGATCGTGCCGACGACGTTCGAGCGGTGGGCGGGGTCGGCGACGAACGGCGTGGTGTAGGAGGTCTTCTCCGCCCAGGTGTAGAGGCGGCGCGCGGAGTCGGCGCTGCGCCCGGTCGACCACTCCAGGCCGCCGCGCTCCAGGAACCACTCGATCTGCTCGGCCATGAGCAGCAGGGTCGCCACCGCGGGGGTGTTGTAGGTCTGGTCCTTGCGGGAGTTGGTGATCGCGATGGTGAGGTCGTAGAAGTCCGGGATGTAGCGGCCGGACGCGGCGATCTCCTCGACCCGGGCGAGCGCGGCCGGGGACATCAGCGCCAGCCAGAGGCCGCCGTCGGAGGCGAAGCCCTTCTGCGGCGCGAAGTAGTACACGTCGGTCTCGGCCACGTCGACCGGCAGGCCCGCGGCGCCGCTGGTCGCGTCGACGAGCACCAGACCCGAGTCCGACGGCCGCTCGATCGGCATGGCGACGCCGGTGGAGGTCTCGTTGTGGGTGAAGGCGTACGCGTCGACCGTGTCGTCCCCCACCGGGGCCGGGTGGGCTCCGGGCCCGCTCTGGATGACCGACGGGTCGGACAGCCAGGGCGCCTTCTTCGTGACCTTGGCGAACTTCGAGGAGAACTCCCCGAACACCAGGTGCTGGGACCGCTCCCGTACGAGCCCGAACGCGGCGGCGTCCCAGAACGCCGTGGTGCCGCCGTTGCCGAGGACGACCTCGTACCCGTCGGGCAGCGAGAAGAGCTCCGCCAGTCCCGTACGGACCCGTCCCACGAGGGACTTGACCGGCCGCTGCCGGTGCGAGGTGCCGAGGTAGGTCGAGCCGGACTCCGCCAGGGCGGCCAGCTGCTCGAGACGGACCTTCGACGGCCCGGAGCCGAAGCGGCCGTCGGCGGGCTTGAGGCTGTCGGGGATCACGATGTCGGTCACGTGCAGCAAGCCTAGTTCAGGCCTGCGGTTTCGGAGCGGACCTTCCAGGACTTGAGACGCCGGGCCGGTGCGGTCGCCAGGGCCTAGCGGCGGCGGAGCGCCCAAGACGCCGGGCCGGGCCGCCTCCGGTTCAGCGGCGGCGGACGGACCAGGCGATCAGGGCGAGGAGGCCGAGGGCGCAGGCGACGGAGACGGTCGCCGGGTAGAGCCACGGCCGGCCCGACCGGTGGGCGTCCAGGGCCGCGCCGCCGGAGTCGTACGCCAGCAGCCCCAGGGCCCCGGCCATCACCCAGGCGATGATCCGCCAGGAGGCCGCGTCACGCCGCCGGGCGCGCTCGCGCCGCTCGCGTTCGTACCGCAGCAGCTCGAGGTCGCGCTCGTCGGGTTCCTCGTCGCGAGGGCCGGTGTACATGGCCTGATCCTCCCTCCGCGCGAAACGGCCCGTGGCGCGGGGAGCATCACGGGCCGTACGGAGCGGGACTTCTTCAGCGCCTGTCGAGCACCTCGGAGGCGCCTGCGACGTCGGTGACCGGGCGGGACGCCGGGCCGACGTAGTGGGCGCTCGGACGGACCAGCCGGCCGGTGCGCTTCTGCTCCAGGATGTGCGCGGCCCAGCCCGCGGTACGGGCGCAGGTGAACATGGCCGGCATCATGTGCGGCGGAACCTCGGCGAAGTCGAGGATCACCGCGGCCCAGAACTCCACGTTCGTCTCGATCGGACGGTCGGGACGACGCTCCCGCAGCTCGGCCAGCGCGGCGTCCTCCAGGGCCTTGGCCGCCTCGTAGCGGGTCGCGCCCAGCTCCTTGGCAGTACGGCGGAGCACGCGGGCGCGCGGGTCCTCGGCGCGGTAGACGCGGTGGCCGAAGCCCATGAGCCGCTCGTGGTTGTCCAGAATGTCGGTCACGACCTTGCGGGCGTCACCGAGCTGCTCGACCTTCTCGATCATCGGCAGGACGCGCGCCGGGGCACCGCCGTGCAGCGGGCCGGACATCGCGCCGATCGCGCCGGAGATCGAGGCCGCCACGTCGGCGCCGGTGGAGGCGATGACGCGGGCGGTGAAGGTGGAGGCGTTCATGCCGTGCTCGGCGGCGGAGACCCAGTACGCGTCGATGGCCTTCACGTGCTTGGGGTCCGGCTCACCGCGCCAGCGGACCATGAACCGCTCGGTGATCGTCCCAGCCTCGTCGACGCGGCTCTGGGGGACCATCGGCAGGCCGAGGCCGCGGGCGCTCTGCGCCACGAACGACAGGGCGGTCACGGACGTACGGGCCAGGTCCTCGCGAGCCTGCTCGTCGCTGATGTCCAGCAGCGGGCGCATGCCGTACGCCGGGGCGATGATCGGCAGCGCGCTCTGGACGTCGACGCGCACGTCGCCGGAGTGCACCGGCAGCACGTGCGGCTCGGCCGGAGTCAGGCCGGGGGTGAAGCTGTTGTCGACCAGCAGCCCCCATGCGTCACCGAAGGAGACGCGGCCAACGAGATCTTCGATGTCCACTCCCCGGTACCGGAGAGCCCCGCCCTCCTTGTCCGGTTCAGCGATCTCAGTCTCGAAGGCCACAACACCCTCGAGGCCGGGTTTGAAGTCGGACATGTTCTGTCCTGCCTTTCGTCCCCTTGATGTACAGACGCCAACTGGTAATTGAACCGCTTCATCCTCCGTGAGCCGTACCCGGGGGGGTGTGAGATGCGCAATTCTTTCCGTTTGGGCAACTCTCGCGGGAACCTTGTCTCGTCGTCCATGGTCTCTCGCGAGAGGATGTCCTGTCGTGGAGCACCTTGATGTCGCCGCCCTCCGTGAGTCGTACTCCGGTGTGGGCCTACATGCCCGCGACCTCGCGGCCGACCCGCTGACGCAATTCGGATCATGGTTCACCGACGCCGTCGGCGCCGGTCTGCCCGAGCCGAACGCCATGATCCTGTCCACCGTCGACGCCGACGGGAGGCCGAGCGCGCGGACGGTCCTGCTGAAGGGGTACGGCCCGGAAGGTTTTCGCTTCTTCACCAATCATCGGTCCCGCAAGGCGCGGGCCATCGAGGCGGACCCCCGGGTCGCCCTGCTGTTCCCGTGGCACCCGCTGCGCCGGCAGGTGATCGTCGAGGGCGTCGCCGAGCGCCTGTCGCGGGAGGAGTCGGAGGAGTACTTCCGCACCAGGCCGCACGGCTCGCAGCTCGGGGCCTGGGCGAGCGAGTACCAGTCCGCGGTCGTCGCCCATCGCGACGAGGTGGAGAGCCGGTTCGCCGAGCTGGCCGCGCGTTGGCCGGACGAGGTGCCCATGCCGGACTTCTGGGGCGGTTACCGGGTGCTCCCGGCGTCCGTGGAGTTCTGGCAGGGGCGTACGAACCGCCTACACGATCGGCTTCGCTACCGCCGCGCACACCCGGACGAGGGGGTCGAATGGGTCATCGAGAGACTTAGGCCGTGAGTCCGAACCCCGATCCCCCCTCCGAGCTCGACTCCCGCGCCGAGGACGCCCCCTCTCCGGCGCCGCCCCCCGCCCGGCCCTCGCGGCTGGGCGGACTGGCGCGGCGGGCCGCCATCGACACGCGTCCGCTCGCCCACCCGGCGTACCGGCGGCTCTGGCTCGGGCAGGCCGTCTCCTTCACGGGCTTCCAGCTCACCTCGGTGGCGATCTCCGTCCAGGTGTACGACCTGACGAAGTCCTCGTTGTGGGTCGGGCTGCTCGGTCCCGCCAACCTCGTCCCACTGATCGTCTTCGGACTGTGGGGCGGTGCGGTCGCCGACACCATGGACCGCCGGCGGCTGCTCGTCCTGGCCTCCCTCGTCACGTGGGCGTCCACTCTGGGGCTGTTCGTCCAGGCGCTGCTCCACGTCAGGAACGTTCCACTGATCATCGGGCTGGTCGTCGTGCAGTCGGTCGGGTTCGCGATCACCTCGCCGACCCGTGGCGCCGTGATCCCGCGTCTGCTGCCGGTCACACTCGTCCCCGCGGCCAACACCCTCAACTTCACCGCGTCCCAGACCGCCACCTTCATCGGTCCCGTGCTGGCCGGCGTCGTCATCGGAAACGGCCGGTACGCGCTGGCGTACGGCATCGACGCCGTGCTCTTCACGGTCGGGCTGTACGCCGCGATCCGCCTGCCGGCGATGCCGCCGCTCGGGGACGAGACCGGCCGTCCGGGTCTGCGCTCGGTCATCGAGGGCCTGCGGTTCCTGGTGACCCGGCCGGTGCTCCTGATGTCGTTCGTCGTCGACATCATCGCGATGGGCGTGGCCATGCCGCGGGCGCTGTTCCCGGAGGTCGCCGACACCCGGTTCGGCGGCGAGGAGGCCGTCGGCTGGCTCGTCGCGGCCATCGCCGTCGGCGCCGTCGTCGGCGGCCTGCTGTCCGGCTGGATCGGCCGCATCCGCCGCCAGGGCATCGCCCTGATCGCCGTCATCGCGGCCTGGGGGCTGGCCGTGGCGGCGGCCGGGCTCGCGCACGCGCTCTGGCTCGCCCTGCTGTTCCTCGCCCTCGGCGGCGCGGCCGACCTCGTCTCGGCGGTGTTCCGGCAGACGATCCTGCAGACGTACGCCCCCGACGAGATGCGCGGCCGCCTGCAGGGGGTGTTCACGGTCGTCGTCGCGGGCGGTCCCCGGCTGGGCGACCTGCGCGCCGGCGCGGTGGGCGCCGCGGCCGGCGCGACCGCGTCCTGGGTCGGCGGCGGCCTCGCCTGCGCGATCCTCGTCGTCCTCGTCGGACTGGCCGTCCCGTCCTTCCTCCGGTACACCACGGACGGATGACCGGGCGGCCGCGGGCCGCCGAGGGGGCTCGCCGCGGCGGGGCGTCGCGGGGACCGGCTGCGGCCGGGTGTTGAGAGGACTCGCCGTGGCGGGGCGTTGCCCGTGCGCGACCGGCGCACTACCGTTCGCACCGCCTAAGTGATCTTCCGACCCGCCCGGAACCGAGGACCTTCATGCAGCGACGCCTGCGAGCGGCGATGACGCTCGCCCTGATCGGCCTGCCCGCGGCGCTCGGCGCGGCCCCCGCCCACGCGGCCGCCCGTACCCCCGGAGTCGCCGACTTCGACGGCGACGGCCACGGCGACCTGGCGATCGGGGCGCCGGCCGCGAGCGGCGGCGGCCGGGTGACCGTCGTGTACGGCTCACGGGACGGCGCCGACCTCGGGCACCACCAGGTCCTCGCCCCGCTCCGGTCCGGAGGGGCGTTCGGGACGGCGGTCGCGACGGCGGACTTCGACGGGGACGGGCGTACGGATCTGGCGGTGGGCGCGCCCGGCCACGGCACGATCGAAATCTTCACCGGGAGCAGGTCGGGCCTGAGCCGCCGGGCCGTTCTGACCCCCGGAGACGGGGCGGGCCGGGCCCTGGCGGTCGGCGACGTCGACCACGACGGGCGTCCCGAACTGCTCGCGGCGGGGAACTCCGCGCTCCTGGTCATCGGCTTCGCCACCGGCGCCCCGAAGGTCGTCGCCACCGTCAGGGGCCGGACCGCCCGCAAGGTCGCGATCGCGGCCGGGGACCTGAACGGCGACGGGTACGCGGACGCGGCCTGGAACGCCGACGGGGTCCTCCGCCTCCTCCACGGCTCGAAGACCGGCCTGCGCGCGGTGTCCGAGACGGCGAGCGTGGGGTCCACCGGCGGCCTGGCGATCGCGGACGTCGATGGGGACCGCCGCGGGGACGTCGTCGCGGGCGACCCCGCCGGGGCCCACGGGGGAGTCGTGAAGATCTACCCGGGCGGGGACCTGCGGCACCCCCGGGCGTACGGTCAGGACACCAAGGGCGTGCCCGGCAAGGGCGAGCGGGGCGACGAGTTCGGCGCCGCGGTCGTCGCCCGCGACCGGGACGGCGACGGGCACGCCGAGGTGGTCGTCGGCGCCCCCGGCGAGGACATCGGGAAACGCCGGGACGCCGGGGCGGTCACCGTCCTGCACGGCGACGCCCACTGGAACCTCGCCGCGGGCTCCACCTCGTTCAGCCAGGACACCGAGGGCGTGCCCGGCGTCGCCGAGACCGGCGACCGTTACGGCGCCGCGCTGTCCCTGGCCGACCTCGACGGCGACACGAAGCTGGACCTCGCCGTCGGCGCCCCCGGCGAGAACGGTGGCGACGGGGGTGTCTCGATCTACCCCGGGCAGGGCATCGCGGGCATGACGGTGTTCGGCGGCAGGTCCGCCGGCCTGTCCGCCGCCAAGGCCGCCTTCGGCACCGCCCTGTCCGGCTGACCGGCCCGCTCCGCGATCGGCCGATCGGTCGCGTCCCCGTAGGTCGCCCCGCTCGTACGGGCCGCCGGGCCTAGGGTCAGTGCAGGACCTGGGCGGCGACCTTGAGGTCGGAGACCAGGCCGGCGAAGGCCGCGTCGCGGTCGTCGGCGCGCAGGACGGCCGACGGGTGGATCGTCGGGACGTAGAAGCCGTTCTGCGTGGCCGACTCGTCGTCCAGCGGCGGGCGCGGGATGAGCTGGCCGCGCTGCTTCGTCACCCGGAACGAGGGGCCCAGCAGCGCCTTGCCGGCCGTCGCGCCGAGCACCACGATCACTTCGGGGTCGATGATCCGCAGCTCGGTGGTGAGCCACGGCCGGCAGGCCGAGATGTGGGCGGCGTCCGGCGTCTGGTGGATACGGCGCTTCCCGGGCCCGGACTGCTGGAATCTGAAATGTTTCACCGAGTTGGTGACATATGCATCGCCCCGCTCGATGCCCGCCTCGGCCAGCGCCCTGTCCAGCAGCCGGCCGGCCGGGCCCACGAAGGGCGCCCCCTGCCGGTCCTCCTGGTCACCGGGCTGCTCGCCGACCAGCACCACCCGCGCCGCCGCGGTGCCCGACCCGAGCACCGCCTGGGTGGCGTTCTCGTACAGGTCACAGCCTCGGCAGTCCTGGACCGCGCGCCGTAGACCGTCGAGATCCGTCCCCGCCGGGACGTAGCGCTCGGCTCCTTCGAAACGTGTCATGGCGCGCTCAATCTACCCAGGGTGGGGGCCTGAACCCGGTGGGAAGACCAGGTCCGCAACGGACGTTCTTCACCAAAGAGAGTAAGTGGATCGCCCCCCGCCGTCTTCGGTTCCCCAACCGTCGCTGATCCGCCGTAGCATGGGGCGAGACTGGAGGAAGCCTTGACCGCACACGGCTTGATCGACACCACGGAGATGTACCTCCGGACGATCTTCGAGCTCGAAGAGGAGGGCATCGTCCCCCTTCGCGCGCGCATCGCCGAGCGGCTTTCGCAGAGCGGTCCGACGGTCAGCCAGACCGTCGCGCGGATGGAGCGCGACGGCCTGCTCAAGGTCGAGGGCGATCGCCACCTGGAGCTCACCGACACGGGCCGGTCGCTGGCCGTCCGGGTCATGCGCAAGCACCGCCTCGCCGAGTGCCTGCTCGTCAACGTGATCGGCCTGCCCTGGGAGGACGTCCACGTCGAGGCGTGCCGCTGGGAGCACGTGATGTCGGAGGAGGTCGAGCGGCGGCTGGTCACCCTGCTCGACGGCCCGTCGACGTGCCCGCACGGCAACCCCATCCCCGGCCTGGCCGAGCTCGGCGCCGACGTCAAGGCGTGGGCGGACGCGCGGACGGCGGAGCCGCTGGAGTTGATGACCGAGGTCGCGACCGCGGGCGGCGTGCCGGTGGTCGTCCAGCGGATCAGCGAGCAGGTGCAGGGCGACCGCGCGCTGATGGTGCAACTCAAGGAGATCGGTATCCAACCGGGACGAGAGGTGACGCTTGCGGCCGCCGACGACGGTATCCGAGTGACGTGTGACGACACAGCCGACAGCCACCCCGTCGAGATCTCGCGCCTTGTCGCCTCTCACGTCTTCGTATCGAAGCGCTGAGTTGCCGGTTCGACGTATCCCGGCGCGGCGTTCGTCGTTCAATAGTCCGGGGCGACCACATCCGGGGGGCCGAGTGAGCGATCGCAAGGTGACACGTTCATGAAGCGCTGGCGTGACCTACCCGTCGATGCGCTCCTGCCGCCGAAGACCGTGCTGGACGCCGTCGAGATGGCGGTCATCGTCTGTGACCGTTTCGGCAACGTCCTCTACACCAACGCCTTCACCGAGACCCTGCTCGGATTCGGCGGCCCCGAGTACATCGGCCGGTCGTGGCTGTCCCTCGGCGTCGCCGAGGAGGACCACGAGCAGGCCAAGGACCTGGGCCGGCGGGTGCTTCGCGGCGCGGTGTGGGAGGGCACCTTCTGCAACGTCCGGGCCGACGGCAGCACCATCTACACCCGCGCGTACGCCGTCCCCCTGCGCCACCCCTCGGGCGGCATCGAGGGCATCGTCATCTTCGGCCGGGAGGCACTGCGCAGCAACCAGCGCGACCAGGACCGCTATGGCCTGATGGAGCGCGTCGGCGAGCGGCTGGCCGCCTCGCTGGAGCTGCCGCAGACGCTCCGCCGGGTCGCCGACACGCTGGTCCCGCAGTTCGCCGATCACTGCTTCATCGACCTGTTCAGCGGGGACAAGCTCGTCCGCCGGGTGTCCCGGCACGCCGGAACCTGGACCCCGCCGCCGGGCACCTGGGCCGACCCCGGCGAGGTCGTCGAGTACCCGCCCGGCCACTTCAACGCCAAGGCCATGGCCCGCCGGGACGCGGTGCTGATCGAGGACGTCGTCGCCGACTACATCAAGGCGCCGACCCCGGCGAGCAAGCGGCTCGCCGAGGAGGTCGGCGTGACGTCGATCATCTCGGCCCCCCTGCTGGCGCGCGGGGAGCTGCTCGGCGTGATGAGCCTGGCCCTGTCCGGCGTCACCGTCCGGCCCGATCCGCACTACGACGGGTTCGACCGCGACCTCGTCGGCGCCATCGCCAGCCGGGTCGCGCTCGCGATCGACAACGCGATGCTGTTCGAGGAGGAGCGGGAAACGGCGCTGGCGTTCCAGAAGTACCTCCTGCCGGGCGACCGGCCGCCCGCCCTCGACGGCCTGGAGATCGCCTGGCGCTACGAGCCGGCCCGTCCCCTGGAGTCGCACGGGCAGGGCATCCAGACGCAGGTCGGCGGCGACTGGTACGACGTGATCCCGCTGTCCGCGGGCCGGGTCGGCCTGGTCATCGGCGACGTCGAGGGCCGGGGCGCCCGTGCCGCCGCCGTGATGGGACAGCTGCGGGCGGCGCTGCGCGCGTTCGCCCAGGACGACAAGCCGCCGGCCGACATCCTCACCAAGCTGGACGAGTGGGTGCGCACGATGAGCACCCCGGTCCGCTCCGGCGCCCCCGAGGGCGAGGAGACCCCGCTCGTCTCCGTCACCTACTTCGTGTACGACGCGTGGTCCCGGATCCTGTCCTTCGCCAACGCCGGTCACCAGCCGCCGCTGCTCGTCCTCGACGGCGAGGTGGGGGAGCTGGAGGCCACCGGCCGGGGCGCCATGCTCGGCGTCCGCCAGCCGGGCCTGGGTGGCGACATCCGGTACGAAGAGGAGACCCGCGAACTGCCGCCCGGCAGCACCCTCGTCCTCTACACCGACGGCCTGATCGAGCGCCGCCCGAAGGAGGACGGCGACCACCACAGCCGCGAAGAGGCCCGCGAGCTCCTGTACGAAGCGGTCCGCAAGGCGGCGCGCGGCGGCGTCGAGGCGATCGCCAACGCGGCGTACGAGGCCGTGCCCGGCGACATCGACGACGACGTGGCCATCGTGGTGGTGCGCACTGCGCCGAGCCGGCTGCACGTCGAGGAGCGCACCTTCCCCGCCGAGCCCATCATGGTGTCGGAGGCGCGCCGGCTGGCCGCCGAGACGTTCGCCGACTGGGGGATGCTGGACGAGCAGTCCGAGCTCGCCTGCCTGCTGGTCTCCGAGGTCGTCACCAACGTCGTGCTGCACGCGGCCAACACCCCGGCGCCCCGGCGCGAGTTCGTGCTCGAGGGCGCGCTGGGCCTTGACGGCCCGGGCGGCTTCGAGGACACCTGGGACCTGCCCGACCTGCGCCGGCGCGAGCCCGTGACCAAGGAGTTCACCCTCCGGCTGCGGCGCGGCGAGAAGGCCGTCTGGGTCGAGGTGCTGGACAAGGACATGCGCCTGCCCCGCATCCGGAGCGCGGGGGAGACCGACGAGGGCGGCCGCGGCCTCTACCTCGTCGACCAGCTCGCCGCCCGCTGGGGCTCCCGCCCCACCAGCGACGGCAAGGCCGTCTGGTTCGAGATCCCCCTGAAGTCCTCCTGACCCACGTCGGGCCCGGAAGCCGTCCAGGACGGCTCCCGGGCCCCACACTCCGGTCCTAGCGGAGGTCGAACGGCAGCGCGGGCGGCGGTGTCGGCTTGGTGTCGGTCCAGGCCGCCGAGCGGTTGGCCTGGTAGTCGATGATGAAGCCCGGCTTCATCTCCGAGTACGGGCCTCCCGGCTTGGTCAGCTCGGTCTGCACGGACAGCAGCGCGCCGGTGTGCTCATCGAAGATGTCGACCTTGCGCCAGCGGTAGGTCCCCTGCTCGGCCTTCGGGCCGCCGTACTCGCCGGTGCGCGTCGCCGTCATCTCGCCGGCGGCCAGCGCGACGCCCTGGCGGCCCAGCGGGTCGGTGTCGCGCCCGATCGCGTGGACGCCCGGCTGGTCGGCCAACGCCCGCATCAGGGCCGCCCGGACCTTCGGCGGCGTCGGAGTCCATCCCACCAGGCCCGCCACCTTCTGCATCTTGAGGTTGGCCGTCGCGGCCGGCGGCAGCTTCGCCGCTATACCCATCTTCTTGTTCGAGTCGCTCAGGAAGATCTTCGCGAGCTCGGCGGGGTCGGTCGGCAGCTTCTGCAGCTTTTCGGTCGACTGGCCCATGAACTCTCCGCCGCCCTTGGAGATGATCCCGCGGTTGGGGCCGTCCGAGCTCCACTTCGTCGCCTTGGCGGTGTAGGTGTGGTAGGCATCGCCGGACCAGACGCGGAAACTCGTCGGCGACCCGGCCTTGCGCCAGAGCGCCTTGTCCTGGTCGGACACCGGGTGAGCGGGGAGGTCGCGTCCGTAGTACGCCTCACCCATGCCGCGCTTCGCGCCGGTCCAGACGAAATCCTCCGTGGTCGCACCGGTGATCGCGTAGGTCCCCGTCTTGGGTCGCATGATGTAGGCCTGACCTTCGACGACGTCGGCGTAGAAGTACTTTCCGGTCGGCTGCTGTTCGGCCTTCGTCGCCGCCGCGAGGAAGGCGCTTCTGGTGTCGAGCCGGACCGTGCCGGACGGCGCGGGCGTGTTCGTCCCGGAAGTCGTGTTACCTCCGGCGAGCGTGATCGCCACGGTCGCGGCCGTGCCCGCCGCGACGACGCCGCCGAGCCCCCACCACAGGCGGGGCGTCGTACGGCGCGGCGCCTTGGTCAGCAGGGCCTTCGCCCGGGCGATGTCCCGGGCGGTGGGTGGAGCGGGCTCGGGGTAGGCGTCCCGGACCATCCGCACCTCATCCATGTTGTTCCTCCAGAGTGAGCATCGGATTGGTCCCGCCCAGCGCCTTGCGCAGCTTGGTTCGGGCACGGTTCAGCCGGGAGCCGACCGTGCCATAGGAGATCCCCAGTGCCGCCGCGACCTCCTCGTGGCTGAGGTCGGCCAGGGCCACGAGCAGCAGCACGTCGCGCTGCCCGCGCGGCAGTGCCGCGATCGCCCCGGCGAGCTCGCCACGAAGGCCCTGGGCGCTGACCCGCGTGTCGACCCGTTCGGTGTGCTCCTCGGCGTCGCGGCCGGGACCGAGGCGGGCGCGCGCCCGCAGCGCGCGCGTCTCGGTCCGCTGGTGCCGGCCGACCACCTTGGTCGCGATGCCGTACAGCCAGGTGCGCACGCTCGCGCGGATCGGGTCGTAGCGCCGACGATGCCGGAACGCCTCCAGGAACGTCTGCGCCGCGACGTCCGCGGCGGCGTCCGGGCCGAGCCGCTTGGCCGCGTACCGATGGATCTCGGCGAAGTAGGCGTCGAAGACCTCATCGAAACGCTCGGCCGGGTCGGGCGGGGGGTCCCCTGTCATGTGGTGCCTTTCCATGGCGCGGATGGCGGTCACCTGGGTATCACCCGCTCCCGGCCGCCGCTTTCCCGCTCCGCGAAGAAGCTCAGCGGCGGGCTCCGCGCGGTGGAGCCCGCCCTGATCGGGGATCAGTCTTCGGCCGGTCCCGCCGTCTCGGTTCCGAAGCCGTCGAGCGACCGGCGCTCGTCCTCGGTGAGCGTCTCCTGGAACACCGTGATGTGCAGGCCCGCGGGCGCGTCGAACCGGGCGTTCAGGGATTTCCACGGCGTGAGGGTCGGCGGCGCCACCTGTTCGGCGCCGGCGGTCACCAGGCGGTCCGCGGTGGCCCGGGCGTCGTCCACCTCGAACGCCACCCGGATCTTCGGTGCCACCTGCCGGCCCACCTCGACCTCGTCGATGTACTGCTTGTGCGCCGGGTTCGCGATCTCCAGAGTGGCCCGGCCCACGTCGAGGATCACCACCCGGGCGTCTCCGTTCTCGGAGAAGGCCGCCTGCTCGGGCAGGCCGAGCGCGTCGCGGTAGAAGGCGAGTGCCGCCTCGTAGTCCTCCGCCTCGACGACCAGGCGAAGCTGACGGACGGGCGACGGCCCGTGATTCTCGGTCATGATGGCTCCCATCGGATCGGCGTGATCTCTATCCGAACCGGCGGGCCGGCCATACCGTTCCCCATACCCCTGTCGATCTCGTGCGGTGACGGCGAATCGGCGCGGTCCGCGTTCACGGCGGCGGCGGGCGTCCCTAGGGTGGAGGGGTGCTGGCGTGGGAGGTCCGCGCGCCCGGGCCGATCGGGACCGGGCCGCTGCGGGCGGTGGACCGGCCGGTTCCGGAGCCGGGGCCCGGCGAGGTGCTGCTGCGCGTGCGCGCCTGTGGCGTGTGCCGGACCGACCTGCACGTCGCCGAGGGCGATCTGCCGCCGCACCTGCCCGGGGTGACCCCGGGCCACGAGATCGTCGGCGAGGTCGTCACCCCGGGAGACCGGTTCGCGGCGGGGGACCGGGTCGGCGTCGCGTGGCTGCGCGGCACCTGCGGCAGGTGCGCGTACTGCCGGCGCGGCGACGAGAACCTCTGCCCCCGCTCGGTCTACACCGGCTGGGACGCGCACGGCGGGTACGCCGAGTTCGCGGTCGCCCCGGAGGCGTACGTCTACCCGCTACCCGGCGACCGGCCCGACGCGGAGCTCGCGCCGCTGCTGTGCGCGGGGATCATCGGCTACCGCGCGCTGCGCGGCGCCGCGCTTCCGCCGGCCGGCCGACTCGGCATCTGGGGCTTCGGCGGGTCGGCGCACCTGGCGGCGCAGGTCGCCATCGCCCAGGGCGCCGTGGTCCACGTGTTCACCCGGGCGGCGGCGGCCCGCGAGCTCGCGCTCGACCTCGGCGCGGCGTCGGCGCAGGACTCGTTCGACCCGAGCCCGGAGCCCCTCGACTCGGCGATCATCTTCGCGCCCGCGGGCGAGCTCGTCCCGGTCGCCCTCGAACGCCTCGACCGGGGCGGCACCCTCGCGATCGCCGGCATCCACCTCACCGACATCCCGGCGCTGAACTACCAGGCGCACCTGTTCCAGGAGCGCCGGCTCCGCAGCGTCACCGCGAACACGCGGGCGGACGGCGAGGAGTTCCTCCGGCTCGCCGACCGGCTCGCGCTGAAGGTCACGGTGACGCCCTATCCCCTGGCCGAGGCGGACCGCGCCCTGGCGGACCTGGCCGGTGACCGGGTCAACGGCGCGGCGGTGCTGCTTCCGCCCGCTCCCCGCTGATGGGCTCGGCCGCGACGTACGCCCACGACTGGGTGAACCACAGCTCCCGGCCGATCAGGCGGGGGCGCGCACCGGTCTTCGGGCCGCCGTCCAGCTCGGCGGTCAGCTCCGCGCGGAGGTCCTCACAGCCGCCGGCCTTGGCGAGCCACGGCTCGACCGGCCGTTCGATGGTGAACACGTCGAGGCGGCGCGTCGCACCGCCGGCCTGGCGCACCAGGTCCACCAGTTCGTCGAAGGAGCGCGTCGTCGTACGGGCCGGGTCGCGCACGCGCTCGACGCGGCCGCTGTCGCCGGCCCGGGTCCGTACGACGTCGGCGATGACGAGCCGCCCGGCGCAGACGCCCAGGAGCCGCCGGAGCAGGTCGACGGGGTCGGCGTCGAGCGTCGGAGTCAGGCTCGCGGTGATGAGCGTGAACGGCCCTTCGGGCAGAGACGCGGCGTCGGCGCTGGTCACCCGGTGGACCCACGGGCCGAGGACGTCCGAGGCGCCGCAGCCGAGGTCGAGACAGGTGTCGTCCGGCCGGGGCTCGGCGAAGTCCACAAGCCTGCGCAGGTGACAGGTGGCGTCGCTCGCGTGCGCGCTGGCTTGTGGCATGGATGTCTCCCAGCAGAAGAGTGCTTCGTACGCGATAAGACGTCCCAGGGGCCACTTCGGTTCAGGGCGGACGCTACTTTCCGCCGGTCTTCTGCCCCCACACCATCAACACCACGATGACGAAGACGACGATGAGCCCGATCACGCGGTCCCGGGACATGCCCAGCCCGACCTTCTTCGCGACGCGGCTGACGATGAACGCCACCAGGATCGCCAACAGGGCGAGCGTTACGACCCCACTCACGCTTCTCTCCTCCGGTCCGACCCGCGTCAAGCGTAACCCGGTGGAGGCCGCCGTTGCATGACGCCGCTCATCCGCGGGTACGGCGAAGAGCGTCACGGAAGGTGACGCAGTGACTACCGACAGGGGGCACGTCAATGCAGCGTCATCCGTACCTGCTCGCGCTTTCGGCGGCGGCCGTCATCGCCACGGTGGGCACGGCATGCGGCACCGGCGGCGCCCAGCCGACGGTGACCGTCTCGCCGACCACCTCGCCGACGGGCGAAGGCCGACTGTCCCAGCAGGACCGGAGCTGGCTGACCGAGATCCACCAGGTCAACCTCGCGGAGGTCGAGCTCGGGAACCTGGCCGAGAAGAAGGGCGCCACCTCGGCGGTCCGTTCCGTGGGCCGGAGACTGGCGAACGACCACACCCACCTCGAGGACAAGGTGACCAGCGTCGCCCGCCGGGTCGGTGTCTCCCTTCCCGGGTCCGTCGCGCCCGCCGACGCCGAGGTGGCGAAGCGGCTGAAGGAGGAATCAGGGAAGGCTTTCGACCAGGACTACCTCGCCACGATGGCGAGCGGGCACGAGAAGGCCATCGCCGACACCAAGACGCAGATCTCCCAGGGATCGTCGCAACAGGTCATCGCCCTCGCCAAGCAGGCGCTGCCCCACCTGCGCGAGCACCTGGCCATGGTGCGGAAGGCCCAGTCCTCCGGCTGACGGCCCACCGGCCGGCCGACGCGGTTACCGGCTCGCGTCGGCCGGAGTGGTTACCGGTTCCGTGTCGGCGGGGGCGGTCACCGGTTCGCGTCGGCGGGGCGGACTCGGCGAGCAGGTCGTCGAGCGCGGTGAGGAGCCGGTCGATCGGGATGCACAGGGCCTCGTCGACCGCCCGTCCCTGTGGGCCGGACCGCCGGGCGCGCAGCCGGTCCCGGAGCCTGCCGTCCGTCTCCCGCAGTGCGTCCCTCCCGGCCGGTGGCGACCATGGCGTCGCGAAATGCCGGCACCGGAACGCCCGTACGGTGTCGGCGGCGTGGTCGAGCACGTCGCAGTGCAGCGCGACGAGCTCTCCGTCGGCCTGGGGCGTCCCGGCCTCGAAGGCGTCGACGAGCGAGCGCTGCAGGCTCGCCGTCCGCTTGGCGACGACCTCCAACGGGAGCAGGGCGGGTGCCGGGGCCGGATCCTCGGCCCGTCGCCGACGGGGGTTGAGCCGGAGGCTCTCCCGGCCCCGGTCGATCGCCGCCCAGGCGTCCTCGGCGTGTGCGGACGTCCGCTCGGCCTTGCGGAGCCACTTGGCGGCCGTCTCCGCCTCCCAGGTCTCCCGGAGCGTGGCGGCCGCCCCTTCCAGCAGCTCGGCCAGCTCGTCGGCGACGGACTCGATGGTCCGGCGGGCGTTCCGCAGGTGGACCGGCGGCACGATGAGGGCGTTCACCCCGACCCGACCTCGACGCCCGCTTCCCCGGCGTGCTCGACGCCCTGGTCACCGCGTACGACCGGCAGCTCGGGACCCCGTCACCTCAGCCGCAGTGATCCCCGTCGCAGGCGTCCGGTCCGGCGGCGGACGCCGCCTGCGCCGCCGTCTCGGTGAGCAGCCGCCGGGGGCCGGGGCCCTGCTCGCCCAGCTCGTCGAACGGGTTCGACAGGCGGCAGCGGCTCAGCGACAGGCAGCCGCAGCCGATGCAGTCGGTCAGGTCGTCGCGCAGCCGTTGGAGCTGTTCGATGCGGGCCGTGAGCTCGCTCTGCCAGGAGGCGGACAGCGCGGCCCAGTCCTTCCGGGTCGGCGTCCGCTCGTCCGGAAGCCGGGCCATGGCGTCGCGGATCTGCTTCAGCGGGATGCCGACGCGCTGGGAGACCCGGATGAACGCAACGCGTCGCAGCACATCGCGGGTGTAGCGGCGCTGGTTGCCCGCGGTACGGCGACTGCGGATCAGGCCCTGAGCCTCGTAGAAGCGCAGCGCGGAGACGGCGACCCCGCTCCGCTCCGCGACCTGGCCCACGGTGAGCTCGCACACGTCCCATCGGGGATGTTCCATGCGCGCCACTCTAGAACCTCGACAATGGTTCAGGTGGAATGGCCGAGCATTCGGTATGCGCTCAGGGCGAGGAGAGTGGGCCCGGTCATATCGACGGATGGACCGGGCGAGGTAACCTCGTACTGACCGAATGTTGTTCGGTTCTTGTTGGGACGGAACCCGGGAAGATACTTGGAGGCGTCGTGGCCGAGGCGTACATCGTCGGAGCGGTCCGTACCCCCGTAGGCACCAAGAAGGGCGCCCTCGCGGCCGTGCACCCGGCCGACCTGGGCGCGCACGTTCTCAAGGAGCTCGTCGAGCGCACGGGCGTCGACCCCGAGGCGGTCGACGACGTGATCATGGGCTGCGTCATGCAGGTGGGCCCGCAGTCGCTCGACATCGCCCGTACCGCCTGGCTGTCCGCGGGCCTGCCCGAGCGGGTCCCCGGCGTGACCATCGACCGGCAGTGCGGGTCGTCGCAGCAGGCGATCCACTTCGCCGCCCAGGGCGTCCTGTCCGGCACCCAGGATCTCGTCGTGGCCTCCGGCGTGGAGAACATGGGCATGGTCCCGATGGGCTCCAGCGTCGCCATGGCGCTGGAGAAGGGCATGCCCTTCCCGTACGGCGAGGGCTGGTCCGCGCGGTACGGCGACCAGGAGATCTCGCAGTTCCGCGGCGCGCAGCTGATGTGCGAGAAATGGGGTTTCAAGCGCGGTGATCTGGAGGCGTTCGCGCTGGAGAGCCACCAGCGCGCCGTCAACGCGATCGATAACGGCTACTTCGACCGGGAGACCGCGCCGATCGCCGGCGTCACCAAGGACGAGGGCGCCCGGCCGGACACCTCGCTGGAGAAGATGGCCGGCCTGCAGCCGCTGCGCGAGGGCTGGGAGCTCACCGCCGCGATCGCCTCCCAGATCTCGGTCGGCGCCGGCGCGCTCCTCATCGCCTCCGAGGAGGCCGTACGGGAGCACAACCTGACGCCCCGCGCCCGCATCCACACGCTCGTCGTCGAGGGTTCCGACCCGGTGTACATGCTGACCGGGCCGATCCCCGCCACCGAGAAGGCCCTGCGGCGGGGCGGGCTGTCGATCGACGACATCGACGTGTTCGAGGTCAACGAGGCGTTCGCGCCGGTCCCGCTGGCGTGGGCGCGCGAGACGGGCGCCTCCCTGGAGAAGACCAACCCGAACGGCGGCGCCATCGCGCTCGGCCACCCGCTGGGCGCCACCGGCAGCATCCTGATGACCAAGCTCCTGCACGAGCTGGAGCGCACCGGCGGCCGCTACGGCCTGCAGACGATGTGCGAGGGCGGCGGCCAGGCCAACGCCACCATCATCGAGCGCCTCTGACCGACGACCATCGGAAGGGCGGGGTGCCGACGCGCCCCGCCCTTCGTGCGTAAAGAAGCCCACAACCTGGGCGTGTACGGGGCATCCGAGTGGTGTGCCGTGCCCCACGATGGCTCGCGTCATGGTCCTCACTGAAGAAGAACACCGGCCGCTGTACTCCGTCGGGCAGGCCGCCGAGATGCTCGAGACGCGCCGCCGGTTCCTGCACCGTCTCGACCGGTACGGCGTCGTTCAACCCCGGCGCACGCCGGGCGGCCACCGGCGCTACTCGGCGTACGAGATCGGCCGGATCCGCCGCGTCATGGAACTGGCCGACGAAGGCGTCACGCTGGTCGGCATCCGCCACATCATGGGACTGGAGAAGCGCGTCCGGGAGCTGGAGGCCCAGCTCGACGCCGCCTGGGACCGCGTCTTCCAGATGGAGAAACGCCCGGTGATCCCGCGGATGCGCCGCGAGCGGATCCCGCCGCTCTGACGGCCCACCCGGCGGGACGCGGCGGGGACCCGTCCTCCACAGCTCAGCCGGTGGCCCGTCCTCGACGGCTCAGCCGGTGGGACGCCTGGGGGGTCGTCCTCGGTGGCTCAGCCGGTGGACCAGGGGCGGACCTCGATGTCGCCGAGGCGGGCGAGGTCCGCGCGGTCCTCCTCGGCGAGGACGCGGATCAGGTCCTCGGCCTCGGCCGGCGTGACGTGGCGGCCGCGCGAGCTCCGCGTCGCGACGTCCGGGCTCTCCAGCCACAGCCGGGGCCCGTCCTCCCAGATCATCTGCACGATGGCGCCGGACCGGCCCTCGAACGTCGCGAAGTTGCCCTTCCGCGGCGTCAGGTCGAGCAGGGTCCGGCGGGCCGCGGCGAGCGGCATCGGGACCGCGTCGTCCTCGCCACGCCCTCGCGCGTAGTCGCGGTAGGTCACCATGAGCGGGCCGGCGTTCTCCGGCTCGGGGCCGCCGGGCCAGGCGGCGAGCCGCCCGAAGCGCCGCCGCCGCCACGTCAGGGGCACCGCGATCCGCCGGCCGGAATCGCCGTTCCAGTCCGGCGTGAGGCCGTGGCGGCGCAGCACGGCGACGATCTCTTCGCCGATCCGGGTGGTCGCGGCCTCGTCCCCGCCGAAGGCGCCGTACGACAGGTACACCCCATGGCCGCCGACGGCGGCCTGGACGTCCTGGTGGTGGCAGAAGACGTAGCCGCGGGGCTCGGCGCCCTCCGGAGCCTCGCCACCGATCTCGGCGGTGCCGCAGCTCTGGCAGCACGTGAAGTTCTCGCGGGCGATGATCCCGGCCGTCTCCAGCTCCCGGAACGCCCGGATCAGCCGGTCGGCGTCGAGGACGTCCGGCCAGGTCTCCTGGTCGGAGCGGTAGGCGGCGAACTCCTCCGTCGCGATCTCGGTGGCGGCCGCGCGCACAGTGTCGGCCTCCGCGACCCCGTGAAGGTACTCGACGCAGTCCTCGATGATCGCGTCGAAGTCGAGATCCCCGATGGCGAGGGCCTCGCGGATGGTGTTCCGGAGTTCGTCCTGGTCCGCTGTGTCGATCACAGGGCGATCATCGCAGAGCGGGACGACATCTCCGCTCAGGACCGTGTGCGGTCGTAGTGCCGGCGGGCCTTGTTCCGGTTGCCGCAGCGCCGCATCGAGCACCACTGGCGGTTCCGGGCGGGGGAGCGGTCCACGAACCGTACGCCGCAGTCGGGCGCCGCGCAGACGCGCAGCAGGTCGTCGCCGGTCAGCAGGCCGATCGCGTCGACGGCGAGGCGGGCCATCGCGGCCGCCGTCGTCTCCTCGCGCGGCGCGGCGACGGGACGCCCGGCGTCGTCCAGGGCCAGCCGGGGGACCGGCGGCGCGGCCGCGATGGCCGCGTTGACGAGGTCGACCGCCTCCCGTGCGGTCCGGGGGAGCGCGTCGTCGACCTCCGCCACGGCCCCCCGGTCGGCCGCGCTCACGTCCGGGAACGCGAGGAGGTCGATCGCCTCGCGCAGTCGCCGTACGGCCCGCAGGTCGGCGTCGCCGGCGTCGCCGGGCAGATCCGCCGTCCGCAGCCAGGCGGCCAGGTCGGCGGGCGTGCGCAGGGTCTCGCGGCCGCCGAGCTTGCGGTCGCGGATCGTGTTGACCAGGTCGACGCTCGGCCGGCCGCCGTCCCAGAGCCAGTCCGCCATAACCCCATCATATGGTTAGATTGGCTATAACCGTATAAGGGGGTTAGAGATGGCGATCGCAACGGTCAACGGCATCCGCATGTACTACCGGCAGGCGGGCGACGGGCCCCTGCTCGTCCTTCTGCACGGCTGGCCCCAGACAGGGCACTGCTGGCGGCACCTCGTCGGGCCGCTCAGCGAGGCGTACACGGTCGTCGTTCCGGACCTGCGCGGCTACGGGCGCAGCGACCTGCCGAGGGACGGGCACGACAAGCGCACCCGCGCCGAGGACCTGCACCGGCTGATCCGCGCCCTCGGCCACGAGTCGGCCACGGTGATCGGCCACGACCGGGGTGCCCGGGTGGCGCACCGGTGGGCGCTCGACCATCCCGGCGACGTCGAGCGGCTCGTCCTCATGGACATCATCCCGACGCGCGAGATGTGGCGGCGGATGGACGCCGGCCTTGCCCGCGGCACCTGGCACTGGCTGTTCCACCTGCGGCCCGACCTGCCCGAACTGCTGGCCGGGGCGAACCCCGATGCCTACCTGCGGTACCTCATCGACGACTGGGCGCACGTGCCGCTCCCGGAGGAGGACATCGCCGAATACGTCCGGGCGTTCTCCCGGCCGGGCGCGCTGCGCGCCGGGTTCGACGACTACCGCGCCGCCGACGAGGACGCCGAGCACGACGAGGCCGACGCCGGCCGGCGGATCCCGATGCCGCTGCTGGCGCTGTGGGGCGAGCACAGCTTCCTGCAGACGATCGACACCGTGGCGGTCTGGCGCGACTACGCCGAGGACGTCACCGGCACGATGATCGAGGACTGCGGCCACTTTCTCGCCGAGGAACGCCCCGAGGCCGTCCTGGCGGAGCTCCGCGGGTTCCTGCCCGGGCTCTGACGCCCGCCGTGGCCACCTGCGACGGACCGCGAATCGATCACCGGCAGAGCTCCGTCACCAGCCGTTTCAACCGGTGGTCGTCGAGCGCGGCGCGATGGGCCAGGCGGTTGCGGGCGTCCCACAGCACGCGAAGCCGGTCGGCCTCCTCGCGGGTCAGCCGGACGTGGCTGTTGAGGTGGGCGCCCCACATCGCGCCGAGTTCCATCCCCATCAGCGCGTCGGTGGGGCCGCCGTCCGCCGGCGGCGCCGACGCGGCGCCCACCGGGCCCGACCGGTAGCGCTCGGCGAGCCGGCCGGGCGGCAGCCGGGACCGGCGGCGGATCACCTCGGTGAACTCCTCGCGCGCGTCGTCCAGCAGGGGGAGAAGAACACGGTTCTGGGCGAGCCAGAGCCTGGTCCGCACGGTGTGCTCCAGATCGGGCTCGTATCCCGGGTGGCAGCGCAGTTGCCCGTCCCACGCGTCGAGCAGCCCCTGATTCCAGCCGGGGCGCAGCGTGTTGTCCGGCTGGAGCGGGGAGCGACGTCCCCGGCGAGCGGACCCCGCCGAGGCGGACTCCGCGGTCACGGCACCGACCACGTGCCTCAGTTCATCGAGGAGGGTCGCCGGAACGCCGTCCCAGCGGGTGGCCAGCTCCGTCGCCAGGTCGAGAAAGGGCCCGCACACCTCGACCACTGCCGCCTGGACGACCGATTCCAGGAGCTGGTGATGTGCCGCCGGGCCGGGGGAGTGCGGCCGGGCCACGGAGACGACGGTGGCGGTGTCCAACCGGCCGAGGACCCCCCACCACCAGTGCACGGCCGTGTCCTCCCGGGAGATCTGGTCCGGGAGCTCGGCGGGCAGCCCCGACGGCGTGGCGACCACGAGCATGCGCGGGCGCCGGGCGGGGGTCAGTCCGGCCTCCTTGACGGCCGCGGTCAGCCGCCGGAGCAGGTCGGTCGCGGCGGTGGGAGACGCCTCCCGCCAGGCTCGTACGACGATCACCTGGCCGCCGTGGGACGGCGGCCGGTCCTCGGTCAACCGCGCCAGTACGTCGTCCAGCCCCTCGACGGCGGGACCATGGTTCTGGAGTTCCTTGGCCAGCCGTTCCAGCAGGTCGGCCGTGGCGGTCCGCACGGGCACCGAGGGGACGGGCGCCATGATCGCCGGCGTCGCCGGGAGCGGCCGGGTGTGGTGCTCGAAGTCCGAGAGGCCGTCGTCGTAGTCCAGCAGCGGCTCACTCGGCGTCCACCGGCCGGCCGGTGCGGCCTGCGGGGCGCGCGGCCGTGGGACCCGCGCGACGCGATCCGGCTCCGCCGGCGGCAGGAGCAGGAAGTCGCCGAGCTCGTGCAGCAACTCGCCCAGGATCCTCTCGACCGGTGCGTCCGTCGGCCGGACCTGGGAGTCGGGGAGCAGGCACAGGCAGCTCCTGCCGCGCTGAAGATCCTCCAGGACACGGCGCACCCAGACCCGTACGCCCGGCAGGGCGGTCGGATCGACGGTCGAGGCGAGACTCACGAAGAGTTCCGCAGTGACGCGAGCGCGCGGAAGGTCACCCAGTCGAGCGTGTACCCGTCGTCCCCGTCGTCGAGCACGCCGTGCTCGACCAACCGCCGCGTCAGCGCGTGGACCTGCTCCAGGCCGAGGCCGGTGACGGAGGCGATGTCGGCGGGGCTGGACGCCTCACCCGGCTCCAGGTACGCGGTCCATTCGGAGAGCAGCTCGATCTGCCGGTCATCGAGCTGCACGTCCTCCAGGTGGGCGCGGGCGAACTCGATCCGCCCCGTGTACAGGAGCATCTCGTCCAGCGCCGTCTTCAGCGTGGCCCCCTGGCGGGAGGTGCGGTGCACCGTGCGCTCCACCAGCTTCGGCCACCCTCCGGTGACCTCGACCAGGTTGCGGCGTTTGTCCGGCGTGTCGAATGGGCATTCGGGCCAGGCCCGCAGGCTGTCGGCGTTCCACCGCTGCGGGTGCACCACGCTGGTGACCGATTCGTCCTGCCGGCCGTCCCATGTCACGGGATCGACGAGGAGCACGGCGGCACGGTGCGGGTCGTCCGGCGAGGTGTGCCGGCCGAGCCGTTCGACGCAGCTCTCCAGCTCCGCCTCCGCGCAGCCGTGCAGATCGGCCAGGACGATGCTCGGCTTGCGGTCCCGCGCGTCGTTGGCCAGCACGTCGGCCAGGTCGTCCGCCCCGGCGACGCGCACGCGCAGGCCCCGGGCGTCGGAATAGGACCGCACCGCCAACTTGACGAGGGCGGGAGCGAACGCGGTGGTCAGGCAGACGGCCGACAGTCCCGGGCCGGTGGCGAGATGCAGCTGGTCCTCGGTCAGCGGGCTGTAGCGGGCGATGCCCTCCTTCTTGTCCTGTCCGACCAGGCGCCGGGAGAAGCGGGGGTTGTAGTCGTACGGGAGGTCGAACTCGGTCTGCCGCAGCTCGAGCTCGAGGTCTTCGCGGGTGCCGAGCATGTGCACGACGTTCGGGCTGCGTACGGCGTAACGCCGCCGGTCGGCCTGCTGGATGAGCAGACCGAGTCCGACCATCTCGTCCAGGTAGATCCGTACGTCGCTGGCGGTGAGCGAGCTGAAACCCTCCCGCCAGTGCTGCTTGGCGGCGCTCAGCAGTTCGTCGGCGCTGTAGCCGCGGGCGAAGCCGTCCGCCTGGCTGCGCAGCGCGATCACCAGGGCCAGCACGCGGTAGCGGTCCTCGAGATTGATCGTGATCCGGAGCCGCTCGGCGATGTGGCGGTGGACCTGCGCGGAGCTGGCGACCGCGCGGACGTCCTCGTCGGTCACGGCGATCGGCCACTGCGCGGACCCCAGCGGCTTCTCGCGCAGCGCCGCGACGAGCCGGTCACAGAAGATCTGGACGAGGCACGCCTGGTAGTTCGTCGCGGCGAGAACCCGCCAGACGAGTTCGGGGCGTTCGAAGCGGTAGCCGAAGGCGGCCATCGGCTCGACCACCAGGCGCTGCGCCTCGGCCGGTTTCAGCGGTCCGATCAGCACGTCGGGCCCGCCGTGCGTGAGCGGCACGTTCGACAGGTGGCTGAAGCGCTGGACCTGATGCAGACCCGCGAACACGATCTTGAAGCGCCGGTCCGTACGGTCCATGAGGCCCTTGAGCCGGACGACGTTGGCGAACGTTCCGTCGCCGCCGCGACCGGGCACGGGTTTCGAGTCGGCGGTCAGGAAGGCGTCCGCCTCGTCGGCGAGCACCAGGATCCGCCGCTGGGGATTCTCCTCCAGCCAGCGGTGCACCTGGCTCAGCATCACGTCCGGTCCGGCCTCGGGCGAGACCTTGCGGCCGAGGACCCCCACGCGTTGCAGCTCACCGGCGAGCACCGGCCAGATGCGCTCGGCCGGCTCGGCCTCGCCGACCCCGCGCGCCTTCAGGTCGAGGTAGATCGCCTTCCGCTCGGGAGTGTCGGGGAACGTCGCCTCCACCTTGCGGAGCAGCGCCGACTTGCCCAGCTGGCGCCCGCCGTACAGGAAGAGGGCGCCGAGCGGGTCGGTGACGGTCGCCATCTCCTGCCCGCGGCCGTAGAAGACCTCCGGCGGCACGAGTCCGGCGACGAACGGGGTGTACGGGGTGAAGGCCGTCCAGGGCAGGGTCAGCCGCTGAGCCGCGCGGAAGGAGCGAGGCGACCGCGCGGCGACCCATCCGAAGACGGCCGGATCCACCACGAGCGCCTGCTGGGACGACGTGCGCACCTTCTCCGCCATCGCCCGGCGGCCACCGAGGCCGAGGGGGTAGAGGTAGATGATGATGCAGGCACCGGTGTCGCCGCTGTCGAGCAGGTCCAGCGGGCTCCGCCCGCGCTGCTCGTCCGAGACCACCAGGATGGTGTAGGCGGAGGCCGCGGAGCCGAGCGCGGCGACGTAGCCGGGCGCCGACTCGATCGGCGTCGCGCGGGCGGTCAGGCGGAGCAGTCCGCGCACCCGGCGGTCGTCGCGTACCGGCGTCTGTTCGCACTCCAGGCCGAGCAGGCGCAGCACCGAGGGCACGTGCCGCTGCCACTCCGAGCCCCGCTTCGTCGGATCGCACAGCGCGTCCCAGGCGTCGAGCGCGACCTCGGCGCCGGACGTCAGCGGTTGCCCGCCGAGGAAGTGATCGGCCCAGGACCGGGCGGAGTAACCCTGGCCGGTCTTGACCGCCGTGTCGAGCTCCATCCCGGCGGTGAACGCGGCGAGCTCCGCACCCCAGTCGGTACCGCTCCAATCGGGCAGGGGGTCACCCTTGCGCAGCAGCGCGAGGCACTCTTCGGCGGTCACGGTGTCACCCGCGTCGAGCAGCGCGGTGAGCCGCTCCCGCTCGTCCGCGTGCAGGTTGAGCGCGCCGAGGCTGCCCCGCAGTCGTTCGACGTACTCGTCGACCCGCGACCGCAGCTCCTCCTGGAGCGCGCGGATCTGGTCGATCGTGCCGCCGAAGGCCCCCTCCGGCGCGGGCCGTTCCAACTGCTCGAGCCGTCCGGTGTAGTCGCGTTCCGTCTCCGGGCTGAGGTTCTGCTGGGTGCGCAGCTCGGCCAGCAGGCCCGCCGCGGCCCGGTGGGTCTCGCGGTGCCGGTTCGACCAGCGTGCCCATTCGATCTCGCGCGACTGACGCCAGTCGCCCGGAATCGCGTCGCGGCCCGCCGGAACGCACGGGACCAGGTCGCGTTCGAGGGCGGCCACGAAGGCGTCGGCCAGGTGGAGGTCGCCGTTCTGGGAGTAGGCGCGCAGCACCGCGCGGCTGTCGACGGGATCGAGCAGTGCCAGGAGAGCGTCGGTGAACCCGTCCGCGTCGGGGAGGGGCACGCCTTCGTGCGAACGCGGCAGGTCCGGTGCCGCCAGCAGCGACTCCGCGCCCGGCTGCCCGTCGGGCTGTCCGGCCTCGGCCTCCAGAACGGGCACCGGGACGATGGGCCGGTCCGCGCCGAGCAGCCAGGTGCGCAACCGCATGAGGGCGGCTCCATCGACACCCGGCAGCGGTGCCACGTCGCGGACCTGCTCCAAAGACCGGCGCAGGGCCGTGATGCAGTCGGCGCGGTCGCCGACGGCGGGCGCGGCCAGGGCCCGAGCCCGGGAGAGCAGGTCGGACACCTGGTCGATGCTGCGCAGCAGCGCCCGTTTCGCCGCCGCCTCGATCGGTTCCTTGGCCTGTTTCGGAGTACGGATCGCCGCGTCCGCCTCCTCGATCATGCGCTCCGCCGAGCCGCGCTTGCGGAACAGCTCCCAGACCGTTTCGAGCGCCGCCGTGTCGGCCTGGCCGTCGGCCCAGGCGCGGATGACGGTCAGGGCCTTCCCGAGGGGTTGTTCCTGGCGGAGCAGCCGCGTCCGGACGTGGGTGGCGCGCGCGTACCCGACCCGCTGGCGCGGCAGGTCGGTCACGAGCTCGGTGGCCTCGTCCCCCAGGCGCTCCCGGGTGAGCAGCGGCTCTCTGGTGGTGCTCAGCCCGTCCCCCACGGGATCGATCCGTTCGAAATGGCGCAGCACGCCGACGGCGCTCTCGAGGAACCGCCCCCACGGACCGGAGATCATGGTCGACAGGTCGGTCTGAAGGAGGAAGTCGTTCTGCCAGCCGACGAGCATGCCCGCCCGTACGGACGCGGCGGCGGTCAGCACGAGCGCCGGCCGGTCGGACCGGAGTGCGTCGACATCCGGCACGAAGCCGGTCAGCACCGCGGTCGCCTCATCCTCACCGCCGCACGAGAAGGCGGCGTGGGCGAAGGCCAGGCAGTCGGCCCGGTGCGTCTTCTCGCTCGAGCCGGCGGTCAGCCAGTAGGCCTCCTGGAACCGGCCCTCCCGCACGAGCCGCGCCACCGGTGCGTCCTGCGCCACCGGATGCGCGGTGTCGGCCGTCGCGGCGAGCGGCCGCCAGGGCAGGAACTCCGTCTCCGGCGGCTGCTCCTCACCCGAGGCGGGCTCTTCCGCGCGGGGTGACGAGCCGGAGGGCGCGGCCGCGACCTCCTCGTCGTGCGGCGTCGCGGACCCGGTGCCGGACGGGTGCGCATCCACGTCGTACGGTGCCGCGGACCCGGTGCCGGACGGGTGCGCATCCACGTCGTACGGTGCCGCGGACGCGGTACCGGACGGGTACTCGTCCACGCGCCCCACGGGCGCGGGCTCCGGTTCGCCGGGTGCGGCGGGCGGTTCGTCGAGGGCGGCGGACGTCTGCGGGGCGGTCGGCGTCGCCACCGGTTCATCGAGGATGGCGGACGTCTCCGGGCTCTCCGCCTGTTCACCGGCCTGGGACGGTCCGGGAGGATCGGCGGCTGGAGCTGCTGGAGCTTCTGGAGCGGGCGCGCGCTCGTCCGCGGGCGCCACGCCGGGCACGGTCACTCCGCCGAGCAGGGCGGATATCCGGTCTTCCAGCAGGGAGAGGGACTCGCGAAGCGGTCCGAGATGAGGTGCGCCCGGCGACGCCGTCGCGAGGGCCCCGGAGAGCTGCTCATGTTGGACGCGCAACCCGGCCAGTTCCCTGGCCCGCCTGGTCTTCGCGTCCTCCTCGGCCCGAATCTCCGCGATGAGCCGGCGCAGTTCCGCGAAGTCCTCCTCGTCCGGCCAGGGGCGACCGGCCTCCGCGAGCCGGGTGGCCAGGCCCGTCCGTTCCGACGACCACGCGGACAGCTCGTCCACGAGCTCGTCCGGGACCCGGGAACCGGCGCGGACCCGTGCCGCCGCCTGGTCCAGTGTCATCGCCAGAGAGTCCGCCCGAGCGCGAAGCGCCTCGGCCGCGGCGGTCAGGTCGGCTCCGGTGGTCTCGTCCGGCACAGCGTCGTCCTCTTCCGTTTCCGCGGTCCGCTCCGGCGGCGTCGATGAAGGAAGCCCGTGCAAGGCGGTCTCGCCCTGCTCGTCCTGCTCGTCCTGTGCGGGCCCGCCGGGTTCGCCCGGCCCGGCGGCGGCCTCGAGGAGCTCGTCCCAGTGCTCTCGCACCAGTCGGCTCGCCGGTGCCTCGCGGATGACGATGCCGTACATGGTCAGCCGGGCCAGAACAGGTTCGAGGCGCTCTAACATCGCGGTGAGCGTCGGCAGGTCGGGTCCGGCGACCTCCGACTCCGAGTAGCCGAAGTGTTCTTGCAGGATGTACGCGGCGTACGCGACGGCGGCTCCGGCCATCATGTCGAGCTCGCGGCTCTGGGCGCGGTTCAGCGCCACATGGGCGGAGCGCAGCTCACGGCGCCCCACGCGCAGCGCGGCGCCGTTGCGGGCGGCGCCGATGCCCGAGAGCGTCGGCAGCGGGCCGGGGAGAAGCAGTAACGCCCGTAGCGACCGATCGTCCAGGCCGATCAACCATGCCCTGAGTCCTGCCTCCGGCGTCCCCATGCCGGGATACTGCCAGAGCGGTCACGCACCGCCAAGAGGGGTGCGAGCGGTGTAACCGGTCCCCGGGACGATCCCTGCGGCCGGCCGCTGGAACGGCCGACCGCAGGGATCATCATCCCGGCGGCTCAGCGCGGAGCGGAGTCCGTCCAGCCCATCTCGAGGAAGAGCTGCTCCGTGTAGACGGTGCCCGGCTTGATCCCCGCCGTCTCGGCCCCCCGGCCCGCCACCAGCACGGTCTGGGTGCCCAGCACGCGGTACGTGCCGGGCTGCAGCAGAAGCTGGGTGTCGAACACGCCACTCGAATCCGTGGCGCGTGCGGTGAGCGCGATCGCGGTCCGTCCCCGAAGGTCCGTCACCGACCCGGCGTTGCGGATGCCCGGCGTGTCCGCCAGGACGCGGAAGACGGCCGCGTTGAGCTTCGGCGAGCCGGGCTGGGCGAGGAACTCGCCGGCCTGGGCGAGGACGTTGCTCGGACCGCCCTTGCCCGACGTGGTGAGCAGCCGCTGCCGCAGCGCCGCCGGGTCGTCGGCGAGCGCCTCCCGCTGGGCCTGGGTGAGCTCCTGCTGAGGGCAGCCCTGCGGGTGACCGGCGCACTGCTTACGTACGCGGGCGACCAGCTTCTCGTAGCCCTTCTTCTCGGCGGGTGTCATCCGGACGAGATCCCACCGGTCCGCGGCGGTGGTCTGCCGGATGTACTGGCCGTTCGAGAGGACGCGCCAGGACTTCGGCGAGCCCGCCCGCCGCCAGGCCGCCCGGTCGGCCGCCGTCTGCGGGATCGCGCCGGCGAACCGGCTGCGGAAGACGTCGTCGTCCTCGGCGCTGCGCGCGGTCCACTGGTCGAGCTCGTGCCGGGCGCCGTCGATCACGTAGTCGCCTTTCGCGACGTGGTACGCCTGGCCGCTGATCACGTGGGTGTGCCAGTACCGTCCGACCGGCTCGCTCGCCGCCTTCTCCGCGGCCGCGAGGAGCACCTGCCGTGCGCTCATCGACTTCGGCGGCGCGTGCTCCGACGCGGGCGGCGGGCCGCTCGCGGTGACGGCGACCACGGCGGCCGTGGCGGCGGCCGCCAGGCCCAGCCCGGCGATGCCCAGGCCGGGTGCCCGCCACCGCCGTCGGCGCGGCGGCGCGGCGTACAGCCGGCGCCGGCCCTCGGCGACGACGTCGGCGGACGGCGGAGCCTCCCGCAGGAGGCTGCGGATCATGCGCTCGTCATTCATCGTTGTCCTCCCCGAGTGCGGAGCGCACCTTCTTGCGGGCCCGGCTCAGCCGCGAGCCGACCGTTCCGTACGAGATGCCGAGCGCCTGCGCGATCTCCTCATGCGAGAGCTCGGAGACCGCGCTGAGCAGCAGGACGTCGCGCTGGCCGCGCGGGAGTGCGGCCAGCGCCGTGGCGAGGCGGGGCTGGAGGCCCTCGGCCCGCACCCAGTTGATCACCCGGTTCTCGTGGCTGTCGGTGATCTCCTCACGGCCGACCTTGGCCAGGGCGCGGTACCGGCGCGTCTCCTGCCGCCGGTGCTGCGCGACGAGCCTCGTCGCGATGCCGAAGAGCCAGGGCCGTACGGCGCCCCTCTCCGGGTCGTAACCCCCGTGCTTGCGCAGGGCGATGACGAACGTGTCGGCGGCGACGTCGTCGGCCACGTCGCGGCCCAGCCGGCTCGCGACATAGTTGTAGATCGACGGGAAGTGCTCGTCGTAGAGCGCCGCGAACGCGTCGGGTGAGCGTACGACGGGCTCGGCGACCCGCACGCCCTTCATGGTCGGTCGTCCATCGTGGGCACCTTCCGGTGAGCGAGATCTGTCACCGGTACTCCGACGAAGTCCCGAACGCTTTCCCCGCCACATGAGCGATCCCCGGCGGTCGCCGCATCGTACGGCGCGGCGGCCGGCCGGGGATCTCGGCAGGTGCTCAGGCGACGGTGTGACGGACGTTCTTGCGCCGGCTCGGGCCGGGTTCGGGCTCGGCGATCCACGGGCCGGGGATGGACGGGTCCAGCACGCCCTCCTCCATCCACGTGTAGCGGCCGTCCATGACCTTCCGGGCCAGCCTGCCGTCGAGGGCATCGGTGTTGTGCCACAGCCGGTCGAACAGCTCGCCGATCCGGACGCGCGCCTGGGCGCAGAACGCCTCCGCCAGCTCGTACGCCTCGGGCCGGTCGTCGGCCTTCGCGCGGACGCACACGGCGCTCATCGCGAACAGCTCGGCGCCGATGTCGACCATGCGGCCGAGGAAGCCCTGCCGGCGTTCGAGGCCGCCCTGCCAGCGTCCGGCGGCGTAGAACACCGAGCGGGCGAGCTTGCGGGAGGAGCGCTCGACGTAGCGCAGGTGCCGGGCCAGCGGGCCGAACTCGGCGTACGACCCGGGCCGCTGCCCCGCCCCGGCGAGGAGCGTGGGGAACCAGGTGGAGTAGAAGCCGCCGGCGCGGCCGACGGCCTTGGCCTTGGCCTTCAGGTCGGCGTCGGGGTCGATGATGTCGCCGGCCACCGACAGGTGGGTGTCGACCGCCTCACGGGCGATGAGGAGCCGCATGATCTCCGAGGAGCCCTCGAAGATGCGGTTGATGCGCAGGTCGCGCAGGAGTTGCTCGACGGGGACGCCGCGCTCGCCGCGCGCGGCCAGGGACTCGGCGGTCTCGTACCCGCGCCCGCCGCGGATCTGCACGAGCTCGTCGGCCACGCGGCAGGCCATCTCCGAGGCGTACAGCTTGGCCAGCGCGGCCTCGATGCGGATGTCGTTGCGCTCGTCGTCCGCGAGGGCGCTGGACAGGTCGACCATCGCCTCCAGCGCGTACGCCGTCGCGGCGATGAAGGAGATCTTGGCGGAGACGGCCTCGTGCTCGCCGACGGGGCGGCCCCACTGGACGCGCTCCTTCGACCACTCGCGGGCGATCATGGTGCACCACTTGGCCGCCCCGGCGCACATGGCCGGGAGGGACAGGCGCCCGGTGTTCAGCGTGGTCAGCGCGATCTTCAGGCCCTGGCCCTCCTTGCCGACACGGTTGGCCGCGGGCACGCGGACCTGGTGGAAGCGGGTGACGCCGTTCTCGATGCCGCGCAGGCCCATGAAGGCGTTGCGGTTCTCGACGGTGATGCCCTCGCTGTTCGCCTCGACGACGAACGCCGTGATCCCGCCGCGGTGGCCCTCCGACTCGGGTACGCGGGCCATGACGACGAGCAGGTCGGCGACGACGCCGTTGGTGGTCCAGAGCTTGACGCCGTCGATGACGTACTCGTCGCCGTCCGGGACGGCCGTGGTGCGCAGCCGGGCCGGATCGGAGCCGACGTCGGGCTCGGTGAGCAGGAACGCGCTGATCTCGTTGACGCAGCGGGGCAGGAACGTCCGCTTCTGCCGGTCGGTGCCGAACAGCTTGACCGGCTGCGGTACGCCGATGGACTGGTGGGCGGACAGCAGCGCGCCCAGCGCGGAGTGGGTGGACCCGGCGAGCATGAGCGCCTTGTTGTAGTAGACCTGGCTCAGGCCGAGGCCGCCGTACTCCTCGGGGATCTTCATGCCGAAGGCGCCCAGGGCCTTCAGCCCCTTGATCACGTCGTCCGGGATGCGGGCCTCGCGCTCGATGATTTGGGGGTCCACCTTCGTCTCGCAGAACTCCCGGAGCCGGGCCAGGAACTCCTCTCCTTTGCCCTGGGCCTCCTCATCCGCCCGTGGATGGGGGTGGATGAGGTCGAGCCGGAAGTCGCCGAGGAAGAGCTGCTTGCCGAAGCTGGGCAGACGCCACGCGGTCTCGCGGGCCTCTTCGGCGACGCGGCGGGCGGTGCGTTCGTCCACGTGCGCCATGAGGATCACCTCCGTAGGAAGTTACTCCCTGGTTCTACCCGCCAGTAGGCCCGGTATGCGGAAGGTTGTCCGCAGGCCCCGGGACCGGTGCCAGCCGCGGCAGCTCCACCCGTACGACCGTGCCGGCCCCCGGCGCCGAGCGCAGCGCGGCATGCCCGCCGTGCGCCGCCGCGATCGCCGCCACGATCGCCAGGCCCAGCCCGCTGCCGTCGCTGCCCTGCGCGTGGTGGAACCGGTCGAACGCGCGCGCGGCCTCCTCCGCCGCCATCCCCGGTCCCTCGTCGGCGACCTCCAGGACGACCGTCGTGTCGGTCGGCGCCAGCCGTACGGTCACCGGCGTGCGCGGCGGCGTGTGCGCGCGCACATTGGCCAGCAGGTTCGCCAGGACCTGCCGGATCCGGGCCTCGTCGGCCACGGTGACCAGCGAGTCCGGCGCGTCGAGGGTGATCGGCCGGTCCGGCTCGACGACCGCCGCGTCCGCCACCGCGTCCCGCGCCGGCACGGTCAGGTCGACCGGCGCCGTGGCGAGCGCCGACCCCTTGTCCAGGCGCGCCAGCTCCAGCAGCTCGTCGACGAGGCGTCCCATCCGCGCGGCCTCCCCGGAGATCCGCCGCATCGCCTCCTCGGCACTGACCGCGCCCTGCTCGTACAGGTCGGAGTAGCCGCGGATGGTCGTCAGCGGCGTGCGCAGCTCGTGCGACGCCTCCGCGGCGAACTCCCGTACCTTCGCCTCCGACCGCAGTCGCGCGAGGAACGCCTGCTCGATCCGGCCCAGCATGACGTTGATCGCCCCGGCCAGCCGGCCGACCTCCGACGGCGACTCCTCCATCCGGGCGCTCAGGTCGCCGCCGCTCGCGATGCCGTGCGCCGTGGCCGCCATCCGCGACACCGGCGCCAGCCCGCGCCGGACCAGCCCCCGGCCGAGCAGGGCCACCAGGCCGAGCAGGACCACCCCCGTGGCCGCCTCGACGACGAGGAGGCCCGCCAGGGCCGCGTGCACCTCGGTGAGCGGATCGACGACGACGGTGAGGTTCCCGCGCGCGTTGACACGGGCGATCGCGCGCATCCCCCCGAACCCGAACGGCCGGCCCCGCCGCCCCTCGGCGAACAGCGGACCGGGGCCGAGCCGTACGGCGCGGTCGAGGGCGCGCGCCGGGTCGGGCCCGCCGGCGGCCGCGCGGACCCGGCCGTCCCGCGTCGCGGTGAGGACGATGTACCGGCCGGGGGCCACCGTGTCGGCGGCGTGCGCGGGGGCGGGCCGCCGGCGGACGTCCTCGAGCTGATTGTCGGCCCGGTGCAGCAGGTAACCGCGCAGCACGACCGCGCTGACCAGGCCCATCAGCGTCAGCCCCACCGCGGTCACGGCGAGCAGCCCGGCGACGAGCCGGGTGTTGAGCGATCTCATGTCCGCGGCCTCATGCCTGCGCCCTCATATCGCCGGCCTCATGCCGGTGGCCGCAGGGCGTAGCCGACGCCGCGCTGGGTGTGGATCAGATCCGAGCCGAGCTTGCGGCGCAGGTAGCTGACGTAGGTCTCGACGACCGGGGAGCCCGCGGAATGGTCCCAGCCCCAGACGTTCTCCAGCAGCTGCGCGCGGCTGAGCACCCGGCCCGGGTTGCGCATGAAGTAGATCAGCAGCCGGAACTCGGTCGGCGACAGCTCGATCTCGGTACCGGACCGGCGCACCGTCCAGTGGGCGACGTCGACCTCCAGATCGGCGACGCGCAGCACCTCGTCGGCCGAGGAGGACGCGGCCGGCGGCCGGGCGCGTCGCAGCACCGCCCGCACGCGGGCGACCAGGGCGTCCACCGCGAACGGCTTCGTCACGTAGTCGTCCCCGCCCAGGGCCAGGCCGGTCACCGTGTCCGACGAGGTGTCCCGGGCGGTGAGGAAGATGACCGGCGTCTCGTCGCCGTCACCGCGCAGGCGGCGGCACACCTCGAAGCCGTCCAGGTCGGGCAGCATGACGTCGAGCACGATCAGCGCCGGCCGGTCCTCACGCACCCGGCGCAGCGCCTCGTCTCCCGTCGCCGCCGTCACGACGGCGAATCCGTGGAAGCGCAGGGCGACTTCCACGAGATCACGGATGTTGGGCTCGTCGTCGACGACGAGCACTCGGGGATCGTCCATCGGCTCCATCATCGCGCCATGCCCGCTCCGGAACGGCCCACGGCCCGGGGGCGGCTGCCCCGGCTCAGGGTCGCGCCCCTGGGCCGGGGCAGCCGTCCCCGTCCCGGAACGGCCGCCGTGAACGGCCCACGGTCGTGCCCGGGCGCGCCCGCGGCCCGGGGCCGCCCGCCCGGCTCGGGGGGCGGCCCCAGGCCGGGCGGGCGCGCGCCGCCGTTCCTGCCCGGGACGCCGGTTCAGCCGTGCGAGGGGGTCGGCGAGGTCGTCGCCTTCGCCGGGACCTTCTTCGGCACGACCACCCGATTCGCCGTACGGGCGCCGCTCGTGTCCCGGCCGAGGATGACGACGAAGTCGCCCGAGGCCAGCTTCGACACGGTGGACTTGGCGCCGTCCTTGCGGACCTTCGTGGTGCCGTCGGTCTTCCACTGCCAGGTCGTGCCGTCGACGCTGCGGACGCTGAGCGTCCCGCCGCTCGTCGCGGTCAGCGTGCCCCGCTGCCAGTCGACCTGCGCGAAGCCCTTCTTCGTACGGACGGTGGCCTGACCGTGGATCCCGCGTACGGCGCGGACGCGACGCGCGCGGTGCCCCGGATGCTGCTTCGCCGCCTTGGCGGTGGTGCTCGGCGACGGACCGGCCGACGCCGGAACCGCCAGGTAGACGCCCGTGCCGACGACCCCGACGGCCAGCGCGGACACACCGCCCAGAATCTTCTTGTTCAACTCGGCCTCCTTTCAGGTTGCCGTCATCCAGTCAAAAGGAAAGACTTTAAAGACCTGGGGGAGGATTCTGGGAAATCCGTGGGAAGTGGCCAGGAACGGTCCAAAAGACGAGAGATTGAGCGAATCGCTTGACCGAGGGGTCAAGGCGGGGTTCGCTGTCCGTGATGAAAGAGACACGGAGACCGACTCTCATCGTCTCGGTGCAGCGCGCGCTGCGTCTCATGGAGGCGGTGGCGTCGCATCCCGGCGGCGCGCCCGCCAAACAGCTCGCCCGCCAGGTCGGACTGCCGCTGGCCACGACCTACCACCTGCTGCGCACCCTCGTCCACGAGGGATACCTGGTGCGCACGGCGGAGGGGGCCTATCTCCTCGGGGACCGGGTGGACCCCCTCCAGGACGACCGGCGCGCCCAGGACCGCGTCGCCCGCATTCGCGTGGAGTTGCGGACGCTTCGCGACGAGCTCGGGGTGGCGGCGTACTTCAGCCTGTACGAGGACGGCGAGATCCGCGTCGTCGAGATCGCGGACGGTCCCCGGACGCCCCGGGTCGACCTGTCGGTGGGCCTCAGCCAGACCGCGCACGCCACCGCGATCGGCAAGTGCGTCCTGGCCCAGCTCCCGCCGCTCGCCCGTCGCGACCACCTGTCACGGCACCCGCTGATCGGCCTGACGCCCCACACCATCACCCACCAGGGCGAGCTCGAACGCCGGCTCGACTCGCCACTCGCGCTGGACCGCGAGGAGTACCTCCTGGGCACCGGATGCGCCGCGGTCCCCGTGACCGACGCGGCCGGGGAGACGGTCGGAGCCGTCGCGGTCTCCTGCAGCCCGGCGAAACTGGTGAAAGTGGAGGCGTTCGCACCGCGCATCCGGGAGGCCGCCGCACGGATCAATCTGGCACTCACCATCTGAAAACAGTCATCTTGCGGCTATCGCCCGTTATCGTGAACCTTTGTGCAATGAGGGCGGCGGCCCCCACAGATTCCCGTCCCGGGCCATGGTCCGACCTCGATGTGCTCATGGCCACGGCTGTCGAAGGGTCACGGCCTTCCGGCCATCATGGCCCGGGGCGGGGTACCTCCTCGACGGGTTCGCGGTGCTCGCATGAGTACCGGCTGTGGATAGACTTCTCACCCACCTGGGCCCGTCGTCGACATTCAGCGAGTGATCGCATGCCACCAGCGCAGAAGAATTCCATCGCACGTTCCCTGCTCGGCCTGCTCGGCAGCGGCCGGCCGGCACCGGAGACCTTCGAAGGTGATGACCAGCCGGCCGCCGGCGAAGGCCAGTTGGAGAACCACCTCGGCGGCGATGAGGCGAAGAATTACCGCCAGTACGAGTACGACACGGTGGCCCCGCACGTCGGCCGGTCGCTCCTCGAGGTCGGATCCGGCCTCGGCCACTTCTCCGAGCAGTTCGCGGGCCGCCTCGACTACCTGGTCGTCAGCGACAACGACCCCTACTGCGTCGAGCAGCTGACCAAGCGCTACCAGGGCAACGACGACGTCGAGGTGCTCGACCTCGCGCTGCCCGCCGAGATCAAGATCAAGCGCAAGGTCGACACCGTCGTCATGATGAACGTCCTCGAGCACATCAAGGACGACGTCCAGGCGCTGAAGGACCTCGCCGCCGTGGTCGAGCCCGGCGGGCGCATCGTCATCTGGGTGCCGGGTTACATGCAGCTGTACGGCGACTTCGACCGCAAGGTCGGCCACGTGACCCGCTACACGCCGAAGACCCTGGCCGCGACCGTCAAGGGCGCCGGGCTCGGCATCGACGTGCTCAAGCCGATCAACTTCCTCGGCGGCATCGCCTGGTGGGCCGCGGTCCGCCGCGGCGGCGCCGGCTACCCCGACCCGAAGCTCGTCAAGATCTACGACCGGACGGTCGTGCCGACCACCCGCCTCATCGAGCGCGTCGTCCGCCCGCCCTTCGGCCAGACCGTCTTCTGCGTCGCCCGCGTCCCGGAGTAGTTCGCAGCGCCTACGCCCAGGATTCCGGTCGTTCTGACGACCGGAATCCTGGGCGTAATTCTTTGAGTGGCGGAAGTACGAATATCTGTATCCGTTGAGCGCTCCGAACGGGTGACCTACGTCGCATGGGGCGCGGGTTGCCGCCCGCGTTGCCCCCTGCACAGTCACCAACGGTTGCCGGGCAGTGTCGTCGAAAGGTCGCTGTCCCGAGATGAGGGCCTGGGCCCAACGTCGCTAAAGCGGCGGTAGGAACCAAAAACCAGAGAAGGTGAAAGATGAGCGTGGAGAATAGGCGCAAGCGCTCTTTATCGCTTGTGCAGAGTCGATTGCGCGGTCGAGTGTTCGGATGGGGAATCAGCCCCCATTCTACGGCGCGACGGAAGGTGCTTGCCGCAGCGGGTCTGTTCTTTGCTTCTGCGGTTCTCCAGCGCATCGGATGGTTTCAGCTACAGCCGTTCGTTGCGTCACACTACCTGACGCCGCTTGAGGCGAGTTCGGTGTCCGGAGCGATCTCTTGTATCACCTACTGGGTAACATCGATAGTGGGGTACAAGAAACGCGATAACGGATCGCTCGCAACAGCGGAACCAGGGCCCGGGATGCGCGAATTCGCGCTTCCCGTGCTGGGAAGGTTCCTGCCGGGAATCGTCGGCTTCGACCGGCGGTACCGTTGGATCGGAACCGTCGCTTCGGTGACGCTCCCCCTCCTGCTCTCGGGGTACCTTTCCCAGGTGTATCTGGCACGGCTGCCGGCTGCGACCGGCAACTCCATCACCGCATTGGGAGCGGTGGCATACGGTGTCGCCGTGCGATCGAGGACCAGCAGAACCAGCCTGACGCTGCCGCTGTTAGCGGTTCTGGGGGTCGTGGCCATGATTCCGTGGGGGTACGGCTTCGACTCGATCGGCTTGGTCGCTGCTATCGGCGGAGCCTTGTGCTCTGCGGCTACCGTGCGAGCCGTGCAACGGCTCAACGTGGCGGGGATCCTCGTCAAGGGAATGGGTATCTCCCAGCTGGTCGGGTTGGGCGTGAGCCTCCCGATGCTTCTAAAGATCGGCAGTCACTGGAATGGAGCGATCGTCATTCACGGTCTGGTCGCCGGATTCCTTGCCGTACTCGGGACCGTTCTATACAACACGGCCATCGAGACCTTCGAGCTGTCCCGTGAGATGGAGGGTTTTCTGGGCGCTTTCGGGCCGTTGCTGAGTGGGGTGGTGGCGTTCTTCGTTCTCCATCAGACTCCCAGTGGCCTCAGCCTTGCGGGGATGCTAACCGTATTCGGCGCGTTAGTGCTTCTCGCTCTCCAGGGCAGCAAAGAAGAGCAACAAAAAAATACCGAACACGACTGAAGCGTCACCGAACGGTGACGCTTCCGATCGCGGTGAGGGAGGCCGTGTTCTCCCTCACCGCACCACCCCAAGACCTTTCGCCACGTGACACGCGTACGGGCCGGGTTCCGCTGCGCGGCCGGAGCCGGCGACACGCTCGTAGCCAGCGCCGTCACAAGAGCGGCGATCACGTGCTCGAACGACACGGCCCGGAGCGCGAGGGTTGTGACAGCCCGGCGACTGCACCTCCTTCAGCGGTCCCAGGGCTCCCACTCGTCGGTCGGAATGTCCAGTCCGAACGGCTCTGGGAGGTGCACCGTCTCCCCGAACTTCCAGGTGGTCAGCACCTCGTACGTCCCCGCGTGCACGTCCGGGCGGGCGTACAGCGTGGTGCGGGGCGTCCGCGGGTCGCGGTCGACGAGCAGGTAGTACGGGATTCCGGTCGAGGCATACCCGTCCCACTTCGTGGGCTTTTGGCCTAGAAGGTCGGGCTCCCGGTCGTTCGCGGCGTTCGACGGGAACGTGACCTCGACGGCCAGGTCGATCTGGGGCGGCAGGAGGTAACGCGCGCCGGTCCGCCGCGCCTCGCGCGCGACGTCGGCGTCGATCACGAGCAGGTCGGGCACGTATCCGTCGCCGAGCCGGATGAGGTTCAGATCGGTCGTCTGCACGCAGCGCCAGGTGAAGCCCGGCCGGGTGGCGCGGGCCTCCGCGAGATGGACAGGCCGCGCCCGTTCTCGGCGAGTTGCCCGCCTTCGTCGCTGCCGGGCATGGGTCGGTGGTCGGGATCGGTGACGGCCAGGTGCGCCCATCGGGCGGTGACGGTCATCTCCACGCCGATCGGCCAGAGGTCGTCCGGCCAGGTGCGTAGTGCGCAGGCTGCGCGGATCGCGTTCGTGACGATCTCGCTGGCGATTAAGCCGATCTCGTAGGCGTCGAAGGGGTGGCCGAAGACGGCGGTCGAGGCGAACGAACGCGCCTTGGCGACGCATTCGGGTCGGGCGCGCAGTGCCAGCCACGACGGCCGGGGCGGCGCGATGGGGGATGCGGCGGCGACGGTCGCCGCCGGTTCGGGCAAGCGGGTGAGGATTCGGGCCGAGCGGCAGCGCATCCTTGAGGGCGACGATCCCGTGCGGTTGTTCGCCGTGATCGACGAGGCCGCGTTGCGTCGTACGGTCGGTGGTCCTGAGGTCATGCGCGCTCAGTTGAAGCACCTGATGGAGATGGCGACCCGGCCGAACATCACCATTCAGGTCATTCCGTTCGAAGCAGGCCCGCATCCCGCGACAGGCGGACGCTTCACGATCATCAGCTTTCCGGGCCAGGCCCCGGACGCGGTCTATATCGAGACCATCGGCGGTGAACTCCTGATCGAGAGCGAGGGCGTCGCCCAGTATCAGCGTGTTTTCCGCCGTCTGAACAACGAACGAGGAGACCCCCGGTCGGTGACCGGGGGTCTTCTGTCATTCGGTGAGGCGGAGGCGGTGGGCGGCGGCTGCGGCGGCGCCTCGGGTGGGGACGTTCAGTTTGGCGAGGATGTTGGAGACGTGGACGCTGGCGGTCTTGGCGGAGATGAACAGCTCCTCGGCGATCTCCCGGTTGCTGCGTCCCTCCGCGAGGAGGCGCAGCACCTCCTGTTCGCGGGGCGTGAGCCCGAGCGGCGCCTGACCGGCCGTTCCGCCGTCGAGACGGAGCCGGGCGCGCCGGGCGACCTGGTCGATGTCCGCGCGCAGCGGCCTCGCCTTCAGGCGGTCGGCGAGGTCCGCCGCGCGGCACAGGAGGGTCGACGCCTCGTCGCGGTCCCCTTCGGCGACGGCGGCCTCGGCGGTCCGCAGGAGCGCCTCCGCCAGCGGGTACGGCCAGCCGAGCGCGTCCCACGCCGCCACGGCGGCCGTCCAGGCCGTCCGGTCGAGCACGCCCGCGGCCCGTGCGGACTCGGCCTCGAAGGTCGTGCGCTGGGCGGCCGTCACCGGGCCGTGCGCCGGCGTCGTCGCGGCGATCTCGCGCAGCCGGGCGGCGAGCGTGTCGGCGGGATGAAGGGCGCAGGCACGGATGCCCGCGAGAAGGATCGGCCAGCTGTGCCGCGGGTCCCCGTCCAGCTCATGCTCGGTGACGGCGCGCTCTGCGGCCGCGACCGCGCCGGGGCCGTCACCTTCGGCAAGGCGCCACTCGATCAGCAGCCCGGCCAGCGGAAGGACCTGCTGCGGGTACGGGTCGCCGACCGCGCACAACGAGGTCAGCTCGGTGACGATCGGGGGAACCACGTCGCCGTCTCCACGGGCGATGGCGATGCGCGCGCGGCTCAGCAGCAGTTGCCCGCGCAGGCCCGGGACGGGGGAGAGCTCCTCGGCCCGCTCCAGTGTCTCGATCGCGTCGTCCCAGCGGCCGAGCGACAACTGCGACTCGGCCAGGTTGCCCGCCGCGAAGACCCCGTGCGTACGGGCCCGGCCGAGGGATTCGGCCATCGTGAGGGCCCTCTGCGCCGCCGCCACCGCGTCCTCCGACCGGCCCTGGGCCTGCAGGGCGTCGGAGACGTTGACCAGCGAGCGGAGCCGCGCGTCATCGTCTCCGACGCGTTCGGCACGGGCCGTCGCCTTCCGCAGAGTGTCCGTTGCCTCGGCGAACCGGCCCTGATGGGCTTCGGCGATGGCCAGGTTGTTCAGGGCGTCGGCCGCGGCGCAGTCGTCGGCGAACCGATCGGCGAGCTCCAGTGTCTCCTCGATGATCGGCCGGGCGTCGTCGCCCCGACCCAGCAGCATGAGGATCCGGCCCAGGGGGGCGAGGACCGAGGCTCGGGCCGGCGAGGGCTCGGAGACCAGGCGCTCGGCGCGCCACAGGTCGTCCAGGCCACCGGCGTGCCCCCGGTCCCGCTTCAGCCGCGCGCGGCGCTGGAGGATGAGCGCGACCTGCTCCGGGTCGCCTTCCTCGTCGACCTCGGCGAGGGCGGCGCGGACGAAGGCCAGGCCGCGTTCGGGTTCGCCGCTCGCGTCGGCCGCCTGGGCGGCCTTCCGGAGCACGCCGACGTGGTCGAGGCCCGTCCGCTCCGCCGCGTCGGACACCCGCTCCCACAGCTCCAGGACGCGTTCGAGCATCTGCAACTGCTCGGCGTAGGCGAACGCGGCCTCGGCCTCGCGGGACGCCTGCCAGGCCGCCCACAGGGCGCGTTCGGGGTCGTGCGCGTTCGCCCAGTGCATCGCGATCTCGACGGTCGGCCGGTCCCCGACGCTCCGCGCCGGGTCCGCCTCCAGCGCCTCCGCGAACCGCTGGTGGGCACGGGAGTGCTCCCCGGGGAGCAACTCGTCGTGCAGGGCCTCCCAGATCAGCGCGTGCCGGAAGGCGTACCCGCGCTCGTCGGCCACCAGGACGTTGCCGTCGACGGCCGGGCGCAGCAGCGACGACAGCGCCCCGTCGTCCAGCCCGGTGACCGCGGCGAGCAGCGCGTGCCCGAACCGTACCCCCGCCGTGGAGGCCAGCCGGAGCAGGTCCTGCGTCTCCTCGGGCAGCCGGTCGACGCCGACGAGGACGAGGTCCCGTACGGACTCGGACATGCCGCAGTCGGGGGAGTCGGCGGTCGCCTCGACCAGCAGCGGGATGCCGGCGCTGCGCTCGTACACCGCGTCGACGACCTTGGGCTCGGGCTCGCGGCCGAGGATGCCGGCGAGCTGCCCGGCGGTCTCCGTACGGGTCAGGTGGGGCAGGTCCAGCCGGACCACGCCCTCGATGCGCTCGAGTTCCGCGATCACCGGGCGCATGGGGTGGGAGCGGTGCAGCTCGTCCGAGCGGAAGGTGATGACGAGGAGTACGGCGGTATGCCGGAGGTTGCGCAGCAGGAAGGTGAGCAGGTCGCGTGTTGACCGGTCGGCCCAGTGGGCGTCCTCGACGATCAGGACCAGCGGACGGCGGTCGGCCAGCCGTTCCAGCAGCACCAGCATCTGCTCGAACAGCCGGACCCGTGCGCTGTCGGGGTCCGGGTCGGCGGCCGGCTCGCCGAACTCCGGGAGCAGGCGGGCCAGGTCGCGGGCACCGTCCCGGGGCATGAGCGCGGCGATCTCCGCCGCGCCCGCCTCTCGTACGAGCTGGCGGAGCGCGGCGGTGAACGGGGCGTACGGGAAGCCGACGGTGCTGAGCTGCAGGCACGCGCCGGTGAGGACGAGGGCCTCGCGGCGCACCCGGTCGACGAACTCGCCGACCAGGCGGGTCTTGCCGCCACCCGCCTCACCGCCGATCAACACGGCCCCGGGAGTCCCGGCCTCGGCCCGCCGGAGGGCGTCGGTAAGGACGGCGATCTCCGGCTGCCGTCCGACGAAGGCGGGGCTGACCTCATGCGCGCGCACGCCGTCCAGAATGCCACGCATGTCGGAATCTCAGGCTGCCTTGAGGGCACGCGGCCGCGGCGTCCGCAGGGACAGCCGCCGGGCGCGGGGGAGGCGCGGGGCCCGGCGCTCCCGCGCCGCCTCCCGCTGCCGGTCCCGCGAACGCTCGGTGCTGAGCGCGTACATGATGTCGGGGTGCATGGTGTCCTCCTGCGTGAGTCGCTGACACCATCCAGGTTCGTTCTAAGACGGGACCCGGCACATCGGGTGAACGTCCTATCCGGCGGCCCTCACCCGCCTATCCGGTGTACTTCCTCGTACTGAGCGGCCCTAAGGGACTCAGACGCTCAGACGATGCCTAGTCGGTGCGCGGCCGCGGCGGCCTCGCCGCGGCTCGCGACCTGCAGTTTCGCCAGGATGTTGGACACGTGGACGCTCGCGGTCTTGGCGGAGATGAACAGCCGGCCGGCGATCTCGCGGTTGCTGCGGCCGTCCGCGACGAGCCGGAGGACCTCCAGCTCCCGTGGGGTGAGGCCGAGCACCGGGGCGTCGGTCCGGCCGCCCAGCGCGATCCTGGACCGCCGGGCCTGCGCCTCGATCCGTTCCCGCAGCGGCCGGGCGCCGAGGTCGTCGGCGATCTCGGCCGCCTGCCGGAGCCGCGCGGCGATGTCCTCCCGGCCGTCGCCGTCCTGCGGATCGCTCGCCTCGGCGGTCCGCAGCAGCGCGTACGCGAGGGGGTACGGCTCCTTGAGGGCTTCGAAGGCGCTCGCGGTGGCCGCCCACGCCGCCCGGTCGAGCACGCCGTCGGCGCGGGCCGCCTCGGCGTCGAAACGCAGCTTGTACGCCTGCTGGACGCTGTCTCCGTCGGTGGTCTTCTCGGCGGCCGCCCGGATCCGGGTCAGCAGGCCCGCGGCGCGCTCGCCGCCGGCCTCCGCGCACGCCCGCGCCGCCGCGCACAGCAGCGGCAGGCCGTAGCGCGCGCTGACCGACGGCTGCAGCTCCGCCAGGACGTACTCGACGGCGTCCAGGGCGCCGTCGAGGTCACCCTGGGCGACCCGCAGGCAGATCCGGAGGCCTTCGGAGGGGAAGAGCTCCTGGGTACGGGAGAACGTCGGGGCGAGGACCGCGTCGAGCGTGGCGATGGCGCGGGCGGCGGTGTCGAGGTCGCCGCGCGCGACCGCGATGACGCCGATGATGTGGTGCAGCGAGGCGCGGGTCAGTGGAGGTGGAGAGAGCTCCAGGGCGTGCTCGACGACCTCCAGTGCCTCGTCCCAGCGGCCGAGCGACACCAGGGGCTCGGCCAGGTTGATGCTCAGGAACGCGCCGGAGGTGCGTGCCAAGCCGTGCTTGCCGGCGAGCGCGACGCCGCGCCGCGCCACCTCGACGGCGCGCTCGTGCTCGCCCATCCCCTCCAGGACGTGTGACAGGTTCGTGGCGATGCGCAGCATGGCCGAGTCGTCCGCGCCGCCGCGCATGTACACCGCCTCGGCCTTGGCCAGTTCGGCCAGATGGCGTTCGCCGTCGGAGTCGGAGAAGTCGATGCCGGCGATCGTCGTCAGCGCGTGCGCCTCGACCGTCGCGTCACCGACCGCGCGGGCGGTGTTCAGGGCCTCGACGGCGAGCGCGCGTGCCTCCTCGGCGCCGGTCGGCAGCAGGTAGAGCTGCTGGGCGAGGGTGGACAGGACCCGCGCCCGCGCCCCGCTGGGCGCGTCGGCGGGCACGAGCCGGGCCGCCTCTCGCAGGTCGTCCAGCGCCTTCGGATGGCCGAGGTGGATCTTGAGTCGACCGCGGTGCTCCAGGACCTCGGCGGCCCGGATCGGGTCGTCGATCTCCTTCAGCGCCGCCTTCGCGAAGGCCACGCCGCGCGCGGTCTCCCCGGCGAGGTCGGAGGCGTCGATCGCCCGCTCCAGGACCGTGATGTGGTCGACGCCCAGCCGCTCGGCGGCGTCCGGCACCTTCTCCCACAGCTCGAGGACGCGGTCGAGCATGCGCAGGCACTCGGTGTACGCGGTGGCCTCCTTGGCGACCTGGGCCGCCTTCCACGCGCTGACCAGCGCCCAGGTGGCGTCGTGCGCGGAGTACCAGTGGTGGGCGAGCTCGGCGGCCGCGCGGCCCATCGGGACCAGCGAGGAATCCTTCTCCAGCGCCTCGGCGAACCGGGTGTGCGTGCGCGTGTGCTCGCCGGGCAGCAGGTCGCCGTGGACGGCCTCGCGCATCAGGGCGTGCCGGAAGCCGTACGCCTCACCGTCGACGACCAGGACGTTCGCGGCGACGGCGGGCCGCAGCACCCGGGACAGCGCGCCGTCGTCCAGGCCGGTGACCGCGGCGAGCAGGGCGTGTTCGACGCGGTCACCGCCGGCGCTGGCGACGCGCAGAACGTCCTGGGTCTCCTCCGGCAGCTTGCGCACGCTGCCGAGGATCAGGTCCCACAACGAGTCGGGGAGCTCGCTGTTGATCTGGCCGTCGCAGCTCAGCAGGGCCTCGACGAACAGCGGGTTCCCCTCGCTCCGTTCGTAGACGGCGTCGAGGTTCGGCTGGTCGAGGTCCCGGCCGAGGATGCCGCGGGCCTGCTCGGCCACGGCGCGGCGGGGCAGGCGGTCCAGGTCGAGCCGCCGGACCCAGTCGACCCGGCCGAGCTCGGCGAGCAGCGGGCGGAGCGGATGGTCGCGGTGCAGCTCGTCGGAGCGGTACGTCGCGATCACCAGCAGGCCGGCGGGGAGGTTGCGGATCAGGTAGCTGAGCAGGTCGCGGGTGGAACGTTCCGCCCAGTGCACGTCCTCGATGACCAGGACGGCCGGGTCCTTCTCGGTGAGCCGTTCGAACAGCAGCAGCACGTGGTCGAACAGCCGGATGCGCGCCTCCGCCGTGCCGCTCTCGGTGTCGGGCCGGCCGAACTCCGGGAGCAACCGGGCCAGCCCCGCCGGCGTTCCGCCGGGCAGCAGCGCGGCGACGCCCTCGACGCCGATCTCCCGGACCAGGCGGCGCAGCATCGCGCTGAACGGAGCGAACGGCAGACCCTCCGCGCTGATCTGGAGGCAGCCGCCGCAGAAGGTCCGTACGTCGGGGTTCGCGTCCAGGAACTCCCTGATCAGCCGGCTCTTGCCCACGCCCGCCTCGCCGCCGACGAGCACGGTGCCGGGCGCCTCCCGCAGAGCCCTGTTCAGGAAGGCGAGCTCATCCCCTCTTCCGGCCAGGACGGCGCTGACCCCCTGCTGACTCTGCACTCCCCAAGAATGCCATCAGGGCGGGACAAAACAGACGTGATTTTTCCCTTGGCTTAGCCGAGACCGTCGCCGGTACGTCGTGGCCGCCGCAGGGACGTAGGTCGTAGGGCCATCAGGCGCGTTCGGGCGGGGGCTCCGGGCGCGCCCGCGCCCACCCGCGCGCTCCGCCCAGGTCCGGTGCGCGGCCCGGAGGCGGCGGCGGGTCGAGCACCGTCCGTACGGGAGTGCCGTCGAGGACGCCGCGCTCCCGGAAATGGTCGACGGTCCTCATCTCGGCGGGGGACAGCACCGGCGCGACCGGCGCGCCCGCCTCGGTCAGCCGGGCGACGACCGTGTCACGGGGCAGCTCGGCGATCCGGCCGGCGAGGTCCCGGTCGAGCTCCCCGGCGCGGCGCAGCCGCTCGGCGAAGGACAGGCCGGCGTGGTGGTCGAGTCCGAGGGCCCGGCAGGCGGCCGTCCACAGCCGATCCTCCGACACGACGCCGAGACTCACCCGCGCGCCGTCCCGGGCCGGATAGACGCCGTAGCCCGGCACGGGTCCCCGGGATTCCGGTGCCTCCGCCGCCGCGGAGACCGGGACGGTGCCCATCCAGTTGGCCAGCACGTCGGCCATCCCGAGGTCGATGCGCTCGCCCCGCCCCTTGTGGCAGGCGGCCGTGATCGCGAACGCGGCCATCATCGCGGCGGCCATGTCCGCGACCGGGAACTCGTGCCCGCCGTCGTCCGGCGGCGCGGTGCCCGTGTACGCGCGGTAGTTGACGTCGTGGCCGGGCAGCGCGGCGAGCGGGCCGCTCGCACCGTACCCGGAGATCGAGCAGTAGACGATCCGCGGGTTGGCCGCTCGTACGGCGTCGTAGCCCACGCCGAGCCGGTCGGCGACGCCGGGCCGGTAGCCCTCGACGAAGACGTCCGCGCCGGCCGCGAGCTCCAGGCAGCCCGCAGCGCCGGCCGGCAGGTCGATGACGGTGCTGCGCTTGTTCCGGTTCAGCAGCTCGAAGTGGCTCGGGAAGGCCCGCATCGGCTCGCCGCCCGGCGGCTCGACCTTCAGCACGTCCGCGCCGAGCTGGGCCAGCAACTGCGTGGCGTACGGCCCCGGGCGCCACCGCGTCAGATCCAGCACCCGCAACCCGTCGAGCAGACCCATGTAACCGTTATACCAAGCATTTGCTCGGCTCGCTGGTCCGGGAGTTCCGATCCACGCCGAATACCGTCGCCGCGAACGGTCGTCTCGCGTAGGTTGTGATCTTGCTCCGGCCTCCCCCTCTCGATCGGAAGGCTCTGCATGCGACGCTCTCTCGCCGTGGTCGGTACGGCCACGGCGCTTACGGCCGCCTTCACCTCGTCGGCCGTCGCCGCGACCGGCTGGCGGATCGCGGGCAGCCACGCCGACGCGGCGCTCCGCGCCGTCGTGGCCGTCAGCGCCAAGAACGTCTGGGCCGTCGGCAGCCGGACCGTCTCCGGCAAGAACCGCGCGCTCGTCCGGCACTGGAACGGCAAGGCATGGAAGACGGTGGCGGTCCCCTCCGCCGTCGAGGGCATCTACCTCGACCACGTGGCCGCGTCGTCCGGCACGAACGTCTGGGTCACCGGCACGGACGGCCGCGACAAGGCCTACGCGCTCCGGTGGGACGGCAAGAAGTGGCACACCGCCCCCACGCGTACGACCTTCGAGCCGGCCGGTGACGCGATCGCGGCCGTCGGCACGAAGGACGTCTGGCTCCTGGGCATGGGCGCCGGCGACCTCGGGGCGGGCAAGGCGCGGCACTTCGACGGCCAGCGCTGGAAGACCGTCGCCGTGCCCGGTTACGTGTCCGACGTCAGCGCGGTGTCGAGCCGTGACATCTGGGCGATCGGCCTGGTGCGCGGGAAGACGCAGTACGAATCGGCCGTGATGCACTGGAACGGCAGGACCTGGCGCAGGGTGCCGATCCCCGTCGATGACCCGATGCTGGGCGGCGTCCGGGCGCTCGGCGCGAAGGACGTCTGGGTGTCCGGAGCCATGAGCGGCGTGATCCTGCACTGGAACGGCAGGAAGTGGGCGTCCGCCTCGCCCGTGTCCGGGGTCGGGCGCATCGGCTCCCTCGTCTCCGACGGCTCGAAGGGGCTGTGGGCGGTCGCGGACGGGACCCGGCTCCTGCGCTACCGCGCCGGGCACTGGAGCCTGGCGGCCCTGCCGCAGCGCACCGGCTACAAGACGCAGATCAATGCGTTGGCCCAGGTGAAGGGGGCGACCTCCATCTGGGGCGTCGGCACGCTGACCGCGCCGGTCGGCGGCGATGACATCGACAAGGCCGACGTGATCGTCAAGTACGGCCGCTGATCCCGCCGAGATTCGGGGGCGTCCGCCGGGTACGGCGGGCGCCCCCGTCGCTTCGACCGATTCGAATGCCTACGGTCGGTGTGTGAATGGTCGCCGATTGTGGAATGCATTCCTTCGTACCTGATCAATACCGGGGGGATGGATCAGTGCCCACGAATACGACGACGCGGTCGACCGCCCGCCGTTCCACGGCGAGCTCGGGCCGCACCACGAAGGCCGGTAGGGCGAAGGCCGGCGGCACGAAGACCGGCAAGGCCAAGGCCGGCGCCGCGAAGACCGCCGCCGCCAAGAAACCGGCGGCCAAGAAAGCGGTCGCCAAGAGGCCGACCGCCAAGAAACCGGCGGCCAAGAAGCCGGCCGCCAAGAAACCCGCGCGCACGGCGAGAAGGCCCGCGAGCACGGCGAAGAGGAAATCGGCCACGCCGACCGCCGTCACGACGGTCTCGTCCGCCGCGTCGAAGATGACGGCCGTCGCGGCCAACGCGGTGGTCACCGTCGCCAAGTCGCCCATCACGGCCGTACCGGTACGCCTCGTCGGGTTCCTGACCGGGCGGGTCGGTGGCCGCAAGCGGCGGTGACCGGCCGGAAAGGCGCAGACCCCTCCCGAACGCCACTCGCGACCCGGAACTGCCACACTGTCGTCGAGAGGTGATACAGGGATGCAGGACAACGAGATCTTCGGTCATATCAACGACCTGGTGGACGAGGAGCACATACTCCGCGAGCGGCTGCAGAAGGGCGAGCTGACCGCCGACGAAGAGCACCAGCGGCTGCGCACGGTCGAAGAGCAGCTCGACCAGTGCTGGGACCTCCTGCGCCAGCGCAGGGCGCGGCGGGACGCCGGAGATGACCCCGACGGCGCCCAGTCCCGGCCGACCGGCGAGGTCGAGGGCTACCTCCAGTAGGTGGTCAGTCCTCGATCGGCCAGGTGTGCACGGGCTCGTTGGTGTGCATGTGGTCGACGTAGCGGCGCGTCATCAGCCGGAGCGCCTCCTCGCGGTCGCCGCCGGCCGCGTGGACGGCCGCGACCTGCCACGTCGCACCATTTCGGCCGGTGGCGCAGCGCTGTTCGATGATCCGGAGCAGCCGGTCGCGGACCACCGTGTCGACGCCCCACCCGTCGAGGCCGGCGGCGGCGAGGGGCAGCAGATGGTCGAGCACCAGCTCGGTGACCGGCACCTCTCCGACTCCGGGCCAGTAGAGCCGGGCGTCCAGGCCGTACCGCGCGCCCCGGCGCGCGTTGTCGGCGGCGGCCGCGAAGGACATCCGCTCCCAGACCGGCTGCTCCTCCTCCGCCAGGGCCCGTACCAGACCGTAGTAGAGGGCGGCGTTGGCCATGGTGTCCGCGACGGTCGGGCCGGCGGGCAGGACGCGGTTCTCCACTCGCAGGTGCGGGCGGCCGTCGACGACGGCGTACACCGGGCGGTTCCAACGGTAGATCGTGCCGTTGTGCAGCGACATCTCGGCCAGTTCGGGGGTCTCGCCGCGGGCGAGCGCCTCCATGGGCTCCTCGTCCTCGCACATCGGCAGTAGCGCGGAGAAGTACCGCGAGTTCTCCTCGAACAGGTCGTACACCGAGTCGATCCAGCGTTCGCCGAACCACACCCGGGGCCGTACGCCCTGTGCCTTCAGCTCCTCCGACCGCGTGTCGGTCGACTGCTCGAACAGCGGCAGCCGGGTCTCCCGCCACAGCTCCTTGCCGAACAGGTACGGGGAGTTCGCACCGAGGGCGACCTGCACGCCGGCGATGGCCTGGGCGGCGTTCCAGCACGCCGCGAAGTGCTCCGGGCGGACCTGCAGGTGGAACTGGACGCTCGTGCACGCCGCCTCGGGCGCGATGCAGTCCGATGAGGTCCGCAGCAGCTCGACGCCCTCGATCTCCAGCGGCAGGTTCTCCCCGCGGGCCGCGAGGACCTGCTCGTTGAGGAGCTTGTACCGCGGGTTCGACGACAGCGTCGCCTCACTGACGTCGGACTCGCGCAGCGTCGGCAGAATGCCGACCATCATCAGCTCGGCGCCCACCGCCCGCGCACGGCCGTCGGCGTGGTTGAGGTTGTCGCGGATGCGTTGTTCGAGCATCGCGAGCGCCTTGCCGGCCAGCGACCCCGGCGGCAGGTTGATCTCGATGTTGAACTGCGCGAGCTCGGTCGCCCACACGCCCGGATCGGCGATCGACTCCAGGACCGGCGCGTTCAGCATCGCGGGCCGACCGGTCTCGTCGACGAGGTTGAGCTCGACCTCCATCCCGATGCTGGCACGGTCCTCCTCGAACCGGCCGTCGCGCAGCATCGCCGACAGGGCCTCCAGACAACGCCGGACCTTGTCCCTGTAGCGCCGCCGGTCCTCCTTGGTGATGGCGACCGCCGCCACGTCCCTGCCCATGCCAACCCTCCGGGCGTGTTCGTCCCACCGTTCCCGAAGGGGCATACCCCTCGTCGGCGATGGTAAGAATCGCACCCGGATCTTTCGGGGCCGACGTGGCGAGAGTCTCACGCCGGGACGAAAGTTGCGCGGAAGGCCCTCGTCGCCGAGGGCCTTCGGCTCACATGCGCTCGGGAGTGGCCACGCCGAGCAGTTCGAGGCCCTTGGTGAGGGTGCGCAGGGTCAGCGCGCACAGCGCCAGCCGCGACGCCTTCGTGGCTTCGTCCGGCGCGCGCAGCACCGGGCAGTTCTCGTGGAACGTGGTGTACGCCGAGGCCAGGTCGAAGAGGTACGCGCACAGCCGGTGCGGCTCGGTCGTCTCGCCGGTCTGCTGCAGCGCGGTGCCGAACCCCAGCAGGTGCAGGGCGAGCGCCCGCTCCGCCTCGTGGCCGAGCGTGATCGGCCCCGCCGCCTCCTCCGGGGACAGGCCGCCCTTGCGGAAGATCGACCGGATCCGCGCCGTGGCGTACTGGAGGTACGGCCCGGTGTTGCCCCGGAAGGAGATCATCCGGTCGAAGTCGAAGATGTACTCGCTGCCGCGGGCGACCGACAGGTCGGCGTACTTGACCGCGCCGATGCCGACGGCCTCGACGATCCGCCGCCGGGTCTCGTCGTCGAACGCGACCTCGTGCGCGACTTCATCGAACGCCGCGCCGGCCCGCTCGACGGCCTCGTCCAGCAGCTCGGTCAGCTTGACCGACTTGCCGCTCCGGGTCCGGAAGATCTTTCCGTCGGGGCCCAGGACGTTACCGATCTGGGCGTGCTCGGCACTGACGCTCTCCGGCAGCCAGCCCGCCATCCGCGCCACCGCGAACACCATCTGGAAGTGCAGCGCCTGCTGCGCGCCGACAACGTAGATCATCCGGTCGACGTTCAGCTTGTCGACGCGGTACCGGACCGTGGCCAGGTCGGAGGTGGAGTAGTTGTAACCCCCGTCGCTCTTCCGGATGATCACGGGCAGCGGGTCGCCCTCCCGGCCGGTGAACCCGGGCGGGAACACGCACAGCGCGCCTTCGCTGATCTCCGCGATGCCCTTGTCCCGCAGCTCGTCCGCGGTGACGCCGAGCATGTCGTCGTAGAAGCTCTCGCCCCGGATGTCATCGTCGGTGAGCGTCACGCCGAGCCGGCCGTAGACCTTGTGCAGGTAGACCTTTGACAGCTCGACCAGCCGCTCCCAGTGCCGGATGGTGTCCGGGTCGTGGGCCTGGAGCGTCACGACCCGCTCCCGGGACCGCTGGGCGAACTCGGGCTCGGAGTCGAACCGCTGCCGCGCCATCTGGTAGAAGGCGTTCGGGTCGGTCTCCAGGAGCTTGGCCTCCGCCGAGCCCTCACCGACGTCGAGCAGCAGCTCGATCAGCATGCCGTACGGCGTGCCCCAGTCGCCGATGTGGTTGTCCCGGATCACGTTGTGCCCGAGGAACTCCAGCACCCGCGCGAGCGCGTCGCCGACGATCGTGGTCCGGAGATGACCGACGTGCATCTCCTTGGCGATGTTCGGGGAGGAGTACTCCACGACCGCGGTCTGCGGAGCGCCCGTCTTCTCGACCGACAGCCGCTCGTCGCCGTGCATCTCCTGCGCCTGCCCGGCGATCCACTCCGGGCTCAGGGTCAGGTTGACGAACCCCGGACCGCTGATCTCGACCTTCGAGCAGACGTCGGACACGTCGAGGTGCGCCACGAGCTCGGCGGCGATGTCGCGCGGCTTGCGGCCGAGCCTCTTGGCGAGCGGAAGCGCCACGTTCGCCTGGAAGTCGGCGAACTGCGACGGGCGGATCACCGGGTCGGCGTCGGGCTCTCCGAACGCCGCCCCGAGGGCGGCCTGGACGCGGGCGGCGAGAACGTGCTGCGGGTCGGACATCGGGATCCTCGTGAAGTACGGCTTCGGCAGCTGCGGCTGCGACGTCTTCAAAGCCTATCGGCGAGCAGCCGCAGCCCCATCCGAATATCCCCTTCGGCCGGGCGGCGCGCCGGTGATCGTGCGACCTGCGCCACAGTCGGCGCGGGCCGCTTCACGAAGCCCGGCGCACGCGGTAAGCAGACAGGTACGTCCGACGGAGGGAAACCCATGGACCGGCCGTACGACATCGTCCTCTTCGGCGCGACCGGGTTCACCGGCGCCCTCACCGCCGAGTACCTCGCGGCCCACGGGACCGGGACCTGGGCGGTCGCGGGGCGGAACCCGGCCAAGCTGGAGGCGCTGCGCGACCGCCTCGGCGTGGACCTGCCGCTGCTGCGCGCCGACGTGACCGACCCGGCCTCGCTCCGGGAGATCGCCGCGGCCGCCCGGGTGGTGATCAGCACGGTCGGCCCGTACGTCACCTACGGCGAGCCGCTCGTGGCCGCGTGCGCCGAGGCCGGCACCGACTACGTCGACCTCACCGGGGAGCCGGAGTTCGTCGACCTGATGTACCTCAAGTACCACGCACGCGCGGCCGAGACCGGGGCGCGGCTCGTGCACGCGTGCGGGTTCGACTCGGTGCCGCACGATCTCGGCGTCTACTTCACCGTCCAGCGGCTCCCCGAGGACGTCCCGCTGAGCGTGCGCGGATACGTCCAGGCCGGCGGCGTGCCGTCGGGCGGAACCCTCCACTCCGCGATCACCGCGATGGCCCACCTGCGTGAGGCGGCCAGGGTGCACCGCAGACGGCGAGCGGCGGAGCCACCCGTGCCGGGCCGCCGGATCCGGGCCGTCCAGGGGCGCCCGCACCGCAACGCCGGGCTGGGCGCCTGGGCGCTGCCGTTGCCGACTCTGGACCCCGACGTGGTCCGGCGCTCCGCGGCCGCCCTCGATCGCTACGGTCCCGACTTCTCCTACAGCCACTTCGCCGCGGTACGGCACCTGGCGTCCGCCGTCGGCCTGGCCGCCGGGACGGCGGGGGCCGTGGCGGCCGCCCAGATCGGCCCCGTACGAGATCGGCTGCTCGACCGTTTCACGCCCGGGGAGGGTCCGTCGGCGGAAAGGCGGGCCAGGAGCTGGTTCAGCGTGCACTTCGTGGGAGAGGGCGGCGGCCGGAAGGTCGTGACCAGGGTTTCCGGCGGTGATCCCGGCTACGGCGAGACCGCCAAGATGCTCGCCGAGTCCGCCCTGTCCCTGGCCTTCGACGACCTCCCCGAGACCGCCGGCCAGGTCACCACGGCGGAGGCGATGGGCGACGCCCTCCTGGAGCGCCTCCAGCGCGCCGGTCTGGAGTTCACGGTCATCGGCTCGACCGCCTGACGAGGCACGGAGACCGCAGGCCGCAGTGCCGGGCGCTGATCCCGGCCGACCAATCCGGCAGCGTGCGAAACGCTCGGCAAAGGACACCCGGCGAGCGGTCAAACCGCCCGAAAGCAGCCTGCGGCCCCGCCCATCACCGCGCATCGTGCCCACACTTCCACGCCCGAGCGGCAGGAATTTGGGCATCCGCTGATCAGAGCCCTGGTGCTCTCCGACTCAGGCGCTCGGACTCCGCCAGAACCTGCTCGCCGGCATCGACGACATCAGCGACGACTACGTGGCGGACACCGCTGGAGGTGCACCATGAGTAGCTCTCCCGCCGGTACCAGACCGTGAGGCCGGGAAGTGAGAGCACCGCCTCCCGGCCGTTCGTACGGGCGATCAAGTGATCGAGTCCGCGAAGCCGCAGTAGTTCGCGGAGTTCGTCGATGGCTCCGGCCGGTGTTGTTGCGCCCCGCGTGGAGACACGGGCGTGGTCCGGCACGGGAACTGCGAACCAGACCGCAGTGCCAGCGGGCCGTCCTTCCCCGAGGCGCGCCCTGCTCGGATGCATTCCCCACCGGCCCCCGGCCGTCTCGGCCAAGGCCGCGACGATCTGAAGGCCCCGCCCGCTGACGCCCGGCAGTACCGCGCCATTCTCCGGAACTCTCACCCCCGCGTCCCAGAACTCTCCTGTGTCGAACGCCGTGACCACGAGTTCGGTACGACGCGTGCCTCGGAGGTAGAGCCACAACTCCGGCAGGCCCTCCACTGGCTGATCGCCGCGGTACCGCACTCGCCCGCCGCCATGCCGCAGCGCATTCGTCGCCAGCTCCGATGCGACGAGCATTAAGTCGTCGGCGAGAGTCGATGGCAGGCCGAGCTGTTCAGCAACCCGTCCCACCACCTGCCGTGCTGTGTGCGCCGACTCCGGGCGTATGGGCAGCGGCACCGCGACGCAGGCACCGGACCGGACCGCCTCGGCCGAAGGGCCAATCGGCGCGCCCGTGGTCATCGCGGGCTCCAGCCGGACGACTCCCGGCCCGGCGTAGACGCCGACCACCTGGGGCGCTCGTCGTAGAGATCCTTCGTCATGTGCCGCCCCTGTCTCGGACTACAGATGATCTGTATGCGCTTCTCACTGGTCTCGTACTGCTCACCAGTCGTAACCAGATGATGAGTATGAGCTAGTTAAAAGCGCTCCGCAATCAGATCGCAACAATCTGTTATGATCGCTAGCCAAGCGATACGAGCGCCGGTCCGAGAGGCGTGAAGCTCTGCCTTCGCCTGGCTGGCCAACTCGGCTGCCCCGCCGACGCGATCGTTAGAGGAGCCCCCATGGTCAGCCCCTATGTACGCGCTCACCGGCTACGTGCCGAGTTGGTCGCCCTTCGCGCTGAAGCCGGTTTGACCCATGCCGCGCTCGGCAAGCTGGTCGGCAGGGACCGGCAGCCGATCAGCCGCCTGGAGAACGGCCGCAGTCTCGACATCGACCTGGTGCTGGCCATCCTCGAAGCCCTCAAGGTCGAGGGGGAGCGGTACTCCCAGATCGTCAAGGCCGCGCACGACGCCGGGTCGAGAGGCTGGTGGGATTCCGCCGCCCGCGCCATGGGCGAGCGCCAGGCCCTCGCTGCCGACCTCGAGGCCGGCGCCATCTCCATCTGCGAGTATCAACAAACGATCATCCCTGGCCTGTTGCAGATGCCGGAGTACACCCGCACACGCATCGAGGCAGATCCCACTCCCCTGCAGCCAGGTGTCACCAAAGAAGGAATATTGAGAGGCCGGGCCGGTCGCCAGCGCCGACTGCGCCAGCCGGATGGCCCGACCTATGAGGTCATCCTCAACGAGTTCGCCGTACGACGTAGGTCTGCGCCAGCAGCGGTGCTGCGCGAGCAACTCCTGCACATCGCCAAGAGAGCCGACGAGGAGCGGATCACTATTCGTGTGCTCCCCATCGCCGCAGAGTTGGTCGACTACAACATCCCGGCCACGTCGTTCACGGCGTTCAGCTACCCAGAAGTCGGCGATCCCACCGTCATAGGGATCGAGACCGTCACCTCATACGTAGCGCTCACCGACCCTGACCAGGTCGCGCCGCACCTCAGGCTGTACGACAGTCTCCGAGAAGCCGCCTTGCCGATCGAGGCGAGTCGGGAGTTCATAATCCAAGTAGCCGAAAGCATCTGTGCTGGATGAAGGAGAGTGTTACGTGATGAGCACCCCCCAGATCGTCACGAACTGGCGCAAGACGACTCGCAGTGAGAACCAGGGTGCCTGTGTGGAGGTAGCGCTTGCTGTCACGGCCGTCTCCAATCAGAGATGATCGCATGCTCGCGAACAGGCTTGAGACAGGAGGGTGGGGACTCTCGGGGACACGACCAGCCCGAAGCGGTAGTGGAGCTTGATTCGCGTCACACCGCGACAGCCTGCCATCGCATTGCCTAGGCTTTACCTGTGGCGATCGACGTGGGGTTGGCGGGACTACGTGCCTCGTACGTGGGGCACCGGGACCAGGCGGACAAGCTCAGCGACGGAGCGTCTGCATGTCTGCTTCGTGTTTATGCGGTGGAATGTGGGCTGAAGGCTTCACTGCTACATAGGGAGAACGGCCGGGGGACTGAGGATCTAGACAGCAAGTACAGGACTCATGATCTTCGTGCGCTGGCGAAAGCTTTGCGACTACCGCCTGATCAATACGTCGACTTGGTGCGTGAGCCAACTCTTAAGGTGGACGTCGGTCGAAAGGTTGCGCCAGCGGAATTGCACGAGGTCTGGCGATATGGTGCCGCCTTGAGAGACGATGATCAGAAACGGATAGCTGCCTGCCTGGGTACCCTCCTGGAGTGGCTGAGAGAGGAATTGGGACGATGACATTCGAAGCCGGAGTAACTCCTCCAGACAGGCTGCTGACATGGGTTGACATCGATGAGCACTTCCGTGCGCTTGCTGTGCAAGGTGCTTGGCCTGAGTGGTTGCACGAGGCCAGTGCCTATTGGGACGGTGTCGAACTCACTGTAGGTGGTGACCCTTCCCGTGAAGAGATATGGTCATGGCTCCGCCACGCAATCGGCCCGTTGAGTGTAGACACAGAGGCGGCGACTATACTGCTCGACCCCGAAGGTGAGGACCAAGCCCTACCCTTGACGGTCAGAGCAGTCGACGACCACTTGCCAACACCAATTACACGGCGACTTGAATGGACCGATAGTCGCATCGTTAGGGCACTCAGTCAGCCCCTGCAAGCGCCCGAATCTGCAGCCTTGCCGCACAATGTATCATTTAGCGCTTTTCACTCTTTCAAGGGGGGAGTGGGTCGTACTCTGCATACGGTCGCTTTGGCGCATAGAATATCCGCGGAGCGCGGTGCTCGTGTCCTCTTGGTGGATGCAGATCTAGAAGCTCCAGGTATTACGTGGATGCTGCGCGCGCAGGGAATAAGAATCGACTTCTCGTTTTCGGACTTCCTTGCACTGTTGCACGGATCAATCGATGGGGACTGCACCAAAGCCGTCCAGGTCGCGCAGTCCTATCTTGTTAATCAGGAAGCGGACGGCATTTTCGTTCTACCGGCACAGCGGAACCCCGAAAGATTTGGCCAGCCTCGCATTGAACCGCGCCACCTACTTACACCGCGGCGCTCTCCATATTTCCTGACGGAATCTCTGGCTGAGCTTACTGCTTACATAGGGGCTGACGTGATTCTAGTCGATCTACGGGCTGGAATGAGCGAGCTTAGTGCGCCAGTGCTTCTCGACCCTCGTGTCAAGCGCATCTTTGTGACCACTCTTAGTGATCAGTCTGTACAGGGCACCGTGCACCTGCTGGGTGAACTCGGTAAGCGTGCACCGAGTGTCCGTGATACCGATCCGGTGCCGGCAGCGATAATCACACAGTTCCAATCTCGGAATCACGCCGACCTCGTCGGCTCCGCTTCGAGTGCGATCGGAGAGGCGATTGCCGGGGTGGTTAAAGGTTCGGAGGCCGATGAGACGACACGTGAACTGGTTAGTGATCCGATTCTCAGCCCGTTCAATCCCTCTCTCCTTGCTCTGCCGGCGGCTTGGGATGATGTGCGCGACGCGCTGATGAGCAACGCCGTCGCCGATACGCTTGAGCCGCTGGCCCTCGAACTCACTCAAGGTGCCGAAGACGCGTTGTTCGCTGAAACACCTGCAGTAGAAAGTGTTGCAGCGGACCGCGAGAAGTTGGCTCTTTTCGCTGCAGACTTCCGATATGCGGAGAGTGGAAAAGCTAGTGGGAGGGCGTTCCTTCGCACGGATGCTCTGTTGAGTCTAGCCTCGTCACATAAAACTGATCTTCCAATCGAGATCGTTGTAGGGGCTAAGGGGGCGGGCAAGACCTTCACATATCTTACAATGTGCACTCGAGGTGATTGGCGCACCTTTGCAAGCGATATAGGGGTCGAAGGGGTTCAGGTCGATGCTCCGCTCGTCCCCGTTCTGGCCGCGCAGTATCTCGGCGACGAGCCACGGGAGCGTATCGAAAGCATTCGTGAGTCAGCTATCCGTAGCCTGTCTGAAACGGAAGTGACGGCAGTCTCCAATCTTCAAGATTTCCTGAAGGATAACCTCCGAGAAAATCGAACGGACAGTGAGTGGCGGCGTATCTGGCTGGTATGCCTCGCGCGAGCAGCGGGAATCTCCGGTGCTGCAGTAGAAACTGTTGAAGAAGACCTGGTTGATCTAGCGGCAAGGAAGCGTGCAGTTTTCGTCCTTGATGGCCTGGAGGATATTTTTCAGGACTTCCATCGTGATCAGGCTCAGCAGCGGGCGCTTCGAGCGCTGCTAACTGGCTGCCCCGATTGGTTTAGGTCGCTCCGTGGTCGTCCGCTCGGACTCGTCGCCTTCGTTAGGCGAGACCTGGTGCAGAGGGCTATTCAGCAGAATTCCGCTCAGTTCTTGGCTCGTTACCGGAATCATGCTTTGCGATGGAATCAGACGGAGGTTCTGCGTCTAGTCGCTTGGACGGCTGATCAGTCTGATGCGCTTAAACTCCCTCCAGGAATGGACCTCCACTCGGCATCGGATGATCAGCTCTCCGAACATCTGCTGAAGATCTGGGGGAAGCAGCTTGGCACTGCGAAGTCAAAGGAGGCACGTTCCAAGGAGTGGTTCCTCGCAGTGATGTCAGATTTCAATGGGCAAATTCAGGCGCGCGACGTCGTAGGTTTCCTCGCAGAGGCGGCGCGACTTACCGCCGAGGAGTCGAAATGGCCCGATCGGCTTCTATCGCCCTCCGCGATGCGGGCGGCCCTCAAGGCGTGTAGTGACGATAAGGTGGCGTCAATCGGCGAAGAGATACCCGCAATCAAAGCCGTCTTCACAAAACTCCGTCAGCTGGATTCGGATGAGCGCAAGGTGCCGTTCGATCCCGAGAAGCTTGGCTTGGGGCTGGAAGATGTCGAACTGCTCTCATCAAGCGGCGTGATAGCGCAAGTCAAGGGAGAGTACTGGATGCCGGAGATCTACCGCCAGGCTCTGGGTTTCAAGGCGATGCGTCGCCCGCCGGTCCTAAGCATCCATAAGGAGTTGAGACGCCGGTCTGGTGACCTGTGAGCTCCGGAGACGTCATGACTTCGGGTGATCGGATCACGTCCGGAGTGCTGTCTGCAGAGGATGGTGGCGTCTAGACCTTGAACCGCGCTGGCGGGGAGAGCGGAAGGCGAATCCCTAATACGTATATTGTCTCCAGTGAGGCGTAAGATACTCGGCGAAGAACTGCATGACCGCCATGGGGTCGACGTGAATTACCGACGTTCGTGATCGCGGACGGCGGAGAGTTCTGCTGCGATGTTGACCCCGTCTGGTTCGCCCAGAGGCATCTGGAGGACGCCGCGGCGCATCTCCGCCGCGCGTTCCTTCCGCATGGCGGCTTCCAGTACCGCCATCCGGATCGCGGCCGAGCGTGAGGTGCCGTCCCTGGTGAGGATTTCGAGTGCATGCTCGATCTCCGCGTCTGTACAGATGGTGATCGTGTCTGCCACGGAACGAATGTAAGACAGCAGGCCTTGGAACCGATCTGTTTCGGAGCGATTATCACGCGACGCCGGGTACAGGGCGGGTCAGGGGTCGGGGTGGTCGAGGGGTGCTCCGGGGTCCGGGTCGGGGTGGGGGCGGCGGGAGAAGCGGTTCTGGCGGGTGGCGGCGAGGCCCTCGCCGATCTGTTCGACGATCCGGCCGGCGGCCAGGTCGCGGGCGAGGACGCAGGCCGCGGCGATCCCGGGCGCGCGGGAGGCGCCGTGGGCGATGACCACGGTGCCGTTCAGGCCGAGGAGGACGCCGCCGCCGTGCGTCTCCGGGTCCAGGCGGTCCCGCAGCCGGCGCAACTCGCGGCGCTGCAGCAGCGTGCCGACGCGGGCGAGCAGGCCGGAGCCGATCGCCGCGCGCATCTCCGTCACCGCGAGCCGTACGGCCCCTTCGACGGTCTTGAGCGCGACGTTGCCGGTGAACCCGTCCGTGACGACCACGTCGACCGCGCCGGCCATCAGGTCGCCGCCCTCGATGTTGCCGACGAAGTCGACGCCCGGCAGGTCCCCGGACAGCAGCTCGTGGGCGCGGCGGGTCAGCTTGTTGCCCTTGCCGGCCTCCTCGCCGATCGTCAGCAGCCCGACCCGTGGTGCGGGCACGCCGAGCCGGATGCGGGCGTACGCGGTGCCGAGCGTGGCGAACTGGACGAGCATCTCGGGCTTGGCGTCGGCGGTCGCGCCGGCGTCGAGGAGCACCGTCGGGCGCGGGCGCGTGGGCAGGACCACGGCGAGCGCCGGCCGCATGACCCCGGGCTGCCCGCGCAGGCGCAGGCGGGAGGTCGCCACCACGCCGCCGGTCGACCCGGCCGACACCAGCGCGGCGGCGTGCCCGCGTCGGATCAGGTGGCAGGCGACCGCCACGGACGAACGCGGCCGCCGCCACCCGGCCAGCGCGCCCGCGTCCATGGCGAGGGCGTCCTCGGCGTGCGCGATCGGGACCTCGCCCAGCGCGTCGTGCTCGCGGAGCAGGTCCCGGACGCGGCGGGCGTGGCCGACCAGGACGACGCGGACGCCGTGCTCGCGGACCGCGGCCACGGCGCCGGCCACCACCTGCTCGGGTGCATCGTCGCCGCCCATCGCGTCCACCGCGACCCGCGGGCCCCCGGCCGTCTCGCCGGGCCGGTCGGCCCGCGCCTCCAGGCGGCCCTCGCCTGGCGCGTTCGGCCGCTTCCCGGCGCGCCCCTCGACCGGTCCCGTCATTGCGGGTCCTGGCAGCCCTGGCCGAGGCAGGGTCTGCGTACGACCTCGCGGCCGCTCACCGTGATCACGTACTCCTGACGGGGATGAGGGGAGTTCGCCTGGTAGGCAACGGCGTTCACCCGGACCGGCTCGCCGCGGCGGGTCCGGCCGACGCACTGCACCCGGACGACCGACAGCGTGTCGGCCGACAGCGTACGGCAGCGCATCCCCGGGCGGACCGTGTACCCGAGGCCGCGCAGCTCGTCGGCTGCGCCGCGGGCCGTCGCGTTGCGCAGCGAGCTCTCCGCGACCTTGCGGACGGGGTTCTCGCACCTCCCCACCATGAGCAGCGGGATCAGGGCGAGGATGACGGCCTTCACAGGTCCCGGACCGCCTCTGCCACGGCCTCGGGCCGGTCGATCTGAACGAGATGCCCGACATCGGGCAGGACGACCTGCCGGCCGCGCGGGCTGAGCGCCGCGAGGTCGGCGTGCGCGCGTCGCCACGCGTCCCGGCCGCCCCGCATGTCGCCCAGGGCGGTGATCACCCGCAGCGGGATGTCGGGGAACTCCCGGTGGCACCGCAGCGTGAGCAGGTCCGCGGCCATCTGGCGGTAGACGGAGTCCTCGGCGAGGAGGGTGCCCAGGACGTGCCCGCGCGTGCACACCGCCTGGACGTACTCCGGGGGCGCGACGTTCCCGCGCGTGGTCAGCAGCCGCATCGCCAGGCCGTACGCGGCGGGGCCCGCCAGCCGGGCGACGCCGGTCGCGCCGGCGACCGTGCCGGCGAGGCGCGCGAGGGGCTCGAGGCGGGTGAGCGGACGGGAGTACTTCGGCGGGCGCGGCTCCGCGCTGGGGTCGACCAGCACCATGCCGCCGACCAGCTCCGGGTGGAGCCGGGCGAACGCCTCGGCGTGGAACCCGGCGAACGAGTGCGCGACCAGGACGACCGGCGCCCCCGCCCACCGGGCCAGCTCGGCCAGCCGGTCGGCCTCCGCGCGGAGGGTCGCGGCGCGCCGTACGGGCGGGCTGCCGCCGAGGCCGGGCCGGTCGAAGGCGATCGCGCGGTACGCGTCGCGCAGGAGGGCGACGACCGGGATCCAGTCGAACCAGGCGCCGCCGAGCCCCGCGCTGAGCAGCAGGGGAGGCTTCCCCGTACCCTCCGCGACGACGTGCAGGTGGTCTCCGCCGACGGTCATGAGATCGCCGGGCAGGCGGTCGTTCACGGGCTGGCGGCCTTCTCCCGTACGGCGCTCCGATCGTCGGGCGGCCCGACCGGGCGGAGGGCGGTCCATGCGGCGCGGGCGCGCCGCCGGCCGGTGTACAGCTCGACGGCGATGACGAACAGCCACACGGAGATCACCGTCACCTGCACGCGCTCCATGACGCCCAGCATCAGGCCGAAGTACATCAGCGGCAGCGTGCCCAGCGCGGTGCCCGTCTCCACGACCATGACGGGCCAGCTCCAGCGGGCGAGCACCGGCCAGCGGCCGTACCGGCGGGCGGCGATGGTCAGGGCGATGAGGCTGACGATGCCGCTGGTGACGACGAGCGTGCTCGTCACCGAGTGGAACTCGTGGGCGAACGACACGGTCCCGGCCCGCTCGCGCAGCGCGCAGGTCGGGTCGGAGTTCGGCGCGCAGTCCATGGCGAACAGGGAGTCGCCGATCGAGAAGACGCCGAACAGCAGCAGGGCCGCCCAGCCGACGAGCGCCCAGCCGCGGGGCCGCAGCCGGCGCAGTACGACGGCCGCGACCACGATCGACAAGGTGCCCGCGAGGAAGTCACAGCCGGAGAAGAACCCGTGGTACGGCTGGTCGGTGGCGGACAGCTCGCTGACGTACCCGTTGACCGCGTCCAGCTTCGGATCGATCAGGAACTGCAGGACCCAGGAGCTGTAGACGACGCCTGCGACGGCGGCGAGGACCGGCAGGAACGCCGGAATCATCGCCGCCTCACGTGCAGGTCTCGCCGAAGTCACAGCTTCCAATCTAGGCGTCCCGAGCGGGTCCCTGGGACTACCCAACGGCGGTGGACTTAAGCCGCAGAGCTGCAGGTTCTTACGATCCTTGCAAGATTCTGGAGAAGACTCCGGGGTCCTCGTCGAGCCCGCTGCACGTGTCGTTCTGCGCGGTGGTGTCCGCGGTGCACGGCGTGTCCCGGGTGATCGACCACATCGACAGGCGGCCCAGGTGACGGGCGGTGGCCCACGTACGGATCTGCCGGGCGTCGGCGGGCTGCACCCCGGTGCCGGTGCCCGTCACCCCGATGACGGGCGCGACGCCCATCCGCCGCCACACCGTGTCGGCGTCCTGGTGGTACAGCCGCTCGAGCTGGCCGTGGGCGGCGGTCGCGGAGGCGATCACGGTCGATCCGGCCCCGCCGGTGGGAACGAGGTCCACGATCGAGACGTCGACGCCGGCCGTCATCGCCGACCGCAGCGCGGCGAGCGCGTCGTCGGCGAGACCGGAGCGGCGCAGCGGAACGGTGAACGACACCCGCAGCCCGGGCCGGTCGTGCTGCAGCCGGGCCAGCGCCTCGGCGCGGCGGCCCGCCGCCGCGCCGTCGGCCAGCGCCTTGTCGGTGAGGTAGAAGTCGATCCGCTCGGCCTTGGTGGTGGTCAGCACGGAGCGGTACGCCGTGGTGAGCGCGTCGGTGTCGGCGCAGCCGCCGGCGAGCTCGGTGGCGTGCGGGCCGCCGAAGGACACGATGGTCTCTCCGGGGACCTTCTTGAGCTGCTTGCGGACGACCGCGTCGTCGAGCGGCGTCAGGCCGCCCCAGGTCGGCGTGCATCCCTGGCCGGCCGCGACGAACCCGAGGGTGTAGTCCCGTACGCCCGTCCGCGCCGAGGCCTTGGCGAAGTCCAGCGGAGGCCAGCTCAGCACGTCGGCGTACGGCGCGAAGGGGACGTCGGCGGCCGGAGCGGCCGAGGCGGTCGGATCCGGAGCCGCCCTGGTCGGGGAGGCGGTGGGCGCCGGGCGGGCGGTGGCCGGGCGCGAACGCGAGCCGGGCACCTCCGTGATCGCCGCACCGGGCCGGGAGGCGGCGCGCGAACGGGCCGACGGGACCGCGTGCTGGTCCAGGTCGGTCGTCGCGGCGAGTACGGCGGCGCCGCCGGTGCAGGGAATGAGCAGGCCGGCCGAGAGCAGCGCGATCCTGCGGCTCAGCCGGGGTGCCGCGCGGCGCTTACGGTGTCTGCCCACGACCTCTCCTCGTGGGGCGGCAGGGACACCGCTGACCACGGTGGCCTCTGTCGCTGCTGGGATTCGTCACCCGCAGTATGGCGTAGCCCTCCGACAAGATCACTAACTGGGGTCGCGTGTCGGGCCTGACACTTCCGCGCCTGTTCGAACGTTGATCATTTAGGGGGACCCACGCCTGCGCATCGGTAAGCCTCTCTGCGGGTATCAAATTCGTAAGAAACGGGGCTCAACAGGTTCAATGGGGGTGGGGAGCGTGGCATGCCGCGACGCGATGGCGTCGCGGTCCGACTGTGAAGGAGGAGATCTCCACGGCGAGTCGCCTGCGGCGGGGCCTTCGGCCCGGTCCGCGCGGCTCTGCTTGCGCGTTTCCCGTCGACTCGGAGGAGTAACGTCAACGTGACCTTGGTCAATGACGCGGTGCCGGCCGCGGTGAACACCACCGGCCGCAGGTTCCGCGCCTTCACGGCGAAGCATCTGGACGAGCTCACCGCTCGCGCCGGACTGACCACCGAGCAACGCCTGGCAATCCAGGCGGTCGCCACGGTCCTGCCGTTCCGCACCAACAGCTACGTCGTCGATGAACTGATCGACTGGTCCGCCGCCCCGGACGACCCCATCTACCGGCTCGTCTTCCCGCAGGAGGACATGCTCCCCGCGGAGGACGTCGCCCGCATCTCCGACCTGCTGCGTCGGGGAGTGCCCCGCGCCGAGGTGAACGCCGCCGCCCACGAGGTCCGGCTGAAACTCAACCCGCACCCGGCGGGACAGTTGCAGCTCAACGTCCCGACCCTCCACGAGGAACCGATGCCCGGGGTGCAGCACAAGTACCCCGAGACCGTGCTGTTCTTCCCCAAGCAGGGCCAGACCTGTCACGCCTACTGCACCTACTGCTTCCGGTGGGCGCAGTTCGTCGGCGAGCCCGACCTGAAGATGGCGGGCGACGATGTCGACCGGCTCAAGCGCTACCTGCGGGCGCACCCGGAGGTCACGAGCGTCCTGTTCACGGGCGGCGACCCGATGATCATGGGCGAGCCCGTCCTGCGGCGCTACATCGAGCCGCTGCTGGAACTCGAGCAGCTCGAGTCCATCCGGATCGGCAGCAAGGCCCTGGCCTACTGGCCGCAGCGCTGGGTCACCGACCCCGACGCGGACGACACGCTTCGCCTGTTCGAGAAGGTCGTCAACTCGGGCAAGAACCTCGCGTTCATGGCCCACTTCACCCACCCGCGCGAGCTCGAACCGCACCTGGTGTCCGAGGCGACCAGGCGCATCCGCTCCACCGGCGCGGTGATCCGTACCCAGGCCCCGCTCATCCGCACGATCAACGACGCGCCGCTGACCTGGGAGACCATGTGGCGGCGACAGTTGCGGATGGGCATGATCCCGTACTACATGTTCGTGGAACGTGACACCGGCCCACAGGACTACTTCGCCGTGCCGCTCGCCCGCGCCTACGAGGTCTTCCGGGACGCGTACAAGAACACCTCCGGGCTCTGCCGCACCGTTCGCGGTCCGTCCATGTCCGCCACCCCCGGCAAGGTCTGCGTCGACGGCGTCGTCGAGATCGGCGGGGAGAAGCTGTTCATGCTGCACTTCATCCAGTGCCGCGACCCGGAGTTCGTCAACCGGCCGTTCTTCGCCAAGTACGACCCGGAGGCCGTGTGGCTGACGGATCTGCGGCCGGCCTTCGGCGACCGGTTCCCGTTCGAGGGGCACGTCCCGGGTGGAGACGTGACGGCGCACGACGTCGTCGCGGCGGGCCCGTCCCTCTGACCGACCGGCTCGCATGACCCTCTCGGCGACCTGGCGCCGATGACCGTGGGGCCGTACCTCTGGTGCGGCCCCACGAACGGCCACCCGTGCTCAGTACGCCGAGACCTCGATGAGGTTGCCGTCCGGGTCGCGGAAGTACACCGAGGTGATCGGCCCCTGCGCGCCGGTACGTCCGACGGGTCCCTCCTCGATCGGCACACCGCAATCCTCGAGGTGGCGCACCACGGCGTCGATCGGCGTACCGGTGATCAGGCAGAGGTCCGCCGAGCCCGGCGTCGGGCGGGCGGCCTTCGGCTCGAACTCCGCTCCCCGCCGGTGCAGGTTGATCTTGTGCGGCCCGAAGTTCAGCGCTCTGCGGCCGTCGCCGAAGGTGACCGGCTCCATCCCGAGGACGCGGGTGTAGAACCCGACGGTCCGTTCGACGTCCTCAACGGTCAGAACCAGATGGTCCAGGCGCACCAGTTCGATCACGGGCCGAGTGTAAGCCGCCGGGGCGGCCGGCGGGCGCGCCGGCCGCCCCGGCGGGTGCGGAGCCGTCAGCTCTCGTACTCGGGGACGATCTGCGCGCGGCCCAGGGTGTGCCCGGTGATGTTGAAGCCGACGACGGCGGGCGACGCGTCCTCGGGGACGCCGAGGTTCTCGACGTCCAGCGCGTGCACGGTGAAGGCGTAGCGGTGCGGCGCTCCCGGAGGTGGAGCGGCCCCGCCGAACTCCTTGGTCCCGTAGTCGTTACGGGCGTGCTCGGCGCCCTCGGGGAGCCCCTTGAAGTCACCGCCGCCCGCACCGGCCGGCAGCTCGGTCACGGACGCGGGGATGTCGTACAGGACCCAGTGCCAGAAGCCGCTTCCGGTGGGGGCGTCCGGGTCGTAGCAGGTGACGGCGAAGCTCTTGGTCTCCGCGGGGGCGCCCTCCCAGCGCAGGTGCGGGGAGCGGTTCTCGCCGTTGAACCCCCAGTCGTTGAACACGTGCGCGTTGGACAACCGCTCGCCGTGCGCGACGTCGTCGCTGGTCACGGTGAAGGACGGGACCTCGGGCAGGAATTCGTGCGGCAGCGGTGGCCGGCCTGCCATGGCAACCTCCTCGGTCGGTTCGACGGATACGTCTAAGTCCTATCAGCCGTGCCCACTTCGGCCGCGGTGATCCTCCCCGTACGAGACGGCGACCGGAGCCGCCCCGGCCGCCGGGCCGGGGGCTATCGCCATTTGTCGCGGATTCCGGCTGATTCGGAGTTCAATTTGCGGCATGTGGCCCTGTGCCATCCGCCGAGATGTAGATAGTCCGCAAAGGCCACATGGAATTCGTGGCGACGCCGCGATCATGGGTATTCACCTTTCGTGTGGCGATGCGGGGCGGCTTCTCACGCTGCCCGTCCTATTCGAAGGGAGAGCGTATGAACCTCAAGGCGATCGTCTTGGCCGGCGCGGTGCTGACGGCCGTGCTCGGCGCGGCCGCAGCGCCCGCATACGCCGTGAATCCGCAGCCGAACACCGGTCAGTCGGATTCGGGTGGCGCTCCGAATGTGAAGAACGGCGACGACTCGGGCTCCGGGATCGGCGCCGTTCGGCCGGCGAAAGGCGTCGAAGGGCCGACGGAGTCGGCTCCGGCCAAGCCCGAGTCCGCTTCCGGCGCTGACAATTCCAGCCTGAACCAGGTTCGTCAGAATCGTTCGAAGATAAGCGCCGATTTCAACCCGTTCTCCGGGCGCCACACCAAGCTCCCCGACCCTGACATCTGGGGAGCCTGAGCCGATCGTGAATCGGGGGCGCATCTCCGGCGTGCCGCCGCTGCGCCCCCGATTCGGCGGTTACGTCCGGCCGGCGACGGCCGCCGACGCCGCGATGACCCTTTCCAGTACGAGGCCGGTCGCCGCGGCGAGGGGGATGGAGACCGCCGCGACGCCCAACTGCAGAGACCGCCACAGGGACGCCGTTCCGTGGTCGAGCCGGGCGGGGATGCCGGCGGTCACGGTGGAGTGCGTCCCGGCCAGCGCCCGCGCGTACACGAAGTCCCCGGCCGCCAGCGTGAACGCCAGGACCGCGACGGCGGCGATCGCGGGCCGCAGCAGTGGCACGACGACCCGCAGGAACGCCGCGAGATGGCTGTGCCCGTCCACGAGCGCCTGTTCCTCGAGGTCCAGGGGGACGGCCCGCAGGAAGCCGCCGAACAGCAGCACCGCCACCGGGACGGTGGCCACCGGCTCGACGAGCACGAGCGTCCACAGGGAGCCGCCGAGCCCGAGCGTGTTCGCGGCCCACGACAGCGGCAGGGCGAGCAGTACGGACGGCACGAGGGCGAGGACGGCGACGATCCGGCCCACCGAGCCACCCCACCGCCTCCGGCTCAGCGCGTACGCGGCCGGCAGGGCGAGGAGCAGCGTGGCGACGGTGACGAGCGCGCCGACGACCAGCGTGTGCGCCACCCATGATCCGTACGAGGTCGTCCGCAGCAGGCGCACGCTCTCCTCGACCGGGACCTCCCGGGCGGCCGTCCACAGGCTCCACAGGAACGGCGCCGCGCAGAGCACCGAGGCCCCGGTCGCCAGCGCGTAGAGCACCGAACGCGCCAGGGCGTGGCGCACGGTCTGGCGCCGCCGCTGCCGGGCGAGTTCCCGCGCCGCCGTACGCGCGGCCAGCCCCCCGACGTTCATGCGGCCTCCGAATCCGCCCGCCGGTGGGCGAGCCGGAGCAGGCCGGCCATTCCGGCCAGCGGCAGCGGCAGGAGCAGGACGGCGAGCGCCGCGCCGCGTCCGAGGGCGCCGCCGTCGACACCCTGTGCGAAGGCGAGCACGGCGAGCGGCCGCGGCGGGCCGCCCGGGCCGGTCAGCACGGCGCCGATCACCGCGTCGGCGCCGGTGAGGACGGCGGTCAGCAGCGCGGCCACCGTGATCGACGGCAGCGCGAGCGGGAGCGTCACCTCGAGCGCCCGCCGTACCGCGCCCGCGCCGTCGACGCGCGCGGCGTCCCGTACGTCGCGGGGCACGGCGGCGAGCCCGGCCGTCAGCACCACGGCGGCCAGGGGCGTCAGCCGCCAGACGTGCACGGCGACGACCGCGCCCAGGGCCACGGCGGGCCGTCCGTGCCAGGACGCGACGCCGGCGGCCCGCAGCAGCGGGCCGGCCGGGGAGTGCGGGGAGTCCAGCAGCCACCGCCAGGAGGTCGCCGAGAGCGCGGCCGGCGTCACCCAGGGCAGCAGCACGAGCGGCCGGACCGCCCACCGGCCGCGGAAGCGGGCCGCCAGGACGTGGGCGAGGGCCCGCCCGCAGGCCAGCACGAGGACCGTGGTGACGCCGGTGATCAGCAGCGTGTCGCCGAGCGCCTGCCAGAACGCGCCGTCCCCCAGCAGCGAGCCGAAATGCCGGACGCCGGTGAACCGGTACGCGGGGGCCGCCGCCGTCACCCCGGACAGCGCCAGCGCGACCGCGAGTGCGACCGGCAGGAGGACCAGCGCCGTCAGGTAGACGACCGACGGCAGCAGGAACAGCCAGGTGAGCAGGCCCGCCCGGTCCGCGAGCGCGCCTCGGAGGCGGGCGCGCGGCGCGGTGTTCGCCGCCATCCGGCTCACCCGCCGATCCGTACGGGCGCCGTGCGGTTGCCGTACTCGGCGTCGAAGAAGCGCACACGGTCGCCCGGCACGGCGAACTCGTGGGCCTGCCCGGCGGCGAGCGGAGTGGTCACGGTGGCGGGCAGCCGTGCGATCACCCGTGTCTCGCGGCCGATCCGCGTCACCGAGCCGTACACGTGCCGATCGCCCGACAGGTGCTCGATCCGGTCGATGCGCAGCGGCATCGTGACGCGTCCCTCCGGCGGAACCTCCTCCGCGGGCAGCAGGTGCTCGGGGCGGAAGCCGATGAGCCGGTCGCCGCGCGGCACGAGGTTCATCGGGGGCGTGCCGATGAGGGTCGCGACGAAGGTGTCGACCGGCTCGTCGTACAGGTCCTGGGGCGTGCCGACCTGGCGGAGCCGCCCGGCGTCCAGGATCGCGACGCGGTCGCCGAGACCGGTCGCCTCGGCCTGGTCGTGCGTCACACAGATCATCGCGGTGCCGAGCCGCCGCTGCAGCGCCCGCAGTTCGTCGCGGGCGGCGGCGCGCAGGCGGGGGTCGACGCCCGAGAGCGGCTCGTCGAGCAGCAGCACGGCCGGTTCCCGGACCAGGGCGCGGGCCAGGGCCACCCGGCGGCGCTCGTCCGCGGACAGCCGGTCGGGGCGGCGGCCCAGCAGACCGGGGATGCCGAGCAGGTCGGCGGCCCACCGCGCCTTGCGCTCGCGCATCGCGCGCGGCACGCGCTCGGCCTTGAGCGGGAACTCGATGTTGCCGCGCACACTCTTGTGCGGATACAGGGCGTACGACGGGACCACGAGCCCTACCCGCCGGATCCTCGGCGGCAGGCCGTTCATCAGGTGGCCGCCGAGGTAGACCTCGCCCTGGGTCGGGGACTCCAGGCCGGCGATGGTGCGCAGGAGCGTGGTCTTGCCCGCGCCCGCCGCTCCGAGCAGGGCGAGGCACTCGCCCTGCTCGGTGGCCAGGTCCACGCCGTCCAGCGCGCGCACGTGCTTCTTACGGGGGCCTTCGTACACCTTCACCAGGCCCCGCGCCTCGAGGACCCTCACCGGTGGGCGGGCGCGAACGGAGTGACGGAAGGGACGGAACGGAGGAGACGGTGGGAGAGGAAGTCGTGTCGGGACAGCGGACGTCGATCCGGCATGGGACCTTCCCCGTGCAGAGGTTCCTCCCTCGAAAGTAGATCGATCTTGGCCGGGCTTCCAGCGGCAGTTGCCGCACAGGTCCGCATCCGTGGCTTTTCTTGGGTAACCCGTGTGTTCTGTGTGACCAAGGCGCTACAGTGCGTGATCTAGATCAGTCGAGCTCTGGGCGGCGTACGGGGTAGGCCGCTCGCCCAGGCCGTTCGCCCAGGCCGTTCGCCCAGGCCGTTCGCTCAGGCCGTTCGCTCAGAAAACGGGGAGAAGTCAGGACATGCGTGGACTTGCCATTGCCGCCGTCAGTGCGGTCGCCATCGCCAGTGCCTCCTCACCGGCCCGGTCGACGGCACCGGTGGCCGCGGCGGACACGGCGCGGGGCACCGCCGTGCCGGGAGCCCTCGGAGCCGACCCGGGGATCACCCCGACGGCCGCCCTGCGGCCCTCCGCGGTGTTCAACGTCCCCTCCGGATCGGCGGCGGAGCAGAACGCCATCGCCCACCACGTCAACCAGTTGACGGCCGACGCGCCCCGGGGCGCGGTGATCCGGATCGCGGTTTTCATGTTCACGTCGCAGGCGTTCGCCCGGACCCTGATCGACGCCAAGAGACGCGGCGCGCACGTCCAACTGGTCGTCGACGCGAGCACCCGCGACAACGACGCCTACCGCCGCGTCGAGCGGGCCCTGGGCACCAGCCGCAAGAAGTCGTCGTGGGTGGTGGCCTGCCACAAGGGCTGCGTCGGCGACACGATCATGCACAACAAGTTCTTCCTGTTCTCCCGCACCGGGCGGGCTCGGAACGTCGTCGTGCAGTCCTCGGCCAACCTGACCACGCGCAACCGCGTCAACGCCTGGAACAACGCCTTCACGATCAGCGACGCGCGGCTCTACGACGCGTACGTCCGCTACTTCGGCGCGCTGGCCGCCCGGCACCACGAGCGGGACCACTACCGGGTGACCCGCAGCGGGCGCGTCACCGCGTACACCTTCCCCCGCGCGGGCGACTCGGCCAAGACCGACACCCTGTACGCGCTGCTCGGACGCGTCGGCTGCGCGGGCGGCACCTCGGTGCGCGTCACGACCTTCAACCTCAGCCGTACGGACGTCGCCGAGCGGCTCTGGACGCTGTCCCACCAGGGCTGCGACGTCCGGGTCATCTACACGAACCTGAGCGACCGGGCCCGCGAGATCCTCGAACAGGACGGCGGGCCGGACCTACTGAGCAGCCACTACATGTACGACGACGAGGAGACCGGCGACGAGGTCGACGCCTTCGCCCACTCGAAGTACGTCCTGATCAACGGCACGTACGCCGGGCGGCTCCGCAAGGTCGTCATCACGGGGAGCCCGAACTACACCGAGCCGGCGCTGCGGCACAACGACGAAACGATGATCAGCATCGAGGGGGCCGACATCTACGGCGCCTACCAGGGCAACTTCACCCGGCTCTGGAATGCCGCCCAGTCACACTTCCAGCTGCGGGGCAGCGTGCCGGACCCCGGATGATCCGGCGAGAGCCCGCTTCGGAGGTCGCTTCCCCGGAACGTCCGACCTCCGAAGCGGGCTTCGATCACTTACCGGTGGCCTCGACGTAGGCGTCGACGACCGTGTCGGTGTCACCGTCCATGATGAGCCGGCCCTCGTCCACCCACAGCACCCGGTTGCACATCTCACGGATCGAGTCGAGCTGGTGGGCGACGAGGAAGACCGCACCGGCCTCCTTGCGCAGCTCGTCGATCTTGGCGGCGCTCTTGCGCCGGAACTTCGCGTCGCCGGTGGCCAGCGCCTCGTCGATCAGCAGCACGTCGTGGGACTTCGACGCGGCGATCGCGAACCGCAGCCGCGAGCCCATGCCGGAGGAGTACGCCCGCATCGGCAGCTGGATGAAGCCCTCCTTCAGTCCGGCGAACTTCACGATCTCGTCGTACTTCGCCTTGACCTCGTCCGGCGTCATGCCCATCGCCAGGCAGCCGAGCACGATGTTGCGCTCGCCGGTCAGGTCGTTCATCAGCGCGGCGTTGACGCCGAGCAGCGACGGCTGGCCTTCGGTGTAGACCCCGCCCTGCTGCGGCGGCAGCAGCCCGGCGATCGCCTTCAGCAGCGTGGACTTGCCCGAACCGTTGGTGCCGATGACGCCGATCGCGTCGCCCTTGTAGGCGACGAAGGACATCCCGCGGATCGCGTGGACCTCCTTCATCGACGGGCGGTTCTGCCGGCGCAGGATGCGCATGATGGCGTTGTTGGCGTTGCCCTTGCCGCCCGCGCCGTACACGCGGTAGATGATGTGCAGGTCGTCGACGATGACGATGGGCTCGCGGTTCTCGTCGATCACCACCGGGGGAGCCGACCCGTCGGGGGCTGCGGACACCTTGACCTTCTCCTTGACGGCGTCAGCCACGGCCGTACCTCTCCTCGGCGCGGTGGAAGAACCAGAAGCCCACCGCGAAGGCGACCACGGCCCAGCCCACGGCGTAGATCCAGATCATGTGGTTGGTCGAGACCAGTTCGGCGTGCTGCTTGCAGGCGTTCGCCGCCGCGACGATCTGCTTGTGCGTGGTGCCGCCCGCCGCGCATTTCTCGGCGTACTTCGCCTTCATGTGGGCCAGGTCGTGACGGTAGGAGCCCATCAGCGTGCGGCGCGCGAGCTCGACGTACACCGAGCCGGGGTTGGCCTCCATGACCCGCATGGCCCACGTGGGGACCTTGGAGCTCAGGGTGTACATCGAGAACATGATCCCGGAGAAGTAGAGCCAGGTCCGGAGGATGAACGGCAGCAGCTGGCTGAGGTCCGGGACGAACGCGCCGATCCTGGCGACCACGAGGCTCACGCCGATGTTGAACATCAGCTGAAGCAGGAGGATCGGAATGATCAGCGCCCATTGCCAGGTGGGCCACTCCTGGAAGCCGAGCATGATCACCAGCAGCACGCCCATGGACGCGAACAGCTGCTGAAGCTCCACGATCGTGTAGGAGAACGGCAGCGTGGCCCGCGGGAAGTGCAGCGCCCTGATCAGCGACATGCTGGTCTGCACCGACTTGGCACCCGAGGTCACCGACCGCTGGGTGAAGTGGAAGAAGAAGATGCCGGTCACCAGGTACGGGATGTACTTCGACACGTCCCCGCTGCGGCCCAGCAGCAGACCGAAGATCAGGTAATAGACCAGGGCGTTCAGCAGGGGAGTGAGAACCTGCCAAAGCTGGCCGAGACGCGACTCGGTGTACATCGCGACGCTCTTGGCCGAGGCGAACGCCCAAATGAAGTGACGTCGCTGCCAGAGCTGGCGGATGTACTCACCGAGGGGGGGACGAGCGGCGCTCTTCTTGAGCCCATGGCGCGCGGCGAACTCGGCCAGCGGGGGGTTCCCGGTCATGTGAGGGGGCTCCGCGATAGTGCTGACCTGCCCGCCACCCGAGGCTCCGAGCCGTTCCGGGTGACTCATGCCGAGCAGCCTATTGCAGACGGGCGCGCGGCAACGACCAACCGCGAGATGCGATGCCAAGAATGTGATCATTGGCGTGATCCGGTGCGCAACGGGGATACACCGGTTCATGTCCCTGTTGAATCGAGCGAGAGTGCTGGACCAGCGTGCCTTCGACGCGGTCGCCGCGGCCAAGCTGCCCGGCCTCGAATACATCCTGCCGCGCCTGTCCAGAATCGCGAACCACTCGGTGCTGTGGGGCGGCGTCGCCGGGACGCTCGCCCTCACCAGCCGACCGCGGATGCGCCGGGCGGCGCTGCGCGGGGCCATCGCCATCGGCCTGGCCAGCCCGCTGGCGAACCTCGTGGGCAAGCAGACGTTCCGACGGTCCCGCCCGCTGATCGAGCTGTTCACCCCCTCGGCGCGCCCGCTGTTCCCCCGGGCGGGGGTCACCCTGATCCCCTCGATCCGCTCGCCGTGGCGGCTCCCGACCTCCCCGTCCTTCCCGTCGGGCCACTCGGCGTCGGCCGCCGCGTTCGCCACGGCGGTCGCGATGGAGGCCCCGGCGGCCGTGGCGGTGCCGGTGGGCGTCACCGCCGGCGCCGTGGCCTTCTCCCGGATCTACACCGGCGCGCACTACCCGGGCGACGTGCTCGCCGGGCTCGCGCTGGGCACGGTCGCCGGTCTCGGCACCCGCCTGCTGTGGCCCACCATGCCCGGCCCGGCGAGCTCCCGCTGGTCCAAGCCGGTCGAGGCGCTCCGCGGCGTGTCGGAGGACGGCGAGGGCGTCATCGTGGTCGTGAACCCGGGCGCCGGCGGCAACAACGACGTGACCCGCGTGCTCAAGGAACGTCTCCCCGCCGCGGAGATCGTCGAGGCGGACGACGACCTCGAGACGACGCTGAAGGACGCCGCCGGGCGCGCGGCCGTGCTCGGCGCCTGCGGCGGCGACGGCACGATCCGGGCCGCGGCGGCCGCCGCCCTCGACCAGCGCGTCCCCCTCCTGGTGATCCCCGGCGGCACGCTCAACCACTTCGCGCGCGCCCTCGGCCTCGAGACGGTCGCGGACGCGGTCGCGGCGTACCGGTCCGGCTGCGTCGCGCGCGTCGACGTCGGCCGGGCCGGTGACGAGATCTTCCTCAACACCGCGAGCTTCGGCGCCTACACCGAACTCGTCCAGCGACGGGAGCGGCTGGAGGGCCGGCTGGGCAAGTGGCCCGCCCTGGCCGTCGCCGCCGTCCGCGTGCTCCGCCACACCGAGCCGACGGACGTGTACGTCGACGGCCGCCGGCGGCGCGTGTGGTTCGCGTTCATCGGCAACTGCCGGTACGGCGCCCGCGGCGTGGCCCCGACCTGGCGCCGGCGGCTCGACGACGGGGTGCTCGACATCCGGCTCATCGGCGCCAAGCGCCACATCAGCCGGAGCCGCGCGGTCGCCGCCCTGCTGCTCGGGCACCTGCGACTGATGCCGGACTACAGCGCCTGGTCGGCGGGCAAACTCGAACTGAAGGGCGGCCACGGCGCGCTGCGGCTGACCCGGGACGGCGAGGTCGGCGCCTCCGAGGGCAACGTGATCGTGTCGAAGGCCCCCGCCGCGCTCGCCGTCTTCGTGCCCTCGAAGACCACAAGCCGCATCCACTGAGACGCGCGCGGAGCGTCCCTCCGCGCGTCCCGTCCGGGGGCGCCAGGGTTCGCGACCGCTCTGGTCGGGTAGGGCGGCTGGAGGGTGGTCACGCAGCGCGACCACCCGATTCCAGTCGAGGATCTCGGGCGTTCCCCTGCCGGGGGGTCGGACCGGAACGCCTGTATGCCCGGGGGAGCGTCCGAGAGGGGGCTACGCGAAAGGTGAGGTCATCCATGCAGCGCGAGAGCGACAAGCAGGGTACGGCCCAGGACGAGCACCTCCGGAAGGAGACGAACAACCTCATCAGGGGGAGCGGGACGACGCGGTCGGAGCACGGCGAGACGGGCGGAGACGCCACGGCTCGGCCCGCGCGACCGGCACGCGGCATGTCGCCCGCCGAGGTCGCACGCCGGGCCGAGCTCAGCCGACACCTGCCGCCCAGCGAGTTCCCCGCCGACCGGCGGCGTCTACTCGCCCACCTGCGGAGCAAGGGCGCGCCCGACTCGGTGGTCGAGGCCATCTCGGGGCTGCCCGAGGGCAAGGAGTTCCACACGATCGGGGACATCGTCCGTGAGATCGGCCTGCCCGCGCGACACTGAGACGTCGGATCGGTGCACCTGAGCACGTCGAACCGGAGGCGCCCGGCCGGGCGCCTCCTCCCTGACCGCCGACCCACCGCCACCCCGGCGAACGGGGTGGCCGGGCGTAATCTGGAGACATGGCGCTGAGGACGGGCACCTACGCGCTGGGGCCGGATTCGGGGAGCCTCCTGCTCCGCACCTCCCGCAGCGGGGTCGGACGCAAGGTCGGGCACGACCTGACGATCGAGGTGACCCGCTGGTCAGGCGAGGCGGCCGTCGACCCAACGGACCCCGCGAGCCTGTCGGTGAACGTCGACGCGGAGGTCGACTCGCTGCGTGTGCGTGAGGGCACCGGAGGCGTCAAGCCGCTGACCGACTCCGACCGTGCGGAGATCGAGAAGAACGCCCGCGAGAAGATCCTCCACGCCGGTGCCCACCCGCTGATCACCTTCCGATCGAGCGGGGCCCAGGGCACGCCCGAGTCGTTCACTCTCACCGGAGAGCTGACGATCATGGGCCGGACCCGCCCTCTCACCGTACGGGGAGGTGTGGCTGACGACCGGGTCCGAGGCCGCGCGACCGTCGTCCAGACACAGTGGGGGATCAAGCCCTACTCGGCCTTGCTCGGCGCCCTCAAGCTCGCCGACGAGGTCGAGGTCGAGTTCGACCTGGCGCTCCGCGCAGCCGACTGACCCGGCGCGCACGGGCCGGGCATCGGCGACCGGCACCTCCGCCGGGCCACGGCGGCCGAGACCTCCGCTGGTCCACGGCGGCCGAGACCCTCGCCGGCCCACGGCGGCCGGCCCGTCTGCGGGTCAGCGGGGGCGGGCTACTCGGGTCTCGTCCCAGACGGGCTCGGTGGCCTCGTAGACCGATCCGTCGGCGCCGAAGACGACGAAGCGGTCGAACGACCGGGCGAACCAGCGGTCGTGGGTGACGGCGAGCACCGTGCCCGCGTACGCCTCGAGGCCCTCCTGCAGCGCCTCCGCGCTGGCCAGGTCGAGGTTGTCGGTGGGCTCGTCGAGCAGCAGCAGCGTGCAGCCGCTCATCTCCAGGAGCAGGATCTGCAGCCGGGCCTGCTGGCCCCCCGACAGCGTCTCGAACGCCTGATCCCCGCAGTACTGCAACTCGTACCGCGCCAGCGCGGCCATCGCCTCGTCGCGCAGCCGCGCGTGCTCGGTCATCAGGATCTCGGCCGGGGTACGGCCGCGCAGGTCGGGCCGGGCGTGGGTCTGCGCGAACAGTCCGGGGACCACCCGCGCGCCGAGACGGCCCGCGCCGGTGTGGGCGACGTCCTCCCCGGCCAGCAGCCGCAGGAAGTGGCTCTTGCCCGAGCCGTTCGAGCCGAGCACCGCGACGCGCTCGCCGTACCAGACCTCCAGGTCGAACGGCCGCATCAGGCCGGTGAGTTCGAGGCCTTCGCAGATCACGGCGCGCTTGCCGGTCCGGCCGCCGCGCAGGCGGACCTTGATGTTCTGGTCGCGCGGGGGGACCTCCGGCGGCCCGGCCTCCTCGAAGCGCCGCAGCCGGGTCTGGGCGGCCTGGTAGCGCGAGGCCATGTCGGAGTTGTACGCGGCCTTCTGCTTGAACATGCGGACGAGCGCCTTCAGCTTGGCGTGCTCCTCGTCCCAGCGGCGGCGCAGCTCCTCCAGGCGCTCGTTGCGGTCGCGGCGGGCCCGCGCGTACGTGGCGAAGCCGGCGCCGTGCACCCAGACGTTCCCGGCCTCGACCGTGATGATCTGCCGGGCGGCGCGGGCCAGCAGTTCGCGGTCGTGTGACACGAGCAGCACGGTCTTGGGCGTCTCGCGCAGCCGGTCCTCCAGCCAGAGCTTGCCGGGCACGTCGAGGTAGTTGTCCGGCTCGTCCAGCAGCAGCACCTCGTCGGGGCCGCGGAACAGCGCCTCCAGGACGAGGCGCTTCTGCTCCCCGCCGGACAGCGTCTTCACGTCCCGCCAGCGGGCCCGGTCGTACGGGACGCCGAGCGCGGCGACGCAGCAGGCGTCCCACAGGACCTCGGCGTCGTAGCCGCCCGCGTCGCCCCACTCGGCGAGCGCCCGGGCGTAGCGCATCTGGGTGGGCTCGTCGTCGCGCTCCATCATGGCGAGCTCGGCCTGCTCGAGGGCCTTCGCGGCGTCGCGTACGCGCGGGACCGCGGTGGAGACGAGCAGGTCGTGGACGGTCGACTCGTCGCGGATGTTGCCGATGAACTGCCGCATCACCCCGAGCCCGCCGCTGCGAGTGATCGTGCCGCCCTGCGGCTCGAGGTCACCGGCGACGAGCCGCAGCAGCGTGGTCTTGCCCGCGCCGTTCGGCCCGACCAGGGCGGCGACCGTGCCGTCCGCGACCCGGAACGAGGCGTCGTCCAGCAGGACCCGCCCGTCGGGCAGGACGTGATCGAGATGCGCGACTTCGACGTGGCCCACGATCGGCCAGTCTCCGCCATCCCGCCGAACACGCCAATGGGTTTTCCGCCGCGCCGCCGTCAACCCTTGCCGAGGGTGTTCCAGCGGGAGGGCGGCCAGACGATCACGAAGGCGCGGCCGATGACGTTCTTCACCGGGATGGTCCCCTGGTAGCCGTCCTCGAGGTGGAAGCGGGAGTCGGCGGAGTCCGACCGGTGGTCTCCCATCACCCAGAGGCGGCCGGCCGGCACCTTGATCGGGCCGAAGCTCTTGTGGTCGTCCTGGTAGATGTACGGCTCATCGAGCGGCTTGCCGTCGACCAGCACCCGGCCCTGGGCGTCGCAGCACTGCACCGTCTGGCCGCCGACCGCGATGACGCGCTTGACGAGGTCCTTCTCGTTCGCCTGGGGCATGCCGAACAGGCCGCCGACCCAGTTCAGCCCGCGCCGCAGCGGATTGCTCGGCTTGGCGATCCGGGTCTCCGGCTCCCAGGGCCCGGGGGCACGGAAGACGACGATGTCCCCGGGGTGCGGGTCGTGGAACCGGTACCCGGCCTTGTAGACGAGGATCCGGTCCCCCGTGCAGCCCGCGCAGCCGTGCAGGGTCCGCTCCATCGACTCGGAGGGGATGAAGAACGCCTGCACCAGGAACGTCTTGATCAGCAGCGAGAGTACGAGCGCGATGCCGATCAGGATGGGCAGCTCACGGAGGAACGACCGTTTTTTCGCGGGCTTCTTCTGCTCCGCCTCGGGCGGGGTCTCGTCTGACACGCCTGTACGGTAAACCGAATCGCGATGTGATCGGCGTAAGGCCCCACGAACGTGGTCGTCCCCTGGTATCCGGTGGCCGCCGCCGAGATCATCACCCCCGGCTCCGCCGGGCCGTCCGTGATCGTCTTCCCGCGGCCGTACCCCCAGGTTGTCCACGCGAGCGCCCGGAGGCCGGTACGCTCGGCTGCGTGAGTCGGGAAGGCGTAACTCCTCAGTCCGAAGACTTCTCCGCCTGGTACAACGAGGTCGTCGTCCAGGCCGAGCTGGTCGACCGCGGCCCTGTTCGCGGCACGATGGTCATCCGGCCGTACGGCTACCGCATGTGGGAGCTGCTGCAGGCGGACCTCGACGGCCGCATCAAGGAGGCCGGGCACGGCAACGCCTGCTTCCCGATGTTCATCCCGGAGTCGTACTTCAAGCGCGAGGCCGAGCACGTCGAGGGGTTCTCGCCCGAGCTGGCCGTGGTCACGGTCGCCGGCGGCAAGGAGCTGGAGGAGCCGCTGGTCGTGCGGCCCACCTCCGAGACCGTCATCGGCGAGTACATGGCCAAGTGGATCGACTCGCACCGCGACCTGCCGCTGCTGCTGAACCAGTGGGCCAACGTCGTGCGCTGGGAGCTGCGCCCGCGCATGTTCCTGCGCACCACCGAGTTCCTGTGGCAGGAGGGGCACACGGCGCACGCGGACGAGGACGACGCGATGCGCGAGACCATGTGGGCGCTCGACGCCTACGCGGGGGTCGCCCGTGAGCTGGCCGCGATGCCGGTCATCGAGGGCGAGAAGACCCCGAGCGAGCGGTTCGCCGGAGCGGTCCGCACCTACTCGATCGAGGGCATGATGCGCGACGGGCGGGCCCTGCAGGCCGGCACCTCGCACTACCTCGGCACCAACTTCGCCAAGGTCTTCGACATCCAGTACCAGGACGCCCAGGGCGAGCTGGTGCACGCCCACACCACGTCGTGGGGCATGAGCACCCGCATGCTCGGCGGCGTGATCATGACGCACGGCGACGACAAGGGGCTCGTGCTGCCGCCGCGCATCGCGACGTACCAGGTCGTGATCGTGCCGATCGGCCGTGACGAGACCGCCGAGCGCACGGTCGCGGCGGCGAGCGAGCTGGCGGCCCGGCTGAAGCAGGCCGGCGTCCGCGTGCACGTCGACGAGCGCACCCAGCTGCGGCCCGGCTTCAAGTACAACGACTGGGAGATGCGCGGCGTCCCGATCCGGCTGGAGCTCGGCCCTCGCGACCTCGACGCCGGGGTCGTCACGCTGGCCCGCCGGCTCGGCGACCAGGGCAAGGAGCAGATCCCGCTCGACCGCGTGCCCGAGGTGCTGCCCGAGATCCTGGAGGAGTTCCAGGCGTTCCTGTACGCCCGCGCGGAGCGCTTCCGTGACGAGCACACCGCCGAGATCGACGACTGGGAGTCCTTCCGGTCCCAGGTCGGCGGCGGCTGGGCGCGGGTCCTGCACTGCGGCCGTACGGAGTGCGAGGACGAGATCAAGGCCGACACGGCCGCGACGCCGCGCGTGATCCCGGCGGAGGCGCCGGCGGAGACGGGCGCCTGCTTCCGCTGCGGGCAGCCGTCGGCGTACGGCAAGCGGGTCATCTTCGGCCGCTCGTACTGACCTCGATACGCACGAGAAACGGCCCCCGTGCCTGGCCTGTCGCAAAGTAGACAGGCCCTCGCGCGGGGGCCGTTCCTCGTCGTTCAGTCGATGATCGTACGCAGCTCCCGCCGGCCGGCCTCCGGCCGCTCGCCGTCGTCCTCGATCCGGTGGCGGGTCAGCATGGGCTGTACGAACCACGCCCACGCGGCCACCCCGACGATCGCCGCCGCCGTCACGGCCGCCAGCCCGGAGGAGAAGAACCCCTTCGCGGCGACCGCCACGGCGCTGGACATCGACACGGTGAGCGCCAGCGTCCCGGCGATGCCGTACCGGTTCGACCGGTTGACCAGCAGGTCCTTACGGCCGGACCGGAACAGCATCCGGTGCTGGGCGGCCGGGGCCATCAGGCAGATGGACGCGCATGCCGCCGTGATCAACGACAGGTAGAACACCCACTGCCCGACGTGGCCGACCCGCTTGAAACCGTTCGAGAACGGCAGGGTGAGCAGGAACGCGAACAGGAACTGCACCCCGGCCACGATGACGCGCAGCCCTTGCAGCATCTCCACGAGTTCGCGGTCGAACCGCTCCCGCGGTGTCTCGTCCGGACGTGGATCAGGTTCGGTATCGCTCGTGCCCATCGGCGCCGTCAGAGGTCCTCGTCCTCGTCCGCGGCGCCCGCACCGACGCCCGCGAGAACGGGCTCCGGCTCGGGCTCGGGCACCGGCTGCAGGGACTCGTAGATCTTGACGGTCTCGTGGGCCACGCGCTCCCAGGAGAACCGGGACCGGACCCGGTCGACCGCCCCGATGCTGAGGGCCGTGCGGATCGTCGGGTCGGCCAGCAGCGCGCGAACGCGGCGGGCGATCTCCATGGGCCGATCGGCCGGGACGTGGATGCCCGTGACGTTCTCGATCACCGAGTCGAGGTGACCGCCGACGGGGGAGACGACGACGGGGGTCCCGCAGGCCATCGACTCCAGCGGCACCCGGCCGACGTTCTCGTACGCGGGGACGCTGATCGTCAGGTCGGCGGAGCGCAGCAGCTTCGGCGCGTCGTTCGCCGAGACGCGGCCGATGAAGGTGACGCGGTCGGCGACCCCGGCCTCCTTGGCCTTGATCCGCAGCTGGTGGACGGTCTCGTCGGTCTCCAGGTCCTCCCGCGCCGGGCCGCCGGCCACCACGAGCTCGGCTTCCGGGATCCGCGCCAGCGCCTGGATGACGGAGGTCACGCCCTGGTGCCGGCCGACCTTCAGGAGCGTGACCAGGCGCGGCGCCTCACCGCGCGGCAGGGCCGGGCCGTTCGGGGTGAACTTGTCCACGTCGACGCCCGCGGGCACCAGCGTGATCTGGCGGCGCGAGATACCCAGCCGTACGAGCTCGGTCCGCTCGTTCTCGGTCATGGCGACGACCGTGCGAACGCTGCGGCCGATGGCCTTCTCCAGCCGTACCCGCGTGGGCGAGCAGGGCTGCCCGGACCGGCTCAGGGCCGTCCCCAGGGTGTGGAAGGACTGCACCACCGGGATGTCGAGGCCGTTCGCACCGGCGATCGCGGCCAGACCGCTCACCCAGTGGTGGGCGTGGACGACGTCGGGGCGCTTACCGTGCCAGCGCCGCGCCAGCTCCGCACCGAAGTCGGCGAGGTAGGGCAGCAGCTCGTCCTCGGCCAGCGGGCGGACCGGCCCGACGGCCAGCTGCTCCACCGTGACCCCGGGGGCGAACCGCACCCGCTCCCGCGGGTCCCGCCCGTCCTGCCGGGTGAAGACGGTGACGCGGTGACCCTGGTGGCCGAGCTCGCGGGCGAGGTCGGCGACGTGGGCGCCGAGACCGTCCTCAAGTCCCTTGGCGGCTCCGAGGGGGCTGTTCTGGACCGAGACCATGGCGATGTTCATCATCGAGCAACCTCCAGGAAGATCAGACGACCGGGCGCGTCGGTGTCCGTGACGATCTCGTCCCGTCCGGCTTCCCGACGTACGGGACGGAAGCCGTGGGAGTGATCGGGGATGGGAAATGATGCGCGCACGCACTCACGGCCAGGACCGTTGCCTGGGACCGTGGGGGAAAGAGAGAGGAACGCCGACGTCAGGCCGTTGACCGGGCCTGAGTTGTATGTACGCATGCACACCCTCCGGAGATCGAGGGCGGGTATGCCGCCCTCCGGTGGTGTGCCTGCGTCTTAGGCACGAGTTCCTGGACCCAATTATTACCTCATACGGCGGCGATTAAACAGCCGACCCGGAAACAGCCGACCGGCCACCGGCGTCCGCGGTGACGCGCAGGGCCAACATCGACACGTCATCGCGCAGCTCACCGCCGCAGAAGTCGATGAGAGCGTGCTCGACCGCCAGCGGCATGTCGGCGATCGGACCGGCGGCGTGCGCGGCGAGGATCTCGACCAGACGCTCGTGCCCGAAGCGGTCGCGCTGCGCGTCGGAGCTCTCCACGACGCCGTCGGAGTACAGGAACAGCGTGTCGCCGGGTTCCAGGTCGAGCGACTCGACGCCGACCTCGAAGTCGTCGGCGAACAGGCCGAGCGGGATGCCGCCACCGCTCAGCGTGCGGATCAGCCCGTCGCGCCGGATGAGCACCGCGGGCGGATGCCCCGCACTGCCGATCATGACGGCGAGGCCCTCGTCGCGCGGCTCGACGCAGGCCATCACGGCCGTGACGAACCGCTCCTGGTCGAGCAGCGTCTCGTTCACCATCGAGAGGACCTCGTCGGGCTTGGCGTTCCACCGGCCGAGGATCCGGATGCCGTGCCGCGCTCCGGCGTTCACGGCCGTGGCGTCCTCGCCCTTGCCGCAGACGTCGCCGAGGGCCACCCCCCAGCCGACCGCGGTCGGGAACACGTCGTAGAAGTCGCCGCCGAACCCGCCGTCCCGCGTCGCCACGACGTACCGCGCGGACACCTCGGTCCCGGGGATGGCCGGCAGTTCGCGGGGCAGCAGACCGGCGCGCAGCCGCTCGGTGACCTCCATGCGGCGCCGGTAGCGTCGCCCGGTCCGGATCACCAGCGCGAGGTTGCGGGCGAGCCGCTCGAGCAGCCCGAGGTCCATCAGGTCGAACGGCCCCTGCTCGCCCGAGACGGTCAGCGTGAGGGTGCCCAGCGTGCGCTCGCCGTCGTCCAGCGGCACGCAGATCAGCGAGGACGCCTCGATCAGCCCGCACACGGGCAGATCGCCCTCCGTGGTCCCGAGCGTCCGCAGGTCCTCGATGTGGGCCTGCAGGACCGACTGGCCGCTGTCGTACACCAGGGCGGGCAGCGAGCCGGAACCCGGGTGGACGTTCTCCAGCATCCGGGCGACCTGGGTCCGCCGCTCGTCATCCGGGCCCATGACGACCTGCCGCCGCAGCGCGCCGTTCTGCTCCAGGTCGATGATGACCCAGTCGGCGAGCTCGGCGGCGATCAGCCGCGCCGAGCGGCGGACGGCGACCGACTCGGTCAGCGAGTCGTCCTCCAGCAGCATCCCCGTGGCGGTGGCGAGAACGTCCATCCGGTGCACGACCGTGGCCACCGCGTCGTCCGTCGCCGGCACCTCGGGCGCGGGCTCCTGGGTCGCCGGCTCACGCGTCGACGGAGCGGTCGCGGCGACCACGAGCGGCTCGGGCTCCCCGCTCACCCAGATCCGGGCGAGCGTAACGTCGGCGAACACGGGGCCGTGCTTGGACAGGAAGCGCACCCGCGTACGGCGCCGCTGTCCCGAGTGGAACACCCCCGCGATGTGCGAGCCGACCGCCGCCCGCGTCGCCATGTCGCAGAAGACCGGGAACGGCTTGCCGGTGAGGTAGCCGGCTGACGAACCGAGCAGCGCGCCGGCCTGGCGGTTCACCCGTCGGACCGTGCCATCGCGCTCGAGCAGGAACAGCGGGACCGGGGCGTCCTGGAACACGGTGCGCAGCATCCGGCGCTCGCTCTCGGCGGCCTCCGATCGGGCCTCCGCGGTGGCGCGGTCCTCACCGGTGGAGCCGAGCGCCGCCACGGCCAGCTCGAGTTCGACGAGGGCCGCCTCCAGGAGCGGCCCGGGGTCGGCGTCGGGCAGGGCGGCGGCGCTGCGCAGCTCGCTCAGCCGGATCTTGACCTTGGCGGTCTCCTGGAGAAGGGACCGGGTCTCCTGCTGGTCGGACATATCGCCTCCCAGCGTGATGCGATCGCTGCCCGCGACCAAATCGGACGGCTGTTCGTACTCTAACGGCCGCCCGCGGCTCCAGCGAGGCCGGACCGCCCGGTGCCGTCGGCATCGGGCCTGCTGCCTTCGACGATCCGCCGCGCCAGTGCCGTCAGCTTGACGTGCCGGGTCTGGGAGATCCTCTTGAGCTCGTTGAACGCGGTCTCGGCGTCACAGCCCATCGCGTGCATGAGCACGCCCTTCGCCTGATCCACGACGGCCCGCGCCTCCACGGCCTGCCGCAATTGCACCGCCGTACGGTGGGCGTCCTCGTAGTGCCGGGTGTTGGACACGGCCGCGCCGCCCTGCGCGGCGAGCAGGGCACCGATCCCCAGCTCCCGCCGGTCGAGGGCGCCGGGCACCACGCCGTACATCGTCAGCGTCATCAGGATCGGCCCGGTGCGATGCACCGTCGTGGCGAAGCACCGCACCCCGCGTTGCAGCGCGATCGGAGTGAAGGAGGGCCACCGGGTCTCGACCAGCGTGTCGGAGCAGAACACCGACGTCTCGGTGCGCGCCACGTCGAAGACCGGGCCGTCCCGGCGGGTGCACTGGACGTCGACGAGGTAGGCCAGGTCCGGATGGGTGCCGGCCAGGTCCCGGGGCTCGGGGTCGTCCCCGGCGGCCCATCGGATCCCGGTCGCACCCGCGCACCCACGGACCGTGCGGACCGCCAACTCGGTCACCCGTCGCAGCGCCACGGTCTCCGACGCCTCGTGGACAAGGCCCAGACGGGCGATCTCCACGGCGAGCTCACTGCTGATCTGCGGTCCCACGCCGTCCACGGTAGCCCCCTAACCGGCCAGGTGTTCGCCGCCACGAGGGGCGTCGGCGATCGGGGCGTCGCCGCCGGTCGCGACGTCCCGCAGCGAGACGATGCCCACCGCCCTGTCCCCCTCCACGACGGGCAGCCGCCGCACGCCTCGCTCCAGCATGAGGCGCACGGCGGTCTCGGTCTCGTCATCGGGCCCGATCGTCACCACGCCGGCGCTGCAGACCTGATCGAGCCGTGTGCCGTGCAGGTCGCGTCCTTCCGCCACGGCGCGTACGACGATGTCGCGGTCGGTGAGCATCCCGCACAATCGGCCCGCCTGGGTGACGAGCACTCCGCCGACTCCTTGGTCACGCATCAACCGGGCCGCCTCGGTGAGCGGCGCGTCGAGAGGGAGGGCGACCGGCTCGGGCGTCATCACGTCGCGTACTTTCTGCGCCATTGCGAACACTTCCCTTCGCCCGTCATGCGCCGACTACCCCCAGAGGCGGGTCTTATTCCGGACAAGACGGCCCACGGAACGTCGGTCTCGACGGGAGATCGAGGTGTTCGCCGAACTCGATCGTCAGAAGTCGAAGATCGAGGCGGTCTTGGCGCGCAGCACGCAGGTGTTCGGGTACCGCTCGCTGACCTTGACCGGCTCGCCGCGCCACTGGCCTTCCGCGCTGACCGCGACCGGCGAGTAGATCATGAAGCACGCCCGCGGGTTCTTCTCGTCGGGGGCGACCGTGAGGTCGCCGCGCGCCTTGTCGAGGTCCGCGCACGCCTGGGCGGCCTTCGGGTGGGTGCCGCCCACCGGGTCGCACTGCAACGTCACGGTGCGCGGGGCGGCCGAGCCCACCGCGGTCCGCAGCGTCAGCCGGGTCGGGCCCTGCGCGGCGGCCGGACCGGTGGCCGGGTCCGCCGACGGTGCCGGCGGCGCCGGCGGCCGCATGGGGCCACCGTGCGGCGGCGTCGAGTCGGACGCCGGAGCCCCGGTGCCCGGCGCGGGAGGCATCCGTACGGTGATCGGCGCCTGGGCGCTCGGGGCGGCGGACAGGTCGCGGATGACCGCACCGGGTGGCGCGGGCCGGACAGGTCCCTTCGGCCATATGGCCTGTTCGCCGAGGTCGGCCGCAGGAGGCGCCGGTCTGGTCTGGGCCCCGGCCGCGGCGGCCGAGAGCACCGCCGGAATGGCGGCGGCGATGGAGAACGCCAGAATGATTCGCATTTGTCTTCCCCCCGGAAAGTCCGCCTGATCAGCGGAGCTCAATCGCTCACTGTAGCGCACCGAAAGCACACCGTAACGGGCCCGCATGCTCGTAGCCGGAGCCCGGCAGGGGGCCCGCGCCGATAGGATCAATAGCGTTTTCCGCCCTCATTACGCCTGGTGCGCGCCGAGAGGAGACCGGTGTCCGAACAGCCCTGGCAGGTCACCGTGCTCACCGAGCTCGGCATTCCTCTGTCCGGGCTCATGGTCTCCGATCCGAGCGGTCGCCCCATGCCCTCATCCGCGCCGCGCGCGGCCGGCAGCCAGGCGCCGGCCGGCGGCATGTTCGAGGTCACGTCCGCTCCACCACCCGAGTGGCGGGACGAACCGTCCCCACCCGAGGCTCCCGCACTGAACGGCGGCGCGCCGGCCCCGCCGGTCGAGCGCGCGGCCGTCGATTCGTACGCCGACGAGCCTCCGGCCGATGACGGTTCCTTCGTCGCCCACCCCCTGATCGGCGGCACGGTCCTCGACCTCCCCGAGGTGGAGCCGGAGCGACCGTCGCAGCGAGACCAGAGCGAGGCGTCCCAGGCGGAACAGGGCCCGGCGCCCACCGAGGGCCGGCCCGCGCCACCCCAAGGGGAACCGGCGCCGCAACAGGCGGAGCGGCCATCCGCGCCCCAGGAGTCACCGGCCCCTCCGCAGACGGAACAGGTATCGCCGGCGCAGGAGGAGTGGTTCCCACCCCAGGCGGAAGAGGCGCCGCCGCAGGGGGAGTCGGTCCCGCCACAGGCGGAGCAGGCTTCGCCGCCGCAGGGCGAACAGGCGTCACCTGCGCAGCGGGAGCGGTTCCCCTCGCAGGCCTCACCGCTGCAGGCGGAAGAGGTGCCACCCGTGCTGGGTGAGCGATTCCCGCCCCAGGCGGAAGAGGCGCCGCCGGCGCAAGGGGAGTGGTTCCCGCCGTCGGCGGAACAGGATCCGTCGCCGCAGGGCGAACAGGCGTCACCTGCGCAGCGGGAGCGGTTCCCCTCGCAGGCCTCACCGCCGCAGGCGGAAGAGGTGCCACCCGTGCTGGGCGAGCGATTCCCGCCCCAGGCGGAACAGGCTTCGCCGCAGCAGGCCGAACAGCTGCCGCCCGCGCAGTGGGAACGGTTCCCGCCGCAGGTGGAACAGGCGCCGCCCGTACAGGGGGAGGGGCTCCCGCCCCAGGCGGAACAGGATCCGTCGCCGCAGGCCGAACAGGCGCCGCCCGCGCAGTGGGAACAGTTCCCCCCGGTGGCGTGGGACCAGCCCGCGCCACCCTGGGAGGAGGCGCAGGCCCCGCCGCGGCAGGCTTCGCCGCGGCAGGCCCCGCCACGACAGGACGCGGGTGGGCAGCCGTCCTGGGCGGAGGGCGGCCCGGCCCAGGCCGACCAGGAACAGCCGCTCTCGTGGATGCCGAACGCGGCACCCCAGTGGGAGCAGAACGTTCCTGCGGCGGCGCGGCAGGAAGCTCCGGCGGAGGGAGAACAGGGTCTGTCCCCCTGGGAGCCGCCGCCGCAGGTGCGGTGGGACGACGCCGCCCAGCCGTCCTGGGGGTCTCCGGCGGCACCGCAGGACGCGCCGAGGCAGCCGGAGCAGGGGGCATGGTCCACCGGCTCCGAGGCGTGGCGGCAGGATCCCGGCGCTCCACAGGATCGGCCGGTGGGGGGTTCGGCTCCCTCCGAACCACCGTTCGTGCCCGGTCCCACGCAGGCCGGGCCGCCCGCGACGGGCGCGCCGCTCGCCGCCCGGGACCTCGTGCGCCGGTCCGCGTACGGCGATCCCCTGATGCGCCGGATGTCCCGTGGCGTGCGCCGGGCCGTGGGGGCCTCCGCCGCGGGCGACGTCCGCAAGGCCGCCGACGTGGAGGCGGTGCTGGGCCGGCCGGTCCCGTCCTGCCGGCAGATCGCGGTCACCAGCATCCGTGGTGGCGCGGGCAAGACCACCGTGGCGGGGCTGACCGCGACCGCGATCGCGCAGTACCGGCAGGACCGCGTTCTGGCCGTGGACGCCGACTCCGGGCTCGGTTCGCTTCCGCTGCGGATGGGCGTCGGCCCGCAGCTCTCGCTGCACGACCTGATGTCGGCGCACCCGAGGTCGTTCGAGGACGCGTCCCGGTACCTCGCCCGGACCACCGACGGTCTGTGGGTGCTGTCCGGGACGGCCGGAGGACGGATCGCGGGAGAGCTCGATCTGGCCACCTTCCGTACGGCGGCGGGCGCGATGAGCCGCTACTTCGCCGCGGCGGTGATCGACTGCGGGGCCGGGCTGCTGCCGGAGCTGCAACGCGGCATCATGACCGACGCTCACGCCCAGGTCATGGTGACGCCCGGCACGGTCGACGGGGCGCTCAGCGCGCACGGCGCCCTGGAGTGGCAGATGCGGAACGGCTACGACCACCTCCTGCCCCGTACGGTGATCGCGTTCGTGACGCATACCCCGCACGTGGACGCCGATCTGACGCGGGCCGCGCAGATGCTCAGCTCGGGTGGGCTGCCGGTGGTGCACGTCCCCTATGACCGCCACCTGGCGGCTGGAACCGCGGTGGAGGCCGCGCGGATCGGCCATGAGACGCGGGCGGCGGTCATCCGGATCGCGGTCGAGGCGTTCGCCCGGGCGGTCGCCGCGTGACCACGACCCCTTGGAAGACCCGTGATCACGCTTCCCGATAGGAGGTGAGGCTGTTGACCAGCGACATCGTCGCCCTGGTACGGCACCGGCCCGAGATCTCGACCGTCGTCGACGGCATGATCGCCTTCGGTGAGTCGCTGGAGCCGTACGACGCCGGCGACGGGGCCTTCCACCTCTATGACGCCGGCGGGCGGCTGACCGTGTCCATCGAGACACCGCAACTCGTCGAGGTCCGCGGCGAAATCGAGCGGCTGCTGGGCCCGGAGACGGCCGCCCACGTCCAGGTACCGGTCTGGTGGGTCGAGGTACGCGCGGCGGCGGGCATACCGGACGCGGCGCGGATCGCCCGGAGGTTCGCGGACGACCTGGTGCACTGGCAGGGCGGCGCCATCTGGCCGCCTCTGGTCACTCCTCCGACGAAGGAGGACACATGACCGGGCCGGCGGCGGACGCGCTGACCGCCGACGCCATGGTGATCCTTCAGGACCGGCCGGTCGTGGGGTTCACGAAGTGGCTGGCCGACGGGCTGCGGTTCTGCAGCGAGACGGGGCGCGGACTGCAGATCGTCACCGGACCGGGCGCACGGATCACGGTGCCGATGCGGCTGGTGCTCACCAGCCCGAACAGTCACTGGGTGGTCCGCGCGGACGGCGGCTACTACGACGGTCTGTCCGGGGTGCCGCTCGTGTGGGACGGCGCTGGATTCATCATCGACCCGCGGGCCCGGACGTACGCGCCGACGTACACGACGCCCCCGGCGGAGCCGGTCGGCGCGCAGCTGACGGTGACGTTCCGGGTGCGGTACACGTCGGACACCGCGATCGGCGCCGCCACCGAGGAGGTCTGCACGGCGCTGACCGGCGGGCCGCCCGGCGGCTGGGGGACCGCCGAGCCCGCCACCGACGTGTGGCGGCGCGAGCGGCTCAGTGAGCTGTTCTGGTCGCGGGGCGCCGCGGCGACGTGGCTGACGATCGTCGGCGCGGGCGCGACACCGGCCGTCGGCACGCTGCTCGTGTCGAAGGTGGGTGAGGAGGTCGAGGAGGCGGTGACCCTCGTGATCGGGTACGCCGATCCCCGTACGGTGCCGGTCGCCGGCCTGCCGACTCTTCTCGGCGGGATCGCCGCCGGACGGCACCTGATCTCGCTGTTCACCCAGTTGGGCAATGGCCGCGCGGACGTGACGACGGTTCCGCGCTGGCTGGGACCGTCCGCACCGATCGGCATGGCCGTGGGAGGCGCGGCCGCGGGGCCGCCGGGCGTCCCGGCGCACCGGATCGGCGACGCCCGGTCGCCGGCGACCTGGTACGTGCTGGGGGACGGCCGGCAGCAGGAGGGCTGGCAACGGTACGGGCAGCTGACCCGGCAGCTGCAGGGCGGGTTCTGAGCGGGTCCGGTGGCTCGCCGCCATGGGAGCCGGCCCGGTCCGGGCGAGCGCGATGGCGGCCGGCCCGGGTGGGCCGGCCGGGTCAGGCGGCGCGGACCACGGCGACGCGCGGCGCGTACTGCTTGAGCTGTTCGCGCAGCTGACGGCGGCCGCGGTGCAGCCGGGACATCACCGTGCCGATGGGGGTGCCCATCATCTCGGCGATCTCCTTGTAGGGGTAGCCCTCGACGTCGGCGAGGTAGACGGCCGTGCGGAACTCGACCGGCAGGTCACGCAGCGCCTTGATCACATCGGAGTCGGGCAGGCGGTCGAGCGCCTCGTGCTCGGCCGAGCGCAGGCCGGTGGACGTGTGCGACTCGGCTCGGGCGAGCTGCCAGTCCTCGATCTCCTCGGTCGCGGCGCGCTGCGGCTCGCGCTGCTTCTTGCGGTAGGTGTTGATGAAGTTGTTGGTCAGGATGCGGTGCATCCAGGCCTTGAGGTTCGTGCCCTCTTTGAACTGGTGGAAGTTCACGTAGGCCTTCGCGAGGGTCTCCTGGACCAGGTCCTCGGCGTCGGCCGGGTTGCGCGTCATTCGCACCGCGCTGGCGTACAGCGGGTCGATGAGCGGCGTGACGTCGCGCTGGTATCGCTCGACGTCCTGGCGGGCATCGCTCGCCACAGTCGTCATTTGCTGCTCCATAGAAGTGCTGACCTGGACGGATGTCCTCGGTCGGGGGAGCTCCCCGCGGCGGTGCGGGGCCGGTTCGAAGGCGCCGGACACGGATGATCTCCGTGCAGCTGTCGGCTATGTGTGCCCGCCAGGGGAGCGGCGGGCCGGATCGCCGATGCGCCACCGACGACTGTGTCGGCTCGACCGGCGAAGAGGCTCGGCGCCTCTCACACGGGCGCCTACCGGAGTCGTCAGTTTAACGCAAGTTCGACACGCTGCGAAATGAGCTTCGTCACACTCTGTGTCCACATGGGGCTCTCTCCTCCGTCGCTCCGCTGGGCCGCGGACCGGCCCTGCCTGGACGAAAAGGGTGGTTACCCCTTTTTCGCCGGACACAACGTGCTTCATGCGCGGCCTGCGGAAAACCACAGGGCGTGGCCGCGCGATCGACCCACGGCCGCGTGAGCACCCCCTGCGGCGGTGGGCGCTGCCGTGGGCGGCGATGGCCTGGTTCGGTCACCGGACGTGCCGACGCCTTCGCTGAGCGACGTAATCGCGTCGAAACGCAGCGCAGTCGGGCAACCGGTTGTAACGTCGGTCACATCGCGGGTCGGGGGGCCGTGCGCCTGCATCCTCGCTGGAGAGGGGGATCATCCGTGGTCACTCGGCAACGCCCCGCCACGCGCCTCGCAGCCGCCGGTGCGCCACCCCGGCTGCTCGATCGCCACCTGCTCGGGATCACCCCGATGGCCGTCGTCCTGCTCGACGAGCTCGGCCGCGTGACCCGCTGGAACCCCGCCGCCGAGGACGTCTTCGGCGCCCCGTACGACGCGGTGGCCGGCCGCCCGCTGCGCACCCTGCTGCACCTGCCGCAGGAGCACCGGTCGGCGTTCGAGTTCGGTGACCGCCGGCTGCGCCACGTCTGGACCGGGGTGTGCCTGGTCTCGCGTCTCGACGACGGCGCCGTGCGGGAGATCGCCTGGTGGGTGTATCCGCTGACCGGACCGGGCGACGCCCGGGGACTGGCCGTGGCCGCCGACGCGCAGCGCATCAAGGATCACGGCCACGGCCTCGCGCTCGGCGACGTCCTCATCACGCCCCCGCCGCCGGCCCCGCTCACCGCCACGAGCGGCGTCCGGATCCTTCGCGTCGAGCCCACCCTCGTGCAGTCGTCCACCGTCGACTCCGCGCTGCTCCGGCGCCGGCTCGCCGAGCTGCTGCCGCCGGACCTCGACCACCGCGAGATCGGCGATCAGGTCCTCGCCCGCGGCTATCCGGCCGTGAACGTCAGCGTGACCGTACGCCTGCCGTTCGCCGGCCACCGCGACACGGCGCCACGGCTCGGCCGCGTCCGCCCGACCGCCGCGGCGCCGTACGACCCGCCACCCCACCAGCCGCTGGAGCACCTGGCGGCCCAAGAGCGCCTGGACTTCCTCAACGACGTCGGCGCCCGCCTCGCCGACACGCTCGACCCGGTCCAGACCGCCGACGCCCTGTGCGACGCGCTCGTGCCCTCGTTCGCCGACTTCGCCGGCGTTCAGCTGCTCGAGTCGATCGTCACCGGCCAGGAGCTGCCCCCGCCGGAGGCGGACGCCTCGCCCAGCGTCGTACGCGTGGCCATGCGGTACGACGAGGAGGAGGGCCACTGGGACGATCTCGTCCCCCTGGGCGAGGTGATCCGGATGCCGTCCAGGATGCCGCTCGCCGACGACCTGACCACCGGGCAGAGCGTCAACGTCCCCCGGGTCAGCGAGCGCGTGAGCCGCCGCATCTCCTCCCGCGTCGGCAGCCGTGACCTGCGGCCCCTGCTGCGCGGCCGGGCGCTGCTGATCACGCCGCTCATCGCGCGCGGCAAGATCTTAGGCACGATCGTCCTGCTGCGCCGACGCGACCGGCCGCCGTTCGGCGAGCGGGAGGTGGCCGTGGCGGAGGAGCTGGGCCGCCGGGCCGCGGTGTGCGTCGACAACGGCCGCCTCTACCGCCGCGAGGCGCGCGTGGCGGCGCAGTTGCAGCACAGCATGCTGCCCGACGCCCCGCCCGACGTCGCCGGCGCGCGGATCTGCTACCGCTACGTCCCCGCCGACGAGGCCGTACGGGTCGGCGGCGACTGGTTCGACGCGATTCCGCTGCCCGGCAGCAGGCTCGCCCTCGTCGTCGGCGACGTCATGGGCCATGGCCTGACCTCCGCCGCCATCATGGGACAGCTCCGCACCGCCGTACGCACGCTCGCCCCGCAGGACCTCCCGCCCGACCAACTGCTCCGCCAGCTCGACGACCTCGCCCGGCGGCTCGGCGACGAGTGCCTGGCGACCTGCGTCTACGCCGTGTACGACCCGGTGGCCCGGCGCTGCGAGATCGCCAACGCCGGGCACCTGCCGCCCGTACTGGTCTCCCCGTCCGGCGAGTCCTGGCTGCTGGAGGTCCCGCCCGGCGCCCCGATCGGCGTGGGCGGCGTCCCGTTCGAGACGGTCTGCTTCGACGTCGAGGACGGCAGCCAGTTCGTCGTGTGCACCGACGGCCTGGTCGAACGCCGCGACCGGCCCCTCGACGTCGGGCTCACCGCGCTGCGGGACTTCCTCTCCGGCCCGCCGCGGCCGCTGGAGGACGTCTGCGAGACGCTCATCGAGGGTTTCGGCACGGCGGGCCGGTACGACGACGACATCGCCCTGCTGGCCGTGCGCTTCGAGGGCATCCCGAAGGAGGACGTCTTCTCCTGGAACCTCAGGGCGGAGCCGGCCGTGGTCCGCGAGACCCGCCGCCTCGCCCGCGAGGCCCTGCAGACCTGGGACCTGCCCGCCCTGGTGCCCACCGTCGAGCTCCTGGTCAGCGAGCTGGTCACCAACGCGATCGTGCACGGCGCGGGTGACCTCGGGCTGCGCCTGATCCGGGCGAACTCCCTGCTCTGCGAGGTCCGCGACGACGGCTACGATCTCCCGCACCTGCGCCGGGCCGAGACCACCGACGAGAACGGGCGGGGCCTGCAGCTCGTCAGTGCCCTCGCCGAGCACTGGGGCACCCAGCGCACCCCGACCGGCAAGGTCGTCTGGTTCGAACACCCCCTGTGAGGAGGGGAAGGCGGGGCCCCGCGGTCAGGCCTGGGTCTGCTTGGACCGCTCGTTGTACACGCCCGCGTACTCCTGGCGCGACAGCTTCTCGATCTCCTTCATGATCTCGTCCACCATCGCGCGGCGACCCTTGGCCGGCGGCATGTCCGCGAACGCGGTGTAGTCGATCGGCTTGCCGAACTTCACGCCCGGCCGGTGCAGCCGGGGAATCGGGATCTTCGCGCCGACCGGCATGATCTTCTCGGTGCCCTTCACCGCCACCGGCACGACGCTCGCCTGGGCGTTCAGCGCGAGCCAGCCCACACCCGTGTGCCCGCGGTAGAGCCGGCCGTCCTCGGAGCGGGTGCCCTCCGGGTAGATCGCGAAGGCGCTGCCGTTGTTCAGGACGCCGAGCGCGATGTCCAGCGCGGCCACGGCGGCGCGCTGCTCCGTACGCGGCACGGGGATGTGCCCCATCGCGTCCAGGAACGCGCCGAGGATCCGCGCCACGCCCTTGCCCTCGAAGTACTCGGCCTTGGCGATGAACGTGACCCGGCGCGGCACGACGAGCGGAATCAGCACGCTGTCCACGAACGACAGGTGGTTGCTGGCCAGGATGATCGCGCCATCCTCCGGGACGTTCTCCAGCCCCACGACCACCGGCCGGAACAGGATCCGGAGCAGCGGGCGGACCACCCGGTACATGAACCAGTACAGCAACTCTGCCTCCTCGACTCTCCGTCACTGTAGACCCGCCGAGGCCAGGGAACCGCCAACGTCCGCCTAGTGGATCATCCTCGGGTCGCACTGGTACTGCCGGGTCTGCCGCAGCGGCCGGAACCCCAGCCGTTCGTTGACCGCGAGCATGTGGGCGTTGTCCTCGGCGTTGTCGGTCTCGATCTCCAGCACGGCGGGCCACTCCGCGCGCAGCCACTCGAGCATGGCCGCCTTCACCCACAGCCCGAGCCCCCGCCCGCGGTGCCCGGACACGACGGCGGTGTCGTACTGGATCGCCCGCGTACCGTCACCGACCGGGATCATCAGCTCGGTGAAGCCCGCGATCGTCTTCTCGTGCAGCGCGGCCACCGTCAGCAGCGTGTCGCCGCGCTTCTCGACGACCTCGGCCATGTCCCGTACCCGGTCGGTGTCCCAGGTGGTCGTGCCGTAGTTCATCTTCCCCGCCGGGATGTCGCCCATCGCGGCCTTGGCCTCGGCGAACGCCTCCGCCAGGTCGTCCGGAACCACCCCGAGCCAGCGGGTCAGGCGGTACCCCGGGTGCTCGGTCCCGACGATGTCCTCGACGCCGCGCGCCTCCGCGACGTTCAGCAGCAACAGGCTGAGGGACAGCGCGCAGAGAAAGCCGTTCGCCTCCAGGAAGGCCGCGCCCGACGTCTGCGAGGACGCCTCCACCACGAGTGTGCGGCGCTGCTCGTCCCGGGCGGCCCGTGCGACCGTCCGCAGCAGGGTCGTTCCGACGCCCCGGCGGCGGTGCTCGGGATGGACGTGCAGGGTGAACTCCCCGAGATGGCGCCGGCCCGTCCCCTCGAACAGCCGGAGCCGCGCCACGCCGGTCACGGTGCGGTCCGCGCGGGCGACCCAGAGCAGGTGGCGGCTGCTCAGCCCGGACGTGGTCACCTGGCCGTGCACCTGATCGAGCGTCGGCGCCGGTTCATCGGGGAAATCGTGGGCGAGCGACGCCGCGACGACCTCGTGCCACGCGGCGACGTCGGCGTCGGAGACGTCGCGCAGTCGCTGAACCTTGTCCAAGGACGCTCCTCGATCGTTGGACCGTTTCCCTGAACAAGGACCGTACGCGCCCTGGACCGACCACGTCTCTGATTCCGAACAGCCGCCCAGAGCCGGTACCGCATCGCAATCCGCAGGCGCCCGACCTGGCCTTCCACCTGGTCCGCAATGCGATTCATGTCGTATATGTCGCATCGCTCGAGCCAATTCCCCTGCCGGCCGCACCCGTCCTCGCGTCACCGTTTACGGCTCAGGAACTGCACTCCCCGCGACCGGTTGCCGTTCATCGTGGTGACGTCGATCCGGCGTTCGTCCACCGGTTCGAAATCCGACAGCAGGGCGCGCAGCCCGGCGAGGTCGTGATGCCGGCACACCGCGCCGTCACCGGTGGCGAACACCCCGTACGGCGCGTCGAAGCGCCGCGCGTAGGCGGCATAGCGATCCCGGTTCCGCTGGTCGTCCTGCAGGAGCACGTCGCTGACATAGAGCAGCCCGCCGGGCGCCAGGACACGGCTCAGCTCGGCGACGAGCGCCCGCTGAGCGCCGTCGTCCGGAACGCACGTGAGCACCGCGAACAGCAGGACGAGGTCGAAGCCCGCCGACGGGTACTCCAGCGCCGGCGGCGCCTCCAGCACCGCGAAGCGCAGGTCCGGCCGTGACCGGCGGCCGCGCGCGATGAGAGCGGGGGACAGGTCCACGCCGGACACGTCGGTGAAGCCGTGCTCGCTCAGCTCGGCCATGACGCGGCCGTACCCACAGCCGTAGTCCAGGACCCGCGCGTCCCGGCTCACCCCTGCCAGCCAGCCGAGATCCACCGGGTGCGTGAACGTCTTGGTGGCCCCGGCCCCGTCCCAGTAGGCGACCTGACGCCCGAGATCCTCCATGCCGGCCCAGCCTAACGACCGCCTCCCACCCTCGCCGTGCCCGCTCCATGCACGGTGGCGATCGCGAAGATCCGAAGCGTTGAACCGCCGTGATCTCCCGGCGCGGGCCGGGAGGCACGCACCATGGAACGCATGGACCGAGCCCTGGCCCTGGACGAGAGGACCGGGAACGCGCTGACCGCGTTCCTGCCCGCCGCGCGGGTCGCCGGCGTACCCGACGACGCGCCGATGCCCGCGGCGCTGGTCGCGGTCTGGTGCGGCCGGCGCCTGCTCCTGGTCTTCGACCGCTTCCGGCGACAGTGGGAACTGCCGGGCGGGGGGATCGATCCGGGCGAGACGCCCCTCCAGGCGGCCGTACGGGAACTGCGTGAGGAGAGCGGCCTGTACCTGCCCTCCCTCACCCTCGCCGGGTACGCGCGGTTCCGGCTCACCGCGCCGCCGCGCCGCGAATACGCCGCCCTCTACACCGCCCGTACCGAAGCGCTCCATCGGCGGTCTCCGCCACGGATGGAATGCTCCGGTCCGGGGCGGCGGGCGCGCCGACGGCGATGCGCGCGCCGATGTCGCTGACGGCGGCGTGGAAACCGTCGAGGGGGATGAGCCGGCTCGGCCCGAGCGAGGGGTGCAGGACGCCGGGCGGGAAGAAGGCGCCGTGACACCGAAGGCAGACCATGGCGTTCTGCCAGGTGTGCATCATCGCCGGCCACACGGCGGCATAGGCCTCGTACCCGCGCTTGAGCCTGCGTCCTTGAACGAGGACCATCAGGTACACCGCCGCCGTCAGGCAGAGGCAGACGACCGCGGTCGCGAGGTAGGTCCAGCGGTCGCTCGCCTGGTCCGGCCGGTCGTTCAGCGAGAATCCGGACAGGGCGATCAGGCCGAGGCCGATGAACATGGCGAACATCAGGACGACGCCGCAGTTCAACGCCGACCGGCGGCGAGGGGGCGGGGGAGGGGCGAGTCGCATCGCCAGGTGGCTGGTCTGCGTTCCATGGGAGGTCACCGCCATGGCCATCGGCCCGGCTCCGATGCCCCCGCCGGGCGCGACACCGGTGGAGTGGGCCACGATGCCTGAACGGCCGGGCTCCGCGTGCGGAGCCCGGCCGTTCTGTTCGCGACCGTGGGCAAGCCCGCCCGTAGGTGATCAGCGGGAGGCGCGGCACCATGGGCGGGCGAGGCGGTCCGGCAGACCCATGCCGTGCGGATCCCTGCGCCGTGCCGTGCTCCTTCGCGATCGCCTTGGGCGGCGTACCTGCTCTCGCGTCTCCACCGTGAAGTTGTTGATGAAGATCGGAGTGTCGAAGGAGATCTTCGACTCCGGGTCGCCCGCACGCCTCAGGAGCTCGTAGCGCCGGTGGTTGCCCTGCAGGATCGCGCCGGCGTACAGCCGGTGCATCGCCAGGAACTGACCGTCCAGCGGCTGGAAGACCGACCGCAGCAGTTCAGCGTCCTCGCGGCTCGTCGCACGCGCCGTCTTGCCCTTGTAGGGAGGGTTTCCCGGCCGCAGCGCGAGCAGGTCTCCCACCCTGGCGTTGGGTTCCGGCGCGCCGTTGCGGCTGTGCGCCAGGATGCGGTTGTCGAACCTGGCGAGCTGGCAGGCCAGGCCGCGCACCGGGCCCAGCCTCATCCAGTGGATGAATGCCAGGCCCATATCCCGTAACGCGGCCAGGGCAGACGCCCGGCCGGGCTTCGCTAATGCCGGATTATTTTTCATGGGATGAATCCCGATCTCTAGACTGAGGTTGGCCGGCGGCCCTCTAGACCGCTGACCGTTGACAGTCCGGAGACGCCCGGCTACAGCAACTGCGGCCCCTTGGACACTGGCGCGCTCAGTCGGCAAGACGGAAGCGCTGGTCAGGCGTGCAGTCGCGGAAATTCGCTGGCAGGCCGGGTGCCCGAGGACCACCATGGCCGGAGTGAGCGATCAACCCCAGCGGTGGAGCCAGGCAACCGTCTACCCCGACATGTGGGTGAACCCGGATGAGGATCCCCGCGACAACACCGGAGTCAGTCCGGAAGGCGAACTGGCGACACTGCAGGATTACCTGACGCATTACAGACTGACCCTGCTGATGAAATGCGACGGTCTTAACGCGGAACAGCTGGCCCGCCGGTCGGTCCCGCCGTCGACCATGTCGCTGCTCGGCCTGCTCCGGCATCTCGCCGAGGTAGAGCGGGACTGGCGCGGCTGGATCCTGCCTGGCGGCCCCCCGCCGAAGCTGTACGGCGCGGGCGACGCCGACTTCGACGGAGCGGTCGCCGAACAGGCGGTCGTCGACGCCGCATACGCCGACCTGGCCCGTGAACAGGCGACCACCGACGCCGTGCTGGCCGAGTATCCAGACCTGAGCGTGCGGCCGGGGAAGGACGCCATCGCCGTCCGGGAAGTGCTGGTGCACCGGATCGAAGAGTACGCCCGACACTGCGGCCACGCGGACCTGTTGCGGGAGTGCATCGACGGTCGCGTAGGCCAGTGAGGCATTGAGTACGACGACACGGTGGCCGCAGCTCTGATCCGCGAGGGCGGGCGAGTGCTCCGGCTCGCGGGGGCATGGGGCAGCGGAGCCCCCAGCGGTGCGCTCGAGCAGCCATTTGACAGGAACCCAACGCTGTCATGGCTCGTCAAAGAGGTCGTACCCCTATGGCGCCCGATGATGGTTCTGCGGGAGTGGCGCGAGTGACTGAGTCGATGCCTACTCGAAAGATGTCCAAGGCAATGTGGGCGGCATTGCCCTCGCCCGCAGTTCTCTTAGTCGTGTCAGGTATTCGACTCCACTATCAAGCCGGACACTGCTGATTTCGCTGATGCGCATTCCGCGCCACAACGCCGCCGGTTCGGAGCGCCGAGCGCCGCCGCCGATGACACCCGTCTTCAAGCAAGGCCGGTACGTCAATATGCCTATGAACGCAGTAGCGAATGGGTAAGTACGATGCGATCGGGAAGGGGCTCTTCGAAGCCGCTGAGCCTTACTTCAAGAAGTTCGGCGGAAAAGCGTCACGCGCTGCAGGTGACGCAGCCGAAAAAGCTCCATTCAAAACAACCCCACTGAAGGAAAGCTACCGGGGCGAGAACCAGCCGGGTGGGATCATAGGCCCCTGGGGCGACAGAATAGAAGTACGCTACCTCGATGATGTGGAGCGCAGAGATTACAGGCTCACAGTCGATGAGGACGGCTTGCTGCGAGACAGCAAGGGAAGACCTTTCAACAGCGTCGTAGGTGAGAACCCTGATGCTCCCGGAGCCATATTCGTCATGGACAAACACGGCAACATCTATGCGTCCAACTTCGAAGAGTATGGCAAGTTCCACCATTCGAGTCTCCTCGGTGGTGAAGATGTGGCCGGCGCGGGAACACTCTCGGTCTCCGATGGCCGGGTTAATGCGATAAGCAACTCAAGTGGCCACTACAGGCCGAGCGCTGAAATCAATCAGCAGGTTGTTGATCACCTGCGCAGCCAGGGCGTAAGGATCGACGATGATATGATCGATTTCACATGGTGACCTGATCAGTGAGCAAGGAATGGCATAATCATGCTATGGCGCGCCATCATCAACGGGATCCTGCACAACGTTCAATTTTCGAGACAGCTTGACGACAGTGTTATCGAGCGTGTCGCGCAAAGGATCATAAAACGTCCGCAGTTCGACCTGACGCCGGAAGAAGAGTACACGGCGCTCACCGAAGCCTTGCGGTCAGGCGACCAATTGGTCGGCGACATTCCGCTGCGCCACGACGAGCCCTCTGTACGTGAGTTCCTGATCAAAGTCCAGAACCGCCTCGACGCCTTGCGGCCCTGGCCTGCCCCCCCTTACCTCTATGTGGACATCGCCAACTGGAACCGGTTCGATGGTGCACGACCGATTGCCCGCATCCACCTCTGGTACATCGACGTGCAAGGGCGTCTGCAGCGCGGGTTCAGCAAGGTGGACGCTGGCCGTGAGGCCCTGTTGCTGCGGCTGAAGTCGGGTGCCGAGGTCGCCTTGGTGACGCCCTGGTGGATCGGCAGCGACGACATCGCCCTCATGCAGATACCGTCCGCGCTTCCGCAGGAACACATATTGGCGGAGTTCAAGGCCGCCACCGGCTTCACCGACGACGAGGTAACCGCGCTCTGAGCCGGGTCAACACTGAACCTTTTCCATTACGCGCAGACCTCGTGATTCTGTAGGGCGTGAATGGCCCTCAAGCTCTACGCCAGTCGCATCGACGGCGACGATCGAGCAGCCGACCAACGGATGGATGATGCGCTCGCCGCGTAGGTCTCGGCCCGGACGATCAAGTCGGGATCGGATCCCGCGCCCCGGGCGGGGAGACAATGGCCCCCATGGAAGCACCCCGCCCCGCCGTCCAGATCGAGCGGGTGGACACCACGGGCACCGATCTTCTGGCTGTCGTCGTGCGATGTCTGGCGACCACACGGGTGGGCGCACGTTTCCGGGGCGTGGGTCGGCACGGACAAGCAGTCGACCTGGCACTGACGGAGATCCGGCGATATCCCCAGGTGAAGGTAACCGAGCTGCACCCGCCTCACGGCGCTCGCCTCGTCTTCACCGGTGCAGGTGCGGAAGATCTTCAGCTCAGGGCCGGGGACGTCTTCAGGGGCACCAACCCCTGCGCCTGAGCAAGCAGCAGCCCCAGACATACGAAGAGAGCAGCTGCGCCGGAGTGAACGCCGGCGCCGAGTGACCCGCGATGGAGCTACGCGCCGTCGAGGTAGCCGACGCCACCTCGCACGCCTTGCAGGGGCGGTGAACGTGTACAGCCTGACGCGTAATGAATGGCTCGGCCGTCGATTCGCTGGTATTGCGCTGGCTCGGGCTTCGTCGGACCGAAGCTAACCGTCCGCCTTGGCTGATGCGTTCTGGCCGTGGGGTTCCGTGGCCGAGGCGTACGGCGTCGCAATCCCGGGAATCGGGGAGATCTTCCAGGTTTCCCAGCGCCGCTGGTCCGGGTCGAGACGAGCGAAGAGCAGCGTGATGTTCTCGGTCTCGATCAAGCGTGTCCTGGCCGCCTCCTGGAGGTCGTGGAGCGCCGCCACATCGGTGCGGAGCACGCGGATTCGGGTGCGGAGGCGCAACCGCGCCCGCCAGGGGCGCCAGAGGGTGTGGAGCAGGAGTCCGGTGGCCGCTCGCTGGTACTCCTCAGCGGCCCGCATCAGTACATCGACCGACTCTCCCAGGACGCCACCGGCGCGGCGGTCGATGATTCTGATCACTTCACACTCGAAGGCGCGTTCGTGGGAACCGGCGGCGAAGTCCATGACCCGACGCGGGGTGCCGGCGGCCAGCGCGGCCACTCCGAACCCGGCGAAAGCCTTATGGAGCGCGTCTTCGGCGTCGATGCCGCCGTCGAGGGTCGCCCTCAGGCCGAGCCCGCTTGTCAGGTGCGATCGTCCGCCGACCGCCCGGCGGACCGGAGCCCACCCGATCTCGATATCACGGACCCCGGCGGTTATCTCCGCGATCGTCTGCAGTCGCTGCATGACGTCGGCACGTAGCTGCCGCCGCTCATGCTGCCTGGTCAGATAGCCGGTCGCCGTCGCCCCAACGATTCCGCCGACCGTGCTGTAGGTCAGCTCCGCCAGCCCAGGCAACTGTCCCTCCGCGCTGTTCCTACCGCTCCTCGGGCGGACCACATCGTGGCAGAGTCCTTCTGCCCGCACCAGACCGCAAGGGCCGCCGCAGACCGCCCGCTCCGGCACGCCCTACGGGCGCGCGGCGTGGGCGCCGGTCCCTCCGGCCGAGTGCTCGCGGTGCTCAAGGTCGCACTGTCGTGCCTAGCGTACGAACCGTCTGCGCCACCATGGTCGATCGGGCGACGCGGTCGGATCGTTAACGGTCCTTCTGAGGAAGGCGTCGTCAAGCGGTACAAGCGCTCGGCTCAGGTCTCGGCGTGCGGCTCGTCGCAAGGTGTGCAGGACGTCATTGAGCAACGTGCGCGCGTGCATGTCGCGCCAGAGGGTGGTCGCTTCTCCGCATGTCAGCCCTCCGCAGGGGTGAGGGATCGGGCCTTGAGCCCAGACACGGAGGGCGCGACCGACGTCGCCGGGTGGCAATCCGTTGTGTCGCTCGAAGAAAGCGATCTGATGGTTGGTCGCACCGGACAGCCCCTTGATTGCGGGCCCGCGGCCGCGGAAGACCGCACGTGGTAGCTGACGTCTGATCTCGCCTGGGGACCGACGAGGCATGGCAACTTCCCTGGAGCGCGGAGGCTTCACTACCTTAGCCCGGCCCGCTCCCCGGACGGTGGTACGACGGCGGGCGGGATGACCAGGCCGGGGGCGGAGCGTGCGAGGACGGCACTACCCTTGACGGTGCGCGCTGGTCCGCATCGGACGGTCAAGATCCGGAACATGTCCGGAACGGTCGCCGACTGGAGGCGCGGAGCCGGGCGGGTCCGCTAGGCTCTACCAGCGTCAAGCCCTCGTAGCTCAGGGGATAGAGCAACGGTTTCCTAAACCGTGTGCCGCAGGTTCGAATCCTGCCGGGGGCACCCACCTGATCAAGGAAAACCCCGGCTGACCAGCACCAACACAGGTCGCCGGGGTTTCGCATGTGTGCAGCCGTATGCCACCGAAAGCACCCCTCAGCCGGTGGTCGCGGGATATACGCGGGATGAGCCGGGGCGGGGTTCGCCCAGGTGAGCCCCCGAAAAAGCAAGAAGGCCCCGGGATGGACCCGGAGCCCTGTCGCTGCAGAACGCGTTACGCGGCGAGCGCCTTTTCGATCAGGCGGTTGATCCGTTCCTCGTCCCCGTCGAGGCAGCCCGCGTAGACCTTCCACAAGACCTCCACGCTGTGCCCCAGCCGCCGGGCCACCTCCTTGGGCGGTACGCCTGCGTTCAGGAGCAGCGTCGCGCAGGCGTGCCGCAGGTCGTACGGGCGTCCGGCGAGGGGCGTGGTTTGCTGCTCGGGGGACAGGCCGATGACACGAGCGGCATGCCAGATGCGCCAGACCGCCGACGCTGAGACCGTGCCGCCGGTCGAGGTGGCGAACAGCCGGCCATCCTCCGCCGTGCCGAACTGCTCCAGGTGCTCAGCCAGGATGCGGACCAGCTCCGGCGGGATCGGGACGAGGCGCTTGTCACCGACCGGACGTCGCTTGAGGCCCTTCTCGTCGTGGCTCTGTCCGCTATCGGTGTAGAGCCTGCCCGGTCTCGGCCGTGACTTCGTCAGCGTCAGCCGACCCCACGCTGAAGCCGGGAGATCACAGGAGCATTCGCCGACGCAGGCGCACAGATCGGGCAGTTCGCAGTCTTGCCGCCGCAGACCGATCGCCTCGGAGGGCCGAAGGCCGCCGTAGTACATACACGCGTACATCGCGCGCATCCGTGCCCCGCGACCAGACAGCCGACCCACATAGGTCACCGCGGCGAGGAGCTGCCGCGCCTGCGCCGGGTTGGCGACAACACTCCGGTCGACCTGCTCAATTTTCTCCGGAGCCTTCCAATCCACCTGATCGATGGGGTTGGCGTCGAGGAGCTTCCGTTCCCTCACCGCGTACTTGAGCACGTTGTAGAGCACGGCGCGCTTGCGCGCGACGGTGGTGGCAGCGGCCGGGCGACCGGTCATCGTGACAGCGATGGCGTTCAGAGCGGATCGAATGACGTCCGCCTCAGCGAGATCTGTGACGGGGAGCGATCGGCTCCCAAGCCATTTCAGAGCTGCGGCTTCCTCGGCCGGAACAGGGAACTTCCAGCGCGGAGGGTTCAGCCCGTAGTGCAGCAGCGCCCGCCGGAGAACCGTCGCACTCGGCGCGCCGTTCGTCGATGAGACGAGCGCAGGCGTCACCGTCGCCAGGGCCGAGCGGTGGCAGCGACGTGCCGTTGATCGCGGCGGTTAGGAAGGCTTCGCCGGGGGTGTGGCCTTGACCGGCGTAGTCCCAGTGCGCGATGACGAGGACCTGGTCGTCGTCGAAGAGGGGGAGGCGGCCGGTGGTGATGTCGTGTTCGCGCTGGTTGTAGGCCATGCGCGCTTCGCGGAGGGCGCCGAGGGTGGTGGAGTAGCGGCGGGACTTGGTCGAGAAGTGGCCGCGGAAGCCGAGCATGTGCGCCCAGTCCGCCAATCGAAGATCAGCCATCTCCGGAAGCGCGCCGAGTCGCTGACATTCGGTGATGAGGCGCCGGGCGTGGTCGCGGATGTTGAGGCGGTCGAGGTCGTCGGTCGGGCGGATACGCCGGTCGAGCGTGCCGACGCATTCGGCCGCCTTGGTGGCGTATTTGGCGATGTAGCCGGCCACGGCTTGGTCGGTCAGTTCCCCGGTCGTGGTGATCGGCCGCACGTCGACCTGAGACCCCCATGCCAGCGAGCGAGCCGGTACGTCCTCGGCTGCAGGGGTGGTGACCGTGACCGCGTGGGCGGCGTGGCGTACGGCGTCGTCGAGGAGTCCGCCGGTTGCCCAGGCCGGTGGGGACGTGGTCGGCCCGTCGGGTCCGTCGAGGCGGATCACGGCGTGGAAGTGGACGATGCCCCGCCGTTGGTATTCGGCGACCTTGGCGAAGGAGACCGCCAGCACGGCCCGCATCTCAGCGAGCGTCAGGCCCGCCGCCTTGGCCAGCCGCCGCCGCAGGGCGAGGGTGAAGCGTCGCCATAGTTCGGGGGCGAGGGCGTTGAACAGGACGGAGCCGGTGTAGTCGTAGCAGTCCGGGCAGAGCGGTTCCCCCAACCGCGGATCGTCGGCCCCGTGCCGCTGCGTGCAGGACTGCGGACGCCCATGCGGGCACTCGGCGAGGTCCCGCCGAGGGTGGCACGGCTGGACCTTGTCGGCCTTTTCGCGTCGGGCGTGGACCGGCCCGAACGAGGGAGCCGTGAGGGTGACGAATGCCGCCGGGTGAGCGGTGACGGTGTCGGGCACGCCTTTGCCGCCGACGAGTCCCGCGCGGACGAGTTGGTAGGTGTCGGCGCGGTAGACCTTGGCGCAGGAGGGGCAGCGGGACGCGCGGCGGGTCTTGCACGCCACGCGCAGCACTCCGTCCGGCTCATGGATCGTGGAGTAGCGGTGGAGGAGGGCGCCGGTGAGGGGGTCGCGGTAGTCGACCCGCCCGCGCAGGTGGATCGGTTGGGCGCAGCCACCGGTCCGGCGGATCTGTGCGGCCCAGCGCTGGTAGTCGGGCGAGCTGGCGCGGCGGGCGATGTCGCGGAGGGTGAGCGGGGAGGGGACGGCAGCAGGCAAGATGGAGGCGTCTCCTGTCGTTCTTTGGAGCGGTGGAGGGATGGCCCCCGACGTGGCGGACGACTTGGCGGTTGTGTGGCCACGCCGGGGGCGCAGGGCGTCAGGAGAATCCGAGGCCCTGGCAGTGCTGGCAGGTCTGGCCCTCGGAGTTCAGGCCGCCGGTGCAGTGGCAGCACGCCCAGTGCTCCACATGCGGCACCAGCGCCCTACGCTCGTCATCGAGGCCCATCACGCGGCGTCCTGGTCGGCCATGGCGTCAAAGACGTCGGCGTAGCTCATCAGCGCCTCGTGGGCGGCCATGCGCCGAGCCGGGACGTGGACGACCTTGTAGGTGATGCGGCCGAACGTCTTGGCCACGGTGTAATGGCCACCGTCGCCTCGCTCGTCGACGGGGACGGCGTCGAGGAGGGCGGCGATACGGTCGACCTCGGCCGCCTTCTGCGCATCGGTGCCGTGGGGGTGGTAGCTGACCTCCCACCCATAGGTGTTGACCGGAACGGCGGGGTTGGCCTCCAGGAAATCGGCCAGGGCGCGAAGGCCCTTGATGGTCTGGTGGCGCGCGAACAGGTCACCGGGAACGATCGGCTGTGCGGTCATGACGAGGTTTCCTCTCTTCAGGCGGTGCGGATCTGGCGAAGAAGGTCAGAGGCGAGCTGGTTGGAAATCCCGAGCCGGGCGCGTAGGGCGTCGCGGGTGATGGGGCGTCCGTGGCGTTGTTCGTGTTCGGTGGCGACGCGCCGGGCGAAGGTGAGCAGTTCGGCCGCCGGCCCGCCCGCCGAGGCAACCTCGTCCCGACGCTCGTCCTGCTTCGGTGCGTCGTCCCGGACGAGGACGAGGTCAGAGGACGGCTGTCCGAACGACGGCGGCACCGGGGACGAGTCGACAGCGCCCGTCGCGGACGAGGCCGAGGAAGAGGACGAGGGAGCCTCGGCCGGGCGTCGACCGGCGGAGCGTCGTTCGAGCATCGAGACGGCCACCAGGAACGCGCCTGCCGGGGTTGCGGCGGTCAGCCAGCCCCATGGGGTGGGTTCGGCTTGGGCGAGGTTGGCGGCCAGCGAGAGCACCACCCCGCCGGCCAACACGAGCGACGGCCAGGACACCGGCCCGGTACGTCGACCGGTGCGCCGGTCACGCTGCCGTTCACGAGCGGCCATGACGCAGGTGAGGTCGATGCAGACGGCGATGGCCCAGGCCATCCAGCCGTGTTGTCCGTGCTGGCGGGCGGTGTCGCGGATGTGGGTGAACGAGCCCGCCGCGGCGATCCCGGCCAGCACGACGACCGGCCCGGAGTCGGCCAGAAGGCCGCCGAGGCGGGGAATCACGCCGCCTCCCGATCACACGAGGCGAGCAGGGCGGCCAACTCCGGATCACAGCGGTGGGCCTCGGCCCAGTCGAGCAGCCAGCCCAACCCGTCCGCGTAGGCCGCCTGCGTCTCGGCGCAGCGCGCACAGGCCACGACGTGGACACCGCGCGTGTCGTCGAAGGTCATGCGGACGGGGTCCAGGACGAGGCGGCGGGACGAGGACCGACGAGGACGGGGACGAGGGACCGAAGCAGGGACGGCGGGACGGCGCAGGGGGATGACGTTGGTCATGGCGAGTCTCCGGGGGGTCGAGGGGTTAGGCGGCCTGGTCGTCAGGGACGGCGCGCGGGCCGGTGCGGACGAGATCCGTCCAGGGGGTGGCGAGATGGCGGTGCGCGTGTGCGGCGGCTTCCGCATCGGCCTCGGTCGTGAGGGCCGAGCGGGCGCGGTGCCAGGACCCGTCACTGCCGGCCACGATCGCCACGCCGGGCGTCTCGGCGGGGATGGCGCGGGCGGCTTCGAGTGCAGCGGGGTCCATGTCGCCGAGCGTCATCGTCGCCGTCTCCGGATCGTTGACCCGATGGCAGACCCGCCCGGACAACTGGGATCGCAGTGCGGTGACGCCAGGGCCGAGGTCAGAGCCGATGCGCTGGCCGCAGACGATCAGGTAGACCCCGAACGCCCGACCAAGCTGGGCGATCCGAAGCAGTGCCACCGACGTTTTCGCGACGGTGTCCTTTTCGGCCTTGTCGGCGATGAGGAACAGTTCGGCGACCTCATCGACCACCACCACAATCGGCATCGGGCGCAACTCCTCAGGCAGCCGCCAGACGTTGCGCACGCCGTGTTCGCGGCAGTCGGCCATCCGGTGCGTCAACTCCGACACCAGCCCATCGAGCAGCCGCACACACCCCGCCCGCGTCGTCGCCAGCGCCGACATACGCGCCGCATACGGGGTCAACTCGACTCCGCCCTTGAGGTCGAAGCCGACCAGGGCCACCGGTTGCGGGGCAAGCCCGCGGATGATGGCGTTGAGCAGCGTTGACTTGCCCGATTGGGTGGCGCCGGCGAACAGCCAGTGCGGGACGGTTCTGAAGTCGATCACCCACGGCCGCCCGTTCTCCAGCACCCCAGGCCGCACCCGCAGCAGGTCATCCGGCTCAGGCGGTACGGGCGGAACCGAGGTCAGGGGGTCTTTGCGGGTGGCGATCAGCACGACCTTGCCGGGCTTGGAGTCCAGCACCCGCACCGCGTGAGCCCGCCACGCGTGTGCCAGCCTTTCGGCGACCTTGGCGAAGTCGTCGGGGATCTGGCCGTCGTTCAGCGTGATCGGCAGCCGCCAGCCCAGCCGAGACGGCCGGATCAGGCCCAGGCGGGGAGCCTTCTCGATCTCGACCCGCCGCAGGTGCCGGCGCTCCACGATCGCCGTTGCTTCACGGGAGGCGGCCCCCAGGACCGGGACGGAGTCGAGGGTGACGCGCCAGCGCCGCCGCTTATACGTGAGCTTGCAGGCTGAGGCGACGTGTTGCCAGGTCGCGTACAGCCAGACCGCGCGGGCCGGGAACCCGACGCACAGCCAGAACGACAGCGGATGCACCCGCCGCCATGCCAGGCCCCCGGCGACAACGGCGACAAGACCCGCGACCGCTACGAACAGCGTTGCCTTGTCGAACATGACGAGCCCCGCTCAGGCGGCCCGGACGACCGACACCGGAACCACCGCCGAGGCCCCGAACGAGATCCCCTGCCGCTCCTGACCGCCGATCACCTGCTTCCACGGCCGCGCGATCAAATCAGAGACCGTCACGATCTGCCCCACCTGAACCTGCGGGTCACCGGGGACGTTCACCGTGACCAGGTCGATCCGGCCGGCCTCGGTCGCCACCGACAGACCCACCTGAAAGACGGTGCGGCCCTCGGTGTCGACCTTGACTTCACCCGTCTCCCGGTTGACCAGCTTGGGCGCGGGCGGAGCGACGCACACGAAGGTCAGCGCGCGGGTGTCGACCGGGATACCGATGTTCTGCATGACACTCCCTCAGAAACCGCCTCCCTAGCTTCTCTAGGAAGGACAGTTTCATAGGTTAGTTAGGAAACAGGGAGAGTCAAGCGATCTTGGACAACTTTCTTGGGGAACCTAGAAACCTGGGCTGGATCGTCTACCCTGGACTCATGCCAAGTGCGCACCCGGACCGTCGGAAGCTGTACGTCCGCATCGCGGATGAGCTGCGAGAAGACCTCGCCGCCGGGCGGTTTCCGATCGGGGAGCCGTTCCCGCCGATCGGGGAACTGGCCGAGCGGTTCGGGTCGGCCAAGGCGACCATCGAACGCGCCGTCGATGTCCTGCGCAGCGAAGGGCTCCTAGAGAGCAGGCAGGGAAGCCGTACCGTCGTCATCGCACTGCCGGACTCATCAGCCGGCGCCGAGGATGGGGCAGCAGAACGCAGCGAAGAGTTCCAGATGATCTTCGGTCAGCTTCAAGAGATGCGCAGCGCCATCGGGCACCTACGCACGAAGATCGAACAACTCGACGAGCGCACCAAGAACCTTTAAACCAGGGCGAAGCCGCCCTGCCCACCGCGGATGCGCGTGAAGGCAGGTAGCGGCGTCTACGGCCGTGCGCTAACCGTCAGCGGCATCGACCCTCGCCCAGCGTCCAGCGTGCGCCTTGGCGTGGCGCGGGCCAGGGCCAGGACTGGGATTTGATGACCGCCTGGGTCAACTGATCAGGATCGGCGGCCTCGATTAACCGCCATCCGGCCGGGGGTGGGACGATCGCCCACCACGCCCCCGTGCGTACGCCGAACCAGAACACCAGCCCTGGAAACCGGCGATGCAGCACGGTGACCGGATCGGGCGTCATGACTGCTCGCCCGACCCCGCATCACGGCGCTTCAGGTACTCGGCGAGGCGTGCCGCCGCGCCGGCCGGATCATCGAGCGAGTGACGCTCGTGATCATCGCGACGCCACACGAACGCGCCACGGGACGCGTCGACCTCCACCCAGATCTTCTGGCGGCTCAACTCGGTCCGCACCGAGAGAGCCGGACGCGCATCGCTGAGTCCCGGCTTGACGCCGAGCTGAACCAGTTCGCGGCACAACTCGACCAGCGTCTCCAGCTCCTGCTTCCGGTTGATCCCGTCCATGCTGCGCTCCCTCGGTTGAAAGCGAGGCCGGCGACGGGAACCCAGGTCATCCCTCAACTCCCGCGCGGAGAGAGGCAGGCCACGAATGACCCTGTCCCGACGTCGCCGGCCCCGCAGCTCATCACGGCGCCACGGCCAGCGCGTTAGGTGCTTCAGGCAGTTCGTTGCGCCCGTGAACGCGACAAACTCGCAACCCGGCGCGCGACCTCAGCGGCTTTGACCTGCAAGTCGCCCAACTCCGCAGAAATCCGCGCGATCTCTTCGAGCAGTAGCCGACGCTCGACCTCCGTCAAGCCCGCAGCCCTCCTGTTCGCAGCCTGCCGACGCGCTCGATCAATCGACGCGACCCGCCCCCGGCCCTCCAGGTGGGTCCGCGTCCCAAGCTCGGTGTTTCGTTCGTCGTTCACGATCCCGAGCCTCGCCGGACCAGGTGTTGCGCTGCGAGACCGCGCCTATCGCATCTCGGGCGTCTTGTTCTCTCTTCGTCTCATCTATTGCTCGTCTCGTGTTACGTTCGCCCTAATGGGCGAGCAGACGAAGACAAAGCCCCCCGTGCGGTTGAAAGCGCTGCTCCGCGAACGGCACTGGCAGACCTACCGGACGTTCAGCGCCGAATACGACAAAGCCGCGCGCAAGGTCGACCCGTCCCTTGTCGGCAGGGGACCAAGTCGCGCGCAGCTTCACCGCTGGATCTCCGGAGATGTCAAAGGACTCCCGTATCCGGACCACTGCCGCGTTCTTGAAAAGATGTTCCCTGGATGGACTGCGGAACAGCTATTCGAACGCGTTGATGACGAGCAAGACGCACATCAAGGCGTGGCGGCCCCGGCCGGTCCGACCGCAGCAACCGCCGCGCTCCCCGTCGACGCAGCGGTGGCCACCGCGCCGATCAGAATCCGGCCCTACGTCGAAGCGGCCTTCGACCGCGAACACGTCGCGATCGACTTCTTCGGCTTCTCCGGCGAGACCTTGCACGGCGTCATCCAAGAACCACTCGACAAGATCCGCGCCGGCCAACTCAAACCGCGGAGCCTCACCCTGCGCATCCTCGTGCCCGATGTCTCCAAGCCGATGCCCGTACCGTGCCGCAGTGACGACCTGGGCGATGACCCAGAGTTCCGCCAGCGCACGAGTCGGATCATGTTGCGCCACGGGCAAGCCATCCTGGACTCGGTCGAGGAACTGGCCGACCTGGGCATCGTCGACAGCGCCACGGCCGAGATCCGCGTCCAGGACTGCCCGCCGCTGTTCAAGCTCTACATCGTGAACAACGAAGAGGTCTTCTTCGGCTTCTACCCGATCAGGCAACATGTCGTGCAGATCAAGGGCACACCGCATCCCATGTTCGACCTGATGGGGAAGGAAGCAAGCTTGTTCCGACACACCGTCCATGACGGCTCAGCCGTCGGGGCACAGTACGTCGCCCAGGCCCGCCAGTGGTTCAACACCGTCTGGGAGACGATCAGCCGCGAGATCACCGGATGACCCCGCCCCCTACTGCCCTGGCCGACGTCCTGGCCCGCAGCAGGCACCTGCTGTTCGACTTCGACGGCCCCATCTGCGGCATCTTCTCCGGACTGCCCGCCCCCACCATCGCCGCCCACCTACGCGACCTGGTCACGGGAGAAGGCATTGAGATCACGGGGGACGCCGCAGCCTCCGGTGATCCGTTCGATGTGTTGCGCTTCGCCGCGACCATCAGCGCCGACCTCGCCCAGACCGTCGCGGACGAGCTGCGCACGATGGAGCTCCGCGCCGTCGAGGTGGCCGACGCCACCCCACACGCCCGACAGGTCATCGAAGCAGCCCACAACGACGGACGCGCCATCGCCGCAGTGAGCAACAACTCCCGTGAAGCAGTCGCGCGCTACGTCACGGCCGCCGGCCTCGCACCGATGTTCACCGCCATCATCGGCCGCACCGATCCAGACCCCCGGCTGCTCAAACCCGACCCCCACCTGATCGGCCAGGCCGTCAAGGAACTGGACGCGGCACCCGCCGACTGTGTCCTGATCGGCGACTCCCTCAGCGACATCGAGGGAGCACACAACGCCGGAACGCTCAGCATCGGCTACGCCAACAAGCCCGGCAAACTCGAACGCTTCACCACCGCCGGAGCCAGCGCCGTCATCACGGACATGGCCGAACTCATCCCGCACCTCACCAAGCGGCAGCCAGCTACCGACTGACCACGAGACAACCAGACACCGCCGCGAGCACCAGACGAGACACCAGCGTTCTAGGGGCCGAACGGCCAGACCTGCCGAATGAGGACTTTCTCTACGTCTTCAAGGGCGGCTCGCTTCGCTCCCCGCCGCGGCAAGGCCGACGCGCCGGGCATGCGGCCTCTGCGGGCCGACCCGGCGCGCAGGCCAGCCGCACAGGCGACGCTCGTATCTAGATCGGTGAACCGCAGTTCAAGGCCCTGTCCCTGCCTCGCTCGATAAGCTGCACAGAGACCAAGGACGCAGTGCCCGCAGCGAGCCGCGCCCCAAGGCATCATGGGGCTAGAGCGTTAGGACTCGTACCGAGTTCAACGGACGGGAGGTGACAATGGTCAGGAGAAGTGATCCGGCCAGCCAGTTGGTAGTTTTCTCTATCGAGTACGTAGTGGAAATGATTAGGCGTGGCCAGATACGGATCCCTTCTTATGCAAGAAGGTATGTATGGCGACAGGAGCAGAATGTCGCTCTTTTTGACAGCATTGCCCGTGGCTATCCGATAGGCACACTTATGTTTTCGGAAGGTCCAGCCCCTGAGCAGGATGTCCAGTTCGGTCCTCTAACGGTGCATGCTCCCGCCGAGGACCGCGCATATTGGATCATCGACGGGCAGCAGCGCCTAGTGAGCCTCGCAGGCTCGCTGATCGAGACAGGGCAAATAGACCGACGCTTTGCGCTTAGTTACGATCTTCGTTCAGAAACTTTCATAGCTGATCCCGTGCTGAACGATCCTTTGGTGATCCCGCTACCCGTGTTGTTTGAGACTGGGAAGCTAATGGAGTGGTTCGCCCGAGATAGGGCGGGGATACGCTACTATGAGCGGGCCTCTGAAATTTCGTGGAACCTACGTAAATTCCAAATAGCGACTTATGTGGTGCGCCACGAAGATCCGCTAGTAGCCGTTGACGTGTTCGAGAGATTGAATACGTCAGGAGTGCATCTCCGGGCCTCGGAGCTATTTTCAGCACTTACAAGCGGGGGGCAAGCCTCAGGGCGAAGTCGTCGGCTAGAGGATATTTCTGCTTCCCTCAACGAACGCACAGGCTTCGGCATAGTCGACGAAAGAACTATTATGCGTGCCGTTCTGGCGACGCGGACGACCGATATAGACCGAATTCCCGCGCTCGCTTCATCTGAGCTGCAAGACATGCAGGATGAAAGTGAGCGAGCTCTTACTCAAGCTATCGTTTTTCTGCAGGATTTTGGAGCGATTCCGCACGTTTCATTCTTGCCATTCAAAAATCTTCTAGTTGTTATAACTCGTTTTTTTGCGCTACACGATAAGCCGGACGTTAGGAATCTTCGTCTTTTGCGACGATGGCTCTGGCGAGCTTCAGTCGAGGGTTCTGAGGCCAACATGGGCAGTAGTTCGCTAGTGACGCGAAGATTCCTTGATTGTCTTGGCTATAACAGCGAAACTCGGGACGTCCAGTCACTGCTGCGAAGCGTGGAGCATAAAAAGTGGCAGCTACCGCCGACGGAAAAATTGGCTCCGCGGACAGCTTCAGGCCGAATGCTCTTGTGCTCCTGGTGGCACCGGAAACCGCGTGATCTGCGAACTGGTAGGAATATATCTCGGGCGGAACTTTGTGATGCGATAGGCGACAGTATTTCGGCAAGTAAGGTGTTGCCAAGCATACTTCAAGGCAATAAGGAGTTCTTGGCTTTGGCGGCCAACCATTTGCTCCTGGTAGAGGGAAGCGGCGAAACTCAGGAGTTGGATGCCCTGCTTCATCCGGTGGGGTACGTGAGGGAAGTCAAATGGGATGACGTATTGCAGTCGCACATGATCTCTCCTGCGGCACTACGGCACCTACGGCAGGGCGACGCAAGGCAGTTCTTCTCAGTGCGCGATTCGGCGATACAAGGTCAGTTTTATGATTTCATCGATCGCATGTGCGAATGGGGTTTCGAGGATACTCCCCCTCTCGCAGATCTAATCCTTGATGATGACAAAGAAGAGTGAAATATGGCTCCGTCTGAGACGCGCTATGCAGTATGGCTGGGGAATCGCAGAATAGGATCGCTACATCAACGAGGAGACTACACCTGGTTTGAGATTGCGGAGGATTACGCGCTTGACCCCCAACGCCCCGTACTCGGCCTCCAATTCGAACAGGACCTAACTGCCAGGCACGCGGCCGCTCTGCGCTTGCCTCCTTGGTTCTCGAACCTCCTCCCTGAGGGTGTACTGCGAAAATGGATCGCAGACGAGCGTGGAGTTTCGGCAGATCGTGAGATGGAGTTGCTTGCGCAAGTAGGGCACGATCTGCCTGGAGCCGTTAGCATTCTGCCCGAAGGTCATGCCGCACCTGAGCAGTCGTGGGACCCCTCTGAGCACGTGGCAGGCGCCGGTCTGGTTGAGGAAATACCTGATTGGAGGTTTTCGCTCGCAGGGGTAGCCCTTAAGTTCTCGATGCTAAGCGAGGATGACAGGCTAACACTGCCGGCTTTTGGGAAGCTTGGGGATACTATCGTCAAGCTTCCTGACCGGACGTATCAAGAAGTTCCCCGCAACGAATACGTGATGATGTCTTTCGCGTCTGCCGTAGGGATCGATGTTCCGGGCGTTAAGTTGGTGCATAGAGATGAATTGAGCGTACTGCCTGCTGCAGTTTGGCCAGGCGGTGAGGAGTGGGCGTACTCCATTAAACGCTTTGATCGAGACTTTCAACGAAGACCGATTCACATCGAGGATCTCGCTCAAGTTCGAAATGTTTATCCCGAAGGGAAGTATACGGGTAATTTCGAAACCATCGCATCTCTGATCTATCGCGGTCAAGATACTGAAGCGCTGCGCGAGTTCGCTCGGAGGCTAGCTTTCATGGTCCTTATTGCTAACGGCGATGCCCACCTTAAGAATTGGTCGCTGATATATAGGGATCCTCGCATACCGACATTGTCTCCAGCTTATGATCTTGTTGCAACTGCCTGGTATCGCATGGATGGCAACCCGGAGAACTTGGGGCTCAAGTTCGGGAATTCTAGACGTTTCGAAGACGTGAACCTTGGAAAGTTCGCTAGATTGCAGCGCAAACTAGGGGCAAACGATGCCGAGTTGGCTGACGTGGTTACCGACCTGGTGAAGAAGGTCGTGCTGGAGTGGCCGAAATTCGCTGATGAGCTTGCGCCTGTTCCTCGGATCCGTGATGGGCTCGCTGAAAACGTCCAGGTACGGAGCAAATCATTGCTTCGAAGCGAGGAGTGATCGACGGAGGTAAAACGAAGGGCTGCCCCAATTACTAGGGGCGAAGAGGAATCTACCCCGCCTAGTCGGCTGAGCGGGCCGAAGCGGGGGTCTCGCGACCCCCAGCCCCCCGCGAGCCGGAGCACTCACCCGCGCGAAACCGTCTGTCACACCGTCTCGCCGTTCGCGCGGGAGAGCACTCCGGCCCAGCGCACCCCGGCGGTGTTGGGTGAGGAGCTCGTTAACACTGGCGCTAACAATGGGCTTGGACGGGGTTGGACGATGCGGAGTCGAAAAGGCTGGTCAGCGGTCAGATCTGGACAGCCGTGGACGCTCTGCGTATGACTCGTAATGAATAGCTGGCCGTTCGTTTGTTGGACGCGCTGGGGTTGGGGTCAGATGTCGTTGCCGTTCCAGCCGGCGTCGAGGTTATGCAGGAGCTCTTTGGCGACAGGGCGGTGACGGCCGCCGGCGGATGGGTCCTCTGCCACCCTTCGGAGCATGCCTGCCGCCGCCCGCACCCTCTCCGCGATGCCTTCGCACACGTTCACGGGGCCGCGCTCCGGATCGTCGTAAACCGGGCACTCTGGCTCTGTTACGAAGCAACCCCACCAGTCCAACAGTGCATGGAGGGCTTCCATGCGCGCCGGGCCTGGCTGATCGGCAATCACCGCCAGGAACAGGGTGGTCGCAGGCACCGCGGCCGGATACAGCGTCCCGGCGTGATCGTTGCTGACCGCGTACCGCAGATCCGCCACCGCCCTGGCAGCGTGTGCAGCCGACCGAGGATCGCGCAGCGCCTCTACTGCGGCCCGAGCAGACGTCGAGCTGGAGGCGCGCACGTCGGTAATCCGTGACCAATCGACGGCATCCACTGGCCCTCCCGATATAGGAACGATCAGGATCGTATGGCCCTGGCACATCAGTGACAGATACGACCGGAGCCAACACGGGATATGCGCGGGATGACCTTGCCTCTCAGCGACCTGCTGCGTGGCATGAGTGCAGGTCAGCGGACGAGTGGACGCAAATTCGCCGACCCTCTGTAAATCCGCCGGCGCTGAATGCGGCGTCTCCTGCTGTACAGCACGGAAGTACAGCAACACCGTCGTATAGCACCTGTCGCGATCGCACGGCACCACACGCCCGATCAGGGCGAGCTGGCGGTGACCGTGACCGTGCCGGTAGTTCGTATCGAGGAGGCAGAGCGTCGAGGGGCAACGCTGGTACTAACAATCACCCCGGGCGATCTTGGGCGGGTCTGGGCCACTTGACGGACGAACGCCAGTTCACGGGCCTAATCTGGATGGCTGTGGACGGGTTCAGCCTGACCCGTAATGAATAGGTCGTGGTTCAAACCCAGCAGGCGGCTCTATCTCCGCGGCTTTTCCGATCACCGGAAGATGAGTTCCTGACCGACCGCCTGACGACGCGGCTGCCCTCAAGGAGAGCGTGGTCACCACCTCGGCAGGGATGAACTGGAAGACGGCGCCGCTGATCATGAGCCCGCTGGCGCCCTGGAGGTTGTCTTCGCGCTCCCAGAGCGCGGCCTTGCGCCGCCGATGGCGCTCGCTCAGAGCGGTCCCACCTCAGTGTTGAGCACGTGCGTCAACAGCTAGTTAGCTTCGTCGAGTGAGGAGAGCCGTGCTGCCTACCTTTCGTCCCTCGCTGCTGTCAGGGGTCTCTTGTATCCTGTTATCGTGCCTGATTCACGCCCTGAGATTCCCCGGCCAATGGTGCGCGCGATTCTAGTCGAAGCCGGGCACCGATGCTCCATCCCTACGTGCCGAGCAACTCCAGTGGAGATCGCTCACATCGATCCGTGGGCCAAGGTGCGGGAGCACAAGGCCGAGAACCTCATCGCGCTGTGCCCCACATGTCATAAGCGTTACGACAAGGGCGAGATGGATCGGCAGTCGATGCTTATCTACAAGCAACAAAATCAGCAACTTCAGCAGCTTCTGCTTCAAATAACCCCGAAGGGAAGTGCCTCTGCCGCGCGTGTCACGAGTGCCTCAGCGGTGCCGCATGCATCTCAAGGTCAAGTGTCGACGTCGTTTTTTGAGCGAATTCCAGACAATTCTAGGGTGGAACTCAGTGATTATGAACTGGTTTGGCCGCCTCACCTCTTCGTAGAGGAGGCGGTACGCATTATTGGGGGGAGCCAGCGTATTCGTTCCGACAATCAAGCGATCAAGCGTCTGCTTGAAGAAGCGTTCAGAGATGAGAATGTCGCGGATGATTTTGACCGGCTGACGAGTTCTGGCTTTTTTGGTAGAAATGAACCGCTTACGCTAACGGCGGATCAGTTTGTACGCGAAATTGTCGCGCGAGTGCACGAGATCCCAATGCAAAGCTCTCCGAGGCCGTACTGGAGGCGATCGAGCGATGGATCTAAGGACCAGGCCGCGCCTGACGTGGAAAGGGCGTGCCGCGAATTCGCTGTTTTGATCAGCGAGTTCGCGCAGAATGGCTACCTGGATCAGGCGTTCCCTAGGGGATGTGTGGATGACCCGGGAATTATTGATGTTGACCCTAGACTGGAGATAGAGCGAAGGCTGGGTATCGTCGACGCCTGGCCGCTTGATCCGCGCTCATGGGACGAAGATATCCTCTTCGGTCTTATGGAAGTCTTTCATGATTTCGTGTCGCGCCCGCGCACGGCTTACTATCACGACTTCTCGGATTGTGGAATGCACTATAATGGTTTTGCTACCGAGACCGGAAGAAAGCTATATCGGTGGCGGGTTAACCGGATCTTGAAGGATTCATGCATTCCGTATCGAATTTCGGAGATTGGCGAGTCGATTGGGCGTATCGTCTCGACGGATCCCGTCTGACGATTGTTCGTGCAATTCGGCGACGTCATCGGTGTACGGCAGCACGATCACGCCGTCGAACCAGTGGTTGAGGGCGTCGCGGTTGCGGCGGCCCCACTGCTGGAGCTCTGCCCACTGGATCAGTTCGCCGAGGGTGATGCACGGCTGCTTGTCGACGGGTCATGACGGGGGAGGGGAGCCGGCGCTTGAGGCTGAGGGAGGAGACGTCCGTGTCGAGGACTACGCGATCCACAGCGGCTCAGGCGAGGTCGGCCGGACGGGAGGCGTGGACGTGCGCCAGGAAGGCGTCAAGCTCCTCGTCGGTGTCAAAGACGTCGTCCTGGGCGAGATCGTCGGCAGACTCGATCGGCCGGACATGCTTGCGCCGTGCCAGCTCGTCGAGTGACACTGAGCCGCGCTCGGGTGGCTCGGCCGCGTACTCCGCGTTGCTGGTGGTCACGGTCACCCCCTGTTGCCGATACTACGAGTGTCGCACGGCCGCCGGCCGTACGGAGAGCGAAGCGGACATCCGGAAGCATGAGCACCGCACGCGGGATATGCGCGGGATGGTGCCTGTCTTCGTTCCACCCTGGCGGTAGCCCTCCGCAGGTCAGGGCCGCTACGGCCGCCGGATCGCCTGTGGATTCCTAAACCGTGTGCCGCAGGTTCGAATCCTGCCGGGGGCACCCACCTGATCAAGGAAAACCCCGGCTGACCAGCATGAACACAGGTCGCCGGGGTTTCGCTGACCCGGTTGGATTGTGTCTGAAGGCTGGCCAGGCCGTCACGGAACGCACAGCTCAACCGGCATCACCCGAGGGTTTCCGTTCTGCGAGGCGACGCCTCAGACCAGTTCGCATACGTGCTGAGGCACCCGGCAGGACGGCCAGGTGCTGCACTTCCTCGACCTTCAGCTCGCGCCGGGCCGCGAGTGCGAGTGCAGCGGCGAACGGTCGGCTCGCGTGGGTCTGCAACCGACTCTCAACCTCGACCAGCACCGTTAGCAGGACTGGCTGACGATCGGTTCGAGGCTAGATTGTCCCGTGTGGGCGGTAGGGATCACGGCGGTGGGGGCCGGTCTTTCCACACGCCTGCGGACTACCGTGATGCGGCGTCCGACCTGGCTGCCGACGTTGCCACGTTGGATCATCTGGTCCGGTGTCCGTATCCGTTCGTGTGGCAGGCATTGGCCTGCAACCCGAGCACACCTGCGGATGTGCTGGGTGAGCTGTGCTCGAAACGCGACAGCACGTGGAACGACAACAGGGAACTGCCGTCCCCCTTCCGTTCCTCGGGCCGTGGCCGGCCCTGCGGTCCGGGTCGGGGTTGCGCTCCAGGGTGACCAGCGGGAACGCAGGTCGTCGGAACTTCGCGTGTGTGCAGCCGGGCGCCCCTGCAAGCAGCCTTCAGCCGGTGGACGTGGGATGAAAGTCCGGGCGTCGGCCCGTGTGGGAGCGGCGTCGCGCAGCCGCGCCGCAGGTCGAACGGCCGGCCGATGGATGGGTTACCTGTTGCGCCGGTGATAGGCGGATGCTCCGGACGTTGCGCCAGACGCGCCAGCCATGCGGCGCGGAGACGTGCCGCCGCTCGCAGTGGCGCTGCGCCGACTTAGGGGGCTGGGGGGCGAAGTCCGACTGCGCACCGGCAGGAATGGAGCCGCGCCCCTGACCCGCGTTGACGGGTGGGGCGCGGTTGGTGCTGTCGGGGGTGGAGTCAGGCGTGAACCCAACCACCGTCGATGATGAAGTGTCGCCGCCGGGTGCGGAACACCACGCGGCCGTCGGCGTAGGTGAGCACGGTGCCCCGCCAGAGGGATCGGCGCACGTAGACGCGACCGTTGACGGGAACCTGCGGCTTCAGACGGCGCCAGCCGACGAAGTAAGTCCGGCCGGTGTAGACCGGGATCTGGGTCTTGCTGCTGCGCTCGTCGGGCATGGCTACACGATCCTTTTCGTTGGGGCCCTGTTTGTGCATGATCTAGATAGGACTGTCCGGCCAAGACGGCCGGTGCAACCGGCAGCAGTGGCCTCGAGGCCATACGCGAGGAGGGCCATCCGGCGGTCAATGGCCTTGGTGATTAAGGCGGCTGCGGCGTCCTTGAGTGACGCGTGCAGTCGGCTCGCGGCATCAGCTCGAAGCGCCTTGCGGGTCCCCGAAGAAGCCCTCATCGGAAAACCGCCTCCTCCCGGCACAGGGGCCGGAAGGAGACGGCAGGTGTCACCCGCGTCCCGTACTTGGGAAGCGTGGTCGGCTTGTGCGCCGCTCAGGCCGTGGGCGGCTTCGACGGCTTGGGCGGTACCGGCGTTTTCGGCATGGCGAGACTCCCTTTGGTCACGTAGCCAGTTGGGCGCCCGTTCTTTATGAACCGGGCGATAAGGGCAGTCCGGAGCCGGGAGTCTTCCGCCAGACGGCGCCACCAGCCGGTGATCTTCATGCCGTGGACGGCGGCTTGGCGGGAGTTCTCGAACTCCTCCTCGATGGCGGAGCCGGCGTGGGCGGCGGCCTCGGTGAGGTGATGCCTTCCGGGATCACGTGCGGCGGGGGCCACCGCACCGCCAGGTCTCAGGGGGCAGGCGCAAGGTCGTACGTCCAGGGGACGGCTTCACCTTGCGTCCCTGAAGCCTGGCCCCCTCTCCGGGGGCGGGGTGAAGGCCGTACGGTCGCTCATGGGGAGATCGCCGAGATGGTGCGACTATCGAGGGAGCGCTGTATGGGATGGCAGCTCGCTGCCTATGGCAGCGAGGACGAGTGGTTGCGGACGACCCTGCCGATCACTCGCGATCAGCTGGTCCGCATCCGAGACATGTTCGACCGGGGCGATGACGAGTGGATGGCCCACTGCTACAAGGTCAAGCCCGAAATGTGGCCTCGCATTATCGAGGTTTTCGGTTGTCCACCTCCGGAAGAAGGGCTTGACCACTTCGTGGAAGGGGTCGCGGCTGACGGCTGAGCCGGGCCATACCTCGGCAAGTGATATGGGCGGGATCGCGGCCGAAGCGCGGCATATCGTCGCCGGGTGACGGCCCGAAGCTCTCGAGCTCGGCCGGTGTTCGCCGTCCTGCCTGCCTCCCGTATTGGGACGCGTACGCCGTCGGTGCGGAACCGCGCTCCTTCATCGCCGCAAGGATTCGGCGGCCCACTTCCACGCCAGTGCGGGGGACGGGCTTCCTCCACGTATGTCCTGTTCAGGTCCGGTATCTCGGTGGGTGCTGCGTCGAGCGCGAGCGACCCGCCGTCGGCGGTTTGCTCACGCTCGCCTTGCCGCCCCGGGACCGCAATCTGCATTCCGGTCACAGGATCGAATCCGGCAAGGTCACCTGCGCAATGACCTCGTCTTCCCGTTTATGGTGGGATTAACGGCTGGTTAACCGGTTGTCCGAAAAGTGGATCAATCACTCCGGTCGGACTACCTCCTGCTTCTACTCCCGACCAATTCCCTCAACTGCGGTTGCTTGGTAGTCAAGGGTTGAAATCAACTACGAACTGCGCCAAGATCCCCGACGGACGCCAAGATCACCTACAGAACCTTGCCGACGGGTGGTGGCTTCGCCGCGAATCCGGCTTACAGCCTGGGCATTCGCGTGGCCACCTCGCGAACTTGCTGGCAGCTGGGAGGCGCCGAGTGGATGGATCCGACCTACGAACGGGTGGGTTGCAGACGGAGGCACGGCCGGCATCTGATTCGGTGCAGACCTCGCCATATCTGACATTCGTCCGCCCGGGTGATGAGAGCCCGGTGTCGTACACGGTGGACGAGCTGGTCACGGCATATCCCGACATGCGAGCGCCGGACTGGGCCGTGTTCGGGGCGATCGGTCTGGACAGGTCCGTTGTCTGGCACAGGGACGCCGCCGCACTGGACGCCCTGCACGACGCCGCAGCCGCTCCGGTCGGTCGGTCGGTGCTCGCGGCGGCGTACGGGCCTGCGGTCGTCGACGACCTGGTCGATCGCGGCTGGCTGCAGCGGCCGGCGGAGCTGTGCACGGAGTATCTGCTGACCACCGCCCAGATCGAGGTCACGGCGCACTGCAACTGGGGCTGTGAGTTCTGTCCGGTCTCGCTTGATCGCAAACCGCCGGCGACGATGCCGATGCCGCTGTTCGAGGAGATCATCGACAAGATCGCTGTCTACGACACGATCCGGTATGTCACGTTCCACTTCTACAACGAGCCGACGCTGGACCGCTTCTTCGCCGAGCGGGTCGCGGTCCTGCGCGAATACGGGTTGAAGCTGCGGCTGCTCTGCAACGCCAGCAACCTGACCGACGAGAAGATCGCCCTGCTCCAGCAGGGGGACACGCTGCTCCAGCTCGTCGTGAACGTGCCCTCGCTCGATGAGGATGAGTTCCGCGCCTTGACCGGCTACAAGCGACCCGGACGGACGCTGGCCAACGTCGAGGCCGCGCTCGATGCAGGACTGCGGGTCGCGATCGTGGTCAACGGCGTCGGCCAGGATGTGGAGCGTCGGCTCGAGGCGGTGCGTGCGCATTTCGAGCCACGCGGGGCCGCCGTCAGTTCGTCGCTGATCTCGGATCGGGCGGGCACGCTGTCGGAGGACTACTACCAGGACGTGCACGTCGAGGGCAGGCTGCGTGGTTGCAGCTGGCCGGTGAACCACGCGCACTTCTCGGTCGGCGGCGACATGTTCATCTGCTGCAACGACTACTACCAGCGCGAGAAGTTCGGCAATATCCGCTCCGGATCCGTACACGAGCTCATGACGAGCGAGGAGGCGGTTCTGCTGCGCCGCAGGGTGTTCGGCGTCGCCGAAGCGCCTGACGACTACATCTGCCGGGCGTGCCATGATCAGCTGCCCGACTTCTCCCGCAGGCAGTTCCTTCCCCTGGCCAGCTTCCCGCTGAACGGCTGTGGCCGAGGGGGCGCCTGTGTCTGACAGCGTTCGCATCTGGTACGTGTCCGGGCAGCGACTGTGCAATTTCCGTTGTACGTACTGCGTTTCGATCAACGACTACGCCAAGAGCAACGCCGCCGACTGGCCGCCCGAGGACCAGGCCCGCTTCGAGAAGATCGTGGACTGGATCGCCGACCGGCCGTTCCGGGTCGGGGTGCGGCTGGCGACCTTGGGGGAGCCGTTCGCCTCCCGGCCGTTCCTGTCGAAGGCCGCCCAGCTGAGCACCCGCCCGAACACCGACTTCGTCGAGCTGGTGACCAACGGATCGCTGCTCAAGCGCCGTCTCGAACAGCTCGACCGGGAAGGGGACATCAGCAGGATCTCGCTGTGGGTCACCTACCACCCGACGGAGATCCCGTTGCAGCGGTTCATCGCGAACGCGCGCTTCGCCCAGGAGCGCTACGGGTGCTTCGTCGTCGTCAACGGCCTGCTGTTCCCCGACAACGAACAGCAGGTCGTCGATCTGAAGCGGGCCGCCGAAGACGCGGGCCTGCGGTTCAACCTCGACCTCGGCTACGACCCGCTCACCCCGCACGGCGTGCACACCGAGCTCCAGGTCATGGTGCCGATCCTGCGCGAGCGTGAGGAGGACGGTGTCGCCCGCGCGGTCCGCCTCGGCGTGCACCCCGAACTGCTCGACCTCAACATGGCCGCGATGCGGGACCTGCGCGGGCAGCTGTGCAGCGCCGGCCACAACTACTTCTACATCGGTATCCGCGGTGACGTGTACCGGTGTTCCCGCTATCAGGCCCTGGACAAGGACCGGATCGGCAACGTCCTGGACGACGGGTTCGACCTCCAGTTGTCCCGCGCGCCGTGGACCGCCTGCGGGGCCGGGTTCGGGTGCGGCAACAAGGAGGACTACCTGCACCTACGACGACGCGGACCCGTCAACGGGCCGCCGCCCCCCAGCCTCGGCTGGGTCGACCGCGATCCGCCCGCCGCCGCTGCCCGAACCCGGCGCGGTGACGATCCGGGCGCACTCGCGCACGTGGTCTCGGCCGAGCCCTCCGGGCGCACAGAGGAGACACGCTGATGCGCATAGCGGACATGACCTGGCAGGAGTACGACGGCCAGATCAGGCAACGGATCGTCGTCCTGCCGATCGGCTCGATCGACGGTCACGGCCCCCACCTGCCGCTCTCCACCGACACGATCATCTCGACCTACCTCGCCGAGCAGCTAGAAGATCACCTGGGGGTCTTGGTCCTGCCACCCCTGACCTACGGTCTGCCCACCGACCCGGCGGCCAGTGGCGGCCGGTTCCCCGGAACGACCAGCGTACGGGCCGCGACCTTCACCGACCTGGTGCTCGACGTGCTGCGCGCCTCCTACCGGCACGGCGCCCGCCGGTTCGTGCTGCTCGAGTCGCACAAGGTGAACCTGGGCCCGCTCAGAGAGGCGGCCGAACTGTTCATCGAGACCGCGCCGCAGGCCCGGGTCATGGCCGTCACCTGGTGGGACGTGGTGACCGAGGACAGCCGCAACGCGATCGCCGCCGAGACCGGCGTCGCCCGCCACGACGACCACCACGCGGCGATGGTGGAGACCAGCCTGGTGATGCACGCCGCGCCGCACCTGGTCCGGAACGAACTGCTCGCCGACGACGAGGTCCCACGCCGGGCGCGTTACCTCATCCTTCCCGTGCCGCAGGACCTGCGGACCAAGACCGGCGTGGTGTACCGAGCGGCGGCGGCGAGCCCTGAGATCGGTGCACGGCTGATGGCCGAGATCGTCACCAACCTGGTCGCCGCGGTCACCCGAGAGCTCGGCGAAGCCGTACAGGAGGTCCTCCCGTAATGCTGATCATGGCGATAAAGCCGGGCCACGACGGATCCATCGCCGTAGTGGAAGACGGCCGGCTGCTGTGGTGCCTGGAATCGGAGAAGGACACCTTTCCCCGGTACGCGCAGCTCACCCCGACGACGCTCCTGGAGGCCGCCCAGCGGTTGGACCGCATGCCCGATGTCGTGGCGCTGGGCGGCTGGGCCAAACCGCGCACGGGTGGTGCGATCGGGGCCGGCTACGCGGGCGTCTCGGCGGTGCAGCGCGGCAAGATGCGGTTCTTCGGCGCCGACGTCGACTACTTCACCTCGTCGCACGAGCGCTCCCACATCATGACCGCCGTCGGCATGGCGCCGCCAGGGGACGAGGAGCTGAGCACCGTCCTGGTGTGGGAGGGCGTGGTCGGCTCCTTCTACCTGGTCGACCGGAACTGGCAGGTGGTACGCACCGTGCCGGTGCTGCCGCACCCGGGCGACCGCTACGCGTTCCTGTTCTCGCTGGCCGACCCGACGTTCCCCGATCACGGGCAGACGCCCCGTACGGACGGCAGTGGCAAGCTGATGGCGTTGGCGGCGTTCGCCGACGCGAAGGACGCCGACGCCGACATCGAGGCCGCCGTCGACCGCATCCTGGCCGCGCCGACCGTCAACCCGGCGCCGAAGGCCGAGTTCGCCGACACGGTGCTCTACAACGCCGGTGTCCAGTCGAAGGCCGCGAAGACGGCCGCGGCCCTGCTGACCAAGCGGATCTTCGACCTGTTCGCCGAGGTCGCGCTCCGCGAGCTGCCGGCCGGTACGCCGCTGCGGATCTCCGGCGGTTGCGGGCTCAACTGCGACTGGAACGCGGCATGGCGCGAGCTGGGACACTTCAGCTCCGTGTTCGTTCCGCCGTGCACCAGCGACTCCGGGTCGGCGATCGGGACCGCGATCGACGCGCTGGCCCATCACGGCCGTACGACGCCGATCGACTGGTCGGTGTACGCCGGGCTCGACTTCGTGAACGACACCCGCCCCGACCCGCAGCGGTGGCGCGACCGGCCCCGCGACGACCACGCCCTCGCGGAGACGCTCGCCGCCGGCCGGGTCGTCGCCTGGGTGCAGGGGCGCTGGGAGATCGGCCCCCGTGCGCTGGGCAACCGGTCGCTGCTGGCCGAGGCCTCCTCGGCCGCGACCCGGGACCGGCTCAACGACATCAAACAGCGGGAGTCGTACCGGCCGATCGCGCCGGTCTGCCGTGAGGAGGACCTCGCGGAGGCCTTCATCGAGGACTTCCCCGACCCGTACATGCTGTACTTCCGGCGCGTCCGGTCGCCGAAGCTGGCGGCCGTGACGCACGTCGACGGCTCGGCCCGCGCCCAGAGCGTCACCGCGGCGAGCAACCCGCCGCTGCACGAACTGCTGAGCGCGGTCGCCGACCGGACCGGGCTGGGCGTGCTGTGCAACACCTCGCTCAACCACCTGCGGCGAGGGTTCATCAACCGGATGTCGGACCTGGTCGCCTACTGCGAGGACCGCGGCATCGACGACATGGTCGTCGGCGAGCGGTGGTACACGCGGCTGACGGCGGGGGACGCTCCCGGGTCGCCGGCGGGAGGTCACCATGGCGGCTGACCCGCGAACGTCCCGCTCCCGGCCGCTGGTCAGCGTCATCATCCCCACCCTGAACCGGCCGGCGGCCCTGGACGCGGCGCTGAAGAGCGTCATGACGGCCGGCCGGAGGCTCTCCGACGACGTCGGAGCGGTCGAGGCGATCGTGGTCAACGACGGCGGCCGATCGGTCGGCGACCTGGTCGACACGTGGAAGCGGAGACTGCCCGTCACCCTGCTCGAACTCGACCGGTGCTCGGGCGGGGCCTCGGTGCCGCGCAACCTCGCCGTCGAGGCGGCCGAAGGCGAGTACATCGCGTTCCTCGACGACGATGACGTGTTCCTGCCCCAGCACCTGGCCGTCGGCTGCGAACCGCTGCGGCGAGGCGACGCCGACTTCGTCTACCTGGGCGCCGTCGTGTCCGAGCGACGGCTGGACGCCCTTCCGGCGGACCTCAGCGGATACCGGTTCAAGGCGTACCCGTACGATCCGCGGTTCCTGATGGTGGCGAACTACCTGCATACCGGTGCGGTCATCGTGCGCAACTTCCGGGACACCAAGGTACGGTTCGACCCGGCTCTGGAGGTGTGCGAGGACTGGGACCTCTGGATCGCGCTGACCACCGTCCTGCGCTACCGGGTCACCTTCATCGACGAGATCACCTCCATCTATCACCAGGTGCCCGACACCAGCGGAATGGTGTCCGGCGCTCAGCTGATATCCCCGTCGAAGTTCGCCCTGGCGCGCGACCACATCAACGCCAAGTGGCCGGTGGCGGACCCGGTCGTGGTGGGATACCGCGCCTGGATGGTGGCGCTCGAACGGTATCGAGACGACCTCATCGCGCGGCACCGGCGCATGCCGAACCTGCTGTTCGACCAGATCCTCGGCTACCTGCACGAGCGGATCGGCCGACGGCTGCCACCCGACCACGCCGACATCGGCCGGTTCTTCACCGACGTCGCCGCCCCGGTGGGACCCGAGGCGATGTCATGAACACAGAGCCGCAGGGACTGTTGTTCTCGCCTGCGTCGAGCTATCCCACGCCGGTGGCGTACGTCATCGACCGCGAGGGTGCGATCCTGCACACCTGGAGCCACACCCACGGCCAGCCCCGCCCGCAGGACGACCCGCCCAGCTACCTGCGAGGCTGGAACCACGTCGAGATGGACGCGGCGGGCAACCTGTTCGCGGTCGTGCCGCTGCGCGCGCTGCTGAAGCTCACCCCCGACTCGCACCTGGAGTGGGCGTGCGACGTGGCCGCGCACCACGATCTGGCGATCACCGCAGACGGCACGATCCTCGTCCTCACCGAGACGCCCCGCCGCGTGGACGGGGGCGGGTCCGCTCAGGTCGTGCTCGACAACCTGATCTCCACGGTCACCGCCGACGGCGTCGTGAAGAGTGAGGCATCGCTCTATGACATCCTGCGGACGGACGCCGAGCTGCGACGGCTGATCGACGCGGCCGTTCAGCGGCGCGGCGCCGCGTTCCGGTCACGCGGGTGGCCGGTCCGGGGCGACGACGTCCCGGACGCGGTGGTCGCCGAGACCCGCGCGATCCTGCGGACGGGAAGTCACGACGGAGAGCGGCGCCGCGCGCTGCGGCTCCTTCGCGCCCTTCCGGGATCGCCGTGCGACGTCCTGCACACCAACACCATCGAGGTGCTGCCGGCCCACCCCGCCGGTATCTGGTCGCAGGGCGACCTGCTGGTCTGCATGCGGGAACTCGACACCGTCGCCGTGATCGGCCGCGCCGACGGCCGGGTGAGGTGGTGGTGGGGGCCCGGCGAACTGTCGGGGCCGCATCAGCCCACCATGCTCCCGGACGGGCGGCTCCTGATCTTCGACAACGGCAGGGGAGAGCAACGCTCGCGCCTGGTCGTCATGGACCCGGCCACCGACGAGATCGTGTGGAGCTGGACGGCCTCCCCGCCGGAGTCGTTCTTCTGTCCGCTCGCCGGCGGCGCCGAGCCACTGCCGGGCGGCAATCTCCTGGTCACGAACTCCACCGCGGGAGGCGCCTTCGAGCTGACCCCCGACGGCCGGGTCGTGTGGGAACTGTCCCTGCCCGTCGAGGTGTACGGGGCCGACCGCGGCCGGGTCTCCATCTACCGGATGTCGGCCGTACCCACCGGTGCCCTCGTGCGGAGGGCGGCAGGCCGTACGGCGGCGGTGGTCGGGTCGACCGGGAAAGGCGGGCAGCCATGAAGACCTTGATGATCATGAGGAGCCAGACGAGCGTCCCCGGTCGCGCCGGCGTGCCCGGCGGCCAGATCGGCATGATCCAGATCGCTCGTGCGCTGCCCTCCCTCGGAGCCCAGGTGAACCTGTTCGTCGGTGGGCCGCGGATGGCCTACTTCGCGGGCCTCGATGACCTGGATCCGAGCTACCTGCGCTGGCCGGCCTGGCTCGACACCGCCATCACGTCCGCGCCCCGCGGCGTACGCACGGCCGGCCGGCGCCTGCGCCGCCGCCGGTGGCTGTCCACCGTGACGAGGCTGCCGGGATTCGCGGACGCGGACGTGATCCACGTCCAGGGCCTGGACGACGCCGAAGCGCTGCTCGAGCGGGTCGGCGGGCCGATCGTCGTCACCCACTGGGGACGGGTCGGCAAATGGATGCCCACCGGCACCGACGCGCGCGCCGACGAGGCGCTGGCCCGGCGCATCAGCCGAATCCGCGCCAACGCCGAGATCGTGGCGATCGGCCACGCGCAGGCCAAGGCGCTGGCGGACGCGGACCTGCCGGCTTCGGCCGTCATCCCACCGGGCATCGACCTGCAGCACTTCACACCGGGCGACCGCGACGACGCTCGCCGCACGCTGGGGTTGCCCTCCGACGAACGTATCGTGCTGTACGTGGGCCGCCTCGCCGCCGACAAGAACGTGGAGACCCTGCTGACGGCCTTCGCCGGCATCAGCCGGCAGATCGAGAACAGCCGGCTGCTCATCGTGGGCGACGGCCCCACCCGCGAGGACCTGCAACACGCGGCCACCCGGCTCGGCATCGACGCGTCCGTGACGTTCCTGAACTTCGTTCCGCACGACCGGCTGCCCGCGTACTACCAGGCCGCCGACGTCGCGGTCGTGCCGTCGAACCTCCTGGAGACGTTCTGCATGGTCGCTCTGGAGGCCATCGCCTGCGGCTGCCCGTTGATCGTCACCGACCAGGTGCCCGAGATCCTGCACGACTTCCCCGATGTCCCCGCGGTCTCGCCGTACGACGTCGAGGGCTTCCAGGAACAGATGACCGCAGCGCTGCACGGCCGGCTACGGCCGGCCGACAACACGCGCATCACCGAGTACTCCTGGAGCGGAATCGCCCGTAAGTACGCCGACCTCTACCAGACCGCCCACCGCCGCAGCAGCGGCGAGGTCTCCAGCCGATAGACACGCGAGGAGCGACGAATGCACTCTGCACTGCACGAAGAGACTCCCCCCGAGGTTCTCCGGGAGCGGTTGCGCAACGTCTACTGGATCGGCGGCGGCAGCGGGTCCGGGAAGTCCACCATCGCCCGGCGCCTCGCCGACCGCCATGGGCTGCCCCTGTACGACACCGACGCGGTCATGCCCGACCACGCCCGCCGCATGCCCGCGGAGCAGGCTCCGTACCTGGGCAGGTTCGCCGCCATGGACATGGACGAACGGTGGGTGACCCGGAGCCCGCAGGAGATGCTCGACACCTTCCACTGGTACCAGGGCGAAGGGTTCGCCCTGATCGTCGAAGACCTTCTCGCCCTCTCGGCCGACGGGCCGGTGATCGCCGAGGGGTTCCGGCTGCTGCCCGACCTCGTCCGGCCCCTGCTCGCCGAGACCGGCCACGCCGTGTGGCTGCTGCCGACGAACGAGTTCCGCCAAAAGGTGTTCGAGGGCCGTGGCGGCCCGGCATGGGGGTTCATCGCCAAGACCGGTGACCCGCAGCGCGCGCTGCGGAACCTGCTTCAGCGCGACGCGATGTTCACCGACCGGCTCACCGAGCAGACCCGGCAGCTGGGTCTGAACGGGTTCACGGTGGATCCCACGATCACCGAGGAGGATTCTGTACGGCGGGTCGCCGCGGTGTTCGGCCTTGAGCAGTAGGTCGTCACGCCGTGGCCGCTCCAGGCCGGGTGCGCCCGTCCAGCAGGCGTTCGAGGTAGACGCCGACGCCGTCCTGCACGTTGGCCAGGGTCACCTCTTCGGCCGCGGCCCGTACCTCCGGGTGCGCGTTGGCCACGGCCACCGACCACCCCGCCCACCGCATCATCGGAACGTCATTCGGCATGTCGCCGAATGCCAGGACGTCCTCGGCCGAGATCCCCAGCTCGTCGGCGACGGTCGCGAGGGCGCTGCCCTTCGTCACCCCGCGCCGGCTCATCTCGATCAGACCGCGGTACCCCTGCCGAGTCACCTCGACCAGATCGCCGACGGTTTCGGCGACCAGCGCGGTGAACGGTTCCGGCTCGTGCCCGGGGGCCCGGGCCTGCAGCTTCACCACCGGCCCGCCGGCCAGGTCCGGCGGCCCGGCCGGCGAACGGCCGTCTCCGACCTCGCGGTATCCGGGCCAGCCCGGCTCGTACAGCACCCGGCCACCGCATTCCACGTGGGCGGCGAACACCACCTCGGGCACCCGCTCGCGAAGCCGCAGGCGTACCTGGTGAACGTCTTCGGGAGCGATCGGCCGGCAGGCGAGCACCCGCTCCTCGACCGGGTCGTACACCACGCCGCCGTTGGCGCAGATCGCGAGGTACCGGGCGCCGAGCTGGGAGTAGACGTCCCGGAGCCTGGGCTGCGACCGTCCGGTCACCAGCACCACCGTGGCGCCGGCGCCCGCCGCCCGGCGCAGTGCGACGGCGTTGCGCGTGCTGACGGCGCCCCCGGCGCCCAGCAGCGTTCCATCGAGGTCGGTCGCGATCAGCCTCGGAAGTGCCGGCAGGGGGAGTGGAGGCAGGGGGGAATGCGTCACGCCGCGACGTTAACCCGAGGCGCGCCGCGTGAGACGGCTCGACGCGCGACAGGCGACTGCGACCGCCGGGGTACATCGTGACCGCGACGTCCTTCCGCCCCGGAGAACTCACCAGCGAGGCGTCGCTGAATCACGTCGTCCTGGGACCGGCCGGCGCGATCGGCGTCGAAGGATGGCTCGCGGAGGACGCGTGCTCGCTGAACGCCCTGCACACCCTGGCCACCGAACGCGGCCTGCGCGGCCTGCGGCGGGACCGCCTGGCGGACGACCTCGCCACCGCCGTGGCGTCACCCGACGCGGAGGCGGCCCGCTCGGCCGCCGGAGTACTGCACACCTTCGGGATGCGCCTCGGAGCGCTGATCGCGACACTGCGGGATCCGGCGACCGCCGGCCGGCAGGGGACCACCCCGTACCACCGGGCCTTCCTCGCCCGTTGGGTGACCGTCGACGGCATTTGGCTCGCCGGCGGTCTGCTGGCGGGCAGGTGCGGACCGCTCGTCCTGGAAGGCGTGGAGGCGGCCGCCGCCCTCGCACCGGCCGCCGCCCTCGCACCGGCCGCCGCCCTCGCATCGGGCACCGCCCTCGCACCGGGCACCGGCCCCGTGGCCGTGCTGCCCCGGCCGGAACTCGCCCCGCTCATCGGCGCGGCCCGGCACGCGCCCACGGACTCCGGAGAAGAGGCCGCGGTGGTGGCCGACCTCGGCCATACGCGCATCAAGACCGCGGTCGCCGAGCGCCACGGCCGCACCCTGCGGCGACTCCGCCGCGTTCGTGCCCGGCCCACGCCCCGACGGCCCGACGCCGACGGTGTCGAAGCCGCCGTCGGCGCTGCGCTGGCCCAGGCGGTCCGGGACGCCGCGGGCTCGACGTCCGACCGGGTCCGGATCGTCGTCAGCGTCGCCTCGTTCGTGCGGGACGGACTGCCCGCCGACGACGGACAGGGGATCTACGGGCACCTCACGGAGCGGGCGCCGGCGCTACGGCGCAGGCTCCGCAGCGCCACCGGCGTCAGCGTGGACCTGCGCTACCTGCACGACGGGACCGCCGCGGCCGCGGCGGCGGGCGCCGCGGGCAGCGCCACCATCACGGCGGGAACGTGGCTGGGCGCGGGATTCCTGCCCGAGGGAGGGCCGCCACTGCTCACCGTGCCGCAGCACCTGTCCATCGCCTGGGCAGACGACACCGACACATCGCCGACCGCGCGCAGGTGAGGATCGAAGGGGATGGCCGACCACGAGGCATACGGTGATCGTCGCGATGCCATGAGCGGCGATTCGGCGGGCGCCGGCGGGGACTCGGCGGGATCGTCCGGTACGGCGCGGACCAACGGCGCGTACCGGCCGACCCTGGTCGTCGTGAGTGGACCGCCCGGCTCGGGCAAGACCACCATGGCAGGTCTGCTCGCGCAGGCGCTGCCGTGCCCTCTGGTGTCGCGCGACGCCATCAACGAGGGCATCTTCCACACCTTCGGCCATGATCTCGCTGCCGCCGGCAAGGAGTCCGTCGCGCGGCTGACCTTCGACGCCTTCTTCCAGACGATCGACCTGCTGCTCTCGTCGAAGGTGACCGTCGTGGCCGAAGCCGCCTTCCAGCACCGGAGGTGGCGCCTCGGGCTGGACTCGCTCAAGGCCGAAGCGGACATCAAGGTCGTCCACTGCGTGATCGATCTCGAGCTGGCGCGCCGACGCGTGACCGAACGGCGCCGCGAGCAGCCCGACAGCCCGAGTTCCCGGCGGGCGGAGCTCGCCCGGCGCGAGGGAACCGGCGCCCGGACCGGGAGCGGCTTCGAGGAGGTGTCACTAGCGGTTCCCACGCTTCGCGTGGCCACGGCGAAGGGCTACGACCCGGGCGTCGAGGCGATCATCGACTTCATTCGTTCATAGCGCGGATTCGGCACCCAGTAGAGGGGGACGTAGTTGAATGAATTGTCGAGAGTAGTAGTCATCGGGGGAAGCGGATTCATCGGATCGCATCTGTGCGAGCTGCTATTGGATAGGCAGTGCCGGGTCTACTGCGTGGACAACTTCGCCACCAGTACCGCCCGCAATGTGGCGCACCTGGCAGGGCGGCCTGGATTCGCACTGGTCGAACACGACATCAACGAGCCTCTCGACCTGCCGGGCCGAGTCGAGCTCGTGATACATCTCGCCTCACTGCCCAGTCCGGTCGACTATCTGGCGCGGCCCGTGGAGACCCTCCGTGTCGGCTCGCTCGGCACGCTCAACGCCCTGGACTTCGCCCGCGCGAAAGGGGCTCGCTGTGTGTACGCGTCGAGCAGTGAGGTCTACGGCGACCCGTCCATCCATCCCCAGGTCGAGTCGTACCACGGCAATGTGAATCCCATGGGGCCGCGTTCCTGCTACGACGAGGCCAAGCGGTTCGGTGAGGCGGCGTGCGAGGCGTACCGGAACGTGTACGGCGTGGACACCGTGGTCCTGCGCATCTTCAACACTTACGGCCCCCGCATGCGGGCGCAGGACGGCCGGCTCGTGCCCACCTTCATTCAGCAGGCGTTGGCCGGCCGGCCCATCACCGTCCACGGCGACGGGCGGCAGACGCGTTCGCTGTGCCATGTGGACGACACCGCCGGCGCGCTAATTAAGGCCGCCTTTGCGGGCCATTTCGGACCGTTGAATATCGGAAACCCCGAGGAGTTGACGGTCGTGGCCATTGCCGAGCTCATCCGGGAGCTGTGCGGCTCCCAGTCCCCGATTCAGCACGTCAGCGCGCGGGATGAGGACCCCACCAGGCGGCGCCCGGACATCGGTCTGGCCCGCCGGGCCCTCGATTGGGAACCGCGAGTGAGCCTACGGACCGGACTGGCCGAAACGATCGCCTGGTTCGCGAATCGTTCGTCACTGGCCACCGTGAATCCCTGACGGATGGCTTCCGGCGTGGGCATGCCTCGACCATTGGTTTTCACGGCCCGTGACGCATTGTTTGCGGAGGGGTTAATGGCCGAATCCGGCCACGATTCGAGTCGTGCATCGGTTCGGGGCGGCATGCGCCGTTCGCACGAAACCGCTGACGGGTCGTTGCCGTCCTGGTTTGAGCTGGGAAAACGACGGCCCGATCCTGCCTCACAAAAGGAGATTTCTCCAACGCAGAGCCGGGTCGCCGTCTCCCGTGCGCCCCTGCCGACGGGTGAACAGTCCGCCGCGATAAATGAGGGGCTTGCACGCCGAAAAGGTTACCACCGAATGTCGGGGCCTTGTGTTAGCGTGATTCGCGCAACTCCACAAACCAGGACGAATCCCGGTTCTCGAGTTGCATCCGTTCAACGGGTGCAGCGAAGCGGACCGGGCTTGAACAACCCGGGACCTCTTCGTGAGCACCCCTCACAGAAGGAGGGGGTCCATGGGTAAATTCCATGAGGCTCAGTCGGCCGCTCGGCGTTACCTCTTCGAGGTGCCGTGGCGGCTGGTAAGTGCTCCCGTCAGGAAAGGCGGACGGTGGCTGACCGGCGAGATCGGCGGCCCCGTCAAGCGTCGGCGGCCGGCGCTCGGCTGGCTCATGGCCGTCATGGCCATGACGTGCGGCACGGGCAACAGCATCCTGCTGGTGAAGTCCGGGGCCACGGGCATGCCCGCCCTGGTCACGAGCTTCCTCACGGATGTCGCCGCGTCGGTGACGCTGTGGCTGGTGGTTCGTCCCAAGCTCCGCCAGGTCGAGTGGCCCGTGTGGCGTGCCGCACTGGTCTTCGGCTGCACCAGCAGCCTGTCGATCTGGTCGGGCCAGGAGGCGGTCCACCACATGCCCCCGGCCATGAGCAGCGTCCTCACGCTGATCATCGGCCCGATGATGGCAGCGCTCGCCAGCGGTCGGCGGGACTGGCGGATCGTCAGCTGGGTCGCCGTCTCGGTGATCGGCGCTCTTCTCCTCTACGGGGGAGCGGTGTCGCACCTGTCGCCCATGGGCATCGTCGCCGTTCTCATCAACGGCGCGTGCTACTGGGCGATGGCTCGCATCTTCACCGGCCTCGGCCGGCGTGAGCAGGGTGCGGGAAGCAACGAGGCCGTCTTCACGGCCTCCGCGCTGTCCGGACTGGTCACCGTGCCGGTCACCTTCATCGCCTTCATGTCGGCGCACGGCCCGACGGTCGTGACGCAGCACGACATGTGGGCGACGCTCGGTGGCCTGGGGGTCGGCGCCCTCGCGACGATCTCGTCGACCTGCATGAGCGGTGCGTGGAAGCGTGGTCTCACGATCTCCGCGCACGCCGAACTGCAGCCGGCCAAGCCCGTCCTGTCGCTCGGGTGGAGCCTCGTCGCGGGTCTCAAGACCCCGACGATCAGTCTCGACTCGGTCGCGGGATACATCCTCGTCCTCCTGGGGGCGGGGTCAGTGGGCCGCTTCTTCGTCGAGGCGAAGAAGAAGGAGGCCGCGGCGAAGCCGCACCTCCTCGAAGCGGCCGACAAGGTCGCGTGACGGCGGCAACCGTCACGCGACCCACGTCAGGAGCGGTCTGAACACCGCTCCACCCCCAATGGCAGGGGCGGTCACCTGAACACCGCTCAAGCCTAAACGGCCGGGGTGGTCACCTGAACGCCGCTCGGGCCTGAACGGAACGGCGGGAAGCCTCGCGCTTCCCGCCGTTCTCGTCGCCGCCGATGAGGACTTTTCTCCCTTGATGACGCTTTAGTAAGCTATAAGTAATGAGCCCCGCTAACGAGTACGGTGAACTCACAGAGCACAAGCCGGACCGGACCGATGGTGGAGACGCCGACCAGGGCGGAGGCGGATCGCGGCTGATCCGGGCGTTGGCGGCGCCGATGTTCCGGTCGCTGCGCAACCGCAACTTCCGGCTGTTCACGGCCGGGTCGCTGGTGTCCAACACCGGAACCTGGATGCAGCGGGTGGCTCAGGACTGGCTGATGCTGGAGTTGAGTCACAACAGCGGTACGGCATTGGGCATCACCACCGGATTGCAGTTCCTGCCGATGATGCTGTTCGGGCTGTGGGGCGGTGTGATCGCCGACCGCTATTCCAAGCGTCGCGTCCTGGTGATCACTCAGGCGGCGATGGGCCTGCTCGCGCTGATCCTCGGGCTGTTGGACCTCACCGGCAGCGCCCGGTTGTGGCAGGTGTATCTGCTCGCGTTCGCCCTGGGCGTCGCGACGGTGGTGGACAACCCGGCTCGGCAGACCTTCGTGGTGGAGATGGTCGGCAGGACCGACCTGCCCAATGCGATCGCGCTGGGCGGCGCCTGCTTCAACATCGGCCGGGTGCTCGGCCCGGCGGTGGCCGGACTGCTGATCGCGGTGATCGGCACCGGGCCGGTCTTCCTGGTCAACGCGGCGTCGTTCGTCGCGGTGCTGGTCTCTCTGGCGTTCATGCGGGCCGACGAGCTGCGCACCGCCGAGCCGGTTGCCCGCACCAAGGGCCAGCTGCTGGAGGGACTGAGGTACGTGCGGGCCCGCCGCGAGTTGGTCATGGTGCTGGTGGTGCTGGGGTTCGTGGCGACGTTCGGGATGAACCTCGGAATCATCACGCCGCTGATCGCCAAGAAGGTCTTCCACAGCGGGGCGTCCGCGTTCGGGCTGGCCTCCACCATGCAGGCCGTCGGCGCGCTGATCGGTGCGCTGGTGGCGGCCCGCCGGGTAGGCCCGAACCGCAGGCTGCTGATCGGTTCGGCGGTGCTGTTCGGGGTGCTGGAGATGGCGGCGTCGTTGATGCCGTCGTACTGGCTGTTCCTGGTGCTGCTGGTGCCCACCGGCGTCGCGATGTTGACCTTCACCACGACCAGCAACGCCACCATGCAGCTCGGCGTCACCGCGGCCATGCGCGGCCGGGTGATGGCGCTGTACATGCTGGTCATCCTCGGCACCAACCCGCTCGGCGCCCCGCTGATCGGCAAACTGGCCGAACTGATCGGGCCGCGCTACACGATGACGCTCGGCGGCGCGGTGGCCGCCCTCGTCCCCCTCCTGGTGGCGGCCGTGATGCTGCCCCGGGAAACCCCCGCCGGGGCCGCGGCGGACCTGACCGATCCCTCCCACTGACCGGCCGCTCGACAGGAGCGACCGGTCGGCGTCCTTGGTCGGCTCGGACGCGAAAGGGCCCCGGCGTCGGCCGGGGCCCTTTCGCGTCCGCGGCTCGGCGTCCGCGGCTCGGCGTCTGCGGCTCGGCGTCACCGGCTCGGCGTCACCGGCTCCCGAGCCGGCGATGGCCGCGTCACCCACACGCGCCGGGGGTCTTCCTCGGCGGCTACTCCGCGTAGGGCTGGTCCGCTCCCTGGGCGCTGTAGCCGAGACTCCAGATGTAGCCGTCCGGGTCCGCGAAGGAGCCGCCGTACCCGCCCCACGGCAGGGCGCCGGCCGGCTTGAGGATCGTGGCGCCGGCCTTCTCCGCCTCCGCGATGATCTCGTCGACTCGCGCCTCACTACGGACGACGTAGGTGAGGACGAGTCCGCTGAAGCCGCTGCCCTCCGGGCTCGTGCCCACCTGGTCGGCCAGGCCCTCGCGGCCGTAGAAGCCGACGAGCGAGCCTCCGTCCGATTCGAAGAACACCGAGACGCCGTAGTCGTTCTCGATCTTCCAGCCGAGCCCCTCCGCGTAGAACTGCTTGGTCCGGTCCATGTCTCGGACGCCGAGGAGGATCGAGCTGACGTGCGCCTTCATGGCCTGTCTCCTTGTGCTTGAGGTCCATGTGCCGCCTGCATCGGTCGGCATGACATCCGGGCCGGATGTCACAACGCCACGTCGGCGTGGGTTCCCCGGTCGAGCGGCGTGACGTTCGCCGGGCGGCACGACGATTACGTTAGGCGCGGGCCGCCGGTCGGCGCTTCTCGATTCCTGACCGGTCCGAGGGCGCCTGGTGACGGCGGCGAAGGACTACCTCATCGACGGATGATGGCGTGTTCGAGCAGGTCCTGCAGGGTCCGTTGTTGCTCGGCGGTCAGGCCGGCCAGCGGTGAGTCCTGTGCGAGGAGCTCGAGGAGGCGGCCGCGGAGGGTGTCGCCCTCCGGGGTGAGGACCAACTGTCTGGCGCGGCGTGGGCATCGGCCGCCGCCCTGTCGGCGACCGGCAACAACGCCGTGGCGACGTACTTCATTCAGCTCGGCACCCGCTCCGGGCTGCCCGCCACCGTCACCGGGAACCTGCTGTCGCTCAGCGCGCTGCTCGCCGTCGCCGTCCGGCTCGGCGCGGGCGCCCTCACCGATCGCGCGCCCCACCGCAACGCCGCGTTGATCACCACGATGATGCTCACCGGAGGTCTCGGGCTCGTGCTCATCGCGATCGGCACACCGGTGACCTTCGTCTTCGGCTCCGCGCTGGCCTTCTCCGCCGGATGGGGCTGGACGGGACTCCTCCTCGCCACCACCTTGCGGCTGGTCGCCCGTAAGGCCGAGAACGCCGGCCATACCGTCCAGATCGGCATTTACACCGGCGCGACCGTCGCCCCGTATGCCTTCGCCGGGCTGGCCGGCGCCTATGGCTTCACCGGCGCCGCGCTCATCGCGGCGACCGCGGCCTTCGCCGGAGCGGCGGCCATGACCGCCGGAGCGCTACTGGCCCGCCGCATCGAGTAGCCGCCGTCCGAGCGCAAGGCGTGGTGTTCGCCGTCCGTCCGGGTAGGGCGGACGTATGGTCCCCACCTGGTCTCCGACGCGGGTCGGAACGATCACCGGGTTCTCGAGGGCGTGGCCGGTGAACGGGTGGCTCATCCGGCGCGGGTTCGAGGAGGCGATGTGACCGGCCAGCGCAGCCGCCGACGGACCTACCTGGTCATGATGTCCGTCTGCATGGTGCTGTTCCTGCTGTCCTGGACGGTGGTCGTCCGCTTCTCGGCGACGGCGGCCGCGGCGCTCACGATCGTCGCGTTCGCCATCCCGCCGGTCGCGGTGATCGTGGCCAACCGCGGTGACGATCGCGACGAACGCCGGTGACCGATCGCCCTGGCCCTCGGCGCGGCGACCGTGCGCTCAGCGATGCCGGACCAGGAGCATCGCGGCGTCGTCGGCGATCGGACCTCCGGTGTGCCGGATGAGGTCGGCCTGGAGGTCGCTCAGCGCCTCTTCGGCTCCGGCGGCCTTGAGCAGCACGGCCCGGTCGATGAGCGGGTAGAACTGTCCGGCGTCGTTGCGGGCCTCGATGACGCCGTCGGTGTACAGCAGCATCTGGTCGCCGGGGGAGAAGGGCAGCAGGTACGGCCGCGGCGGCGCGTCGATCAGATCGGTCATGCCGAGCGGCGGTGACGGGTCCTCGGGTTCGGCGACGCGGACGTCGCCGCTGCGGCCGATGATCAGCGGCGGCGGATGGCCGCAGTTGACGAGCCGTACGTGAGCGTCGCCGAACTGGGCGAGGGCGGCGGTGACGAACCTCTCGCCGGCCAGCATGCGGTTCAGCGACTTCTCCAGCCGCTTGACGACGCTCGGGAGATCGGCCTCGTCGTACGCCGCCTCCCGGAAGGCGCCGAGCACGCCGGCGGCCGTCTCGACGGCCTCCAGCCCTTTGCCCTGGACGTCACCGATCAGGATGCGGACCCCGAACGGCGTGATGACGACCTCGTACAGGTCACCGCCGATCCGCGCCTCGGCCGCGGCGGAGGTGTAGTTCACCGCGATGCGCAGCGGTCCGGCCGACCTCGGCACCGGGCGCAGCAGGACCCGCTGGGCGACTTCCGCCACCGTGCGCACGGTGGCCAGCTCTCGCTCACGCTCCTGCCGCCGGCGGCTGGCCAGCACGCTCGCCGAGGTCACACCGATGATCGAGGCCAGTGTGAGGTTGTCCTGCCGGTGGCCCAGGACGTTGTCGTAGGCCGCCAGGACGACGCAGAGGGTGAAGGCGATCAGGCCGATCAGCACGGTGTGACGTGCCCCGTAGTGCAGGGTCGCGAACGCCGGCCCCAGCGCGAGCAGGGGCAGATAACCGAACTCCGGGCCCGCCATCAGGTCGACGGCCGCCACGGCGCCCATCATCGCGAACGGCAGCCAGCGTGCGATCGGGTCGGCCCTGCCGGTCCTGCTCTCCTCGGCGATGAGCCTCACCTCCGCGATCGGGCGGACCTGCCCGGCATTCGTCGGATCGAATGATCGTTGCATTAGGCGGGAATCACCGTCCAGTTTACCGGACCGCCCCGGACCGCCACCGGGACCGAGAGGCCGCGCCCGGCCGTCATTCCTGGTATCACCCGGTGAATCGCGGGAAAGGCCACCTAGCAGGCGTATTCCGAGCAGAACCGCTGTGGGTGCGACCGCGGACCAGAGCGGCGACGGGGTGACCGGCGATCACTAGGAGGCGGACGGGCCGGCCGACCATGCGCGAGGGAGCCGACGAGGGACCGGTCAGGCGCGGGTACGGCGGCCAGGGAGGCGATGACCCATTTCGATCGGGGGGGGGGGAATGATCTTTCTTATCGGGCTGGCGGCCGCCGGCCTGCTGGGGCTGGGCTTCGTGGCCCAGCAGCACGCGGCGTACCGAGAGCCGCTCGGGCGGATGCTGCACCCGTCCTTGTTGCTGGATCTCATCCACAAACCGCTCTGGCTGGCCGGGCTCGCCGCGATGGTGGGCGGCCAGATCCTCGGCGCGCTGGCACTGTCCGGAGCGAACGTGGCCAAGGTCGAGCCGCTGCTGGCGACCAACCTGCTGTTCGCGCTGGTCATCGGGCGGATCGTCTGTAAGGAGAACCTGCACTGGAACGAGTGGCTGGGCGGGCTGATGGCGTCCGGCGGGATCGCGCTGTTCCTGGTGCTGGGCCGGCCGACGGGCGAGCACCCCACCGGGCCGGAGTCCGAGCGCTGGCTGGCGGCGGCCGGGATCGTGTTCCTGGCGCTGGTACTCGTGTCGATCGGACGGCGCTCCCCGCTCCAGACCCGGGCCATGCTGCTCGCCGCGGCCGCCGGGATGCTCTTCGGCCTGCAGGACGCCGTCACCCGGGGCCTGCTGCTGAGACTCGGCCACGGGCTCTGGGCGATCGTCACGAGCTGGCAGCCGTACGCCCTGGTCATCGTCGCGATCTGCGGTCTCCTGCTGGCCCAGTCCGCCTTCGACGCCGCGCCGCTTCGCGTCTCCCTGCCCGCGGCGACCGCGGCGGAGCCGATCACGGGGATCCTGCTGGGCGTCCTGGTCTTCACCGAGCGGCTGCGGCTGGGCCCCGGCCCGCTGGCCGGACAGATCATCGGCTTGGCCATGATGGTCTCCGGGATCGTCATCCTCGGCCGCTCGCCGTACCTCGCCAAACGGGAGAACAACGTCTCCGAGTGCCCGGAGGCGAGGCTGCCGTGACCGCCGTCCTCTTCGCGCTGCTCGCCGCGGCGAGCAACGCCCTGGCATCGGTGCTGCAGCGCCGCGCCGCGCGGTCGGCCCCCGAGGAGTCCGCCTTCCGCCCGGCCCTGCTGTGGGCGCTGATCCGCCGGCCGGTGTGGCTGGGCGGCATCGGTGCGCTCATCGCGGGATTCCTCCTGCAGGCGCTGGCGTTGTCGCGAGGGGGGGCTGGCCCTGGTCCAGCCTCTCTTGGTCGCGGAGCTGCCGCTGACCATGATCTTCATCGCCCGGCTGTCCCAGGTCCACCTCGGCCGGCGCGTCTGGCTGGCCGTCGGCGCGATGACGGCCGGCCTGGCGGGATTCCTCGGCGCGGCGTCCCCCACGCCCGGCCGGCGCCCTCCGGGCGTGCTGATCTGGGTGACCGCCGCGGTGGTCACGGTCGGCGTGATCGTCGGGATCGTGTTCCTGGCGAGGTCGACCTCCGGCCCGGCACGCGTCGCGCTGCTGGGAGTGACCGCCGGGCTCGGATTCGCCTTCACCGCCACGTTCATGAAGGCGACCACCGGCCTGGCCGGCAAGGGCCTCGCCGTCCTGCTGACCTCGTGGGAACCGTACGCGATGGTCGCGGCCGGGTTCGGCAGCCTGTTCCTCCTGCAGAACGCGCTGCAGAGCGGCACCCTCGTCGCCGCACAGCCGGCGCTGACGATCACCGACCCGGTGGCCAGCATCCTGTACGGGGTCACGATGTTCGGGGAGGGAGTCCGGACGGGAGGCTGGGTGATCGCCGAGATCGCCGGGTTCGCGCTGATCTGTTACGGCACCCTCCGGCTCAGCCGGTCCCGCATCATCCAGCTGCGATCCGAGGCCGCCTGACGGTCCTTCGGACTCGCCGACGCCATCGCGCACGGACCATCTCGCGGGACGGATCGCGCGGCAGGGAGGCAGATGATCAGCCGCGCTCGTCCTCGCCCGGCCCCGCCGGCGGTCGCTCGATCGCGATCATGGCGGTGTCGTCGCCCAGGCGACCGCCCACATGGTCGAACAGATTCCCGCGCAGCCGCTCGATGAGGGTGTCGACGTCCTCGCCGGCCCGTTTCGCCAGACACGCCGTCAGGTCGAAGAAGGCGCCGGTACGGTCGCGAGCCTCCACCACGCCGTCGGTGTACAGCAGAAGGACGTCACCGGGTTCGAACGGGAAGGTCGTCGGCTGGGGTCGGGCGGACTTCACGAAGTCCAGTCCGAGCGGAGGAACCACCTCGTCCGGCTCCAGGGCCAGTACCCGGTTCCCGCGGAGAAGGAGCGGCGGCGGATGACCGCAGAGGACCACGTCCACCTTCGGCTCGGCGTCGGGGACATCGAGGATGGACGCGGTGACGAAGCATTCGGAGGGGTTCGAGGCGGTGCCGGTGAGCTCCGCGACGTCCCGGCAGACGCTGGACTCCAGACGCCGCACGAGCGCCGAGAGGGGCAGGTGCTGATGGTGTGACGCCTCGCGGAAGGCGCAGAGCAGCGCCGACGCCTCACCGACCGAGTCCAGTCCCTTGCCCCGAACGTCCCCGATCAGCAGACGGGTGCCGTCGCCCGTGCGGGCCGCCGCGTACAGATCCCCGCCGATCCTCGCCTCCTCGGCCGCGGCCAGGTACATCGATGCGATGCGCAGGGGCCCGGACCGCCGCGGCAGCGGCCGGAGCAGGACCCGCTGAGTTATCTCGGAGACCGACCGGACGCGATGCAGGACCTTCTCGTGCCGCTCCTGGACCGCCCGGAAGAGCACGACGAACGCCGATACGGCGAATATCGCCAGCATCTCCATCCACTGGTCGGGCTTTGTCAGACTGTGCTCTTCCACGCCTTCCAACGTCCCGGCGACCAGGGCCAGCGCTCCGATCAGCGCAGTGGCCCGCGGGCCGGCGAACGAGGCGGTGAGCGCGGGCGCCACCACGAGGAGCGGCCTCAGGTGGACGGTCGACGGCGTCAGGTAGTCGACGACCGAGATGATCAGAATGAGCGCAAGCGGGACGGCCACCAGGACATGGACCAGATGGAGGCCCCGGCGAAGGTCGGTGAGGCGCCGCACGACCGCCACCCTCCCTGGTTATCACGCCGCGGCCACCGGCCGGATGCGGGGTTCGCGGATCCGAGGCTCAGCGGGCGTGGCGCTCGCCGAGCTCGGTCCTCACCGCGCGGGGCGCACGCGCCGTGCTCGGGCGTCCGCGCGGCATCCCCTCACGGGGCACCGGCCTCCACACCGATCGGCATGGACGGGTCGTCGTGGTCCTGCTGGGTGGTCTCCACGTCGTCGCTCTCCGGCGGCGGGACCGGCTCCGCCTGCACCCACCCGTCGCGGTCCAGCGCGGTGAGGAAGGCGTCGACCAGTACGGGATCGAACTGTGTGCCGGCGAAGCGCCGCAGCTCCTCGATGGCGGTCTCGGCCGGCAGGCCGGGGCGGTAGGACCGTGTCGAGGTCATCGCGTCGAACGTGTCGGCCACCGCGAGGATGCGCGCGAACTCGGGGATCTCCTCGCCGGCCAGGCCCATCGGGTATCCGGTGCCGTCCACCCGCTCGTGGTGGTGCATGATGCCGCCGAGCGCCTCGTCGAGGAAGTCGATGCCGCGCACGATCTCCTCGCCGCGCATCGGGTGCAGCTGGACGGCGGCGTTCTCCTCCTCGGTGAGGCGGCCCGGCTTCTGCAGCACCTTCGTCGGCACGCCGAGCTTGCCGACGTCGTGCAGCATGCCGGCGTACCGGAGGCGGTTGATCCGGTCGGGGCGCATCCCGATCTGCCGGGCGATCATCACGGAGCCGTACGCCACGCGCTCGCTGTGGCCGCGGGTGTAGTAGTCCTTGGTCTCGACGGCCTGGCACAGCGCCGCGACGGTGGCGGCGTGCGCTCGCTGCTGGGCGACGATCTGAGTGAACGCCCAGCGGGCGATGAACACCGGCATCAGCACCAGCACGGCGGACAGCGGACCGGCGGCCGGCCAGATGCCCGCGATGAGCAGCCCGATCATCCCGAAGCCGAGGCAGCCGGGGAAGACCAGACGCCCGAGCGCCAGGATCTCCCGCCAGGTCGCCTGCCGGCTGACGAGCAGGACGGTGGCCAGCAGCGCGAGGTTGACGGTGACGAAGGTGACCAGCGCGCCGATGAAGGGCCCCAGGACCTGACCGGTCCAGTTGGCGTCGCCCCAGCGGTACGGATGGCCGCCGAGCGTCTGGAAGACCGCGCCCGCCGCGTACCCGCTCAGGGCGTACTGCGCGGCGTTGAACAGGCGCTTGACCAGGCCGATGTCGCGCCGGCCGGTGAGGATCGCGGTCACGCCGATCAGCGTCGCGCCGACCGGGCCGGCCAGCACGACGGCGGCCAGGCCCGCCGCGAAGCTCATGGACACGCGGGCGCGTTTGATCGTGAGTGTCGCCGCCGACGACTCGGTGACCACGAACAGGGCGGCGAGGACGGCGAGTCTCGGCCAGCACAGGCCCGTTAACGAGGACGTCGCGATGACGCCGATGGCCAGTGCGATGACGCCGCCGGCGTAGGCCCGGGCGGCGAGAGGCAGTCCGCGCATACCGCTCTCCCTGGGGGGACTGTGACCGTAGTCACTCTGTCACAGATCGTGATCGTTGGCGAGGGCCGCGCGGTCACAACCTCCTCGACCCAGCGTCACCACGGTCCGGCGCGGCTGACGGTGGGTGGTCGTGATCGCTCCGGCGGACCGGGGTACCGTCAGCGAGTAAGCCCAGTTCAACCCATAAGCCCAGTTCACCCCCTAAATTCCAGTTCAGGTCCCGAGCCCAGTCCAACCTCTAAGCCCCAGTTCAGCCCCCAAGCCCAGTCCAACCTCTAAGCCCCAGTTCAACCCCCGCCGGCACCGCCGGCCTGCCCAACCCCCCTGGAGGTCAGGCCTTGGTCCCCCTCACCCACCTCGCCGACGCGGCACCCCCGCCGATCACCTCGGCCGGGCACGCTCAACTACTGATCGCCGTCCTCGTGGGCATCGCCGTGATCGTCGTGCTCATCACGGCGTTCAAGGTGCACGCCTTCCTCTCCCTCACGCTCGGCTCGCTGGCGCTCGGAGCGGTCGCGGGCGCCCCTCTGGACAAGGTGGTCGACAGCTTCACCAAGGGGCTCGGCAGCACCGTCGCCAGCGTTGGCGTGCTGATCGCCCTCGGCTCCATCCTCGGCAAGATGCTGGCCGACTCGGGCGGCGCCGACCAGATCGTCGACACCATCCTCGCCAGGGCGAGCGGCCGGGTCATGCCCTGGGCGATGGTCCTGATCGCCGCTGTCGTCGGGCTGCCGCTGTTCTTCGAGGTCGGCATCGTCCTGCTGATCCCGGTGGTGCTGCTCGTCGCCAAGCGCGGGAACTACTCGCTGATGCGCATCGGCATCCCGGCCCTCGCCGGCCTGTCGGTCATGCACGGCCTGATCCCCCCGCACCCCGGACCGCTCGCCGCGATCGGCGCCGTCCACGCCGACCTGGGCGTCACGCTGGCGCTGGGCATCCTGGTCGCCATCCCGACGGTGGTGATCGCGGGCCCGGTCTTCTCCAGGTACGCGGCGCGGTGGGTCGACGTCCCGGCCCCCGATCGGATGGTGCCGCAGCCGAACGCGGAGGAGACGGGGCGGCGTCCCGGCTTCGGCGCGACCCTCGTCACGGTGCTGCTGCCGGTCGCGCTCATGTTGATCAAGGCGTTGGTCGACATCGTGATCGACGACCCGAAGAACATGACCCAGCGGGTCGCCGACGTGATCGGTACCCCGGTGATCGCCCTGCTGGCCGCCGTCATCCTCGCTCTGTTCACGCTGGGCCGCCCCGCCGGCTTCACTCGTGAACGCCTCTCGTCCGTCGTGGAGAGCTCCCTCGCGCCGATCGCGGGCGTGCTCCTGATCGTCGCTGCGGGCGGCGGTTTCAAGCAGACGCTCGTCGACATCGGCGTGGGTCAGATGATCGTCGACTTCTCCAAGCACTGGTCGATCCCGGCGCTGGTCCTCGGCTGGCTGATCGCGGTGGCCATCCGGCTCGCCACCGGTTCGGCGACCGTCGCGACGGTCTCGGCGGCCGGCCTGGTCGCCCCGCTGGCGAGCGGGATGTCGAGCTCCCACACGGCGCTGCTGGTGCTGGCGGTCGGCGCGGGCTCGCTGTTCTTCAGCCACGTCAACGACGCCGGGTTCTGGCTGGTCAAGGAGTACTTCGGGTTGAGCGTCGGCCAGACCGTCAAGACCTGGTCGCTGATGGAGACGATCATTTCCGTCGTCGCCTTCGTCCTCGTGCTCCTCCTGTCGCTCGTCATCTAGTCCGCTGATCGGCGCTGCCGTCCCCGTGGTCTGAGGGGCGGCAGCGCCCGCGTGGTTCAAGGCCGAGCGGTGCCCGCGTGGCTTTTGTGGCGGGTAGCGGCTGTCGGTGCTGGCTGATCGATATCGGGATGAAATTCGTCGCTTGTGGCGAATGCGGTCGTACGCTCCGCTATGGTCTGGCCGGTACGGGGGCTGCCGATACGGAGGAAATGTGCGCCGTTCCCTGTTGGTCACTGGTCTGACGATGCTCGCGATCACCGCCTCGGCCTGTGGAGGCAAGGCCGGTGACGGCAAGAAGGATGCGGCGGCGGTCGCGCCGCGCGACGCGGCGGTGAAGCCGACGGCGACGCCGATCAAGGTCGTCGTCCTCGTCGACCGCAAGAAGAAGGCCGAGACGATGACGACGGGGGCGACCGTCCGTGACGTCCTCGCCCAAGTCGGCATTCAGCTTGGCAGGTACGACCTGGTCACGCCCGCCGTGGACGCCGCTCCGGCTCCGACGATCAAGGTGCTGCGACTGTTGTCCGCGCCCAAGACCACCAAGGTCGTGATCCCGGCGCCGACGGTCGAGAAGAAGGACGGCAAGCTCCCCGCCTTCAGCCGGAAGGTGACCCGGGCGGGCCGCTCCGGCTACAAGATGGTCACCACCGCGTACGTCCGGCGGCACGGCAAGAAGGTCAAGGCCGTCATCGACCAGAAGGTCAAGCGCAAGCCGGTGTCGCAGATCATCGCGCTCGGCCCGCAGCCGAGCGGCGTCGGGTCGGCCGCCCGCCTCAACTGGGCGGGGCTGGCCAAGTGCGAGTCGGGCGGCAACCCGCGGGCGGTGAACCCGGCCGGCTACTACGGGCTGTACCAGTTCAACCGGCAGTCCTGGGCGACGGTCGGCGGGTCGGGACTGCCGAGCGACGCGCCGGCGGCCGAGCAGACCTACCGCGCGCAACTCCTCTACAACCGGGTGAACGGCCGCTGGCAGGGCCAGTGGCCGAACTGCGGCCACTACCTGTTCAGCTGAGGAAGTCATACGGGCGGGGCGCCGGGGTAGCGCCCCGCCCGTGATGGGGGGATGGGGGCTTTCTGCGGGCGAGGCGCAGGGGGAGCACCCTGCCCGTGAGGGGGGAGATGGGGCTTTTATGGGCGGGGCGCCGGGGGAGCACCCCGCCCATAACCGGGGGATGGAGGCTTCTTATGGGCGGGGCGCCGGGGGAGCGCCCCGCCCATAACGGGGATGGGGGTTTCATGGGCGAGGTACGGGGGAGTACCTCTCCCATAACCGGGGGAAGGGGACTTCCTCCGGGCGGGGTGCGGGGGAGCACCCCGCCCGTAATGGGGGAAGGGGCAAGCTTGGGCCGCGACATGCGCAGAGCAAGAGGGAGCGACCCGGTACGGGTCTGAAATTTTTGCCACCTGCGCGGGCGGGCGCCGAGAGCCGGCCGACGGGAAGACCGCCGGCGCCTTCACGACGCATGAATGAAGCTATTTGGGGTATGCGGGCCCGTCAACACAGGTCTGTCGACAATGTCGAACAGATCATCCCAGGTCAGCGAGGTTCCGGGACCGAGGCCATGTACAGCAGCCGGTCGAGGTCGACCACTCGCATGAGGCGGCGCAGCCGATGGCTCGGCCGGGCCAGCGTCAACCGGCCACCCGTCCGGCGGGCCTCATTGGCGCACCGCACGAGAGCGCCCAGCCCCCGCGCGTCGCAGAACGCCAGGCCGGCGGCGTCGATCACCACGTCGGGTCCGTGGCTGAGGATCACGGTGAGCACCAGCTCCTCGAAGGCGTCCGCGCCGGCGAGGTCGAGTTCGCCGCGCAGCGACACCACCGGCGCCGCTCCCGGGCCCACCTGAACGATCGCCTCCAGCAGCGGTCCGAGGCTCTGCCGGTTCTCCCGTACGGTCACGGCCCGGTTGGAGGCGGACGGACTCGTGAGCAACTCTTCCGCCATGGGATTCCCCCGCTTACGGATCGGCGGAGCCTGGCGCGCCCCTGCCTTCGGGCGCGGGCGCCGGATCGCCGTCCCACGGCTCTCCGCCTGACTAAGAGCATGCTCGCCGAGTGGAGACGGGAGGCGCTAGGGCCGAAGGTCCCACGAAGTGCGATCGGCGCATGATGCCCCTACGCTGGCCGCCGTGCCGGAAATGATCGATTATCGGCGGTTCGCCGAGCGGCTGCGACGGGTGATGCCGCGGTGGGACGACCGCGATCGTATGACGCCCGCGGAGTTCGCCGAGCATCTGGCGGACACCGGCCCGAGGTGGGAGCTGCTGCGCGCCTTCCAGGAGGAGTGGGGATACGAGCCGCCCGGCGGCGAACCCCGCTGGCCGCGCTGGTCGGAGTCCGAGCATCACGCGTACGTACGCCGTCTCAAGGCCGAGTGGACCGGCGAGGAGGACGACGAGTTCGCCGGCGTCGACCTGAAGCTGCCGATCCCGGCGGCCCTGGACGAGTGGTGGGACCTGCCGTTCAACTCCTTCACCTATCGGCCTCGGCTGTACTGGACGAACCCGGAATGGCCGCCGACGGTGCGCCCGGACCCCACCGGATACGGCGTCTCCGACGGGCTGCCGCCGGGCAACCCGTTCGTCGGGCCGGACGACGACCATCGGGTCTGCGTGTTCAAGGCGGAGTACGAGTACTGCAACGAGTGGGGCTATCTCGCCGCCGAGGCCGCGCTTCCCGACCCGAAGGTGCTGGTCAGCGTCGGGGAGGGCTGGGCCGTGCAGGCGCGGTCGATCTCGGAGTTCTTCCTGCAACTGGCCGTCATGCGGCTGCCCGGGCACTACGGCTGGAGTGTGTGGCCGGACGACCCGGAGCCCGACCTGGTGGACCGGATCCGGCGCGACTTCCCGGAGCTCGGCCTGCTGCCCTGGCGTGAGCTCGGCGCCAGGACCGTCGCCTACGGCGCACCTGACGCGATCATCTATCTCGACGACGGGGACGCCGACTTCACCCTCCTTGTGCACGGCCGGACCCGTACGGCTCTCGAGGACCTGGCCCGTACGCTCGGCGTCGACTGGGTCGACGACATCCGATCCCCGGAGGCCGACCAGCCGGACCAGGCCGAGCCGGCCGAGCCGGCGGGCCCGGAGCCGCTGTCCCTGCGCGCCGGCGAGACCGACGTCGACGGACGGTGGACCGTCGAAAGCGTCTCCGACCAGTCGTTCGCCGCTCCGGAGCTCGAGCCCCCGGCGGTGCTGAGCGGCGCCGACCGGCCGGCCGGGCTGACGGTCTGGGCCGCCGACCCGGCCGTCGGCGTCGTCGCGGGCGACCAGGCGGGCGGCCTGCACCTCTGGCCGACCCCCCGACCGGACGATCCGGCGGATGCGGGGACCCTGGCGGATGCGGGGGGCCCAGCGGACGCGGAGGCACCTGCGGATGCGGGGACCCGGGCGGATGCGGGGATCCCGGCGGATGCGGAGACCCCGGCGGATGCGGGGGCCGCGGCGGTTCTGCTCGGTCCTGCCGCGCACGACGCCCCGGTGACCGCGATCGCCTGCCGGCACTTCGACGGGCCGGGTGGCACGGTGGTGAGCGGGGACTCGTCCGGTCTGGTGAACGTGTGCGCGCCCGGTAGCGAGGACCCGGAGGTGATCGGCCTCTGGCGGCGCGACGGCACGGTGGTCGCGGTCGGCCTCGAATGCCTGGAGACGGGGCCGGCGATCGTCGCCGCCTGGAGCACGGGGACCGTCCGGGTGTGGGACTACGGTTCGGGCCTGACCGCGACCCTCGACCTCGGGTCGGGCATCGAGGCGCTCACCCTGGACCCGGAGGGCACCCTGACCGTCGGCGGAGCCGGCGGGATCGCCACCCTGCGCCTCGACCTCGAACGCCTGTGGCCGAAGCGGGACCTCAACGCGTACCTGCTCCGGATCGACTGGGAGGAGATCGAGGGCGCGCGCGGTCCGGCCACCGAGCTCCCGGAACGGATCCGCGCGGCGGCGTCCGCCGACGCCAAGACCGCCGTGGTGGCGCTGGCGGACCTGCGCGTGGCTCTGATCAAGGACGGAAGGGTCTTCCCGGCGACCGTGGTGGCCGTTCCCTTCCTCGTCCTGATGGCCACCGACTCGGAGAACCGCGTCCGGATCCCCCTGCTGTCCCTGGTGACGGATCTCGCGCGGGCCGTTCCCGGTCCGGTCGCCGCGGGAGAGCGGCCCGAAGAGTGGCCCGAGCACGTTCGTTCCACGATCGTGACCCTCCTTCCCGCCGTGGCCGAGCTGCTGGACGACACCGACCCGGGCGTGCGGCAGGCGGCCGAACGGCTGCTGTCGGAGTTCCCCGACCAGGAGCCCGATTCATCGCATTAGGGCGTAATTCTCCGAGAAGTAACGAACAGGTGAACCAAAGGATCATGTCCGGCGTCCTCTTCGAGAAAGCGAAAGGGCGAGAATGCGACGAATGATCGTGGGGGTCGGCGCGGCTGCGCTGGCCCTTGGAATCGGCGCCGGCACGGCGCACGCGGCCACTCCGACGTGGCAGGTCACCCAGACGACGAAACTGCCGGGCGACGACGTCCTGAGCGACGTCACCGTCGCGCCGACCGGGAGCACCTGGGCGGTGGGCAAGCGGTCCGTCAGCGGCAAGACGCGGCCGGTCGTCCAGCACCTGTCCGGGACGACCTGGAAAGACGTGAAGCTCCCCGCAGGCTGGTCGATGCCGTTGAACGTCGTCGACGCCTCGTCGAGCAAGAGCGTCTGGGCGTTCGGCAGCGAGGACGGCTCGGTCGTGCACTGGAACGGCAAGAAGTGGACGTCCGCGAAGTTCACCGGCGGCTTCCGCGCGACGGACGCCGACGTGGTCAGCGCCTCCGACGTATGGGCGGTGAACGGCGGTACCACCGCCCGCCACTGGAACGGCAAGAAGTGGACGAGCGTCAAGCTCCCCGCCCACATCGGCACCGTGCACGCGGTGTCCGCCAAGAACATCTGGGCGGGCGGCTCGAGCGGCGACAAGGCCGTGGTGGCCCACTGGAACGGCAAGTCCTGGAAGGTCGTCAAGACCGTCTCCCTGGCCAAGCCGGAACCCGACGCGACCACGTCCTTCGCCGACATCACCGTGTCGGGGAAGAACGTCTGGGCGGTCGGCTCGCAGTCGTGGTCCTGCGGCGAGGACGGCGACGACGTCTGCTACAAGCCCCTGGCGCTGCGGCTGACCGGCACGAAGTCCAAGTCCTTCGTCGCCACGAAGGGCGTGGGGTACACCAAGGCCGCAGCCGACGGGTCGGGCGGCCTGTGGATCCTGCAGGGCGCGTGGAACCCGGCGCTCGTCCACGTCACGGGTGACGCGTTCGCCTCCTCGGCCGCGCCGCGCCCGGCTGGACACGACGTCAACCTGACCGCGCTGGCGAACCGGGCGGGCACGAAGACGGTCTGGTCGGTCGGCGGTTCGTTCCCCCAGGGCGACCCGGACGACCCGACCGGCGACGGCGTCTACGTCCGTAACGGCTGAGCCGCCACACCCTCCGTACGGGCCCGGGACCCACGTCCCGGGCCCGTATCGCGTTCCGGGGCCGGTGGGGCCGGGCCCTCCCGTGAGCCGGGTCGGCGGGTCAGCGGTCGGCCAGGCGGGCCAGGAGGGCGACCGCGCGGGCCAGCTCCCGCCGCTCCTCGGGGCTGAGCTCGCTCGCCATCGCCTCGGCCAGCCAGCCGGCCCGCCTGGTCCGCTGGCTCCGCAGTTCGGCGCGGCCCGCGTCGGTGATGGTGAGCAGGGTCTTGCGGGCGTCGCTCGGGTGCGGGCCGGGGGCGATCAGGCCGAGGGTGGTGAGCTGCCCGACCGTACGGGCCATCGACTGGTGCCGCACCCGCTGCCGGTCGGCCAGCTCGGCGGTGGTCATGGGGCCTTCCCGGTCCAGATGGCCCAGAACGGCGGCCTGGGGCGTGGGCGGGTCCTCCGGGCTGCGGGCCCGGCGCACCAGCCGTCCGACGACCAGTCGCAGCTCATGGGCGACCTCGTTGACGTCCACCTCGTCCACATCGAGGACTCTACAGCCGTGCTGTATATTCGGCGTTGATATACAGCTTGGCTGTACAAAATCCGGAAGGAAGGGACGTCGGCCCATGCGACTGACGAAGCTGGGGCACGCCTGCATCAGGATCGAGAAGGACGGCACGACGCTGGTGGTGGACCCCGGCGGGCTGACCGGACCGGGCGCGCTGGAGGGCGCCGACGCGGTGCTCATCACCCATGAGCACTTCGACCACTTCGACGAGGCCGCGCTGCGCGCCGCGCTCGACTCGTCGCCGGGGTTGCGGGTCTGGACCAACGGCGCCACCGCCGCCAAGCTCGAGGGCCTGGGCGGCCGGGTCACGACCGTCGGCCACGGCGACGCCCTCGAGATCGACGGCATCGGCGTCGAGGTGTACGGCGAGTGGCACGCGGTCATCCACCCGGACATCCCCCGTGTCGGCAACGTCGGGTTCCTCGTCGACGGACGCGTCTTCCACCCGGGCGACGCCTTCACCCTGCCGGAGCGGCCGGTCGACAGCCTCATGGTGCCGATCAGCGGCCCCTGGCAGAAGGCCGCCGAGGTCGTCGACTACGTCCGCGCGGTCAAGCCGAATCGTGCGTTCTCCGTGCACGACGAGGTCCTCAGCGAGATCGGCAAGACGGTCGTGAACGGCCTGCTCGGGGAGAACGGCCCGGGGACGGGAACGGCGTACGAGCGGCTCTCCCCGGGCGACACGGTCGAGCTCTGATCCGCCGCGCGGAAGGCGGAGATCCGCCGTGCGGGAGGCGGCGGGCCCCGCCTCCCGCACCGGCCTTCGCGTCATCGTCGTCGTCTTCCGGCTCGGGCGTTCCGAACGGTTCACGGCGTGTTCAGCGGGTGAACCTACGCTTCGCTGGGTACGTGGGCCGCCGGACAGAAGGCGGGATCGAATGGGCGACTGGTCGTTCCTCGTAGTGGCCGTGGTGCTCACGGCCTTGGCTTTCGACTTCACCAATGGCTTCCACGACACCGCGAACGCGATGGCGACCTCCATCGCGACCGGTGCGCTGCCTCCTCGGATCGCGGTGGCGATCTCCGGCGCGCTCAACCTGGTCGGCGCGTTCCTGTCGACCGAGGTGGCCAAGACCATCTCCGGCGGCATCGTGGACGACTCGCTCGTCACACCGGCGATGATCTTCGCGGGCCTCGTGGGCGCCATCGTGTGGAACCTCGTGACCTGGGTGTTCGGCCTGCCGTCGAGCTCCTCCCACGCGCTGTTCGGGGGACTCATCGGGGCCGTCTGGGTGGGCGCCGGAGTGAAGGGCGTCCACTTCTCCGTGGTCACGGAGAAGATCCTCATTCCCGCCCTCGCCTCACCGCTGATCGCGGGCGTGGTCGCGGTGGCGGGGACCTACCTGGCGTACGTGATCACCCGGCGTGGCCGGCAGGAGGAGGTCACGCGGGGCTTCCGGGCCGGGCAGATCGCCTCCGCCTCGCTGGTGTCGCTGGCGCACGGCACCAACGACGCCCAGAAGACGATGGGCGTCATCACCCTCACGTTGATCTCCGCCGGTGTGCTCTCCCACGGCTCCGGGCCGCCCTGGTGGGTGGTCACGATGGCCGGGCTGGCGATCGCGCTCGGCACGTACGTCGGCGGCTGGCGGATCATCCGCACGATGGGCCGGGGGCTGGCCGACATCCAGTCTCCGCAGGGGTTCGCGGCCGAGACCTCCGCGACCACCGTGATCCTGGCCTCCTCCCACCTGGGGTTCGCGCTGTCGACGACGCAGGTCTGCTCCGGCGCGATCCTCGGCGCGGGCGTCGGCCGCCGGCTCGCGGAGGTGCGCTGGAGCGTCGCGGGCCGGATGGTCCTCGCGTGGGTGTTCACCCTGCCCGCGGCCGCGACGGTCGGCGGGCTGGCCGCGGCGGTGGCGCAGCAGGGCACCGCGGGGATCGTCGTCGTCCTGGTCGCGGCGATCGCCGTCGCCACCGCGATCTACGTGGTGTCCCGGCGGAATCCGGTGCACGCCGCGAACGTCAACGACCAGCCGACCACGGCGGCCATGTCACCCTCCGCCGTGTGAGAGGCAGCGCGATGAACATCAAGTGGAGCGCCCTCGGGGAGGTGGCCGTCGTCGCCTCCGCCGTCGGGGTGTCGATCGTCGTGATCTTCGCGGTCGGCGTCCTCGCCTGGTCGGTGCGCCCGACCGCGGGCACCGGCCGGGGCCGGGACGGCGCGCTCAGCGCCGTCGCCGCCGGGCTGTGCTTCCTGGCGTGCGCGCTGATCGTCTGTTACGGCATCTACCTGGTCGTCCCGCAGTTCCACTGACCGGACGGCGAGCGGCCGCCGCCGCCTCGATCCGGAACCGGTGGGGCGGGAGGCCGCCCTTTCCCGGTCCGGGACCGCCCTCACCGTGACCGGCGGGACCGTCCCCGCCTGAGCCGTGCGGAGTGGAGCGCCACGGCCACGGCGCCCCCCAGGCCGATCAAGCCGAGGATCACCGCGAGGTGGACCCCGTACGCCTGGGGGAGCCGCGACGGGTCCCCGGCCCGGCGGCCGAGCCCCAGCACCATCGGCAGCGCCACGGCCGAGACGGACGCCGCGAGCACCAGCGACGCGCGGATCGGCCGGCGGTACGACGCCGGCAGCCGCCCGGTGAGCAGCACCACGCAGAGAACGAGCGGAGCCAGCAGCAGGTCGTGAACGAGCGCCGCGCCCGCGAACCAGACCAGCCAGCCCACCGGATGAGTGTCGGCGGCGTCGCGCAGCAGCCCGACGCCGCCGACGCCGATCAGCGTCGCGCCGGCACCGTAGGCGATGAGGCGTCCTCTCATGACGTGTGCACCACCAGCCGGGCGATCCACTTGGTCTGCAGCACACCGGGGCGGTCCGGGGCGATCAGCCGACAGGGGTACCCATGGTCGAGCGACAAGGGCTCGCCGTTCAGCTCCAGGGCGAGGAGCGTGAGTTCGTCGTGCCAGTGCGGTGGGTCGACCTCCGAGACGCGGTACCGTCCGCCCGCCTCCAGCGACTCCACCCGGACCCGCGCGCCCGCGTCGACGCCCGCCGCGTGGAGGACGTCGCGGAGCCGTACCCCGGCCCAGGTCGCCTCCGCGCTCCACCCCTCGACGCACGTGATCGGCAGTCGTACGGCGTGCCGTGGCATCGCCCGCAGCTCGGTGAGGGAGAGGGACAGCTCGCGGGCCACGTCGCCGGTGACGACGAGCCGCCAGGCCTGGTTCCGGGTGACGCCGGCGGCCGCCGCCGTCTTGTTCACCGGCAGCCGCTGCGGCCCGACACCCGGACGGCGCGGGGCCAGCAGCGCGAGCCCGCCGAGCGGGGTGAACGTCTCCCCGACGGTCGTCAGCCCGACCAGCCCGCACGCTCCCGCGACGGTGGCGAGGAACCCTCGGCGCGAGGGTCCCACGGGACGCGCCCCCGGACCGCCCCGTGACGCGGCCGGGCGCAGGCCGCGTACCTTCGCCCATTCGTTCGCGACATGGACGATCAGCGCGCCGAAGACGATGTAGGCCGTCCAGTAGTGCGCCGCCGTGAAGAAGAACGGGAACGGATAGAAGTACGCGATGTTGAACAGCCCGGTGACGAGCTGGAACAACGCTCCACCGACGAGCGGAAGCACCAGCGCGCGTTCGAGCGCGTGCCCGGCCGAGCGCACCGGCGGCCACTGCCACAGCTTCGGATAGACGGTCCACAGCTTGGCGAGCAGCAGCGGGATCGTGACCAGACCCCCGATCACGTGCGCGCCCTGGGTGAGCCGGTACAGGCCGACCGGCCGCGACGGCCAGACCGCCCATCCTGGTGGATGCTGCATGAAATGGCTGATCAGCCCGGTCACGAACGCGACCGTGAAACTGACGCCGAGCCACACGCCGAGCCACGCGGCGGTCCGCTCGTCCCGTTCGTCGCGCTCGCGCGCGGCGGATCGCCCGATGGCAGTGATCAGCCGAGCGGGGTCAGGTCGGCGAAGCACCGCCCGGCCTCCGTCCACACCTCGGCCACCCGCAGGCCGGCCTCCGCCGCGTACGCGCCGATCGCGTCGCGCGCGACGTGCGACCAGCGGAACCAGTCGCTCACCTGTCGCGCGTCGCGGAGCCGTACCCACTCCGTACGCGTCGCCGCGCCGAGCTCGGCGATCGCCCGACCCCGCCGATGCAGGAGCGCCTCGACGCGGCGCAGCAGCGCGGCCGGGTCGCCGCCGATGCCGATGTTGCCGTCGGCGAGCAGCACCGTCTCCCACCGCCCCGCGCCCGGGACATGGTCGAACACGTCACGGAGCAGGGCCAGCCCGCCCGCCGCGCGCGTCATCTCGACGGCGTACGGCGTGACGTCGATGCCGAGCGCGGGCAGCCCGCGCTCGGCGAGCGCGACCGTGAGCCGACCCGGCCCGGACCCGACGTCGAGCGTCGGCCCGGCGCACCGGTCCAGCAGGGCGTCGTCGCCGGGCCGCCCGTCGCACCACTGGTCCACCGGCAGCCGCTCCCGCCGCCCGTCGGCGTGCTCGAGCTGTACCGACCCGAGGCCCGCGAGCGATCCTTCGTACAGCCCGCCGATCATCGCGTGGCTCCCTGGGTGGGGGCGGCCGCCGGGCGTCCGGCCCGGCCGATCATCGCGTGGCTCCCCGGGTGGGGGCGGCCGCCAGGTGCCGCGCCTGGCCGATCGCCGCCAGCGTGGCGGCGAACCGGGTGCCGGGCGCCTGCTCCGCCACCCGTACGGCGTCGGCCGCGGTGTCCACGTCGGTCAGCGTGTCGAGGGTCGTGACCCGCAGGCCGCGCAGCCGGGCGCGCTGACGGGCCCCCGTGTCCGCACGGGACATCGGCACGCCGAGGAGCAGGCGGGGATCGGGCCGCCGCAGGCCCAGGAGCCAGAATCCGCCGTCGGCGGCGGGGCCGAACACCGCGTCGCCGTCGTCCAGGCTCCGGGCGGCCCAGCCGAGCTCCGCCGGGGTGACCTGAGGCGTGTCCATACCGACCAGGACCGCGGGCCCGTCCGTCTCGGCGAAGGCGTTCGCGAGCCGTTCGTCCAGCCCGCCGCCGCGCTGCGGGATCACCTCGAACCCGTCCGGCAGCCACCGGCCCGGCCGACCGGCGAGGACCAGCACCCGCCGCGCCGCCGGGGTCGCGGCGACGGCGGCGAGGGTGTCGGCCAGCGCCGCCTCCGCCAGCGTCGCAGCCTGGACGGGCGTGTACGGCGGTGTCAGCCGGGTCTTGACCCGACCGGGCACCGGCTCCTTGGCGATCACGAGCAGCGTCGTCGCGCCCCCGAATACCGCCTCCCGGCCCGTCCCGCCGCCGTCGATGGGAGCGGTCACCCCACCGTCGGCGGGAGTTGTGATCCCGGCTCCGACAGGAGTGGTGGCTCCATCTCCGACCGATGTGGTGATGCCGTCTCCGGCCGGCGCGGTCATATGGCCTCCAGTACGCGCCGCATGTCACGGACGGCCTGGAGCGTGCCGCGGATCGTTCCGGTGACCTTCGACCGGCCGGTACGGGGGTGGTAGGCGACGTCCGTCTCGGCGATCAGCCAGCCCCGGGCACGGGCGCGCAGCACCATCTCCAGCGGGTATCCGGATCGCCGGTCGGTCAGGTCGAGGTCGAGGAGACGGGTCCGCCGGGCCGCCCGCATCGGGCCGAGGTCGGTCAGGCCGGCGCGGCGCGCGACGATGGCGTTGCCGAGCCGGGCGTGCGGCGGCCAGGCGCGAAACGACACCGGCCGCCGCCGGCCCAGCACCAGATCCGCACCGACTTCGCCCACGCGGTCTTCGGCCACCCACTCCGCGCCCACGCGCTCAACGCCCACGCGCTCAACGCCCACGCGCTCAACGTCCACGCGCTCAACGTCCACGCGGTCCGCGTCCGTGCGGTCCGCCCGGACACGGGCCGCGTCCGGGTGGTACGCGTCCGAGCGCCGCGCGTCCGGGGCGGCGTCCGTCAGCAGTCCGACGACCTTGGGCAGGTCGGCAGGGTCGAGCGAGGCGTCGGCGTCCATGAAACAGACGATGTCGGCGGTCGCGGCCAGCAGCCCGGCATGGCAGGCGGCGCCGAAGCCGCGGCGCGGCTCGTGGACGACCAGCGCGCCGTGGGCTTCGGCGACCTTCGCCGAGCCGTCGGTCGAGCCGTTGTCGACCACGATCGGGCGATGGCCCTCGGGCATCCGCGTCAGCACCCACGGCAGGGCGGCGGCCTCGTCGAGGCAGGGCAGTACGACGTCGATCATGTCGATGACGCTACGCCGGGACCCCCGCGGACAACCCTTACGGAGTGATGACGTGTACGGCGCGTACCCCCTGGTCAGCTCTAGTGTGAACACGTGATCAGCTTCAGCGCGCCGATGCGGTCGCCGAGCCGGAAGGGGCGTTCCGCCAGGCCATCCGCGGACGTGGAGCAGGCTCCTCGAGAGGCCGTCGCGGGGCCGAGCGGGGCTCTCGGCGGGTCCGCCGTGGAACTGGACCAGGCTCCTGGCGGGTCCGCTGCGGAGGGGGACCGGGCTCCCGGGCGGTTCGACGAGGGGCCGGGGCGGCATGCCCGGACGGCGCTCGTGGTCTGGGCCGGGATCATCCTGGTCGGGTTCGCGGTGGGGGCCGTTCTGCGGGCCGCCGGGCACCTGCCGGTGGACCGGCTCCCTCCGCTGCACGCGGCGCCGCGGCTGCTGCTCGGCCCGTTGCTGCCCGCGGCGGTCGTGGCGCTGGTCGCGGTCGCGGTCCTGCCGGTCGCGGCGCGGCGCCTGCCCTGGGGCGCGGTGCTCGTCGTCGCGTGGCTCGGGTCGGCGCTGTGGGCGGCGGTGCTGCAACTGCCGGACGGCCTGGCCAGGCCCCTCACCGCGCCGACCGAGTACCTGGCCGGCCTGCCCGCCGTCGGTGATGACCCCCTGCGCTGGCTTCGCGGCTTCACACGGGACATGCAGGCGTACCCCACGCACGTCAAGGGCCACCCGCCCCTGCCCACCCTCATCCTCTGGGGGCTCCGGCACGCGGGCCTGCGCGACGCGGGCTGGGCGGCGGCCCTCGTGATCGTGGTGGGCGGCTCGGCCTCCGCCGCCATCGCGGTCACCGTTAGAAGGCTGGCCGGTGCCGAGACGGCTCGCCGCGCGGTCCCGTTCCTCGTCCTCGCGCCGACGGCCCTGTGGGTCGCCACCAGTGTGGACGCCCTGTTCCTCGGCGTCGCGGCCTGGGCCGTCGCCTTCGTCACCGTGGCCGCCACGCGCCCCGCCGTACCGCCCGCCGCATGGTCCGCCGCGCCGCCTGCCGCAAGGGCTGCCGGGGCGCCCATCACAGGAGCCGCTCGGCCGCTCGCCACGCGCCCCCCTGGGTCGCCCGTCGTACGGTCCGTCGTGCAGTCCGCTGCGGGGCGTGCCGCCGGACAGGATGGAAGAGGGCTCGCCGTCGCGTTCGCGGGCGGGGTGCTGCTCGGCTCGCTGCCGTACCTGAGCTACGGGCTGCTGCCGCTGTTCGCGCTGCCACTGGCCGTCCTGGTGCTGACGCGACCGCCGCGCCCGGTCCTCGCCGCTCTGGCCGTCGGTTGCGTGGTCGTTCCGGCCACCTGCACGGTCGCGGGATTCTCCTGGTTCGCAGGGGTCGCGGGGACCCATGCCGCCTGGGCGGTGGGCGGGGGAGCTCGCGCGCGGCCGTACGCCTACTTCCTGCTCGGGGACCTGTCCGTGCTCGCGCTGCTGGTCGGCCCCGCGACCGCGGCGGCCCTTCCGGCGGTGCTCGGGCGCGCGGTCGCGCTCGCCCGTTCGATGGTCCGCCGCACGGGCCCGGTCGATGACGGGCGACTCGGCTGGCCGGTCGCCGCCGCGCTGATCGGGATGGTCGCCCTCGACCTGTCCGGCGTGACGCGCGGCGAGGTCGAACGGATCTGGATCCCGTACGCGGCCTGGACGACGGTCGCGTGCGCCGTTCACCGCCCGCCGGCCCGTACGCTGCTTCTCGCACAGGCCGTCACCGCGCTGTTGATCCAGGCACTCGTGAGGTCGCCGTGGTGAGATCCGAGACCGGGCGCGTGCTCGTGGTGGACGACGATCCGACCGTCGCCGACGTCGTGTCCCGCTATCTTCTCCGCGACGGGCACGAGGTCGTCTGCGTCGCCGACGGGCACGCGGCGCTGCGCGCCGCCGAGGAACGGCCCCCGGACCTGGTCGTCCTCGACCTCATGCTGCCCGGCATCGACGGTCTGGAGGTGTGCCGGCGGCTCCGCGAACGCTGGCCGGTGCCGATCGTCATGCTGACCGCGCTGGGCGAGGAGACCGACCGGCTCATCGGCCTGGAGACGGGCGCCGACGACTACGTCACGAAGCCGTTCAGCCCGCGTGAGCTGGCCCTGCGCGTGAAGTCGGTCCTGCGCCGGGCGCGCGGCGCGCTCGCGCCGACCGGCGAGACGATCACCGACGGCGACCTGACGGTGGACGCGGCCGCGCACGAGGTACGGCTCGGTGGCGAGGAGGTCTCGCTGACGGCACGGGAGTTCGACCTGCTGGCGTTCCTGATGCGCCATCCCCGGCAGGCGTTCACCCGCACGGACCTGCTCCAGAAGGTCTGGGGCTGGGAGTTCGGCGACTCGTCGACGGTCACCGTCCACGTCCGCCGGCTGCGAGAGAAGATCGAACAAGACCCCACCGCGCCCCGCCGGATCCTCACCGTCTGGGGCGTCGGCTACCGATTCGAGCCGCTCACATGATCCCTTTCAACGCGTTCGTCGAGGTGGTGGCGTACGCCGCCGGTGCCGCGCTGCTCGTCGGCGCGGTCGGAGTCTCGGCGCTGTACGCGCTGCGCGGGCGGTCCATCACCGCCCTGCTCGCCGTGGTGTCGGCCGCGACCGTCCTGGCCACGGTGGCCGGCATCGTGGCGATCACCCTGAAGATGCTGATCAGCGACCACGACCGGTCCGTCGCGCTCACCGTCACCGTGATCGGCGGGCTCGTCGGGCTCGGGGTGTCGCTGCTGCTCGGTCGCCGGCTCATCGGGGGCACCCGGTCGCTCCTGGTGTCCGTACGGGCGGCGGGGGAGGGCGGCCGGTTCGGCCCGCCGGAGCGCCGGCTGCCCGCCGAACTCGCCGAGCTCGGCGCGGAGCTGTCCGCCGCGTACGAGCGCCTCGACGCGGCCCGCGCCCGCGAACGCGCCCTGGAGAGCAGCCGTCGTGAACTCGTCGCCTGGGTGAGTCACGACCTGCGCACCCCCTTGGCCGGGCTGCGGGCCATGGCGGAGGCTCTGGAGGACGAGGTCGTGGCCGACGAGGTCACCGTCCGCCGGTACCACGCGCAGATGCGGGCGGAGACCGACCGCCTGACCGCGATGGTGGACGATCTGTTCGAGCTGTCCCGGATCCACGCCGGCGCGCTGCGGCTGTCCCGGCAGCGGGTCGGCCTCGGCGACCTGGTGTCGGAGACGGTCGCCGGGACCGAGCCGCTGGCTCGGGCGAAGGGCGTACGGCTGCGCGGGCAGGCCGAAGGCGTCCTGCCCGTGGAGGTGGACGCCGCCGAACTCGGCCGTGCCCTGCGCAACCTCGTCGTCAACGCGATCCGGCACACGCCGGAGGACGGGGGCGTGGAGATCGTGGCGGGCGCCGAGGAGGGGATGGCGTACGTCACGGTGTCCGACGCCTGCGGCGGGATCCCGGACGAGGACCTGCCACGCCTGTTCGACGTGGCGTTCCGCGGGGAGGCCGCGCGCACGCCCGGCGGCGGGGCCGGTCTCGGCCTGGCCATCGCCCGTGGCATCGTCGAGGCGCATGCCGGCGAGATCGGCGTCTCGAACGCGGGCGCCGGCTGCCGCTTCGTCGTCCGGCTCCCGCTCGGCGCCTGATCAGGAGGCTCCGTCCCGAGTAGCGTCGACGGGCCTGAGCGCCGAAGCCCTCTGTACCTACTAGTATGTACACGCGTTTAGCGATCACGCGCCGTCTACTACCGACGGCCGAAGGAAGGTCACGACATCATGCGCATAACCCGCAGCTCCGCCACGGGCGCCGCCGCTCCGGCCCAGTGGTTCACCGGCGACGCCTGGATCGAGCCGGTCGCCGAGCCCGAGGGAGGGGCGCGGACTCAGATCGACAGCGTCCGCTTCGCCCCCGGCGGCCGCACCGTGTGGCACCGTCACCCGCTCGGGCAGGTGCTCGTCGTCACCGAGGGCACCGGGCGGGTGCAGCGCCGCGGCGGGCCCGTCGAGACGATCCACGCCGGCGACACCGTGCACATCGCACCCGGCGAGTGGCACTGGCACGGCGCCGCCCCCACCGTTCCCATGACCCACCTGGCCATCGAGCCGATCCCGGACGACGGCGCGGCTCCCGAGACCGGCGCCCCGGTCACCGACGGCGAGTACCGCGACGGTCACCTCGCCGACGCCGAGGACATCCCGCCGATCACCCGCTCGGTGCTGCTCGACCAGCTCCTGCCGGCACCGCGGAGCACACACCGGGTCGAGGTCCGGCGCATCACGATCGCACCCGGCCACGCGGCCGGGCTGCATGTGCACAACGGCCCGGTGTTCGGCAGCATCGAGAAAGGCTCGGCGGTCTATCAGATCGACGGCGAGGCGGCCTCCGTACTCGGCCCCGGAGACGTGTTCTACGAGCCCGAGGACGTCCGTATCGCGCGGTTCGACGCCCAGGACGAAGGCGTGACGTTCCTCGGGTACTTCCTTCTGGGCGCCGACGAGACAGCCGCGATCGAGTTCCTCGATTCCTGATCACCCGCTGGGCGAAAGACTCGGCGAACCGCCGCGCCCGGGTGGGGCGTACCGGGGCAGAGCGCCTCCGGCGGCGGGAGTTCACCGAGTCTTCGGAACGGGGCTCAGGGGCGGGTGGCGAACTCGGCCATGCCGTCCTCGAAGGAGACCGTGGAGCGGAAGCCGAGCTCCGTGCGGGCCCGGTCGGGCGCCGCGACGATGTGGCGAACGTCGCCCAGCCGGTACTCACCGGTGACGGTCGGGGCCGGCCCGCCGTACGCCTCGGCGAGCGCGACCGCCATCTCCCCGACCGTACGCGGCTCGCCACTGGCGATGTTGTACGCCCGCAGTTCACCGAGGCGCGGCCCGGCCGCCTCGAGCGCCAGGAGGTTCGCGCGGGCGACGTCGCGGACGTGGACGAAGTCGCGGCGCTGCCCGCCGTCCTCGAAGACGCGCGGCGCCGCGCCGCGCTCGAGGGCCGAGCGGAAGATCGCGGCGACCCCGGCGTACGGGGTGTCGCGCGGCATTCGAGGGCCGTACACGTTGTGGTAGCGCAGTGCCAGCACCGTCCCGCCGGTGGTCCGGGCCCACGACGCCGCGAGGTGCTCCTGGGCGAGCTTGGAATCGGCGTAGGCGTTCCGGGGGTCGACGGGCGAGTCCTCGCCGACGGTGCCCGGCGTCAGCACCGCGCCGCACAGCGGGCAGCGCGGCTCGAATCGCCCCGCCGCCAGGTCCTCCTCGGCGCGCGGTCCGGGCCGTACCCGGCCGTGCGCCGCGCAGTCGTAGGCGCCCTCGCCGTACACGACCATCGACGAGGCGAGGACGAGCCGCCGGACGCCCGCCCCGGCCATCCCGGCGAGCAGAACGGCCGTGCCGAGGACGTTCGCCGAGGCGTACGCGGGCAGGTCGGAGACGTCGACGCCCAGCCCGACCTTGGCGGCCTGGTGGCAGACCGCGTCGACGCCGAGGAGACACCGCGCGACGGTGACGGCGTCGCGGACGTCCTCGCCCGACCGCAGGTCGAGCAGGCGCACCTCGTGGCCGTGCGCCCGGAACTCCTCGATGACGTGGGATCCGATGAACCCGGCGGAGCCGGTCACGAGTACGCGCATGTCCGCACGCTAACCGCGGCCGGGCGGCCCGATCGGGGACGGCGGCGAGCCGTCCGCATTCCGTAAGAATCACCGCCCGCGCGGGTGGTCAGGCGGCGACCTCGGCGCCGAGGTTGCCGGCGATCCTCTCCAGGAGGTCCATGAGGGTGTCGTAGTCCTCCGACGACAGGCCCTCGACGACGCGGGCGCGCGCGGCGTACATCCGTTCGCGCGCGCGGGCGTACGCGTCCCGGCCGGCGTCGGTGAGCGTGAGGTCGCCCTCGCCGCTCCGGGACACCCATCCGCGCCGGGCCAGGTCATCGACGTACGGCCGGAGGGTGGGCTCGTCCGCCGAGAGGAACGGCGCGAGCTCTCGGTCCAGGTCGTCCGGGCCGACCGGACCCCTCGCGATCGTGTTGAGCACCTGCCAGAGCCGCCGGTCGAGCCCCTGCTCGGCGAGGACCCGGCGGCCCATCTCCTCGATGCGGCGATCGATCTCCTTCACCCAGTAGCCGAACGGGCGGTGCTGCCGGACGCCGGGACGCTGCTGCATCACAGTCTCACTTTCATGTAAAAGTACAAGTATTTGTAAACTAACATCCATGAACGCGGAACGGCAACGAGAAGCACTGATCGCGGTGGAGCGCGCCATGGTCGCCATCCGCCGGAGCCAGACGCGCCGCGCGCTGAGCAGGGTGGGTCGGGACCTCGACGGCGTCACCTTCGATCCGACCGTCTTCGGCGTGCTGGACGCGATCGAGGGAATGGGACGGCCCTGCACGATCACCGAGGTGGCGGCGGCGCTCGACGTCGACCAGCCGAGGGCGAGCCGGCTGGTGGCCCGCGCGGTCGACGCCGGCCTGCTCGTCCGCCTCGCCGACCAGCGGGACGGGCGCCGCACGCCCGTCGCGCTCACCGATGCCGCCCGCGAGCAGCTCGCCCTCATCCACCGGTTCCGGCAGGAGACGTTCGCGCGGGCGATGGCCGACTGGCCGGACGAGGACCGGGTCGCGTTCGCCCGGTTGCTCACCTCGTTCGTCCAGTCGTTCACCGCGATGACAGGGGCGTCCGGCGCCGGTGAAACTTTCAGCACGGACCCGCCCCCGTCCGGTCGCCCGCCGGGCCGGTGACCTGCGGCGGCGTACGGAGACGGTCGTGTCGGCCGACCCCGGTGCGCGGCCCGGCTTTGACGCGGCGTTCCAGGGGACCGGAACCTGCTCCTGACCGGGCCACGCTCACCCGGTCGACTCTCGGGAGGCGGGATGTCCCAGATGCGACGCGTCGGTGCAGTGGGGGTCGCCGTGTCGCTGGCGTTGACGGCGGTCGCGTCGTACGGCGGCCCGGTGTCGGCGGCCACGGTCGTCACCGTGGCCACGGACGGCAGCGGGAACTTCACCACCGTGCAGGCCGCCGTCAACGCCGCCCCCGCCGGCGGCAGCGGCTACGAGATCGACGTCAAGCCGGGCACGTACCGGGGGACCGTCTCGATCCCGTCGGCCAAGACGCACGTCACGCTCAAGGGTGTCGGCTCGGGCCGCGACCAGGTCGTCATCGTCGAGAACCACCCGGCGAGCACGTACGGCACGCAGGGCAGCGCGACCGCCGCCGTGTCCGCGAACGACTTCCGCGCCGAGAACCTCACCTTCGCCAACGACTACGACGAGGCCAAGAACGGAAGCTCGCAGGCGGTCGCCCTGGACCTGAACGCGGACCGGGCCGTGCTGAACAACGTCCGCGTCCTCGGCAACCAGGACACGCTGCTGCTGTGGACGGCGGGTACGGGCACCGTCGGCCGGTCCTACATCCGCAAGTCCTACGTCGAGGGCGACATCGACTTCATCTTCGGCCGGGGAACCGCGGTGTTCGACCGTACGGAGATCCACTCGCTGAGCCGCGGCTCCTCGGCCAACAACGGGTACGTCACGGCTGCGGCCACCACCGACACCAACCCGTACGACCTGCTCTTCTACCGTTCGACGCTGACCAGCGACGCGCCGGCCAAGTCGGTCTATCTGGGCCGTCCCTGGCACCCGTCGGGCGACGCGCACGCGGTGGGGCAGGTGCTGTTCCGCGAGTGCACGCTCGGCGCGCACATCCGGGACGACCCCTGGACGGACATGTCGGGCTTCTCGTGGCGGAGCGCGCGGTTCTCCGAGTACACGAACACGGGCGCCGGCGCGGCGGTCAACGCGAACCGGCCCCAGCTCGGCGCCTCCCAGGCGCCCTCCTACACCCCCAACGCCTACCTGGCCGGCTCGGACGGCTGGAACCCGGTGTTCTGACCCCTGGAGGCCGAGATGCCCGAGCGGAACCGCGCGCGACCGCGTACGTCGCTGACGGTGCTGAGCGCGCTGGCGTTCGCCTGCGCGTCCCCGGCGGGATCGCACGCACTCGCCGCCGACCGGACACCGTCCGGCGGGGCGGCGCCGGCGGCGTCGTCCCCGGTCACCGGCAACGCGACGTGGTTCACCGGGCTCGGCTCGCCGTACGGCGGATGCGGGCTGCCCCAGGCGAACCTGGACAGCCAGGACTTCGTCGCGCTCAACGTCTTCAACACGCCCCACGACTACAACGGCTACCCGCGCCCGATTTCGGCGTCGGACGCCGCCCGGATGGGCATCTTCGCCAACGGCCAGAACTGCGGCCGCTACGTGCAGGTCACGATCGGCGACTACTGCACCGGCGTCAACGACGGAGCGCCGAACCAGCCCTTCTGCCGGAACGGTTCGTGGACCGCCGACACCTACGACGGCGCGACGCTGACAATGCTGGTGGCCGACAGCTGCGCCGACGGCAACGCCTGGTGCCGCGACGACCCCTACCACCTCGACCTGTCGCAGGCGTCACTCAACCGGTTCGTCAAGAACGGCGCCCCGGTCGGCGACATGTACCCGAACCACTGGAACAACCGGCACATCAGCTGGCAGTTCGTGCCCGCGCCCGGCTACAGCGGCGACATAAAGATCGGTTTCCTGCAGAACGCCCAGGTCTGGTGGCCCGTCATCGCCGTCTCCCATCTGCCGAACGGCATCCACGGCGTGCAGTACTACGACGGGAGTTCGTGGCGGAACGCCACCATGGACGGCGACATGGGCCAGGCGTACGTCATCGCCCCGACCACGACCGGCGGGCGGGACTACCGGATCCGGGTCGTCGACGCCTCCGACGCCCTGGTCGGCGGCGGTCGCGTCTACTCGTTCTCGCTTCCCTGCGCGAGCACCTGCGGCCCGGCCTACACGCCGGTGAGCTACACGACCGCTTCCGGCTGACGCCCCCCGCCGCCGTGGGACAGGTGGGCGCGTCCAAGGTCGGCGGAAGGCGGTGCGAGGCCGGGCCAGGTGGTCGGCGGCGGTCGGGGCCGAGTGGCCCTTAACCCGCTCCCGCCCACGCCGTACGTTCGCCGTGTGATCGTCTTTGCGCACCTCAGTGACACGCACCTCGACGGCGGCCCGCGCGCGGCGGCGCGGACACGCGCCGTCCTCGCCCACCTCGACCGGCTGCCGTACGACCTGGACGCCGTCCTGGTCACCGGCGACATCGCCGACCACGGGCTACCGGCCGAGTACGAGGAGGCGCGTGGGCTCCTTGCCTCCCGGCACCCGCTGCTCACGTGTCCGGGCAACCACGACGTACGCGCGGCGTTCCGCACGACGCTGCTCGGCGAACCGGCCGGCGATGGGCCGATCAACCGGGTGCACCGCGCACCGGGCGCCGTCTTCGCGCTGTGCGACTCGTCGATCCCCGGCCGGGACGACGGCCGCCTCGACGAGGAGACCCTGACCTGGCTGGAAACGGTGCTCGCCGAGACACCGCCCACCACGCCCGTCCTGGTCGCGTTCCACCATCCGCCGGTCCCGCTGCACGTCCCGTACATCGACGGGATCCGGCAGTTCGGCGAGGACCGGCTCGCCGCGCTCGTCACCCGCCACCCGAACGTCGCCGCCATCGTCTGCGGCCACGCCCACACGCCCGCGGCGACGACGTTCGCCGGTCGGCCGCTGGTGGTCGCGCCGGGCGTCGTCTCGACCGTCCGGCTGCCCTGGGAGACGGGTACGGCGGGCACGGACGGTCTCGTCGACCATGAGATCCCGCCCGCGTTCGCCTTCCACGTCCTCGACGATGACGGGCGCCTGACCACCCACTACCGCGTCGTCGTCCCCTGACCCGGCACCGCCGAGACCTGCCAGGTGACATCGTGCGGGGCGAGGAAGTCGAGGAAGTCCGCCGGGTCGAACGCCTGGGCGGGCGTCAACGCCCCCGCCCGGCCCGGCCCGGCGGCACGTCCCTCGCCCGCGGCGAGCCGCCGGGCGCCCTCGACGGCGATCACCGCGGTCAGGCCGTACGGGTCGGGTCCGGTGACCCACCCCTCGGCGCGGCCGCCCCGGCCGTCGTCGGCCCGGACCGCCATCAGCCATCGCCCGGCGCGCCGGGCCTCGTCATCCAGGACCTCCGGGACGCTCTCCACGACGTCCGGCGTCAGGCTGAGGAAGAGCGCCACCATGTCGGCCCGCATGACGCTTCGGACCCGGCGTGCGGGCACGTGGCGCGGCACGGTGGCCACGCCGGGCAGCCCGAACAGGGCGACCGGGACCTCCTCGTCCGAGCCGGGCACCCCGAGTGACAGGGGGCCGTGCTCACCGGCGGGGATCCACGCGCCGTCCACGTAGTCGAGTGGTTCTTCGGCGAACGCCATGGTCCGGGCGGTGCCGCGAGAGGCACCACCCCCGGGCCGCCGCAGGTCCGCGACGACCAGCTCCTCCACCGCCGGCAGCCGCTCCGCCGTCAGGTGGGCGATGAGGTCACCGGGGCCGCCGTCGTCGGCCAGGCCCGGAACGACCGCCACGCCGGCCGCCTCGGCCTCGGCGCCGTAGGTGTCCAGGAACCGCTTGATGTACCGCTGCTCGCCGGAGGTGTCGACGTAGTGCCGTCCTGCGGCGATGGCGGCGCGGACCACCGGCTCACCCCACGACGTGAACGGTCCGGCGCAGTTGACCACCGCGGCGCAGTCGGCGAACGCGCCGGCGAGCGCGCCGGGCGCGTCCAGCGTGGCGACGCGAACCTCGGCGTCCGCCGCTCCGGCCGCCACGGCCGCCTTGCGCAGCCGCTCCTCGTCCCGGCCGACCAGCACCGGAGTGAAACCGCGGCGGCGCACCTCGGCCACGGCCAGCCCGCCGGTGAATCCGCTCGCCCCGTACACGGCGATCCTCATCTCGTCCTCCCCGAGATCCATGACGGGTCGCGGTACGTCCGCGACCTCTGTCGGGAATGACGTTAGGACTCGCGAGAAGGCCGTCCCATGCCCGTACGTCCGCATTCCATACCCGATCGTCTCGCCGGAACCGATCAGGGCGTACGGTCGGTGCATGGATGTGCTGAGCGACGCCGTCGCGGTGATGCGCACCGGCCGGCCGCACTCGTCCCGTACGCGGCTGCGCCCGCCGTGGGGGGTCCGGTTCCGGCCGCAGGAGGGCGCCGGGTTCCACGTCATCCTGCAGGGCTCGTGCTGGCTGATCCCCGCGCGCGGCGAGCCCCTGGCCCTGGGCGTCGGCGACGTGGTGTTCCTGCCGCGCGAGCTCGGCCACGGCCTCGCCGACTCACCGTCGCGGCCACTGACCGACGTCCACCTCACGTACGACGACCTCGCACGCGGCCGCGCCGCCCTGCCCGTCGACGCGGACGCGACGAACGCCCGGACCGAGATGCTGTGCGGGGCCTATCGCCTCGACCACTCCCGCGCCCACCCGCTGCTGACCGAACTGCCCGACGTCGTCCACCTGCCGGCCCGTGTCGGCCGGCATCCCGCACTGCGCGGCGCGATCGAGTTGCTCGGCCACGAGCTGAGCACCCGGCCCCGGCCCGGCGGGGACGCCGCCCTGGCCGGCCTGCTCGACCTGCTCCTGCTGTACATGCTGCGCGCGTTCTACGAGGACCGGCCCGACCACGTGACCACCGGCTGGGGCGCCGCGCTCCGCGACCCCGCCGTCGCGGCCGCGCTGCGGGCCGTCCACGACGACCCGGCCCGGCCCTGGACGGTCGAGTCGCTGGCCGCTCGGGGCGGTCTGTCCAGAGCGGCCTTCGCCCGGCGTTTCACGAGCATGGTCGGCGCGCCGCCGCTGGGCTACCTCACGTGGTGGCGGATGACGATCGCGGCGAGGCTGCTGCGGGAGACCGACCTTCCGCTGCGCGCGGTCGCCGAGCGCACCGGTTACACCTCGGAGTTCGCGTTCGCGCGGGCGTTCAAGCGCGAGTTCGCGACCGCGCCCGGACGGTACCGCGCGGACGCGTCGTCCGCCCGCGCGGCGCTCACGGGCTGAGCGTGCCGCGGCGCTTACGGGCTGAGCGTGCTGCGGCGCTTGCGGGAGACCTCCTGGCCGATCGCGAACAGCAGCCAGGTGAACGCCGTCGCGTCGTCGACGATCCCGAACGGCAGGAACACGTCCGGGATCAGGTCGATGGGCGAGAGGATGTAGATGACCACGGCGATCATCGCGATGATCTTGCCCTTGCTCGTCCGGTACACCCGGTCCTGCACCCGCGCCTGTACCCCGGCCCGGAGGCCACGGGCGGGAGAGCGCCGCCCGGTCGCCCGGGGACGGCGACGCAGCCGCAGGATGCCGAGGACGAGCAGGACGCCGCCGACGACCATCCCGGCGACGCCGAACGTACGGACGTCGAAGGCCCCGATGTCACCACCGACGGCGAAGGTCAGAATCGCGCCGACGAAGAGGATGAGGGCGCCGAGCCAGGCCATTGCTCCTCCGAAGGGTCGGGGACACACCGAGTATGTCCCGCATTCGCCCGGCTATTCGCGCGGGCGCCGAACCAGGTAGGACGGACGGTCAGGGTGGACGGTTCCGGGCTCAGCGGACGCCGCGCGGTCGGAACTGGACGCTGATGCGCGGGCCGCAGGGCCGGGTCGTCTTCGGCACGGCGTGCTCCCAGGTGCGCTGGCAACTGCCGCCCATCACGATGAGGTCGCCGTGGCCGAGCTCGAACCGCAGGGCCTCGCCGCCGCCGCCGCGCGGGCGCAGCGTCAGCGCGCGCGGCGCGCCGACCGAGACGATGGCCACCATCGTGTCCTGCGTGCTGCCGCGCCCGATCGTGTCGCCGTGCCAGGCGACGCTGTCGCGGCCGTCGCGGTAGAAGCACAGCCCGGCGGTGCGGAACGGCTCGCCGAGCTCGGCGGCGTAGTGCGCGTCGAGCGCCCGCTTCGCGTCGTCGAGTGCCGGGTCGGGCAGCGTCTCGCCCTCGTCGTAGAACTTCAGCAGGCGGGGCACGTCGACGACCCGGTCGTACATGTGCCGGCGCTCGGCGTGCCACGGCACGGTGTCCTGGAGCCGTTCGAAGAGGGTGTCGGCGCCGGTGACCCAGCCCCGGCGCACGTCGATCCAGGCGCCGTGGTCGAGCGGCGTCCGGTGCACCGACGGACCGAGCGGGCGCAGACCGATCTCGTCGTCGGAGTCCAGCAGCGACGCCTGAAAAGCGCGGGTCATAGCAGGAGTCTACGCATCGCCTTCAAACGGATGTTCGATCGTTGGATGTGTCCGCCGGGTCATAGTTCCAGGCGCCAGTCGTTGCAGCGCATGAGGTGCCCCGGCGGGTACTCGAAGTCGCAGGCCCCCAGCAGGGTGAAGCCGAGCTTGTGGCAGATCGCGTTGGACGCCGGGTGGTCGACGGACGGATACGCGTGCAGGAAACGGTGCCGGCGCTCCGCGCGGGCGCGCTCGACGACGAGTCGCCCGGCGGCGGTCGCCAGGCCCCGGCCGCTGAACTCGGGCAGGATGCTCCAGCCCGTCTCGTAGACGGTCTCGCTCCGCCACTCGCGTTCCCAGTAACCGATGTTGCCGACGGCCTCCTCTTCGGGCAGCACGACGATGCGGAACATGGCCTCGGAGCCGTGGTCTCCCGGCTTCAGGTAGCGCTGGTGCCGGGCGAGGAGCTTCTCCTCGCTCTCCGGGCCGCCGAGATGCTCCATCATCTCGGGGGCGTTGATTCGCCGGAGCAGGTCGAGGTCGCCCTCGGCCCACGGCTCGATCCGAACGTTGGCACCGGCCGGTGTCGTCACAAGTTCTTCCTCTCGCGGAAGGTTTCGAAGCCGTCTCCGAATCGCGCCCGAGAAAGCACGGCGGCTCCGGAGGGTGGGCGGTGAACCGTTCGGAGAGTATGCCCACACTAAACTAAGTTTGCCAACGCAAATCTCAGGGAGTTCCCCATGGACACCGACGCATCCGAGCCGCGCGGCGACCGTGGCTCCGAGCCGGGCTCCGCCGCGCGGCCGCGGATAGGAGACCGGCTGCGACGCGCCCGACGGCAACGGGATCTGACGATCGAGCGGCTCGCGCAGGAGACCGGACTGACCAAGGGCTTCCTGTCTCAGGTGGAACGCGACCGGGCCAACGTGTCGGTCGCCTCGCTCCTGCGGATCTGTGAGGTGCTCGGCGTCCGGGTGGGAGAGCTGTTCGACGAGGAGGAGACCGGGCTGGTGCCGGCCGACCGCAGGCCCGCGCTGCACTTCGGCGGCACCGGGGTGCGAGACTCCCTGCTCACCCCCCGGCCGAACCGCAGCATCCAGGTGCTCCACTCGACGGTGGCGCCGGGCGGCAACAGCGAGGAGGACGGGGACCCGCCCTATCGAACCCGGTCGGACGCGCAGTTCATCCATGTCACGCGGGGCTCGTTCGAGATCACCCTCGACGGCGAGGTCTTCCTGCTGCGGGCCGGGGACTCCTTGACCTTCACCGGCCGGGAGAAGAAGAGCTGGCGCAACCCGTCGGCGGACGAGGACGCCGAGCTGCTGTGGATGCTGACGCCCTCGCTGTTCTGACCGCTGCGACTCCGCTGAAGGAAGGACGCCCCTTCCCGAGCCCGGCGGGCAGGGTCAGGAGTCGAAGCCGGTGCCGCGCGACACCGGCTCCCACTCCCGTAGTTCCCGCTGGACGGCGCCGGCGTGCGCGACGAGCGCGTCCACCGCGTCGTCGCCCAGCGGCAGCCGCAGCGGCGTCCGCTCCGCGTCCAGCGCCGTCAGGATGGCGGCGGCGGCCTTGGCCGGGTCGCCGGGCTGCTTGCCGTTCGCTCCTTCGGCCATGGAGCGGGTCGCGCCCACCGTCTCGGCGTAGGCGTCCATGGCCGCGGACCGGTACAGCGCGCCGCCGAACAGGCTCGTACGGAACGCGCCCGGCTCGACGATCAGCACCTTGATCCCGTACGGGGCGACCTCCTCGGCCAGCGCCTCGGACATGCCTTCCAGGGCGAACTTGGTCGCCGAGTACGCCCCGAACCCGGCGAACGACAACTGACCGCCCATCGAGCTCAGCTGCACGATCGCCCCGGAGCGCCGTTCGCGCATGTGCGGCAGCACCGCGCGGACCAGCGCGGCGGGCCCGAAGAAGTGCACGTCCATCAGCTCCCGGAACTCCCGGTCGGTCGTCTCCTCCACCGCGCCGATCTGGCTGCGACCGGCGTTGTTGACCAGGACGTCGATCCGGCCGTACCAGAGCAGCACCTCCGCGACGACGGCGGCGATCCGCGCGGTGTCGGTGACGTCCAGCCGGACGGCGTTCACCCGGTCCGGGTGGGCGGCGACGAGGTCGTCCAGCGCCTCGGGCCGCCGGGCGGCGGCCACCACCGTGTCGCCGGCGGCCAGCGCCGCCTCGGCGATCGCCCGGCCGAAGCCGGACGACGCCCCCGTGATCAGCCAGACCCTGCCGCTCGCCGTACGCGTGCTCTCAACGCTCATTTCATGAACTCCTGTCGAAGTGGAATGTTCCAGTTATGGCAGTGGGCCGACCGGAGCGTCCAAGACAAAAGATCACTTGAACCATAAAGGCGGCTTATGATCGCAGCGTGGAGCTGCGACAGCTGCGGTACCTGGTGGCGATCGACGACGAGGGGAACCTCGGCCGCGCCGCCGAGCGGTTGTACGTCAGCCAGCCCGCGCTCTCGTACGCCCTCAAGAACCTGGAGGCGGAGTTCGGCGTGCGGCTGTTCGACCGGCACGCCGGAGGCGTCACCGCGACCGCCGCAGGACGCGACATCCTCGCCGAGGTCCGCCTGACGCTTCAGCAGGCCGACCGCGTCACCGCCGCGGCCGAACGCCACCGCCGCAGCGCCACGGGCGTGCTGCGCGTGGGATTCGAGGCCAGCGGCGCGGGCGAGCTGACCACACGCGCCCGCGCGGAGTTCGCCCGCCGTCACCCGGGCGTACGGGTCGAGCCCAAGCGATTCGACTGGGGCGAGGAGGCGGCCGCGCTGCGCGACGGCCGGGTGGACGTCGCCTTCGTGTGGCTGCCCGCCGACCTGACGGGCATGCACAGCAAGGTCGTGCACACCGAACAGCGGGTCGTCGGCCTGCCCGCCGGTCACCCGCTCGCCGAACGTACGGCGCTGTCGATCCTCGACGTCAAGGACGAGCCCCTGATGTGGACCGAACGCGCGCCGCGCGCATGGGTCGACTGGTGGGCGGTGAACCCACGGCCGGACGGTTCGGCCCCACGCTGGGGCCCGACCAACGACAACGTCGAGGAGATGCTGGAACAGGTCGCCGAAGGGGCGGCGATCTGCTTCGCGCCCGTCAGCATGGCGCGGTACTACGCCCGCCCCGACCTGGTCTGGGTGCCGCTCACCGACGTCGAGCCGCTCCGGGTCGCGCTGGCCTGGCCCACCGGCACGGACAACGCGTTGGTCGACGGCTTCGTCGGTGTCGTACGCGAGCTGGCCGCGCCGGGTTTGCGTTAGACCGCGCTCGAAGCCCTACCGTCATCGACGTGCCGGCACGGAGCCGGCCGACCATGACGAAAGACCAGGGAGTTCACGATGACCCGCGAAGAGAAGTACGAGCACGGCCTCAACGTTCTGCGGCAGATCGACGGCGAGGCCGGGCAGAAGGTCGTCGACTCCCTCGCCGACATCTCGCCGGAGCTGGCTCACCAGGTCGTCGCCTGGGGATTCGGCGAGATCTACGCCCGTCCCGGCCTGGCGCCGCGCGACCGGCAACTGGTCACCCTCGGCATGCTCACCGCCCTCGGCGGAGCGGAGCCGCAGCTCGAAGTCCACATCAACGCCGCGCTCAACGTCGGCCTGACCCCGCAGGAGATCGTCGAGGCGCTGCTGCACTCCGCCGGTTACTGCGGCTTCCCCCGCGCCCTGAACGCGACCTTCGTCGCCAAGAAGGTCTTCGCCGAACGCGGCCTGCTCCCCGTCGAGATGTGAGCGCGCGGCAGCGCTCCCGGCCCGGGCGCAGCGGGGCGTCCACCAGACCCACGTCCCGGCCCCGAGCCGCGGAGTCGGTCGTCCGCAGAGCCGTGTCCGGCCCGGTGCCGCGAAGTCGGTCGTCCGCCGCGTCAGCGATGGCGCAGCAACCGGGCGGGCAGGACCGCCGATCGTACGCCGCCCACTCGATGCGAGCCCGCCACGGCGGCCTTGGCGGTGGAGGCCGGCGTGGGCCTGGAGGGAGCGAACGCGGTCGCGACGGCCGCGGCGACGCACGCGAAGCCCACCACGGCGATCAGTATGGGCATCCTGCGGCGGTTCTTGGTCTGCACCGGGCCTCTCCCCGAGATCGGAGCGCACCGAGCGCTCGTGATCGTTGCCTCATGAATGGAGATGCTCCACAAGCCGCCGAAGTTGCCTCCAACCCCAACAATTCCGGTGAGCCGCACCTCGTCGGCGCGGCGCCGCAGGTCAGGGGTTCGCGCCGATCGCCGACGGCGGGTCGTGGGTTCTGGGTGGCGCGCAGAGTGCTCGGTGAACGCGGTGCCGCATGCCCCGTCAAGGCGCGTGAACGGTGATACGTCGCGCGGCGGTGGGTGGGTTTTCCGAGGATTCGCCCACCACCCAGCCGTGCCGTACCTGTGTGCGGCTGTGGGCGTGCAGAAGTCTCGGTGAACGCTTTGCGGCTGAGCCCGCAAAGGCGGGCGAAGCGCAATAAACAGGGCGGCAGTGGGGTGGGGTGGGTTATCCGAGAATTCTGCCCGGTCGCAAATCGTGTCGTCCGCCGTATGGGGCGAAGGGATCGACCGCCCGCCGCCGTTCTGCGACGCCGCCTGCTGGCGTCCCGAGTTGCGGTTGTGATGGACATGTTGCCGTCGGTGTTGACAGGTTGGCGTCGATGTCGCCGGTCTGCTGTCCGAATGGTCGGCTTTGGTGCGGCAACAGCGGCGGCAACGTGCTGTACTGCCCGGTCCGGGTGAGGGTACGAAGGCTCGGTGAGCGCAGCGTCTCGCACTCGCCGGCCGGGCCGGGGGAGCGCGATCCTGTCGCTCAAAGGCCGTCAGTACCGGATGCTGCGGAGTGGAGTGTTGAAGCTGAAGTCGTTCCCCGCCCAGCCGGCTGACGCCTCGATTCGTCCGTGTGTGAGCGCGGGCACCGCCTTCGTGGAGAGCACACCGCTGGTGGACACGTCGGCCTCGTTCTCGGCCACCTTCCAGCGGTCGGTCGGCGTGTCGGCGTAGGTGGCGATCCAGACGGTGGTGCCGTACGTCCCCCGGTACTTCCCGTCCTTCTTCACCTCGGCCCATACGGTGCCGCAGGAGGTGGACCGCATGACGGTGAGGGTGCCGCCTCGTTCGCCCTTCGGCGCACCCATGTCACCGAAGACGGGGAACCTTCTCAGCACCGTGCCGTGGTACTTCCCGTGCTCGGCCGCGCAGGGCCGTGCGTTCCCGGCGGACGGCTGCGGCGTAGCGGTCGCGGGTAAGGGGGACGCCGTGCCGGTCCCGAAGGCGGTCGGCGTGTGGGCGGTCATCCTGGCAGCGGCGTCGACCGTGGCGGCCGGCGCTGAGCTGGAAGGCGCAAGGGCGGTCACGACGGCGGCGACACCGCCCGCGACGCCCACCGCTGCGATCAGTACACGCGACTTCCGTCGGCTCTTACCCTGCATCTGACTCTCCCCGAGTTCGGCCGAGCGCGGCGAGCACTCGTGATCATCAACCTCACGAGAAGAGATGCTCGCCAGGCCACCGAAGTTGCTCGGAAACGGGGACCATCTCAAAAAGCACACGTCGGCGTAGCCGCAGCCCAGGTCAGGAACCTGCGGTGCCGCGAACGCTTTGAGTCCCGGCCCATAAAGGCGGGCAAAGCTTGATGAAACGGGCGATGGCGGATGGGGTCTCCGAGACTTTCGCCCACCACCTCAGTAGTGCCGTGCGCGCGCGTGCGGCCGGGGCGATAGGGGCGCACAGAAAGTTCGGTCAATGCTTCGGGACCGGGCCAGCAAATGCGGGCGAAGCATGGTCATTCGGGCGGCCGTAGGGAGGTTCTCCGAGATTTTTGCCCGCCGCCGCCGGACCGCACCGAAGGCAGGAAGGGGCTTGCTCGGATCGGTCAGTCCCACCAGAGGACGACGGCCAGACCCCGCTCGGCCGTGTCGCGGTAAAAGGCGAGCAGGGCGGTGAAGTGCTCTTCGAGATAGCGGCGGGGATGGCCCGACAGGAACTCGACGCTCCGGCCCATCCGCGCCAGCGCCTCCGCCGGGTCGGCGGGAAGCGCGTCGAGCACGGCCCGTGGTTCGATCCGCCGCAGTCGAGTGGCGACCTCCGTGACGACGTCCGGCACCAACGCGGTCACCGGATGACTCCAGACGGAATAGGGGAAGTCGCGGTACGCGGGATTGACCTCGTCGTCTCCGTCGACCGAACGGCGGAGCGCCGCGACCGTCGCGGTGTCGACCCCCGCGACCTCACAGGACCGGACGAGACCTTCCGGGGACCAGTCGAGGTCAAGGTGGTCCGACCGCGGTCGCAGGTCGAATGAGCACAGCAGGTTCAATGTCTCGACCGACGCCCGGCAGGCGTCGAGCTCGGCCCCGGAGACTCGGGCGAGCTGCTGAGTTATGGCCACGCCCGGCAGTCTCTTCAGGGCAGGGCACGCCCGCGAACGATTTTCCGAACGCGAACGCCTGGCACGGACGCGACCGCGAACGGTCTTCCGGCCACGACCGCCCGCGAGCGACTCCGCCGGACATGGCCACCCCGCGAAGGGGCGATCGCCGATCGCCCGCTACGAGATACCGCTAGCCGCGCCCGGCGTGGGTCCAGTCATCGCCTGTGAGCGGCGCCGCTGCGACCTCGACGCAGGCTCCACCGTTGTCGCCGCTGTAGCTCGCTTTGCGCCAGAGCGCGACCTGGACGCAGTCGCCGCCGTTGTCGGTACTGCGAGCGGGTCGACTTGCGCCACTCGGGCGTGGTGGTCAGCGTCATCGTTCCTTCGCCGCCTCCGTCAGAGATGGCTAGGCGCGGTCGGCGGGGGCCGGGTCGCTGCTGGTGAGCGGGAGCACCGCGACCTGGACGCAGTGGCCCCCGTCGTCGCCGCTGTGGGTGGATGTGCGCCACTCGGGGGTGGTGGTCAGCTCCATCGTTCCTTCACCGTCCTCGTGATCAGGTCGAGCGACTGGTCGACCGGCAGCGCGCGCGACCGGATCGACTCGAACCGTTTGGTCACCCTTGCCAGGTCCGCCGGCTCGCCCGTCGTGATCCCGCGCGCCGCCGTCTCAACGTACGCCACCTCCCTCCGATCGTCGACCGTGGCGAGTGTGAACGACCCGTTGACGCCGCGGTGCAGCCCGCAGGGGAGGATCTGCACGCTGATCTTCTCGGAGACGACCGCGACCAGGTGCTGGAGCTGCTCGCGCATGACTTGCGGGCCGCCGACCTCGCGCCAGAGCACGGCCTCGTCGAGCACGCAGGCGAGATAGGGCGGCTCGGGCTCGGTGCGCCGGAGGATCTCCTGGCGAGCCAGCCGGGCGCGCACCTTCTGTTCGTCGCCGTGCAGCAGCGCCCGTGCGTACGCCTCGGTCTGGAGGAGGCCGTCGACCAGGGCGAGCTGGAAGCTGCGCAGCAGGTCGGCGGTGGACTCGTGGATCGGCCAGTCGAACCACGGGGGGTGGACGCTGCGCTTGAGGAGGCCGTCCCAGAGGCGTAGCAGGATGCCGTTGCCACCGAGGACGTCGTCCATCCGCTCGGCGAAGTTCCGGAGCGGCATGTCCTCGGCGCGCTCGACGGCGCCGATGTGGGAGCCGCTGTAGTTGGCCTTCGTGCCGGCCTGGTCCTGGGACAGGCCGGCGCGCTCGCGCAGGAAGCGCAGCTCCGAGCCGAAGAGGGCGAGGGGGGACGCGGACGGGTCGAGAGGGCTCGATCGGCGCGGCATGGGGGGACCTCCGTTGGCAGGTGTTCGCAACCGGCGGGGGCCGGTCGACCAGAATGTAACGGAGTGTAGAGCGAATAATTACGCAAGGTGAGGTCCGTTGGCCAGGCTGTGGAAAGGAATTTCGACAGAGGGACGGCGAGGTGAGCATGGTGACAGCGATCGGCGGCGTCGATCCGAATGTCGTACCGGCCGGCGGGTGCGCCGCCTGGCCTCTTCCGCCGGGCCCCACCGGGGCGGGCTTCGCGCGCGGCGTGCTGAAGGCGGTGTTCGGCGAGCTGCGCATGCCCGCCGTCACGACGTACGACGCCGCCGTCGCGCTCTCCGAGCTGGCGACCAACGTCCACGTCCACGCGTACGGCGGCGCGATCCCGGCCTACCTGCCGATCGCCGGGCTGCCGGAGCTGTGGGCGTACGTGCGATGGCGCGTGGAGCCGGAGGTCGTGTTCGCGGTCTACGACTCGGCGCCGTGGCGCGGGCCGGTCCCGGACGGGCGGCTGCGGCCGCCGCCGTACGCCGAGGGCGGGCGCGGCTTCGAGGTGGTGGACGCGCTGACCACGGAGTACGGCGGCGAGTGGGGCATGTACCGGACGCGGTCGCGGCTGGGTGCCGGGCCGGTTCCGGGAAAGGCGGTCTACTTCACCGTGCCCGTACCGGCCGGGCTGGTGACGCCGGGCGAGAGCACCACGAGGCGGACGGCGGAGGAGATCCACGCCCTGCTCGCCGCCCGAGGCCTCGGCCCGCTGCAACTGGCCATCGGCTACGGCATGGCCGTCATCTGCGTCCGCGCCGGGATGCACGTCTGGGTGCGCGACGGGTCGATCTCCTACCGCGCCCCCGGTCTCGGCGTCGTGCGCCACTCGCCGTACGACCGCGTCGAGGTGGTGGAACGGATCGTCCGCCACTGCGCCGAACTCGACACCGCCACGGACTGCCGCCGCGCTTGACGCTTCGCCGCCGTGACCGGAGCCGGCCCCCGTCTTCATGGGCCTGAGCAGGCGCGGCAGCCGACGGTTTCGGCTGCTCAGCGGCTTGCCGACGAACGCGCCTTCCGGACGGTAGTGGGAGCACGGAGACTCCACCCGGTGCCGATCCGGCAAGGCGTTTCCGTCATGCGTATCGCAAAAGCGTGCGCGATCAACAAAAGGGGAATTTTGCAATGAAACCTGAAAATCGGAAAGATTCGTCGAGTCTACCTGGTGGCCGAGACAGATCTTTATCCGGGTGGCTGATTCACCATCCGCGCCGGGCGGCTCGGTGGCTGCTCGGCCTGGCCGGCCGTTCGGTCTGGCTGACGGCCGGAGTCGCGCTGATCGGAAATACGGTCGCCGCACGCGTGTCGGGCGCGGTCCTACAGCCGTTGACGGCCGGACATCAACTGACGGCTCTGCAGGCGAACGCCGTCCTCTGCCTTTTCACCCTGCCGCTTTACGGCATCGTGATGGCAGCGGGGCGGCGCAAACTGAACGAGCCGCGCCTGCGTGACGCGGTGCCGGACACCGAACGGCGGGACCGGGTCTTTCCCTGGGTCCTGAGTGCCGTTCGGAAATTCACGTTGGTGCACGCCCTCCTGTCCCGGATCGTCGAGCGGGAGAAGCGGCACCGATGGGTGTTGTCGTTCCTGCCGTATCTGGCGACGGGGTTCGGCGCCTCCGTTCTGGGGCAGTTCTACGCTGCGAGGATGCCCCTGGCGACCGGTGTGGCGATCGTGACCCTCGGCCCGGCCATCCTGGCGATGGCGCTCGCGTGGAAGGGCGACAAGAAGGGACTCCCGCTGTTCCTGCCGCTGCTGTCGGCGTCGGGAGCGATGATGTTCATTCCCTGGGGAGAACACGTCGATGGTGCCGGTCTCCTGGCCGCCGTGGCCGGCGCGGTGCTGGCCGCTGTCGGCGTCTCCGCGAGGAAGTCGGTGTCGGACGCGGGGATGCTGGCGAAGACCGGGGCCCTCTTGCTGACGGTGAATCTGGCCCTGGGAGTTCCTTCGCTGCTGATGATCCACTGGACTTGGGGGATCCTTCTGCGGGGGATCGCCTCCGGCGTTTTCAACACCGGCGGCTTTCTCCTGTTCTGGATCGCCCATGTGCCGTTGCATTGTCCGAAGAGGCTGGCGGCCGCCGTGGCGGTCACCCTGCCGGCGTTGAGCGCTCTGGTGGGTTTCGTCATCCTGCACCAGACCTTGGGGCCGGTGGGCCTGGTCGGAGTCTTCGTGGCCCTGGTCGGTTTCTTCCTGAACACGACGCTGACCGGCTCGGCGGACGAACTGGCCGCCGAGAAGGCGAATTCCCACACGAACCGCGCCGCGGCCCTGATGGCGAACGCGCACAGCGGGGAGTCGAACACGGGGCCGGGCCGAAGGCCGCGGTCCGGTTCCGTGGCGAACGAACGTCCCGGTCGGTCGGGACGGATGCGAAGGAGGCGGACGTCGGCGCGGTGGAGTAAGGACTAGCCGACGCAGGCGTCGTCTGACAGCAGCGGCCCCGGGGTGACCCGGGGCCGTTCGTGCGTCCCGGCATCTTCGTTCGGCCGTACGGGGGAGCGGGCTCAGGGGAGCGGGGTCGGGTCGTCGAGGCGGTCCAGTATCGGGTTGCGGACCTGCTGGAAGATCACCGAGGTGCGGAATCCGGCGACCTCCCGGCGCCTGCTGAGGCGGTCGGTCAGGAACGCGTGCAGGTGGTCGAGGTCCGGCACCGCCACGTGCAGGAGGAAGTCGTCGTCGCCGGAGATGACGAACACGCTCAGCACCTCGGGGAGCCGTGCCGCGAAGTCCTTGAAGGCGTCGATGAACGGGCGGCTGGGCACGCGGAGCTTCACCGAGACCAGGCCCTGCACTCCTCGGTTGAGGGCGTACAGGCTGATGTCGGCGTGGTAGCCGCGGATCACCCCCCGCCGGGTCAGCGTCCGTACCCGTTCCAGGCAGGTCGACGGCGCGATGCCGAGCTTGCGCGCCAGCTCACGGTTGGACTGCCGCGCATCCGTTTGGAGAAGGCGCACGATTTCAACGTCGAGTTCGTCCATGGCCGAAATATTGGCACGATTCCGGACAGACGTTCGGTGAACCGTCGCTCTCACCGGCCGAATGGCTAGCGTCAAGGCGTTTCATTCGAGCATGGGGGAGAAGACGTGGCGCTGTCGACGCGACAGGAACCGGCGGGGGCGGTCGCCCCGGCGCGCGAGCACCGGCTGGGCACGGCGCAGGGTACGGCGCTGTTCGCCGGGGCCGTGCTGGGGCCGGGCGTACTGGCGCTGCCGCACCTGGCCGCCGCGGCGGCCGGACCCGCCTCGATCCTCGCCTGGGCGGCGCTGCTGGTCCTGAGCGCGCCGGTGGCGCTGACGTTCGCGGCCCTGGGGTCGCGGTACCCGGACGGTGGTGGGGTCGCGACCTTCGCCGGGCGGGCGTTCGGGCCGCGGATCGCGGCGATCGTCGGCTGGTGGTTCTACGGCATCGTTCCGGTGGGCACGCTGGCCGGTGCGCTCATCGGCGGGGACTACGTCACCTCCGCCGTGGGCGTCGGCCGCCCGTGGGCGGTGGTGGTGGCGGTCGCCCTGCTGGCCGCGGCGTTCGCGACGAACCACGGCGGGCTCCGGATGTCCGGCCGGGTACAGGTGGTGCTCGTGGGCGGGCTGGCCGCGCTGCTGACCACCGCCATCGTCACGGCGGGACCACGACTGTCGTGGGGGAACTTCGCGCCGTTCGCCCCGCACGGCGCGCTCGGTGTGGTGCACGCCGCGGGAGTGCTGTTCTTCGCGTTCGCGGGGTGGGAGGCGGCCAGTCACCTGTCCGGGGAGTTCGCCGATCCGCGCCGGTCGATGCTCCGCGCGACCACGCTGACCCTGCTGATCGTGGGCGTGCTGTACCTCGGGCTGGTGGTCACCGTGCTCGGCGTCCTCGGTGGACGCGCCGCGACCTCACCGGTCCCGCTCGCCTTGCTCCTTCAGGAGGGGATCGGGGCCGGAGCCCGGACGGCCACCGGCGTCGTCGCCGTCATCCTGAGCTTCATCGCGGTCAACACCTACATCGCCGGCGGGGCCAGGCTCGGCGCCGCCCTGGCCCGCGATGGCGCCCTGCCCGCGCCCCTCGCCAAGGGAGCGGCGGCCGGGCAGGTGCCGCACCGCAGCCTCGTTCTGCTGGCGGCGCTCACCGCCCTGGTCACCGCGGTCGCCGTTCCGTACGGGCTCGGGCTCGACACGCTGATGCGGGCCACCGCCGCCTGCCTGGCCGCGGTCACGGTCGTCGGAACGGCCTCGGCCGTCCGCCTCCTGCCTCGCGGCGACCGCCGTGGCCGTACGCTCGCGGCGGCGGCCACGGTCTTCACCGGCCTGGTGCTGCTGTCGTGCGGCGCCTACCTTCTCCTGCCCGTGGCGCTGGCGGTGGGCGCCGCCCTGGCCGTCCGCCGACGGATCGCGAAGCCGACCGGCTGAGCCCGACGGCCGGGCTCCCGGGGCGGGTCGGACGTACGGGCGGCGGCTCCGGAGGAAGACGAACGGCCCTGCCGGGGATCCCGGCAGGGCCGTCGCAGCATGTGTACCGATGTGCGGGTCGCCTCTCGGCGAAAGGCACAACGCGGCTCCAGCCGAACGGTATTCCGCGAAGGCGATAGATGAGGCCCGGGGACACCAGGCACATCGGCCACGATGGATGTAACGGAGCGAGTGGCGTCCTTGTTCCCCGCTCCCGGAGATTCCGTGGCCGGCCACGGTGGGTGATCTCGTGGCCCGGAAACGTGTGGGGGCGCTCTTCAGGGGAAGCCCTGACCTATCATCGGCAGCAGCGTCGCCCTAGGGAAGAGGTGCCAGATGGTGAAGGATCTGGACGTTGACGTCATCGACGTCAGCGGGCCCATCGCTGTCCTCACCGTCAAGGGGGAGCTGAACCTCTACACCAGCGGAGGGTTCCGCACCGCCGTACGGGGTGCCGGCGGCGACGGCCATCCGCATCTGATCCTCGACGTGTCCGGAGTCCCCTTCTGCGACTCGAGCGGGCTCAGCGCGCTGATCATGCTGCACCGCTGGGCGGGTGAGGCCGGCGGATCGCTCACGCTGGCGGCGGTTCCCGACCGCATGTCGCGGTTGCTGGAGATGTCGGGCGTCGACCAGACGATCCCGATCCAGCGGACCGTAGGCGAAGCGCTCGAGCAGCACCCGCACGGCGGCGACCGCACGTCCGCTCCGCAGAACTGAGACCGGCCCCGGGCGAGGACGTCACTCCCGGGGGACGTTGGCGTCGTCGGCCGAGACCGCGACCATGCCCTCGATCTCCGACAGCAGGACGGCCAGCTCGTTGACCGCGCCGGTGCCCTGCACGGACAGCCAGACCGAGACGACGCGCGGATCGTCGCCCTCGCCCCGGTCCTCGACCGACAGCTCGCTGACCGTGAAGCCGTGGCTCGTGCACCGGGCGAGGGCCTCGCGCAACGTGCCGCGCCCGCTGCGGTAGGCCAGCCGCAGGCGCGAGGGCGCGTACTTCGACCGCGGCAGCCGGGCCGCCAGCGGGGTCAGCCCGAACACCACGAGGAAGTGCCCGGTGGTGACCAGGACGGCGAGCAGCCAGAGGCCCGCGCCCGCCGCCATGCCCACGGCGGCGGTCAGCCAGACGATGGCGGCGGTGGTCAGCCCGCGGACCGCGTCGCGGCGTACGAAGATCAGACCACCGCCGACGAACCCGATCCCGGTGACGATCTGGGCGGCGACCCGGGACGGGTCCAGCGTGACGTGCGGGCCCAGGACGTCGGTGAAGCCGTACTTCGACACCAGCATGATCAGTGCGGCGGCGAAGCCCACCAGGGTGTGGGTGCGCAGCCCGGCGCTCTTGTGCCTGACCTCACGTTCGAGTCCGATCGCGGCCGACAGGGCCAGGGCCAGCGTGAGGTCGCCGACCTGCGCCCATCCCTGGCCGGTCGGCTCTCCGAAGTAGGCCGGCACCACCGTTCCAGGCTAGTTCGCGCGGCTCAGGGCATCTCGTCATCCTTGATTGTCCGGGTGTCGCGCAGCTCGACGTACGGCTCCTCGCGTGGGGAGAGGCCGGCCTCGATGGCGCGGCTGCGTTCGAGTTCGGCGTTGAACTCCGCGCCGAGCAGGACCGCGAGGTTCGAGATCCACAGCCAGATCAGCGCGACGACCACGCCCGCCAGGCTGCCGTACGTCTTGTTGTACGAGCCGAAGTTCGCGACGTACAGGGCGAACCCGGCGGAGACGACCAGCCAGAGCAGCACGGCGAGGACGCCGCCGGGACTGACCCACCGGAAGCCCTGTTTGGCGTTGGGGGAGGCCCAGTACAGCAGCGCGAACATGAAGCTCACGACCAGCAGCAGCACCGGCCACTTGGCGATGTCCCAGACGGTGACGGTCGCGGACTGGGCGCCGATCAGGTCGCCGACGCGGCGCGCGATGCCCCCGGTGACCACCACGGTCACCGCCGTCACGGTCAGGCAGACCAGCATCACGATCGTGATGCCGAGGCGGATGGGCAGCGTCTTCCACAGCGGCCTGCCCTCGGGCACGTCGTAGACGACGTTCGAGGTCCGCATGAAGGCGGCGACGTACCCGGAGGACGACCACAGCGCCACCAGGAGGCTGAGCACTCCGGCCAGACCGGCGGCGCCGGTCCCGTGCTGCAGCTCGGTCAGCGCGTTGATCGCGAGCTGGCGTACCGGCCCGGGGGCGGCCTTGCCGAGCTCGTCGATGAGCTGCTGAAGCGTGTTCTTGCCGGTCAGGCCGAGCAGCGACACGAGGACGAGCAGCGCCGGGAACACCGACAGGACGCCGTAGTAGGTCAGGGCCGCCGCCCGGTCGACGAGATCGTCCCGCTGCACCTCGCCGACGGTCCGGCGCAGCGCCGCCCACCACCAGCGGACGCCGAGGTCGGTGGGCTCGGGAGCCTCCTCCTCGGGAGCATCCGTCTCGGCGGTGCCCTTCTCGGGAGCGTCGGTCTCGGGTGTTTCGGTGTCGGAGGCTCTGGGATCGGGTGTTTCGGTATCGGGGGCTTTGGTGTCGGGGGTTTCGGTGTCGGGGGTTCCGTGCTCGGGGACTTCGGTCTCGGCGGTGTCGGCGGACCTGCCGACGGCCGACTTCCTCATTCTCAGGCTCCCTCAGACGATCGGCAGGGGCTGTTCGGTCGCCGGCGTGATGACGGCCGTGCACTCCGGGCACCGCCGCGCCGCCAGGGGGATCTTCATCGTGCACTCGGGGCAGTCCCGCTCGGTCGCCGCCTGCTTCCGATCGAACAGGTGCAGTACGCGCGTGACCGGCAGGACGATGACGAAGTAGATGACCACCGCGGAGATGAGGAAGGACACCGCCTCGGTGAGGAAGGCCCCGTACGTGAACTTGGCCTTGCCGACGGTGAGGACGAGGCTGGTGAAGTCGGGCTTCCCGCCCACCACTGCCAGCAGCGGATTGATGAAGGAGTTGACGAAGCTCTTGACGAGGTTGCTGAACTGGGTACCGATCACCACGGCGACGGCGAGGTCGACGAGGTTGCCGCGCAATATGAACTTACGAAATCCGCTCATCACGGCAGGCAGTATTCCCGTCTGACGCCCTCTATGCTCCGGATTGCCGCCAAGTCCGAACTCCGCGTAGCGGCGAGTGGCTGCGCCCGGTCCGCTCGTGCCTTATCCGGGAATGGCGCCGGAGTCGGCGAGATCCGCGTCGATCAGGTCTTTGAGCAGCGCCGATGCCCCGCCGCCGCGGCCACCGGCTGGGTGCGCGGCAGGTCGGCCCGGGCCGTGGCCTGAGCCGTCAGGCCGACGGCCCCGGGCTCCTACGAGACCGGGCCACCGGCGACCGGCCACCGGCGATCGGTCACCGGTCGCGGGCGGCGGTCAGCGCTCGGCGGTGACGGCGTTGGCGCCGCTGGGTTCGGCGCTGCCGGCCTCGGCGGTGTGGCTCCGGCCGTGGCGGATGAACGCGGCGATGAGGACGACGGCGGCGACCACCACCGACCACAGGACCTGCGGCCGGCCACTGTCGTCGAACAGCATCGTCACGAGGATCGCGGCGATGCCGGCGATCGTGGCGATGGTGAGGTACGGGAACAGCCACATGCGGACGAGCAGGCGGTCGGGCGCCTCGCGCTCCAGGCGGCGGCGCATCCGCAGCTGGGACACGGCGATCACGGTCCACACGAACAGGGCGACCGCGCCGGAACCGTTCAGCAGGAAGAGGAAGACGGTGTCCGGGCTGGTGTAGTCGAAGATGACCGCCACGAACCCGAAGGCCACCGAGATCCAGATCGCGACGTGCGGGACGCCGCGCGCGGTGGTGGCGCCGAACACCTTCGGCGCGTCACCGCGCTCGGCCAGCGAGAACGCCATCCGCGAGGCTGTGTAGAGGCCGGAGTTCAGGCAGGACAACACGGCGGTGAGGACGATGACGTCCATGATCGTTCCGGCCCCGGAGATGCCGATCCGGTCGAGGACCGCGACGTACGGGCTCTTGGCGACGTCGCTCGCGCTCCAGGGCAGCAGCGTGATGACGACGGCGATGGAGCCGAGGTAGAAGACCAGGATCCGCCAGATCACGCTGTTCACGGCGCGCGTCACGGCGCGGCCCGGGTCCTGCGACTCGCCCGCCGCGATGGTGACGATCTCGCTGCCCATGAACGCGAACACCACGGTCAGCAGGCCTGTGACCACCGCGCCGGACCCGCGCGGGAAGAAGCCGCCGTGCCCGGTCAGGTTGCTCATGCCGACGGCGTGCGTGCCGGGCAGCAGCCCGAAGATGGCGAGGAGGCCGAGCACGATGAACACCGCGATCGCGGCCACCTTGATCGTGCTGAACCAGAACTCGAACTCGCCGTACGAGCCCACCGAGAACAGGTTCGTCGCGGTGAGCAGGATCATCAGGGCGAGCGCCAGCAGCCACTGCGGCAGGGCCGGGATCCAGCCGTGCACGATCTTGGCGCCGGCCGTCGCCTCGACGGCCAGGACGACCGCCCAGAACCACCAGTACAGCCAGCCGATCGTGAAGCCGGCCCAGCGGCCGATCGCACGGTCGGCGTAGGCCGAGAAGGAGCCGGTGTCGGGGGAGGCGGCCGACATCTCGCCGAGCATCCGCATGACGAGGACGACCAGCAGGCCGGCGATCGCGTACGAGACGAGGATCGCCGGCCCGGTGGTGTGGATGCCGGCACCCGACCCGACGAACAGCCCCGCCCCGATGACGCCGCCGATGGCGATCATGCCGACGTGGCGGTTCTTCAGCCCCTTCTGGAGGCTCTTGTCGGCCATCTACCCCTCCTGATCACTTACCGCAGCTAGATCGTCACACCGCAGGCTCAGAGGAGCTTATGTGGTGACCGAGGGGTGATTGTCCAGTCAGGGAGAGTTGAAACCCGTCAGGTCTCGGGTTGCTCGGTCAGCGGCAGGAACACCTGGAAGCGGGTGTCGCCCGGCTCCGAGGTGACCCGCAGGTCGCCGTGATGCCGGTTCGCGACGATCCGCCAGGAGATGTCCAGCCCCAGCCCGGTGCCCTCGCCGACCGGCTTGGTCGTGAAGAACGGCTCGAAGATCCGCTCCCGCAGGTCGGCCGGGACGCCCGGTCCGGTGTCGCAGATCTCGACCAGCACCCGGTCGTTGTTCCGGCCGGTGCGGATCGTCAGCGTGCCCTCGCCGCCCATCGCGCCCAGCGCGTTCTCGATCAGGTTGGTCCAGACCTGGTTGAGCTCGCCGGCGTACGCCGGGATCTCCGGGAGCGACCGGTCGAAGTCCTTGACGACCCGGACGCCCTTACCGATCTTCCCGGACAGCATGACCAGCGTGGAGGTCAGGCCGTCGTGGACGTCGATCCACTGGAACGGGGCCCGGTCCATCTGGGAGTACTGCTTGGCCTTGCCGACGAGGGCGGAGATCCGGGTCGTGGCGTCCTCGATCTCGCCCATCAGCGTCTCGGTCTCCACGGCGTAGCCGAGCCAGCGCAGCGCGGTGTTGAGGTCGTTCGCGCCGACGGCCGCGCGCACCTCCTCCAGGCGCTCCACCGTGATGCCCGCCGGCACGAACACCGCGGCGAGGTCCCACCCGGCCGCGACGTCGTGCTCGTCGAACCAGTCGGCCAGTTCGTCCTCGCGGTCCGCGGTCTGCATCGCGCTCAGCCGCGGCGCGTCGGCGACCTGCTTGACCAGCAGCTCCTGGACCTCGATGAGGCGTTCGAGCAGGTCGGGATCGATGTCGTTGCGGGCCAGCAGCGCCAGCTTGTGCCGCATCCCGGCGACGCGCTCGCGCAGCGCGGCCGTCGCCCGGACCGCGGCGGCGGCCGGGTTGTTCAGCTCATGGGTCAGCCCGGCCGACAGCGAGCCGAGCGCGATCAGCCGCTCCCGCCGGCCGATGAGCGCGTCGGTGGCGCGTTTGCCGAGGAACATGCCCTCGAGCAGGTGCGCGGCCATCGGGAACCACGCGACGAAGCGCTCGCCGAACTCCGCCGCCGGCAGCGTGAGGAAGCTCAGGTCGGTGACGGCGTACACCGACGCGGAGTAGCGCTGGTCGTCCCGTCGCCCCATGAGGAACTCGGTCGCCCCGCAGTACACCCCGCGCTGGTCGGTGCGGACGAGCTCCACCTCGTCGCCGTGCACCGTACGGCACATGCGCAGTGTGCCGGACAGCAGCACGTAGAAGCAGGTGGCGGGGTCGCCCTCGGCGATGACCCGGGCCTGCGCGGGGTGGTGCTCGACGCCGGCGTGCTCGGCTACCCAGGCCAGTTGCTCGTGGGAGAGCCCCTCGAACAGGAAGAGGGTGCGGAGTCCGTCGGGGGTGAGGGTTTCGGTGCTCAACGCTCCTCCAGGTACCGATGCACGAGAGCGACGGCCATCGCGCCCTCGCCGACGGCGGAGGCGACCCGCTTGACCGACTGCGAGCGTACGTCACCGGCGACGAACACTCCGGGCATGGACGATTCGAGGTACAGCGGATCGCGGTCGAGGGTCCAGCCCGGTGGGCGGCGCCCCTCGCGCAGCAGGTCCGGGCCGGTGCACACGAAGCCGTGCGAGTCCCGGGAGATCGTGTCGCCGAGCCACTCCGTACGCGGCGCCGCGCCGATGAACACGAACAGGTGGTTCGTCGGCAGCGTCTCCGTCTTCCCGGTCTCGGCGTCGCGGAGCGTCACCCGCTCCAGGTGCTCCTCGCCGTCCACCGCCTCGACGGTCGTGCGCACCCGCACGTGGACGTTGCCGATGTTCCGTAGCTGCTCGATCAGGTAGTGCGACATCGAACGCTCCAGCGCCGGCCCCCGTACGAGAAGGGTGACCGAACGGGCGTGGTTGGAGAAGAACACGGCGGCCTGCCCGGCGGAGTTCGCCCCGCCGACGATGTAGACGTCCTTGTCCTGGCAGGCCGGGGCCTCGGTGGACGCCGAGCCGTAGTACACGCCCTGCCCGGTGAGCCGCTCCGCGCCCTCGGCCTCCAGCGCGCGGTAGTAGACGCCCGTGGCCAGGACGACCGCGCGGGCGGCGATCTCCGTGCCATCGCCGAACGTGATCACCCGGGCCGGGCCGCGGGCGGTCAGCCCGACGACGTCCCGGGCGGTGAGCACCTCGGCGCCGAACTTCGCCGCCTGGCGGCGCGCGCGGTCGGTGAGCTGCGCGCCCGAGACGCCGTCGGGGAAGCCGAGGTAGTTCTCGATCCGGGAGCTCTGCCCGGCCTGGCCGCCGGTGGCCTTCTTCTCCACGAGGACGGTGTGCAGGCCCTCCGAGGCGCCGTACACCGCGGAGCCGAGCCCGGCCGGCCCGCCACCGATCACCACGAGGTCGTAGAACTCGGCGGCCGGTTCGGTCGAGAGCCCGACCGCGGAGGCGATCTCCGAGCCGGTCGGCGCGCGAAGCGTCTTGCCGTCCGGAGTGATGACCACCGGGATCTCGTCCGGCGCCGCGCCGGCCGCCTCGAGCAGCCGGGTCGCCTCGGGCTCGTCCACGGAGTACCACCGGTACGGCACCGAGTTGCGGGCCAGGAACTGCCGCATCTCGTACGACGGCCGCGACCAGCGGTGCCCGATGAGCTTGGTCTCCTCGACCGGCCGGTCGCCGACGGCGCGCCAGGTCTCCACCAGCGCGTCCACGACCGGGTAGAGCTTCTCCTCCGGAGGGTCCCAGGGCTTGAGGAGGTAGTGGTCGACGTCGACGACGTTGATCGCCTGGATCGCCGCGTCCGTGTCGGCGTACGCGGTCAGCAGCGCGCGCCGGGCGTGCGGGAACAGGTCCATCGCCTGCTCGAGAAAGGTGATGCCGTTCATGTTCGGCATCCGGTAGTCGGCCAGGATCGCGGCGACCGCGTCGCCGCGCAGCTTGATCTCCCGCAGCGCGTCGAGCGCGTCGGCGCCTGAGTCGGCACGTACGACGCGGTAGTCGTTTCCGTAACGTCGCCGCAGGTCGCGGGCGACGGCGCGGGACACCGACGGGTCATCGTCGACCGTCATCAGGATCGGCATGCTCATGGCCTGAATCATTCCAGCCCGCGGTCTTCCGGGGGAGAGCCGGTCGCCCCGTCCGCGGCCCGCCCGATCCGGCCCGTACGGGCGTGGCGAACTCCGCACCCTCGTGTGAGATCCCGGTCGGCCTGTCGAGGTCAGGTCATTGTCACCGTACGGTGACCATGCCGATATCCAGCGTCATCTCCGCACGTGGGTATCTGTTGTCAATTGATTTCGGAGAGTGGCAGACGTTCGCATGATTACTTGTGGTAGTTATGTGGCTTCCCTCCGAGATCACGGTCTCGCGAGATCCCGCTCGCCTCCCCCTGCATCACGATCTACGGGAGTATTCGTGACCGATCGTTCCAATCGCGCTGGTCGTCGCCGTGTGGCGACGGCCCACCCGCCGGTGCGCGCCCGCGGTCTGATGGCGGTCGCCGCCGTCACGGTGGCCGTCGCGCTGCCGGTGACGGGCTGCGGCGGCGGCAAGAGTCACTCGCCGACCCCGGCCGGCGGCGGGCCGGCGGCGTCGCCCGCCGGAAAGCTGCCGCAGGCGACGACCTACACCACGCTGAAGGGTCTCGGGCAGGACACCGCCGACGCGATGTCCGACGGCACGGTGGTGCACCCGAAGGCCGCCGTGCCCGTGTCGGCCACCGCCGGGGGACCGGCGGTGGCCGTGCTGCCGAGTACCCAGCTCGGCAGCCCGACCTGGGTGCCGGTCGTCGAGACCAAGTCGGGGTGGGACCGCGTTCTGCTGCCCAGCCGGCCGAACCGCTCGACCGGCTGGATCCCCACCGGGAAGGTCGGCCTGGACACCGCCCGCAGCCCGTACGAGATCAAGGTCGACACCTCGGCGCGCACGCTGACGCTCACCAAGTCCGGCCACAAGCTGGGCACCTGGACCGTCGCGGTCGGGGCGGCCAAGACGCCGACCCCCGTGGGCCGGACGTTCCTGCTGGCCTCCCTGGCGCCCGCCAAGAAGACCTACAGCCCGCTCATCCTGCCGGTGGGGGCGCACTCCGAGACGCTCGACACGTTCGGCGGCGGCCCGGGCACGGTCGCGTTCCACGGCTGGCCGAGCGCGTCGGTCTTCGGCAAGGCGGTCACGCACGGCTGCGTCCGCGTCCCCGCTGACGCGCTGAAGCAGTTGTCCGAGGTCCCCCTCGGCACGTCGGTCCTCGTCACGGCCTAGCTCTCGAGGGAAGCGTTCGCGCTTTCACCTACTTTCAAGGAGTCACCATGCGTTCGATACGTCTGGCCGCCTGCGCGGTGGCCGCCGGTGCGCTGGCCGCGCCCCTGGTCATGAGCGGCACGGCCTCGGCCACCGGCGGGACGGGTTCCGCCTACGGTCTGGCCGCCACCGGTCTGGTCGCCATCCCCGCGACCCCCGCCGTCGCCGCCACCGCCGACAGAAGCCTGCTGCACCTGCCGGCCAACCCCCTCATCGACGTCAAGGTCCTGCACGTCACCGCCAAGCCGGCCTACGCCCGCGCCAGCGTCACCGACCTGAGCGTCGCCAAGGCCGCCCTCAGGGCCCACCTGGTCACCGCGACCTGCACGGCGGGCACCGCCACCAGCCACCTGGTGAACGCCACCCTCGCCGGGCGCCGCCTGGCCGCCGACGCCGCGCCCAACAGCGCCCTCACCATCCCCGTCCAAGGGCTCGGCACCGCCAGCGTCACCCTCAACAAACAGGTGCGCAACGCCGACGGCACCCTCACCGTCACCGCCATCGAGGCCGTCCTGCCCCTCGGCCCCGGCCACACCCAGACCCTCAGCGTCTCCTCGGCCACCTGCGCCGGCATCCGGAAGGAGCCGCCCGGGCAGGCGCCGAAGCCCGAGCCGGTCCCCAGCGACCTGCCCGTCACCGGCTGAGGACACCCACGACGCGACGGCCTCCGGGTTCACGACCCGGAGGCCGTCGCGCTGTGCGAAGACGGCGACCACGGGTCGGTGCCGAGCCGGGTCCTCCGGTGCCGAATGGCCGGGCAAAGCGTGGAATGTCCCTGAAAAGCGACAAAACGTTCCGCTGTAACTACCGAGCGACTACTATCTGCGTCCCATACGCGGCCTGGCCACTGCCAGGCCCCAGGGTGCACATCTCGGCTGAGGCGAGGGATCGAGATAGAGACGTACGACCGCGCGGATCGGCGGAGGCGAATCCTCTTTAGTTCCTGTCGTTCTCTGCGGTTCGTCCGGCGGCCCTCGGCCGAGGACTTCACCGTCCACCGCGTCGAACGGTGCGCGCACACCGATTTATCGGCCATTCCCTAGCGCGATCCTGCACCCCACGCGGGGACGGCTCGCCCACGGCTCCGGAAGACTCCGTTCTTTGCTCCAACCGCCGACGAGGACCTGATTGATGTCAGCACACGTTCCTACCCACCAGCGGGCCGAGCGCCCGCCGATGGACCGGGCCCTACTCGTCCTGCTGGCCGCGGTGGTGGTCACCGGCGGCGTCTGCCTGGGGGTGACGGCCGCGGTTCCCGCCACGGATCGCGGGCTCGTCGCCGCCTGCACCGGGGTGGCGGCACTCGTCCTGTGCGCCGCGCTGTCGTTCGCGGCCTACGGGTTCCAGACCGCACGCATCCTCCGCGACCGTCTCGCGGCGATGGAGTCGGAGGTCACCCGGCTCGCCGACCATACTCTGCCCGCGGTCGTGAAGCGGCTGCGCGAGGGGGCGTCCGGCGACACGGCGATGTCCTCGATCGAACAGCCCGCCGACGCCGCGTACCGGCGGATCCTCCGCGTCCTCGTCGACGAGGTAGCCCGGGGAGAGCGCATGCGCGCCGCCGCCATGTCGGTCTGCGCGAACGCCGCCGGTCGCGTCCAGGCCCTCGCCACCAGCATGCTCGCCGATCTCCGCGAGATGGAGAACAAGCACGACGAGGCGGTCCTCGGCGACCTGCTCAAGCTCGACCACACGACGGCGCAGGCCGGTCGCCTGGCCGACAGCATCGCCGTGCTCACCGGCGCCCGATCCGGACGACGCTGGACCAAGCCGATCGTGATGGAGAGCATCCTGCGCGGCGCGGTCGGCCGGATCAGCGCCTATCAGCGTGTCCGGGTCCACTCCACCAGCGCCGTCGCGGTCGCGGGCTACGCCGCCGAAGGCGTCATGCACGCCCTGGCCGAACTGATGGACAACGCGACGAGCTTCTCCCCGCCGTCCGAAGAGGTGCACGTCTACGTCGAAGAGGTGCACGCGGGCGTCGTGGTCACGATCGAGGACGGCGGCCTGGCGATGAGCGCCGCCGCGCTGGAGCGCGCGGAGCGGGCGGTCTCCTCCGCGGAGCTCGACCTGACCTCGTTGTCCGGCACTCGGCTCGGCCTCGCGGTGGTGGGCTGCCTCGCCCGTAAGCACGGCCTCACGGTGTCCTTCCGGCCGTCCTCCCGTGGCGGCACCGGAGTCGTCGTCATGATCCCGAGGTCGCTGATCACCCAGCCGGGGCCGGCCGCCGTACCGAGCGGGGCCCGCGTCGTGGGCCTGGACACCCGCCGTACCGAGAGCGCCCGGGCGGACGCGGCCATCCGGACCGCGGCCCCCGAGCCGGGTGCGGTCGCCACGGTGGAGGCCACGAGCGTGGCGCCCGCCGACGCGCCGGTCACCGAGGAGACCGCCGACCCGGCGACGGAGCCGCCCCATCTCCCTGAGGCCGGCGGCGAGACCGTCCCGGGCGGCGATGAGATGATCGGCGGGCTGCCCAGACGACGGAGAGGCCAGACGCTGGCGGCGGCCACCGCCCGGGCGTCCGAAGAGCCCAAGCCCCGGGCCGAAAGGCCCGCGACCGACCCCGGAGCGAGGTTCCGAGCCTTCCGGGAGGCCGGTCGCCGCAAGCGCGCGAGCGGTGACGCGCCCGCTCCCGAGACGGATGAGAGCTGAACGCGTCGCTCACCCTGCCAGGCTGGAATGACAAGACAACAGATTGGAGGCAGGGGACGAATCTCCGGCGCCCACGCCCGGATCACCGCCCCGCACCAACCATGAAGACCACAGATCGCGACCTCGACTGGCTGCTGGAGAACCTTCTCGAGAGGACTCCGGAGAGCCGGCACGCCCTCGTCCTGTCCAAGGACGGGTTGAAGCTCTGCCACACGTACGGGCTGAGCGTTGACCAGGCCGACCAACTCGCCGCGATCGCCTCGGGCATCCAGAGCCTGTCCTACGGCGCCTCCGCGGAGTTCGGCGACGGATCCGGCGGCCTCCGCCAGTCCATGACCGAGTTTCACGGTGGACTGCTGTTCATCGTCGAGGCGGGGGAGGGCGCCCACTTGGCCCTCATCGCCGGTGAGGACGCCGACGTGGGTGTGATCGGCCACAACATGCACGAGCTGGTCGAGCAGCTCGGCGAGTACCTGGTCGCGCAGCCCCGGCAGCAGGGCAGTGCCTCCCGATGACGTCCCGGTCTGTCGACAGAGAGGACCCGGACCGGCTGTACATCGTCACCGGTGGCCGCAGCCGGGTGGACGAGAGCTCGATCGACATCGTCTCCCTGATCGTCAGCGAATGCGATCCCGCGCCGGGCATGCAGTCCGAGCACGTGAAAATTCTTCAGATGTGCACGAATCCGATGGCGGTCGTGGAGATCGCCGCCGAGCTCGGGCTGCCGGTCAGCGTGGTGAAGATCCTGCTGTGCGACCTGCTCGACACCGGCCGGATCACCGCACGTCATCCGACGGTGGCACCCGCGAAGACCAGACTCCCCGAACCCGACATCCTGAAGCAGGTGCTCCTTGGACTTGAAAAGCTCTGACCGGGTCACCAGCGCGCCGCTGCGGAGCACCGCCAGCAACGCACTGAAGATCGTCATCGTCGGTGGCTTCGGCGTCGGCAAGACGACCATGGTCCGGTCGGTCAGCGAGATCCGCCCGCTCAGCACCGAAGAGGTCATGACCCGGGCCGGAGTCGGGATCGACAACGCGGCCGGCGTTCAGGACAAGACCACCACGACGGTGGCGTTCGACTTCGGGCGGATCAGCCTGAACGACCAGATGGTGCTGTACCTGTTCGGCGCCCCGGGTCAGCAGCGGTTCTGGTTCCTGTGGGACCGGCTGTTCTCCGGCACCCTCGGGGCGGTCGTGCTCGTCGACACCCGGCGGGTCCAGGACTCCTGGTACGCCATCGACCGTCTCGAGCACCACGGGATGCCGTTCATCGTCGCCCGCAACGACTTCGGCGGGCCGGCGCACAAGCTGGAGGACATCCGGGCGGCGCTCGATCTGTCCGAAGACATCCCGCTGATCGAATGCGACGCCCGTGAGCGCGATTCGAGCAAGAAGGTGCTGATCACGCTCGTGAACCACCTGTACTCGCTGTCCACGGCTCAGCAGGAAGGTATTTGATGACTCAGCAGCCGCCGGAGACCGGGCCGCCGGCGATCGAGGAGCATCCGGACGCGGTCCCGCTGTACGGGCCGCGCTACCAGGAGAACCCCGCCGAGCTGTACCGGGAGCTGCGGGAGACGCACGGCCCCGTCGTGCCGGCTCTGCTCGAAGGCGACATCTTCGCCTGGCTCGTGATCGGCTACCGGGAGCTGCACCAGCTCTTCAGCGATCCGCAGCTGTTCGCCCGCGACCCGCGCATCTGGAACCAGTGGCCGAACATCCCGCCGGACTGGCCGCTCATCCAGTACACGTCGTACCAGCCGTCGGTGCTCTTCGGCGAGGGGCCCGAGCACCAGCGCCGGGTCGACGCCATCAGCGACGCCATGTCCGGGGTCGACCAGTTCGAGCTGCGGACCCGGTGCGAGGAGATCGCCGACGCGCTGATCGACGACTTCGCCGGCAGGGGCGAGGCCGAGCTCATGACGCAGTACGCCTACTCGATGCCGGTCATGGCCATCGCCCAGATCATCGGCATCCCGATGGCCGACGTGGACAACACCGCGCGCGATGTCGTCACCTCCCTCGACGGCGGCGAGGCGGCCATTCCGGCCTACGAGCGGATCGCGGCCACGATGCAGCGCCTCATCAAGGCGAAGCGCGCGGAGCCGGGCCCGGACGTCACCTCGCGGATGCTGGCCCACCCTGCGGCCCTGACCGACGAGGAGCTGTTGTTCGACATCATCCTCCTCACGGTCGCGGCCCAGGAGCCGACGGCGAACTGGATCGGCAACGCCCTCCAGCTGATGCTGACCGACGACCGGTTCTCCCTCACCCTCTCCGGCGGGCGCCGTAGCGTCAGCCAGGCGCTCAACGAGGTGATGTGGGAGAACATCCCGGTGCAAGGCAGCCTCGGGCGGTGGGCCACCCGCGACACGCAGCTCGGCGGGCGGCGCATCCAGGCCGGTGACGCGCTCCTCCTCGGCCTGGCCGGGGCGAACGCCGACCCGTACGTCCGGCCCGCCGGGACCGGTGTGCCGGACAACAACGCGCACCTGTCCTTCGCGCACGGCAGCCACGGCTGCCCGCACCCGGCGCCGGAGCTCGCGGAGGTCATCGCCCGGACCGCGGTGGAGGTGCTTCTCGACCGTATTCCGGACGTGGCCCTCGCGGTGTCCCCCGAGGAACTGACGTGGCGGTCGTCGTTCCAGATTCGGGGCCTGCTCTCGCTGCCCGTCAAATTCTCCCCGGTATCCGTCGCCCGGCCATGATCCATGGCATCCTCGGTGCCCGGCGCCGGGGCGTGCTCGATCCGGCGCCCGGCGCTGACTCCGGTCCACGCAGCCGACCCGGCGCCCGGCCCCGATCGGGGGCCGGGCCCGCGCCCCGTACCGGGTTCTGACCCCACCGCCCTGGGAAGGCAGTCATGACCGACACCGAGCCGACGATCGGGCCCTTGGGCCCTCCGCCGCCCGTCCCTCCGGACGCCGTGCCGCTGTACGGACCGCGTTACGACAAGGAGAACCCCGCCCGGCTCTACGGGGAACTCCGGAACCGGCAAGGCACGGTGCTGCCCGTCCTGCTCGAAGGCGACGTGCCGGCGTGGCTGATCATCGGTTACCGGGAGGTCCACCAGGTCCTGAGCGACTCCACGCTGTTCGCCCGCGACTCCCGCCGCTGGAACCAGTGGCCGAACATCCCTGCGGACTGGCCCCTGATGGCGCTCGTCGGCTACCAGCCCGGATCGATCCTCTTCAGCGAGGGGGCCGCCCACCAGCGGCGGGCCCAGGCGATGACCGACGCGATGGCGGAGGTCGACCGGTTCGAGCTGAGGACCCGGTGCGAGCGGATCGCCGACGAGCTGATCGATGAGTTCTGCGGCAGCGACGGGCCGAGCTCATGGTCCAGTACGCCAACCGGATCCCGGCCCTGGCGCTCGCCGGGATGTTCGGCCTGGCCGAGTCCGAGGCATGGAGCATCGCGGAGGACGTGATGGCCGTCCTGGACGGCGGCGAGGGCGCGCTCGAGGCGTACCAGCGGTTCGCGGGCGCGATGGGGCGGCTGCTGGCGGCCAAACGCGCCGAGCCGGGCGCGGACGTCGCCTCCCGGATGCTGAACCATCCCGCGGAGCTCACGGACGAGGAGCTCACCCAGGACCTCCTCATCATGATGATCGCCGGTCAGGACCCGACGGCCAACTGGATCGGCAACACGCTGCGGCTCATGCTGATCGACGACCGGTTCTCCCTGACCCTCGCGGGAGGGCGGCGCAGCGTCGGGCAGGCCATGAACGAGGTGCTGTGGGAGGAGTCGCCCGCCCAGAACACCTTCCGCTGGGCCACCCGCGACACCCGCCTGGGCGGGCGCCAGATCCGGGCCGGTGACGCCGTCGTCATCTGCCTGGCCGGCGCGAACTCCGATCCGCTGGTAATGCAGCCCCAGGACGCCGGATCGCGGGGCAACCACGCCCATTTCTCCTTCGGCCACGGCGACCACGGCTGCCCCTTCCCGGCGCCGGAACTCGGCGAGATCATCGCGGAGACCTCCGTCGAAGTGCTCCTGGACCGCCTGCCGGACGTACGGCTGGCGGTACCGGCGAACGAGCTCGTATGGCGGCCGGCCTTCCGGGTGCGCGGGCTGACCGAACTGCCGGTGAAGTTCTCCCCGGCACCGGCCGTGACGAGGGTGTGATCCCCGCCAGGCCGTGAGGCCGCGTCAGCCGGCGGGCACTACCGGGGTACGGCCGGCGGTAGGCGGGTTCGGCTGATACGGCGCGGCGGCACCGGCCGCATCCGCTCAGGCGCGGGTGTGCCAGCTCATCGGCACGTCATCGGTCGTCGGGTCGGTCGGCGCGTTCGGGCCGAACTCCAGCGCGGCGTCGGCGGCGATCTGGACGATGACGCGCCGCAGTTCGACGCCCGCCTGCCAGTGGCCGGGCAGCGCCGTCGTGCCGTACCGCGCGCCCAGCAGGTTGCCGCAGATCGAGCCGGTGGAGTCGCTGTCCCCGGAGTGGTTCACCGCGAGCCGCAGCGCCCGCCGTACGACGTCGGCGGGCGCGCCGTCCCGTACGGCCAGTGCGGCGCACACCCCGATGGCCAGGGCCTCCTCACCGGTCCAGCCGCCGCCGAGGGTCTCCAGCCGCTCGGGCGTGAGCGCCGCGCCGTCCCGGGCCAGTGCCACCGCCGCGTCGAGCGACGCCGAGGTCTCCTCGTGCCCCGCGTACGACTCCAGCACCGTACGGGCGGCGTCGAGCGCGTCGGCCAGGTCCGCGCCGCGCAGCAGGCCCCAGACCGTCGCGGCCAGCACCCCCGCCGAGAGATATCCGCTCGGATGGCCGTGCGTCAGGGCGGCGGACGTGGCGCCCATCGCGAACGCCGCGCGGCGGCAGTCGGCGACGCCCTCCGGGACGCGCGGGGAGAAGGGGAAGCCCGCCGGCGCCGCACGCATGACGCCGCCGCAGCCCTTCGAGTCGTTGATGGGCTCCTCGATGCCGCCCACCGGGACGTACGGACGCCGCCGTGCGGCGACCGTGTGCAGGGCGCTCAGGCAGGTCTTGCCGGGGCCCCGCCGCTCGTGCATCTCCGGCTGGGCGAACAGCCAGCCGCCGCCGAGGTCCTGATCGGGGAACTCCTCGCCCTGCGTGCGCAGCCACTGCAGGTACGCGGCCTGGAGCAGACCGGGCGCCGCGCCGCCGATGCCCTTGCTCCGCTCGCGGATCGACGCCTGGATCAGCGCCTCGGCTGTGAACAGCGTCATCTGGGTGTCGTCGGTGACGGCGCCCGCCCGCACCCGCGCGTCGCTGTACTCGGTCAGCCCCGCGGCGCCGTGCTTCGCGCGGATCTCCGCGATCGGCCGGCCCTCGATCGGTGCGCCGAGCGCGTCGCCTATCGCGCCGCCCAGCAGGCAGCCCAGCATGCGGTCCGGATCCGGGAATGTCATGCGATCGCCCACGCCGGTAAGTCTGCCAGGGGCCGGATCCGGACTCCGTCGCCACGTGTCGCTCGGTTCCGACTACTAGGAGCGTTTCTTGTCGCTACTCTGCTCCCGTGAATGGCCTATTTGAGGACGCAACGGACAAGCCGCGCGCTACCGTCGCGAGCCGCCTGGCGGGATGGTTCGAGCGGACGCCGTTCCGTCGAGGCGTGACGCTCCTCGCCGTCCTCATCATCGTGCCGGCCCTCATCATCGGCGGTCTCCTCGCCGTCGGCAGCGGCGGGAAGGGCGACCGTTCGCAGTCCCAGGCGGCCGCCGCGACGCCGTCCGCGCGGGAGCACGACGAGGACTCGGGCACCGTCGAACGGACCGAGCGGGCCCTCGGCGAGATCGTCGCCTCGCGCAGCGCCCGGCCCGCGCCGACGTCCGCATCCACGGCCTCCGCGTCCCCCAGCGCGTCGCACAGCGCGCGTTCCCGGCCCCGGCAGACCCGCACCACGGCCCCGTCCCCCTCCGAGAGCACCAAGTGCCCGCCGGAGCTGAAGAAGTGGCCGTGGATGTGGGACCTGTGCAAACGACGCCGCGGCGGTCACGCCCGCCCGTGAGGTCACGAACAGAGCACGAAGCACACGCTTACCTGTAGTACCGTCGTCCCGCCGCACATAGTTCGCCAGTCCCCCGGAGGATCTCCGCGTGCCAAGCACTCGGTCAGCGGCGCTGATCGCGGCGATCGCGGCGGTCGTGCTCTTGCTGACGTCCAGCGCGAATGAGTCGTCGGCCGCCCAGTCGCCGTCGGCCGACAGCGTTCAGGCCCTTCGCAAGCAGGCCGACAAGGCCAAGAACGAGCTCTCCAAGGCCACCAAGGCGTGGGAGGCGCGCAAGAAGCAGCTCACCGCCTCCGAGGACAAGCTCAAGAGCACGCTCGCGGATCTCGGCACTGCCAACGCCGAGCTCAACAAGATCCGAGAGCCGCTGGCCCAACTGGCCGCCAACGCGTACAAGCAGCCGGGCGTCATGGGCGTTCCCGCCCTGATCGGGGGCAACGACCCTGACCGGGCGCTGGCCGCCGCGACCGACCTGACGATGCTCACCAACGACCAGAAGTCCCTCATCGACAAGGCCGGCCGCCTGCAGAACCAGCGTGAGCAGCTCGCCGCGTCGGCGCAGGAGCTGCAGTCGAACAACGCGGTCGAGGAGGCGAAGCTGCAGCAGGAGATGAACGCGCTGAAAGCGCGCGCCGCGCGTCTCACCGCCCAGCTCACCGCCGCCCTGAAGAAGCTCGACCCCACCACCCGACTGCAGCTCACCTGCCAGAAGAGCCTGGTCGCCGAAGCCCGGAAGTTCCCCAACGGGCTCATCCCCGCGCGGTACCTCTGCCCGCTGCCGCAGCCCGGCAGGCAGCTCCGCGCCGACGCGGCGCTGGCCTTCTACCAGCTGAACAACGCCTACAAGCAGCACTTCGGCACCCAGATGTGCCTCACCGACTCCTACCGCCCCCTCGCCGAGCAGCAGCGGATCTACGCCGACCGGCCCGGCATGGCGGCGGTGCCGGGGCACAGCAACCACGGCTGGGGCACGGCCGTGGACCTGTGCGGCGGAGTGCAGAGCCAGGGCTCCGCACAGTTCAACTGGCTCCAGGCGAACTCCAAGAAGTACGAGTTCTTCCACCCGGCATGGGCCTACAGCAGCCCCTTCGAGCCGTGGCACTGGGAGTACACCAAGGAGAACACCCCCGACTCCAGCGACTGACCCCCTCCACGCGACGCGGCGGGCGACCCTCACACACAGATCAACTCGACTCAGCGGGCCCCGTCGACGCCTCGGCTCAGCGGCTGAGGTCGGGTCGGGTGGGCCGGCTCGGGTCAGGCGGGGCAGGTTGGTTCGGTTCGGGTCGGGCGGTCGGCGTGGTGAGCGGGACCGTGGGTGACCGGCGATGGGCGCCGTGGGACGGTCAGGTGTGGCCGGTGGTGGGAAGCGGTCTAGCCGACGATGGTGACCGATAGGCGGGAGTCGACGGCGGCGCGGGCGATGGCCGCGGCTTGGGTGCGGCCGGTGCGCAGCACGACGAGCGCCCCCTCGTCGGTGTCGGGTCCCGGCCGGGGCACCGCGACGACCGGGACCGCCGCCGCGACCGTGCGGGCCGGCAGCGGACCCTCGGCGCGCGCGGCCAGGACGTCCACGCGGTCACCCGCGTGCAGCAGCCGTACGACGGAGGCGTCGGCGAGGCGTACCGGCGTCGCAACCGTGCCGGGCTCCGCGTCGTCGAGCAGCGTGCCGCCGCGCAGCCGCACGTCGGTCAGTGGCTCGCCCCGCCGCACGGGCCCGGCCAGCGTGCGTCCCGCAGCCCGGCGGACGGCCCCGTCGGGCACGGTGCGGGCCGGCAGGGTGCGGATCCCGACGTCGGCGGCGGACAGGGTCGTGCCGCCGGGCAGGTCGTGAGCGGCGACGAGGACCGGCACTCCGCGCTGGTGGGGCCGTGCGGCGGCGAGGCCGAACGCCGCCGCCGCGGCCGCCAGCACGGCGGCGAGCAGACGGCGGTGCCGGCTCAGCGTCGCCCTCATCGTCGTCGTTCCGGCAGCGGGGTCACGGCGGTCATGGGCGCTCCGGGGGAATGGCGGGGTGGTCAGGGGAGCCCGATGGGGGCCTGGGGCCCGCCCGGGGTGTGCGGGCGGGCGGGGGCGTCAAGGGAGTTCGATGGGGACCTCGAGCCCGTCCAGGGCGTGCGGGCAGGGGCAGTCGCGGTCGGTGGGCAGGGTGCCGATGATGTCGATGACGAGGTCGCGCAGCCGGTCGACGTTCTGCGCGAAGACGCGGAGCACCTCCTCGTGGGTGACGCCCTCGCCCTCCTCGATGCCGGCGTCGAGGTCGGTGACGAGGCAGGCCGGGATGTAGCACAGCGCCAGCTCGCGGGCGAGGACGGCCTCGGGGTGCCCGGTCATGCCGACGAGGGTCCAGCCCTGGGCGGCGTACCAGCGGGACTCGGCGCGGGTGGAGAAGCGCGGCCCCTCGATGACGACGAGCGTGCCGCCGTCGACCGGCTGCCACTCCGCCGCGCGGGCGGCCTCCAGCGCGGTGTGGCGGCCGCGCGGGCAGTAGGGGTCGGCGAAGGACAGGTGCACCGCGCCGTCGTCGTAGTAGGTCTGTGCGCGGCCGCTGGTGCGGTCGACGAGCTGGTCGGGGATGGCGAGGGTGCCGGGGCCGTACGCCGGGGCGAGTGAACCGACGGCGCTCGGGGCGATGACCTGGCGGACCCCGAGGGAACGCAGGGCCCAGAGGTTCGCCCGATAGGGGATCTTGTGCGGCGGGTAGCGATGGTCGCGGCCGTGCCGGGGCAGGAACGCGACCCGGCGGCCGGCCACCGTGGTCAGGGCGATGGTGTCGCTGGGCGGGCCGTAAGGGGTGGGCACCTCGATCTCCTCGACATCGTCGAGGAAGGAGTAGAAGCCGGACCCACCGATCACGCCGATCTCTGCATGCATGAGCCGGACCCTAGTCGGCCGCCGCGACGTGCCGCGAGACCGCCCTCCGAACCTGTGGACAACGCGCGCTCCGGCCGCTTGGCCACGGATCGATATCGGACTCGCGATATGTCTTGTCAGCGCGAGAGACGCGTAATATCTTCTCTGCGATAGAGAGATGTTACGCGTTTCCAGGAAGGTGAACCATGCCGAGCCGACTGGCCGGTGTTCCCGCCGGCCGCCGTACCAAGTGGGTCGTCCTCGTCGCCTGGCTGATCCTGCTGATGATCGGCGGCGCGCTCGGGGGCAGACTGCAGGGCGTCACGAAGAACAGCGCCGAGGCCTACCTGCCCGGCGGGGCCGAGGCCACCAAGGTCATCAAGCTGCAGCAGAAGCTGCACCACGAGGACGGGACCGTCACGCTCGTGTCGTACGAGCGGCGCGGCGGCGTCACCCCACAGGACCTGGCGTTCGCGCGGGCGGCGGCCGTGGAGCTGAAGGGCGTCTCGCACGTCGCGTCGGTCACGGGGCCGATCACCTCCAGGGACGGTGCGGCGATGCAGCTCGTCGTCCCGGTCAGCGGCGACGGGGACGTCGTCCTGAAATCGATCGACGAGCTCCGCAAGGTGGTCGAACGCGGGCCACCGGCCGGGCTCGACGTCCGCGTCACCGGTCCGGGCGGCACGATGTCCGACCTGATCGGGGTCTTCATGACGGTCGACGGCACACTCCTGATCGTCACCCTGGCCGTCGTGATCGTCATGCTGCTGGTGACGTACCGCAGCCCGTTCCTGTGGGTCGTGCCGCTGGTGTCGGCCGGTTCGGCGTACATGCTGTCCCAGGGGCTGGTCTACCTGCTCGCCAAGGCGGGCCTCACGGTCAACAGCCAGAGCACCGCGATCCTGGCGGTCCTGGTGTTCGGCGCCGGCACGGACTACGCGCTGCTGCTGATCGCCCGCTACCGGGAGGAGCTGCACCGGCACGAGGACAAGCACGAGGCCATGCGGATCGCGCTGCGCCGCGCGGGGCCCGCCGTCCTCGCCAGCGCCGCCACCGTGACGATCGCGCTGCTGTGCCTGGTCGTCGCCGAGCTCAACTCCACCAGCGGCCTCGGCCCGGTCGCGGCGGTCGGCATCGTCTGCGCGCTGATCGCGATGACCACGCTGCTGCCCGCCCTGCTCGTGGCGCTGCCGCGCGGCGTCTTCTGGCCGATCGTGCCGCGGTTCGACGTCCGGTACGTCGACGAGCCCGACGCGGTGGAGAAGGAGCACGGCGTCTGGGCCCGCGTCGCGCGGTTCGTCAGCGCCCGGCCGCGGATCATCTCGATCGGCGGAGTGCTCGTGCTGGCCGCCCTGGCGTTCGGCATCCTGTCGCTGAAGACCGGGCCGGTCTCGAACGCCGGACAGTTCGTCGGCACCCCTGACTCGGTCGTGGGCGAGCGGGCGCTGGCCCGGCACTTCCCGGCCGGCACCGGCAGCCCGGCGGTCGTCATCGGCCCGCGCAACGCCGACCTGCGCGCCACGATCGCCCGTACGCCCGGCGTGTCCGCGGTGAGCGCACCGGTGGTCGCGGGCGACTACGAGCAGTACGACGCGACCCTGTCCAGCGCGGCGGACACCGGCGCCGCCCGCGACACGGTCGACCGGCTGCGCGCCGCGGTGCATCCCCTGGGGGCGATGGTCAGCGGGGCCACCGCCATCAATCTCGACACGCAGCGCGCCGCCGCGCACGACAACAAGGTGATCATCCCGATCGTCCTGACCGTCGTGTTCGTCATCCTGGTCCTGCTGCTGCGGGCCCTGGTCGCGCCGCTGCTGCTGATGGCGACGGTGGTGCTGTCGTTCGCCGCGTCACTCGGCGTGTGCGGGCTGGTGTTCACCCACGTGTTCGGCTTCGAGGGCGCCGACTCCAGCTTCCCGCTGGAAATCTTCATCTTCCTGGTCGCGCTCGGCGTCGACTACAACATCTTCCTCATGACCCGGGTGCGGGAGGAGTCGCAGCGGCTGGGTACGCGGCGCGGCGTCCTGCGCGGCCTCACCGTCACCGGCGGTGTGATCACCTCGGCCGGGGTCGTGCTGGCCGCGACGTTCGCGGGGCTCGCGACCCTGCCGGTGACGGGCACGGTGGAGATGGCCTTCGCGGTCGCGTTCGGCGTGCTGCTCGACAGCCTGCTGATCCGGTCGCTGCTCGTCCCGGCCCTGACGTACGACATCGGGAAGCGCATCTGGTGGCCGGGCCGTCTCGCGGGGGACGCGGCCGCCGAGGCGGACCGACGGCCGATGCCGCAGGCCGTGCGCTGATCACAGGGCGCTGATCACAGGCCCGCTGAGTACAGGCCCGCTGAGTACAGGGCGCGACGGGCTCCCCGCCCGAGTGGGGAGTCCGTCGCGCACGTCGTCATGGACCGAGCGCCCGCCGGATCCGTCACCGCGACGGCCCCGTCATCTTCGGCGGGTCAGGCGACCTTCTCGCCGGAGGAACCGCCGGACGAGCCCGAAGAGGAGTCGGAAGACGACGAGGACGAGGTGTCCTTCTTCGCCTCGGTCTTGGCGGGCTCGCTCTTCTTCGCCGAGCCGCTGGACGAGGTGGTCGAACCGCTGCGGCTGTCGGTGCGGTAGAAGCCCGATCCCCTGAACACGATCGCCGCCGCGGAGAACACCTTGCGCAGACGCCCGCCGCATGCGGGGCACTCGGTCAGCGGGTCGTCGCTGAACTTCTGCACGACCTCCAGAGGCTCACCACATTCGGTGCACGCGTACTGATACGTCGGCACGAGTTCCTCCTAGCTGTACACAGCCCTCGGGGGGCTGGCACTCTCACTCAGTGACTGCTAATGCTACCGGGCGCCGAATGATTCCCGCCGCACACGTTCACTGATCGCCGTGCTCGCCGTACCAACCGGCCAGCTTCCCGCGCCGGCTGACGGCGCGCAGCCGGCGTTCGGCGGCGGGCCGGGCGGCGCTCGTGGCGACGACCAGCAGCTCGTCGCCCGCCTGCAGGGCGGTGTCGGGGCCCGGCACGAAGCTGTGCCCGTCCCGTACGACCAGCGTGATCACCGCGCCCTCGGGCAGCCGCAGCTCGAAGATCTCCACATTGTTGAGCCGGGAGTCCGGCGGGATCCGGATCTCCAGCAGGTCGGCGTGCAGCTCCTCCAGCGGGGCGGCCTCGACGTCGATCTCCCGGGTGTGGTCGGGGACGGTCACCCGCAGGAGGCGCGCGAGCGAGGACAACGTCGGCCCCTGCAGCAGGGTGAACACCACCACGATGATGAACACCTGCGCGAACAGCGCCTCCGCGCCGGGCAGCCCGGCCGTCACCGGGATCGTGGCCAGCACGATCGGCACGGCGCCGCGCAGCCCGGCCCATGACAGGAACGTCTTCGCCCGCAGGTCGAGCCCGAAGAACGGCGTGGACACCAGGACCGACAGCGGCCGCGCCACCAGCACCAGCGCGAACCCGCAGATCAACGCCGCGCCGAGCTGCGCCGGCAGCTCATCCGGCGACGCCAGCAGTCCGAGCATGATGAACAGCCCGATCTGCGCCAGCAGGGCGAGGCCCTCGGCGAACCCGCGGGTGGCCGGGCGGTGCGGCAGCCGGCTGTTGCCCAGCACGAGGGCCGCCAGGTAGGTCGCCATGAACCCGCTGGTGTGCGCGACGGACGCCGCGCCGTACGCGCCGACGGTGAGCGACATCACCGCGATCGGGTACAGGCCGGACGCGGGCAGCGCCGCCCGGCGCAGGGCGTGCGCGCCGAGCCAGCCGACCAGGAGACCGATCGTCGCCCCCACGGCGAGCTCGTAGACCAGCTCACCCGCCATCAGCAGCGGCGACTCCACGTGTTTCGCGCTGAGAGCGGCCACGAGGATGACGACCGGCGCGTCGTTGAACCCGGACTCGGCCTCCAGGATGCCGGTCAGGCGGGCGGGCAGCGGCAGCCTCCGTAGCACGGAGAACACCGCCGCGGCGTCCGTCGGGGCGAGCACCGCGCCCAGCAGCAGGGCGAGGCGCCAGTCGATGCCCACCAGCCAGTGCGCCACCGCCGCGACCACCGCGATGCTGACCGCGGTGCCGGCGACGGCCAGCGAGAGGGCGGCCGGGATGGCCCCCCGTACGGCCGACCAGCGGGTGGTGAGTCCGCCCTCGGCCAGGATGAGCACCAGCGCCGCCAGACCCAGTGTCTCGGCGACCAGCATGTCGTCGAACCGGATGCCGAACCCCGACTCGCCCAGCACCAGGCCGAACGCCAAGTACAGCAGCAGACTGGGCAGCCCGCTGCGGTGGGCCAGTCGGACGGCCACGATCGCCACGATGACCACGATCGAGCCGAGCAGCAGCCACAGGTCGAGTTTCACCCACACCCCCTTGAACAGGACTTTCTCACAATCCGTCACCGGAGACGGCGGAGCGCCGCCGCGCTGGACGGGGAAGGTCGGATCAGCGGTAGCGGATCAGCGGTGGCGGATCAGCGGGTCGACTCCGTTGACGACGTTCGTCACCGGTCGGCCCTCGACCGCGGCCCGTATGTTGTCGACCACGGCGGTGATGATGTTGAGCTGCGACTGTCGGGTCGCGCCGGCCGCGTGCGGAGAGAGCAGGACGCTCTCGTGCCGCCGGAGCGGATGGTCGGCGGGCAGCGGCTCGTCCTCGTACACGTCGAGCGCCGCTCCGGCCAGCCCGCCGCCGTCGAGCGCGGCGAGCACGGCGTCGTCCGGCGCGATCCCGCCGCGCGCGACATTGATCAGGAACGCGCCCCGGGGCAGCAGCGCCAGCCGCCGGGAGTCCAGCAGTCCGACGGTCTCCGGTGTGCGCGGCAGGCAGACGACGAGGATGTCCGAGCCGGCGAGCAGGTCGTCCAGCTCCTGGTAGACGCCGGTGTCCCGGCGCCGCCGCGACCAGTATGCGACCCGGCAGCCCAGCGCCTCGAACAGCCGCATGACCTCCGCGCCGATCGCGCCCATGCCGAGCACGCCGACCCGGCGGTTCGCCAGCTCGTCCGAACCGCGGGCGGCCGTCTCCAACTGCGGCCAGCCGCCCTCCCGCATGCGCCGGTCCGCCCACGACAGTTGCCGGGACAGGTCCAGCGCGGCGGCCAGGGCCCACTCGGCCACCGAACGGGCGTTCGCGCCGGCGGTGTTGGCCACCGCCACCCCGGCGGCGGTCAGCGCGTCCAGGTCGAGGCTGTCCACCCCGACCGACGGCATCTGCACGAACGCCAGGCGCGGGGCGGCCGCCACGGCGGCGGCGTCGAGCGACAGCCCGCCGGTGAAGTCACCGACGACCAGCTCCGCGTCGGCCAGCGCCGCGTGCAGAGCCTCGCGACTCCGCTCGGCGGGCACGACGACCTCGGCGAGCGGGTCGAACACGTGATGGATCAGGTCCGGGCCCAGCGGCGGCAGCGCCAGCAGCCGCCAGCCCGCCCCGCTCACGAGTCCTCCTTGGTCGGAGGAGCGACCGGACGTGCCGCGCCGATGATTCGCGCGCCTCGCGCGCTCATGTCTCGGCCCCGGGCGGGGCGAACCCGACCAGGCCGCCCGACGGGGTGACCGCCGCGCGTACGGGCAGGTCGTGTGCCTCGGCGGGCAGGGAGGCGACCAGCTCGGTGTCGTAGACCGGCGCGATCGTCAGGATGCCGGGGGCGACGCGGGTCAGCGCCCGGTCGTACGAGCCGCCGCCGCGCCCGAGGCGCACGCCGGCCGACGACACCGCCAGCGCGGGGACGATGACGATGTCGGCGCTGCGGATCGCCTCCGGACCGCGTGCCGGCTCGGTGGGCTCCAGGAGGCCGTACGGTCCCGGCCGCAGCGAGTCGGGGCCCTCGTAGGAAGCCCAGTCGAGGTCGCGGTCCGGCAGCAGCCGAGGAACGAGGACGTACGTGCCGCGCTTCCACAGCGCGAACAGCAGGCTCTGGGTGGCCGGCTCGGTGCCGACCGAGACGTACGCGGCGACGGTGCCGGCCATCTCCGTCTCCGGCAGCGTCAGCACGGTGTCGCGCAACAGCCGCCCGGCGGCGGTGCGTTCGTCCGGGGTGAGGCGGGCGCGGGCCGCCAGCAGGTCCGAACGCAGGGCCGTCTTCTCCTCGGTGATGTCGCGCACGTCTCTATTGTCACGTGAAACCGGAGTGAGAATCCCCTTCGAATGCACGACGCAAGGGGGGACCGTTCGCGGAACAGCCACGATCGACGGTTAGGGTCTTGTCATGGCCGACCACGTACCCGTCACCAAGGCGGTCGTTCCCGCTGCCGGCCTTGGCACGCGCTTCCTGCCCGCGACCAAGGCGACCCCCAAGGAAATGCTCCCCATCGTCGACAAGCCGGCGATCCAGTACGTCGTCGAGGAGGCCGTCGCGGCCGGGCTCGACGACATCCTGCTGATCACCGGGCGGGGGAAGCGGCCGATCGAGGACCACTTCGACCGCGCGTACGAGCTGGAGGAGGCACTGCGCGCCAAGGAGGACCCCGAGCGGCTCGGGTCGGTCCGGGAGTCCGCCGAGCTCGCCGACGTCCACTACGTGCGCCAGGGCGAGCCGAAGGGCCTCGGGCACGCCGTCCACTGCGCCCGCCGCCACGTCGGCAACGAGCCGTTCGCCGTACTGCTCGGCGACGACCTGATCGACGAGCGCGACCTGCTTCTGCAGCGCATGCTCGAGGTCCGCCAGACCCACGGCGGCAGCGTCGTGGCGCTGATGGAGGTCGAGCCCGAGCAGGTGTCGCTGTACGGCTGCGCCGCGATCGAGCCGACCGACGAGGACGACGTCGTCCGCGTCACCGACCTCGTCGAGAAGCCGGTGCCGGGGGAGGCCCCGAGCCGGTGGATCATCATCGGCCGGTACGTCTGCGACCCCGCCGTGTTCGACGTCCTGGAGAAGACCCCGCCGGGCCGGGGCGGCGAGATCCAGCTCACCGACGCGCTGCTCACGCTGGCCAAGCGGGACCGCTCGGAGGGCGGCCCGGTGCACGGCGTGCTGTTCCGCGGCCGCCGCTACGACACCGGCAACAAGCTGGACTATCTGCGCACGGTCGTGCAGTTCGCGGCCGACCGGCCCGAACTGGCCGACGAGTTCCTGCCGTGGCTCCGAGAGTTCGTGGCGAAGCACGATGAAGCGGGTAGATGAGCATCTGGCGGACATCCTGGGGTCGGTACGGGAGCTTCCGCCCCTGGAGCTGGCCCTGTCGGAGGCATCCGGCGGCGTCCTCGCCGAGCCCGTCACCGCGCCCGTCGACCTGCCGCCGTTCGACAACTCCGCCATGGACGGATACGCGGTGCTGGCCGCGGACGTCGCGGCCGCGTCCGAGACATCACCCGTAAACCTGTCGGTCGTCGGCGACATCGCCGCCGGCGACCAGGGCGCGTACGGCATCGCCCCGGGGCTGTGCGCCCGCATCATGACCGGCGCGCCGCTGCCCGGCGGCGCGGACGCCATCGTCCCGGTCGAGTGGACCGACGGCGGCACCGCCAGGGTGACGATCCGGCGGGCCGCCACGCCCGGCCACTACATCCGGCGCGCGGGGGAGGACGTCACCGCCGGGCAGACCGTCCTGCCGGCCGGCATCCGGCTCGGCGCGGCCCAGATCGGCATGCTCGCCGCGGTCGGCCGGGCCCGCGTCCTCGTACGCCCCCGGCCCCGCGTCGCCGTGCTGTCCACCGGCAGCGAACTGGTCGAGCCCGGCCGCCCGGTCGGTCCCGGCCAGATCTGGGACTCCAACAGCTTCGCGCTGACCGCCGCCGTCACCGAGGCGGGCGGCGTCGGCTTCCGGAAGGGCACGGTCGGCGACGACCCGCGCGAGGTCCTCACCACGATCGAGGAGCAGCTCGCGGACGCCGACCTGATCATCACGTCGGGCGGAGTGAGCATGGGCGCCCGCGACGTCGTGAAGGAGGTCCTGTCGGGGCTGGGCACGATGCGGTTCGAGAAGGTCGCGATGCGGCCCGGCAAGCCGCAGGGCTTCGGCCTGCTCGACGACCGCGTCCCCGTCTTCACGCTGCCCGGCAACCCGGTCAGCGCGTACGTCTCCTTCCAGGTGTTCGTCCGCCCGGCGCTGCGCGCGCTGCAGGGGCTGCCGCCCGCGCCGCCGCGCACCGTACGAGCCCGCCTCGCCGTGCCGATCACCTCGCCGGAGGGCCTGCGGCACTACCTGCGCGCGGAGCTCTCGACAGACGACGATGGGGACCACCAGGTGGTCCCGGCGGAGGCGCAGGGCTCCCACCAGGTGTTCGCGCTCGCGTCCTCGAACGCACTGATCGTCCTGCCCGAGGACGTCACCGAACTCCAGCCAGGCGACACCGTCGACGTGCTGGAGCTGCCATGAGCGAGCGGAGCGAGCGAGTCATGAGCACAGCGCGTTTGGTCGCTTCTCCGGCGAAGGAGGCCGTATGAGCGAGCGGAGCGAGCGAGTCATGAGCACAGCACCTTTGGTCACTTCTCCGACGAAGGAGGCTGTATGAGCGAGCGGAGCGAGCGAGTCATGAGCACAGCACCTTTGGTCACTTCTCCGACGAAGGAGGCCGCATGACCGGGTTCTCGCACCTCGACGAGTCCGGGGCGGCCCGGATGGTGGACGTCTCCGCCAAGGAGGTCTCCGCCCGTACGGCCACCGCCACCGGCTTCGTGCGCCTGTCCGCGGAGTGCGTCGCCGCCCTGCGCGCCGGGAACGTCCCGAAGGGCGACGCGCTCGCCGTCGCCCGCATCGCCGGAATCCAGGCGGCCAAGCGCACTCCCGACCTCGTCCCGCTGTGCCACCCCATCGCCATCCACGGCGTCACCGTCGACCTGACCGTCCGCGACGACGGCGTGGCCATCGTCGCGCAGGTGCGCACCGCGGACCGTACGGGTGTGGAGATGGAGGCGCTGACCTGCGTGTCCGTCGCCGGCCTCGCCCTCATCGACATGGTCAAGGCGGTCGACCCGGCCGCCGTCATCACGGACGTGCGCGTCGAGGAGAAGACCGGCGGCAAGACCGGCGTCTGGCGGCGGCCGTGACGGCGATCAGGGCCATGGCGGTCACCGTGTCGAACCGCGCCCACGCCGGCGTCTACGAGGACACCTCCGGGCCGGTCCTCGCCGGCCTCCTGCGCGACCTCGGCTGCCAGGTCGACGGCCCGGTCGTCGTCCCCGACGGCGAACCGGTGGAGGAGGTCCTGCGCGACGCCGTCGCCCAGGGCTACGACGCCGTCGTCACCAGCGGCGGCACCGGGCTCACCCCGACCGACCGGACCCCGGAGATGACCAGGCGCGTCATCGAACGCGAGATCCCCGGCATCGCCGAGGCCATCCGGCTCACCGGCCGGCAGAAGGTCCCGGCCGCGATCCTGTCCCGCGGCTTGGCGGGCGTCGCCGGACGTACCCTCATCGTCAACCTGCCCGGCTCGACGGGCGGAGTACGCGACGGGATGGCCGTGCTCGGCGAGGTGCTGCGACACGCCGTCGACCAGATCGGCGGCGGCGATCACCCGCGCACACCCTGACGAGGATGGCGTAGGACCCGCCACAGGGGAATCATGGGAGTGTGGCAAGCATGCGGGGTTGGCCGGCCAACCTGAACGAGGGGCCGGTCGGGCTTCGGCCCTTGCGGCTACGTGACGCGCCGATCTGGCGGGAGGTGCGGATTCGCAACGCCGAATGGCTGCGTCCCTGGGAGCCGACCAATCCCGAGACGCCGCTCTTCCGCAGTGGTCTCGGCCCCTACCTCAGCATGGTGCAGACGATGCGCCGCGAGGCCCGGCACGGCCTGGCCCTGCCTTGGGTCGTGACGTACGACGGGGAGTTCGCCGGGCAGCTCACCATCGGCGCCATCGTCTGGGGCTCCGCCCGGTCGGCGCAGATCGGCTACTGGGTCGACAAGGCCGTCGCCGGTCGCGGCGTCATGCCGACCGCCGTCGCCCTGGCCGTCGACCACGCCTTCTTCAACGTCGGCCTGCACCGCGTCGAGGCGAACATCCGCCCGGAGAACACCGCGAGCCGCCGCGTCGTCGACAAGCTCGGCTTCCGTGAGGAGGGCGTCCGCCGGCGGCACCTGCACATCGACGGCGCCTGGCGCGATCACATCTGCTACGCCCTGACGACCGAGGACGTTCCCGGCGGCCTGCTGTCCCGCTGGCGCGCCAGCACCCGCCAGGCCTTCCCGCACTGAGTCCGAGGGGAACGGCGGCTGAGGCGTTCACCGGGATGCCGCCCCCCGGCGACCCAGGGTTTCCCGCGGACACGGGATGATCACCGCAGCCGGACGGTGGTGCAGACGATACGGGAATGTGATGTTTGCGGAGCCATACTCCGGATACCGAGGGTGGCGGGCGCCGTACGCCGTGATCATGGTGCCTGGAAACTTTTGGTCAGCAAAGTTTCAGGAAGGATCCGATCTCGCGACACACCGCCCCTAATGCTCGTCAACCACTGACGGTGGGTCTTAGCGTGCGGGACGTGAGCGAGCGCGTCTGCGAGGTCAGCCTGCGGCCTCGACGCGCCTACGAGGAGGGCTGATGAGCAGCGCACTCCTCTACCTTGCGATCGTAGCCGTCTGGGGCGTCGTCCTGGTCCCCATGTGGCTTCGTCGCGACGGCTCCCGCACTCGGAACCGGCGTCTGGACGAGGACGCCGACACACTGGTCGAGACGCCCTCCGAGGCCGCTGAGAGCCTCGACGAGACGCTGCCCGAGGACGACGTCGTCCCGGCCCGGGCGACCCGCTCCGCCGTCGGCCGGCGGCCGAGCCGCGCCGCCGTCATCGCCCGCCGCCGGCGCCGCACCGTCGGTCTCATCCTCCTCGTGCTGACGGCGGTCGCCACCGTCGTCGCCGGCGTCACGCCGTGGTGGTTCACGCTGCCGCCGTCCGTGCTGCTCGTCGGCCACCTCACGCTGCTGCGCAGCGCCGTCAAGATGGACGCCGAACGCCGCCGCGCCCGACGTATCGCCCACCTCCGCGCCCTCGAGGCCGACCGCCGCGCCCGCGCGGAGAAGGAGGCACGCCTCGCCCGCGAGGCCCAGCGGTCCGCCGAGATCATCGCCATGCCCGACCGCCCGCAGCAAGAGGTGTACGACCAGTACACCGACCAGCGCGCCGTCGGCGACTGACCCGACCGACGCCGCCGCGCGACCCCGCGGGGCGGCGGCAGGCGCTGATCACTGGCGTTCACTGCTCTCTATCGGCAGCAGGTGCCAGGGATCAACGCGGCCGCGCAGGCCCACCCTGCACGGCCGGGCATCCCGCCGGGCGCGCTGGGCACCGGCACCGACCTGCTGTGATCCGGAACACCGGGCAACCGATGCGCGAGGAGTGCCGAATGTTTGCTAGCCTTACAGCGTCCTTGGGGCTGTAGCGCAGTCCGGTAGCGCACCTCGTTCGCATCGAGGGGGTCAGGGGTTCAAATCCCCTCAGCTCCACTTCGGACCTGGGACCAGTGTGGTCGAGAGCTTTGCTCCCTTCCCGCTGGTCCTTCGTCGTTTTCTCCGGGGGACACCCCCGGACCCCCAATGGTCAAAGGCCGGTCCCGATCACGGAACCGGCCTTTTTCGATCTCGTACGGCAGCTAAGTACGGCAACGCCCTCAGCGGCTCGCGCCGGCCGCCATGAGCGAATCAGCGGAGGCCCGCCGGGCTGTGCGCTGCTGCGCACGCCCGCCGCGGGCGCGCTGCGGTTTCTGGGACCGGATTGAGAGCCGGTTCACCCAAGGGTGGCTGGGGTCGTCCAGGCCCGGACCTGCTCGACCAGGGCGGTGACATGATCTGGGGGCGTGGTCTTGGTGATGCCGTGTCCCAAGTTGAACACGAACGGGCCCCCGCTCAGGGCGCGCAGGATGCGGTCCGTCTCGGCGGCCAGCGCAGGGCCGCCGGCGACGAGGAGCTGGGGATCGAGGTTGCCCTGCACGCAGCGCCCCAGGCCGCGCTGCAGCCTCTGTGCGGCCCAGGCGAGGGGAACCGTGGCGTCCAGGCCGATGCAGTCTGCTCCGGTGGCCTCGGCGAAGCCGTCGTAGGAGAGCCCGGCGCCCCGGGGAAAGGCGATGACCGGAATGTCCGGGTGCTTCTCTTTCAGCGCTGCGGTGATGGTGGCGACCGGCTTGACGCACCACCGTTCGAAGAGGGCATCCGGGAGTATCCCGGCCCAAGTGTCGAACAACTGGACTGCTTCCGCGCCCGCGTCGATCTGGCGGTCCAGGAACTGGATGACGGCGGTCGTCAGCAGGTCGATCAGTGGCTGGAATCCGTCGGGGTCGCTCAAGGCCCACTGCTTGACGACGGAGTGCTCTGACGCGGCGCCGCCGCGTCCCTCGACCATGTAAGTGGCGATGGTCCACGGCGCGCCGGCATAGCCGATCAGGGCGACTTCAGGGGGAAGGGCGCGGGTGAGCCGCCGTACCGTCTCGTAGATCGGGGCCAGTTCCTCATGGAGGCGGGAAACGCCGAGGAACTCCGCTATGTCCGCTTTTGAGCGGACAGGAGGCGTCAGCACCGGGCCCTCGCCTACGCGGTAGTCCAGGGTCTGGCCCAGCGCGGCGGCGACCTGCGGAAGGTCCGCGAAGACGATGGCGGCGTCGAGCGGGAAGCGCCGGATCGGCTGCAGGGTGACCTCGACGGCGTGCTCGGGCGAATTGCAGAGCCCCACCATGCCCCCGGCGGCCTCACGGACCCGGTGGTACTCGGGCAGGTACCGCCCGGCCTGCCGCATCAGCCATATCGGTGGCCGTTCCGTACGCTCTCCCGCGAGCGCGCGCAAGAGCAGCTTCTTAGGCTGAACGGTGCCGGACGCCGGCTTCAGGCTGACTTCTCCCCGTGCGCCGATCTCCATGCTGTTCCGTTCTGTTGAATGGCCCTAGCCTCGATGAGACTCGGTTAGCAGGCTCCAACCCCGGGTAGGAGCCGTCGCCATCGTAGGGGCTCGGGGAAATCGGCCGGATTCAGGGCCGCTACCGGGACGCAACGACTGCCGCCAAGCCCGCGAACACCGGTCGCCAGGCGGCCGTGGTCAGGGGCGGTCGCTGAGTTGCGCGACTTCGCTGGACAGGCCTCTGTCGCGCAGACGGCTCAGGGCCGCCTCGTCGGCGCCGTCGCCGGTGATCAACAGGTCGATGTCGGCCAGCGGGCAGACCGGGGCCAGGTCGGTGCGGTCGGGGTTCCGCCGTATCCGCAACGCTCCCCACTCCGCCGCGTGACCGGTCGATGGGAGGCTCCGCGGCGCGCCGGTCTCACCACCGGGGACGCTGAGCGAACTGAGGGCTGTCAGGGCGCTGGGGACGGCCCTGACCGCCCTGACCGAAACCGGAATCGAAGCCGTTAGAGCGCTGGGGGAAACTTCGACCGTCCTGACCATCCTGACCGTCCTGAGCAGAACCCCAGCTGGAATCGTCGGAGCGCTGAGGGAAGCCTGGACGCTGCGGGTGTTCAACGCGCCAAGGGTAGGGCTGAGCACAACGAGACGCTCGCCCGGACGTTCCGTCGCAGGCCTGAGCGGACCCTCGGCGGCCGACGCTCCCACGACCGCCGGTGGACCCGTCATTTGACGTAGTGGTGCGATGCGGCCTTGGCCGGCTCGTCGGCCGGTCCGGGGACGTGGCCGGCCTGGTCGGCCTGGCGGTGTGGGACGGCTTTGCGGTGTGGGTCGGTTTCGGTCTGTGGGTGGATCTGGCGGTGCGGGACGGCCGTGGGGTGTGGGTCGAACGGGCCGTCTTGCTGGGCTTGGTGGTCTTGCTGGGCTTGGCCGTCTTGGTCGGCTTGGCCGTCGGGGTCGGCTCGGCGGAGGGAGTCGGTTCGGAGGTCGGGGTCGGTTGAGCGGGCGAGCTCGGCTCGGCGGACGGAGTCGGCTTCGCGGTCGGAGTCGATGCGGACGACGAGGTCGGTTCGGTCGTCGGCGGCGCCTTGGTGGACGACGTCGGGGTCGACGACTTCGAGCCGCCTGCCGGGGTGGTGGTCCGCCGAGGTGTCGCGGTCGTGGGCGCGGTGCCGGTCCGGGTCGGCGTCGGCGACTTGCTCGGGTGAGACGTGACCGCCTTCGGTGAGGGGGCCGTCGGATCCCCCGAGGAAGGCGGCTGGGTCGAAGGGCTCGGCCGCGCGCTCTGGTGGACGGCCGCGCCGGTGTCGTGCGTGCCGTGTGAGCCGGTCAGCGCGAAGGCCGTGCCTGTCGCCGCGGCGACGCAGGCCACCAGGGCCACGACCGGGAGGAGCCGGCCGCCGCCCGATGACCTCTTCGGCTTGGCGTGCGTACCGCGGGCGGGCGGCTGTCCCCCGGTGGTCGCGTTCGCGTCTTCGGCCCACGCGGCGTCGAGGGCCGCCCAGGCCGCCGATTCCGAACCGGCCGGTTCAGCCTCGGAAGGGCCGGGCTCGGAGTCACCGGGTACGGGCTGATCCGGTCGCGCGTCCGCGGAGGTTCCGCCGACCTGGCCCAACGGCGCGGTGGCCGCCTGATCCGGGGAGATGGCCGGGATCTGCCGAGTGGCGTCATCGGCCGACGTGGGGGAGCCGTCGAGCGGGGGTGCCGCGCCGGCGTCGAATCCCGTCGCCGGCGTCGCGGGCGCGGCCGCGGCGCACGAGGCCAGTATCCGGTCGCGTTGCCCTGCGGGAGGCTCGTATCCGAGTGTCACCAGCCGGTGCAGCGCCTCCCCGCTCAGCGGGGCGAGCATGGCCGAGTTCCGCGTCTCCTCACCCCGTACGGAGGCGGCGGCCTCTTCCAGATGCTGCTGCGCGTCCCACGCGAGCGTCTCGGCGGCGTTCCGCGTCACGCCGAGGACCTGGGCGGTCTGCTCCGGGTCGAGAGCGTTCGTCAGGGCCAGGACCTCGCGGTCTCCGGGACTCAGGAGGGCCAGCGCGCGCCGCAGCGGGTCGGTCGACGTGGTCGTCGCGACGCCGCGAAGAAGGGCGCCGCGCCGTACACACTGGGCTCGGGCGAGCGAGTGCAGCCACACCGGAAGCCGGGCGTCGTCCTCCGGAACGGCGCCCGGATCGCCGGCGACGGCGACGAAGACGTCGTGCAGCGCGTCGCCCGCTTCGACGCCGACCATGACATAGCAGTAGGCATAGAGCGCTTCGCCGTACTCGTCATAGAGCGCGCCGAACGCCCGCGGAGCACCCGTCCGTAGGGCCTCGGTCAAGGACATCGGTATCTCCGTCCCGCCACATCGTCCCAAGATCGTGACAAAGTTACGTACAACGGTGGAAAACGGATACTATCTAACGAAGCAGACTCAACAGTGCCCTGAGCAGGCAAAATGTCTTCCGGGGGTAGCCGTCGAGCCGCTCGGCGTCGGGCTCGGCGAGCCGGTGTCGGCCCTCGCGATCGCCGGCAGGGGTCGGCCGCCCGGCCGTGCCGGTTCGGACAACGGTGTCGCGCGGCGCCGGGTCCGGGCCGTACGGTGACCGCTGCCGGAGACGTACGGGCCGACAGGAGGCACTGGTGGACGACGAGGTCGTGCGGACCTTCAAGGAGATCGACTACGACGGCGACGGGTACATCACGGCGATGGAGTTCAAGCTCGCCATGACCCGCCGCCACGAGGCCGTCAGCGGCGATGAGATCAACTCGATCTTCGGCCACGCCGACGACGACGGGGACGGACGCATCAACCTGGCGGAGTTCGCCAGGGCGTGGAACTCCTGAGGCGGCCCGCCGGTTCCCGGTGATCGCCGGGGGCCGGCGTCGTCACGGACGTTCGAGCCTCGTCGAGAGCACGCGAGGGCGGTTGACGGCCGGTGACCTCGGGAAGCATGGGGCTGCTCGTCGTCGCGGTGCCGCCCGCGGTCTGGGCCGTCGTCACGTCGTACCGCCTGCTGATGATCGAGCGCATCCACAGCGGATTGGACCTCGGCAAGCTGGTCTTCGACGCGCCGATCCAGGCGCTGACCACCACCCTGAAACGTCCGGGGCGCCACTCTCTGGAAGCGGAATTGACGGCCCGTGGTCTTCCTGGAGGAAGTGCGGACGAAGCCTTGGCGGGACACGGACCCGCCGCCGTCCGGTGACGCTCGCCGGGTGGGTCCGGCGCTGAGATCCTTGGGCTCTCGCCGGTGATCTACAAGCCCGGAGAAACTCGATATGTGGCCACAATGGCTTAATTCGGTCCATTTCGGGCATTAAGGGATTCTTTGGCGGTGTCGTTCGTTGCCGGAAAGGTGATCGTTCGCACCGCGGTCGTGCGACCGTCCGTGTTCCACCGGTCGTACGGCGGGCCGGGTGAGTGCCTCGTGGGTCTCGCCCGGCGGATGATCTAGGCTGGCGGCTGGGACACAGGAGTGCATATGGGACAAGGCGCGGTGGACGGCGTCTCCGACGGCAGCGAGGACGCCGCCGCCGGTGAAACGGGGGGCGACGCCCCGGCCCAGGACGGCGAGGGCGACGCCGGAGGGCGTGCGGGAGAAAAGGGTTCTGCGGCCGGAGTAGGCGGCAGGCGCGGCGCACTGGCCGAGGACGGCATCTCCGTCGTCCAGGCCGCGGCGGCGCCCAAACGCGCGACCCCGACGGGCGCCGAGGCGGCAGCCGGTGACCGTACGGACGTCGCCGCCCCGTCCGACGCGGACGCCACTGCGGCCGACGCGGCCCGACCTGATGACACCGCGTCCACGTCCGGCACGGCCGACACCGCCGACGGCACCTCGTCCAGTACGGACGACGCCCCGTCCGACGCGGATGCCACCGACTCGGGCGGCGCCGACGCCGAACCCGACGCGGTGGACGCCGAGGCCGAGGACGCGTCCGGCAAGGAAACTCCCGCCGATGCCGATGCCGATGCCGATGCCGAAAACGCGGACGTGGAGGGCGGCGGGTCCTGGCGCGGGCTCGTGCACGCACTCGGGCTGACGGTCGCCTCCGCGGTGGTCTGGGGCATCGCGCACCTCTGGGCCGGACGCCGTGTCGCCGGGATCCTCCTGATGGGCCTGTTCGCCATCCTGGTCGGCGGCGGGGTGTTCGTCGCCCTGCGGTACCAGCACGACCTCAAGAACATCGCGGTGCAGCGGGACTGGCTCGCCGGGATCACCGGCGGCATCCTGGCGCTCGCGCTCCTGTGGGCCGGCATCGTCGTCCGCTCCTACCAGGTGGTCCGCCCCACCGGGATGGCCCGGACCGCGCGGGCCCTCGCGGGTGCGATGGTCCTGGTGCTCGCCGTCGGGGTGTGCTCGCCGCTCGTCTGGGCCGCGCGCAGCACCTACACCCTGCGGGACACGATCGGCACGATCTTCCACGGCGACCAGGCGCGGCCGCAGACGGTCAACGTGGAGGACCCGTGGAAGGACAAGCCGCGGGTCACCGTCCTCCTGCTCGGCGGGGACGGGGCCGGTGACCGCATCGGCATCCGTACGGACAGCATGACGGTCGCCAGCATCGACACGAAGACCGGGGACACGGTGCTGTTCAGCCTGCCCCGGAACCTGCAGCACTTCCCGGTTCTGCCCCGCCTGCGGTCCCGCTGGCCGGACGGGTTCACCGGGGTGGGCGCCCCGGGCGACCAGGGCCTGCTGAACGAGCTGTTCCAGGACGCCGAGGACGATCCCTCGCTCGTGCCCGGCTTCGGCAAGGGCCGGCGCGGGCCCGAGTTGGTCCGCGAGGAGATCTCGTACCTCATCGACCAGCCCATCGACTACTACGTCCTCGTCAACCTGTTCGGCTTCGCCGACATCGTCGACGCGATGGGCGGGGTGAAGGTGCACATCGCCCACGACATCCCGTTCGGCGGCCCGGAGGACGGCAGCGCGCCCACCGGGGTGCTCAAGGCCGGCGACCGGGACCTCAGCGGCAAAGAGGCGCTCTGGTACGGGCGGTCGCGGACGGCGAGCGACGACTTCACCCGGATGGGGCGGCAGAAGTGCCTGATGAAGGCGATCGCCGAGCAGGCCGACCCGCAGCGGGTGCTGACCCGGTTCCAGCAGCTCGCGGCCGCCGCGAAGAAGACGATCTCCACCAACATCCCGGCCGAACTGCTGCCCGCTCTCATCACGCTCTCCGAGACGATGAAGCACGGCGCGCAGATCAGCAGTCTGATGTTCGTTCCGCCGCAGTTCCACGTCTACCGGCCCGACCTGCAGGTCATGCGGCGTGCGGCGGCCGCCGCGCTCGCGGCCAGCGAGGAGCGTTCGGCGACCGCCACCCCCTCACCCGAGGCGTCCGGCGGCGCGAGCACGTCCGCGCAGCCGTCGGCCACTCCGGCGCCCGCGGCGTCGCCGGCCGGGCTGAGCAGCCCGGGGCCGTCGGGGTCCGTGGAGGCCTCGGCCGGGGCGAGCGCGGCGGCGTCTCCGGGTGACTCGGCCTCCCCGAGTGCCGGGGATGACGCGTCCGGCAGTGCGTCGCCCACGCCCCACACGAAGGACAAGGCGGTCTCGCTGACGGCCGCCTGCGGCGGCTAGTCCCTACCGGATATACGCCATTCACTCGGCACTTCATGAGCTTTTCATGAATGCGGCGATAAGTGGGGCCAGCGTGCCTTACCGTGCTATCGGTCCTGGTTGGGTCACAGGTCGGGTACGATCCACCAGTCAATGCCAATGGTTACTGACTGCATCCAGTCAATCACTTTGCAAACCGGTCGGCGCGGCCGCACGTCCCTGATGGGGATGCGCGCCCGGAGCGAGCTTCGCTCGCGAGCAGAGGATCAGGAGACTTCATGGCACGGCAGGTTGGGAGGCGTGAGGCGGTACCCGTCGCCGGTCTGTGGCGGGCGTTGGGGCTGACCCTCGCCTCCGCGGTCGTGTGGGGAGTGGCTCACGTGGCGGCCGGTCGCCGCGCCGCCGGGTTCACCCTGATGGGAAGCCTCGCACTGCTGATCGTGGGAACCGCCACCACAGGGCTGGCGTTCCAGGAGAAGTTGAAGCAGATCGCCGTACAGGGCACGTGGTTGAACGTCATCATCGCCGCTTTGCTGGCTTTGGCGCTGGTGTGGGTGTCGGTGGTGATCCGGTCGTATCAGGTGGTGCGGCCGGTGGGATTGCCGACGGCGATGCGAATGGCGTCGACGACGCTGGTCGTGGTGATGTCGCTGTTGATCTGCACGCCGTTCGTGTACGCGGCGAACACCACCTATGTGCTGCGGGACACGCTGTCGAAGATCTTCCCCGGTGACGACAACTCCGGCCAGAAGGTGAACGCGGCCAACCCGTGGAAGGACATGCCGCGGGTCAACGTCCTGCTGCTGGGCGGTGACGGCGGCAAGGACCGTACCGGCATCCGTACCGACAGCATGACGGTCGCCAGCATCAACACCAAGACCGGCGACACGGTCCTGTTCAGCCTGCCCCGGAACCTGCAGCACTTCCAGGTGCCGCCGCGGCTGCGGTCGCGGTGGCCGCAGGGCTACACCGGAGACCCGGGAGACCAGGGGCTGCTCAACGAGGTCTACATCGAGGCGCAGCGGCACTCCGACCTGCTGCCGAAGTACAAGAAGGCGGCCCAGCGCAGCCCGCACCTGCTCGAAGAGGTCATCGGGTACCTCCTCGGCATCAAGATCCACTACTACGTGCTGGTGAACCTGAACGGGTTCAAGGACATCGTGGACGCCATGGGCGGTGTAACGGTCCACATCGAGAAGAAGCTGCCCATCGGCGGCGAGCCGGAGCGGGGCATCCCGCCGTCCGGCTACCTCCTGCCGGGCACGCACCACCTGAACGGCGAGAAGGCGCTGTGGTACGGCCGCAGCCGGCACGCCGACGACGACTTCCACCGGATGGACCGGCAGAAGTGCCTGATGAAGGACATCGCCGAGCAGGCCGACCCGCAGAAGGTCGTCACGCACTTCGAGAAACTGGCCAAGGCCGCGACCAACACGATCTACACGAACATCCCGTCGGCGCTGCTGCCGGCGCTCGTGAAGCTGTCCGGCACCGTGAAGAACGGCGCCGACATCCACAGCCTCGCCTACAACCCCGACAAGATCCCCGGCTTCCACGTCTACCAGCCGAGCACCCTGGTCATGCGGAACGCCGCGGCCAAGGCCATCGCGGCGAGCGACAACCCCCAGCAGACCAAACCCACGCCGACCACCAGCACCACCGCAAAGACGAACAAACGGAAGACTTCGCGCGTCACACCCAGTGCGACGGCCTCGCCCACCGGATCCAACGGCGCGGTCTCGCTGAAGAACGCCTGCGGCTGAGCCGGGGCGTTCGCCACCGGTCCTGGGCCGGCGTGTGACCGAAGCTGCATTCGACACCGAGTCTCGCCGCCTCGTGTGCGGGACCTGGACGGACGCCCGCGGAGCGGCGTCCGTGATCGGAGGGTCAGAGGACTTATGGCACGGGGTCAGGCGAGAGGGCACCGGCCCGTACCGGTCGCCGGTCTGTGGCGGGCGTTGGGGCTGACCCTCGCCTCCGCGGTCGTATGGGGGGTGGCGCACGTGGCGGCCGGCCGCCGCGCCGCCGGGTTCGCTCTCATGGGCCTGTTCGTCCTGCTGGTGGGCGGCGCGGCGACGCTCGGGCTGGCGTTCCAGGAGAAGCTGAAGCAGATCGCCGTCCAGGGCACGTGGTTGAACGTGATCACCGCCGCTTTGCTGGCTTTGGCGCTGGTGTGGGCGGCGGTGGTGATCCGGTCGTATCAGGTGGTGCGGCCGGTCGGGTTGCCGACGGCGATGCGGGCGGCGTCCATGACGCTGGTCGTGGTGCTGTCGTTGATCATCTGCACGCCGTTCGTGTACGCGGCGAACACCACCTATGTGCTGCGGGACACCCTGTCGAAGATCTTCCCCGGCGACGACCACTCCGGCCAGAAGATCAACGCCTCCGACCCGTGGAAGAACATCCCCCGGCTCAACGTCCTGCTGCTCGGCGGTGACGGCGGTAAGGACCGCACCGGCATCCGTACCGACAGCATGACGGTCGCCAGCATCGACACCCACACCGGCAACACGGTGCTCATCAGCCTGCCGCGGAACCTCCGGTTCTTCCAGATGCCGGCCCGGCTGCGCTCCATCTGGCCGAACGGCTATCGGAACGTGAACGCGCAGCTCGGGTACGACGGAATGCTCAACTCGGTCTACCTGAGCGCTGAGAAGAACCCCAGCCTGGTCCCCGGGCTCAAAGCGGGCCAGCGGGGGCCGCACCTGCTGGAAGAGGTCATCGGGAACCTCATCGGCCTTAAGATCAACTACTACATCCTGGTCAACCTGGGCGGGTTCAAGGACATCGTGAACGCCATGGGCGGCGTGACGGTCCACGTCGAGAAGGCACTGCCGATCGGCGGCGAGATCGCGAACGGCCACTACACCAAGCAGCCCACCGGCTGGCTCAAGGCCGGCACCCAGCACCTGGACGGCGAGAAGGCCCTCTGGTACGGCCGGTCGCGCGACGCCGACGACGACTTCCACCGGATGGACCGGCAGAAGTGCCTGATGAAGGACATCGCCGACCAGGCCGATCCGCAGAAGGTCGTCACGCACTTCGAGAAGCTCGCCAAGGCCGCGACGAAGACCATCTTCACGAACCTGCCCGCGGCGCTGCTGCCGCCCCTGGTCAAGCTGTCCGGCACCGTCAAGAGCGGGGCCGACATCACGAGCCTCGCCTTCAACCCGGAAAAGATCCAGGGCTTCGGTACCGACGACCCGAACGTGCCGCTCATGCGCCGCCTGACCGCCAAGGCCATCACCGCCAGCACGCACCCGAAACCCACGCCCAGCCCGACCGCCACCGTCAGGAAGCACAGGACGAAGAGGAAGACCTCGCCGACGGCCGGGACGACGGCGGCGGCCTCGAACGGTTCGGTCTCCCTCAAGAACGTCTGCGGCTGAATCGGCTCCGGCGCACCGGGCGACGTACGGACCGGCCGGGCCATCGCGGTTCACGATGCAGAATGTGCTGATGACCCGTATCCCCCCGCTGCGCCGGCGCGTGCTCGTGGCGATCGTCGGCGTGGCCGCCCTCGCGGTCGTGCTGTTCGCGATCCCGCTGGGCATCGCGCTCCAGCGGTTGTATCGGGACGAGGCGATCAAGTCACTCGAGCGCGACGCGACCCGGATCTCGGCGGCGGTGCCCGACACGATCGCGCGGCGCCCGAAGCCGGTGACGCTGCCCACCGGCATGTCCCACCACCTCACCGTGGGCATCTACGATCTCGACGGCGACCGGGTCACCGGGCACGGCCCGCGCAACTCACCGGTCGCGGGGGCCGCCGGAGACGGCCGGGTCCACGAGGCGGTCGAGAAGGGCCTGCTGGCCGTGTCCGCGCCGGTGCCCTCCGACGAGAACATCGTCGCGGTCGTCCGGGTCGCGACCCCGTACAAGCACATCAGCGGACGGGTCGAACGCGCCTGGCTGCTCATGGTCGCGCTCGCCATCCTCGTCGTCGGGCTCGCCACCGTGGTGGCGCGACGTCAGGCGGGCCGGCTGGCCGCGCCGCTCGAAGGCCTGACGCGGGACGCCCAGGCGCTCGGCAGCGGTGACTTCAGCATCCGGGCGCGCTCCGTCGGCGTCCGTGAGGCGGACGCCGCGAGCCGCGCCCTCGAGGCGACCGCCCGGCGCCTCGGCGACCTGCTCGAACGGGAGCGCGCGTTCAGCGCCCACGTGTCCCACCAACTGCGCACGCCGCTGACCGGACTGCTCCTGGGCCTGGAGTCGGGGCTGACGGGGGAGGACCCGCGGGCGGTCATCCGCACCGCGATCGAACGCGGCGAGCATCTCCAGGAGATCATCGACGATCTCGTACGCCTGTCGCGCGGCAGCCCGGCCGACCGCGGAGTGCTGAACGTCCCCGCGCTGCTCGCGGAGCTCCGCGCCCGCACGGACGTCACCGTGAAGATCGAGCCGGGCCTGCCCGAGGTGCGCGCCTCACTGTCGGCCGTACGTCAGATCGTCAACGTCCTGGTCGACAACGCGGTGACCCACGGCAAGGCGCCCATCACCGTGTCCGCGGTCGACGTCGGCCAGGGCCTGGCCATCGAGGTGGGCGACGAGGGCCCCGGCATCCCCGACGGGGACGACGTCTTCCGCGGCCCCGCCGACGGGCACGGGATCGGCCTCGCCCTCGCGCGCTCGCTCGCCGAGGCCGAAGGGGGCCGCCTGGTCCTGCGGCGGCCCGCCCCTCCGGTTTTCAGCTTGCTTTTGCCTACGAGCGACTACCGTGGCGCCGATTGACACCATGCAGACACACTCACACCTCCGCCACCGCGCCGCGCTCGCACCGATCGACGCCGCGCCGATCGACTCACGTCTCCGTGACCGCCTCACGTTCGTGACGATCGACGCGGCCGTGACGACCGGCGCGGCGCCGAGGGACTCAGTGCTCGGCGACCGCCTCGCGCTCGTACCGGTAGCCGCGCCCGCGCAGCGTGGTGATCTGCCCGTACGGTCCCAGCTTGCGGCGCAGCGTCGAGACGTGCACGTCGAGCGTCTTCGTCGGGCCGAACCAGTTCTCGTCCCAGACCTCGTCCATCAGCTGCTCCCGGGTCACGACCTCCCCGGCGCGCGTCACCAGCGCGGCCAGCAGGTCGAACTCCTTCGGCCGCAGCACCACCTCGGTGCCGTCGACGTGCACCCGCCGCGCGGGCAGGTCCAGCCGGAGCCGGCCGACGCCGATCACCCGGTCGCCCGGCTCGGCCGCGCGCCGGCGCAGATGGGCGCGGATCCGCGCGACCAGCTCGGTCAGCCGGAAGGGCTTGGTCAGGTAATCGTCGGCGCCCGCGTCCAGCGCGACGACCACCTCGAACTCCTCGGTCCGCGCGGTCAGCACGACGACCACGGTCAGGGGGAGCTCCGCGCGGAGCCGCCGGCACAGCTCGACTCCCTCCATGTCCGGCAGCCCAAGATCCAGCAAGATAAGATCCGGTGGATGCGCGCGTACGTCTGTCAACGCCGCCGCTCCGGTCGTCGCCAGACCCGCTTCGTATCCACTGGCGGACAGTGCCTTCAACAATTCGGATCCGATGATGGCATCGTCCTCCACCACCAGGATGCGTTCCCGCGTCACACATCAGATCCTAAGGACCCTCCCAAGTCGGTCGTCGGGTGATGCAGGGAAGTGTCCGTTTCGCAGGTAAGTCGAGGGGTTCTGCAGCATGACAGACGTCAGTGTGATCGTGATCGTCTACAACGACGCCGATCGCCTGCCAGACGCGGTCCGCTCCGCGCTCGACCAGTCCCACCGCAGCGTCGAAGTGATCATCGTCAATGACGCGAGCACCGACGGCACCCGCGAGGTGGCCGACGCGCTCGCCGCGGAGAATCCCGGTCGCGTGCGGGCGATCCACCGTACGGAGAACTCCGGCGCCGGGGGACAGCCGCGCAACGACGGCATCGAGGCGGCGCGCAGCACGTACCTCATGTTCCTCGACAGCGACGACACCCTGGACCGGCACGCCTGCCGGAACCTCGTCGCGACGGCGGAGGAGACCGGTGCCGAGCTCGTGTCCGGCTGCTGCTGGCGGGTCTTCCCCGAGAGGAAGGAGGAGCACCCTTGGTTCCGGCGGCTGTACCGCGAACGGGCGGTGTACTCCTCGGTCCGCGAGTGCCCGGACCTGATGTACGACACGCTCTGCACCAACAAGCTCTACCGCCGGGACTTCCTCGACCGCGAGCAGCTTCGTTTCCCCTCCGGCCTGTTCTACGAGGACCTGCTGTTCTGCACCGAGATCTACCTCGCGGCACGGATGATCGCGGTGATCCCGCACCGGGTCTACAACTGGATGGTCTTCGAGAACTCCGACCGCCCGTCCGTCACGAACCAGCGCGCCCGCCTGCGCAACTTCGCCGACCGGCTGGAGATCTTCCGGCGCATCGGTGAGGTGTACGACCGGTACGGCGCCGCCGACCTCAAGCTGAGCCGGGACGTCAAGTTCCTCAACTACGACCTGCCGCTCTACGTACGGACGCTGCGCAGCCGCGACCCGGAGTACCGCGCCAAGTTCCTCGAACTCGCCGGCGGCTACCTGAACGAGCTGGACCCGCGCGCCTTCGAGGAGGCGCAGCAGATCAAGGCGATCATCGGCTTCATGGTCGCCAACGGCGACTACGAGGGCGCGGTCGCGGCGATCGAGTACGTGCCGAAGAAGGGCGGCAAGGCGCGGCTCGCGACGGAGCTGGTCGAGCGCGACGGCCGGGTCTACTGGTCCTCCGACTACCTCGACGACGAGTGGGCCCGCTCCATCCTCGACGTCACCGACCTCGGCTTCCACTCGATGCCGCTGAAGAGCCTGACGCTCGCCGGACGGGTCACCGAGATGACCCTGAAGGGGGGCGAGCTCGACGTCGCGGGCGAGGTCGTCAACCCGCTGGGCCGCATCGACGCGGGCACCAAGCTCCGCGCGGAGCTGGAGTTCCGCGACCGGCGCCGGTCCCGGCGGGTCTTCGGCATCCCGGCCAAGGTCGAGCACGCCGGTGGCCGCATCCGGTGGCGCGCCGCCACCGAGCCGATCCGGCACCTGCGGCCGCTCGGCTTCGTCGACCAGACCTGGAGCCTGCGGCTGCGGCTGCACGTCGGCGACGACCAGCTCGTCATCCGGCTCACCGCGGACGAGGCCGTGCACAACCACCTGGAGGTGCCGGTCCGCCCCCGGCTCACCCGGATGGCCGGCGATCACCTGCAGGCGTACGTCCCGGAGTCCGGGGAACTCGCCCTCCGGATCGTGGCCCGGCGCTGGGCCGCGCGGTGGACCATCGCCGTCATCGGCGCGCTCGCCAGGACGCCCTACGGCCGGCGCTGGATGCAGGCGCTCCTCCGGGCGGAGAAGAGCATGCGGGACTCCTTCCAGAGTTCCAAGACGAAGGCCAACGTCTACTCGAAGGTGTTCACCCGGCTGCCGATCCGGCGCCGGACCATCGTCTTCGAGAGCCACCTCGGCAAGCAGTACTCCGACAACCCGAAGTACATCTACGAGGAGCTGCGCCGGTCCGGCGCCAAGTTCACGGCGATCTGGTCGTACGCCGGCAGCCCGAGCGGCTTCCCCAAGGACGCCAAGCTCGTCCGCCGCAACTCGTGGGCGTACTACCGGGCGCTGGCACGGGCCCAGTACTGGATCGACAACCAGGGCTTCCCGCGCGTCATCACCAAACGGCCGCAGACCACGTACATCCAGACGTGGCACGGATCGGCGTACAAGCTCATGGGCGCCGACTCCCCGGAGACCAAGCGCGCCACCCAGGCGCACCGGGCCCGCCACCAGCAGATGGTCGACCGGTTCGACTACTTCGTCATCCGCTCCGAGCACGACGCGCAGACCCTCGTGAAGGGCCTGGGCGTACGGGCCGAGCTGATCCGCAGCGGCTACCCGCGCAACGACGCCCTCGTGAACGGCGGATCGGGCGAGGCGCTGCGCAAGAAGCTCAAGCTCACCGACGACCGCAAGGTCGTGCTGTACGCGCCGACCTTCCGCAACGGCCCGAACGGCAAGCCGGAGAAGCGCTTCGAACTGCCCTTCGACGTCGAGCGCTTCGCGAAGGAACTCGGCGAGACGCACGTGCTGCTGGTCCGTCCGCACTACCTCAGCACGGTCGTCCTGCCGCCCAGCCTGCGCGGCACCGTCCGCAGCGTGGCCGACGTCCACGACGTCACCTCGCTGCTCCAGATCACCGACGCGCTCATCACCGACTATTCGTCGGTGATGTTCGACTACGCGCTGCTCGATCGCCCGATGTTCTTCCTCACTCCCGACCTAGAAGACTACGTCCGCTCCCGCGGCTCGTACTTCGACCTCGCCGAGGAGGCGCCGGGCCCGGTGGTCCGCGACGAGGAGGAGCTGTTCGCGGCGCTCGCCGACCTCGACGGCGTCGGCACGCGCTACGCCAAGCAGCGGAAGCGCTTCGCGGAGAACTTCGGCGAGTACGACCGGGGCACCGCGGCGAAGCAGATCGTTGAGAGGTTCTTCAGGTGAGAGACGTCTTCATCGTCAGCAACAGCGTCGACGAGCTCGGCGGCCTGACGCGCTGGGTCCACCACATCGCGCACCTGTTCGCCGAGCGCGGCCACAACGTGCACCTGGTCGGGGTGACCCACGCCAAGGAGAGGTACGACTACGCCGATGACTTCCCCGTCACCGTGCTGCACGACACCCACCCCCCGGCGCGGTCGAAGAGCCGGCTCGGCGAGCTCCGCCGCCGTTCCGTGCAGCGCAAGGGCGCCGAGAAGCTCAGCGCGCTGTTCCGCACGGCCCGCCCCGGCGGCATCATCATCGCCGCCCAGGTGTGGGCGATGGAGTGGGTCTGCCTCGCGGACACCGCGGGGATGCCGGTAATCGGGATGAGTCACGAGTCGTACGCCGCCACGCAGGAGTCCTCGCGATTCCCGCGGGTGCAGCGCTATTTCTCCCAGGCCGACCGGCTGCTCGTGCTCACCACCGAGGACGCCGACGCGTGGGCGAGGAAGGGCATGTCGAACATCGACGTCATGCCGAACCCCCTGCACGTCACGCCCACGGCCTTCCCGGACCTGACCGTCCCCGTCGTCGTGGCGCTCGGCCGGCTCTCGTACGAGAAGGGCCACGACATGCTGCTGGAGTCGTGGGCACGGGTCGCGGACAAGAACCCGTCCTGGCAGCTGCGGGTCTACGGGGCCGGGCCGATGGACGAGACCTTGCGCCGCCAGGCCGGCGAACTCGGCATCACCGTCGACCTGGCCGGCATGACCAACGACGTCCAGGGCGCGCTCACGAACGCGTCGATCTACGCCCTGCCGTCGCGCAGCGAGGGCTTCCCCATGGGCATCCTCGAGGCGATGGCGTACGGCCTGCCCATCGTCGCCTTCGACAGCGCGCCCGGCATCCGTGAGCTGATCACCCACGAGGTCGACGGCATCCTCGTCACGCCGGGAAACGTCATCGAGTTCGCCGAGGCGATCGAACGCCTCATGAACGACCCGGGGCTCCGCACCAAACTGGGGGAGGCGGGTCGGCGGTCGGTGCAGCGGTTCTCCGCGCAGGTGGTCGTCGACCGCTGGGAGCGCATGTTCGAGTTGGTCTACCGCTGACGGAGCGGCCGCACCCGCCGCAGTGGCCGGGGCAGGGAACGCGCCGACGCCCCGGCCGCTAAGGTCCCCTCGCCCCGACGGTCCTGGTCGGAATCGTCGGGACGCCGGCTCTCGTGACCCTCTTCGCGGGCGGCCTCCGTCGCGCCGGGGGCGCGCCAAGGGGCGCCGTCCGGCCGCTCACTCTCCTCGTCGCGCCGGGCCCGCTCGGTGCCGGCGAGCCGCTCGCCGCGCCGGGTCGGCTCCGCACCCACGGGTCGCTCATCCTCCGCACTCGCTTCGCGGGTGGTCTCGGCCCTCGACCGCCCACTCCGCTCGCCGCGTCGGGTTCGCTCCCAGGTGCACGGGCGGGCCGGTGTCGTCCGGTCCTCCACGGCCTGGATGGCCAGACTCATCAGGCTGATGAGCAGGGACCCCGCGGTGTCGGTGTCCAGCCGCACGGTCACCCAGTCGTCGCCGGGCCGGACGACGATCTGCCCGGACTCGGCCAGCACCTGGTCCACCCGGTCGATGAACGACCGGGTGAGGCGTAGATCGGCCTCATCCCCGGTGTGCAGATGAAGAATCTGGGTGCCGCGGAACGCGAATCCGCGGCCGGCGCCGCATGACGGACGACCCGTGGCCAGCCCCGGCCAGGTCGTCAATTGTGCGGCTACTCGTTCGGCTGTGCTCCGGCTCTTCGGAGGGCCTGTCACGGCCCCAGGATCCCGTGTCGCCGCCTTTCTCATAAGGGCTCGCGCCTCAATCGTTATCAATCGATTCACCGTTCTCTTCCCCTTCCCGCCACCGCCACGACGCACACCGGTCGTCTCGACCGACGAGGCGGAGATGCAGGCCCGGCGACGGATCTTCCCTGATGGTCGTACGGTGGACGGGTGATCTCTCGCAGCGACGTGGCGGCGGCCGGTGCCCGTATCGGGTCCCGCGTCCGCACGACTCCGGTGTTCGACGACGGGGAGCGGTGGCTGAAGCTGGAGCAGCTGCAGCAAACCGGGTCGTTCAAGGCCCGCGGGGCGTTCAACCGGATCCTCACGGCCGTCGAGCAGGGCGGGCTGCCGGACGCGGGCGTGGTGGCCGCGTCGGGCGGCAACGCCGGGCTCGCCGTCGCGTACGCGGCACGAGAACTGGGCGTCCCCGCGGAGGTGTACGTCCCGGAGACCGCGCCCGCGGTCAAGGTGGCCGGGTTGAGAGCGCTCGGCGCCTCTGTCGTCCAGGTGGGCCGTGAGTACGCCGAGGCGTACGACGCCGCGACCAAGCGCGTGGCCGACACGGGCGCGTTGTTCTGCCACGCGTACGACCAGCCGGAGATCTGCGCGGGGCAGGGCACCCTCGGCCTCGAACTCGAGGAGCAGACCGGCGGGGTCGACACCGTCCTGGTCGCGGTCGGCGGCGGCGGGCTGATGGCCGGCATCGCCGCGGCTCTGGAGGGCAGGTCCCGCGTCGTCGCCGTCGAGCCGTACGGCTGCCCGTCCCTGCACGCCGCCCTCGCGGCCGGCGAACCGGTCGACGTGGAGGTCTCCGGGGTGGCGGCCGACTCCCTCGGCGCCCGCCGGGTCGGCGACATCGCCTTCGACGTCGCCCGCCGGACCGGCGTGACGTCCCTCCTGGTGTCCGACGAGGACGTCGTGGCCGCCCGACGAGAGCTGTGGCGGCGCTACCACCTCGTGGTGGAACACGGCACCGCCGCCGCGTACGCCGCCCTCCTCACCGGCGCCTACCGTCCGACCCCCGGCGAGCGCCTCGCCCTCATCTGCTGCGGCGCCAACACGGATCCATCCGATCTCACAGATCGTCGAACACCGGGCAGCTCAGAGTGATTCTCGGTAGCGTGACCCATCGAGATGGTCACTCGAAGGGCGGCGGAAGGCATGTCGGAAATGCTGAGCAGAGACCTTCGTCAGCTGCCCGCCGGCGAACATTTCACGGCGGATGACCTCGACTCGATCGCGGATCTGCCCTCTCACACCCAGCTCATCGACGGCCGCCTCGTCTCTGACTGGCCTCAGACCCAATTCCATATGGTGATGGTTTCACTTCTGGTGATGGAGCTGCGTCGACTCGGCCCGCCCGACCTGCGAGTACGCAGTGGGATGACGATCACCCTCGGCCCGCGGCAGCGGCCCGAGGCAGACGTCCTGGTGGTTCGCGCGGAGGGCGATCTCGGGATGGACCAGACGACCTATCGGCCGGAGCATGTTGTACTCGTCGCAGAGGTGGCGTCTCCGGACTCCGCGGAGCGTGATCGACACCGGAAGCCTCAGTTGTACGCGGAGGCGGGAATTCCGCACTTCTGGCGCGTGGAGGACACCGACGAGCGGGTGACGGTCTGCGTGTACGAGTTGGACGTGGCGACGAAGGCATACGCGCTGACCGGAATCCACCACGATCGGCTGAAGCTGACGGTGCCGTTAGACCTGGACATCGACCTGACGGAGGTCGACCGGCTCTGACGGGGGTCAGAGCCAGTCGCGTTTGCGGAAGACGGTGTAGAGGGCCACGCCGGTGACGATGAGCACGGCGATGCTCGTCACGAAGCCCCACTGCTTGCCGAAGCCCGGGTACGGGACGTTCTCGCCGTAGAAGCCGGTGATGGCGGTGGGCACGGCGATGACGGCGGCCCAGCCGGTGAGCTTCTTCATCACCAGGTTCAGGTGGTTGCCCTGCAGGGCGATGCGCGTCTCCTGCAGGCTCGTCACCGTGTCACGCAGGCTGTCGGTCCACTCGGTGGCGCGCAGCACGTGGTCGTAGACGTCCTGGAAGTACGGGGCCATGGGCGCCGGGATGACGTCGAGGTCCCGGCGCAGCAGGCTGTTGACGACCTCCCGCATTGGCAGCACGACCCGGCGCAGCAGCGCGAGGCTCTTGCGCAGCCGGTAACTCCGCTGCTGGGTGTCACGCGGCATGTGGTCGGCGAACAGTTCCTCTTCCAGGCCGTCGATCTTGTCGTCGAGCGCCTGGACCGCCGCGAAGTGCCCGTCGACGACCAGGTCGAGCAGGCCGTGCAGGAGGAAGGCGACGCCGTACTTCGCCAGGTCCGGCGAGCCGTCCCAGCGCTTGACCAGCTCGTCGATGTCGAAGCCCTCGTCCGTGCGCACGGTGACCAGCGCCCGCTTGGTGATGAACGCCGAGATCTCGTGCTTGTCGAGCTCGGTGCCGTCGGCGGAGAGGTGGACGGAGTAGGCGTTGAGGAACAGGTGCCCGTCGTACCGGTCGAGCTTGGGCCGTTCATGGTGGCTGACGGCGTCCTCGACCGCGAGCGGCGACAGCCCCAGCTCCTCGCTGATGAGGTCGAGCCCTTCGGCGTCGGGCGCGCAGAGGTCGAGCCAGACGACGGTGTCGGACTCGGCCAGGTAGTCGCTGATCTGCTCGGCCGGGAAGTTCTCCTTCTCCAGCCGGCCGTCGCGCCAGACCCTCGTCCGGGGGCTCAGATCCATGAGAGCAACCACATGCGGGCGTGCCAGGAGTCGTACGTCATGACCTGTCCCGCGAGCACCGGGTAGAAGTAGTAGAAGTTGGCCAGCGCGACCAGGACGTACGCGCCGGCGATCGCGGAGCCGAACACCCGGCGGGCCGGTGGCGCGGTCGCCGGACCGACGAGCAGGCCGAGCGCCAGCACGATGGACAGCACCATGAACGGCAGCATCGGCGTGGCGTAGAACAGGAACATGGTGCGGTGGTTCAGGCCGTAGTAGAACCACGGCACCCAGCCGGCCAGGAACCCCAGGAGGGTGGCGCCCGCCCGCCAGTCGCGCTGCACCAGCCACCAGGCGGCCACGATGAGCATCGTGATGATGGAGACCCACCAGATCGCCGGGGTGCCGATGTCGAGGACCTCGCGCGAGCAGGTGGCGGCCCCGCAGCCGGAGGGCTGGGTGTAGAAGAAGGCGACCGGCCGCTTGAGGATCAGCCAGTTCCACGGCCAGGACTGGTAGTCGTGGTGGGCCGTGAGCGTGGTGTGGAAGTGCCACATCTGCTGGTGGTAGTCCCACAGCCGGGGCATCGCCTGAAGGAACGCGGTCACCGGGTTGGCGGCGACGCGGCCGCGGCCCCAGCCGCCCGCGTTGAAGATCCAGCCGCTCCACCAGGCGACGTAGGTGATCAAGCTGAGGACCACGAGGGAGACGAAGGCGGGCACGGCCTCGAAGGCGAACGCGCCGGCGTACGGGCGGCGTACTCCCGCGGCCCGGCGGGCGCCCATCGACCACACGAGGGTCAGGAGCCCGAACGCCGCGATGTAGTACATGCCGGTCCACTTGGTCGCGGTCGCCGTGCCCAGGCAGAGGCCGGCCGGGATGAGCCACCAGTGCATGACGAACGGGCCGAGGCCGTCGTCGTCACCGCGTTCGGCGATCTTGTGGGCGAGTCTGGCGCGCGAGACGTCCCGGTCGATGACGATGAAGGCGAATCCGGCCAGGATCCAGAACATCACGAAGACGTCGAGGATGGCCGTCCGGCTGGTGACCAGGTGCATGCCGTCCACCGCGAGCAGCAGGCCGGCCGCCGTGCCGAGCAGGTTGGACCGCGTCATCCGCCGGGCGACCCGCGCGAGGATCAGCACCGACAGGGTGCCGATCAGGGCGGCGGAGAAACGCCAGCCGAACGGCGTCATCCCGAAGATCGACTCACCGACGGCGATCAGCCACTTGCCGGCGGGAGGGTGCGCGATGAAACTTCCACCGTCCGCCCAGATGTGGAGGTCGGACGGATGCTGGAGCAGGAGCTTGTCGGCGTCCTTGACGGTGTTGTGCTCGTAGCCGAACTTCAGCAGCGCGTACGCGTCTTTGGCGTAGTACGTCTCGTCGAAGATGACGGCCCTGGGCCTGCCGAGATGCCAGAAGCGCAGCACACCGGCGAACAGCGTCACCAGCAGGGGGCCGACCCACCCCATGAGTCTGCTGCCGGGCACGTCCGGTTTGAGCCACTGACGCAACGAAGGTGGTCTTCTTCCCTGCTCGGGTCGGGTCTCGGGTTCGATTCCTGTCATCGCCACCACTCCGACATCGTACGGGCGGAAGCCGAGGCGCTCGCGCACTTCACCGTCAGAAGGGTTCCGAGACGACGCATTCGACACCTGGAAAGCATTCCTGAGCGGCGCGTCGGGCGCCGCGAACCCGCGCTCGCGGAGCGAGCGCCGTCCGGCACGGCACGAGTGCCGTCCGGCACCCTCGAAGATGGAGGTGTGGAGAACTCAGGGACGCTGATGCTGGCCGCCGCACCGATCGGACGAGTGGAGGACGCGTCGGCGCGGCTGCGTACGGCGCTGGCCGAGGCGGACATCATCGCGGCGGAGGACACGCGGCGGCTGCGGAGGCTGGCCGCCGACCTGGGCGTGTCACCGGCCGCGCGGGTGGTCTCGTACTACGACGCGAACGAACGGGCCAGGGCGGCCGAGCTCCTCGACGAGCTGCGCGCGGGCCGGGACGTGCTGGTGATCACGGATGCGGGTCTCCCGGGCGTCTCCGACCCCGGGTACCGCCTGGTCACGGCGGCGGTCGAGGCGGAGGTGCCGGTCACCGTGCTGCCCGGTCCGTCCGCGGTGACGACGGCGCTCGTCATCTCCGGGCTGCCCAGTGACCGGTTCTGCTTCGAGGGGTTCCTGCCGCGCAAGGGCGGGGAGCGCGCCGCGCGACTGCGCGCCCTCGCCGACGAGCCGCGCACGATGGTGTTCTTCGAGGCGCCGCACCGGCTCGCGGTGACGCTGGAGGCGATGGCGGCGGCACTGGGGAGCGACCGCCGGGCCGCCGTCTGCCGCGAGCTGACCAAGACGTACGAGGAGGTGCGCCGCGGTCCGCTGGGCGAGCTGGCCGAGTGGGCCGCGGGCGGCGTTCGCGGGGAGATCACCCTGGTCGTCGCCGGGGCGCCGGAGGAGACCGGGCCGGTGAACGTGGCGGACCTCGCGGTGGAGGTGGAACGCCGGGTGGGGGAGGGCACGCCGCGAAAGCAGGCGATCGGGGATGTCGCACGGGAGCACGGAGTACCGAAAAGAGAGGTTTATGACGCGGTCATTGCCTACAAAGCGGATCATTGACCCTTATTTGAACTTATTTTTGCGAGACTGCCCCCGCGCTAAGCGCCTCTTGGCGGGAAAGATGAGTTCGGTGCGTATTCCACGCGTGTACGCCGATTCCCCCGGGGGTGACGCTGATGCACGAATCCATGATCTCAAATGAGACGTGGACCTACGAATGCCTCGTCTGTCTGCTCGAATGGCACGAGGATTTCGAGGTCGGCCACTGCGCCGACGGGCACGGCGGCGAGGTCGTCTACTACAGCCGCAACGGCCACCGCTGCACCTCTCCGTGGGCGGAGCTCTACTGCCCGTCCTGCGGGGCGTACGACGTCAAGATCCTCCCGCCGGGACGGCCGCGGAGCCAGGCCATCCCGCCCCACCGTCACGCCGAGCTCGAGATGATCTTCAAGCTCCGCAGGCTTCACGCGTACTGATCGGCCATCGGGCGTGTCTCCGGCCGCACGCGGCCGGGGGCACGCCCTACGCCGGCACGGCGTCGCCGGACGACGACGAGGTGCTCTCCGCGTCCGCCGCGCCGCCGCGCCGCCGGAACATCCGGGCGAGCTTCCGCCGCGGCTCGTCCGAGAAGGTGATCGCCGCGGCGATGCAGGCCAGCGGCACGGTCGGCAGGACGTACCGGTAGTCGAACTCCGCCGTCGCCGGCGGCACGAGCAGCAGCCCGGTCGCGGTGATCCACGGCAGCAGCGCGGCCCCGCCCCACCGCCGCCAGAGCGGGATCAGTCCGGCCAGGCCGACGATGAGGATGCCGCCCAGTAGCGTGCCGGGCAGGTGCGCGTACCGCTGGTAGGTCCGGATGATCGTGGCCCACGGGTCGACGATCTTCGTCCGGGCGTTGCCCTGCTCGTACGAGTGGGCCTCGGCCGCGGCCGTCTTGTCCTTGCTCATCCGCCAGGTCGGCAGCGCGGCGGACTTCTTGCTGAACTGGTACATCTCGTACGTCGCACGGTCCGGGAAGACCGTGCGCTTCCACCGGAACGTGAACAGGAAGTCGTCTTCGACGACCCGCAGATAGTCGAGAGGCTGGGCGATGATCGCCCGCTTGGCGAAGTCGCTGGCGAGCTGGTTCTGATAATCGGTGAATCGCTGCGCCGGAATGCGATGGAACGGGGAGTTGCGGTTCCAGATCGCGTCCTGGGAGAAGACCAGCGGCGTGTGCGAGGTCTTGTTGTTCTTGCACAGGGCGTACTCGGTCACCGGCGGTTTGATCTTGTTACAGTCCGCGAAGGCCGACACCCGCGCGTACAGGAAGACGCCGCTGCTCATGGTCATTCCCGGCTTGCCGTAATACGACCAGAACCAGCCGGCGTAGGCGGCGAGGGGCAGCGCGCACACCGCGACGGTGGCCACGATCACGCGCCACTTGATCCGCCGCACGAGGAAGTAGACGACCACGGCGGCCAGGACCGGCGTGCCGACGGTACGGGTCAGCGTGGCGAGGCCCAGCAGGAGCCCCGCGAGGGCGCCGGTCTTCCAGGTGAGGTCCCGGCCGTGCCACAGCAGCAGTGTGACGATCGACACGAGCAGGAAGCCGAACGTCGTGTCGGACAGGATCAGGTGCTCGAGCTGGATCTGGTAGCCGTCGTACAGCACCGGCACCGTCGCCAGGCTCGCCCCCCACCCCGGCAGCCGGAACCTCTTGCGCAGCACGGCGTAGATCATCACCGCGGAGGCCAGGCCCATCAGGTGCTGGATCGTCGCGACCAGCATGAAGCTGTGGAAGGGCTTCAAGATCCACAGCAGGAAGGAGTACCCGTCGGGCCGGATCGGGTGTGGATACGGCGCCATCGCGACGTGCAGGTAGTCGAACGAGTCGTTGAACCAGGCCGCGGGCCGGTAGCCCAGGGTGGCGATCAGCCGGAGCAGCGCACCGCCCGCCAGCACGACGGTGAAGATCTTGTGCCGCCCCATGAGTGCGCGCAGCCCGAAACCACTGACGGCCGGCGTCTTTTCCGTCACGTTCTCGTCAACCGTCGTGACCTGCGGTTCCTCGTCGGAACGCGTATTGGTCACCACGGTGGACCCGCCCCGCTCTCCGGCGTTCGTCAAGTCCGGACCGACCTTCCTGGACCGCACAGCCCCTATCCTGATATCCCCAGCCTGCCGTTGCACCTGTGCTCCATGTGGAGTTAAAGGTTGCGACTTTGCAACACGCGGTCGCTCGTCGGCAGGCATCATGGATAACACGCGCCACTTGTCGGAACACGACGAGGTTAGTCGAAAAGCCCCCAAGCCAGTGCTGCGGGGTGATGGAGGACACGACGTGGAACTCTCCGTGGTGATGCCGTGCTTGAACGAGGCTGAGACCGTCGAGACCTGTGTTCGCAAGGCCCTCGGCTTCTTCGCCGAGCACGGTGTCGACGGCGAGGTCATCATCGCCGACAACGGCAGCACCGACGGCAGCCGGCAACTCGCCCGCGACGCCGGGGCCCGAGTCGTCCCCGTGGCCGCCAAGGGATACGGCAACGCCCTCATGGGCGGCATCCGCGCCGCCCGCGGCACGTACGTCGTCATGGGCGACGCCGACGACTCCTATGACTTCACCGCCCTGCTGCCGTTCCTGGAGCAGCTGCGGGACGGCGCCGACCTCGTCATGGGCAACCGGTTCAAGGGCGGCATCGCGCCCGGCGCCATGCCGCCGCTGCACAAGTACCTCGGCAACCCGGTGCTGAGCTTCGTCGGCCGGCTGTTCTTCGGCAGCAAGATCGGTGACTTCCACTGCGGGCTGCGGGCCTTCCGGCGGGACTCCATCCTGCGGCTGGAGCTGCAGACCGGCGGCATGGAGTTCGCCAGCGAGATGGTGGTCCGCTCCACCCTCGCGGGCTACGACATCCGCGAGGTCCCCACGACCCTGTCGCCCGACGGCCGGTCGCGCCCGCCGCACCTGAGCACGTGGCGCGACGGCTGGCGCCACCTGCGCTTCCTGTGCCTGTACAGCCCGCGTTGGCTGTTCCTGATCCCCGGCCTGCTCATGATGGCGATCGGGCTCATCGCGGGGATCGCCCTGGCCGCCGGCCCGATCCGCGTCGGCGACGTCGCGTTCGACGTCGACACCCTCGTCGGGGCCTCGGCGGCGCTGGTGATCGGCTTCCAGGCCGTGCTCTTCGCGTTGCTGACCAAGGTCTACGCCATGGAGGAGGGATTCCTTCCCCATGACAAACGGGTGCAGCGCATCATCGATAACTGGAGCCTGGAGCGCGGCCTCGTCGTCGGTGGCCTGCTCGCGCTCGCCGGTCTCGTCGGGCTGGTCGCCTCGCTGTCCCACTGGCAGGTGCACAGCTTCGGCCAGCTCGAGCCCCGCCACTCGCTGCGCCTCGTCGTGCCGTCGGCCACCGCGCTGATCATGAGCTTCCAGATGATCTTCGCGTCGCTGTTCGTGAGCATCCTCGCGATCCGCCGCCGCTCGCACCCGCCGGTGACCGACGCGGTGGACGAGGCCGCCGGCGTGGTCGACGCCGCGGCGGACAAGGTGCGCAGCGAGAGCGAGGCCGAGGAGGCCGCGGCGAGCGCGCGCACCGACGTGGAGGCGGCCGACGACGCCGAGGACACCACCGCCGAGGCGACGTCCGCGGAGACCGTGCCGGCCGAGGCCGGCGCGAGCGCCGAGGGCGCCGACAAGACCGTCTGACCCGATCCTCCGAGAGGCCCCGGCGACCGCCGGGGCCTCTTGCCGTTCGTGCGCCGCGACCCGCATGCCGGAAAGGCGACATTGGAATGAGTCATCGGCGGGCGACCCGTAGGCTTAGCACATGTCCAGCCGCCACATCCTGACCGCGCCCGCCTGGCCGTACGCCAACGGGCCCCGCCACATCGGGCACGTCTCCGGCTTCGCGCTGCCCGCCGACATGTTCAGCCGCTACCAGCGGATGGCGGGCAACAAGGTCCTGATGGTGAGCGGCACCGACGAGCACGGCACCCCCATCCAGGTGCAGGCCGACAAGGAGGGCGTGTCGGCCCGCGAGCTGGCCGACCGCTACAACCGGGTGATCGCCCAGGACCTGCACGGCCTCGGCATGTCGTACGACCTGTTCACCCGGACGACGACGCGCAACCACTACGCCGTCGCCCAGGAGATCTTCAAGGGCCTGTACGACAACGGCTACGTCTTCGAGAAGAAGACGATGGGCGCGATCTCCCCGTCCACGGGGCGCACCCTGCCCGACCGCTACATCGAGGGCACCTGCCCGATCTGCGGGTACGACGGGGCGCGCGGCGACCAGTGCGACAACTGCGGCAACCAGCTCGACCCGATCGACCTGATCAACCCGCGGAGCCGCATCAACGGCGAGACGCCGAAGTTCGTCGAGACCGAGCACTTCTTCCTCGACCTGCCCGCGTTCTCCGAGACCCTCGGCTCGTGGCTGCAGGGCAAGGAGGGGCTCTGGCGGCCGAACGTCTACAAGTTCACCCGCAACCTCCTCGACGACATGCAGCCCCGGCCGATCAGCCGCGACCTCGACTGGGGCGTGCCCGTGCCGCTGCCCGGCTGGATCGACCGGCCGGACAAGCGGCTGTACGTCTGGTTCGACGCGGTCGTCGGCTACCTGTCGGCCTCGGTCGAGTGGGCCAGGCGCAGCGGTGACCCCGACGCCTGGCGGGCCTGGTGGCAGAACCCCGACGCCGAGACGTACTACTTCATGGGCAAGGACAACATCGTCTTCCACGCCGAGATCTGGCCGGCGATGCTGCTCGGCTACAACGGCGAAGGCGACAAGGGCGGCACGGCCGGCTCCCTCGGGAAGCTGAGCCTGCCCACCGAGGTGGTCTCCTCGGAGTTCCTGACCATGGAGGGCAAGAAGTTCTCCTCCTCGCGCCAGGTCGTCATCTACGTCCGTGACTTCCTCGAGCGGTACGACGTCGACGCGCTGCGCTACTACATCGCCGTCGCCGGCCCGGAGAACCAGGACACCGACTTCACGTGGTCGGAGTTCGTCCGCCGCAACAACGACGAGCTCGTCGCCACCTGGGGCAACCTGGTGAACCGCTCGATCTCCTTCGCGGCCAAGAACATCGGGGAGATCCCGGCGGCCGGCGAGCTGACCGACCTCGACCGGGACATCCTGGAGCGGTCGCGTAAGGCGTTCGACGCGGTCGGCGCCGAGCTGGCGCGCTCGCGGTTCAAGAACGCCGCGAACGAGGCGATGCGCACCGTCGCGGAGGCGAACAAGTACCTCTCCGAGCAGGCGCCCTGGAAGCTGAAGAACGACGACCCGGAGCGGATGAAGACGATCCTGCACGTCGCGCTGCAGCTCGTCGACGACGCCAAGTCGCTGCTCACCCCGTTCCTGCCGGGCTCGTCGGAGAAGGTCCACCGGATGCTCGGCGGCCAGGGCGAGTGGAGCGGCGCCCCGGAGATCCGCGAGGTCGCCGAGGAGGGCGGCCCCGACTACCCGGTCCTGACCGGGTCGTACGACACCGAGGCGCGCTGGGAGTCGCGGCCCATCGCGGCCGGCACGCCGCTGGCCCCGCCCACGCCGCTGTTCGCCAAGCTCGACTCCTCGGTCGTGGACGAGGAGCTGGCCCGGCTGGAGCAGTCCTGACACCGCGCTCGTATCCGGCCGCGACACCGGGCAGGGTGCTCAGATGAGCGAAGGGGCGGAGATGAACACGTCGGACGGGTTCCGCGGCGCGGCGTTCCCGCCGCTGCCCGAGCCTCTGCCGGTCGAGGTGTTCGACAGCCACTGTCACCTGGACATCCTCGAGGTGCCGATCACGGAGGTGCTCGCCGCCGCCCACTCGGTCGGCATCCGGCGGGCCGTGACCGTGGGCTACGACCTCGCCTCGTCGCAGCACGCCGCCGACGCGGCCGCGACGTACGACGACGTGTACGCCGCGGTGGCGATCCACCCGAACGACTCGGGTGACGCCACCGCCGACGTCCTCGCCGACATCGCCAAGCTCGCCGCGCTGCCGGACGTCCGCGCCGTCGGCGAGACCGGCCTGGACTACTACCGTGACTGGGCCGCGGTCGAGGCCCAGCAGCGGTCGTTCCGCGCCCACATCGACATCGCCAAGCGCACCGGCAAGGCCCTCGTCATCCATGACCGGGACGCCCACGACGACGTGCTGCGCATCCTGGAGGAGGAGGGCCCGCCGGACAAGGTCGTCTTCCACTGCTTCTCCGGCGACCGGGAGATGGCCAAGGTCTGCGCCGACCACGGCTACTACATGAGCTTCGCGGGCAACGTCACGTTCAAGAACGCCGGGGACCTGCGGGAGGCGGCGGCCGTGGCGCCGCTGGAGCTGATCCTCGTCGAGACGGACGCGCCCTACCTCACGCCGGTGCCGCACCGGGGCAAGCCGAACGCCCCGTACCTCGTCCCGCTCACCGTCCGCGGCCTCGCCGAGACCAAGGGCGTCGACCTGGCCGAGCTGTGCGCCGCCATCGCCACCAACGGCGAACGCGTCTTCGGCCCCTGGTAAGTAAGTACGAATACGCCAAGTAGCTGAACGATCACCCTCGACGGTCATACATTCGACGTCTAGCATGTATGACATGAAGGGTGCGAGCCGTGCTCGTCATCGAGGCGATCGAGTGGGACGACGGAAATCTCGACCATGCGCTGAGGCGTGCGACGCGAGATGAGGTCGAGCAGGTGTTCGCCAACGGGCCGGTGATCCGGCGGAACAGACATGGACGAGCGGGGGATTACTTCGCGATCGGTGCCACCGACGGCGGGAGGAAGCTCGCAGTGCCCTTCGTGTAGGACGCCGGTGGACGATCCGCCCGGCCCGTGACGGCTTGGGAGGTATGACGGTGAGCAAGCCAGAGATGTCCGATGCTGAGGCGGCCGAGTTCTACTACGAGCATCGTGACGATCCGGAAGTATGGGGTGAGCAGGTAGAAGCCCGGATCTCTCGGAAGCTGGACAGCGTCATCTCGGTGCGCTTCAACTCCGCGGAGATCGAGCGGATCCAGCAGTTGGCCGACGCGGCAGGCCTGAGCCTGTCGTCGTTCATCCGCCGTGCCGCCTTGACGGCACCTGGTGCCGAGGTGGTCGACATCGACCGAGCGCGCAAGGACATGGCACAGGCGCGGCGCTTCGTCCTTGACGCGCTGCGGGCGCTGCACGCGTGATCACTGGTGTTCGTTGTCCGTAGAGGGCGGCGATCGCCGGTGATCACGGGATGGGGGCCGGGGCCCCCTCCCGCGTACGGGACACTATTCGTGTGGGTGAACGACTTCTGGGGCCGGCGGATGTCCGCGCGCTGGCCGGTGGGCTGGGGTTGCGGCCGACCAAGACCCTCGGACAGAACTTCGTCATCGACGCGAACACCGTGCGGCGCATCGTCCGCGACGCCGACGTCGGACCGGAGGACGTCGTTCTGGAGGTCGGTCCCGGGCTGGGCTCGCTGACCCTCGCGCTGCTGCCGGTCGCCGGCCGCGTCGTGGCCGTCGAGGTCGACCCGGTCCTCGCGCAGCGGCTGCCCGAGACCGTCGCCGAGCGCGCTCCCGACCTCGCCGGCCGGCTGAACGTCGTGCCCGCCGACGCCCTGCGGGTCACCGAGCTACCGGGCCCGCCGCCGACCGCGCTGGTCGCCAACCTTCCGTACAACGTCGCGGTGCCCGTCGTCCTGCACCTGCTCGGGGCGTTCCCGTCCATCCGGCACGGGCTGGTCATGGTGCAGGCCGAGGTCGCCGACCGGCTCACCGCGGGCCCCGGCGGCAAGGTGTACGGCGTGCCGTCGGTGAAGATGGCCTGGTACGCCCGGGCCCGCCGCGCCGGGAACGTCGGCCGCGCGGTGTTCTGGCCCGCGCCGAACGTCGACTCAGGGCTCGTCGCCTTCACCCGCCGCGAACCACCGACGAGCGCGGTCCCGCGCAAGGAGGTGTTCGCCGTCATCGACGCGGCGTTCGCCCAGCGCCGCAAGACCCTCCGCGCGGCGCTGGCCGGCTGGGCCGGTTCGGCCGCGGCGGCCGAGGAGGCCCTGCGCGCCGCGGGAGTCGACCCCACGGCGCGCGGCGAGGCCCTCGACGTCACCGCCTTCACCCGTATCGCCGAGCACCGGCCCCCGTCGCCTACGATCGGTTGATCGTGACCACTGTGACCGTGCGCGTGCCCGCCAAGGTGAACCTCCAGCTGAGCGTCGGCCCCGTCCGCGACGACGGCTACCACGATCTCGTCAACGTCTTCCACGCCGTCTCGCTGTTCGACGAGGTGACCGCCGCCCCGGCCGACGCGCTCAGCGTCACGGTCGAGGGCCCGGCGGGCGTGCCGACCGGCCCGGACAACCTCGCGGCCCGCGCCGCCGCCCTGCTGGCCGAGCACGTCGGCAGGCGCCCGGACGTCGCGCTGCACATCCGCAAGGACATCCCGGTCGCGGGCGGCATGGCCGGCGGCAGCGCCGACGCGGCGGCCGCCCTGCTGGCCTGCGACGTGCTGTGGGAGGCGCGGCTCGACCGCGAGACGCTGCTGGAGCTCGCCGCCCGGCTGGGCAGCGACGTCCCGTTCGCCCTGCTCGGCGGCACCGCCGTCGGTCTGGGCCGGGGGGAGCGGCTGACCCCGGTCGAGGTCACGGGGGAGTTCCACTGGGTGTTCGGGTACGCCGACGGCGGCCTGTCCACGCCCGCGGTGTACGCCGAGTGCGATCGCCTGCGCGCCGCCGGGGAGCAGGACAGCGTGTGGCCCCAGGTGTCGGACGACCTGATGGCCGCGCTGAAGACCGGCGACGCCGAGGCGCTCGGCCGGGCCCTGCACAACGACCTGCAGCCGGCGGCGCTGAGCCTCCGCCCGTCCCTGCGCGACGCGCTCGCGGTCGGCCGTGCCGCGGGCGCCCTGGGCTCGCTGGTGTCCGGCTCCGGTCCGACCTGCGCCTTCCTCGCCGCCTCCCTCGACCACGCCGCCGAGCTCGCCGCCGCCCTGAACGACTCAGGCAGGTTCGCCGCCGTACGCCCCGCCTCTGGCCCCGTCCCCGGCGTCACCCTCGTCTGACCCGAATCCGGCTCGCCCGCCAAGGGACGGCCGACGGCGGCGGACGGGATCTCCAGGACCGAACCGTCTGTCCGGAGGCCGTCCAGGGCTCAGCACCGGTGGCTCCGCGGGCGCGAAGATCGTAGCCTGGCCGTTCCGTAGCGAGGAATCCTAGGGGGAGCGGCGATGCTGCCGGAGCGGGTCGGCCCGTACGAGGTGCTGAGGCTCCTGGGGCGAGGCGGCATGGGATCGGTCTATCTCGCCCTTGACGATGACGGACGCACGGTCGCGGTCAAGGTGATCCACCCGCACATCGCCGACGAGGCGAACGGCCTGCGACGTCTGGAACGCGAAGCCTCCGCGATGATGCGACTGGAGAGTCCGCACGTCGCCGAGTTCGTCGGAATGGATCTGCGGTCCCCGACCCCGTACATCGTCACGCGCCATGTGCAGGGCAAGTCGCTGTACGCGATCGTCACCGAGCGCGGGCCGCTGTCCGGCGACGCGCTGCGGGCCGTGTACACGGGGCTGGCCGAGGCCCTTGCCACGATCCACGAGGCCGACGTCGTCCACCGTGATCTGACGCCGCGCAACGTCATGATGGCCGACGGCGTCCCCGTGGTCATCGACCTCGGCATCGCGCAGACCCTCGACGCGACGCGGCTGACGCAGGGAGCCATCGGCACACCGGGATACATGGCCCCCGAGATGTTCGAGGGGCATCGGGCCGGGCCGGCCGCGGATGTCTTCGCGTGGGGTGCCACGGTGGTCTTCGCCGCCACCGGCCGCTCCTGCTTCGGCCGGAGAACGACCGCCGAGACGATGCACAACGTGCTCACCCGTGAACCGGAACTCGACGGTGTGCCCGCGGAGGTCCGGCCGACCGTGACGGCGGCGCTGAGCAAGGATCCCCGGCGGCGTCCGTCGGCGAGCGCGATCGTCCAGCACACGCGGTCAGGCCCGGTGGCGGCCCGGCCCGGACCGGCGCCCGAATCCGAAGGCGATCAACGGTACGACGCTCGTCGCGAGGAATTCCGGCAGGCGCTGGCGAACGGCGATTTCGTGCGGGCCATGACCGCGGCCTGGGAACTTCACCGGATCGCCGCCGAACAGGGCGATTCCGCCAAGGTGGCCTGGGCGCTGCGCTGCGTCGGCGAGGCGGCGGCGGCCCAGCAGGATCATCACACCGCCGCCCGGCATTACGAGGAGGGCCGTCGGCTGGCCGTCGCCACCGGCCGACGTGACATCGAGGCCGCCTGTATCTATGGCCTGGGCACCTGTGCGACCGCCGCCGGCGATCCCCGTCGCGCCGAATACTGCTTCGAGCAGGCGGCGGGCATCGCCCAGGAGACGGGCGACGGCGTCATCGAGGCCCTCGCCGCGTACGAGCTCGGCTTCGCGGCCGAGGGACGTTCGGACTACGTGCGGGCCGAGTGGCTCTATCAGCGGGTTCGCTGGCTCGCGCGCAACGAGGGAAATCGAGCGGATGAGGTACTCGCCCTGATCGGATTGGGGACATGTGCCGCCAGTCGTTCCGCCCACGCGCACGCCGAGAGCCTGCTGGAAGAGGCACTGCGGATCGCCGAGAGCATCGGCGATCAAGAACTGCAGGAGTGGGCCGTCGAGTGCCTCCTGCAGTTGACGAAGGGAAAGGGTTCCCCCCGCCGCCGGCGCTGACCAGGACGAACTCGCGTCCCTCCTTGGCCGTACGGTTTCACGGTGAGAGCGCGCCGGAGCGCGAACGCGGAGCCAGTAGGCTTGGTGGCGTCGTGAATCTGATCAATGTTGAAGGCCTCGGTAAGGCGTACGGGCCGGTTCCCCTGCTCGACGATGTCTCCCTCGGCGTGTCCGCCGGTGACCGGATCGGCGTGGTCGGCCGGAACGGCGGGGGCAAGAGCACGCTGGTCGCGCTGCTCGCCGGGCGCATCGAGCCCGACAGCGGGCGGGTCACGCAGACGCGCGGGCTGCGGCTGGGCTTCCTGACGCAGCGTGACGCCTTCCCCGAGGGGGCGACCGTGCGCTCGGTCGTGTTCGGTGACCGGGCCGAGCACGAGTGGGCGGGGGATGCCCGGGCCCGCGAGATCCTGGCGGGACTGCTGCCCGGCGTCTCCCTGGACAGCCCCATCGAGGGCATGTCCGGTGGTGAGCGGCGGCGCGTCGCGCTCGCCCGGCTGCTCGTCCCCGAGACCGACCTGCTGGTGCTGGACGAGCCCACCAACCACCTGGACATCGAGGCGATCGCCTGGCTGGCCGGGCACCTGAAGGACCGGACGCTCATCGTCGTCACCCACGACCGGTGGTTCCTGGACGCGGTCACCGACCGCACCTGGGAGGTGGCCGACGGGCAGGTGCACCGCTACGAGGGCGGATACTCGGCGTACGTCCTCGCCAAGGCGGAGCGGGCCCGTATCGCCGCCTCCACCGAGGAGAAGCGGCAGAACCTCCTCCGCAAGGAGCTCGCCTGGCTGCGCCGGGGGCCACAGGCCCGCACGTCGAAGCCGAAGTTCCGGGTCGACGCCGCGAACGCCCTCATCGCCGACGAGCCGCCGGCCCGCGACACCGTGGAGTTGGTGCGGTTCGCGACGGCGCGGCTCGGCAAGACGGTGTACGACGTCGAGGACGTCACGGTGCGCGTCGGCGACCGTGCGATCTTCCAGCACCTGACGTGGCAGCTCGGCCCCGGCGACCGAGTGGGCGTCGTCGGCGTCAACGGCAGCGGGAAGACCACGCTGCTGCGGCTGCTGGAGGGGACGGTCGCGCCGGCCGCGGGCCGGGTGGTTCGGGGCAAGACGGTGCAGCTCGCGCACCTGTCACAGGAGCTCGGCGAACTCGACCCGGCGCGGCGCGTCCTGGAGTCGGTCGAAGAGATCAAGCGTCGCATCAGCCTCGGCAAGCGGGAGTTCTCGGCAAGCCAGATGCTGGAGCGGTTCGGTTTCCGTGGCGACGCCCAGTGGACTCCGGTGGGCGACCTGTCCGGCGGCGAGCGCCGGCGCCTTCAGCTGCTGCGGCTGCTGATGGCCGAGCCGAACGTCCTCCTCCTCGACGAGCCGACCAACGACCTGGACATCGAGATACTGACCGAGCTGGAGGACCTGCTGGACGGCTGGCCGGGGTCGCTCGTCCTGGTCAGCCACGACCGGTACTTCCTGGAGCGGGTCAGCGACCACGTCATCGCGCTGCTGGGCGACGGCCGGCTGTCAATGCTGCCCGGTGGGGTCGATGAGTACCTCGACCGGCGGAGCCGTTCTTCGGCATCGGAAGCCCAGCCCGTACGGGACGCCGCCGAGCCGAAGCCCGCCAAGAACTCCTGGCAGGCGAAGAAGGAGCTCGACCGGCTGGAACGGCGCATCGAGAAGCTCGGCGACCGCGAGGCGGAGCTGCACGAGCTGATGGCCGCGCACGCCACCGACCACGAGAAGCTGCTGCGGCTTGACGCGGAGCTGAAAACGGTGCGGGCCGAACGCGAGGAGATCGAGGAGCAGTGGCTCGTCCTCGCTGATGAGGCGTAGACCGTCCTACCAAGTAGTAATGAGGGGTGTTCTTCGCCGCTCGATCCCGCCATGATCGCATTCCATGGCGACATGGATGATGCGGTTGGACGACGTGGGTGACGGGCCGCGGCTGGCGGTCAAGGACGCGATGGACGTCAAGGGCACGCCGACGAGCGCGGGCAGTCCCGCCGTCGCCGACCGCGCCGAGCCGGCGGCGGCCGACGCCGCGGTCGTCGCGACCGCACGCTCTCAGGGCGCCCGGATCGTCGGTAAGACGAACCTGACCGAGCTGTGCCTCGGCGCGGACGGCGTGAACCCCTGGTTCGGCACCCCGGTGAACCCGCTGGACCCCTCCAGGGTTCCCGGCGGTTCGTCCAGCGGATCGGCCGTGGCGGTCGCCACCGGGGAGGCGGACGTGGCGCTCGGCACGGACACCGCCGGGTCGGTGCGGATCCCGGCCGCCTGCTGCGGCATCGCGTCGCTGAAGACGACGTATGGCCGGGTGCCGCTCGACGGCGTTCATCCGCTGGCGCCCTCGGTCGACGTGGTCGGCCCGATGGCCAGGGACGTCGCCGGGGTGACGCTCGGAATGGGACTGATCGAGCCGGGCTTCACCCCCGCCCCGTACGACACGGGGATGACGGTCGGCCGGTTGCGGATCCCGGGAGTGGCGGAGCCGGCGATCGACGCGGCCGTGGACGCCGCGCTGCGCCGGGCGTTCAGGATCGTCGACGAGACCTGCGCGCACTTCGTCGACGCCGTCCTGGCCAACGGGGTGTTCGTCGGTGAGGAGGCCTACCGGCACAACGGTCACCTTCTGGCCGAATCGAGCCGGCTCAGCGAGCGGATCTACCGGCGGGTCAACGGCCTGAAGGCCGACGCCAAGGGCAAACGGGGCTGGGCCGAGGCGACCCAGCGTGGCATCCGCACGGAGCTGGACACCCTGTTCAAGCGGCACCCGGTCCTCGCCCTGCCGGTCCTGCCGACGGTGGCGCCGCCCCCGCCGGCGGGCGACGACGATCTGCTGTTGTGCGTGCTCACCGCGCCGTTCAACCTCGCCGGGCTGCCGGTGTTCGCGCTGCCGGTGCCGCTGCCCGGATCCCATCTGCCGACCGCCGTGCAGCTCGTCGGGCCGGCGGGGAGCGAGGAGATGCTGTGCGGCGTCGCCGCCGCCCTGGCGGCCGCGCTGTCCTGAGCCGGCGCGGGAGGCGTCGCGCAGGGCCGCGCTTCGCTGAGCGGCGGAGACGGAGGCCGCTGGGCGGTTTCGCCGGTACCCGGAGCCCGTCCGCGCGGAGCGGGTCGCGGGCGGTCGGGGCTGTCGGATCCGTGGCGGGACGGGCAAGATGAGTCCGTGACCTTGGCGATGGCGAGCGGGCGAGGCGGATCGTGACGACGTGGCTCTTGCGGATGGAGGCACCCGGAGACGGCCCGCGGCTCGCCGTCAAGGACGCCATCGACGTCGCCGGAGTGCCGACGACGGCGGCCTGCCCCGTCATCGGGGACCGGGCGGCGCCGGCCGAGGCGGACGCCCCGTGCGTGGCCGCGGCCCGCGGGCAGGGCGCTCGGATCGTCGGCAAGACGAACCTCACCGAGCTGTGCCGGGCCGCCGACGGCATCAACCCGTGGACGGGCGTCCCGGTGAACCCGGTCGATCCGGAACGGGTGCCGGGCGGCTCCTCCAGCGGCTCGGCGGTGGCCGTGGCGACCGGCGAGGCCGATGTCGCGCTCGGCACCGACACGGGCGGGTCGGTGCGCATCCCCGCGGCCTGCTGCGGAGTCGCCGGCTTGAAGACCACTCACGGCCGGGTGTCGCTCGCGGGCGTCTTCCCGTTCGCGCCGTCACTGGACACCGTGGGACCGCTCGGCCGTGACGTGGCGGCGGTCGCGCTGGGCATGTGGCTGATCGAGCCCGGATTCACGCCGGAGCCGTACGAGCCCGGAGCCACCGTGGGACGGTTGCGCCCGGAGGGCGTGGCGGTGGACCCGGCGGTGGACGCCGCCGTTGACGCCGCGCTGCGCGCGGCCGGTCTGACGTTCGTCGACGAACCCGTCGACGCCTGGCAGGAGGCCCTGTCCGCCGGCAACACGCTGATCCGTGGGGAGGGCCACCGCGAGCACCGCGGCCTGCTCGCCTACCCGGACCGGATGAGCGCCCGCATCCGCCGGCGCATCGAACGCGGCGCCCTCGTCACCGACGGGCTGTTCGACGAGGCGTACGCCACCCAGGTGGCGGCGCGCGACCTGTTCGACAAGTTCCTCGCGCGCCATCCGGTGCTCGCGCTGCCCACGATCTCCCAGCCGCCGCCCCGGATCGGCGCCGAGCGCGAGGTCGACCTGACCGAGCTCACCCTGCCGTTCAACCTCTCCGGCCATCCGGCGCTGGCGCTGCCCGTGCCGGTGGCCGGCACGAGCCTGCCCGCCTCGCTGCAACTCGTCGGGCCGGCCGGAGGTGAGGAGCGGCTGCTGGCCATCGGCGCGGCGGTCGAGGCCGCCCTGCGCTGATGTCCGTTCTCACCTTCGGGCACGGCACCGCGTCGGCGGACCGGATCGCCGAGCTCCTCGGCGCGGCCGGTGTCGAGCTGCTGGTGGACGTGCGTACGGCGCCCGGCAGCCGCCGCAACCCCCACGTCGCGCGGCACGAGCTGGAGCGCTGGCTGCCCGAGCGTGGGATCGGCTACCGATGGGACAAGCGTCTCGGCGGCTTCCGGCGGCCGCCCGCCGACTCGCCCGACGTCTTCTGGCGCGAGGAGATGTTCCGCGGCTACGCCGCCCACATGCGCACCAAGGAGTTCGGGACGGCGGTCGACGCGCTGTTGGCGGAGGACCGCCGGCAGGCCGTGATGTGCAGCGAGAGCGTGTGGTGGCGTTGCCACCGCCGGTTGATCGCCGACTACCTCGTCCTGGTCCGGCAGGTGCCGGTCGTCCACCTCATGCACGACGGGCGTCTCACGCCGCACACGCCCGCGCCGGGGGCCCGCGTCCGTGACGACGGGCTCCTGGTGTACGACGGCGGCCAGGAGCCGCTGATCTGACCTCGGGCGGGAAGCACGCCCTGGCGAGGGCCGACGGCGGTCAGGCGGCCGGGTCGGTGTCGAAGGGGATCAGCAGGGAGCGCAGGAGGTTCGCGAGCGTGCGGCGGTCGCCGGGGCTGAGGGCACCGAGCAGGTCGCGTTCCCGGTCGACGAGGTCGGCGAACGCGGCGTCCACCCGGGTGCGGCCCGCGTCGGTCAGCCGGACGAGGACGCCGCGCTTGTCGTGGGGGTCGGGGCTGCGGCGGACGAGACCGGCGGACTCCAGGCGGTCGATCCGGTTGGTCATCGTCCCGGAGGTCACGAGGGTGGCGTGGAGCAGCCGGCCGGGGCTCAGCTCGTACGGGGGGCCCGCGCGCCGCAGCGCGGTCAGCACGTCGAACTCCCACGACTCCATCCCGTGGGCGGCGAACACCGCCCGCCGGGCGCGGTCGAGGTGCCGGGCGAGGCGGGAGACCCGGCTGAGGACGTGCAGGGGCTCCACGTCGAGGTCCGGACGCTCCGCGTGCCATGCCTCGACCAGCCGGTCTACCTCGTCCTCCACAATCGATCACCTTACCTGTCTTGACATCGAGATATCGACGCCGGGAGCATCTGTCTCGACATCAAGAGATGTGCGGTTCCGGTTGTTCCACCTCGGACGCCGGCGGAGGGGAGCGCGACGATGAGCCTCCTGATCGGACTGCACCACGTACAACTCGCGGCCCCGCCGGGCACGGAGTCGCGGATGCGGGAGTTCTACGCCGGCATCCTGGGGCTCACCGAGGTGCCCAAACCGCCGACCCTGGCGACGCGCGGCGGGGCGTGGTTCCGTGCGCCGGGCGTCGAGGTCCACATCGGCGCAGAGACCGACTTCCGGCCCGCCAGGAAGGCCCATCCGGGGATCCTCGTGCGCGACCTGGACGCGCTCGTCGACCGACTCCGGGCGGCCGGTCACCAGGTCCGGCCCGACGACCTGCTGCCCGGGTACCGCCGCTGCTACGTCGACGACCCCGTCGGGAACCGCCTGGAGTTCCTCCAGGCGAGCGAGGCGGTCTGAGCCGACCCCACCCCGCGGTGCCGCCCACGGGCCGGGCGGGCGACGTCGCGCGGACGGCCCCACACGGACGTCGATCACGGGCCGCGCGCCTCCCGATCGGCCAGCATCTCCCAGTCGGCCAGCACGTCGAGCAGGATGCCGAGGATCCGCCGCAACTCCTCGACGTGCTCGGTCTTGCGGACCGCGTCCTCGAAGCCGGCCGGTTGGGCGTCGAGCGCCAGGACGGCGTCCTCGAGGCTCTCGGTGAGCCGCGTCGCGCAGGCGTCACCCGTGTCGGCCGTGCGGCCCGCGCCTCGAGAGACCTCGGCCGCCCCGCCTCGCGGCCGGTGGCCGACGTGGCCGTGGTCGGAGTCGCCGGATCGGTATGGCACTGCCCACCTCCTGGATCCGCCGACGGCGGATCGTCGCCCGCGAGGGCGGGCGGCCCGCGCCGGGCGAGAGCCCGTCACCGTCGCTTGTCGCGAACACGGTAGGGGCCAGGTGTGACAGAACGGCTACGGAGGGTCAGACGGCGGCGGGGTCGACGCCGTTGCGGCGGGCGGCCCGGGCCTGCTCCTTGGCCTCTTTGGCGGCTTCCTTCGCCTTGGCCTTCAGCTCTTTCTGGCGGGCCTTGTAATCCGTCGTGAGGTGTGGCTTCGGCTCCAGCCCGGACAGGCCGTTCCAGGCGAGGTTCACCAGGTGGGCCGCGACCTCCTCGCGCTTCGGCTTGCGCACGTCCAGCCAGTAGGTGCCGGTCATCGCGACCATCCCGATGAGCGCCTGGGCGTACAGCGGGGCCGCCTTGGGGTCGTAGCCCTTCTCCTTGAACTCGTCCCCGAGGATGTGTTCGACCTGGTTGGCGATGTCGCTGAGGAGGCTGGCGAACGTTCCCGTCGCCGAGGCGGCGTGCGAGTCGCGGACCAGGATGCGGAAGCCCTCGCTGCTGTCCTCGATGTACTCGAGGAGTGCGAGGGCCGCGCGTTCGATCTTCTGACGCGGGTGCCCGCCGACGAGCGCCTTGGTGACCAGGTCGAGCAGTCGCTCCATCTCGCGGTCGACGACGACCGCGTAGAGGCCCTCTTTGCCGCCGAAGTGCTCGTACACCACCGGCTTGGACACTCCCGCCACGCTGGCGATCTCCTCTATGGAGGTGCCGTCGAACCCGCGTTCGGCGAAGAGTGTCCGGCCGATGTCGAGCAACTGTTCCCGTCGTTCTTTTCCGGTCATCCGCTTCCGGCGCGACCGTGGGGGTTCACTCACGTTCTCAATTGTCGCGGTAGCAACCGAATCGTTGGCTACGCTCACTGCTCGCTCTTCCCTGGCGGCCCTGGACTCCCGACCGCAGGCGGCGCCGTGTGAGATTGTTAGTTTGGCTTACGATATCCGCTTTGCGGCGAGACGTTGCTCGTTCGGCCAACGAACATCGGAGACCCAGCCGAACTTCTCGAACATCCAGATCATCCGCGCGCTGATGTCTATCTGGCCCTTGAGCACGCCGTGCCGGGCGCACGTCGGGTCCGCGTGGTGCAGGTTGTGCCAGGACTCGCCGAACGACGGGATCGCCAGCCACCAGACGTTCTTCGCCTTGTCCCGCGAGTCGAACACCTCGTCGCCCATCACGTGACAGATGGAGTTGATGGCCCAGGTGACGTGGTGCAGCAGGGCGACGCGCACGAGAGAGCCCCAGAAGAAGGCGGTCAGCGCACCCCACCAGGACATCGTGATCAGGCCGCCCATCAGGGCCGGCAGCAGCATCGAGACGGCGACGAGACCGGGGAAGACCCGGCTGATGCGGCGGATGTCCTTGTCGGCCACCAGGTCGGGGCAGAACTTCGCCGGCGAGGTGCGGCGGGCGTCGAACAGCCAGCCCATGTGCGCCCAGACCAGCCCCTTGGACAGCGCCTTCCAGTCGCCGCCGAACCGCCACGGCGAGTGCGGGTCGCCCTCCTTGTCGGAGTACTTGTGGTGGCGACGGTGGGTGGCCACCCAGTCGATCACGCTCATCTCGATCGAGAGGCTGCCGGCGAGGGCCAGCGCGATGCGCAGCGGACGGTTGGCCTTGAACGACTTGTGGGTGAAGTGCCGGTGGTAGCCGACGGTCACCCCCAGGCCGGTCACCGTGTACATCAGCACGGTGATGGCCACATCGCTCCAACCGAGACCCCAGCCCCAGGCGAACGGCACGGCCGCCGCGACGGCGAAGAGCGGTACCGCGATGAAGACGGCCAGCAGGACGCGTTCGAAAACGCCCTTGGGCTTCGCTTCGATCTCGGGTAGGGCCTGCGGTCGAGGTGGCGCGGACGGGGCTATGGTCATGCGGTTCCTCCTGCCCATCGGGAAACTTACGGCTACGCAACCGTAACCTACGGCGGCGTAGGTTAGGTAGATACCCGGCGGGATTTCCGCAAACATGTCGTGTCGGTCACACGAGGGTTGCCAACCCGCAAGCCGCCACTTGGCTCCTCATGGCGAAAGCGGTGCTCCGGCGGCCGGTCGCGGCCGCGCCCCCGGCTTGATCGAAACGGGCGCGCCGCCTGACGAGGCAACCGCTATCGTTAGGGGTGCCGTGCGGCAGGCGATGCCGCGGCGGCGATCCGGCGTGGTGAAATCGGCATCACGGAGGGTTTTGGTCCCTTTATTTCTGGTTCGAATCCAGGCGCCGGAGCCCTCTTCTCCACCGGGCCTCCGCGTTCCCCGGAGGCCCGGTGACCTCGGCTTCGCCGCTCCGCGTCCCTGACCGGGGCGCATGGGGTCCGCCCGCGGGCGGTATCCTTCGGGTGTCGGGCGGGTTACGGGCCTGCGACCCCTTATCTTCGCAGGCCGGCACCCTCGCCGGAGGTCCTCCCAGACGTCCGCGCCCGGCTTCGAACCTGTCAGCGACGCCGAGGAGCCTCCTCCAGTGAGCGGAGCGAGCCACCGGGCGATGCCATGTCACCAGCACATCACCGAGCCGTCCGGTGAGGTGGTCGCGTGACCATGAGCCGCCCCGCAGCCGTCATCGTCCTCGCCGCGGGCGAGGGCACCCGGATGAAGTCCCGTACCACCCCCAAGGTCCTGCACGAACTGGGTGGGCGCAGCCTGGTCGGGCACGTCCTCGCCGCAGCCCGCGACCTGCGGCCCGAGCGACTCGTGGTGGTCGTCGGGCACGGCCGGGACAAGGTCGTCGAGCATCTCGCGGAGATCGCGCCGGACGCGGTCGCCGTGACCCAGGAGCAGCAGAACGGCACCGGCCACGCGGTCCGGATCGTCCTCGAGGCGGTCGGCGCGCTCACCGGCACGGTCGTCGTCACCAACGGCGACCACCCGCTGCTGCGCGGCGAGACACTGGCCGAGCTGGTCCGCGCGCACGAGACCGAGGGCAACGCCGTCACCGTCCTGAGCACCGAGATCCCGGACCCGACCGGCTACGGCCGCATCGTGCGCGGCCCCGGCGGAGAGGTGGCCGGGATCGTCGAGCACAAGGACGCGGGACCGGACGAGCGCGCCATCCGCGAGATCAACGTCGGCATGTACGTCTTCGACGGCAAGCTCCTGGCGGACGCGCTCGGCCGGGTGACCACCGACAACGCCAGCGGCGAGGAGTACCTCACCGACGTCGTCGGGATCCTCCGCGGGGACGGCCACCGGGCCGGCGCGTACAAGGCGGCCGACTGGATCGAGACGCAGGGCGTCAACGACCGGGTCCAGCTCGCCCAGGCGCGGCGCCAGCTCAACGACCGTGTGCTCGAGGCGCACATGCGCGCCGGCGTCACGATCGTCGACCCGCTGTCCACGTGGGTCGACGTGCAGGTGACGCTCGAGCCCGACGTGGTGATCGAGCCGGGCACCCAGCTCCACGGCGCCACCCACGTGGCGGCGGGCGCCCGGATCGGCCCGAACTGCACGCTGACCGACACGTCCGTGGGCGAGGACGCCGTCGTCGTGAACGCCGTGTGCGTCTCCGCCGAGATCGGCCCGGAGGTCAGCGTCGGCCCCTTCGCGTACCTGCGGCCGGGCACCCGGCTCGCCCGCAAGGCCAAGATCGGCACGTACGTCGAGACGAAGAACGCCGTGGTGGGCGAGGGCAGCAAGGTGCCCCACCTCACCTACGTCGGTGACGCGGAGATCGGCGAAGGCACCAACATCGGCGCCGCCTGCGTCTTCGTCAACTACGACGGCGTGACCAAGAGTCGCAGCGTCGTGGGCGACCACGTCAAGGTCGGCAGCGACAACATGATCGTCGCTCCGGTCACGATCGGCGACGGCGCGTACACCGCGGCCGGTTCGGTGATCACGAACGACGTGCCGCCGGGCGCCATGGCGGTCGCGCGTGCCCGCCAGCGCAATGTCGAGGGGTGGGTCGAGCGCAGGCGCGCCGGCACCCCCTCCGCGGAGGCGGCCCAGCGCGCCCGCGAGCAGGACGGCCAGGACAGCGAGTAGGGAGACTGTACGCGTGACAGGGATCAAGGCGACGGGCGAGAAGAAGCTGATGCTCTTCTCCGGCCGGGCATACCCCGAGCTCGCCGAAGAGGTGGCCGAGGCCCTCGACGTCGAGCCGACGCCCACGTCGGCGTACGACTTCGCGAACGGTGAGACGTTCGTGCGGTTCAACGAGTCGGTGCGCGGCTCGGACGCCTTCGTGCTACAGAGCCACACCGCGCCGATCAACCAGTGGATCATGGAGCAGCTGATCATGGTCGACGCGCTCAAGCGCGCGTCGGCCAAGCGGATCACGGTCGTCGCGCCCTTCTTCGGGTACGCCCGGCAGGACAAGAAGCACCGCGGCCGGGAGCCGATCTCCGCGCGGCTGATGGCCGACCTGTTCAAGACGGCCGGCGCGCACCGGCTGATGGTGGTCGACCTGCACACCGCGCAGATCCAGGGCTTCTTCGACGGCCCGGTGGACCACCTGTTCGCCCTGCCGCTCCTCACCGGGCACATCGGCGCCAAGCTCGACACCGAGCAGGTGACGGTGGTCGCGCCGGACGCCGGGCGGGTGCGCGTCGCCGAGCGCTGGAGCGATGAGCTGGGCGGCTGCCCGATGGCCATCATCCACAAGCGGCGCGACCCCGAGGTCGCGAACGAGGTGAAGGTCTTCGACGTCGTCGGCGAGGTCGCCGGGCGCACCTGTGTCGTCGTCGACGACATGATCGACACCGGTGGCACGATCGTGAAGGCGGCCGACGCGCTGTTCGAGGAGGGCGCCGCCCGGGTCGTGGTGGCCGCGACCCACGGCGTGCTGTCCGGGCCCGCCGTCGACCGGCTGAAGAACTCCCGGATCTCCGACGTCGTTCTCACCAACACGCTGCCGATCCCGGACAACAAGCGGTTCGACAAGCTGACCGTGCTGTCGATCGCGCCGCTGCTGGCCCGGGCGATCAGTGAGGTGTTCAGCGACGGCTCGGTGACCAGCCTCTTCGGCGGCCACAGCTGAGATTTCGTCCCCCGGCACGAACCGGAACGCCGATCGGCTAAACTTGGGAGACCGTGTGCGTCCGACGCTGCCTCCATGGGCTCGCCCACTCTGAGTCCGGCCGCGAGGAGCATCGATGATCTTCGACGTTACTTGCGTCGACTTGTACTGACAAGCTTCATTTGAGCGAGGAGTTTTCGCCGTGTCCGAGGTACGCATTGCCGCCGAGCCCCGCACCGAATTCGGTAAGGGCCCCGCCCGGCGCGCTCGCAGGGCCGGCAAGGTGCCCGCTGTTCTGTACGGACACGGCACCGACCCGAAGCACATCACGCTGCCCGGCCATGAGCTGATGCTCGCCCTCAAGACGCCCAACGTGCTGCTGCGCGTGGAGGGCCTTGGGGACGGCGCCGAGCTCGCGCTGCCGAAGGACGTCCAGCGCGACCCGCTCAAGGGCTTCCTCGAGCACGTCGACCTGCTCGTCGTGAAGCGCGGCGAGAAGGTCACCGTTGAGGTTCCGGTCCAGGTGACGGGCGAGGTGGCGCCGGGCGGCCTGCTCGACCAGCAGCTCGTGCAGGTGGCCCTCGAGGCCGAGGCGACCCACCTTCCCGAGGCGGTCGAGGTCGACGTCGAGGGCCTGGAGGTCGGCACGCAGGTCCTCGCCAAGGACCTCAAGCTGCCGGCGGGTGCGACGCTGGGCGCCGACGAGGAGGCCCTGGTGCTGCACGTGCTGCCGTCGCCGACCGCCGAGCAGATCGAGGCGGCGACCACCGGCGAGGCCGAGGCGCCCGCCGAGGCTCCCGCGGCCGCCGAGGGCGAGACCGCGGAGCAGGGCGGCGAGGAGTAACAGCGCCCTCTCGGGCGTCGACCGTCGCCGTGGGCGCCGACCGGCATGGTCCGCGTCGGTGTGCCCGGCGACCGTGCGGCCGCGACTCGCGTCGGTTCACCGGCGGCGAGGCGGCCGCGAGCCGTGTCGGCGTGTGGGCGCAGGCCCGCGCGGACGTGGGTCCCGGCCTGCTTCCGGGGTGTTCGGCGGCGGGTTCGCCGTGCGACGCCCCGTCATCGGTGAGGGTGTGGGCGCCCCCGGACGGGGGCATGTCGAGCCCGTGCGGAATGGGCGTCGGACAGGCCCGGCGGTCCACGCGCGGGCTCTGATGTGTCGGAGGGTGGTCGGTGATGCCGGACGTGGGCGCGGACGCTCCCTGGCTCGTCGTCGGGCTCGGCAACCCGGGCCCCGAGTACGCCGGCAACCGGCACAACGCCGGCTTCATGGTCCTCGACGTGCTGGCCGCGCGGATGGGCGGCCGGTTCAAGGCGCACAAGGCGCGCGCCGAGGTCGTCGAGGGACGGCTCGCCGGGCTCCGGGTCGTGCTCGCCAAGCCCCGGTCGTACATGAACGAGTCCGGCGGCCCCGTAAAGGCTTTGCGCGACTTCTACAAGGTGCCGCTCGAGCGTGTCGTCGTCGTGCACGACGAGCTCGACATTCCCTACGGCACACTGCGCCTCAAACTCGGTGGCGGCGACAACGGGCACAACGGCCTGCGCTCGATCACCAAGGCGCTCGGCGGGCGTGACTACCTACGGGTCAGGTTCGGGATCGGCCGGCCGCCCGGCCGCATGGACGCCGCGGTGTTCGTATTGCGCGACTTCGCCGGGGCCGAGCGCAAGGAGCTCGACCTGAACACCGAGCGCGCCGCCGACGCGACGGAGTCGTTGCTCACGGACGGCCTGGACCGCGCGCAGAACATCTTTCACACTGCTTAGAAGAACTCTCTCCCGGCCGAACCGACACGTACCGGCGATTACGTGGTTTCGGCCCCTCTGTGCGTTCTAGGTCTCTATCGTGCCAGGTGTACCCCCAGGAGCCACGGTGCCGTCCCGGCGGTCGTCGCCCGAAAGATCACTGTTTCGACGCCCACCGGTCCTCGTGTGACATGACGGGCGATTCTTGCCGGAACGTGTGAACCTTTCGTGACGCCTGGGCGTCCTGCTTCAGCAGAGTCCTGTGTGTGTTACCTCGGCAAGGGGTGAAATGGCCGTCGTCGGAGAAGCGTGGCCCGAGGCCCAGGCCGCCCACGGCAGTCGTTCGCGGATCCAGTCATGGAGCTCCGGTTACGCGCGGCAGGCCTGGTGTGTCGACTTTCTCGTCGCCCTGCTCGCGGGCCTGTTCGCCTTCGTCGCGCGGTTCCGCTATCCGACCTTCGGCGACCCGTGGAGCACTCCCTACATCGGACTGAGCCTCGTCCTGCCCTTCCTGTGGACCGGCGTGCTCGGCATGGCGCGCGCGTACGAGCACCGGCTCATCGGCGTCGGCTCCGAGGAGTTCCGCCGGATCATCCAGGCCGGCTTCTCGCTGACCGCCACCGTGGCGATCCTCGCGTACGCCACCAAGATCGACGTCGCCCGCGGCTACGTCATCGTGGCGCTGCCCCTCACCACGGGACTCGACCTGGTCGCGCGGTACCAGCTTCGCAAGCGGCTGCACCGGCGGCGCAAGGCCGGCGAGTGCATGCGCCGTGTCGTGGCCGCCGGGCACCGGGCCGCAGTGGCCGACCTGGTACGGCAGCTGCGCCGCGAACCCCAGCACGGCATGCAGATCGTCGCCGCCTGTCTCCCGCCGATGCTCGCCTCGGGCGACGACGCGGTCCGCGAGATCGAGGGCGTACGGGTCGCCGGTGACTTCGCCCGGATCGCCGGCACCGTCGAGGCGGTGCACGCCGACACGGTCGCCGTGCTCGCCTGTCCCGAGCTGGACGGCGTGGCCCTGCGCCGCCTCGCCTGGCAGCTCGAGAAGGACGACGTCGACCTCGTCGTCGCACCGGCGCTCATGGAGGTCGCCGGTCCGCGCACCTCCATCCGCCCGGTCGCCGGGCTGCCGCTCCTGCACGTCGAGCACCCCGAGCTGAGCGGCGTCCGCCGGCTCATCAAGAACGCGTTCGACCGCACCGTCGCGACCGCGGCGCTGATGGTCCTGTGGCCGCTTCTGGCCGCCATCGCGATCGCCATCCGGCTGGAGAGCCCCGGCCGCGCGCTATTCCGCCAGGTCCGGGTCGGCCAGGACGGCCGCGAGTTCACCGTGCTGAAGTTCCGGACGATGGTCGTCGACGCCGAACGGCGCAAGGCCGAACTCCTGCAGCTCAACGAGCACGACGGCGTCCTGTTCAAGATCAAGAATGATCCGCGGGTCACCCGGATGGGGGCCTGGCTGCGGCGCTACTCCCTCGACGAACTGCCCCAGCTGTTCAACGTGCTGTGGGGCGACATGTCGTTGGTCGGCCCCCGCCCGCCGCTGCCCGATGAGGTCGCACAGTACGGTGATGACGTGCGCCGCCGCCTCGTCGTACGACCGGGCATGACCGGTCTGTGGCAGGTGAGCGGACGGGCGGATCTGACCTGGGAGGAATCCGTGCGCCTGGATCTGCGTTACGTCGAGAACTGGTCCTTGACCCTCGACCTGCAGATCCTCTGGAGGACCTGGGCCGCCGTCCTGCACGGTTCCGGTGCCTACTGACGTGTAGAGGGAAGTACGTGATCCACGACGACCACGCCCTCGCCAGGGATCTGGCGACCGAGGCGGGAGCGCTGCTCCTGCGCCTGCGCGCGGAGTCCGGCTTCGCCGACGTACGAAGACTGCGGGACACCGGCGACCGGGAGGCGCACCTGTGCCTGACCGAGGCGCTCGCCCGGCAGCGTCCCGGTGACGCCGTCCTCAGCGAGGAGGGCAAGGACGACCTCGCCCGCGTCGACGCCGACCGCGTGTGGATCGTCGACCCGCTGGACGGCACGTACGAGTACGGCGAGGAGGGGCGGTCCGACTGGGCCGTGCACGTCGCGCTCTGGGAGCGGGACGGCGACGGCACCGGGCGGCTCACCGCCGGGGCCGTCGCGCTGCCCGCCCAGGGCCGCACGCTCTCCACGGCCGAACCGCCGTCGCTGCCTCCGCTGCGCGACCCCGCGCAGATCCGGATGACGGCCAGCCGCAGCCGCCCGCCGGCGTTCCTCGACCGGCTCGTCGACGAGGTCGAGCCCGACGTGCGGGTCATGCCGATCGGATCGGCCGGCGCGAAGGTCGCCGCGGTGCTCCTCGGCGACGTCGACGCCTACGTGCACGCGGGCGGCCAGTACGAATGGGACTCCGCGGCGCCGGTCGCGGTCGCCCTCGCGGCGGGCGCCCACGCCTCCCGCATCGACGGGTCACCCCTGACCTACAACAATGAGAACACCCTGCTGCCGGATATCCTGGTTTGCCACCCGGATTTGGCGCCAACGCTGCTCGCCGGCATCCGGGCGGTCTCGTAAGCGAACCCGGGAGCGGCACCACATGCAGCGCAGCACCGCTGACACCCGTGACTACCGGACGTCCCAGCTCGGCGTCCTGGAGTCCGAATCGATCCACATCATCCGGGAGGTAGCGGCGGAGTTCGAACGGCCCGTCCTGCTCTTCTCCGGCGGCAAGGACAGCATCGTCATGCTGCGCCTCGCCGAGAAGGCGTTCTGGCCGGCACCGGTCCCGTTCCCGGTCATGCACGTCGACACCGGCCACAACTTCCCCGAGGTCATCGAGTTCCGCGACCGCCGGGTCGCCGAGCTCGGCGTCCGCCTCGTCATCGCGTCCGTGCAGGAGTCCATCGACAAGGGCCGCGTGGTCGAGGAGACCGGCCGGCGGGCCAGCCGGAACCGCCTGCAGACCACCACCCTGCTGGACGCCATCGAGGAGCACCGGTTCGACGCCGCGTTCGGCGGGGCCCGGCGCGACGAGGAGAAGGCCCGCGCCAAGGAGCGCGTCGTCTCCTTCCGCGACGACTTCGGCCAGTGGGACCCGAAGAACCAGCGGCCCGAGCTGTGGAACCTCTACAACACCCGGATCCGCCAGGGCGAGCACGTCCGGGTCTTCCCGCTGTCGAACTGGACCGAGCTCGACATCTGGGACTACCTCCGGCTGGAGGGCCTGGAGATCCCCTCGATCTACTACGCCCACACCCGCACGGTCTTCGAACGCGACGGCATGCTGCTCGCCGACAGCCCGTACTCCAACCGGGGCGACGACGAGCCGGCCTTCGAGGCGATGGTCCGCTACCGCACGGTCGGCGACATGAGCTGCACCGGCGCCGTCGAGTCGACCGCGGTCGGCCTGGACGAGGTCATCGCCGAGATCGCCGCCACGCGGGTCACCGAGCGCGGTCAGACCCGCGCCGATGACCGCACCAGCGAGGCCGCCATGGAGGACCGCAAGCGGGAGGGCTACTTCTAAATGGACATTCTGCGGCTCGCCACCGCGGGCTCGGTCGACGACGGCAAATCCACCCTCATCGGGCGCCTGCTGTTCGACTCCAAGTCGATCTTCGAGGACCAGCTCGAGGCCGTCGAACGCACCAGCCGCGACCGGGGTGAGGACTACACCAACCTCGCCCTGCTGACCGACGGCCTGCGCGCCGAGCGGGAGCAGGGCATCACCATCGACGTCGCCTACCGCTACTTCGCCACGCCCCGGCGCAAGTTCATCATCGCCGACACCCCGGGGCACATTCAGTACACCCGGAACATGGTGACCGGCGCCTCGACCGCCGACCTGGCGATCGTCCTGATCGACGCCCGGAAGGGCATCCTGGAGCAGTCGCGCCGCCACGCGTTCCTGACGACGCTGCTGCGGGTGCCGCACCTCGTGCTCGCGGTCAACAAGATGGACCTCGTCGACTACGACGAGGCGACGTTCGAGCGGATCAAGGACGAGTTCACGTCCTTCGCGGCGAAGCTGTCGGTCGGCGACCTGACGTTCATCCCGATCTCGGCGCTGCACGGCGACAACGTCGTCGAGCGGTCGGCCAACATGCCCTGGTACGACGGCCCGTCGCTGCTGCACCACCTGGAGAACGTCCACATCGCCTCCGATCGGAACCTCATCGACGTGCGGTTCCCGGTGCAGTACGTCATCCGGCCGCACAAGTCCACCGACCCGGAGCTGCACGACTACCGGGGCTACGCCGGCCAGGTCGCGGGCGGCGTGCTCAAGCCCGGCGACGAGGTCATGCACCTGCCGTCCGGGCTGACGACGCGGATCAAGCGGATCGACACCGCGGACGGCCCGGTGGACGAGGCGTTCCCGCCGATGTCGGTCACGCTCCTGCTCGAGGACGACATCGACATCTCCCGGGGCGACATGATCTGCCGACCGCACAACCGGCCGCAGGTCACCCAGGACGTCGACGCGATGGTCTGCTGGATGTCCGACGAACGCCCGCTCGTGCCGCGCGGCAAGCTGGTCATCAAGCACACCACCCGCACCGCCAGGGCGATGATCAAGGAGCTGCAGTACCGGCTCGACGTCAACACGCTGCACCGGCACGAGGACGCAGAGCGCCTGGAGCTCAACGAGATCGGACGGGTACGGCTGCGCGTCACCCAGCCGCTGTTCGCCGACGACTACTCCCGCAACCGCGGCACCGGCGGGTTCATCCTCATCGACGAGGCCACCAACGCGACCGTCGGCGCCGGCATGATCATGGAGAACCGCTAGGACACGTCCTGACCGTACGGGCCCGGCTTCCGTGGGGGAGCCGGGCCCGTACGCGTTCGGATCAGGTCCGCTCGGGCGGGAAACCGCCGGTCGCGATCGGTCCCCACTCCTCGATGTGGATGCGGATCAGCGACTTGTCCTGGCGCCGCATCGCCTCGCGGTACTCGTCCCAGTCGGGGTGCTCGCCGGCGATGCAGCGGTAGTACTCCACCAGCCCGTCCAGCGCCTCCGGCATGTCGAGCACCTCGGCGCGCCCGTCGACCTGGACGTACGGGCCGTCCCAGTCGTCGGACAGCACGCAGATCGACGCCCGCTCGTCCCGGCGCAGGTTACGGGCCTTGGCCCGCGCGGGATACGTGGAGACGACGATCCGCCCGTCGGTGTCCACGCCGCACGTCACGGGCGACATCTGCGGCCGGCCGCTCGCCCGTGGAGTGGACAACAACCCGTGGTGCCGGGGCCGGAGGAACTCCAGCAACTGGTCACGGTCGACCCGCTCGGCGGTCGCGATCCTCGGAGCCACCTGATCACCTTTCCGGACGTCACTCGTCGTTTTCCGCAGCACTCTAAACTGTCGCGCGTGCCGCCCTCCGTGGGAGTGGTCATCCCCACTCACAACCGTCCCCAACTGCTGCGCAAGGCGATCGAGTCGGTGCTGGCCCAGGACTACGACGGGAAGGTCCACGTCGTGGTGGTGTACGACCGAGCCGAGCCCGACCTGAGCCTGGCGGGCGACCAGGTCGAGGTGCTCGCCAACACCCGTACGCCGGGCCTCCCCGGCAGCCGCAACACCGGGATCCTCGCGCTCGACACCGACCTGGTGGCCTCCTGCGACGACGACGACGTGTGGCTGCCCGGCAAGCTGGCGGCCCAGGTCGCCGCCCTGGAGGCCGAGCCCGACGCGGTCCTCGCCAGCTGCGGCATCCTGGTCGACTTCGACGGCCGGGAGCTGCCCCGCCTGGCCGGCGCCGACCGGGTCCTCTTCGACGACCTCGTCGGCGACCGCATGATGAGCGTGCACTCCTCGACGTACGTCGCCCGGCGCGAGGCGCTGATCGACATCGGCATGGTCGACGAGACGATCCCGGGCGGCCAGGGCGAGGACTGGGACCTGGCGCTGCGCGCCGCCCGCCGGCACCCGATCGTCAACGTCGACCGGCCGTACGTCCGCGTGCTGTTCGGCCAGACGTCCTACTACGCGCAGGCGTGGGAGACGAAGGTCGAGGCCCTGCGGTGGTTCCTCGACCGTTACCCGGAGATCGGCCGGTCCCCGGCCGCGGCCGGGCGGGTGTACGGGCAGATCGCGTTCGGCTGCGCCACCATCGGCCGGCGCCGGGAGGCCGTGCGCTGGGCGGGACGGGCGATGCGGGCCAACTGGAAGGAGCGGCGGGTGCCGTTCGCGCTCGCGGTGGCCAGCGGCGCCGTCTCGGGCAAGCGCGTCCTGCTCACGCTGCACGCCCGCGGCCGGGGCATCTGACCCGCGGCGAGGCTCAGGTCCAGGTGACCTTGGGGTTCGCGGCCGTCTCCGCCGCGCTGTTGTCGGCGGGTGCCGGCCGTGCCGACTCGGCGCCGTCGGCGCGGGGAGCCGCCTCGGCCGACCGGGCCGGGTCGACGGAGCGGGCCAGGTCGGACCGGGGCTGACCGGTGGAGCGCGTCGGCGCCTGGGGCCGGGCGGCCTCCTCGCCGGACGCGGGCGGGAGCGGCTCGGGGCGGTGCCGCCGGCCCTTCGGCGGCGGGGCGCCCTCGTCGGACACGGCCACCATGTCGAGCACCGTCGGCGCGTCCTCGATGGCCTCGTACTTGTTCTGCTTCGGCGGCGGAGCGACCGGCCGCTCGCGCAGCGGCGGCGGGGTACGGGCCGGCAGGGGCCGGGACGGTGGCGGCGCCACCTTGTCGTCCTGTACGGGCAGTACGACCGCGCCCATCACCGCGGCGCCCATCCGGTCGATGCGCCGGACCCCGTCCCGTATCTGGGCGTAGCGCGCGAGGGGGATCTCGACCACCATGAGCGCGGCGTCCGCCAGGTCCGCGAGCGCCTGAGCGTCCGCGCCCAGCTCGGTGGACGGGGCCTCGATGACCGTGAAGCGGTAGTCCTCCCGCAGGGAGCCGATCAGACGGTCCATCTGCTCGCGCTGCAGCAGTTCGGCGGCCAGTTCGCTGTTCGAGCCGACGGTGATGGCGCTCAGCGTCGGCGCGCCGTGGTTCTTGCGGATCACCTCGCGCGGTTCGGCCCAGCCGAGCAGCACCTCCGACAGGCCCGGTCCTTCCGGAAGGCCGAGGAGCTCGCCGGCCACCGAGGAGCCCAGGTCCGCGCAGACCAGCAGGACGTCCGAGCCCGTACGGGCGAGCGCCGCCGCGAGGTTGGCGGCGACGAAGCTGCCGCCGCGGCCCGGTGCCGCGCCGGTGACCAGAAGGACGTGGTTGCCGTGGCCCAGCGTGGCGGTGAGGACGTGGGAGAGCTCGTGGAAGCTCTGCCCCGTACGGCTGCGCGCCGGCAGCAGGCCCAGGCCCTCCCGGCCGCGTTTGGCCGGGATGTCCACGAGGACCGGCAGGTCGAGGACGCGCTCGATGTCGTGAGCGGTGCGCACCCGCTTGTCCGTCCGGTCCAGGAGGATGGCCAGCACGACACCGAGCAGCAGGCCGCCGACGAGACCGCTGGGCAGGTACCTCGTCAGGCTGGGGTCGGACGGCGAGGTGGGCAGCCGCGCGTCCGTGATGATCTCTCCGGGGTCCACGTTGGCGGCCGTCACGCGCAGGTCGGACGCCTTGTTGTTGAGGGCCTGCATCTGGGCGACGACCAGGTTCTTCTGCACCTTGTCGGTCATCGTCCGCAGCTGCTTCGACAGCGAGTTGATCTGCCGCTGAAGAGCCGTCATCTGGGTCATCAGCACCGTCGTGGCGCTGTCGCGGCGGTCGTCCAGGTAGGCCTGGGCGAAGGCGTGCGCGCGGTCACGGGCGTTCGCGGCGGTCGCGGCGTTGACGGTGATGTAGATGACCGTCGAGTCGTTCGGGACGTTCACCGACACGGACGCGCTGAGCGCGGTCGGGGTCTCCTTCGTGTGCAGGTCACGGGCCACCCGCTCGGCGACGTCGTACGAGCGGACGCGTTGCGCCTCGGTCTGCAGGTTGATGTCCTGCTGCTTGCCGGACTGGCTGCCGCTGTCCAGCTTCGTGGGGGTGACGTTGACGACGGCGAACGCGGAGTACGTCTTGGGCATGACGACGACGAGCATCGCCGCCACCGCGACGCCGAGCGCCGCTGCGGCGACGACCACCCACCAGCGGCGTTTGAGCATTGCCAGGTAGTCCGCGAGCTCTCGCGAGCCCCCCGTGGCCGTGGCGTCCATCTGACTGCGTGGCCCCTTCGCCGAAGGTCTATGAGACCGCCATAACATACCTTGCCGGGCTTGGCCTAACCTGCGCTCGCGCAGAACCGCAGGCGACCGAGAACTCAGGTGCGTCGCCGGATGTGGAAACCGATGAGCACGACCGCGAGGACGAAGGCCGCCCCGCCGATGGCCATCGCGATGAGCGTGGTGTCCTGCCCGGAGCCGGCGGGACCGGCGCTCTGCCGCCCGGGCAGCGGCGTGGTCTGCGCATTGACCGAGCTGGGCAGCGGAACGCGCCAGATGGGCTGGCCGACGCCCTCGGAGTTCACCAGCAGGGAGTGGCCGTCCGGCGTGAAGGTCACGCCCTCGCCCTGTTGCTGCTGGGGCAGGAGGACCTCCGCCGGCTTCTCCGTCAGGGACTTGGCCACGTCGCCGTCGTTGATCCACCAGACGTACGCGGTGTCGTCGTTGCGGATGACGACGCGGTCGCCGGTGGGGGAGAAGTCGCCTCCGGACGCCCTGGTGACCGGTACGTCGAGGACCTTGCGCAGGAGGTTGACGCCCTGCGGGTTCAGGCTCGCCGGCGCCTCCCACAGCGACGCGACCTGCTGGGCGGTCTCGGTCTTGGTGACGACGAAGACGCGGCCGGTGCCCGGCTGGACGAGCAGCGTCTCGGCGTTGCGCCCGGGGACGCCGTCGGCGTACCGCAGACGGTAGGTCTCCAGGCCGGCCGGGCTGACCTGGCCGGTGGAGTTCGCGGGCGGCTCGTCGAACTTCAGCACCGCGTAGTCACGCCGGCCGGACTTCTTCGCGGTCTGGCGGACGCGGAGCGCGTCGCCGATGTCGCCGAGGTAGATGGCCCGCTTGCCATTGCGCAGCCGGACCGCGGAGATGTCCTCCCAGTCCTGGTTGGACCCCGCCGGCAGGCGTACCGTGAACTGCGCCTTGCCCTTGGCGTCGAGCCCGAAGACGTCCGTGGAGCGGCCCGAGTCCTCGTGGCTGTAGAGGACGCGGCCGTTCTCGCTGGTGGCCAGCCCGCTCGCCTGGGTGATGGCCGGGTCGGCCACGACCTCGACGACCTGCGCGTCGATGGGCCCCGGGTCCGCGCCGACCCGGGCGGTGGCGGCGGTCGGCCAGAAGACGCAGAGCGCGGCCAGGACCACCGACGGCGCGCGAGACAGGCGGATGGGCATGCTGATTCCCGGATCTCCCCACTGAGGTCTCTGAGAAGGTAAGGCCCGGGGCCGCCCCCGGTAAACTCCAGCCGGCGTGGCGGCAGGACAAGCAGTCTAAGGAGCTGTCGGTGTCGAACGGGTACGAAGCGGCGGTTCCGGCGGCCAGGAGCGCCCCGCCGAGCACGCCTTCCGGCCGGCGGGTCTGACCGCCTCGTGACCGCCTTGAACCCCTTCGGCGCACGGTCGGCGTCCCGGCGCGGCTCCGCCGACACGTCCTCCTCGCCCTCCTCCGCCGACGAGCCGTCGTGGGGCCAGGAGCTGCCGACATGGCCGTTCGCGGCCTTCTTCGCGGGCTACCCGCTGCTGTGGGTGCTGGGGCTCGGCGGGTTCGCCGCGGACCTGGCCGCGCTGCCGATGTTCGGCATCCTGCTGCTGCGGCGCGGCCTGCGCGTGCCGCCCGGCTTCGGGCTGTGGCTGCTGTTCCTGATCTGGATGACGTTCGCGGGGACCCAGCTGGACTCCGCGGGCCGCATGATCGGCTTCGTCTTCCGGTTCATGAACTACGCCGCGGCCACCGTCTTCTTCCTCTACGTCTACAACTCCTCGCGCCGCGCGCTGCCGCTGTCCCGGGCCATCGGTCTCATGGCGCTGTTCTGGGTCTGGGTGGTGGCAGGCGGCTACCTGGGCGTCGTCCTGCCCAACGGGTCGATCAGCACGCCCATGCAGAGCCTGCTGCCAGGGTCGATCGCCGGCAACGACTACGTGAAGGACCTGGTCCACCCGAAGTTCGCCGAGGTGCAGCGGCCATGGGGAGCGCCGCGGGCGTACAACCGGCCCAGCGCGCCGTTCCCGTACACCAACACGTGGGGGAGCCACTTCGCGCTGCTGGTCCCGTTCGCGATCCTGTACATGCGCACGGCGGCCGTCCGGTGGCGGCGGCAGGCGGTCACCGTCCTGCTCCTCGCCTCGCTGGTCCCCGCCTTCAGCACCCTGAACCGCGGGATGTTCCTGGCGGTCGGCGTCGGCGTGTTGTACGCCGCCCTCCGGTTCGGCTTCCGCGGCCAGGTCAAGTGGCTCGCGGCGGTGCTCGTCCTGCTGGGGATCGGTCTGGCGACGGCCTCGGCGCTCGGCGTCGGGCAGAGCATCGGCAGTCGCACCCAGTACAGCTCCACGAACGCGGGCCGGGCGACCATCTACCGGGAGGCGTTCGAGCGCACGCTGCAGTCGCCGTTCATCGGCTACGGCGCGCCGCGCCCGTCGCTCACCCTCAGCATCTCGGTCGGCACCCAGGGCCAGTTCTGGAACGTCATGTTCTCGTTCGGCTTCGTCGCGCTGATCCTGTTCTGCGCCTGGCTGTGGTCGCTTCCCCTGCGGACGCGGGCCGCGCCGGGCGCGCTGCTGTGGCTGCACGTCGTGACGGTCATGGCCTCATTCATGATGTTCTACTACGGGCTGGACGGCTCCCAGCTCGTGGTGATCTTCGTGGCGTCGGCGCTCGTGATGCGGGAGACGGCGGCCGGCCCGGAGGCGGCGCCGCTCACCCCGCCCCGCCGACGGCCCGGGACCGGCCTCGCCCGGCCGGACGTCCTGTCCGGCTGGAGCCGGTACACACCGGGGCCGACCTGGAGCCAGGGAGAGGACGACGATTGACCACCCAGGCCGAGGCCACGCGGGACGACCGCGCGGGGCGCTCGCACTTCCGGGAGTTCGCGCGCGGCGGGGCGATCGGGCTGGTCGGCTCCCTCGTCGCGGCCATGGCGGGCTTCCTGCTGACCGTCGTCGTCGCGCGGGTGCTGGGCCCGGCGCAGACCGGCGTCTTCTTCACGGTCGTCGCGCTCTTCATGATCCTCACCGAGGTCACCGAGCTCGGCGCCGACACGGGACTGGTGCGCAGCACGGCGCGCCTGCGCGCCCTCGGCCGAATCGGTGACCTTCGCCGGGTCGTCGTCGCGGCGCTGGTCCCGGTCCTGGCCGTCGGCGCGGTCACCGGGCTGGCGGTGTTCGCGCTGGCGCCCTGGCTGGCCGGGCTGCTCGTCGACGCCGCGCACCATGACGACGCGGTCCTCCTGCTGCGGGTCTGCGGGCCCGTCCTGGCCGTGTCCGCGGTCCGCAACGTCGCCCTGTCGGGCACCCGCGGCCTGGGCAGCCTGGCCGCGTTCACCGTCCAGGCGAACGTCATCACGCCGCTCAGCCGGCCGGTGCTGGTCATCGCCGTCGCCGCCCTCGGGTACGGCGCCGGCGGGGTCATGGTCGCCTGGTCGCTGCCGATCGGACTGACGTTCGTGGCGGCGGTCGCGATCCTGTGGCGGCTGGTCCGCCGCGCGGAGACCGAACAGCACGCGGCGGCGCCTCTCGGTAATGCCGAGGCGTCGGCGGCCGGGGAGCGGCAGGCCGTGCCGGACCCCGCGGCGCGTTCGGCGGTCCGGGAGTTCTGGGCCTTCTCCGGGCTGCGCGGCGTGGCGGCCATGCTCGAGATCGTCGTGACCTGGCTGGGCGTGCCGCTGGTCAGCGCGATGGTGTCCAGCCATGACGCGGGCGTCTACGCCACCGCGGGCCGGTTCATCACGACCGGGACCCTCGTGCTGGCGGCAACGCGGCTCGCCGTCGCACCGCAGATCGCCGCCCTGCTCGCCCGGGGGGAGACCCGGCAGGCCGAGGACCTGAACGCGGTCGCCACCGGCTGGGTCGTCGCCACCTCCTGGCCGCTGTACCTCGCCCTCGCGGTGTTCGGGCCGTTCGTCCTCACGCTGTTCGGCACGGACTTCCGCGGCGGCGCCGGGGCCATGGCGATCCTCGCCTCGGCCATGGCGCTGGTGCTGGCGACCGGCAACGTGCAGACGGTCCTGCTCATGGGCGGCAAGAGCTCGTGGAACCTGCTCGACAAGGCCGTCGTCGTGGTCCTCATGGTGGTGCTGCACCTGCTGCTGGTGCCGCCGTACGGCATCATCGGCGCCGCCGTCGCGTGGGGCGTGTCGATGCTCGTGGACAACCTGCTGGCCGTCGTGCAGGTGCGCTACCTCATGGGCCTGCGGCTGCGGACGCGGACGCTTGCGCCCGTCGGAATCTGGGCACTGGTGTGGTTCGGTGGCCTGGGCGTGGTGCTGCGGATGCTTCTCGGCACCGGCCTGGTGGCGTTCGCGGCGTACGCGGTCCTGGCCACCTGCGGCTACGGTGCCGTGCTGTGGCGGCTGCGGCATGTGCTGCACGCCGATGTGATGTTCGGGGCGCTGCGGTCACGCGGGCGCGCGGACGCGAAGGAGGAGGGCTGACGTGTCGACCGGGTTCGTCGGGTGGGCGAAGGACCGCTCGCCACGCTGGGTGAAGGACGCGGCGAACGCGACGACGCGCGCGTACGCCGTGCGGACCGCCGACCGGCGTCATCTGCCGGACTTCCTCATCATCGGCACCAAGCGCGGCGGCACGACCTCGCTGTGGAACTACCTCATCCAGCACCCGCTGGTCATGCCGATGTATCCGGCGTCGCGCGGGGTCAAGAGCCCCGGCTACTACTACGTCAACTATGACAAGGGCGACGCCTGGTACCGCTCGCACTTCGCCACCGAGGAGGAACTGGACCGGCTCCAGGAGAGCCTCGGCGGTCCCCGGCCCGTCACCGGGGAGGCCTGCCCCTATTACATGTACTACCCGCCGGTGCCGGAGCGGGTGCGCGCCCGCACCCCGGACGTGAAGATCATCGTGACGCTGCGCGATCCGGTGAAGCGGGCCTACTCCCATTACTGGGAGCGGGTGGGGGACGGCGTCGAGGACCTGAGCTTCGAGGACGCCCTGGCGGCCGAGCCGGAGCGGCTGCGCGGCGAGCGCGAGAAGATGGCCGCCGACCCGATGTACTACAGCCGGGCGCACGACTTCTACACCTACCAGGACCGGGGCATCTACCGGCCGCAACTGGAGAACTGGTTCTCCGTCTTCCCCCGGGAACAGTTCCTCATCATGCCCGCGGAGGACCTGTACGCGAACGAGCAGGCGGCCGTGGACCGGGTCACCGAATTCTTGGGGCTTCCTGCACATCCCCTGAAGATTGCCGAGAGGCACAACCATCTCCCGGCGCCGGCGATGAATCCGGACACCAAGGAGCGGCTCACCGAGTTCTATCGCCCGCACAATCGGGCGCTGTACGAGCTGCTGGGCGAGGAGTACTCCTGGCCGGCCTGACATGGCGGGGCGGGGAGACGCACGACCCGCGCCGGTGGTTTACCGGTCCCGCCGATTTTCTCGGCGCCAATTACCGGTAATAGCGAAATGATTACTCTCGTTGACAACGCGTGGCCGTTGCACTAATTTTGCCACGTTCCTGCGCCAGCTCATCTGTGCCGCAGATTGTTTATCCCCCGAGCCCCTCTGCTCGCCGCTTTACTCCGCGGGAGAGTTCATGGCATTCCGTCTGCCTGCGCGCAAGACCCCCTTGGTCGCCGGTGCGGCCGCCCTGGTCGCCGCCGGCGTCATCTTCGTCCCCAACTGGGCCAGCGCGGGCGCGCCGGACGGCAAGTCCTCCGGTGCCGCCGCGCTGTCCTGCTGGGCCGTCAAGCAGGACTATCCGAAGAGCGTCACCGGCCTGTACTGGCTGAAGACGCCTCGGATGAGCAGTGCCCAGCAGTTCTACTGCGACATGACCACCGACGGCGGGGGCTGGGTCCTCGTCGGCCGTGGCCGGGAGAACTGGAACTTCCACTACGCAGGACAGGGCAGCGCGTCCAACGTACGTAACACGCCCACCGGCACCGCCGCGTTCTCGCCCGCGACGCTCCCCGGCGACACCATCAACGGGCTGTTCAACGGCGGCCCGATCGACGAGGTCCGGCTGCACCGCGCCAAGAACTCCACGGGCACCTCCTGGCAGGACGCCTCGCTGCAGTTCAAGGACCTGGCCGACTGGTCGTGGACCTTCGACGGCGGGCTCCCGTTGAGCTCGGCCGACTTCGACGGCACGTCCTACAGCGGCGGGTACACCGACAGCATCAAGAAGTCCGACGTGGTGCTGCGCCCGTACAACTCCCTGTCGACCGTCAAGAACGCGAACGACTCGTGGAAGAAGGGCTTCGCGTACGCCACGACGAGCGTCTCCGGCGCGTCGACCAGCGCGAGCAGCTACCTCTGGAAGGGTACTTCCAGCGGCCTGCCCACTCCCTTCACGCAGGTCTGGATCCGTCCCAAGATCACGACTGCGACCGGCGGGGCGGCCCCGGCCACTCCGAAGCTGCTCAGCAACAAGACCTCGACGAGCCCCTGGGGCGTGACCGGCGTCGTCAGCGGCCAGACCGGTGAGAACCACATCGAGGTGCACGCCCTCGGCGTCGTCGGAAGCACCCTCTACGTCGGCGGCGAGTTCCAGTACGTGCAGAAGGGCGCCACCCCGGCCGCCGGCGAGAAGATCGAGCAGTCCTACCTCGCGGCCTTCGACACGAGCACCGGCGAGTGGAAGACCGGGTTCCGGCCCAAGCTCGACGGCGAGGTCTGGGCGATCAAGGGGACCAGCGACAAGCTCTTCGTCTCCGGTGACTTCACCAACGTGAACGGCGTCGCCAACACGGCGGGCCTCGCCGCGCTCGACCTGAAGACGGGCGCGCCGCTGTCCACCTGGAAGGCGAGCCTGATCCGGAACAAGGCCGTGCCCCGCGGCCGGGCGATGGACATCCAGGACGGCTGGCTCTACATCGGCGGCACGTTCGACCACATCGCGGGCGGCACGACGATCAACAAGTCGCCGTTCTGGGTCGGCGGCGCGGCGCGCGTCAAGGTGACGGACGGCACCCCGGACACCACCTGGAACCCGTTCTTCGACGCCGGCGTGTACTCCCTCGACGCCAGCTCGCAGGGGGACCGCGTCTACTTCGGCGGCCGCATGCAGCACATGGGCAAGCAGAAGGAGGTGTCGCTCAAGGACTTCGCGATCGTCAGCACGGCGGCACCGGGCGGCCACATCTCGGGGCTGGGCGACCAGAAGTGGATCCCCAGCATCGACGACCCCAGCAAGCCGTACCGCCAGACGATCCTCGAGGTCGGCGACCGCGTCTGGATGGGCGGGTCAGAGCACGACCTGCAGGTCTACGACCGGGACTTCAACAACAAGATCGGCGGCAACCTCGCCCGCTCGGGCGGTGACTTCCAGGCGTCCGTCGAGATCAACGGTGTCCTGTACGCCGGGTCGCACGGTTTCGACTTCGACTACACCGACGGCTGGACGTACCCGGACCCGAAGACCGGCGGCTACTCCAATGTGCACCGGCTCAACATGGTCGGCGCGTGGGACGCCAAGACCGGTAAGTACCTGCCCAACTGGAACCCCTCCTTCGCGTCGCGGGCCGGAAACGGCGTGTGGGCGCTCGTGAAGGACAACAATGGGTGCATGTGGGCCGGTGGCGACCTGAAGAGCGGCTCCTGGAACGGCTCCGCCTACCAGTGGCTCGGCGGGTTCGGCCGGTTCTGCCCCTGACCTGACTCCGGGCCGGGCGCGGTCACTTTCCGCATCGTGATCGGGGAATCACCCACCGGGTGATTCCCCGATCCCGCTTAGGACCGGCGGGAATGGGAGGCTTGAAGGCATGAGGATCAGAGCACGCGGTCGCGCCATCGCCCTGTCGGCGGTGGCGCTGGTCGGCGCGGGCACCGTCCTGTCCGGCTGCGGCTCCGCGGCCGGCAACGACGGCTCGAAGGGCGGCAAGTCGGCCACGAACGCGCGGGCGGCCACCCTCGCGGAGGGCCGCTCGGCGGCGGCGGGCGGAGACTGCGGCGCCGACGCCAAGCTCATGCCCAAGTGCGGCGCCTACTGGGGCATCTACTCGGTGCAGGGCAAGTCCCTCACCTCGGCCGTCACCGACATCGAGGGCAAGGTCGGGCGGCGCTTCGACATCGTCCTGCGCTTCCACGACTGGTCCAACGCCGCCGGACCAGGCCGTTTCCCGGACGCCTCCGAACGCGTGCTCGGCGGGTCCCGGCTGCTGTTCTTCGCCTGGGAGAGCAAGGTCTACCAGAAGCAGCAGAGCTACAAGTGGCGCGACATCGCGGCCGGCGCCTACGACAAGTCCGTGGTCGAGCCGGTGGCCGAGCGCGTCCGGGCCTACGGGAAGAAGGTCTTCATGTCCTTCGACCCGGAGATGGACCGGCACCAGAACAAGGGCGAGATGAAGGGCAGCCCGGCGGAGTACGTCGCGGCCGCCCGGCACGTCCATGACGTCTTCCAGCGGGCCGGCGTCAAGAACGTCGTGTGGGTGTGGGTCACCACCGGCACGATGAGCGGCGTCAACCCGCAGCGGATGCTCGACTCCTATCCCGGTGACGCGTACGTCGACTGGGTGGGCTGGGACCCGTACAACTTCTACAAGTGCCACAACGGGCCGTGGCACACGTTCGACGAGAAGGTCGGGCCGACGTACCGCTTCTTCCAGCAGCACGGGCTCGCCAAGAAGCCGTTCATCCTCCCGGAGTACGGCACGCAGTACGACCCGGCGGATCCGAAGCGCTCGATCCAGTGGTACCGCGAGATCCCCGGCGTGCTGCGCGCCAAGTACCCCAACATCGCCGGGCTGATCAGGTTCGACGCGGGGCCGGGCTGCAACCTGAAGGTCGACAACGGCCCGGGCATGCTCGGCTCGTACGCGGCGGCGGGCCGGGACACCTACCTCAACACCTCCGGCCACTGACCGCCGGCGATCAGGCGCCTCTGGGCGCACGGCAGCGCCGTGCCGCCCGGAAGAAGGTCTGAGGACGTCGCCGGGAGCGCGGCTAACCCGCCCGGTCGGGGCGGGACCGGCGGCGGCGCCGGGGCGTGGCGACGAGCTCGTCCACCAGCCGCCCGAACCGCGCGACCGCGGGCGCCGTCTCGTCGGCCTCGTCCGGCACGGCGTACTCCGCCGGGTCGGCCAGGGCACGGTCCAGGTGGGCGTGCAGGCTCTCGGCGGACTCGGCGAGGGCCACCTTGCCGAAGGTCGCGACGTGCCGGGAGAACCGCACCTGGTGGTCGTCGACGACCTCGTCCAGCCGCGCGATCCGGGGCACCACGATCGGCAGCCGGCCCGCCTGCCGGCTCTCGGTGATCGAGCCGGGGCCGCCCTGGCAGACGACGGCGGTCGCCTGCCGGAACAGCGCCTGCATGTCCGCGTGGGGCAGGAAGTCGTGACACTCGGCGCCCACCGGAGGGTCGGCCGGGCCGTACTGCACGACGCAGCGGACGTGGCCGTTCGCCGCGAGCCACTGCTCCATCCAGCCCATCAACCGGTCGAACCGATGATGGTCGGTGCCCACGGTCACGAACACCAGCGGCTTGTCCTGGCCGGTCATGAGGCCTCCTTCGTCGGCCTCATGACCAAGGTGCTGTGCTCACCGATTCCCTCGCTTCGCTCGGTCATGAGACCTCCTTCGTCGGCCTCATGACCAAGGTGCTGTGCTTATTGATTCCCTCGCTTCGCTCGGTCATAGGAGCTGCCCCACGACGGTGCCCTTCGGGTAGCGCGCCCGCTGTTCCTCCCACTGCAGCAGGAACAGGTCCGCGATCGGATAGCAGAGACGGCCGGTGAGCGTGCCGGAGTCGATGCGGTCGTACACCTCGAGGTACACGGTGCGCCGGCGCAGCAGCTTCCCGAGCACGAAGAACGGCACGGCGACGCCCGCGCCCGAGCTGACGATCACATCCGGCTTGTAGCGCGGGACGAGCCGGAGCGCGAGCCACAGGTTGCGCAGCAGGTTGGGGATGTTGCGGGTCGTCGGATGGTAGGCCCAGGTCACCTGCTCGTCCGCGAGGAGGGAAGAGGCGTCGGCCTTCTCGAACGTCACCCACATCCGCTCGTGCTCGGACCACCAGGGCCGCAGCCGGTGCAGCTGGGTCAGATGCCCACCGGTCGAGCAGACCAGGAGGACCCTCATCGTTCCTCCAGGACCTCGAGCATGGCCGGATGGAGGGCGGGGTTCCAGCCGCCGCCCAGCCGCTTGAGGTGGTAGGTCCGCATGAACATCTCCAGCAGGTAGAGCCGTCCGAGTAGCCGGCGGTGGTCGTGGGGGAGCTCGGGGAGCTCGTTCTCGGCGGCGGCCCGTACGGCGGCGACCGCCTCGGCCAGCGGCCGGCCGCGCAGCACCAGCGCGTCCTGGAACCTCCAGTGCAGGTGGTCGAAGCCCACCGGAACCTCTTCGGCGCTGTGCTCCCAGTCCCAGACGTACAGGTCACCGGCGTACCGGCCCATGTTCCAGGGCACCCAGTCGCCGTGCCAGCGGCCGACCCGCAGGGGGGTGCCGCCGTGCTCGCGATCGAGCTCGTCGCAGTGCGCGGTGACCAGTGCCGCGAGGCGTGGTTCCTCGTCGTCGGCGGCCAGTACGGCGGCCTCCGCCCGCAGCGCGCGCCAGAAGGCCGAGTCGGCCAGCTTCGCCGTCCGCGCGGCGAACGGGCCCGGGAGGTCGGTCGGGGTCGGTTGGTCGGGAAGAACACGGAGGTCGGTCGGGGTCGGTTGGTCGGGAAGAACACGGAGGTCGGTCGGGGTCGGTTGGTCGGGCAAGACATCGTCGCAGGGGACCGGCGGCGGCCGGTCGGCCTCGCGGTAACGGCGGATCCTCGGCGGCAGCGGCGCCGTGACGGTGAGGTCGTAGTCGCGCCACGGACCGTGGTGCAGCAGCCGCGGCACGCGGATCCCGTTCGCCGGCGCCTCGGTGACCGCGGCGATCGCGGCCGCCTCCCGACGGGTCATCTCCCGGGTGGCGGGGTTCCAGCCGACCTTGGCGTAGCCCACGGGGGCGCCGTCGGCGCCGAAGAGCTGGAGCGTCGGCTTCAGGTTGGGATCGGGCGGCCGGACGCCGACCCCCAGCGCCGGCTGCGGCAGGCCGAGCACGCGCCCCAGGTGCGCGCTCAGCAGGTAGTCGCCCAGCTCGGCGGGCGGGAGGTCCTCGGGCACGCACACGAGCAGCCGGTGGCGCAGCAGGAGCGGAGCGACCCCGGTACGGAAGCCGGCGCCCAGCACCGTACGCGGGACGCGGAGGCGGGCCCAGCGCAGCCCGTTGTAGTGGGTGAGGCTGCCGGCGGCCACGGCCCGGCCGTCGAGGGGGACGAGGAAACGCGGCCGCTCCGGAGAGGGGACCACGGCGTAGCGCTCGACCACGCGGTGTCCCGGCGGAACCTCGCCCGACGTGACCCGGACCGGCCACCCCGAGGACTCCGGCTCGGGCAGCCACAGCCGTTCGACAAGTGCGCGGAGCACTGCGCCCCCTGGTGCCCTTGATCAGCCCGGATCCGCCCCGGTGACCGACTCCAACTTTCCCGGCACTTTACCGTAATCGGCCTTTCATCATCGGACGCGTCACCGCATTTCCGGAACCTGAGTACCCTCGGTCACGCAAACGACGAGCGTGAATTTACGGTGAAGGGCGCGGGATGGGCATGGGCGGCGGACCGCTGGTCGTGATCGTGCTGTCGCACCGGAATCCCGGACAGGTCGCCCGGCTCGTGGACCGGATCCGCGGCGGCGTCGACACGGTCGCGGTGGTCCACCACGACCCGAGCGGTGAGCCGCTGACGCTCCGTCCGTCCTCGAACGTCGCGCTCGTCCCGGACGCCCGGCCCGGCCAGTGGGGGCGGCTCTCCCTGGTCGAGGCGCAGTGGCGGTCGCTGCGCTGGGTGGCGGCCAACATCCCGGACTTCTCCTGGGCGCTCCTCGTCTCCGGCCAGGACTATCCGATCCGGCCCATCACCGCGATCGAGAAGGAGCTCGCCGCCTCGCCGTACGACGCGTACCTACGGCACTTCGCCGTGACCTCCGACCCGGCGGCGGACACCGACCCCTGGCAGGCGGTGACCCGGCGGCGGTACCTGCGCAAACGGCGGCTGCCCGGCACCCACCGATCGGTGCCGCTGCCGATCCCGCGACGGCATCCCTACCGGGACGGGGTGGGGCTGTACGTCGGCGACATGTGGTTCAACCTCTCCGCGCCGACCGTGCACGGCATGCTGGCCGACCCGCTGGCCGACCGCCTGCTGCGCTATCTGCGGTACGCGCCGATCCCGGACGAGACGTTCATCTGCTCGATGGCCCTGAACGCGCGGCCCGCCCGCTCGGTCGCGAACGACAGCAAGCGGTTCATCCGGTGGGGCGCCGACGCGAGCCATCCCGAACTGATCACCGCGGCGCACCTGGACGACCTGCGGGCCAGCGACGCGTTCTTCGCCCGCAAGGTCGACGTCACCGCGCACCCCGAGGTCCCCGACCTGCTCGACCAGCTCGCCGCCGACCGCGGTCCCGTGTCCTGACGGGCCGGGCCGGCGGAGTCACGAGAAGAACCCGGCCGCACAGTCGAGCCACCACGCCGTGCCGCCGGGAGCGGCCGGGCGGCCGGCCTCGCCCGAAGTGGCCGGCCCGCTCGAGCCGCCGCCCGCCAGCATCAGGCCGTACGGGCCCATGTACAGGAATGAGCCGGCGGGCGAGGACGCGACCTGTGAGGGTGCGGTCTGCGGCCGCGCGGGCGAGGGCGCGATCTGTGAGGGTGCGGTCTGCGGCCGCGCGGGCGCGGTCTGCGGTGCGGCGGCTTCCGCCGGAGGGGCGGGCCGCTCCGGGTTCATGATGGTCACCTTCTGCGTCAGATTGCAGACCCGAACGTTGTGGCACAACCCATTCTGTGCGTCACTGACACCCCCGGCATTCCGGTTGGTGGTGTGCTGATAGCCGCGATTGCGAATAGGACTCCGCACCGACATGGCGGTGGCGTTGTGGTGGCCGTTTCCGTCGTCGTTGTGGTCCGCGACGGGACGCCGCCCCGGGCCCACCGGTATCCGGGCGGCCTCGGCGGCGGAGGAGAGCCAGGTCAGGCCGAGACCGACCGTCAGGGCGCAGACGCCCGCCCTGCGGTAGAACACGGCCTTCTCACCGATCGATGCGGTGCCCCGTCGAATCATTCCCCACACCCCTGCGAGTCGCTGCTGCCGGACGCGAACGGTCCGTTCGGCGGGCGTACCCGGAACGGATATTCGGATCACGCTTCGGGCGGCGGGCGGCCGAATCATTGCCCGTTCATTGTCGTGTGCTCATCGGCGAATCCGGCAAAGCGGCCGTCGAGCGGTCCGGCGCGGCTGCCATGACCAGATGCCCCATGACGATCCGAGCCCCGAGATAGGCGAAAGGCGCCAGGAGGGCGAGGTCCGCGAAGTGGGCTATCGCGATTTCGCGCGGTATGCGACTGAGCGGAAACGCGATGGCGCCGCCGAACAGCAGGACGCCGATCGGCCAGGGGACCGCCCGGATCCGGGTGAGCACGACGCCGAGGGCGAAAAGGCTGAGCGGAAAGGCCGTGCCGGCGAACCAGAACGTCACGTACGCCGCCGCGGGATGCTGTTCGATCAGGCGCACCGCCTCGGTGTGCGAGACGTTGAACAGTTCCTCATGCATTCCCTGCAGCCCGAACGAGGCTCCGCCGACGCACCCGTAGATCGCGACCGGCAGCGCGATCGCCGCGTATCGCGGCACTCGCGGCTCGATGAGGCGGTACACCGCGACGAGACCGATGAGCCAGCAGGTCGTCGCGGCCATGATGAGAGTTCCGGCGGTGATGCCCTGATATCGGTCGGTCCAATAGAAAGTCGAAATTCCCTGGAGTGCCGGGCCCATGACGAGGCAGACACCGGCGATGGTCCGGAAAACCGGCTGCATCGTTTCTCCCTTACCCGAGTGAATGACCACGCAGGCAACGCTAGGGAGCCGTGCCGTGAATTCCATCGACCTCACGACGCGATCCGATACGGCCGTCGCGGTACCGGGACTACCGCCCGGGCGGTACGCCGGGCGGCGTCACCGCCAGCCCCGACCGGTAGGCGAACACCACGAGCTGGGCACGATCCCGCGCGCCCACTTTGGTCATGGCCCGGTTGACGTGGGTCTTCGCGGTCGCGGGGCTCATCACCAGCCGCCGGCCGATGTCCTCGTTGGTCAGGCCCTCGGCGACGAGCGCGACGACCTGGCGTTCCCGTTCGGTGAGGGCCGATGGCAGGGCCGGGTCGTAAGTCGGCTGCCCCGGCCGCCCCACGAACGCCGAGATCAACCGCCGGGTCACCTGAGGTGCGAGCAGGGCGTCCCCGTTGAACACCGTGCGCACCGCCTGCCGCAGAGTGTCGGGGTCGATGTCCTTGAGCAGGAACCCGCTGGCCCCCGCGTGCAGCGCGGCGAAGACGTATCGGTCCAGGTCGAAGGTGGTCAGGACGATCACTTTGACGCTCGGCGTCCGCTCGTCGGCGAGGATCCGTCTCGTCGCGACGAGCCCGTCCATGCCCGGCATCCGCACGTCCATGAGCACGACGTCCGGGCGGTGCGCCCGCGTCAGGGCGACCGCATCCTCCCCGTCGGCGGCCTCCGCGACGACCTCGATGTCCTCCGCGCGGTCGAGGAGGATGCGGAATCCGGCCCGGACGAGCGTCTGGTCGTCGGCCACCAGCACCCGGATCGTCACGTCGCCTCCTCGTCCTGCGGTCGGTCGCCCACTCGGGACGCCTTCTCCTGCATCGTCAGGTCGTCGTCCGTGGCCGGCAGCCAGGCGCGTACCCGGAAACCTCGCCCGGCGCCGCCGGGCCACTCGAACGGGCCGGCGGTCAACCGGCCGCCCAGGCCCGCGGCGCGTTCGGTCATGCCTCGCAGGCCGTTGCCCTCAGCCGCCGACCCGGTTTCGTCGGCGCGGCCGTCACCCCCGCCGCCGTCGTCGCGGACCTCCAGAGCGAGCCCGGCCTCGTTGTACCGGACCAGGATCTCCACCAGCCCGGCATCGGAATGACGCATCGCGTTGGTGAGGGACTCCTGCGCGATCCGATAGGCCGTGAACTCCACCAGCCGGGGCAGCGGGCGGCGCTCGCCCTCGACCCGCACGTCGACGCGCGGCCTGCCTCCGGCGCAGGCCAGGGCCAGGTCCGGCAGCCGGCCGATGCCTGGCGCGGGAGGTGCCATGTCACCCTCCACGCTGTCCGGCTCCCGCAGGACGCCGACGGTCGCCCGCATCTCGGCCAACGCCTCGCCGCCGGCCCGCCGGACCGCCTCGAGTGCCTCCCGAGCCTGGTCGGGAGCCTCGGCCAACAGCTCGGCCGCCACGCTCGCCTGCACGTTGATCACCGCGATCGTGTGCGCGGACACGTCGTGGAGTTCGCGGGCGATGCGCATTCGCTCCTCGGTGAGCCGCTGCGCGGCGACCTGGTCCCGGTGCGCGGCCAGCAGCGCCAGCCGGGCCTCGAACTCGGCGCGTCGCGCGCGACGGCTGCGTACGGAGTCGCCCAGCAGCAGTGCCGCGACGAACACCACAGTCGACCCGTCGAGCGCCGCGTCGAACAGGCCGACGCCGGCGTACTTCGTCCGGGCCAGCGCGTCCGACACGATCAGCCAGCCCGCGAGCGCCAGCCCCATCCTCCGCCGTGGCGCGGCGGCCACCGAGTACAGCGAGATCCAGACCGGTACGGCCGGTGCTCCGCCCGGGTAGTCCGCGACGTGGTAGATCACCCACAGCAGGAAGACGACGCTGAGCGTCAGGGCCGGCCGGCGCCGGCGGACCGGCAGCACCGCGGCCATCGCGAGCCCGATTCCATAGGCCCAGGCGTCGGGACTCCGATCGGCGGCACCCGGCGCCGCGGTGCCGATGCGGTAGATGGTCGCCGCCTCGACGGCGGCGCACAGGATCGCCTCCCCGGCCCACGGCGGAACCGCTTCCATTCGCCGGCTCAGCCGCGTGAGGTCCACGCCCCCACCGTACGGACGATCGCCCGTGACGCTCCTGTCCGATGCCGGTCATCGAGGACCACACGGACGAGATCAGCGCGTCGCTACGGGGGAGGTCAGCGGGTTGCGACGGAGGTGTCCGCTTTCGAGTGGCCGGTGCGTACGGGCTGGGCGGACGGCGTGTCGTGGCGGGGGAGGGGTAGCGGGCGGAGGCCGTTCCAGGCTCGCAGCAGGCACCAGGCCGCCGTGCCGACGACGGCGGCGGCGACCAGCGCCCAGGCCATCGGGGTGGTGCCGACGCCGAACATCTTCAGCGCCGACGCCAGCAGGACGAACGCCAGCGCCCACCGGATCAGGCCGCCCGGGGCTCGGGACGACGCCAGCGAGCCGAGGAACACGCCGGGGATCGATCCGGCCAGGAGCGCCAGCGTGACGCTGAGCTGGAAGTCGCCGAACAGGATGTGCCCGAGCGCCGCCGCCCACACCAGGGGCACGGCCTGCAGCAGGTCGGTGCCGACCAGCCGGTTCGCGGTGAGCTTCGGGTAGAGGGCCAGGAGGGCGACGATGATCAGTGAGCCGGAGCCGACCGAGGTCATTCCGACGACGAGACCGCCCACCGCGCCGACCAACATGGTCGGGATAGGGCGCACGGAAATGGGGGCGGGGTCCTCCGCCGAGGACGCGTCGTCGGGGGAGGCGCCCCGGGCCGCCCGGCGCGGGCCGCCCGCGGACATCGTCAGGTAGCTGCGGATGACGAGGCCGGACGCGGCGATGAGCAGGGCGACGCCGAGGGCGATCTCGATGACGTTCTGGAGCCGGTCGCCGTGTCCGAGCGCGCGGGCGAGGAGGACGCCGCAGAACGCGGTCGGTACCGAGCCGGCGCACAGCCAGGCGACGAGGCGCAGGTTGACCGTCCCACGGCGCAGGTGCACGAGGCTGCCCACCGGCTTCATCACGGCTGCGGAGACGAGGTCACTGGAGACCGCGGCGAGTGGCGGAACGCCGAAGAACACCGTGAGCATCGGCGTCATCAGGGCGCCGCCGCCCATCCCGGTCAGTCCCACCACGATCGCGACCAGGAACGATCCCATGGCCATCTGGTAATCGAAGTGCATCCGTATGCCCTACCCGTTAAATCGGGAAAGTCGGACATTCAGAGTACGCGGTGACGAACGGGGATCGCCAGACAGGTCACTGTTGGCGTTAGGTGACCGAATCCTTACTCTGAGCGCACCCAGCCGCCGGCGATGAGCAGGTCGAGGACCCGCTCCACCGCGGCCTCGGGTGTCAGCTGCGAGGTGTCGACGGTCAGCTCGGCGTCGTCCGGCACCTCATAGGGGTCGGAGATACCGGTGAACTCCGGGATGAGGCCGGCCCGCGCCTTGGCGTACAGGCCCTTGCGGTCGCGGCGCTCGCACTCCTCCAGCGGCGTGGCCACGTGCACCAGGACGAAGTCGCCCGCGGCGTTCACCATCCGGCGCACCTCCGCCCGCGTCGCGGCGTAGGGCGCGATCGGCGCGCAGATCGCGACCCCGCCGTGCCGGGTGATCTCGGCGGCGACATACCCGATGCGGCGGATGTTCAGGTCGCGGTCGTCCCTGGAGAACGTCAGGCCGGCCGACAGCAGCCGGCGGACCACGTCGCCGTCCAGCAGGGTGACCGTACGCCCGCCCCGCTCGACCAGCGCGTCGGCGAGCCCGCGCGCGATCGTCGACTTGCCCGAGCCGGACAGGCCCGTGAAGAACACGGTGAGGCCCCGCTCGTGCCGCGGCGGATCGGCCCGGCGCAGCTCCTCCGCCACCGCCGGCAGCGTGAACCACTCCGGGATCTTCTCGCCGCGGTCCAGCATCGCGGCCAGCTCGGCCTCGGTCGGCTCGGACCGGATGTGGTCGGGCTCGATCTTGGAGACCGGACGCCAGACCTCGACGCTCTCGTCGTACGCCCACGGCTCCGGCGTGACCGGCTCGATCGGCAACTGCCCGATCACCGGCGGCACGGTCCACGTGCCCGCCCGCGCGGTCTCCTCGGCGTCGGCGGCGGGCTCCAGGAAGAAGTGGGTGGCGCCGTACGCGGCGGCGACGTGGGCCGCGAGGGCCAGGTCGCGGCCCGGCCGCTCGATCAGCGGCACCGGAACGACGAGCGTGCCGGCCGGCAACTCGCGGCGGACCGCCAGCAGGGCGCGGACGAGCGCGTCGTCGTGCCCCTCGCCGATCAACGGCAGCAGCAGCAGCCGCGCGTCGAGCTTCTCGGCGAGCTGCCGCAACTGGCCGAGATGCCGCCGGTGCAGCGGACCGCGGGTCGCCAGCGCCAGGGTCGTCGCCCCGGCCAGCTCCGCGCGCACCTCACGCGGGGACAGCCGAAGCCGCCGGAACGCGCCGTGCTCCGGAGCGCCCAGCACCTCGACCCGGCCGGCCGCGTGCCAGGAGGTCGTCTCCGACGCCCGGAGCGGATCGCCCTCGGGGAAGCCGGCCGGTGACTTGTTGTCCTGCCAGGTCTCGTGGACGTGCAGGACCGCGAGCGGCACGCCCTCCGGATCGGTCAGGACGAGGCGCTCCTCTTTGGTGAGGTCCTCGGGGACGGCGAGCGTCACGGGCGCCGGCCACGGCGTGCCGTCGGCCAGCCGTCCGGCGGCGGCCACGGTCGCCGCGTCCACCGCGCCGAGGAAACCGGTCAGCGGTTGGAACGCGCCGTTCAGCAGCAGTTCGAGGTCGGCCAGCTCGGCCGGGCCGGGCGTCAGGCTCGGCAGGTCACGTAGGTCGCCGGCTTCCGTCGTCAACGCAGGCTCCGATCGTGTTTCGACCGTTGACTCTTGAACTCTACGCTCTGCCGGTGCCACCTCAGATGATGCGCGCGTAGCGATTCTCCGGCTTGCGGATCACCATGGCGACCTCGCTGTACGCCGAGGTCGCCCGATTCCGGGACAAGACGGCGACCGCCCGGCACAGCATCCGTACGATCGTCCCCGACCCGGTCACCCTTCCGGCGGACGTGTGCTCCTCGACGACGACCAGGCCCCGCATCAGGCAGTACGCCCGCATCCCGGCGAGCGACGCCACCCGCTCGTACACCGGCCGCGGCGGGACGCCGCGCTGCCACAGGACGGAGCGCAGCCACCGCGGAGCGACCCGGTCCAGGCGGCCGAACGCGCTGTCGCGGTCCCGGAACCGCACCAGCATCAGGCCACCGGGCCGGAGCGCCGCGACGAACCGGTCGAGGACCAGCTCCGCGTGCGGGATCCGCTCGATCAGGTACGAGGCGTGCACGATGTCGTAGACGCGCGGCGGCATGGGCACCGTGCGCAGGTCGCCGAGGTGCCAGGCGTCGAGGTCGCGGCGGGCGCGGACGCCCGCCTGCACCTCCGCGAGATCGACGTCGACGCCGGTCACGTGGCACTCGGCGGGATGCAGGTCGAGCGGCGCGCTCCGGCCGCAGCCGGCGTCGAGTACGCGTAGTCGCTCGAACGGCCTCTCGTCGGCGTACTCGCGAACGCGTTCGTGGAAGACGTCCGTGTCGAAGGTCGGCGGCGTCCGCAGGTCGGTCACGCCCCGGAGCGTAGCCGCCCGCTCGCGCGCCGTGCTCACATTCGGCATTGTCCGTGTCGTCTGTCCCTGATCGCTCTCTGGCACCACCCGCTTCGCCGGGGTGCTGCGGCTTGTGGTACGGGTGACGCGTAGGCTGGGGACCCCGGGGTGAGATCACTCTCGGGTCTTCACGCTGCCTGCCCCTTGATGAGCTCATGACCCTTTCCGGACTGCTCGACGTCGCCGCCGCCGATCCCGCACTCGTCCGCGCGCTGAAGAGCGCCGACGCCCACCTGGACCTCGTCGCGCCACCGGCGCTGCGCCCGGTCCTGGGCGCCGCGCTGGCCCGCGAGCGCGGACGTACCGTCCTGATGGTCACCGCCACGGCCCGGGAGGCCGAGGACCTGACCGCGGCCCTGACGAGCCTGCTCGACCCGGCCGCGGTCGCGCAGTTCCCCGCGTGGGAGACGCTGCCGCACGAGCGCCTGTCGCCGCGCTCCGACACGGTCGGCCAGCGCCTCGCCGTGCTGCGGCGGCTGGCCCACGGCGACCCCGACGACCCGGCGGCCGGTCCGCTGCAGGTCGTCGTCGCCCCGGTCCGGGCCGTGCTGCAGCCGATCGTCGCCGGGCTCGGCGACCTGGAGCCGGTGCGCCTGCGGTCGGGTGACGAGGCCGAGCTGGACGACGCCGTGCGCCGCCTGGTCGACGCGGGGTACAACCGCGTCGACCTGGTCGAGAAGCGCGGCGAGATCGCCGTCCGCGGCGGCATCCTCGACGTGTTCCCGCCCACCGAGGAGCACCCGCTGCGCGTGGAGTTCTGGGGCGACCAGGTCGAGGAGATCCGCTATTTCAAGGCGGCCGACCAGCGTTCGCTCGAGGTCGCCCAGGACGGGCTGTGGGCGCCGCCGTGCCGCGAGCTGCCGCTGACGGCGTCCGTGCGCGAGCGCGCCCGCGAGCTGGGCCGGGAGCACCCGGCGCTCGCCGACGTCCTCGAGCAGATCGCCGACGGCGCGGCGGTCGAGGGCATGGAGGCGTTCGCGCCGGTCCTCGCCGACCACATGGAGCTGCTCCTCGACGTCCTGCCGGCCGGTTCCTCGGCGGTCGTCTGCGACCCCGAGCGCATCCGTACCCGGGCCGCCGAGCTGGTCAGCACGAGCCAGGAGTTCCTCGAGGCGTCGTGGGTGAACGCGGCCGCCGGTGGCGAGGCGCCCATCGACCTGGGCGCGGCCGCGTACAAGACGCTGGACGAGGTCCGCGACCATGCCGGGGAGCTCGGCCTGGCGTGGTGGACGATCACGCCGTTCGCGAGCGCCGAGTCGGCGGGCACCGGCCGGACCCGCCGCGAGTACTCCGCGGCCACCGGCGAGCTCACCGAGGTGGCCGCCGACGAGGCGCCGGACTCGGGCGACGGCGGCGCGCTCCGGATCGGGGCGCGCGCGGCGGAGGCCTACCGGGGCGACACCCAGCGGGTGATGGGCGACGTCAAGGGCTGGATCCACGAGGAGTGGCGGGTCGTGCTCGTCACCGAGGGCCACGGCCCGGCCGAGCGGCTGGCCGAGGTGGTCCGCGAGCAGGGGCTCGGCGCGAAGGTCACCGAGCTGCCCGGAGCGCCGGAGCCGGCGATCGTGAACGTCGCCTGCGGCCTGCTCGACCACGGCTTCGTCTGGGAGGCCGTCAAGCTCGCCGTGCTCACCGAGACCGACCTGTCGGGGCAGAAGTCCTCCACGAAGGACATGCGGCGCATGCCGTCGCGGCGGCGCGGCGGCGTGGACCCGCTGCGGCTCACCGTCGGCGACTACATCGTGCACGAGCAGCACGGCGTGGGCCGGTACGTCGAGATGGCCAGCCGGACCGTGCAGGGCGCCACCCGCGAGTACCTCATCATCGAGTACGCCAAGGGCGACCGGCTGTTCGTGCCGACCGACCAGCTCGACGAGGTCACCCGCTACGTCGGCGGCGAGGCGCCCAGCCTGCACCGGCTCGGCGGCGCCGAGTGGCAGAAGCAGAAGGGCCGGGCGCGCAAGGCCGTCCGCCAGATCGCCGGCGAGCTGATCCGGCTCTACTCCGCCCGCCAGGCGTCGCCGGGGCATCCCTTCCAGGCGGACACCCCATGGCAGCGCGAGCTGGAGGACGCCTTCCCGTACATCGAGACGCCGGACCAGCTCGCCGCCATCGACGAGGTCAAGTCCGACATGGAGAAGCCGGTCCCGATGGACCGCCTGATCTGCGGCGACGTGGGCTACGGCAAGACCGAGATCGCGGTGCGGGCGGCGTTCAAGGCCGTGCAGGACGGCAAGCAGGTCGCCGTGCTGGTGCCGACGACGCTGCTGGTGCAGCAGCACCTGTCGACGTTCACCGAGCGGTTCGCGTCGTTCCCGGTGGTGATCAAGCCGATCAGCCGGTTCCAGACCGACAAGGAGGTCGCCGAGACGCTGCGCGGCATGGCCGAGGGCACCGTGGACCTCGTCATCGGCACCCACCGCCTGATCTCGCCGGAGACCCGGTTCAAGGACCTCGGGCTGATCATCATCGACGAGGAGCAGCGGTTCGGCGTCGAGCACAAGGAGCGCCTCAAGGAGATGCGCACCCAGGTCGACGTGCTCGCCATGTCGGCCACGCCGATCCCGCGCACCCTCGAGATGGGCCTCACCGGCATCCGGGAGATGTCGACGATCCTCACCCCGCCGGAGGAGCGGCACCCGGTCCTGACGTTCGTCGGGCCGTACGACGACAAGCAGATCGCCGCGGCCATCCGGCGGGAGCTGCTCCGCGAGGGCCAGGTCTTCTTCGTGCACAACCGGGTGCGCTCGATCGACAAGGTCGCCAAGCACCTCACCGAGCTGGTGCCGGAGGCCCGGGTCGGCGTCGCGCACGGCCAGATGAACGAGCACCAGCTCGAGAAGATCATGGTCGACTTCTGGGAGAAGGAGTACGACGTCCTCGTCGCGACCACGATCGTGGAGAGCGGCCTGGACATCCCGAACGCCAACACCCTGATCGTCGACCGCGCCGACATGTACGGCCTGTCGCAGCTGCACCAGCTGCGCGGGCGGGTCGGCCGCGGCCGGGAGCGCGCGTACGCCTACTTCCTGTACCCGCCCGAGGCGCCGCTGACCGAGACCGCGCACGAGCGGCTGGCGACGATCGCCCAGCACACCGAGATGGGCGCGGGCATGTTCGTGGCCATGAAGGACCTGGAGATCCGGGGCGCCGGCAACGTTCTGGGCGCCGAGCAGTCCGGGCACATCGCCGGCGTCGGCTTCGACCTGTACGTGCGCATGGTCGGCGAGGCCGTGCGCGAGCTGCGGGAGGAGGGCGTCCCCGAGACGCCCGAGGTCAAGGTGGAGCTGCCGGTCGACGCGCACATCCCGCACGAGTACGTCCCCGGCGAGCGCCTCCGGCTGGACGCGTACCGCCGGATCGCGGCGATCCAGAACGACGACGAGATCATCGCCGTCCGCGACGAGCTGGCCGACCGCTTCGGTCCGCCGCCGGTGCCGGTGCTGAACCTCCTGGAGGTCGCGCGGTTCCGTGCCCTGGCCCGCCGGGGCGGCCTGACGGACGTCACCCTGCAGGGCAACCACATCCGGTTCTCGCCGGTCAGCCTGCCGGAGTCGCGCACGGTGCGGCTCCAGCGCCTGTACCCGAAGAGCATCCTGAAGGCGGCGACGAATACCCTGCTGGTGCCGGTGCCCAAGACCGCTCCGCTCGGCGGGCGTCCGCTGCGCGACCAGGAGCTGCTGAAATGGTGTACCGATCTGGTGGAGGCGCTGTTCCTGCCCGATCCCGTGGCCCGATGACGAGCCGCGGCCAGATGACGAGTCGGGGCGAGGAGATCCCCGGTACCGGACGTACCCCGCGACCCCCGCGGGCGAGGAATCGAGAAGGACGCTGTGATCCGTAAGCCATTCAAGATCATGATCGCCGCCGCGCTGGCCGGCACGGCGCTCACCGCCTGCGGCCCCGTGAAGACGGGGGCGGCGGCCCTGGTCGGGAACGACCGCATCACGATCGCGAAGCTGAACTCGACGGTCGACAAGTGGTCCAAGGAGCTGCCGAAGTACCCGGGCGCGCAGCAGATCGCCCAGCAGGCGCAGGCCCAGGGGCAGCAGGTGCCGTTCGACCCGTCCTCCCCGCAGCGCAGCGCCCTGTACCAGCTCGTCGACATGTTGGTCTGGGACGAGGTCGGGCGCGCCGACGGCGTGAGCGTCAGCGGCGGCCAGGTCGACGCGATCATCGCGCAGAACGGCGGGCTGTCCACCATCGACGCCAACGTGCTCGCCCAGGGCCTGCCGACCGAGTACAGCCGCGACTACGTGAAGTCGGTGGTTCTCCGCCAGGAGCTCATGCGGAAGTACGGCGTGACCACCGCGCAGGACCAGCAGTCCCAGCAGCAGGCGCTGCAGCAGGTCGCCGGCATGTACCAGCGGGCGGGCCGTCGGCTGAAGCTCGACGTGAACCCGCGCTACGGCTCCTTCGACTTCCAGCACATGGCCCTCGGCCCGGTCTGCCCGACCCTGTCCAAGCCGGACTCCGGCACGCCGACCACGAGCGGCGGAGTCTCGTGCCAGGCCTGATCTTCCTCGCCTCCTCGCCGCGGGTCGCGCCGGGGCAGTTGACCTGGTCGGCCTGGGAGACGCTGCGCTCGGCCGACCGGGTGCTCGCCGGCACGGCCGAACACCCGCAGCTGCCGTACGTCCGCGCGGCCGGCGTCACGGTGGAGGTCGTCGAGCCGGACGCCACGGCCCTCGTACGCGAGGCGTCGGCCGGCACCGTGGTGTGGCTGGCCGACCCCGACGGCGACGAGGCGCTGATGCGTTCGGTCGGCTCGGTCCTCGTCGGGCTGGACGAGCCCCCGCCGCTCGAGGTCGTCCAGGGCGCGTACGACCTGCCCGGCGCGCGGTTCCTCGACCTCGTCACCGTGATGGAGACGCTGCGCCGGGAGTGCCCCTGGGACCGCAAGCAGACGCACGCCTCCCTCGCGCCGTACCTCCTCGAGGAGGCGTACGAGGTCGTCGACACCATCGAGGGCGGTGACCTCGAGGCGCTGCGCGAGGAGCTCGGCGACGTCCTCATGCAGGTGGTCTTCCACGCGGAGGTGTCGCCGGACTTCACCGTGGACGACGTGGCCGAGGGCATCGTCGAGAAGCTCGTCCGTCGCCATCCGCACGTGTTCGGCGACGTCACGGTCGCGGACGCCGACGAGGTCAACGCCAACTGGGACAAGATCAAGTCCGCGGAGCGTGGCGAGGACGCCTCGATCTTCCACGGGGTCCCGATGTCCCAGCCGGCGCTCTCGCTCGCGGCCCAGGTGCAGCGGCGCGCGGCAAAGGCCGACGTGCCGGAGGAGCTGTTCGCCGACGACGGCGTGGGCGCGGACCTGTTCGCGCTCGTCCGCCGGCTCCGCGAGGAGGGCCGCGACCCCGAGGCCGAGCTCCGCGCCGCCGCCCGCCGTTTCCAGGACCGCGTCGAGCAGCGGCAAGAGGGTCGATAACCGGCGAGACCGGGACGACTGCGGCGATGGCCGGTGAATCCCCTCCCCAGGTTTCCGATCACCGTCTGCGTGGGGATGACCGCGAAGTGTGGGGATGGATTCGGGGCGGCGGTCGGCGCGGCTGACGGACCTGGTGATCGCCGGGGTGGCCGCCGGCGTGCTGTCGGCCTGCCTGGCGCTGCCGGTCCTGCTGCCTACCGGTCTGGGCGTCAAGGCCGCGAACCATTCCTTCGAGACGCTGCCCGAGTCGCTGGCCGCCCCGGTGCTTCCGCAGCGTTCGGTCATCCTGGCCGCCGATGGGTCGAAGCTCGCGACGTTCTACTACGAGAACCGCGTCGAGGTGCCGCTCGCCAAGGTCGCCCCCATCATGCGCCAGGCGATCATCGCGATCGAGGACAGCCGCTTCTACCAGCACGGCGCGCTGGACGCCAAGAGCATCCTGCGGGCGCTGATCGCCAACGTCGGCGCGGGGACCGTCATCCAGGGCGGCTCCACGCTCAGCCAGCAGTACGTCAAGAACGCCCTCGCCGAGACGGCCACCACCGCGGCGGGGCGCCGGGAGGCGCTCGAACCGACCGCGGTCCGCAAGCTCCGCGAACTGCGGCTCGCCATCGGCCTGGAGAAGCACCTCACCAAGGACCAGATCCTGGAGCGGTACCTCAACATCGCCTACTTCGGCGACGGTGCGTACGGCGTGGAGGAGGCGGCCCGCCACTACTTCGGGGTGCACGCCGCCGACCTGTCGCTGGCGCAGGCCGCGACGCTGGCGGGGGTCGTACGGGCGCCGCAGACGTACGACCCGAACCTCCACCCGGTGCGGGGCCGGGAGCGCCGGGACACGGTGCTCGACCGCATGGCCGAGCTCAAGGTGGTCACTCCCGCGCAGGCCGCCGAGGTCAAGGCCCAGCCGCTGGGGCTGCGGATCACCGCCGCGCCGAACGGGTGCGTGGAGAGTTCCGCGCCGTTCTTCTGCGACTACGTCCAGCGGGAGATCCTGGCGAACCGGGCCTTCGGGAAGACCCCCCAGGAGCGCCGGTTCCTCCTGCAGCGCGGCGGCCTGCAGATCCACACCACGCTCGAACCCCGCATGCAGAAGGCCGCCCAGCGCGCCCTGAACCGCTACGTGCCGGCGAACAACAAGTCGGGCAAGGCGGCCGCCGAGGTGCTCATCCGGCCCGGCACGGGCGAGATCACCGCGATGGCCCTCGACCGCCGGATGGGCGACAGCACCAAACGCGGCACGCTGTGGGTGAACCTCGCCGCCGACTCCGACCACGGGTCCAGCCTGGGCATGCAGGCGGGGTCGACGTTCAAGATCTTCACGCTGGCGGCCGCGCTGGAGAAGGGCATGGCGTTCGGCCACAAGCTGGACGCGCCGAAGTCGTTCGTCCCAACAGGGTTCCGGAACTGCGACGGAGACCGCGTCGGCGACCCGCGCGTCTCGCTCGGCAACGCGGGCGACGGCGAGGGCGGCAAGCAGTTCACCCTGGTCACCGGCACGTGGCACTCGGTCAACACGTTCTTCCTCGAACTCGAGCGCAAGGTCGGCCTGTGCGCGACGTACAAGATGGCGACCCGGCTGGGCATGCGGCGCGCGACGGGGCAGAAGCTCGAGCAGTACCCGTCGTTCACGCTCGGCTTCAACACCGTCTCGCCGCTGCGGCTCGCGGCGGCGTTCGCGGCGTTCGCGGCGCGCGGCCGCTACTGCCGCCCGATCGCGATCACGAGCATCATGGGCCCGACGGGCTCCCTGCCGGTACCGCGCGCCAAGTGCAACCAGGCCGTCGAGGAGGGCGTCGCGGACGCGGTCAACCACGTGCTCCGGGGCGTGCTGACCAAGGGCACCGCCAAGGGCAACGAGATCGGGCGTCCGGCGGCGGGCAAGACGGGCACGGTCGACAACTTCTCGGCCGCCTGGTTCGCCGGGTACACGCCGGACCTGGCGAGCGCGGTGTGGGTCGGCGACCCGCGGGGCGGCTACAGCCATCCGCTGCGTGACGTGTGCCTGGGCGAGGGGTGCTACGGCCAGGTGTACGGCGCGGACGTACCGGCGCCGATCTGGCGGGAGACGATGGAGGCCGCCCTGAAGGGGGTTCCGGAGCACGACTTCGAGGCCCCGCCGGGGGAGTACTTCCGGGAGGGCGACGGCGAGAAGGAGGACGACAAGGACAAGGACAAGAAGGAGAAGGGCATGGGGGCGGAACAGGACCAGAAGGACGGCCCCGAGCCGAACAGCCACCTGCCGTGGTTCTTCGATCCGCCGTTCGCCTGGCCGTGGAAGGGCGACTGACACCGCCGCCGGAGCCCCGCCGCCACAGTCGAAATGTCGCTCCTCGTCCCATAGTGGCCTGATTTCGATGGCCTTTTGTTGACCCGTGGAGATCCTTCCGGGTCCGGTTCGTCGTACGCTGAGCCCGTGTCAACTGGGGAAGGCCCGCGGAGTGACGCCCTGCGGATCATGGGGCGTCTCGCGGGCGCCGGTGTCGTCGCCGGAGTGCTGGCGGCGCTCATCGCCTTCTCCACCGTCGGCATGGTCGGCGTGGGCGCGCGCAACGGCGCCAACTGGTTCGAGGCCATCCCCGGCGATCTGCGGACCCCGCCGGTGGCCCAGCGTTCGGTGATCCTCGCCGCCGACGGGTCGAAGCTGGCCACGTTCTACTACGAGAACCGCATCGACGTGCCGCTGAACAAGGTCGCCCCGATCATGCGCAAGGCGATCCTCGCCATCGAGGACAGCCGCTTCTACGAGCACGGCGGGCTGGACCTCAAGGGCACGGTGCGCGCGCTGGCCAGCAACCTCGCCGCCGGTCAGGTCACGCAGGGCGGGTCGGGCATCACCCAGCAGTACGTCAAGAACCTCCTCGTCGAGACCGCCGACAACGACGCCGAACGCCGGTCGGCGCTGGCGACGACGCCGGCGCGCAAGCTCCGCGAGCTGCGCTACGCCGTGGCGATGGAGAAGCAGCTCACCAAGGACCAGATCCTCGAGCGGTACCTCAACATCGCCTACTTCGGCGGGGGAGCGTACGGCGTCGAGGCCGCCTCCCGGCACTACTTCGGCCACTCCGCCGCCAAGCTGACCCTGCCCGAGGCGGCGCTGCTGGCCGGGATCGTCCGCTACCCGTACGCCTACGACCCGACCGTCAACCCGGGCCTGGCCAAGCAACGGCGCAACACCGTGCTGCAACGGATGAGCGACCTCGGCCGGCTGCCCGCCGCGACCGCGTCGGACGCCGAGCGGGCCGGCCTCGACCTGCACGTCACGTCGACGCCGAACGGCTGCGTGGAGAGCTCGGCGCCGTTCTTCTGCGACTACGTCGAGCGGGAGATCCTCGGCAATCCGATCTTCGGCAAGACCGTCAAGATCCGCACCAAGCTCCTCCAGCGCGGCGGGCTGATCATCCGGACGACGCTGGACCCGCAGATGCAGCGCGCCGCGCAGCGCGCGGTCGACCACTACGTCCCGCCGAAGAACTCCAGCCACAAGGCGGCCGCCGAGGCGCTCGTCGAGCCGGGCACCGGCCAGGTGAAGGCCATGGCGGTCGACCGTGACCTGGGGCCCGCCGAGAAGCGGGGCAAGACCTGGGTCGACTTCGCCGCCGACTCCGACCACGGCACCAGCATCGGCATGCAGGCCGGATCCACCTTCAAGATCTTCACGCTGGCGGCCGCGCTGGACCAGGGCATGCCGTTCGGGCACCGCCTGATGGCCCCCGACCACTACACGCCGACCGGGTTCCGCGACTGCGACGGCAAGCCGGTCGGCTCCACGGAGTCGCTGGGCAACGCCGCGGACGGCGAGGGCGGTCGCACGTTCAGCCTCGTCACCGGGACGTGGAACTCGGTCAACACCTTCTTCCTCCGGCTGGAGAAGGAGGTCGGCCTCTGCGACACGGTGAAGATGGCCGAGAAGCTCGGCATGCGCCGCGCCGACGGCTCGGCGCTGCAGCAGTACCCCTCCTTCACGCTCGGCTTCAACACGGTCTCGCCGTTGCGGGTCGCGGCGGCGTACGCGGCCTTCGGCGCCCGCGGCGAGTACTGCGAGCCGATCGTCCTCACCAAGATCACGGACACGGCCGGGCACGCGCTGAAGGTCCCGAGCGCCCACTGCCACCAGGCGATCGACAAGGGCGTCGCCGACGCCGTCAACCACGTACTGCGCGGGGTGCTGACCCGGGGCACGGCCGCCGGGATGGGCATCGGCCGCCCGGCCGCGGGCAAGACGGGCACGGTCGACGGCTTCTCCTCCGCCTGGTTCGCCGGGTACACCCCGGACCTGGCGAGTGCGGTGTGGGTCGGCGACCCGCGAGGCGGCTACAAGCATCCGCTGCGGAACGTCTGCCTGGGCGGCCGCTGCTTCGGCGAGGTGTTCGGCGCGGACATCCCCGCGCCGATCTGGCGCCAGACGATGCTCGGCGCGCTGCGGGACGTGCCCGCCCACGACTTCCACAGTCCGCCGGGCGACTACTACAGCGAGGGCTCCGGCGAGGACCGCGTGCAGGTCCCCGACGTCCTCGGCCTCAGCCCGTCGGCGGCCGCCGCCCGGCTGCGGGCCGCGGGCTTCGACGTGAGCATCGGCCCGCGCGTCGCCTCGGACACGTACCCCTCGGGAACGGTCGCGCGGACCTCGCCGGGCGGCGGCGCCGCAGCCGAACCGGGCGCCACGGTCACCATCTACGTCAGCAAGGGCGCGGGACACGAACCCCCGTCCAACCCGTTCCCGCCGCCCGGTGGGCCGGGCCCGACGACCCCGCCCGGCCCGCCGACGCAGCCGAGCCTCCCGCCGCCGGTCGGCCGGACCCCCGGCCTCTGACCCGGCGTCGCGCGCCAGTCATTCAGATAGCGGACATTTCGCTACTTCCGGGTGTTCACGTCCCCAAGAGTGACGAACCACGCCCCGAACCTCAGATCTGTCCATGATCCCTTCACCGTGCGGCGGGGGCTTTCTAACGTAAGCGCATCCTGACGGTACGCAACCACACGGCAAAGGAGACGACGTGGGCGCTCCCCCGCACCAGCCCACCGTGCGAAGCCTCGTACCCGCGCGGATCGATCGGCTGCCCTGGTCCCGCTTCCACACCCGGATGATCGCCGCCCTCGGCGTGGCCTGGGTGCTGGACGGCCTGGAGATCCAGATCGCCAGCATCGTGGGACCGGTCCTGCAACACGCCGGCACCCTGCACCTCAGCTCCCAGGACGTCGGATTCTCGGCGACGATCTACCTGCTCGGCGAAGTGGTCGGCGCGCTGGTCTTCGGCCGGCTGTCCGACCGCCTCGGACGTCGCCGGCTGTTCATCGCCACCCTCGCGCTCTACCTGGTCGCCAACGGGCTGACCGCCTTCTCGTTCAACTACACCAGCTTCCTCGTGCTCCGCTTCATCGCGGGAATGGGCATCGGCGGTGAGTACGCGGCGATCCACTCCGCGATCGACGAACTGATCCCGGCGCGCTTCCGCGGCCGCGTCGACCTGGCGGTCAGCGGAACGTACTGGTTCGGCGCGATCGTCGGATCGCTGAGCGAGTACGCCCTGCTCAACCACAGTCTGCTCGCCGACAACATCGGCTGGCGGGTCGGCTTCTTCATCGGCCCGGTGATCGGCGTGGCGATCTGGGGCCTGCGCCGCACGCTCCCCGAGAGCCCCCGCTGGCAACTCGCGCACGGGCAGGCGGAAGAGGCGGAGAAGACCGTCGCGCTGATCGAACGCGAGGTCGAGGCGTCCGGCCGCACCCTGGAGCCGGTCGACCCCGAGCGGTACGTCGAGGTTCGCCCGCAGGAGAGCGTCTCGTTCACCCAGGTCGCGAAGACGCTGTTCCGGGACTACCCCTCGCGGTCGCTGCTCGGCGCAACGCTGATGATCAGCCAGTCGTTTCTCTACAACGCGATCTTCTTCACGTACGGCCTGGTGCTCAAGCACTTCTACGGGGTGTCCGACCACGAGGTGGCGAAGTACTTCTTCGCCTTCGCGGCCGGGAACCTCCTCGGCCCGCTGCTCATCGGACGGCTGTTCGACACGGTCGGCCGCAAGCAGATGATCGCGGGAACGTACCTCGTGTCCGGCGCGCTCCTGGCGGTCAGCGGCTACCTCTTCAAGATCGGGTCGCTCACGGCCTTCACGCAGACGGTGCTCTGGACGGTGATCTTCTTCATCGCCTCGGCCGCGGCGAGCTCGGGCTACCTGACGGTCAGTGAGATCTTCCCGATGGAGCTGCGGTCCCAGGCGATCGCGCTGTTCTTCGCCATCGCGCAGGTCTTCGGGGCCCTCGGACCGACGATCTTCGGCGCCCTGATCGGCGACCAGGACCACCCGGACCGCGGCAAGCTGTTCATCGCCTACCTCATCGCGGCGGGCGTCATGGGCTTCGCGGGGATCATCGCGGCGATCTTCGGAGTCAAATGCGAGCAGGTCTCGCTGGAGGACATCGCGGCCCCGCTCAGCGCGGCCAAGAAGGTGCCGGAGACCCTCGCCGAGCGGCTCGACGACCTCGAGCCCGGCCCCGGCCCCGCGCCGGCCATCTGAAACCTCCCGGCCCCGCGTCGGTCGGCCCCGCATCGGATCCGATCCGATGCGGGGCCGACTCGCGTGCGGGGTCAGCGGGGGAGGCCGACCGACTTCTCCGGCGGCATGATCACGCCGCCGGAGGGGCTCAGCCGGGCCTTGACGGCCGGCCCCCTCCAGGCACTGGTGTCGGTGCCCTTCGGCGCGTGCCGGGCGATGTAGTCGGCGTAGACCGAGAACCACTCCTGGGCGCTGTACGGCGACCAGCCGTGCTGTTTGGCCCGGCCGTAGACGAACGTCGCGTCCGCGGTCGGGTTCGTACGCGCGTCGAGGGTCTGCTGCAGCAACTGCACCGCGTCGTTGAGGAAGTACGTGTCGGTGTCGCCGACGTAGACGTAGACCCGGCCCTGGAGCTTCGGCCCGAGCGCCGGCCATTCGGCGGCGAGCTTCGCGCTCAGGTCCATCGGCCGCCACCGGGCGGTCACCGCGGGATCGATCACGCCGGTCCGCTTGTCCCACGCGAGCGCCGGGTAGCCGTCCCGGCCCTGGGGGCCGTACACCGCCTCCCAGATCGCCCATGCGCCGCCCGATCGGTCACGGTCGCCCCGGGCCAGCTCCCACAGGTTCTCCTGGGCCATCACGTAGTTCGTGTCACCGGCGACGTCGCGGCTGTCCGGGCGGGGCGTGCGATCCCACTCGCGGACGGTGTCGTAGGCGTTCGCGTCGCCGTACACGTTGACGATCTGATGGCGGTGGAAGTCGACCGGGTCCGGATATCCGGCGAACGTTCCGCCGTACACGTCCGGGTAGAAGACCTCGCTGGCGAGCGCCTCCCACCCGCCCGTGGAACCGCCCGAGGTGACCCGCGCCCACGGTGCGGCGATGGTCCGGAAGCCGGCGTCGATCGCGGGGATCAGCTCCTTGGTGGTGGCATCGCCGTACGGACCGAGGTTGGCCGAGTTCACCACGTACGAGGAGTCGTAGAACGGGTTCTCCTCGCGGACCTCGACGCTGATGAAACGCGGAGCGGCGTCCGACATCCACCACTTGGAGAACGCGTTGCCCTGGTCCTCGCGGAAGCCGTGCGGCGCGCTGGTCGTGAAGTGCGCGAAGTGGTACTCCACCGGGTAGCGCTTGTCCTCGGCCGCGTCGTATCCGGCGGGCAGCAGCACGTTCGCGCCGACGTACATCGGCCGTCCCCAGAACTTCGACAGGGACGGGCTGAGGATCTTCACGTGCTTGACGTGCGCGGTGTCCGCCGGGTTGCCCTGCTGGCAGGTGCCACCGGCGGGAACGGGTTGCGCGGGTGTGAGCACATGGTCCAGGTTCAGCCGGATCGTGCCCGATCGCCGGGGCTGGAGATCGATGGTCTGCGGCGTGCCGTACATGTTGCCGGGCGAGTTGAACAGGTCCTGCCCGTCCCCGCACGGCATGTGGAGCCGCACGGTCGAGCCGTCCGAGCGGTGGAACGTCGTGTAGACGTTGAAGAATGCCTGCACGGTGTAGCGCCCGGACGGCAGGTCGCGGAGCCGCTCCAGGGGATAGCCGTACGCCCGGCCGTCCACATACGCCGAATTCCCGGGCCGTAGCCCGTCGACGTCCTGCCCCCAGAACGGCACGCCGCCGGTGATGTCGATCTGCTCCCGCGGCTCCGGCGTGGCCTTGCGCGAGATGACGACGTACGCGCGGCCGTCCGCCGCGTCCTGGCGCAGCGACGACGGGAACGACACGGCGAACCGCAGCGGCGGATCCGGGTCGGCCGCGGCGACCGTTCCGCCCATCGTCAGCAGCATCGCGCCGATCGCGCCGATGACACGAGCCCGCACGGCGTGCCTCCTCTTGATCGAGGCCGTGGTTACGGGCTGGACGATGTCACGGATACGGCCCACGCGGAATGGGTGATCCGGCCCCTGGAGGCCTTTGGCCGGTTCAGGCCGTCCAGATGGACCGATCGCAGCACTCAGGAGGGGTCGAGGCCGCGGCTTCGGCGGAGGGCGCGGTCGGCGGCGGAGAAGAGCCGGTCGATCACGATGCCGATGACCAGGATCACGATCATGATGGCGATCATGTCCGGCGCGTCGATGTTCTCCCGGGCGTACTCCAGGCGGACGCCGAGCGACGTGTGGTGCCCGATGATCACGAGGAGCTCGCCCGCCATCAGGCTGCGCCAGGCGAACGCCCATCCCTGCTTGAGCCCCGTCACGAAGGCCGGGAGCGACGCGGGCAGGATGAGGTGCCGGTACAGCGCCAGTCCGCGCAGCCCCAGGATCTTCCCCGCCCGCAGCAGGATCGGCGGGGTGTAGTCGACGCCGGCGATCAGGCCGTTGGCGATCGACGGGGCCGCGCCGAGCACGATGACGAACAGGATCGCGCTCTCGCTGAGCTGGAACAGCAGGATGGCGAGCGGGAACCAGGCGATCGACGGCATCGTCTGCAACCCGGTGATCAGCGAGCCGAACGCCACCCGCAGGAACCGCACCCGCGACACGACCGCCCCGATCGCGGCCCCGACGACGATCGCCAGCGCGAAGCCGATCACCGCGCGGCGCATGGTCAGGCCCAGCCCCGCCCAGAACGACGGCTCGCTCAGGTCCCGGCCCAGCTGCGGGAAGACCTGCGCCGGGCCCGGCAGGACGTACGTCGGCTTCCAGCCGCTGAGCACGATGATCTCCCAGACGCCGACCGCGATGGCGATCGCGGCGAGCACCGGCCACGCCGACGCCCAGATCCGCCGCAGCAGGCCGGGGCGTGCGCGATTCGCCATCTCCAGCGCGTCCAGGCCCGCGATCTGACGCTCGAGCACGTTCGTCGCCGACGTGCCCGGCTCGACCGACTCATGATCCATGACGCCCTACCTCCGCACGGAGCCGATCGGTGATCCGCCCCGCCAACGCGGCGACCTCGCCGTCGTCGATGCGCCGCGGCCGGTCCAACTGCACGGGGAACTCCTCGACGACGCGGCCGGGACGGCTGGACAGCAGGACGACGCGGTCGCCGAGGCGTACGGCCTCGCGCACGTTGTGCGTCACGAACAGCACGGTGAGGGAACGCTCGGACCAGATGCGCTCCAGCTCGTCGTGGAGCAGGTCGCGGGTCATCGCGTCCAGCGCGCCGAACGGCTCGTCCATCAGCAGCACGTCGCTGTCCTGGGCGAGGGCCCGGGCGATGGCGACGCGCTGGCGCATCCCGCCGGAGAGCTGGTGGGGGCGCTTGCGGCCGAAGCCCTCCAGGTGCACGGCCGCCAGCAGGTCGGCGGCGCGCCGCCGGCGTTCGGCCTTCGGCACGCCCCGCGTGCGCAGGGCCAGCTCGACGTTGCCGGCGACGGTCAGCCAGGGGAAGAGCGCGGGCTCCTGGAACATCAGGCCCACCCGCGCGCCGCCGACGTCGACCGTGCCGAGCGTCGGCCGGTCCAGCCCGGCGACGATCGACAGCAGTGTGCTCTTGCCGCACCCTGACGCGCCCAGGATGCAGACGAACTCTCCCGGATCGACCGACAGCGACACCTTGTCGAGAGCCAGGAGCGCGCCGCCGCCGGTCCCGTACGCCTTGGAGACGCCGTCGATCCGCACCGGAGGGGCGGTCGCCCGCTCCGGTTCCCTCGTTGTGGCAGTCATTTCTTCTCCCTCAGCCCAGCGGGCGGGTCACGAGTCGCTCACCGCCGGTTCGCCCTTGGCCTTGAGGACCTCGTTGAGCGGGCCGAGGTCGTAGATGCCCTTCAGGTCGACGTGGTCGAGCAGGCCGACCGCCTCGGCGTGCTGGGCGCTGGCCTGCAGTGACGAGGCGATCGGGTCGTTGGTGAAGGTGACGTTCTTGAACGTCGCGTCGAGGGCGGCCTGCTTGAGCGGCTTGCCGGTCAGCGACCCCAGCTCCGTGTTGGCGGCCTGCTCGGCGCCGGCCTTGTCGGAGTTGATGTAGTCGGTCGCCTCGACCTGCGCCTCGAGCAGCTTCTTCACGAGGGCGGGGTGCTTCTTGAGGAACTCGGTCCGCACGATCAGGTTCGTGATGACGAACTTGCCGCCGGGCCACAGCGACGCCTCGTCGACGAGCTTCTTGCCCTTGCTCTCCAGGATGAGCCGGGAGGCGTACGGCTCCGGCACCCACGCGCCGTCGATCTGGCCCTGCGCGAACGCCTGGAGGGTCTGGGAGTTGTCCTGGGGGACGATGTGGACGTCGCCGCCGCCGGCCTTGTCCGTCTTGAGACCCTGCTGCTTCAGCCAGTAGCGGAGGGCCACGTCCTGGGTGTTGCCGAGCTGCGGGGTGGCGATCTTCTTGCCGCGCAGATCGGCCGCCGACGTGATGGACGGCTTGACGATCAGGGCGGCGCCGCCGCTGGCCGCGCCCGCGATGATCTTGATGGCCTGGCCGTGCGACTTCACGAAGGCGTTGATGGCCGGGTTGGGGCCGACGTACGTCGCGTCGACCGCGCCGGAGAAGACCGCCTCGGTGGCGGCCGGGCCGGCGTTGAAGGTGAGCGTCTTCGGGGCCTTGCCGAGGTGCTTGGTGAAGATGCCCTTCTGTATGCCGACGAGCGCCGTGGCGTGCGTGATGTTCGGGAAGAAGCCGAGCCGGACGACGGTGTCGTCGGCGCCGGAGGACGTCTTCTTGTCGTCGCCACCGCCGCACGCGGTGAGCAGCCCGGCGCCGACGATGATGGCAAGGCCGAAGGCCGCGAGCCGCGGTTTCATGGGCAACTCCACTATGTCTATCGAACAGGTGTGATTGGTCGCTTAAGTAGACAAGGGATTCGAAGGAAGCGTCAAGTAGGTGGAATGCGGGTGTAACCGGTCGACTACTGGACGAAGGGGCTGCAGATGGACGGCCGGTGGCCTGATCCGGCCGTCAGAGGTCCCGGACGGCCCGCATCGCGGAAGGGGGGTGGCGTTGCGCGGCCGTCAGGCCCCGGGCGACTAGGCTCAGGGGCGAAAGGTCCGATAGTGATCACAAGGAGCTCAAGTGTCGTCGATCGAAGCCGTACACGCTCGGGAGATCCTCGATTCTCGGGGTAACCCCACGGTCGAGGTGGAAGTGCAGCTCGACGACGGCAGCGGAGCGCGCGCAGCGGTGCCGAGCGGCGCCTCGACCGGCCAGTTCGAGGCCGTCGAGCTCCGCGACGGCGGGGAGCGGTACAACGGCAAGGGCGTCGAGAAGGCCGTGCAGGGCGTCGAAGACGAGATCGCGCCCGAGCTGCTCGGCTACGACGCGGACGACCAGCGCCTGATCGACCAGGCGCTCATCGACCTCGACGGGACCCCCGACAAGTCCCGCCTGGGCGCCAACGCCATCCTCGGTGTCAGCCTCGCGGTGGCGAAGGCCGCGGCCCTGTCGGCCGACCTCCCGCTGTTCCGCTACGTCGGCGGGCCGAACGCCCATGTGCTGCCGGTGCCGATGATGAACATCCTCAACGGCGGCGCCCACGCCGACACCAACGTCGACATCCAGGAGTTCATGATCGCGCCGATCGGCGCGTCGACGTTCAGCGAGGCCGTCCGCTGGGGCGCGGAGACCTACCACGCGCTGAAGGCCGTGCTGAAGGGCCGGGGCCTGGCGACCGGGCTCGGCGACGAGGGCGGCTTCGCCCCCGAGCTGCCGAGCAACCGTGACGCCCTGGACCTGATCCTGGAGGCGATCCAGCGCGCCGGGTTCCAGCCGGGCACCGACATCGCGCTCGCCCTGGACGTGGCCGCCACGGAGTTCCACTCCGAGGGCACGTACGCGTTCGAGGGCGGCAAGCGCTCCGCCGAGGAGATGGCGGCCTACTACAGCGAGCTGCTCGACGCGTACCCGCTGGTCTCCATCGAGGACCCCCTGTCGGAGGAGGACTGGGCGGGCTGGCAGGCGCTCACCGAGGCCGTCGGCTCCCGCGTCCAGATCGTGGGCGACGACCTCTTCGTCACCAACCCGGAGCGCCTGCAGCGCGGCATCGACTCGGCCGCGGCCAACGCGCTCCTGGTCAAGGTCAACCAGATCGGCACGCTGACCGAGACCCTCGACGCGGTGACCCTCGCGCACATGAGCGGCTTCCGCACGATGATGAGCCACCGTTCCGGCGAGACCGAGGACGTCACGATCGCCGACCTGGCCGTCGCCGTCGGCAGCGGTCAGATCAAGACGGGCGCCCCGGCCCGGAGCGACCGGGTGGCCAAGTACAACCAGCTGCTGCGCATCGAGGAGCTCCTCGACGACGCCGCGCGGTACGCCGGCCGGTCGGCGTTCCCCCGCTTCCACGGGGAGTGAGACCGGGCTCCGATGGCCGAGGAGAAGCGGCGACCGCCTGAGCGGAACGCCAAGGAGATGCGGCGCGCTCATCTGACGAGTCGCGCCGCGATCCTGGCGGTCGTCGCCTGCGCGATCGCCCTGAGCCTGGCCTATCCCGTCCGGGAGTACATCGCCCAGCGACGGGAGATCGGAGCGCTGCGGGTACAGCAGCGAGTGGCGCAGGGGCAGGTCGAGCAGCTCTCCCGGCAGAAGCAGCGGCTCGGCGACGAGTCCTACATCAGGCGCGAGGCGCGCCGCCGGTTGCACATGTGCGACCCGGGCGCCAAGTGCTACGTGGTGCTGGGCGGGGGGCAGAACAACGGTCAGGACGCCTCACGCAAGCGCCCGCCGCCGACCCCGCCCTGGTACGTCACGCTCTGGCGGTCGGTGGACGCGGCGGATCGGCGCCGCTGACCGCATACCCTGAGCGCTGGCATTCAGATTTCGGCGAGGCGGTTCGCGGCACCGACCCGCCGGCGCCGATCCGGCCCGCCGATGACCGGCGGCCGGAGTACGGCGGCGGCCCGGTGCCGTGGCACAGGTCGGCAGGCGGGCCTGCCGGTGATTCCGGAGGGCTTACCCGGTGATCGAGGAACGCGACGTCGCGGCGGTGGCCGCGCAACTGGGCCGTGCGCCGCGCGGGCTGCGGGCGGTCGCCCATCGCTGCCCCTGCGGGCTGCCCGACGTGGTGGAGACCGCGCCCCGGCTGCCCGACGGCACGCCGTTCCCGACGTTGTTCTATTTGACCTGCCCGAAGGCCGCGTCGGCGATCGGGACGCTGGAGGCGAGCGGGCTGATGCGGGAGATGACCGCCCGGCTCGACGCCGACCCGGAGCTGGCCGCGGCGTACGAGGCGGCGCACCGCGACTACCTCGACCGCCGGGACGCCGCCGCGAAGGGGGAGGGCGTCGAGCCGCTCCCCGAGGGGATGCAGAGCGCGGGCGGCATGCCGTCCCGGGTCAAGTGCCTGCACGCCCTGGTCGCGCACGAACTCGCGGTGCCGGGGGCGAATCCCTTCGGCCGGGAGGCCCTGGACCGGATGCCGGACTGGTGGCGCGCCGGCTCGTGCGCGACCACATGTGGCACCGAGGCCGGACAGTCCCCGGGATCCGGTGACGCGAACCGTCAGGCCTTGTAATGATTTGCTGTAAGTCGGCGGCCGGAGCGAGCGGCCCGCGTGAGCCGGGCCCCTCGGGCGCGGTCGGAGGTGGAGGCGGAGGCGGCGGTCACGGTGATCGCCGTCGCCGAGGAGCGCGGGAGGACCGCGCCGACGAGGTGCGCCGGGAGGCGAACGAATCGTGAGCACAGCGACGCGTGTCGCGGCGATCGACTGCGGGACGAACTCCGTCCGTCTGCTCATCGCCGACATCGTCGACGGCCGGTTGACCGACCTCGAACGCCGCATGGAGATCGTGCGGCTCGGGCAGGGCGTCGACAAGACCGGTCGCCTGGCCCCCGAGGCCCTCGACCGTACGTTCGCCGCCATGCGGGGCTACGCGAAGCTGATCGCCGCGCACGACGTCACCGGCACCCCCATCAGGACGAGGGTCGTGGCGACCAGCGCCACCCGTGACGCGTCCAACCGGGACGACTTCGTGCGGGGCGTCGTCGACATCTTCGGCGTGGCGCCCGAGGTGATCACCGGTGAGGAAGAGGCCCACCTGTCGTTCATCGGCGCGACGAAGGATCTGTCGGCCCTGCGGCCGATGCGCCCGTACCTCGTCGTCGACATCGGCGGCGGCTCCACCGAGTTCGTCTTCGGCACCACCGAGGTCGAGGCCGCGCGCTCGGTCGACATCGGCTGCGTCCGGCTGACGGAGCGGCACCTGCGGGCCGACCCGCCGTCGCCCGAGCAGGTCGCCGCCGCCGTCGCGGACATCGACGCGGCCCTGGCCAGTGTGCGTGACGGCCGGCCGGCGCCGGAGCCGGCGAGCGTCCCGATGCCGCCCGGAAACGGCGCCGTGGGCGCCGATCCGGCCGCGCCCGCCGGCCCGCCGGCCGAAGGGGCGCCGGCCGCGAGCCTGCCGGCGGTTCCGGTCGCCGAGGCGCGGACCCTCGTCGGGCTGGCCGGTTCGGTGACCACCGTGGCGGGCATCGCGCTCGACCTGCCGGCGTACGACTCCGAGCGCATCCACCTGTCGCGGATCAAGGCCCGCCAGGTGCACGACGTGACCCGGACGCTGCTGCGCTCCACGCACGAGGAGCGCAGCAGGATCGGCGTCATGCACCCCGGACGGGTCGACGTCATCGGCGCCGGGGCGCTCATCCTCGACCGGATCATGCGCGAGTACGCCTTCGCCGACGTGATCGTCAGCGAGCGCGACATCCTCGACGGCATCGCGTGGTCGCTGGTCTGACGCCGGAGAAGCGAACCGAGCCCGCCCGCATGAACGCCCCTTTTATCCCCCCGGGATCCGGACATCCGGCGGACCCCGCCACCCCGGACACGCCGGTGGCGGCGGCCCCGGCGGACGTGCGGGCCCTCGCGGACTCCGCCCCCACCCTCGGCGAGCTCGTCGCGCGGCAGTCGGTGTGCCGTGCCTGCCCGCGCCTCGTGGCCTGGCGGGAACAGGTCGCCGTCGAACGCCGCCGGGCGTTCGCGGAGGAGGAGTACTGGGGGCGGCCCATCCCGGGCTGGGGGGACCCCGAGCCCCGGATCCTCATCGTCGGCCTGGCACCCGCCGCGCACGGCGGGAACCGCACCGGACGGATCTTCACCGGGGACCGCAGTGGTGACTGGCTCTTCGCGTCGTTGCACCGGACCGGCCTGGCCGCGATCCCGACCAGCACCCACGCGGCGGACGGCCAGCGGCTGCTCGGCGCCCGCGTCGTGGCCTCGGTGCGCTGCGCCCCGCCCGCCAACAAGCCGACCCCCGCCGAACGCGCGGCCTGCCTGCCCTGGCTGGCTCGGGAACTCGGTTTCGTCGCCGGTACGGTCCGGTCGATCGTCGTGCTCGGCGGGTTCGGCTGGCAGGCGCTGTGGCCGGCGCTGAAGGATGCCGGGTACGCCCTGCCCGCTCCGCGTCCGGCGTTCGGGCACGGAGCCGAGGTCGCGCTGACCGCGCCGGACGGCGCGGAGACGCTACTGCTCGGCTGCTACCACCCGAGCCAGCAGAACACCTTCACCGGCCGGGTGACCGAGCCCATGCTCGACGCGGTGTTCACCAGGGCCCGGGAGTACGCGGGCCTGCCGGGCTGAACCGGAGCCGGCGTGCCCCCCGTGCTCGCGGCCGCGGCCGTACGTTCGCGCCGGGCCGCCCGGCAGATGACGGACCGGGCGGGTGACGGGTGGAGCGGCGCACAGTGGAGCCCCCGCTCCCACTGCACGGCCCCCTCGCGCCACCCGTCACTCCGCACCGGTTCCTTCTCCCTCTTTGACGCGGCAGCCCGCCCGTTGGTTCGTGCGTGATCGGTTTCACAAGGCGGGGTCTGTGCTTGGACGACGCGCCGGATTAGAGTAAAAAGCGAGGTTGTGAAAGTTTTCACAAAGTCTCGGCCCGTTTCGGGAGGACGCCATGGGTACCGAAACCCGTATGGCAACGCACGTGCTCATCGTCGGTGGCGGCTACGTCGGCATGTACACCGCGCTCCGGCTGCACAAGAAGATGCGCCGCGAGCTCAAGAGCGGTGAACTTCAGATCACGGTCGTCGACCCTCAGTCGTACATGACCTACCAGCCGTTCCTGCCGGAGGCGGCGGCCGGCAACATCGAGGCCCGGCACGTCGTCGTGCCCCTGCGCCGCGTCCTGCCGCGGGCGACCATCCTCAACGGCCGCGTCACCAAGATCGAGCACGCGAAGCGCCAGGCGTGGGTCCAGGTGGTGGGGAGCACCAGCGCGGGCGATGGATCCGAGCAGGTCGCCGAGACGCGCATGCTCTCCTACGACCTCCTGGTCTTCTGCCCCGGCTCGATCTCCCGCACCCTGCCGATCCCCGGTCTCGCCCAGTGCGGCATCGGGTTCAAGACGGTGGGGGAGGCCATCTACCTGCGCAACCAGGTGCTCGCGCAGCTCGACATCGCGGCCTCGACCGAACTGGAGGAGGTCCGGAGGCGGGCGCTGACGTTCGTCTTCGTCGGCGGCGGATACGCGGGCGTCGAGGCGCTGGCCGAGCTGGAGGACATGGCCCGCGACGCCTGCGCCTACTACCCGAACGTCGACGCGTCCGACATGAAGTGGGTGCTGGTCGAGGCGGGTGACCGCATCCTGCCGGAGGTCGGCCCGGACATGGGCCGCTGGACGATCGAGGCGCTGCGCCGGCGCGGTATCGCGATCAAGCTCCAGACGCTTCTCAAATCCGCCGAAGGGCACCACATCGTGCTCAGCGACGGCGAGGAATTCGACGCGGGAACCCTCGTTTGGACGGCGGGTGTCAAGCCCAATCCCGTCGTACGGCGCACCGACCTTCCGATCGACGACAAGGGCCGGCTCAAGGCGACCGCCGAGTTGACGGTGGAGGGCGTGGAAGGCGCATTCACCGCGGGCGACGTCGCGGCCGTCCCCGACCTGACGAAACCGGGGAACCTGACCGCGCCGAACGCGCAACACGCCGTCCGGCAGGCGAAGGTCCTGGGGGACAACGTTGTCGCCGCGCTTCGCGGTAAGGCGCTCAAACCGTACAAACACTCGTATGCCGGATCGGTCGCGAGCCTGGGGCTGCACAAGGGGGTCGCGCAGATCTACGGCGTGAAGCTGCGGGGTCTCCTCGCGTGGTGGCTGCACCGGACGTACCACCTGTCCCGCGTGCCCACGGTGAACCGCAAGGCGCGGGTGACCGCCGACTGGACCCTCGCCTTCTTCTTCAAGCGCGAGGTCGTCTCGCTCGGCTCCATCACGCGACCTCGCGAAGAGTTCGAGCTGGCCGCGAAAGACTGATCGGTATTCGGCCTGTAATTAGGGCGCGGCACTAATAGGCGTTATTTGTCGCATTTACTGGGTGGTCCCTTATTGGCTCATGCCCGGTATGATTACGCCGCCCCCGTAGCCCAACAGGCAGAGGCAGACTCCCTAAAAGAGTCGGTTGTGTCGGTTCGACCCCGACCGGGGGCACTGCACGTTGACAGAGGTGTCGTGGAGTAATCCACACCTTTCGTCCGAGTGCTCCCGGCGGCGTTATGGCCGTCAGTTCGGCCGGTATCGGTCTGCCGTTTCTCGTCCGATACCGGCCGCGCGCACTATCCGTTCCGTGATATATGCGTACCTGCGGCGCGGAGAGCCACGTCGTGCCGGTGGGAACACTGTGACCGTACGCTGTCGTTGAACGGTCACAGCGAGTCGGGAGGGTGTTACATGGAGAGCCGGAACCCGGTCTTGTCCCGGCGCGGCGCGTTCGGGCAGCAGGCGTCGGGAGGGGCCCCGAGCGTGTACCAGCTCGAGGCGATGTACAACGCGTCCGCGTACGCGCCGCCCCGGTCCATGACGATCGACGACGTCGTCGTGCGGTCGTTCCTGACGCTCGGCACGCTCGTCGTGGCCGGAGCCGCCGCCTGGGTCCTCGTCCCGGACCGGCTGGCCAACGCCGTCGCGCTCGCCGCCGTGGTGGTCGGGCTGATCTGCTGGGCGATCCTGACGTTCGGCCGCCGGGTCAACCCCGTTCTCGTGCTCGGCTACGCCGCCGCGTACGGCGTCGCGGTCGGAGTGGTGAGCCATGCCTACAACTCCGTCTACAACGGGGTGGTCCTGCAGGCGGTGGTCGGTACCGCGTTGGCGTTCGGCGCGACGCTGGCCGTATACGCCCTGCGGATCGTCCGGGTGACCCCGAGGTTCGTCCGCTTCGTGGTCGCCGCCGGGCTCGCCCTCATGGGTCTGATGGTGCTCAACCTGCTGGTGTCGTTCTTCCACGTCGGCGGCATCGGGATCCGGGAGAACGGCCCCCTCGGCATCGTCTTCAGCCTCGCCGCGATCCTCGTGGGCTGTTTCTTCCTGCTGCTGGACTTCAGCTCCATCGAGGACGGGGTCCGCTCGGGCGCCCCGCGGAAGGCCGCGTGGCTCGCGGCGTTCGGGCTGACCGTGAGCCTGGTCTGGATCTACCTGGAGCTGCTCCGGTTTCTGTCCTACTTCTACAGCCGGGACTGAGTCGCCCGGCGAACGCGCCGTTGTAACAGCGAAGTGATCGGCGCCGGTGCCCCCGCGTCACACGGGGGCGCCGGCGCCGTCTCAGCCGTGGAAGTCAGGGCCGGCGCGGACGATCGTCGCCCGGACGACGACCCGGCGGTCGCGCTCCATCGCGGCGCGGTAGTCGTCCCAGTCGGGATGCTCGCCGGAGACCTTCCGGTAGTAGTCGGTCAGTGGTTCCATCGCTTCGGGCAACGGGACGATCTCGGCCTCGCCGTCGACCTGGATCCATTCGCCGAAGAACGCGTCGGTGAAGACGCAGAAGGTCACGCGGGGATCGCGCATCAGGTTGCGCGTCTTCGCCGCGGTCTCGCGCGTGCTGACGATGATCCGTCCCTCGTCGTCGACCGCGCAGAGGACGGGTGAGGTCTGCGGGCGGCCGTCGGCGTGGAACGTCACCATCACCGCTCGATGGTGCTTGGTGATGAAGTCGAGTGCCCTCCGCTGCTCCACGCGGGGTCAGAACCGGACGGCGCGCCGATGCAGCTCGTGCTCGTGCACGAGGGCCGAGGCGTAACCGTGCGAGAGCCCGTGCTCGTCCGCAAGCCAGTTGACCCGCTCGTCGCAGCGTAGGAAGGCGGGGCCGTTGTCGATGGCTTCGAACCACTCGGGGAGGTCACGTCCTGTGACTTTCGGGATGCGTGCGATGAGATTCTTGTGCGTCTCCGGTGAGTGGTTCAAAGACATAGGCACCTCCTGGATGGGCGGGCTGCTTGTTGACGACTCTGCAACACCCATCGCAATCACACAACCCCCCTACGGAGAGCTTTCTGTCACGGCACGTAGATCCTTCGTCACGATGCGCCCCTCGCGGGTTACGAACTGCTAACGAAACTCCCCGGCGCGGGTGTCCCGCCGGGGAGTTTCACGTGAACGGACCGCGAGCTTGACCAGCGCGTGACCGAGGACCTCAGCTGAGGCGCTCGAACACCATCGCCATGCCCTGGCCGCCGCCGACGCACATCGTCTCGAGGCCGAAGGTCTTGTCGTGCCACTGCAGCCCGTTGAGCAGCGTGCCCGTGATGCGCGCCCCGGTCATGCCGAACGGGTGGCCGACCGCGATCGCGCCACCGTTCACGTTCAGCTTGTCGATGTCGATCCCCAGGTCCCGGTAGGAGGGGATCACCTGGGCGGCGAACGCCTCGTTGATCTCGACCAGGTCGATGTCGTCGATCGTCAGGCCGCCCCTCTTCAGGGCCTGACGGGACGCCTCCACCGGCCCGAGACCCATGATCTCCGGGGACAGCCCCGAGACCCCGGAGGAGACGATGCGGGCGAGCGGCGTGATGCCGAGCTCGGCGGCCTTGGTGTCGCTCATCACGACGACCGCGGCCGCGCCGTCGTTGAGCGGGCAGCAGTTGCCGGCCGTCACCGTGCCGTCGGGCCGGAAGACCGGCTGGAGCTGGGAGACCTTCTCGAGCGTCGTTCCGGCGCGCGGCCCGTCGTCCTTGGCCACCACGGTGCCGTCCGGCAGCTCGACCGGCGTGATCTCCCGCTCGAAGAAGCCGTTCTCGATGGCCTTCTCGGCGAGGTTCTGGGAGCGCACCCCGAACTCGTCCTGCTCGGCGCGGCCGATGCCGCGCAACTGGGCGACGTTCTCGGCGGTCTGGCCCATCGCGATGTAGACGTCGGGAAGCTCGCCGTCCTCGCGGGGGTCGCGCCAGGTCTCGGCGTTGCCCTCGGCGCGCTTGGCCGTACGGGTCTGAGCCCCGGCGAACAGCGGGTTCTGGGTGTCGGGCAGGCCGTCGCTGCTGCCCTTGGCGAACCGGCTGACCATCTCGACCCCGGCCGAGACGATGACGTCCGCCTCGCCGGACTTGATGGCGTGGAAGGCCATCCGGGTGGTCTGCAGTGACGAGGAGCAGTAGCGCGTGATCGTGGCGCCCGGAAGGTTGTCGTATCCGAGGAGGAGGGCGACCACGCGGGCCATGTTGTAACCCTGCTCGCCGCCGGGCAGGCCGCAGCCCAGCAGCAGGTCGTCGATGTCGTTCGGGTCCAGCTGCGGGACCTTGTCGAGCGCCGCCCGCACGATGCGCGCGGTGAGATCGTCGGGACGCAGGTCCTTCAGCGATCCCTTGAACGCCCGCCCGATGGGAGAGCGTGCGGTCGCGACGATGACAGCCTCGGGCATGATGGGTCTCCTTCTCCTTGGCCGACCGGGCGGTGGCCCTGTGTCCCGTTGGCAGGCTACTGCGTGTCGGCGGCGAAACCTACTGACGGGTAGCCGCACGTCGGGGAAGCCGCCGAAAGCACTGTGGTGAAGCCACGGGAGGCACTGTGGCGAAGCCGCGGGAGGTGCGTCAGCCGAGCATGCCGGGGACGGTGCCGGAGGCGTCGTGCCGGCCGTGCAGGCCGCCGCGCTCGTCGCGCCACACCCGCCAGCCGGTCACGGAGCCGGTGTACCAGCCCGGCGGCGGACCGGCGGCGGACGGGCGCCGGCCGGTCGACAGATCGTACGGGCACAGGGCGGGCACCGGGAGGAACCCGGGACTGCCGCTGATCCGCAGCGGCGTCGGGCCGACCGTGCAGTACGACCAGGCCCGTACGTGCCCGGCGATCCGATGCCCGGTCCGCAGGTCGTACGCCCGCCCGGCGTGCCCCGGGCGCAGCAGGCCCAGGGCGGACAGGTCGGCGGGGAACGCGGGCCACCAGTCGTCGCCGGCGTCCGGCGGGGCCGGGACCGTCGCCACCGTACGGCCGGTGCGCGGGTCGAGCTGGGCGAACCCGCCGTCGCGGTCGCGGGAGTCGACGTCCCGCGTGATCAGGGCGACCGCGGGGCTCGCGCTCGGGTAGACGCGGAGCGACCGCCGGTGGACCCACCGCGGACGCCCGTCGTCGAGTCCGACGGCGAAGAAGCCGAACGCCGACAGCGGCGCGTCGTCCCGCGCGCGGTACGGGGCCAGGTAGCCGATGAGCCGGTCGTCGAGCACCCCGAAGGACCAGCCGCCGGACAGGTCGACCGGGCGGCCGAGGGCCTCCTCGACGGAGAAGGACCAGAGCAGCCGGCCGGTCCCGAGGTCGCGGGCCTCGACCACCGGACGCCCGGCGATCCGGAACACCACCACGCGCCGGTCATCGGCCCATTCGACCTCGGCGATCCCCGGCATCGTCCACGACGTCGCGCCGGTGGCGGTCTCGACCACCGCGAACCGCGCGTCCTTCCGCGCGGTGAACTCCGACAGGCAGATCGCGTCGCCGCAGCGGGCCGGCCCGAAGGTCGTCCCGACGGCGCGCGCCCACAGCTCCCGCCCGTCGCGGGCGTAGCGGCCGACCACGGCGGCGCCGGAGGCCCGCGGCTCGGCGCTCACGACCACGGGACGGTCCGGCGCTCCGGCCACGGCCGCCGGGGTCACCCCCAGGTCGGCCGGGCGGCCGGCCGTCGTCGCGGGCCGCGACCACAGGCGCCGTCCGCTCGCCAGGTCGAGGACGAGCGTACGGAGCCGTCCGTCGGCGCCGAGAGAGGGCACCGCCGTGACGCCTCCGCCGATCGCGGGCCGGCCGACCGCGCCGGCGCCCGGATCCTGCCACGCGGCGGGGCGCATCCGATCGCCGTGACCGGCGGCTCCACAGCCGAGGCCGGCCAGGAGGGCGAGGTGGACGGCGATCGCCGCGACACTCCTTCGCGGACCCGGGCGGCGTCCGCCCGGCGGTGGTTGACCTGTCGCCATGGTCGTCTCCCGGGGGTGGGGCCATGCGTCGATCGACGGTAACAGCGAATCGTGACCGATTGTAGACGGAACGTGATGACGCCTGGGTGGGGTACCGTCTGAACTGAACTATTGCCGACGACAGGGACGTCGCTGGTGCACGTGCACAACTCGCTGACGGAGCTCATCGGGGACACCCCCCTTGTACGCCTCCGCAACGTCACGACCGGAGCCCGGGCGCAGGTGCTCGCCAAGGTCGAATACTTCAATCCGGGCGGCTCGGTGAAGGACCGCATCGCCGTCCGGATGGTCGAGGCCGCCGAGGAGTCGGGCGCCCTCAAGCCGGGCGGCACGATCGTCGAACCCACCTCCGGCAACACCGGCGTCGGGCTCGCGATCGTGGCGCAGGAGAAGGGCTATCGGTGCGTCTTCGTCTGCCCGGACAAGGTGGCGAACGACAAGATCGCCGTCCTCCGCGCGTACGGGGCCGAGGTCGTGGTCTGCCCGACCGCGGTCTCACCCGACCACCCGGACTCCTATTACTCCGTCTCCGACCGGCTCGCCGCCGAGATCCCCGGAGCCTGGAAGCCCGACCAGTACGCCAACGCGAACAACCCGCGCTCCCACTACGAGACGACGGGGCCGGAGATCTGGGCGCAGACCGAGGGCCGGGTCACGCACTTCGTCGCGGGCATCGGCACCGGGGGCACCATCACCGGCACCGGCAAGTACCTCAAGGAGATCTCGGGCGGGCGCGTCAAGGTCATCGGTGCGGACCCGGAGGGCTCGGTCTACTCCGGCGGCACCGGCCGGCCGTACCTCGTCGAAGGCGTCGGCGAGGACATCTGGCCCGAGACCTACGACCGGGACATCTGCGACCAGGTCATCGCCGTGAGCGACAAGGACTCGTTCACCATGACCCGGCGGCTGGCCCGGGAGGAGGGGCTGCTCGTCGGCGGCTCCTGCGGGCTCGCGGTCGTGGCCGCGCTGCGTGTCGCGGCCGAGGCCGGCCCCGACGACGTGGTCGTCGTCCTGCTGCCCGACGGCGGGCGCGGCTACCTGTCGAAGATCTTCAACGACGACTGGATGGCCGACTACGGCTTCCTCAGCTCTGAGACCGAGGAGCCGCGCATCGCCGACGTGCTGGCCCGCAAGGCCTCCGCGCTGCCGGAGTTCGTGCACGTCCATCCGCACGAGACGGTCGGCACCGCCGTGTCGATCCTGCGGGAGTACGACGTCTCGCAGTTGCCCGTCATGAAGGAGGAGCCGCCGGTGATGGCCGCCGAGGTGGTCGGCTCCGTGGGCGAGCGCGACCTCCTGGCCGCCCTGGTCAGCGGCAAGGCGGGCCTCGAGGACCCGCTGCGGGACCACATGGCGCCGCCGCTGCCGATGGTCGGTTCGGGCGAGGGCGTGAGCAAGGCCGTGAGCGTCCTGGAGAACGCCGGTGCCGCCGTCGTCCTCGTCGACGGCAAACCGGCCGGTCTCATCACCCGGCAGGACCTGCTGGGCTTCCTCGCGACCGGCTGACCCCGGCTCACCACCGGGCGGGAGACGACGAGGCCCCGGTGGCGCGACGAGCGCGCCACCGGGGCCTCGGTGCGTTACCGGCCGATCAGACCCGACGGTCGACCAGGTCGTACGGCTCGGCGGCCGGCGGCGGCTCCTTCGAGCGCCGGGCCGCGTCGCCGTGCCCGGGCCACCAGGCCTTGTGGCCCATCAGCGCCGTGATGGACGGCACGAAGAACGCCGACATCACGAAGGCGGACAGCAGGATGCCGATGGCGACACCGAAGCCGATCTCCGCCGACATCGAGTCGGGTGACAGGGTCAGGGCACCGAAGGTGCCCGCCAGGATCACACCGGCCGCCGCGACGGTCGGCCCGGCGTGCTGGATGCCGAGCTTGGCGGCCTGACGCGGGTCATGCCCCTCGCGTGCCTCCTCGCGGAGCCGCGCGATCATCAGGATGTTGTAGTCGGTGCCGATCGCCAGGACGAAGAGGTACAGGATGATCGGGAGCTGGAACATCAGCCCGTCCTTGCCCTCGATGCCCTGGAAGAGCCCGACGGTCGCGCCCAGCGTGGCCGTGAAGCCGAGCAGCACCGCGATCACCAGGTAGACCGGAGCGACCAGCGCGCGCAGCAGCAGCGCGAGGATCAGCCCGATCAGCAGCACCGCCACCGGGAGGATGACCGACAGGTCGCGGTTGTTGATCGAGTTGATGTCGGCGAACACCGCGGTCGTGCCACCCACCAGCACCTTGGTGCCGGGCGGGGCGTTCTGGTGCGCGAGGGCCCGGAAGGGGCCCTTGACCAGGCTGATCGCCTCGTTGGAGTTGGGGTTCAGCTTGAGGATGACGGTGATCTTGGCGACGCTCTGGTCCTGGCTGAACTGCGCCGGCGCCACCTGACCGACGCCCTTGGCGCCCACCAGGGACTGGCCGAACTTGTTCACCGCGGCCTTGTCCAGCGGGCCGTTGCCCTGGACGTACACCTCGGTGGGGGCGGTGAGACCCTGGGGCAGGCTCGCCCGCAGGTCCTTCATCGCCTTGGCCGACTCGGTGTTCTGCGGGGCCGAGGCCTGGAAGTCGTAGTCGGCCTTGAACGCCAGGGCGCCCGCGGCCAGGGCCACGAGGACGAGACCGGAGGCCAGCGCGGCGACGACCGGGCGACGGCCGACGCCGTTGCCGATCTTCACCCACAGGCCGGGCTTGGGCTCCTTCTTCCACGCCTTCGACGGCCAGAACACGAAGCGGCCCAGCAGCGAGACGATCGCGGGAACGAGCGTCAGCGACGTGACGAACATGACGGCGACGGCGATAGCCAGCTGCGGCCCCAGGGCGCCGAACGCCTTGAACGAGGCGAGCACCAGGACGATGAACGCGGCGATGACCGCGCCGGCGGCCGAGGCGATGGCCTCGCCGACCCGCTCGACGCTGGTGATCATCGCGGTCTTCTTGTCGTCGCCGGCCCGCAGGCGCTCGCGGTACCGGAACAGCAGGAACAGCATGTAGTCGGTGCCGATGCCGTACAGGACGACCAGGATGATGACCGAGAAGCCCTGGTCGAAGCTGAGGTCGAACGCCTTCCCGATGAACGCGGTGACGGCGTTCGTCACCTGGGACACCAGACCGATCACGATGATCGGCAGGAACGCCGCGATCGGGCTGCGGAAGATGATCAGGATCAGCACGATGATCAGGACGATCGTCGCCAGCCCGATCAGCGCCATGGTCTGGTTGTTGGACTTCTCGTTGTCCAGGCTGGACGCGTAGTCGCCGGTGACGCCGTAGGCCAGTCCGCTGCCCTTGAGCTGGTCGGCGGTCACCGCGCGGACCTGCTTGACCGCCTCCTGGCCCGCCTTCTGCGTCTTGCTGTCGAAGCCGCTCGGCAGCATGACGACGATCAGCTGCACCTTGTGGTTCTGCGAGAGCGTCTGCTTCGGGTCGGTCATGACCCCCTGGACGCTCGGGATGGCCTTGGCCTGGATCGCCTTGGCCGCGTCGCCGATCTTCTGCTGGTCGGCGCTGGTCAGCGAGCCCCCGTCGCTCCGCTTGACCACGACCATCTCCCGGCTGACCTTCTGGTCACCGCTCGGGAACGCCTTCTCCGCAAGGCTCGCCGCCGCGATCGACTCGTACTTCTTCGGCAGGAACGCCTGCTGGTCCGACTTGGTGGTCATCTTGGGGGCGAACACCACCAGGACGGCTGCCGCGACGAGCCACGCGACAATCGTCCACCATGGGTGTCTGACGACACCGCGCCCCAGCCATCCGAACACGGGTGGCTCCCCTTCGTAGAGTGTCTTCGAGTAACGCACTGACGATATCCAGGCAAAACAGGCTTTGCCTCACCGTCGGAGTCGATTTCCGGTCTAGTCCCTACGGTGGAGACGGCTCATCCCCCGGTAGGGACGGCGCACCGTACGGATGCCCCTTGCGAGGCACTAACCTCGCGTGCATGGACGGTTTCAACCACGAGGCCGGCTTCGAGACCCTCGCCATTCACGCAGGTCAAGAGGCCGATCCCGCGACAGGGGCGGTCGTGCCGCCGATATATCAGGTGTCCACCTACAAGCAGGACGGCGTCGGCGGCCTGCGCGGTGGATACGAGTACAGCCGGTCGGCCAACCCGACCCGTACGGCGCTGGAGGAGTGCCTCGCCGCCCTCGAAGGCGGCGTGCGGGGGCTCGCGTTCGCCTCGGGCATGGCCGCCGAGGACACCCTGCTGCGCACGGTCTGCAAACCGGGTGACCACGTGCTGATCCCCAACGACGCCTACGGCGGCACCTTCCGGCTGATCTCCAAGGTCCTCGCCCGGTGGGGCGTGTCGTACGACCCCGTGCCGCTGACCGACGTCCAGGCCGTGCGCGCCGCCGTACGCCCGGAGACGAAGCTCATCTGGGTGGAGACCCCGACGAACCCGCTGCTCGGCGTGGCCGACATCGCCGCGCTGGCGCACGTGGCACGGGAGGCCGGCGCCCGCCTCGTCGTGGACAACACCTTCGCCTCGCCGTACCTGCAGCGCCCGCTCGCCCTGGGCGCCGACGTCGTGGTCCACTCGACCACCAAGTACCTCGGCGGCCACTCCGACGTGGTCGGCGGCGCGCTGGTGGCGGCCGACGTCGAGCTGGCCCAGGAGCTGGCGTTCCACCAGAACGCCATGGGTGCGGTCGCCGGCCCGTTCGACGCGTGGCTCACCCTGCGCGGGATCAAGACGCTGGGCGTCCGCATGGACCGGCACTGCGCCAACGCCACCCGAATCGCCGAGTTCCTCACCCGGCACCCGAAGGTCGGCGCCGTGCACTACCCGGGCCTGCCGCAGGACCCGGGCCACGAGGTCGCGGCCAAGCAGATGCGGGCCTTCGGCGGCATGATCTCCTTCCGGCACGTCGACGGCGAGGACGCGGCCGTACGCGTCTGCGAGCGGGCCAAGGTGTTCACGCTCGGGGAGTCGCTCGGCGGCGTCGAGTCGCTGATCGAGCACCCGGGGCGCATGACGCACGCCTCCGCCGCCGGCTCGCCGCTGGAGGTGCCGGGCGACCTCGTACGCCTGTCGGTGGGCATCGAGGACGTCGACGACCTCCTCGCCGACCTGGAGCAGGCCCTGGAAGGCTAGGCGTTCCAGACCATCAGGACGAGGATCACGATCCAGATCAGCGCGACGACGCCGGAGAGCGTGGCGATCCGGCCGGTCTCCACCTTGGCGGGCTCGCCGAGTGGAGCCCGGGGCGCGGGCTCCGGCGTCGCCGTGCCCGCGTCCGTCGCCGGCTCGGAGGCCGGGCCCTCGCCCGGCGCGGTGACGGCGTCCTCGCCGGCCGTCTCGGCCGCGGCGGTCTTCGCGGCCGGCGGCGGTGCGGCGGGCGTCGGCGCCGGGCGCCGCTCGGCCTTGGCCACCTCGAGCTTGTGCACCGCCTTGCGCTGGTCGCGTTCGACGATGACCAGCAGCACCAGGGCGACGATGAACAGGGTCATCGACGCCGACAGCCACACCTTGTCGAACTGTCCCCGCGCCAGCAGCGCGCCCCAGAGGAAGATGCCCAGGCTGAGCAGGCCGTAGATGCGGGTGGCGCGGTTCAGGTAGCGCACGATGCCCGGCCGGCCCCCGCGGATGTAGCGAGGCGTCGCCATGGTGGCCGCGGTCAGCGGCCCCAGCGCGAAGATCGCGAAGCCGATGTGCAGGATCATTAGCAGGCGATCAGCGCTCGACATGGTGTGAACTTAGCCCGAGGGCGTCAATTCAAACGCTCCGCTGACCCACACCGGACCCGCGGCCGGATCACCCGGCCCGGCCACGGCGGACCCGCAGATAGTCCCGTACGACGTACTCGCCCAGCCGGTCGGGCGTGGGCGCGAACACGCGCCCGCCGTTGCGCCGGGCGACCTCCTGGACGAACGAGACGAGGCGTTCGTCGTCGGCGAGCATGAAGATGTTCAGCGTCGCGCGCCGCCGGGTCATCTTGTCCACCTCGGCGAGCGTCAGCTCCAGCGTCTCGCGCGACGGCGGCCAGTCGAACGACGAACGGCCGTCCCGGAGCAGGTGCGCGGTCGGCTCGCCGTCCGTGATGATCAGCACGATCGGCTCGTGCTCCGGGTGCTTCTCCAGATGCCGCCCGGCGATGAGCAGCGCGTGGTGCAGGTTCGTGCCCTGCACCATGTCCCAGTCCAGGCCCGCCAGCTCGGTGGGCGGCAGCACCCGCGCGTAGTTGGAGAACCCGATCACCTGGATCGCGTCCTGCGGGTACTTGCTCGCCACCAGCGTGTGCAGCGCGAGCGCGGTCTGCTTGGCCGAACCCCACGTGCCGCGCAGCGCCATGGAGTACGACAGGTCGACGAGCAGGCACACCGCCGCCGCCGTACGGCGCTCCGTCTCGAGCACCTCGAAGTCGTCCACCGTCAGGCGCACGCCGGTCCCGCCGGAGCGGTGCTCGCCGCGGCGCAGTGCGTTCGACACCGTCCGTACGACGTCGATGGGCTGTTCGTCGCCGTGCCGCCAGGGCCGGCTCCCGCCCGTCAGCTCGCCGGCCTGTCCCGCGTCGGACTGGTCGTGGTCACCGCGCCGAGCGGTGTCCAACTGGGCGAACACCCGGCGCAGCGCGGTCTCCCCGAGGCGCCGCACCGCCTTCGGCGTCAGCTCCAGCGCCCCGCCCTTGCGCTTGAGGTAGCCCTGGCGTTCGAGCTCGGCCTCGATGCGGCGCAGCTCGGCGAGGTCGTCGACCGCCTGCCGGCCCAGGGCCCGGCGCACCGCCTCCTCGTCGATGTCGTCCAGCCGCGCGCCGGGATAGTCCTGCCGCAGCGCGCCCTCCAGCTCCGCCAGGTCCGCGAGCTCCTCCAGCGCGGTCGTCGCGTCGCCCATCGACATCGGGTCCTCGCCCGACATGCGCTCGGAGCCGGACCAGTCGAGATCGGGCCGGCGCTGCCGCAGCGAGGACGCCAGCCGCTGCATCTCCATGGCCAGTCCGGCGTCCTCCAGCGTCTGCGCCATCAACCCGGCCAGCTCCGCCCGCTGCTCCGGGGTGAGCGACGCGAGCAGCCGCTCCGTCGCCGCGGCCCGCCGCGCCAGCGAGTCGATGAGCTCCTCGAGGTTGCGCGGATCGTCCGGGAAGAACTCGCCGTACTCCCGCATGAACGCCTCGAAGTCCTCCTGGGTGTGCTCGCCCCGGGCGTCCTTCTCCAGCATGTCGTTGAGCGCGGCCATCATGTCCTTGACCCGCTGCATCGCGGCCGGGTCGGGGCTGCTCAGCGCCTGCTTCATGCCGCGGAACTGCGCGTCCAGCACATCCCGGCGCAGCAGGTCCTTCAGCTCCTCGAACGTCCGCCGCGCGTCCGGCGACCGCCACTCGTACGACGCCAGCCGGCGCACCGCCTGCGCGGTGTCGGCCGGGAGCGTGTCGAGTTCGGCCTCCCGCAGCCGCGCGTCATCGCTCGGGTCCGGGAACAGCGCGGTCCGCTCCTGCCCGATCGCCCGGTCGAGCAGGGACCGGGCCTCCTCCAGCGTGCCGTCGAGCCGGCCGCGGCCGCGCAGCTCCTGCCGGCGGGACCGGACCTGCCGCAGCAGGTCGTCCAGGCCCCGTCGGCGCTGGGCGCCGGGCAGCCCGCGGCGCAGCAGGTCGCGCAGCGCGTCACCGGGGTTCGTGCCCTCCAGCATCGAATCGCCCATGGCGTCCAGCGCGGCGCGCACGTCGTACGGAGGGGCGAGCGGGTCCGGCCCCTCGTGGTACGGACCGTAGCGGTATCCGGCCACGGCGACCTCCTCCCTCGCTACGTCCGGCCCTCACCGAGCCGGTGGCTCGCTCCGTCCCGGCCGGACCCGACGCGGACCGCGTCGGGGAACCGGTCGGCACCGGAGCACGTCACGTCCGGTACGTGGTGGTCCCGTCCTCGGTGTCCTTGGACAGCCGGCGCATCAGGTAGAGCCCCTCCAGCGCGAACTCCAGCGCCGCCGCCGCGTGTCCCGGCGACTCGCCCTCCATGCCGAGGCCGTTCATGATGCGGGCCAGGCCGGACACCGGGCCGATGCGGTGCAGCAGGTCGGCCGATGCCACCAGCTCGCCGGAGTCGACCGTCGCGCCTCTGTCGAACCGGTCCAGCAGGCCGCTGAGGTCGACCGGGCCGAGCGCGCGCCGCCAGGTCTCCGCGACGGCCCTGCGGAGCAGGTGCGCCAGCACCTCCTCCTCCCGGCCCTCTTCGCTGACCTCGAACTCGACCTTGCCGAGCAGCGTCGGCACGATCGACGGCAGGTCGCACACGCGCGCCACCGGCTGCTCCTCACCGGCGAGGGCCGCGCGGCGCAGCGCGGACGCCGCCACCGTCTCGGTCGCGGCGATCGCGAACCGGGCGGACACGCCGGACCGCGTGTCGACCGCCGGGGACTCGCGGACCAGCCGGGTGAACCGCGCGATGACCTCCATCAGGTGGACCGGCACCGCCGCCGCCACCTCGGCCTCCTGGCCGATCAGCACGAGCTCGTCGTCGACGTCCAGGGGGTAGTGCGTGCGGATCTCCGCGCCGAAGCGGTCCTTCAGCGGGGTGATGATGCGGCCGCGGTTCGTGTAGTCCTCCGGGTTGGCGCTGGCCACCAGCAGGACGTCCAGCGGCAGCCGCAGGTTGTAGCCGCGGATCTGCACGTCCCGCTCCTCCAGGACGTTCAGCAGCGACACCTGGATGCGCTCGGCGAGGTCGGGCAGCTCGTTCACGCAGAAGATCCCGCGGTTCGTGCGCGGGACCAGGCCGTAGTGCACGGTCTCCGGGTCCCCGAGCGTACGGCCCTCCGCGACCTTGATCGGGTCGATGTCGCCGATGAGGTCGCCGACACTCGTGTCCGGCGTGGCGAGCTTCTCGCCGTACCGCTCGTCCCGGTGCTTCCAGGCGACCGGCAGCTCGTCGCCCGCCTCGGCCGCCAGCCGGCGGCAGCGCACGCACACCGGGGCGTACGGGTGGTCGTTGATCTCACAGCCCTCGACGACCGGAGTCCACTCGTCCAGCAGTCCGCCGAGCGTACGGATCAGCCGCGACTTGCCCTGGCCGCGCTCGCCGAGGAGGACGAGGTCGTGCCCGGCGAGGAGCGCACGCTCGACGTGCGGCAGAACCGTGTCGTCGAACCCGACGATGCCCGGGAACCGGGGCTCTCCGGAGCGCAGCCGCGCGAGCAGGTTGTGCCGGATCTCGGCCTTGACGGACCGGTGCATGTGGCCGCCCGCCCGAAGCTCACCGAGTGTCGTTGGTCGCGTATTCACTGTGGGTACCGCTCCTCACTCGCCGACGGCCGGCGTGGTGCAGGACTCGCTGCGTCGGGCTCGCTCCTGATGACCCTATGCCGGGAACTCCACCGTCGCATCAGACCACGGGGCGCGTCGCGCCACGAAGTCGATCATTGACTCGTGGCTTCGTCAGATGGCTGTGGTAGACCGTAAGCATCGGACCCATGGTGCAGGGGAGGGGGCGATGGCACGCTTCGGCGATGGGCTGGCGGTCGGGCCGGACCTGGTCGCGGCCGCGGAGTCCGCGGTGGCGCAGGCGGTGACGCCGCTGGACGGCCCTCCGGACCTGGTGTTCGTCTTCGTGTCCGCGTCGAGCCCGGAGGCCGTCGAGCCGGCGGCGCAGCGGGCGATGGAGGTCGCGGGCACCCCCAACGTCATCGGCTGCGGCGCCTCCGGGGTGATCGGCGGCAGCCAGGGAGTCGAGGGGTCCAGCGCGGTGAGCGCCTGGGCGGCCCGGCTTCCGGAGGCCCGTATCGAGCCGTTCCGGCTGGAGACGCTGAAGTTCCCCGCCTCGGAGGGCGAGGCGATGGCGCGCCTGGCGGTCGTGGGCATGCCGCAGACCCGGGATGACGACGTGGTCGCGGTGCTGCTGGCCGATCCGTACAGCTTCCCGGTGGACGCGTTCGTCGAGCGGTCCGGGGAGGTGCTGCCCGGGCTCCCGCTCGTCGGCGGTCTGGCCACCGGCCAGGGCGGCCGCGGGACCACCCGGCTGTTCGCGGACGGGGAGATCGTCGACTCCGGGGCCGTCGGCGTGCTCCTCGGCGGGTCGCTGATGACGTCGACCGTGGTCAGCCAGGGCGCCCGGCCCATCGGCCCGACGATGGTGGTCACCAAGGCCGAGGAGAACATCCTGTACGAGCTGGCCGGCATGTCGGCGCTGGCAAAGCTGGAGGAGATCGTCTCCGGGCTGCCGGAGGACGAGCGCCGGCTGGTCGAGGCGGGGCTGCTGATCGGCGTGGCCATGGACGAGTACGCCGAGCGGCAGGAGCGCGGCGACTTCCTGGTCCGCGGCGTGATCGGCGCGGACCCCGAGGTGGGGGCGCTGGCCGCAGGGGAGATCATCGAGGTCGGCCGGACCGTGCGCTTCCACGTGCGCGACGCCGGCGCGGCGGACGAGGACCTCACCCACCTGCTGGCCGACCTGGACCTGGCGCCCATCGAGGGCGCGCTGCTGTTCTCGTGCACGGGGCGGGGCCGGGCGATGTTCGCCGGCTCCGACCATGACGTGCGCACGCTGCGCGACGTGCTCGGCGGGCCCGGCGTCGGCGGGTTCTTCGCCGCGGGGGAGATCGGGCCGGTCGCGGGGCGCAACCACGTGCACAGCTTCACCGCGTCCATCCTGGCCTTCGGCCCCGGCGGCAAGGAGGGCCCCTCGTGACCGAGCGAAGCGAGGGAACCATTCGACACGGCACCGCGGTCATGGGGACGACGAAGGAGGTCCCGTGACCGACTGTGTCCTCGCGGTCGACGTCGGCGGCACCAAGCTGGCCGCCGCGCTGGTCGAGCCGGGCGGGCGGATCGCCGCGTACGAGCGCATCTCCACGCCGCAGCCGCCGCACGCCGACGCCGAGACCCTCTGGCGGACGGTGCTCAGCCTGATCGACCGGTTGCCCGCCGCGCGGCTCGCCGGCGTCGGGGTCGGGTGCGGCGGCCCGATGAGCTGGCCGAGCGGGAAGGTCTCGCCGCTCAACATTCCGGCGTGGCGGGGCTTCCCGCTGCGCGAGCGGTTGCAGGACCGCTACCCGGACCTGCCGGTCCGGCTCCACAACGACGCGGTCGCGATGGCGGTCGGAGAGCACTGGCGCGGCGCGGGCCGCGGGCGCGGCGACATGCTGGGCATGGTCGTCTCGACCGGCGTCGGCGGCGGGCTGATCCTCGGCGGCCGCCTGGTCGACGGGGTGAGCGGCAACGCGGGCCATATCGGTCACGTGATCGTCGACCATGAGGGGCCGCCGTGCGAGTGCGGCGGTCGCGGCTGTCTGGAGGCCATCGCGCGGGGGCCCGGCCTGGCGGCCTGGGCGCGGGAGCAGGGCTGGCCGGGCGAGACCGGCAAGGACCTCGCCACCGACGCCGCCCGAGGACACCCCATCGCCGTCCGGGCGATGAACCGGGCGGGGTGGGCGCTCGGCGTGGCGATCGCCTCCGCGACGCACCTGTGCGACCTGGAGGTCGTGGCCATCGGCGGCGGCCTGTCCCAGGCTGGCCCGCTGCTGTTCCGGCCGCTCGAGGACACGCTACGGGCACACGCCCGGATGGACTTCGCCCGGCAGGTCCGCGTCGTCCCCGCCGCCCTGGGCCAGATGGCCGGCCTGATCGGCGCCGCCGCCTTCATCCTCGCCGAAGACCGTTATTGGACGGCGGAGGACTAGGCCGACTGCGCCCCGGATTTCGGCTGCTCCCACGACCAGAATCCGGGGCGCTGACGCCCCGGTAGATGAGTGGCCGCTTCCTGCCGTGGGAGACTCAGGGCATGAGCGGTCCCGTCAGCGTAGATGAGGTCCGTGCGGCTCGCGAGGTGCTGCGCGAGGTCGCCGTGACGACCCCGATCCTGGAGTCCCGGTCGCTGTCGGCGAAGGTCGGCGGCCCCGTCCTGCTGAAAGCCGAGAACCTCCAGCGCGCGGGGTCGTTCAAGGCGCGCGGGGCGTACGTCCGCATCGCCCGCCTCAGCGCGGAGGAGCGGGCGCGCGGCGTCGTCGCGGCGAGCGCCGGGAACCACGCGCAGGGCGTTGCGCTGGCCGCCACGCTGCTCGGCTGCCGGAGTGTCGTCTTCATGCCGGAAGGCGCCCCGCTGCCGAAGGTCGCCGCGACCCGGGCGTACGGCGCGGAGGTCGTGTTCGGCGGACCGGGCGTGGACGCCTGCCTGGCGGCCGCCAAGGCGTACGCCCACGACAACGAGGCCGTCTTCATCCACCCGTTCGACCATCCCGACGTGGTCGCCGGGCAGGGCACGGTGGGCCTGGAGATCCTCGAGCAGTGCCCGGAGGTCCGCACGATCGTGGTGCCGGTCGGCGGTGGAGGCCTGGTCGCGGGGATCGCCGCGGCTGTGAAGGAACTGCGTCCGGACGTACGGGTCGTCGGCGTCCAGGCCGAGCGCGCGGCGGCCTTCCCGCCGTCGCTGGCCGCCGGACGCCCCGTGTCCGTGGAGCCGGTCGGCACCATGGCCGACGGCATCGCGGTCGGCCGGCCGGGCGACCTCACCTTCGAACTGATCTCCAAGCTCGTGGACTCGGTCGTCACCGTTTCGGAGGAGATGATCTCCCAGGCGCTGCTGAACTGCCTGGAACGTTCGAAACAGGTCGTCGAGCCCGCCGGCGCGGTCGGCGTCGCCGCGCTCCTGGACCGTCCGCAGATGTTCGAGCCGCCCGTGGTGACGGTGCTGTCCGGGGGCAACATCGACCCCTTGCTGCTGTCGAAGGTGCTCCGCCACGGACTGGCGGTGGCCGGCCGTTACCTGATGTTCCGCGTCCGGCTCCCGGACCGGCCCGGCGCGCTGGTCACGCTGCTGAGCGAGCTGGCCGAACTGGGCGTCAACGTCCTGGACGTCGTCCACCAGCGGACCGCCGCCCGGTTGAACATCGACGAGGCCGAGGTGTCGCTGCACCTGGAGACCCGCGGCCCGGACCACTGCGACGAGGTCCTCGGCCGCCTCCGCGCCGAGGGCTACACCCTCAGCTTCAGCTGACGTTCGCCGCCGCCGCGCTCTGGCCTCCCGCCCGCCGCGCCGGGTCGGGCGGCCTGGTCGGTGGTCTGGCCGACCCGCCCTGTCGCGCGGCACTGTCGGCCCGATCCGCGTCCGCCCCGAGACGCCGATAGTAGAATTCACGAACTAGTTGTGTTCTGAAACTACTGGAGGGGTTGTGGCTGATCGTACCGGACATGTCACGTTCCAGCACGGCCAGGCGTTCCTCGCCGCGATCTCCGAACGCTGGAGCTATCAGATCCTGCGGGAGGTGTTCTTCGGTGTCCGCCGATTCGGTGAGCTCAAGCGCACCCTCGGCATCTCGGCGAACATCCTCACGTCGCGTCTGAACGATCTGACCGAGCTGGGTCTGCTGTCCAGGCGCGCCTACCGTTCCGACAAGCCGTGGTACGAGTACGAACTCACCGAGGCCGCCCGCGAGCTGGTCGTCCCGGCCATCGTGGCGATCACCCGTTGGGCGGAGGGCCACGCGACCGGGGGAGAAGAGGCTCGCCGCCCGCTGGTGCACACGGCCTGCGGCGGTGAGACCGACCCCTATCTCGCCTGCAGCGCCTGCCACCAGCCGATCGTGGCTTCGACCCTGCTGCCGCTCGGCGTCCAGGAGGAGGAAGTGGAGGGAGTCTGATCGCGAGGCAACTAGTTGCAACTATGAACTAGTAGCAATACAGTACTAGTCATGGCTCCGTCGCGTGAAAGGACGACTGGTCATGACGACAAGCTGGCTTGATGAGGTCACCGAGAAGCTGATCCCCACCTCCCTCGGGCTGATCAACGTGCGCGAGGGAGGCCGGCCCGACGGCCCGGCCATGGTCTGCTGGCCCAGCCTGATGATGGACGGCACCATGTGGCGCTATCAGTACGAGCACTTCGCCCCCAGCCACCGCATGGTGCTCATCGACAGCCCGGGGCACGGCAGGTCCGACGCCCTTCGCAAGATCATCGACCTCAGGGACTGTGCGGACGCGCTGGTCGAGATCCTCGACAGCCTCGCGATCGACAAGTGCGTGCTCATGGGCAACAGCTGGGGCGGCATGCTCGCCGGGGTCTTTCCCGCCTACCACCCCGAGCGCACCGCGGCGGCGATCGGCATCAACTGCACCGCCTCACTGCCCACGATGTTCGAGAGCATCTGGGCCACCGCTCTGGCGACCTACCTCTCGCTGCACGCCAAGATGCCGCCACTGGCCGCCAGGGCCGCGCGCGCGGCGTTCGCCGGCCCGACCGCGGAGGCCACCAACCCGGAGTTCCTGAAGTTCACCGACTTCGTCCTGCGCGACGACCCCAAATCCGTGGCATGGGCGTTGCGCAGCATCCTCATCGGCCGCAAGGACGAGCACCGCCGGCTGGCCACCATCAGGAACATCCCGGTCCTGATCATCGCCGGTGAAGAGGACAGCCAGTTCCCGGTGCACGCCGTGCGCAAGATGGCCGACGCCATCGAGGGCAGCACGTTCCGCGTGCTGCTTCACACCGGCCACCTGGCGGCGCGCGAGAACCCCGACGCCGTCAACGCCGAGATCGACGCCTTTCTTGCCGCTCTGCCCGCCACCTCCTAATGGAGTTGTCAAGCCGCCGAGCTGACGGGAGGCTCGCCTTGGTAGCACCGTCCGTCACGGATCAGGGCCCACAGCACGTTCACTCGTCGGCGAGCCAGCGCGAGGACCGCTTGGGTGTGCCGCTTGCCCTCGGCGCGCTTGCGTGCGTAGAAGCGGCGGGATTCCTCGCAGTTGCGGATGCTGATCAGCGCGGAGGTGTAGAAGACGCGTTGCAGGCGCCGGTGATAGCGCCGGGGGCGGTGCAGATTGCCGCTGATCTGGCCGGAATCGCGCGGTACCGGGGCGAGGCCGGCCAGGCTGGCCAAGCGGTCCGGGCTGCCGAAGCGGCTCATGTCGCCGGCGGTGGCGGCCAGGAACTCCGCGCCCAGCAGCGGGCCGATGCCGGGCATGCTGGCGATCACCTCGGCGAGCTCATGGGCGCGAAACCGGGCCGCGATGAGCTTGTCCATCTCGGCGATCTGCTCATTGAGGCCCATCACCTCCTTGGCCAGGGTATGGATCACCTGGGCGGCGATCTTCTCCCCGGGGACGGTGGTGTGCTGGCGCTCGGCGGCATCCACGGCGGCTGCGGCCAGGGCCTCGGCGCCACGGACCTTGCGGTTGCGCAGCCAGGCGGCCAGCCGGCCGCGGCCGGTCCGCCGCAGCGCGGCCGGCGTCTGGTAGCCGGTCAACAAGACCAGCGGGCCGATGTTGCCCAGGTCCAGCACCCGTTCCAACGCTGGGAAGATGCTGGTGAGCTGGCCGCGCAGACGGTTGATCCGGCGGGTCCGGTCGGCGTTCAGGTCGGCCCGGCGGCCGGTGAGGATCCGCAGCTCGACCGCGTGCTCGTCATCAGGCCGCAAGACGGTCAGGTCACGCCGCATACGGGCCTGGTCGGCGATGACGGTGGCGTCCTTGGCGTCGGTCTTGCCGCCTCCCCGGTAACCGGCCGCGGCCCGGTTGACCGCCAGGCCGGGTATGTAGACGAGCTGCTGGCCGTGGGCCAGCAGGATGTTGATCCACAGGACGGCCATGCCGTCGGCGACGTCGACCGCCCATACGACGTCCTCGGCCAGGTCCAGCACGTCGGTGAGCAGGGCCAGCAGCTCCGGCTCATCGTTCAGCACCTTGCGCGACAGCAGCCGCCTGCCCTCGGCGTCCAGCACCACGCAGTGGTGGTGGGTCTTGCCGATGTCCGTCCCCGCCCAGATCTGGGCCACCTGTTCCTCCGGTCGTTCGATTGTGCTCGGTGCTCCGGACGACCTCGCCAGCGTGGTCCTACCCAGCGATGCAACCCCAAGGGGCTCGCAGCTCCTAATCAGCGGCCGAGTCGTCGTGAGACACCGGGCGGCCAGGTAGCGGGAACCATCACGTGCAACCGTCTGAAAGCCATACCCGGCGTCTCTGGGCCTTTGGACCTTACGACAGCCCGTTCAACCCGTACCAACAACGTAGGACCGTCTGAGGGAGCCGACCATGACCCACGACGCGACGCCGGCGGCGACGCCGGACTGGATCCTGCGGATCATGCGCGAGATCGACACCCTTGAGTTCGGGGAAGGGTTCGCGCGTATGACCGAGGACACCGAGATGTTCTTCGGCACCGCGCACATCCGCGGTGCCGAGGCCATCAAGGCGTTCTTCGTCAAGATCGACGAACCGCTGAACATCACCCACGACGTGCTCGAGTGCTGGAAGGCCGACGGCGTCGTGTTCCTGCGCGGCGAGGCGACCATGGCCAAGAAGACCGAACCGGACCACATGGTGCGCGCCCCCTTCATGCACATCTACTACCTGGACGACGGACAACCGCTCCGGATCCGGGAGATCCGCATCACCGCCGGACCGCTGGAAACCGACACGGTGATGTGACCCCACGCGCCGACAGCGCTGGCACCACCCGAGCTCCAGGTAGCGCCAGTGAAGGAGCCAGTAACAGCGCATCGACGGGTCGAATGCGATCATCCATTCGGAGAACCGCGCCTTGATGTGCTCGATGGTGAGGGTGGCGTCGATCATGTAGGTGATCAGCTAATTGAGCACGGCTGCGATCAGAGAATTGAGCAGTGGTGGCGGCGACCGCAAGCAAATTATTGAGCACACTCACGACGTTCGTGCCCGAAATAGTTTGTTAGCCTCGATTGTCGGCGTCCTGTGATGACTTGGCCAACGGCATACACGTTCTTTACGGGGCGGCTGATGATGTCGGCGATGGCATCTGTGGACCTTGACGACACGTCGACTACAGCGATGTTCGGTTCCGGTGCTCTATCTTCAATCTTCAGGCCTTCGTGCGTTCTTTACTTCTCACGCGCCCGCCCCAACCCGATCCCCTCTCCGCCGATGGCCAGGGTCTTTCCGTCGGGGCTGAAGGCCACCGACTTAACGAAACGGCCACGGTCGAGGGTGAGGGCGGCGATCTTTCGGTGGCTGCTCGCGTCCCACAACCAGACCCCTCCCTTGGATGTGTTGTCGGCTGGTTTGGTGTAGAGCGCACCGACGGCCAGGGTCTTGCCATCGGGACTGAACATCAACGAGCTGACGATGACGTCAGGGACAGGGAGCGCGGTGATCTTCCGATGCCTGGTAACGTCCCACAACCAAAGGCCCCCCTCTGTCACGTGGATCCGTCCGCCGACGGCCAGGGTCTTGCCATCGGGACTGAACGCTGACGAGAAGATCCTGTGACCGTTGCCGCCCGGGGCGACGGTGGTGATCAGTCGGCGGCTGGCCGTGTCCCACAACTGGGCCCGGCTGTCGGAGGAGATGACGCCCCCCTCGGTGCTGACCAGCGTCGTGCCGTTATGGCTGAACGCCACGTACTCGACACAGCGGTCAGCGGCGGTGAGGGTGCCAAGGTTCCGCTGGCCGGCCAGATCCCAAAGCCAGGTCCCTCCCCCGGTTGGAAAGTTGGCTGCGCCGGTGTTGCATCCGCCGATGGCCAGGGTCTTTCCGTCGGGGCTGAAGGCCACCGACTGAACGTGGCCGTGCCGGAAAGGGAGGCGATGATCGAGGCTACTGGTGGCGATGTTCTGACGGTTCGCCATGTCCCACAACCAGACGCCTTCCTCGACTGCTCCGTCTGCTTTGCGGGCGATCCCGCTAGCGGCAAGAGTCTTTCCATCGGGGCTGAACGCCACCGATTCGATGGAGCGTAGGCGGTAAGACAAGCGCCGGTCGAGGGTCAGGGTGGCGACGCTCCGGCGGCCGGCCACGTCCCACAGCGAGAGCCCTCCCTGGTCCGCGTTGCGGATACCGGGAGGGCCATCGGTCTTGTCAGCCTCACCCACAGCCAGGATCTTGCCGTCCGGACTGAACGCCATCGCGTCGACATAGCCCCGGTCGGACAGGACGTCGGCCTGATAGGTAGGTATCTTCCGGTGCGAGACGACCACGACCAGAACGCCCACCACCGCCGCAACTGCAGCCAGGCCCGCGATCCAAATGATGCGCCACGGCCGACGCCGCTTGGATTCGGTGACTGAGTCAACGATCATTTCGGTCATAGCTGGTAATTATGGAGTCTCGGTCAACTCCCACATGCCACAGAACGTGTGGTCTCGCGGCTATACCCTCCCAGCAGGCCACCAACGCCGGTCTACCCCGATGCTCGACCGGCGTCGGCGGAGGCCGTGGGGCGTCCGGGGCGTTTGTTGGGCCGGTAGCTGGGGCCGTCCATGAACACCTGGTAGGAGTTGTTGATCAACCGGTCCAGCAGCGACTCGCCGACGACCTTGTTCGGGAACAGCGGATACCAGTCCTTCGGGGCCCGATTCGAGGTCAAGATCAGCGGCTTGCGGGCCACGGCACGTTCACTGACCAGCTCATACAGATCATCAGCTTGGGCGGCTTTGAGCTCGCGCATCGCCCAGTCATCCAGGATGAGCACGGCGGGGCGGGCGAGTTCGGCCAGGCGCTTGTTCCAGGACCCGTCGGCGTGCCCGCCGGACAGGTGCGCCAAGGCGCGGGAGGCCTTGATGAACCGGACGTCGAATCCGGCGCGGATGACGAGCTGACCCAGCGACTGCGCGACGTGAGTTTTTCCGACCCCGACGGGCCCGTAGAGGATGATCGAGCTGCCCTCATGCAGCCAGCCCAAGGTGGCCAGGTCTCCCGGATCACCGCGGCGGGAATCTTGGTCGAGGCCTTGAAGTCGAACCCTTCCAGAGTGACTTGTTCGTCGAACTTCGCGCGGCGCTGCCGACGGGCGATGGCCGCGGATTCGCGGCGGTTGATCTCGTCCTCACACAACGCCAGCAGGAACTCCACGTGCCCCAGGTCACCAGCGCGTGCCTGGCTCAGGCGGGCATCCAGGGTCTCCAGCATCCCCGACAGCTTCAGCTTACGTAGCGCTTTGTCCAGTGCGCCGATCTCGAACTGGCTGGTCATGAGTCTGTATCCTTATCCGTTGGTTGATTCACTTTCGGGTGCCCGGCCGCTGCGCCGGGCACCCGTGTTCTCCCGCCGCGGGCGGGGTGTTGAGCAGGACGGTCAGGACGCTTCGGCTGACCGCGCCGCCGACAGCGGCACAACGTTGTCGGCGAACAGGCCCTGCGGACCGCGAAGGAACGCCGAAGCCCCGCCGTCACCCACGGGCTCGCACGAGTCAGCGGTCTGGTCGGGGGCGGCTGCCAGGATGCCTTTGACCGTCCGGTACGACGGGTCGTCGGCGGCCAGCGCCCTGGCGCAGGCCGCCTCCAGCCGGTCGGCGTCGTGCCGGTCGGCCAGGCCGAGGATTCCCTGGGCGCTGCGCAGGTTATGCAGCGCGTTTCCGGCCAACAGTTCGTCGATCACCGCGGCGCACGCGGGGCCGACCTCGGCGGCGCGTTTGCGGCACCAGGCCGGGGTGCGCTGGAAGAACGCGATCTTCTCCGGCGGGTAGTCGTTCAGGTCGGTCTGCTTGCCCTTCGGCTTACGCACGTGCGTCTTGATCAGCTCACCGTCGACGAACAACTGCACCGCGTTCAGCGTCGAGCGGGCGTCCACGGTCTTGCCGATGTACTTCCACGGCACCGAGTACAGGCACTTGCCGACCTTGACGTGGATGTCCGGGCCGACCTTGCCGCGTGACCAGGTAGCCAGCTCGAACGCCGCCCGGCAGCGCCATCAGCGCCGGCTGCTCAAGGCTGCGGAACACCGACAACGGCGCCGCGCCTTCCAGCGGGCGGCACTGGCGTTGCCCGGCCACCTGCAGGCACCAGCGCACCGCCTCGGCCCGCATGTGCTCCAGGCTGGTGAACGTCTCTTCCCGGCCCCGCCAAAACGAGTCGCGGATATACGGCATCGGCCGTTCCACCTGCGGCTTGTCCTTCGGCTTCCCTGAACGCGCCGGGTCGATCAGCACCCCGTAGTGCACGCCGAGTTCGGCATAGGAGCGGTTGATCTTCGGGTCATATAGGTCGGGCTTGTCCACCCCGGTCTTGAGGTTATCCGGGACGATGCGCTGTGGGGCACCGCCGAAGAACTCAAAGGCCTCCACATGCGCCTGCGTCCAGGCCTGCTGGTCCATCGTGATCACTGGGCGGACGAACATGTGACGGCTCGCGCACAACACGATCGCGAACGCCCACACCGTGTGCTTCGTACCGGTCGCCGGATCGACCCACCGTCCGAGCTTGCCGTAATCGACCTGGGCTTCTTCCCCGGCTCAGGCGGGGTCAGCCGCAGCACCGTCACCTGCTCTCGCCGCAATTCCTCGGGCAGGTTGGCGCGCACCCACCGGCGCAGCGAGGCCACCGAGCACGCCAACCCGTGCTCGTCGGTCAGCCGCTGGTGGATCGTCGCCATCGTCACGTTGCGGTTGAGCTGGTCGACGATGTAATCCCGGTGCGCCTCGATCGCCGGCCAGGTCACCTGCCGCAACCGGCCATCCCGCAGCTGCGGGAACCACTCACGGATCCGCTCGGCCCACTCGTCCTCGCTGACCGGCGCCCCGCCCGGCCGCAACTCCGCCCGCACTGCGGGTGCCACGTACTTGCTGACCGTGTTCCGTGCCACACCCAAACTGGCCGAGATGTCCTTGATCGACCGGCCCGCATACCAGTGCGTCAAGATCTCAACGATATCCACCATCTCGAAGGTTCTCCTTGCCACGGCTCCCCCGACACCGTTAGAAGACCCCCAGAGGATCTTGGGTCGCCGATGACCAGGTCCACCCGACACGCGCACGTCGTGAGCATGCTCAATAACGTGATCGCGGGCACCCGCACCGTGCCCAAAACCGTGATCGCACCACACGGCACCGTGCTCAATTACGTGATCGCGTGCTCAATAACGTGACCGTCGACATCGATCACGAGTACCTCCGCACCATCGCCCAGACGACCTTCCCTCCCGAAGCGCTCGGGGAGGTCCCGTGCCGATACGAGCAGCTCCTGACGATCGCGAGGCCGCGTCCTTTTTCGCCGGCCAGGGTCGGGCGCTGTCGCCGGGGTAGCTCGTTCGCGGGGTCGTAGACATAGATGGCGACGAGGTCCTTGATCGGGAAGATCGATATGTCGATCTGTTTTCCGGGAGCCGCGGCGATCGCGTTCGTGGCCAATTCGGAGACGATCAATTCTCCGTCGTCGATCGTGCTGGGGTTACAGCCGAGGCTGTCGAGTGTTGTGCGCGCGAAGGCGCGGGCGCGCTTGGCCTCTTTGGGGTCACCCATGATCGTTAGGGTCCGGATGTCGTTCGGCTCTGTGGGCAGTTGGCGCATGGGACGGCTCCCGCCTTGAATGGCCTGCCTTTCTGCAAGCTCTGTCCACAGTGCCGACATGCGCTACGCTCCGGAATTGAACGGTCACAACGCGCAGAGAATTCGTGGCAACTCACGGAGCCGACGAGAGATATCTAGAGTCGGACAGAAAGGTATCGACATGGGCAATCCCCCGAGCCCGGCCCTGATCAAGCTCGCAGCGGCGATCCGCCGGAACCGGAAGCGGACGGGATACACACAGGTCGAGCTGGCCAAGGAGATCCCCTGCTCGGACAAGACGATCAGCGCGATCGAGACGGGGCGGGAGCGCCCCTCCCGAGAGATGGTCGCCGCGATAGAACGCGCGCTCCAAACCTCGGACGGCGCACTGGTCGATCTCTTCGATCTCCTCGAGCAGGAGAGCCTTCCCCACTGGATACGCGACTGGCTGATCGAAGAACGCCGGGCGTCCCGGCTCCGGTCGTTCCAACTCGCGATCATGCCCGGTCTGCTGCAGACCGAGGACTACGCGCGGGTCCTCCTCGGCGGGAACGAGGCGGCGGTGCAGACGCGAATGGAGCGCCAGGCGCTTCTCTCGGCGGACCCGCCGCCGAAACTGCACTTCGTCATCGACGAAGCGGTTCTCTACCGCGACAAGGGCGGCCCGAAGGTGATGCACGAGCAGCTCATGCGGCTGGTCGACAGCGTTTCCGAGCACGTCACCGTGCAGGTCGTCCCCTCCGACGCCAGCCCGCGACTGTCGGGGGCCTTTACAATCGGGACGATCGACGGTAGTGAGGTGGGTTATATAGACACGGCCGTTCGCGGGATCGTCACCGGCAACCACGAGGACATAGCCGCCTTAGAGGATGTGTGGGAGACGATCCGTACCCATGCCCTTTCCCAGCGAGAGTCGTTGGACTTCATCAGGAGAACGGCGGAAGAGAGATGGACGTGAACGACGCGCAGTGGCGGAAGTCTAAGCGCAGCAGTGACAACGGCGGCGACTGCGTCGAGGTGACCGTGCTCGACGGCGAGTGATCGGCCGGCGGCGGCCGCGGATGGACTCGCGGCCGCGCCGGACGTCTTTCGGGGCGGCAGGAGGCGTGCGTATGGAGCAGGGATCCGCGGCCCCGGATGTGTTCGAGGCGGCGCGGCTCGGGCCGTTGACCCTTCGGAACCGGGTCATCAAGGCGGCGACGTTCGAGGGGATGACGAAGGGCGCCGTCGTCACCGACGAGCTGGTCGAGTTCCATCGGCGGCACGCGGCGGGTGGGGTCGGCATGACGACGGTGGCGTACTGCGCGGTGGCGCCGGAGGGCCGTACCGAGCGGCATCAGATCTGGCCTGCAGGTGGCCCAGTGGCTGGAGCGCGACGGCGGCGTCGACGCCCTGGAGCTGACGGTGGGCAGTTCGCTGCTCAACCCGATGTACCTGTTCCGGGGCGACGCGCCGCTCCGGGAGTTCGCCAGGGCGTTTCCGCAGCCGCAGCGGCTGGGGATCGCGCTGGTCGGCGGGCGTTTCCTGCGGAGCTACCCCTACCAGGAGGCGTTCCTGCTGGACAGCGCCCGCCAGTTCCGCGCCGCCCTGAAGCTTCCGCTGGTGCTGCTGGGCGGCATCACCGAGCGGGCGACGATGGACCGCGCGATGGCCGAGGGCTTCCAGTTCGTCGCCATGGCCCGCGCGCTGCTCCGCGAGCCCGACCTCGTCAACCGCATTCGCAAGGATCCCGCAACGCGGTCGCTGTGCATCCACTGCAACAAGTGCATGCCGACCATCTTCCGCGGCACTCACTGCGTACTCGCCTGAACACCGGCGGCCCCACCGGGAAGGACGACCCGCATGTCCCAGCGTTTCGCAGCAAAGGTCGCGCTGATCACCGGCGCGGCCTCCGGCATCGGCCGCGCCACCACACTCCGCCTGGTGGGGGAGGGCGCCACCGTGTTCGCCGTCGACCTCGACGCCGAGCGGCTGAAGGAGACCGCGTCGCTCGCGGACGGGACGGTCACCACTCGCACGGCCGACGTCTCCGACCCCGCGACCTGTGCGGCGGTGGTCCAAGAGTGCGTCGACGCGTACTCCCGGATCGACGTACTCGGCAACATCGCGGGCGTCGCCCGGTCCGATCACTTCACCGAGCTGACCGTCGAGCAGTACCGCCGGCTGATGGGCGTCAACGTGGACGCGTGCTTCTTCCTCAGCCAGGCCGCGGTGCCGTACCTGCTGGAGACCGGCGGGAACATCATCAACATCGCTTCCAGCGCGGGGCTGGTGGGACAGGCGTACACGGTGGCGTACTGCGCCTCGAAGGGCGCGGTGATCCAGATGACCAAGGCGCTGGCGATGGAATACGTCAAGCGGGGCATCCGCGTGAACGCCATCGCCCCGGGGGTCATCGACACGCCGCTCATCCAGAACTGGGAGTTCCCCACGGACGTCGAGGTCGACCTGCTGATGCGCTACGCCCCGCTCCGCAACGCGGGTGAAGCGGAGGACGTCGCCTCGCTGTTCGCCTACGTCGCCTCGGACGAAGGGCGCTCGATCCACGGCGCGGTGCTCAGCGTCGACAACGGCATGGCCGCCGGCTGACCGACGCGGCGAAGCGAACGACCCGGTGACTCACCGAGTCACCGGGTCGTCTTCGAGCTCTTGCCTACAGGGCGGGCTTGCCCTCGCTGTAGACCCACGCCTTGAACAGCTTGTCCAGGTTCTTGTGGGTGAAGTGCTCGGTGAAGGAGATGAACTGCGCCGTCGTGGCGTTGCCGTAGCGGTGCTCGGCCGGCCACGCCTTGATCAGCTGGAAGAACACCTTGTCACCGACGGCCTTGCGGAGCTGGTGGATCGTCATCGCGGCCCGCGTGTAGGTGAGGTCGTCGAAGATGTGATCACGGCCCGGGTCGGCGACCTTGCCGGTCCAGTCGGTGTCCGGGGAGTTGTACGCCTGGTCGAAGTACTGCTGCGCCGTCTGACCGCCGTGCTGCTCGCTGTAGAGCCACTCGGAGTAGGTCGCGAAGCCCTCGTTCAGCCAGATGTGCTTCCACTGCGCCGGGGTCACGGCGTCGCCGAACCACTGGTGGCCCAGCTCGTGGGCGAGCAGGTCCGCGCTCGGGAGCGCGCCGGCAGACCGGCGCGCGTACACGGGACGGCCCTGCGTCTCCAGGGAGTAGCCGACGTTCGGGGCCAGCACGTTGATGCCGCCGACGGAGCCGAACGGGTAGCGGCCGTACAGCTTCTGCTCCCACTCGATGACGTCGGAGGTCGCCCGGTTGAAGTCGTCCGAGGCCGTGGCCGACTTCACCGAGGTCGGGTCGACGGCGGTGATGTTGCGCAGACCGCTCGGCGTACGGGTGTCCTTGACGTCGAAGTGGCCGATCGCCACCATGACGAGCTCGCTCGCGGTCGGCTGCCGGTCCGCCCAGCGGTACGTCGTGGTCGACCCGTGCGTATGCGTACCGGTCGGCTCGCCGTTGGCCAGCGCCTGCAGGCCCTTCGGCACCGTGATGGTGAAGTCGTACGTCGCCTTGTCGTCGGTGCTGTCGTTGACCGGGTACCAGGTCGCGGAGCCGAACGGCTGGGAGAGCGCGACCGCGCCGTCGTGCGTCTGGATCCAGCCGGAGATGCCGAGCGCCTTGTCGTCGATCATTTGCGGGACGCCGGAGTAGGCGACGTCCACCGTGAACGACCGTCCCTTGTGCAGGCCGTGCGGAGGCGTGATCACCAGCTCCTGCGCGCCCGTGCGCTCGAACTTCGCCGGCTGCCCGTCGACCTTGAGCTTGCTGATCTTCAGCGGGCCGAGGAAGTCCAGGTCGAACCGGGAGAGGTTCTGCGTCGCGGTCGCGGAGATCGTGGCCTGCGCGTCGATCGCCTTGGTGCCGGCGTCGTACGAGAGCGACAGGCTGTAGTGCCTGGCGTCGTAGCCGCCGTTGCCCATGTCGGGGAAGTACGGGTCACCGGCGCCGGGCGCGCCGGGGGTGAATCCCGTCTTGGCCTGGGCGGAAAGGGGGGTGAGCAGACCGGCCGCCGCCACGATGGCGGCGATCGACAGAGCTCGTGGGGTAAGCCTTGCCATGCACCTCTCCAGTTGTCTTCGATGGCGCGACGCCTCAGGTGTCACGCGGGACACAGCATGCTCTGTGTCCTCGCCGATCACAAGGTTCCACTCGTGCTCACCACGAGGTCGGGCGCGTCTTTCCGTACAGCCACACCTGGAAGAACCTGCCGAGATCCTTGCCGGAGACCTTTTCGGCGAGCGCGATGAACTGCGGGGTCGTGGCGTTCCCGTGACGGTGCTCGCTCGTCCACGCCCGCAGGATCGCGAAGAACTTCTCGTCCCCGACCTTCTGCCGCAGCGCGTGCAGGGTCATCCCGCCGCGTTCGTACACCGCGCGGCCGAACAACTGCGACCGGCCCGGCGCGGCCGTGGGCACCGACCACAGGTCCGGGCTGTCGACCTGGCGGTACCGCTGGTCGAACTGCGTCTGCACGGACGGACCGGTGCCGGTCCGCTCACCCCACAACCACTCGGCGTACGTGGCGAAGCCCTCGTTGAGCCAGATGTCGCTCCAGCGGGTGATCGTGACGCTGTCGCCGAACCACTGGTGCGCCAGTTCGTGCGCGATCGTGGTCGGGTCGGCGCCCATCGTCGGGTTGTACTCCGGCTTGGTCTGCGTCTCGAGCGCGAACCCGACCCGGAGGTCGTCGATGACGCCGCCGGCCGACGCGAACGGGTACGGCCCGAACAGCTTCGACCACGCGTCCACGACCTGTGCGGTCGTGGTGTACAGCTTGTCCGCCGTGGTGGTCGTGACGGCCGGGTCGACCGCCGCGTACACCGGGACACCACCGGGCGTACGGCCGGTGCGGACCTTGAAGCGCCCGACGTCGACCATCGCCAGGTAGGTCGCCATCGGGGCGTCCTCGCGCCAGGTGTAGGTCGTCGAGTTCCCGCTGGTGGCGGCCTTGGTCTGGATCCCGTTGGCGATCGCGGTGAGGCCGCGCGGCACGGTGAGCCGGAAGTCGAAACTGGCCTTGTCCGCCGGGTGGTCGTTCGAGGGGAACCAGGTGTGCGCCCCGCTCGGCTCGTCGCCGGTGAAGACCCCGTCCGCGGTGCTGATCCAGCCGTACCGGCCCAGCGCCGGGTCGTCGATCTGCCCGGGGTTCCCGGAGTAGCGGATCCGGACGGCGAACCGCCCGCCCCGGGCGATCGGCGTGGCCGGGGTGACGGCGAGTTCGCTGCCGGTGCGGGAGTAGGAGGCGGTCCGGCCGTCGACCGTGACCTCGGAGACGGTCAGTCCGGTGAGGTCCAGGTCGAAGCGGCTCAGCGGGCTGGTCGCGACCGCGGTGACGGTCGCGGTGCCGGCCAGCTCGGGCGTCCCCCTGGGTGTGATCCGCAGGTCCAGGGCATAGTGCTGGACGTCGTAGCCGCCGTTGCCGTCACCGGGAACGTAGGAGTCTCCGGCGCTCGTGGCACCGACGGCCGGCGGCGCCGATGCCGCCGATGACCGGGCGGGACCGCCGTGGGGCGAGCAGGCGGTGAGCGCGCCGACCAGCAGCGCGCTCACGGTGATCCGGGAAGAGGGAAGGCTCACCGCCCCAGCCTCGCCGCAAAACGCCGATAAAGCGAACTCGCCGTTTTGCCCGATTCGGCCCGCGAAACGGCAGAACCGGACCGGTCGTCGCGTCTTCGCAAAGAAGACTTTGCGCGCCGCTTGCCGGAAATCTCCCCCTTCTCCGGGAGATCGCCGACTAAAGATTCCCGCGCCGTTCCTGTTCGCGCTCGATCGCCTCGAAAAGGGCCTTGAAGTTGCCCTTGCCGAAGCCGAGCGAGCCGTGCCGTTCGATCAGCTCGAAGAAGACCGTGGGCCGGTCCTGCACGGGCTTGGTGAAGATCTGCAGCAGGTAACCGTCCTCGTCGCGGTCCACCAGGATCCGCCGTTTCTGCAGCTCCTCGATCGGCGCCCGCACGTCACCGATCCGTTCCCGCAGCTCGGAGTCCTCGTAGTAGGAGTCCGGCGTGTCCAGGAACTCCACGCCCGCCGCGCGCATCGCGTCCACGGTGCGCAGGATGTCGTTGGTGGCCAGTGCGATGTGCTGCATGCCCGCGCCGCCGTAGAACTCCAGGTACTCATCGATCTGCGACTTCTTCTTGGCGATCGCCGGCTCGTTGAGCGGGAACTTCACCTTTCTGCCGCCGTCGGCCACCACCTTCGACATCAGCGCCGAGTACTCGGTGGCGATGTCATCGCCGACGAACTCCTTCATGTTGGTGAAGCCCATGACACGCTGGTAGAACTCCACCCACTCGTCCATCCTGCCGAGCTCGACATTGCCGACGCAGTGGTCGATCGCCTGGAAGTACCTCTTGGCGGGCGGCGCCACGATCGGGTCGGCGGCGACGTATCCCGGCAGGTACGGGCCGGAGTAGTCCGTCCGCTCCACCAGCGAGTGCCGGGTCTCGCCATAGGCGGCGATGGCCGCGACCACGACCTTGCCGTGCTCGTCCTCCAGGACGTGCGGGGCCTCGACGCTCGTCGCGCCCTGGGCGATCGCGTGCCGGTACGCCGCCTCCGCGTCCGGCACCTCGATGGCCAGGTCGATCGCGCCGTCTCCGTGCTCGGCGACGTGCCGGCCGAGGTCGGTGCCGGCGCGGACGGCGCCCTTCAGCACGAACCGCGCGCCACCGGACTCCAGCACGTACGCGGCCTCGTCCCGGCTCCCGGTCTCCGGCCCCTTGTACGCGACGCAGCGCATCCCGAACGCGGACGAGTAGTAGTGCGCAGCCTGGCGGGCGTTGCCCACGGCGAAGACGACGGCGTCCATGCCCTTGACGGGGAACGGGTCCTCCCGGCGCGGGCGCGACGCGAGTTCCTGCCGCTCGGTTACCTCAGTCATGGCTACTCCCTGCACTGCGGTGGGCGAGGTTCCTCCACAATGTCGATCGCCAGGTGCAGAGTGCGCAAGGCCGGACAGATTTACTGCGCACCTTGTACAGTGCACTCGGCAGACGAATGGGAGATCTGTACACCCTGCTCAGGGAATCGGTGAGGCGAGATGATCGATGACCTCGACGCCCGGTTGATCGGGCTGCTGACCGCCGAGCCGCGCATCGGCGTCCTGGAGTGCTCCCGCCGGCTGGGTGTGGCGCGCGGCACCGTGCAGGCGAGGCTGGACCGGCTGCAGGAGCGCGGGGTCATCCGCGGGTTCGGACCGGCCGTCGACCCGGCCGCGCTGGGCTACCAGGTGACCGCGTTCGTCACCTTGGAGATCCGGCAGGTGGGCGGGCATGATCCCGTCGCCGCGCGGCTGGCGGCCATCCCCGAGGTCATCGAGGTGCACACGATCACCGGCGGCGGCGACATGCTGTGCCGCATCGTCGGGCGGGGCAACCAGGATCTCCAGCGCGTCATCGACCTGATCGTCGACGTGGAGGGCGTCCAGCGGACCTCCACCGTCATCGCGCTGGCCACGCCGGTGCCGCAGCGGACGCTGCCACTCGTACGGGCCGCCACGCGGCCGTGACCGCACGCGTCAATGACCGCACGCGTCATCGCCCGTACGCCGCCGGCGTACGGGCGATGACGCGCGTCAGGTCTGATCGTCTCGACGTTGCGGGATCGATCCGGGATTTCGGCCGGTGTCACCGGGGGTGCGACCGGCCGTCGGGAGAACGGAGGCCTCAGCCGCCGACGTACGGCGTGGCGTCGAGGATCTCGACCTCCATGCTCCGGCCGTTCGGCAGGTTGTACTTGGCCTTCTCGCCGACCTTCTTGCCGTTGATCGCGGCACCGAGCGGGGACTTGGGGGAGTAGACGTCGATCGGGGCGCCGCTCTCCTCCCGGGAGGCCAGCAGGAACGTGACCTCCTCGTCGTCACCGACGAACTGCACGGTCACGGTCATTCCGGGGCCCACCACGCCTTCGGTGCGCGGTGCCTCACCCACGCGGGCGTTCTGCAGGATCTGCTGAAGCTGGAGGACACGGCCCTCCTGCTTGCCCTGCTCCTCCTTGGCCGCGTGGTATCCACCGTTCTCCCGCAGGTCCCCTTCCTCGCGGGCGGCCTCGATCTTCTGCGCGATCGCGATCCGGCCCTCACCCGTGAGGTAGTCCAGCTCTGCCTTGAGCCGGTCGTACGCCTCCTGGGTCAGCCAGGTGACGTTCTCATCGCGGGTCTCGGTCACGGGTACTCCTCATCCACAGGATGTGCGGCCGTTGAACTCTCTAGGCTACCGGCACTTGAACGTGAAGTAGCCGAGCGTCGAGAGCTTTATGCCGTTATGACGTTCATGTTTGTTCCCCAGTGGGGAGCCCTTTTTAACCTACGCGGCAGTCGTTGACGGTCACCGATGTGGCCCGTGATGAAGTCGGCAGCTCCTGGTGCCTCTCCACACTGCCGGTACCGGGCGGAACGGTCACCTCGGCCCGGCCGAGCTCGGAGTGGTCGGTGGCGTACGCGACCAGGGCGCAGCGCACGTCATCGCCCTTCGGCTTGCTGATCTGGTAGTGCACTCGCACCGAGTGATCCGCCAGCTGGAAGGAGATGACCTCCGGGGTGATCCCCGGCCTGCCCTCCGAGAAGCCCACGATGATCGCCCAGCCCACGGCGCAGACCGCCACCAGGAGGCCGATGACCGCGTAGGCCACCTTGTTGCCCTTGCGGACGGCCGCGGGGTCGCCCGTGCCGGCGGTGTCGGGGTCGCCCGTGCGGGCGGTGTCGGGCGTGCTCATCGGCGTCGCGGCGTGGCCGCCTCGGGGGTCGCGCCGAGGTCGAACACCGCATCCCTCCCTCGAAATGTCGGTGGGGCTCGTTACCGTGGCCCCGCCCGGGAATCTTCGTGCGGGGGGCCGGTGTTCTCCGGAAGAATCCACCTGGCGGGAGCGGCCTTCGATGACCGGGGCCACCCGCGCGACGACTACGACCTTACGCTGACGGGGAGCCTACGTTGTCCGAGAGATCGACCGGTACGGAGCCGTTGCGCCTGATGGCCGTCCACGCTCACCCGGACGACGAGTCCAGTAAGGGCGCCGCCACGATGGCGCGCTACGCCGCCGAGGGCGTCGAGGTCCTGGTCGTCACCTGCACCGGCGGCGAGCGCGGGGACATCCTCAACCCCGCGATGGAGAAGCCGGAGATCAAGGCCAACCTCGCGGCGGTGCGCATGGAGGAGATGGCCAAGGCCCGGGAGATCCTGGGCGTGGAGCAGCAGTGGCTGGGCTTCGTCGACTCGGGGCTGCCCGAGGGCGACCCGCTGCCGCCGCTGCCGGAGGGCTGCTTCGCCCTGCAGCCGATCGAGGTCGCGAGCGAGCCGCTGGTCCGGGCGGTCCGGGAGTTCCGGCCGCACGTGATCCTGACGTACGACGACAACGGCGGCTATCCCCACCCCGACCACATCATGTGTCACAAGGTCTCGGTGGAGGCGTTCAACGCGGCGGGCGACCCCGACCGGTACCCCGGCACCGGCGAGCCGTGGCAGCCGCTCAAGCTCTACTACCACCTGACCTTCCACCAGGAGCGGTTCCAGGCGGAGCACACGGCGATGATCAAGGCCGGGCTCGAGTCGCCCTACGCCGAGATGCTCCAGCGCTGGGAGGACCGTCCGCTCCAGTGGGAGATCACCACCCGCGTGCCGTGCGCCGACTACTTCGACGTCCGTGACCAGGCGCTCCTCGCGCACGCCACGCAGATCGACCCGAACGGGCCGTTCTTCGCCTGCCCGACGGACATCAAGCGCGAGGCATGGCCGACCGAGGACTACCATTTGGCGCGTTCCCTGGTCGACACGGAGCTGCCGGAGGACGACCTGTTCGCCGGCGTCCGGGAGAAGGTGTGCCTGACATGATGTATCTCGCGGTCAACGAAGACCAGGTCACCCCCGGGGTGGTGGCCTTCTTCATCGTCGCCGCGCTGGGCCTGACGCTCTTCTTCCTGATCCGTTCGATGAACCGGCACATCCGGAGGATCGAGGCGCCCAGCGAGGACGAGCTGCGGCAGGCCGACTGGGAGCGCCGGCAGAAGAAGAGCGTCCCGTCCGACGCGGACGAGCGCAAGGCCTGACGTCTCCCGCAGGACCTCCCGTCCGGAGTACCGGCCCTCGGCGTGACGAGGGCCGGTGCATCCCGACAGGCAGGCGCGCCATGCCCGGCCGCTGCGTCGGGTGAGGTCGCGGCGTCTGGCAGGCCAGGGCGCCGGTGCGCGTCGGGTCCGGCCAGGGCGTCGCTTCAGGCCGAGGCGGGCACCCGTTGGACCGGGGATCGGCCCCGGAGCCGGTCGACCGCGCCGGCCAGCCCGGCTCCGACGACGATCACGGCCAGTCCGGCGACCGCGTCGGCGATGTAGTGGTTGGCGGTCCCGATGACGACCGCGAAGATGAAGACCGGATAGGCCACGGCCAGGATCCGCAGCAGGCGGCGGGTGGTGTTGCGCGCGACCTGCCAGCCGCACCAGGCCGCCCAGCCCACATGCAGGGACGGCATCGCCGCGAACTCGTTGGTCAGACCGCCCAGCCCCTTGGGCGCGCTGGCGTCCCCGGACCACCAGCCCCATTCGTGGTACTTCGCGAGCGTGTCGACGAAGCCCGGCAGCATCCGCGGCGGGGCCGTCGGGAACAACGAGAAGCCCACCAGCCCGAGCAGGGTGGCGGCGACCAGCGTCGTACGAGCCCGCGCGTACTGCCAGGGGCGCCGCTTCCACAGCCACACCAGCACGACCGGCGTGACCACGTAGTGCAGGGTCGCGTAGGCGTACGACATCGCGACCCCGACGACCGGCAGGCCGGAGACGGCGTGGTTGACGACCCGCTCGTGGGCGAGGTGCAGCGTCCGCTCCAGGCCGAGCACGTGATGCGCGTCGGCGAACGCCTGCCCGTGGCCCGCCGCCACCAGCATCCGCATGCCGTCGTACATCAGGTACACGACGAAGAGCAGGAGTACCTCGCCCCACCATCGGTTGCGGGGGCGTGTCGAAATCGTGGGAAGTGCCGGGGGCGGTGCCGTGTACGCCCGGGGAACTTTGGTCACCAACGCGGGACCCCCTCCGCCGTCGTGCCTCTGTCCGAGGACTGTCCGTACCCTCCTGCACCGGTGTTATGTGTAACGTACATCTACCTGGTTCATTCCCGACGCCCAGGGCCTCCGGTGCGTCTCCCGAGCGGGCTCTCAGGACGCGTTCAGGTAGTACTCAACTCAGCAGGTCACTATGGAGGGGTGACTGAAGCGCGACTTCTCGTGGTCGAAGACGAGCCCAACATCCTCGAACTGCTGTCCGGCAGTCTGCGCTACGCGGGATTCGAGGTGGCGACGGCGACCGGCGGCACCGAGGCCGTCCAGGTCGCGCTGCAGCGTCGACCCGACCTGATCGTGCTGGACGTCATGCTGCCCGACATGGACGGCTTCGACGTCATCCGCCGGCTGCGCGGCGGCGGGGCCCACATCCCGGTGCTGTTCCTCACCGCACGGGACGCCACGCAGGACAAGATCCGCGGGCTGACGCTCGGCGGGGACGACTACGTCACCAAGCCGTTCAGCCTCGAGGAGGTCATCGCCCGCATCCGCGCCGTGCTGCGCCGCGCCCAGGGCGGTCCCGCCGAGCCACCGCCGCGCCTCAGCTTCGCCGACCTCGAGCTGGACGAGGAAAGCCACGAGGTCTGGCGGTCGGGCAAGCCGATCCAGTTGTCGCCGACCGAGTTCAAGCTGCTGCGCTACTTCATGACCAACGCCAACCGCGTGCTGTCCAAGGCGCAGATCCTCGACCACGTCTGGGACTACGACTTCCGCGGTGACACCGGCATCGTCGAGTCCTACGTCTCGGTGCTGCGCCGTAAGCTCGACAAGCTCGGCCCCCGCCTGATCCACACGCTGCGCGGTGTCGGTTACGTGCTGCGCCTGCCTCCGGAGCGCTGATGGCCGCCTGGGCGCGGCGCCTGTCCGCCCGGACCCCGTTGCGGATCAAGCTCATCGCCGCGGTCGTCACACTCGTGATCCTGGCCCTCATGGTGGTCGGCGTCGCGAGCGTCTCGGTGATGCGCGACTACCTGCTGGGCCGCACCGACCTGCAACTGGAGGACCTGCTCCACCGGAGCGAACGCTCCCTGGCCCAGCCGGGCAAGCCGCTGCCCGGGCAGGGCGGCGGGTCCATCGTCCAGATCCGCGACGCCGACGGCAAGGTGGCCAAGAGCACGTCCGTGTCGCCCTGGGGGATCGTCCAGCCGAATCCCTCGGTTCCGGAGGACACGGCCTGGCTCGACGAGCACACCGACAAGCCGTTCACCGTCGGCGCGGAGTCCGGGGACACCCGCTGGCGGGTGCGCGTCGAGCCGGCCGGGACCGGTTACATCGTCGTGGCCATCGACATGACCGAGGCCGGGCGTACGGTGCGCAGGTTCGTGGGTGTGGAGTTGGTCGTCGGCAGCGTCGTCATCGTCCTCATCGCCGGACTCGGCATCGCGATCGTGCGCGCCAGCCTCCGCTCCCTCGAGGACATCGAGCACACGGCGGCCGCCATCGCGACCGGCGACCTGTCACGCCGGGTCCCCGACGCCGACCCGCGGACGGAGGTCGGCCGCCTGGGCGACGCGCTCAACGGCATGCTCGCCCAGATCGAGACGGCCTTCCACGCGCAGGCGCGGTCGGAGGCGACCGCCCGCGAATCCGAGGAGCGCATGCGCCGCTTCGTCGCCGACGCGAGCCACGAACTGCGCACGCCGCTGAGCGTGATCCGGGGGTTCGCGGAGTACTACCGGCAGCGCGACGACGTCGACCGCGCGGAGCTGGACCGGCTCATCGTCCGGGTCGAGGACGAGGCGGTCCGGATGGGCGCGCTCGTGGACGACCTGCTGCTCCTGGCCCGGCTCGACCAGCAGCGTCCCCTCGCCATGCGCCCCGTCGACCTGCTCGCCCTGGCCGCCGAGGCCGTGCACGACGCCCGCGTCCTCGACGGCGAGCGGAAGATCACCCTTTCCGTACGCAGCGGCTCGGCGTTCATCGTGACCGGGGACGAACTGCGGCTGCGGCAGGTCATCCGCAATCTGCTGACCAACGCGCTGCAGCACACCCCGGCCGGCACGCCGGTCGAGGTGACGGTGCACTCCGGGCGGCTGGGCGACTCGCCGGCGGCCGTGCTGGAGGTCGCCGACCAGGGTCCGGGCATGCCACGGGAACAGGCGGAGCGGGTGTTCGAGCGGTTCTACCGGGCCGATCCCGCCCGCAGCCGCGGCGGCACCGGCCTCGGCCTGGCGATCGTCGCCGGCCTCGTGCACGCGCACGCCGGTACGGTCGAGGTCGAGACGGCACCGGGCGACGGCGCCACCTTCATCATCACCCTCCCGCTCGACCCGGACGCGGTCGAGGCGGACCCGGCCGAGACGGTCTCCGCCTAGGGGGTGTCCGGTCTTCGGCTTTTACCAGGGCCTTATTGCGCTAATTCTCAGGTTGGGCTCAGCGTCGTTCAAGACGCGGTGGACATCCTCGAAGTGTCAGACAAAGTACCGACTTTGGGGGACGAAGCCATGGAAACCCACGACCGGCCCGCGGACGAGCGTCCCGAGGAGTCGCAGCCCGGGACGACCCCGTCCGTGGAGTCACAGACGGGTTCCTCGTCCACATCCGAAGCGCAGCCCGACGACGTGCGCTCCTGGCCGCCGTCCGAGTCGCAGCCGGCAGAGGAGCGGACCGAGCCACAGAACCCGGTGCCGTCGGCGGCCGCCGAGGCACCGGCCGAGCCTCCGGCGCAGGGGCCGCAGGGCGGCCAGGACGAGCACCCGTACGGCGCGCGGCCGGAGGCGGCGGCCTACGGAGTGCACGCCGAGCAGCCGCACGGCGCGGGCGCCGCGGCGTACGGAGCGCAGGCCGAGCACGGCGCCGGCGCCGCGGCGTACGGCACGCCCGGCCAGCAGCCTCCGCAGGGGCCTGGAGCGTACGGATCGCCGTACGGCGCGCAGCCGGGCCCGTACGCGTACCCCGCCCAGCCGCAGCAGCACCCCGCCGGCCGGCTGACGGCGCGGCGCAAGGTGGCCGCCAGCGGCATCGCCCTGGCCCTGGTCCTCGCCGGGGGACTCGCCGGAGGCGCCGTGGCGGCGCTGGTCGACCACGGCCGGACCGTGTACGCCAGCCCGACCGCCGTGCAGGGGGCGTCCAACAAGAGCGTCACCGGCATCGCGGCCATCGCCCAGGCGGTGCAGCCGAGCGTCGTGTCGATCACGGTGACCACCCAGACCGCCGAGGGCGAGGGCTCCGGCATCATCCTTCGCTCCGACGGCGTCATCCTGACCAACAACCACGTCGTGGCCGACGCCACCCAGGGCGGCCAGATCACGGTGAACTTCAGCGACGGGAAGAAGGCCTCGGCCACCGTGCTCGGCACCGACCCGGCCACGGACCTGGCCGTGATCAAGGCATCGGGGGTCTCCGGGCTCAAGCCCGCGACGCTCGGCAGCAGCGACCGGCTCCAGGTCGGCGACCCGGTCGTGGCGATCGGCAGCCCGCTCGGCCTGGAGGGGTCGGTGACCTCCGGCATCGTCAGCGCGCTGCACCGCACCCTGAACGAGGGCGGCGACCAGCAGCAACAGCAGCCCGGCTTCCCCGGCTGGGGCCAGCAGGGCCAACAGCAGCAGAGCAGTTCGGGAGCGACGATCGGCGACGCGATCCAGACCGACGCGGCGATCAACCCGGGCAACTCCGGTGGTCCGCTGGTGAACGCCTCCGGCCAGGTCATCGGCATCAACACCGCGATCGCCACGTCCGGCGGCAGCAACGGCAACATCGGCGTCGGGTTCGCGATCCCGATCGACACCGCCAAGCAGGTCGCCGACCAGCTCATCAAGTCCGGCAAGGCCACGCACGCCTACCTCGGCGTCTCGCTGTCCGACGCGGCCGGCGACCAGCAGGGCGCGCTCGTCGCCGGCGTCCAGAAGGGCACCCCGGCGGCCGCGGCCGGACTGCAGGAGGGCGACGTCGTCACCCAGGTCGACGGCAAGACCATCGCGGACTCCCAGACCCTGTCCGCGGCGATCCGCGGGCACCAGCCCGGCGACAAGATCTCGCTGACCTACCTGCGGGGCGGCAGCAAGCACACGGTGAGCGTGACGCTCGCTTCCAACTCGGGCAGCTGACCCGAGCGACGAGGGCCCGGCGGGGGAACCAGCCAGGCGGCCCGGCGGAGCGGTCCCGAACGAGGGACCGTCTCGGCCGGGCCGTTTGCGTCCTGGCACCGCCCGACCGCCGAGAGCCGCCAGACGAGGCGCCGTGTGCCGTCGCCCGTCGGGCAGGCGGTGTCCGACGGGCCTGGGGCACCGGGAAAGCCTTCGTTCCGGGAGGTCGTCGGGGCCGTTGCGCGTCGGGGCGGGCGGGGTCCGACGGGCGTCAGGCGCCGGGGAAGGGCTCCATTCAGGGAGGTCGTCGGGGCCGTTGCGCGTCGGGGCGGGCGGGGTCCGACGGGCGTCAGGCGCCGGGGAAGGTTCCGTCCGGGAAGCCGTCCGGGCCGTTGCCCGTCGGCAGCACGACCTTGTCGCCGGAGGACAGGCCGCCGGTGATCGCCACGTAACGGTCGCTCCGGACCCCGAGGTTCACCGTCCGCGTGACGCCCCGTCCGTCGTGTCGTACGAGCACCGTGGCCCTGCCGTCGGGCGCGGTCCGCACCGCGTTGGCGGGGACGTACAGCACGCTCTGGGCCTGTGCGGTCACGACGTCGACGGTCGCGCTCATGCCGACGAGCACGCCGTCCGGCGGGTCGTCCAGGGAGATGTTCACGCCCACCCGCGCCAGGTTGCCGCTGGTGGTGGCGGCCGGGTCGATGCCCGTCACCTTCCCGGTGTACCGCCCGTTCGGCGACATCCCCAGCCCGATCGTCGCCTGCTGGCCGACCTTGAGCCGATCCACGTCACCGAGTGAGAACAGGGCCCGTACCTGCAGGTCGTCCAGGTCGCCCAGCGTGAGGAAGCCGCTCTTCCCCGAGCCGGTCTGGTCGCCGACCGCTCCCGCGATCGAGAGCACGGTGCCCGCCATCGGCGCCTCGAGGGTGGTGTCGGACAGCGTGCGTTCGGCCTGCCGTACGTTGACCTCCGCCTGGGTGACCTTGGCGGCGGTCTGTTCGGCGGCGTTCGGCTGGCAGCCGCCGCCACCGCCCGTGCCGGAACGACCGCCGGCCGCACCGGGACGGCCACCGCCCGCGCCGGTCCTGCCGCCGGTCTTCGGGCGGCCGCTCGGCTTCGGGTGCCCGGTCGGCTTGGGACGTCCGGTCGGCTTCGGGCGGCCGGTCGGTGTCGGGTGCCCGGTGGGCGTGGGGTGGCCGGTCGGCCGCGAGTGGGTGGGCGAAGGCGTCGGCGTCGGCCGCGTGGGGGTCGGCGTGGGTGTCGGGGTGGGCGTGGGCGTCGGGGTGGGTGACGTGCTGGTGGGCGTCGGGGTCGGCTTCCGCGTCGGCCGCGGACGCCGGAAGCCGGCCGTCCGCACCGTCGTTCCGGACGCGCTCCCCGTGCCTCCGCTCGCGGCGTTCCCGCCCGCCGACCCGTTCGACGCGCCGCCGCCCGTGCCGCCGGAGCCCGCGCCGCCGCCGGCGCAGACGCCCTGCAGCGCGTCGGCGTAGGTCTGCTGAGCCGCCGTGAGCACGGCCTTCGCGACGGCGACCTGTTCCCGGGCCGCCGTGTCGTCGAGCCGGGCGAGGACCTGGCCCGCGTGCACCCGGGTGCCCGGCGTGACCTCGATCTCCTGCACCGTTCCGGAGGTCCCGAAGACGAGTTCGCGGGTGTCGGCGCTCCGTACGGTGCCGGCGGCGCCGGCGGTGGCCGTCACGGTCCCGCGCCGCACCACGGCGTACGCCGTGCCGGCGGCGGTGGAGTCGCCGAAGGCCACCACCCCGGTCGTGAGCATGAGCACCGCACCGGCGGTGAGCCACGGTGGCCTTCGGAGATCGCGTATGGTCGGGCGGTTCACGCGCGGAATCCTGCCGGATGAAGGTCACAGGCACCCGAGCCCATCCTCAAAGTTCCCTGAAGACGGCCTCTCCGATCGCGATCGGCCACTGGTCGTGGCCTCGGAGCCCGTGCCCCGGCCGCACGAGCTCACAGAAACCTCTCAGGATCGGATCAGGTTCGCCCAAGCAGTCTCCGGGACGCTGTGGCGGTGAAATCCCTCCTCCGACGTCGTGGCGTGCTCATCAACGGCGCTCTGGCCGTTCTGCTCGTGGGCGGTGCCGGGGTCGCGTACTTCTCGCTGAGCGATGACGCGGGCGCGTCGTCCCCGGGCCGGACCGTCCAGGTGAGCCGTGGCACGGTGGTCGCCTCGGTGTCGGCCTCCGGCGCGGTGGCCAGCGCCCGCTCCCAAGACCTCTCCTTCGCGACCAGCGGTACGGTCGACAAGATCAACGTTCAGGTGGGCGACAAGGTCAAGAAGGGCCAGGTACTCGCCACCGTCGACGACGCGAACGCCCGGGACGACCTCGAGGCCGCGCGCGCCGCCCTGAACGCCGCCGAGGCCGGCGACACGTCGACCGCCTCGGGCTACTCCTCCTACATGCAGGCGAAGACCTCCTACAACAGCGCCCAGCGCGCCCTCGACGGCACCGAACTCGTCGCGCCCTTCAGCGGCACCATCGTCGCGGTCAACGGCACCGTCGGCGGATCCTCCAGCGGTTCGAGCAGCTCTTCGAGCAGTTCCTCCGGGTCGTCGGGCTCCAGCGGATCCGGTGGTTCCGGCGCCGGTGGAGCGGCCGGCGGCTCGTCGGGTTCGGCCGGCTCGTCGAGCGGTTCCGGCGGTGGGTTCATGACCATCGCCGAGACCTCGAAGCTGGTGGTCACCGGCGACTTCACCGAGGCCGACGTCGCCAAGCTCAAGAAGGGCCAGAGCGCGACCGTGACCTTCGACGCGGTCCAGAGCGCCCAGGCGTCCGGCAAGGTCACCGCCATCGACCAGACCGCGACCACCTCGAACAACGTCGTGCAGTACGGCGTCACCGTCTCGCTCACCGACCCGCCCGCCGGGCTCCGCATCGGGGCGACCGCAACGGTGCGGGTGACGACGGCGCGGGCGGAGAACGTGCTGTACGTCCCGACCGCCGCCGTCCGGACCGCGGGCGGCCGCAGCACGGTGACCGTGCTGCGGGGCGGCAAGCAGGTCGTCCAGGTCGTGCAGGCCGGCGTCCAGGGCGACCAGGGCACCGAGATCACGTCGGGTCTCAAGGAGGGCGACCAGGTCCTGATCGCGCTGAGCTCCACGGCGGGCAGCGGCGGATTCCCCTCGGGTCGCTTCCCCGGCGCCGGTGGCGGTGTCGGCGGCGGCTTCGGCGGCACCCGCGGCGGAGGCCGGGGGTGACCGTTCTCGACGTCCAGGACGTCACCAAGGTGTACGGGGCCGGCGACACGGCGGTGCACGCGCTGCGCGGTGTCCGCCTCGCCGTCGACGAGGGCGACTACGTGGCGATCATGGGCGCGTCCGGCTCGGGCAAGTCGACGCTGATGAACATCCTGGGCTGTCTCGACATCCCCACGGGCGGCCGGTACCTCCTCGACGGCATGGACGTCGGCGCGCTCGACGACCGGCGGCTGGCGATCCTGCGCAACCGGCGCATCGGGTTCGTGTTCCAGTCGTTCAACCTGATCCCGCGGATGAGCGCCCTGGCCAACGTCGAGCTGCCGCTGGCGTACGGCGGCGTCAAGGCCGCGGAACGGAGGCGGCGGGCGCTGGCCGCGCTGGAGCAGGTCGGCCTCGCCGACCGCGTCGGGCACGAGCCGAACGAGCTGTCCGGCGGACAGCAGCAGCGCGTCGCCGTCGCCCGCGCGCTGGTGACCTCGCCGGCGCTTCTACTGGCCGACGAGCCCACCGGCAACCTCGACACCCGCTCCACGGACGACGTGCTGGGCGTGCTCGACCGGCTCAGCACCGACGGCCGCACCATCGTGCTGATCACCCATGAGGACGACGTCGCGGCGCGCGCCAAGCGGGTGATCCGGCTGGTCGACGGCCGCATCGTCGAGGACCGGCGCGCGGCGCCCGTGGCCGGCCCGCCGCCCGGACCGATGGGGACGGGGGTGTGGCACCGATGACGCTGGAAGTCCTCAGGTTCGCCCTGCGCGGGCTGGCCGCGAACAAGCTGCGCAGCGGCCTCACGACCCTCGGCATCCTCATCGGCGTCGGTGCCGTGATCATGCTGGTGGCGGTCGGGAACGGCTCGTCCCAGCAGGTGCAGAAGAACATCGAACGCCTCGGCACCAACACCCTGACCGTCATGCCGTCCACGTCGGGCGGGCGCGGGGGCGGTGGCGGGGGCGGCGGGTTCGCCCGGCTGCTCCGCGGGGCCGGCAGCGCGGCGCAGCAGACCGGGCCCCGCGCGCAGGCCAAGAGCCTGACCGTCGAGGACGCCCGCGCGCTGGCCGACACGACCGACGCCCCCTCGGTGAAGAGCGTCTCGCCCGTGGTCACCGCGTCGTCCGCCAACGCGACGTACGAGGGGACCGCCCACGCGATCCAGCAGTTCGTCGGCACGTACCCGGCGTACTTCGAGGCGTCGAACGACCCGGTGGCCCAGGGCACGTACTTCACCGACGACGACGTGTTGAACGGCCGCAAGGTCGTGGTCATCGGGAACACGGTCGCGCAGGACCTGTTCGGCACGGTCGACCCGCTGGGCAAACAGATCACCGTCAGCGGGGTGAACTTCACCGTCGTCGGCGTGCTGAAGACCAAGGGCTCGTCCGGCTTCCAGGACGCCGACGACGTCGCGATCGCACCGCTGCCGGCCGTGCAGCAGAGCCTGACCGGCTACGGGGCGCTGAACCAGATCGTCGTGCAGGCCAAGTCGCCGAAGACGGTGGACGCCGCGCAGTCCGAGGTGACCGACATCCTCAACCAGCGGCACGACATCTCCGGGTCCAACACCGCCGACTTCCAGATCATGAACCAGGCGAGCCTGCAGTCGGCGATCAGCAGTAGCAGCCGGACGTTCACCGTGTTGCTCGGCGCGGTCGCGGCCATCAGCCTGCTGGTCGGCGGCATCGGGATCACCAACATCATGCTCGTCACCGTCACCGAACGGACCCGGGAGATCGGCATCCGCAAGGCCATCGGGGCGCCGAGGGGCGCGATCCTCGGCCAGTTCCTCGTCGAGGCCACCGTCCTCAGCCTCCTCGGCGGGTTGCTCGGGGTCGCCGCGGGCGTGATCGGCAGCCAGTTCAAGGTGCTGGGAGTGCAGCCGGTGATCGTGCCGAGCTCGATCGCGCTGGCGCTGGGCGTGTCCGTCGCGATCGGGCTGTTCTTCGGCAGCTACCCGGCCAACCGCGCGGCCAAGCTCCGGCCGATCGAAGCACTTCGCCACGAATAACACGCATAGGGAGAGACTGTGCCTGGAACACGGCGCAAGGGCGGCGACGCACCGGTCGACGAGGTGCCGCCGGAGGAACTGCTGCGCACCTCACCATTCGACGGGAACCTCGCCGAAGAGCTGGCGGCCGCGGAACCGCGCAAGGAACGCCGGGTCCCCTCGGCCACCCTGTTCCTGGCCGCCGGGGTACTGATCGTCGCCGGGTTCGTCGGCGGCGTGCAGGCGGACCAGCACTGGGGCAAGAAGCAGACCCCCGCCGGCTTCGGGCAGTTCGCCCGCGGCGGGCAGAACGGAACCGGCTTTCCGGGCGTGGGCGGTGCGGGCGGTGCCTTCGGCGGCCGAGGCACGCAGGGCGGCGCGCCGGGTCAGCGTGGCGCGACCGGTCAGGGCGGCGCGCCGACCGGCGGCTCCGGCGCGGAAGCGGCTCCCGGCGGCGGGACGACCGGCACCGTCAAGCTCGTCGACGGCGACATCATCTACGTCCAGACCGCCAACGGGATCGTACGCGTGAAGACGACCGGCTCCACGAAGGTCTCGGTGACCAAGAGCGCCAAGGCCAAGGACCTCAAGGCCGGCGCCTCCGTGGTCGTTGAGGGCACGCCGGGCCAGGACGGCAGCGTGACCGCGACCACGGTGACCCAGCGCCCCTGAGGAACCTACGGCGGGAACCGGTGCCCGGCCCCACGGCCGGGCACCGGGACCGGGCCGCGTACGGCGCGGGACCGGACTACTTACGGCCGGGCACCGGGCCGGGGGACGTCCGGTGGAGGTCTGTCCGGCCGGGCGGAGATCCGCCGGACCCCCCTCGGCTCAGCTCGCCGAGGGACGGGGGGAGAAGGTCGGGAGCAGCGGCTTGCAGGTCTTGAGCGCGGCCGCCACCTTCGGATCGGACGTCTTCAGCCCACCGAGGTAACGCATGCCCGGAGACGGACGGGCGCCCGGCGTACGGTTCGCGTCCGGCGACCGCACGGCCCCCGGCGTCGGGGTCGGCAGCGTCACGCCGTGGTCCTTGAGGCAACTGCGGAACGCCTGCAGCTCCTGCATGCCCTGGCGCTGTCCCTGCGGGGCGAGCGACTGGCAGGCGTCCCGCGCCTCCTGACTGATATTGCCGAAGCCGCGACCGAACCCGCCGCCCTGCCGCCCCGGCTGACCGGAGGGCCGTCCGCTGGGGCGGGCCGTCGGGATGTTCACACCGTGCTGACGGAGGCAGGCGGCGTAGGCCGCGAAACCGTTCGCACCCGTCTTACCGGCCGGTCCGGACGGCGAGGACGCCGCCTTGCCGCCGGAGGATCCGCAGCCCGCGCAGACGGCGAGCACGGCCACCGAGGCCAGCATCGCTCCGCCATGGAGGATTCGCATGGGCCGCGATGATGGCCGATCTTCCTGGAGCCCGCCTTCGGCCTGGCTGAAAGGTTCCTCCAGGTGCGACCGCCCCGGCGCACACCGCCGCGCCACGGCCGGTCGGCCTGCGGCGCCGCGCGGCCGGTCCTCGCTATCGTTCGAGCCTGAAATGTCGCCGCCGCTCAGGAGCCCGCTGATGCCACACTCGCCGAAGGTCTTCGCCGGCGTCGAGGTGATCCCGCTCTGCGACGCGGTGGGCCCCATGGGGCCCGCGCTGCGCAGGCCGCTGGATGAGACGTTCCTCGGCGCGACCGCCGCGGACTGGGCGGTGGTGGGCCGGGAGGAGTGGGTGCTGCACTTCCACTGCCACCTGCTGCGCGACCCGACCGGCCGTACGATCCTGGTCGACACGGGGGTCGGCGGTACGGAGTCACCGGCCGCCGGGTGGGCGCCCGTGCCCGGCGCGCTCATGGCCGAGGTCGCCGCGGCAGGGGTGCGCCCTGAGGACGTCGACGCGGTGGTGCTCACCCACCTGCACAGCGACCACGCCGGCGGTGCGGTCGTGGACGGCCTGCCCGCCTTCCCCAACGCGCGGTACATCATCCAGCGGGACGAGCTCGACTGGGTCCGCGGACCCGTACTGGAGCAGGTCGTACGCCCGCTGGGCGACGCCCTCGAAGTGGTCGACGGCCTGGTCGAGATGACCTCGGGCATCACCGTGGTGCCCACGCCCGGCCACACGCCGGGACACCAGTCGGTCGAGGTCGGCCCGCTGGTACTGAGCGGCGACGTCCTGCACCACCCGGTACAGCTGGTGAACCCCGCCATCCGCTACGCGCACGACGAGGATCCCGAACGCGCCGCGGCCACCCGCGCGGCGCTGCTGGAACGGGTCCGGAGGCGTTCCAGCACCCTGGCCACGGCCCATCTCGCCGAGCCCTTCACCACCCTGACGCCATAGCGCCGTGCCGGTCCCCGGAAGAACCGGCTGACGCGGGCGGTACACCCGCGTCAGGCGCCGAACGGCCGCACCTGCCACCCGGGAGCGGCGGCGGCCGGCGGCTCAGAAGGTGATGTCGCCGTGGACGTCGCGGGCCTGGACGGTACCGCTGACGGTGCCCCGGACCGACTCGTCCGGGACGAGGGCGCGCTCGGCGCGGGCGACCCAGTGGCGGATCTGCGCGGCCCCCTGCGGATCACGGGCGGAGTCGGCGATGAGCGCCTCGGCCAGCGCCCGCATCGAGTCCGGGTCGCCGGGGCGCTCACCGAGACGCTTGGCCGCCTCGACCGAGGTGCTGCGGCGGCCGAACACGCGCCGTACGACCGAGGTCAGGTCGTCCCACAGCTGTTCACCGACCTTGCCGGTGGTGCCGTCGAAGATCTTCGACAAGAGAGTCACGAGCGCTGAGACCGAGACCGGATCCACTGTGCACACTCCGACCGTTGTTCGACCCTGCCGACAGGTTAAGTCCTGGGCCGGGTCCGCGTCGGTCAACGCGCCAGGCGAGATCGATACGGTGGGGATGAGACGCACCGACCGACCGGCGGGACCACCCATGAATCGACTCAAGGACGCCACGAGTCCGTACCTGCTGCAGCATGCGGACAACCCCGTGCACTGGTTCCCCTGGGGGGACGAGGCGTTCGAGGAGGCGCGCCGCAGAGACGTGCCGATCCTGCTCAGCGTCGGCTACTCCGCCTGCCACTGGTGCCACGTCATGGCGCACGAGTCCTTCGAGGACGAAGCGACGGCGGGGCTGATGAACGACCTGTTCGTCAGCGTCAAGGTGGACCGTGAGGAGCGTCCCGACGTCGACGCGGTCTACATGGAGGCCACTCAGGCGATGACGGGCCAGGGCGGCTGGCCGATGACCGTGTTCATCACGCCCGGCGGGGAGCCGTTCTACTGCGGCACCTACTTCCCCAGGCCGCACTTCCAGCAGCTCCTGCGCGCGGTGGCGCAGGCGTGGCGGGACAAGCGCGACGACGTCATCGCGCAGGGGCAGAAGGTCGTCTCCGCCCTGTCCGAGCAGGCCGCGCTCGGCGGCGAGGGCGCTCCGGCCCCGGACGTGCCGGAGGCCGCCGTACGGGACCTGGCGCGGACGTACGACCAGGCGAACGGCGGATTCGGCACGGCGCCGAAGTTCCCGCCGTCGATGGTGCTGGAGTTCCTGCTGCGGCACGCCGCGCGTGGCGGCGACGGCCTCGCGGTCGCCGCGGGCACGCTCGAGGCGATGGCGCGGGGCGGCATGTACGACCAGCTCGGCGGCGGGTTCGCCCGCTACTCGGTGGACGAGCGCTGGGTGGTGCCGCACTTCGAGAAGATGCTGTACGACAACGCCCTGCTGGCCCGCGTGTACGCCCACTGGTGGCGGCTGAGCGGCGGTCCGCTCGCCCGCCGGATCGCCCTGGAGACCTGCGACTGGATGCTGCGGGAGCTGCGCACGCCGGAGGGCGGGTTCGCCAGCGCCCTGGACGCCGACAGCGAGAACGCCGAGGGCCGCCCCGAGGAGGGCGCCTACTACGTCTGGACACCCGGGGAGCTGGCCGGGGTGCTCGGCGAGGAGGACGGCGCGTACGCCGCCGGGCTGTTCGGCGTGACCGAGGCGGGCACCTTCGAGCACGGCGCCTCCGTCCTGCAGTTGCGCGCGGACCCCGATGACGCCGAGCGGTACGCGCGGATCCGCGCCGCGCTGCTCGACGCGCGGTCCCGGCGGGTCCCGCCGGGCCGCGACGACAAGGTCGTCGCCGCCTGGAACGGCCTGGCGATCGCGGCCCTGGCCGAGTGCGGCGCGTACTTCGACCGGCCGGACCTCGTCGCCGCCGCCGAGGAGGCGGTCCGGCTGCTCCGGGAGACCCACTGGCGGGACGGGCGGCTGCTGCGGACCTCGCGCGCCGGCAGCCCCGGAACGAACGCCGGGGTCCTGGAGGACTACGCCGACCTGGCCGAAGGGCTCATCGCGCTGTACGGCGTGACCGGCGACGCCGGCCACGCGCGGTTCGCCGGAGAGCTGCTCGACGTCGTCCTGGAACGCTTCCCCGACGGGCGCGGCGGCTTCTACGACACCGCCGACGACGCCGAGCGCCTGTGGAAGCGCCCGCAGGACCCGACGGACAACGCGACGCCGTCCGGCCGGTTCGCGGCGGCGGGCGCGCTCCTGTCGTACGCCGCGCTCACCGGTTCGGCCCGGCACCGGGAGGCGGCTCTGGCCGCCCTCGGCCCGGTGACGCCGATGGCGCAGCGCCACGCCCGCTTCGCGGGCTGGGGGCTCGCGGTGACGGAGGCGGCCCTCGCCGGTCCGCTCGAGATCGCCGTCGCCGGTCCGGCGGAGGACCCGCGCACCCGGGACCTGCACCGGGCCGCGCTGCTCAGCCCGCTGCCCGCGGTGGTCGCGGTCGGCGCCGGAGTGCCGCTGCTGGAGGGCCGGGCGCCCGTCGACGGGCGACCCGCCGCGTACGTCTGCCGCGACTTCACGTGCCGGCTCCCGGTCACGGAGGTCGGCGCCCTCCAGGAGCAGATTCGGGCGGCCTCCGAGCGGTGAGCGGCCCACCCGGAAGCCCACTCATTGGAATCTCTGTCAATAAAGATCAGCCCTGGGCTTGATCTTTCGTTTACGGCCGTGTTACCTCAGAACAGGCGCCCGCCTGTCAACGGGCGACAGCAGTGGCTTATGAGGCATATGGGGCTCTGGACGACCATCGCCGTCGTAGGTCATAGTCGTACAACGCACTGGGGAGTGAGGGAGGGCGCCGTGCGCTGGCCGAGCCGCCGCATGCTTCCGACGGTCGTTGGCCTTTCGCTGGCCACCACCATCGCCGCGGATCTGGCGATCGTGGCCGGCGGGCCGTTCCACGCTCCGGCCGTACGGCTCCCCGGCGGGCGCTACGTCGCCGCGGCGGACAGCACGAGTTACCGGGTCGCGGCGCTGCAGAAGACGATCACGCCGCACCTGCTGATCGCCTCCCCGCAGACGCTGCCCGCCGACGCGGTGGCGAAGGTCCGCGAGGCGAAGGGCGTCAAGGCCGTGGAGGTCGTCGACGCGGCGCGGGCGCTCGTGGGCGGCAAGCGCGTGGGCGTGCTCGGCGTCGAGCCCTCGACGTTCCGCGCCTACACCCCCGAGGCGAGCGCCAAGTCCGACGCCCTGTGGAACAACATCGCGGGCGGCGACGTCGCGATCTCCTTCACGATGGGCCAGGACGGCGGCATCCCGCTGGCGTCCCAGACCCAGATCGGCGGGCAGGCGCACCAGACCTCCGTGCGGGTCGGCGCCTACGCCACGATGGGCATCGACCAGGTCGACGCGGTGGTCTCGCACTACACCGCGCAGACGATCGGCATGCCGTCCGACAACGCCCTGCTCGTCAGCGCCCCGCACGCCGACCTCGCCAAGCTCCGTAGGCAACTGGCCAAGCTGCTGCCCAAGGGCACGAAGATGGCCACCCTGGAGTCCCGGTTCGACGGCCCGACCGTCCCCGGCGGCACCGCCGGCGCCCCGGGCCGCGTGATGACGGCCGACCAGGTCAACACGGTGATCCGGGCCGCCGAGTCCAAGATCGGTATGCCGTACGTCTGGGGCGGCGAGTCCGACCGCGAGGGCGGCTACGACTGCTCCGGCCTCGTCCAGTACGCCTTCGCCCAGGCCGGCATCAGGATGCCGCGGACGGCCGACATCCAGGCGTTCACCGGCTGGCGGCTGCCGTACAGCCAGGCTCAGCCGGGCGACCTGCTGACCTGGAAGAACGACCCGACCTTCAACGGCGTCTCGCACATCGCGATCTACATCGGCAACAACAAGATGGTCGTCGCCCGGCACACGGGCACCCGGATCCAGATCCAGGACGTCTACCTGTCCAACTTCTGGGGCGTCATCCGGGTCAACCCCCAGCTCGCCTCCACCAAGGCCTGACCGCCGCGCGCCGTCTGACCGGGGAGCACGCGACCTGACGCGTGCCGCCTGAGGCGGCACGCGAGGTCAGATGGGGCAGCCGGCGGTGAGGTAGTCGAGGCCGTGGTCGAGCAGCGCCAGGATGTCGTCCTCGCCGCCGTTCTCCACCCAGGCCAGGAGTGTCGTCTCCCACACGGCGATGAGCGCGGCGCCGAACGCCCGTAGCTCGAAGTCGCCGGCGGGACGGCCCAGCCGCTCGGCGAGCGCCTCGACGATCCTGTCCTGGGTCTCCCTGGTCTGCTCCCACTGGCGGGCGCGCAGGGCCGGAACGGCCAGCATCAGGCGGCTCCGGTCGAGGATCCGCTGCCGGTCGGCGGCCAGCATCTCGCCGATGAGCTCGCGGAGGACGTTGCGGAGCGCCTCCGTCGGGGACAACTCCGGAGGCTGCGCGCGGAGCGCCTCGAGGATCAACGGATCGTACTCGTCGGTGAGGACGGTGTCCTCTTTCGTCGGGAAGTAGCGGAAGAACGTGCTGGGGGACACCTCCGCCGCCTCGGCGATCTGCTCGACGGTCGTCGCCTCGTAACCCTGCTCCTGGAAGAGCCGGAGCGCGTGCTCCTGGATGGACCGCCGGGTCTTCAGCTTCTTCCGTTCCCGCAGGCCGAGGCGTTGTTCGAGAGACCGTTCAAGCGGAGACGTACTCATGCGTCGATTGTCCGTTACCCATGGCCTCGTCGGCACCTCGACGCGGCAGGAGGATCAGCGCGAGCAACGCGGAGAACATCATGATCCCGGCCCCCACCAGGAGCGTGACGTCCATGCCGTGGGCGAACGCCGCCCGTGCCGAGTGCAGCAGCCGTGGGTCGTGCAGGCGCTCGGCGACCGCCAGCCCGCCTCCGACCTTGGCCCGGGCCGCCTCGGCCGCCGCGGACGGCAGCCCGGCGACGTCCACCCGCCCGTGGTATCCCGCGGACAGCAGGCTGCCCAGGACGGCGGCGCCGAGCGCCCCTCCCACCATGCGGAGGGTCATGACGACGGCGGATCCGACGCCCGCTCGCTCGGCCGACAGGGCGCTCATGGCCGCGTTCGTCGCCGCGGGCAGCATCAGTCCCATCCCCAGGCCCGCGACCGTCAGCCAGCCGGCGGCGAGACCGTAGCCCGATCCGGCGGTGGTCGTCGCGCCGAGCACCATTCCGCCGGTGATCAGCAGGCCGCCGAGGGCGATGGTGAGGCGCGGGCCGATCCGCTTGACGAGCGGTGCGCCGAGGCGGGCGGACACCACCAGCCCGCCGATGAGAGGCAGCAGCCGCAGCCCGGACCCGAGCGGCGTCGTCGCGAGCACCGCCTGGAAGTACTGCGGGGCGACGAACAGGACACCGAACATGGCGAACGTCAGCAGCGTGGCCGGGACGACCCCGCCGGTGAACCGCCGGTCGGCGAACAGGCGCAGGTCGATCAGCGGATGGGCGACGTGCCGGGTCCAGGCGACGAAGGCGACGAGCGCGACCGCGCCGGCCGCCATCACGCCCCACACGCCGGGGCTGGACCAGCCGTACTCGTCCTCCTGGATTGTGCCGTACACCATGGCGACCAGGCCGCCGGTCGACAGCAGCAGTCCGGCGAAGTCCGGCCGGGGGGCGGAGGCGGCCCGGGACTCGGGGATCAGGATGAACCCCAGGACGAGGGCGACCGCCGAGACGGGGACGTTGATCAGGAAGATCGAGCCCCACCAGAAGTGGTCGAGCAGGTAGCCGCCGATGATCGGCCCGAGCGGCAGACCGAGGAAGGACGCGGCGGCCCAGGCGCCGAGGGCCTTCGGCCGCTCCTCGGGCGGGAAGACCACGACCAGCACCGACATGGCGAGCGTCGTGATGGCCGCCGAGCCGATGCCCATGAGCGTGCGGGCCGCGATCAGACCGGCGGGGCTGGAGACCAGTGTGGCGATGAGCGAGCCGACGAGGAACAGCGCCAGGCCGCCGAGCAGCGTCTTCTTCCGGCCGTACCGGTCGCCGATCAGCCCGGCGGGGATGAGGAGGGTGGCCGAGACGAGGGTGTACGAGGCGATGATCCACTGCAGCGCGCTCGTCCCCGCGCCGAGCTGCGCGGACAGCGTGGGGAGGGCGATGTTGAGCGCGGTGAGATCGAGGCTGACGGCGAGCAGGATGACGACGAGGGCGGCGAGCACCCACCACCGCCGACCGCCGAGTGAGGTCATGATGGTGACTCCCTAATGATTGTTGCACTGAAATGACAGTAACTCTCAGAATCGCGACGCTGTCAACGCCAGGGAGCTCTTGGCTGGGGAGGGATGCTGTGTAATCATGATTACATGACTACGACGGAAGGCGCGGAGGAGAAGCTCCGCGGGTGGTTCTCCGGCCGGCTGCCCGACGGGTGGTTCGAGGAGTCGCCGCAGGTCGTCCTCGATCGCGAGGAGATCAGTGTCATCGGCCGGTTGGCCGAGCCCGAGGTCGCCGAGGGCGCCTCCGAGGCGGAGCGCTCCGAGGCGATCGCCGGTCTGATCCAGCGGTTCCGTGAGGACACCCGGGATCGCCGGGTCGACATCGCCCGGGAGGCCGAGCACCGCTTCGCCCGCAAGGTCTCCTGGGGCGTCGAGTGCGGCGGCGAGAAGGTCATGTTCACAACGCTGTCCGTCCCGGTGATGACCAGGCTCCGTCAGCCCGAGCGCAGGGTTCTCGACACGCTGGTCGACGCGGGCGTCGCGCGCAGCCGGAGTGACGCGCTCGCCTGGTGCGTCCGTCTCGTCGGGAAGAACGCCGACGAGTGGCTGGCCGAGTTGCGGGACGCTCTGCTGCACGTCGAGCGCGCGCGGGCCGCCGGCCCTCAGGTCTGAGCCGTCCGGCGTGCCGAGGGCTCTTCGAAGGCCTTCGTTCCCGATGTCTTAATCGAGAAAGCAGAAACGTGCTCGAAACAAAAGAAGAATTGTCGCCCCGGTCTAGGCCAAAGGTCTAATCCAGTGGTCTAATCCAAAGGTCTAAACCAATCCTCCTTTAGCGACCTTCCCTGCGGTTGAGATCACTTTGCCGGGGGCTGTTCAAAATGCCGCACGTGGGTACACTCAACAAATCCCGACATCAACCATCGGGTGTCCCCGTGCGAAGGAGCGATCGTGGCGTATGAGGTCAAGGCCGGGTCGGTCGAGTGGAATCCGACCGCGGCCCGGCTGCGCGAACTCACCGAGAAGATGCCCAACTCCCAGGTGACCGAGTTCGGCAACGTGGTGGTCAAGGCCCGCGTGGACAGCCGCAGCGCCAAGTCCACCTACATCGTCGACGACTCCACCAACACCACCAAGCAGACGATCACCCGGGCGGAGTACGACCGCGTCGCCGCCGCACAGGACGAGTACCTCGCCGGGCGCGACGTCGTCGTCGTGGACGGTCACATCGGCAGCGATCCCGACTTCCGGACCAGGGCGCGCCTGGTCATCGAGGCGTCGAACGCGAACGTCGCCGGCATGCAGAAGCAGCTCTACTACCCGGTCGACGCGGACTACGACCCGGCGACGTGGGACCCCGACACCACGGTGGTGTACACCCCGAACCTTCCGATGGAGGGCTACCCGAACGACCGGCTCATCGCCGTCGACCTCGGCGCCGGCATCACGCGGGTCTTCAATTCGGACTACTTCGGTGAGTCCAAGAAGGGCGGCCTGCGGATGTGGAACAACATCGTTTATGAGCGCGGCGGCCTTTCCCTGCACGCGGGATGCAAAGTGATCCCGGTGGGCGGTGAAAACAAGACGGTGCTCATCGTTGGCCTGTCCGGAACCGGCAAGACGACGACGACTTTCACCACCCAGCTCGGCAGCAAGCCCGTGCAGGACGACTTCATCGCCCTGATGCCGGAAGGGCGTGTCTACACGACCGAGAACGGCTGTTTCGCCAAGACCTTCGGGCTGGACCCCGAATTCGAGCCGACCATCTACCACGCCACGGTGAAACCCGACGCCTATCTGGAGAACGTCTCGGTCGACGCCGACGGCAAGGTCGACTTCTTCGACACGTCCTACACCAAGAACGGCCGGACGACCTGGCCGTTCAAGTACGTCGACCCGTGGCCGGCCGACCAGGTGGAGCCCGCCGAGTTCCTGCTCATCCTGAACCGCAACGAGAACATCGTCCCGGGCGTGGCCCGGCTCGACCGCGCGCAGGCGGCCGCGTACTTCATGCTCGGCGAGACGACGGGCACGAGCGCCGGCGGCAAGGACGAGGAGGGCAAGTTCCTGCGGGTGCCGGGCACCAACCCGTTCTTTCCGCGCGACATGGCCGACATGGGCAACCGGATGCTCGAGCTGCTCGACAGCCACGAGATGAAGGTCTTCGTCCTGAACACCGGCCGCGTCGGCGGCGGTGAGGGCGACGACCGGGCCAAGAAGGTCAAGATCCCGCACTCGTCGGCGATCGTGCAGGCGATCGTCGAGGGCACGATCGAGTGGGAGGACGACCCGGACTTCGGGTACGAGATCGCGTCGTCCGTACCCGGCATCGACGACATCGAGATCATCCAGCCCCGGCGGCTGTACGAGCGCCAGGGCCGGATGGAGGAGTACGACGCGATGGTCGAGCGTTTGAAGACCGAGCGTCGGGAATACCTCTCATCCTTCGCGGGTCTGGACGAGGCGATCGTCAAGTCGATCGGCTGAGCCAACGCGGGGATGGGGTACGCCCCGGCGGCGGGACACCGCCGCCGGGGCGTTTCACGCCGGTCGGCTCCGTGGCCGGGTCAGCGTCGGGTCAAGCATCCCGCGACGTCTCGATCTGGAGCAAACGAGCAACCTACGCTTACCCATGTGGGAGAACTACGCTGCGTCGATGGGTCGCGGCTCGAGGTGATCATGGTTCCGGTCCGCGACCGGGCGGGCACCCCGTACGAGGTCACGCTCGAACTCCAGCGCGACGGCCGGGCGTTCGGCGTGGTGGGGGAGCGCTGCGGGTACCTCCTGGCCACGCTCGCCCGCCGGGTCGCCGACGCCCGCGTCGACGGTTCACCGGCGGCCAGGGCCTGGACCGACCCGGCGGATCGCTTCCCCGAACCCCCGGCCGCCACCGACGCCACGGAGGACCGGCGGCCCGTCTCCCGGGAGCCCGAACTGTTCGCGTTCCGGCGCCGGGACCGCGGGGAGACGCCCGGCACCGGCGAACTCCGGTGCACGCTGCGTACGACGTGCACCTGGCTGTCCGGCCCGGACCACCGCGGCGGCGAGTGGCGGCTGTCCCGGCGCGCCGTCGTGGAGGCCTGGGGCCCGGACGGCCAAGGCGTGCGCGCGGTCCTGACCTCGGCGGAGCTCGCCGACCTCCTGACGGCCCTGGTGGTCGAGGCCCGGCTCGTGGGCGCCGATTACCGAGACGTTGTCACGAGTTCACCGGTACGCGCCCGGCATGCGCCGTCTGGGGCGATAATTGACTACTAATCCCCCCCGGCGTCGTCGACGAAGAAGGTGCGCGCATATGGGTTTGCGAGACCTGGTCTACAAGCTCTACGAACGACGGCTTGAGACGAGGCTCCGCCCGGACACCGCGCCACGTCACATCGGCGTGATCCTGGACGGCAACCGCCGGTGGGCGCGATCGATGGGGCACCGCGACGTCGCCACCGGGCACCAGCGGGGCGCCGACAAGATCTCCGAGCTGCTCCAGTGGTCGCAGGAGACGGGCGTCGAAGTGGTCACGCTGTGGCTGCTGTCGACCGACAACCTCACCCGGCCGGCGCAGGAGCTGGACCCGCTGCTGGCCATCATCGAGAACACCGTGGAGGACCTGGCCGCCCAGGGCGGCTGGCGCGTCCAGCCGGTCGGCGCGCTCGACCTCCTGCCCGACAAAACCGCACGTGTGCTGAAGCAGGCCGCCGAAAGCACATCTGACGCTCCTGGCCTGATTGTGAACGTCGCCGTTGGGTATGGAGGTAGGCGTGAGATCGCTGATGCGGTGCGCTCACTCCTGCACGAACACGCGAGCAGGGGCACCAGCATCGAGGAACTGGCCGAGATCCTCGATGTGGAGCACATCGCGGAGCATCTGTACACCCGCGGCCAACCCGACCCGGACCTTGTCATCCGGACGTCGGGAGAGCAGCGCCTGTCCGGCTTCATGCTCTGGCAGAGCGCCCACTCGGAGTTCTACTTCTGCGAGGCCTTTTGGCCTGACTTCCGCAAGGTCGACTTCCTGCGGGCGATTCGTTCCTACGCCGCGAGGCATCGGCGCTACGGCTTCTGAACCTTCTGTAGAGCGTTACCGAACGGCCGGTTTCGGCCGGTCGACCACTCGGTGCGCATCTGTTCTCGGGCGGTTCCCTCGGCCTAGCGTCGTACCAGGTCCCCCCGAGGAAAGGGCGCTCTCCCAGGCGACCCGCCTGGGCAGGTGCCCGAAGGAGAACGAGTGGCCACACCTGCCGCCACCCGGCGCACGTACGTCCTCGACACCAGCGTTCTGCTCGCCGACCCCGGGGCGCTGACCCGGTTCGCCGAGCACGAGGTCGTACTCCCGATCGTCGTGATCACCGAACTCGAGGCCAAGCGCCACCACCCGGAACTCGGCTACTTCGCTCGGAACGCCCTGCGCACCCTGGACGACCTGCGCGTCGCCCACGGCCGCCTGGACGAGCCGCTGCCGATCGGCGACGAGGGTGGAACGGTCCGAGTCGAGCTCAACCACTCCGATCCGTCCGTCCTGCCGGCCGGGTTCCGGCTCGGCGACAACGACACCCGGATCCTTACGGTGGCGCTGTCGCTGTCCCAGGAGGGACACGATGTCGTACTCGTGTCCAAGGACCTGCCGCTGCGGGTGAAGGCCGCGTCGGTCGGCCTGGCGGCGGAGGAGTACCGCGCCGAGACGGTCGTCGAGACGGGTCACACGGGCATGGCGGAGCTCGAGGTGACGCCCGACCAGCTGGAGGAGCTGTACGACGCGGGCCGGCTCGAGCTGGACGCGGCACGCGACCTGCTGTGCCACACCGGGCTCCGGCTGATCTCGACCGGCGGCTCGGCTCTCGGGCGCGTGCTGCCCGACAAGTCGGTACAGCTCGTGCGCGGCGACCGCGAGGTCTTCGGTCTGCGTGGGCGGTCGGCCGAGCAGCGGGTGGCGCTGGACCTGCTGATGGACGAGGACATCGGCATCATCTCGCTCGGCGGGCGGGCGGGCACCGGCAAGTCCGCGATGGCGCTCTGCGCCGGCCTGGAGGCCGTCCTCGAACGTCGCAGCCATCGCAAGGTCGTGGTCTTCCGGCCGCTGTACGCGGTCGGCGGGCAGGAGCTGGGCTACCTGCCCGGAACCGAGAACGAGAAGATGTCGCCCTGGGGCCAGGCCGTCTACGACACGCTGTCGGCGATGACCACGCCCGAGGTCGTCGAGGAGGTCCTCGACCGCGGCATGCTCGAGGTCCTGCCGCTGACCCACATCCGCGGCCGCTCGCTGCACGACTCGTTCGTGATCGTCGACGAGGCGCAGTCGCTGGAGCGCGGGGTGCTGCTGACCGTGCTGTCGCGCATCGGCACCGGCTCGCGCGTGGTGCTGACCCACGACATCGCACAGCGTGACAATCTGCGCGTCGGCCGCCACGACGGCGTCGTGGCCGTGGTCGAGAAGCTCAAGGGCCACCCGCTGTTCGCGCACGTGACCCTGACCAGGTCCGAGCGCTCCCAGATCGCCGCCCTCGTGACGGAGACGCTCGGCGACGTCGGCGTCTGATCGGACGACGGCGGGGCTCCCTCGATCTCATTCGGGGGAGCCCCGTTTTCGTCACGGAGTGGAGTCGTGCGCGCGGGAATCGTCATGGTGTGACCAACATCACATAACGATCACGCCACCATACGAACTCCCTGTTGGTCGCGGGTATTCGACCGCATGTGTCCCCTGTGGCGTGATTAGGCGTGAGATCAGTCACGCCATTCCGGTTGCGGAGTACCCCCCGTCTTAATGCAGTGTTGTCCGCCGTAAGCACTCCTGTGGGACACCCCCCGGTCCCGGCGCGTCCCCCCTGCGCCGTACGTCGGGAGGCATGCCCGCCCAGGGTGCCGCGCCGGAGACCGCGACGGCACCGGGGGTGAAGGCACTCGTACGCGTGCCCATGCGCGTGCGACCGTCGGAAGGACCGCCTTGTACGGAGACCGTTTCGGGTCCCCCGGGCGAGACGATCGACAAGACGGCACGGAGCCTCACGGCGACGCTCGTTTCGCCGAGAATCAGCCCCCGTCCGCCGAGGACGTGAAGGTCGCCGGTTCTCCCCTCGAGCCACAGCCCGAGCGGCCGGATCTCTCAGGCGCCACTTCTGCGATGCCCTTCCCGGGGACGGCCGAAACCGCCCCGGCCGATGGCTTCGAGGCCACTCGCCACGACTATGACCCCGCGGACACCCGCCACGACCTCGGCGCGGTTCCTCCCGGTGGCCCGCTGCCGCCGAACGGCCCCGGCGGTCCCGGAGACGACGAATCCGAGCCGTCGGGCCGCGGCCGCCGCTCCTCGGGCAGGCTGCTGAAGATCGGCGCGATCGCCGCCGCGGCGGCCGTGGTCGTCGGCGGTGGCACCGCCGCCTTCGCGCTCACCGGCGGGGACTCCGGCTCGGGCAAGAAGTCCGCCGAACCGCCGGCCCAGCAGGTCCAGGCCCAGGCGCAGGCACCGGCTCCGATGACGGAGCAGCAGCGCAAGAGCCTCGAGACCGCGCGCCGCAAGGAACTGCAGAAGCGCGCCCTCCGCGCCGCCCGGAGCGAGAAGGACCGGCCGTCGCTGCTGGCCAAGGGCGAGCCGATCCCCACCAAGACCCCCACGCCCACGCCGCCGGGGGGCAGCGCGGGCAACCCCGTTCCGGCCGGCGAGGCTCAGCAGATCGCGAAGTCGCTGCTGCCGAGCTACGGATTCGACCCGAGCACGCAGTTCGGCTGCCTCGTGAACCTGTGGAACCGCGAGAGCGGCTGGCGGGTGCACGCGGCCAACCCCTCCGGCGCGTACGGCATCCCGCAGGCGCTGCCCGGCTCGAAGATGTCCAGCGCCGGGCCCGACTGGCAGAACAACGCCACCACCCAGATCAAGTGGGGCCTCGGCTACATCAAGAGCCGCTACAGCACCCCCTGCGGCGCCTGGGCGCACTCGCAGAGCACCGGCTGGTACTGACAGGCCTTCCCCGGCCCGGCGGCCATCGGCCGCCGGGCCCCGCCCGCGGGATCCTGAACCACCCGCGGAGTTCCACCCGCAGGACCGGACAGGCCTGCGGGGCGCCATCCGCGGGATCGTGAAACGGCTCGCGGAGCTCCATCCGCAGGATCCTCGAACATCTGCGGAGCACCATCCGCAGGATCCTCGAACATCTGCGGAGCACCATCCGCAGGGCCGGAAACGCCCGCGGAGCCCCACCCGCGGGAACGCGCAACGCCCGCGGTGCCGGCGCGGCGGAACATCCGCCGCACCGCCTCGGAATCCGGCCGTCCCTCACGGCGGGACACGGCGTCCGACAGCGACGCCGCCGATGGCCCGGTCGCCTTCCTCCCGCTCCATGAAGGCTGCTTCGGCCGAGGCGGACACCGCTTGCCGCGCGACCGGCGCGTCGGCTGACGAAGGGTCCTTCTTGTTCCCCAACCGCCCGTATGGGTACTCCGTGGTCAAGGCCGTCGTCCTCTCCCTCGGCATCTGCCTCGGCATCGGTCTCACCGCCGAGGCACCGGCCCAGGCCACGGCGCCGACCACGGCGGCCGCACGGTTCGTCACGGTCAGCGCGCAGAAGAAGCTCACCCGCAAGCAGCGGAACGAGCGCATCGCCAAGCCGCTCGTGAAGAAGCGCTGGACGCGCACCTACAAGAGCCAGTTCACCTGCCTGGCAAAGCTCTGGAACCGCGAGAGCAACTGGAACCACAAGGCGCACAACCCCTGGTCGGGCGCCTACGGCATCCCCCAGGCCCTGCCCGGCAAGAAGATGCGCAGCGCCGGCAAGGACTGGAAGACCAACCCGGCGACCCAGATCAAATGGGGTCTGGCGTACATCAAGGGCCGCTACACGACGCCCTGCCGCGCATGGTCACACATGCACAGGACCGGCTGGTACTGAGACCGATCGACCGCCGCTTCACCGCGACACTCCTGATCGGCGGCAACAACTCGGTAAAAGAGCGGCACAAACGCAGCCGGGAGCGGTGTCGAGCCGGGCGTGTCACGGAACGTGTCATGGCGTGGTGACGGACCGCTCCCAGCCGGGACGCTCCGTCACCGTCACTCCGAAGCGCGAAACGTCGCGTACGGCGCCCCCACGGGGGCGCCGTCCGGTGGCCCGGTCGCCCATAGGGCAGCCGACGGCGGAGTGAAGGCCCGCTCGGAGCGTGACCGGCGCCCCGGCTGACGGAAGAGCCGACTTGGACCTCAAACTGACGGGACTCTCCCGGAGCGGCGTGGCCGCGCTCGGCAGCGCCGCCGCTCTGATCACCGGACTCGCGGGAGAGCCCCTCGCACTCGGCGCGGTACCCGCCCACGCGTGGCCCGACATGGTGCCGCCCCGGCAGCCGCAGCTGTCGATCTCCGAGCGCAACAGGGTGCTCGCGCTGCCGTTCCTCGTCGAACGCGGCTGGTCGTACCGGCAGTACCAGTGCCTCGACCGCCTGTGGATGCGCGAGAGCAGCTGGAACCACCGGGCCCGCAATCCCTGGTCCGGCGCGTACGGCATCCCGCAGGCGCTGCCGGCGGACAAGATGCGCACCGCCGGCTCGGACTGGCGGACGAGCCCGGCCACCCAGATCAAGTGGGGACTGGGCTACATCCAGAGCCGCTACGGAAATCCCTGCGCGGCCTTGGGTCACTCGGCGGCCACCGGCTGGTACTGATCCGGTGCGCACCGATCCGGCGGGGATCCGGCCGGCCACACGGGCCGGCCGGACCGGCTCGGGCCCGGAGCACCCCGTACGGCCGCGGACCGGGTCACCCTCGGGCCGGGCCGGGCCGGAACCGGAGCCGGGTCGGGAACCTGCGGGTCGGGACCGGGTCAGGAACCGGCGGGCCGGGTCATCGCGAGGACGTCGAGAGCGGCGTCGAGCTGCTCCACCGTCAACCGGCCGGCGTCCACGTGACCCCGCTCGAGGACGACGTCACGGATGGTCCGGCGTTCCCGCAGCGCCTGCTTGGCGACCGCGGCGGCCTCCTCGTACCCGAGGTACCGGTTGAGCGGCGTGACGATCGACGGCGACGACTCGGCGTACTCACGGCACCGGTCGGCGTCGGCCTCGATGCCCTCGACGCACCGGTCGGCGAACAGCCGGGAGACGTTCGCCAGCAGGCGGATCGACTCCAGGATGTTCCGGGCGAGCATCGGCAGCATGACGTTCAGCTCGAAGTTGCCCGCCGCGCCGCCGAACGTGATCGCGGCGTCATTGCCGATGACCTGCGCGGCGACCTGGCAGACCGCCTCGGGAATCACCGGGTTGACCTTGCCCGGCATGATCGACGAGCCGGGCTGCAGGTCGGGCAGGCGGATCTCGCTCAGCCCGGCGCGCGGCCCCGAGCCCATCCAGCGCAGGTCATTGGCGATCTTCGTGAGGCCGACCGCGATCGTCTTGAGCGCGCCGCTCGTCTCGACGAGGGCGTCGCGCGCTCCCTGGGCCTCGAAGTGGTTCCGGGCCTCGGTGAGCGGCAGGCCCGTGACCCGGGCCAGCTCGGCGATGACGCGTTCGGCGAAGCCGGGGGAGGTGTTGATGCCGGTGCCCACGGCGGTACCGCCCAGCGGCAGCTCGGCGAGCCGGGGCAGCACGGCCTCCAGCCGCTCGGCGCCGTACCGTACCTGGGCCGCGTAGCCGCCGAACTCCTGGCCCAGCGTGACCGGAGTGGCGTCCATCAGATGCGTCCGGCCCGACTTCACGACGGACCCGAACTCCTCGGCCTTGCGCTCCAGCGCGCCGGCCAGGTGCCGGAGGGCGGGGATCAGCTCGTCCACGACCAGTCCGGTCGCCGCGATGTGGATCGAGGACGGGAACACGTCGTTGGACGACTGCGAGGCGTTCACGTGGTCGTTCGGATGGACCGGCCGTCCGAGCCGCTCCTCGGCCAGCGTGGCCACGACCTCATTGGTGTTCATGTTCGACGAGGTCCCCGAACCGGTCTGGAAGACGTCGATCGGGAAGTGCGCGTCATGGTCGCCGTTCGCGACCTCCAGCGCGGCCTCCGCGATCGCGTCGGCCATCCCCTTGTCGATCACGTCGAGGTCGGCGTTGACCTTCGCGGCGGCCGCCTTGATGTGGCCGAGCGCGGCGATGTGGGCACGGTCCAGCCGCTGTCCCGAGATGGGGAAGTTCTGCACCGCGCGCTGGGTCTGGGCCCGCCACTTCGCCCATGCGGGAACGCGTACCTCCCCCATGGAGTCATGCTCGACACGGAACTCCTGCGCTTCACTCATGCGCCCTCCTCCGTCGGGGGAGTGACCAGAGACGCTGCGTTCATTGATTCACTCGCTCCGCTCGCTCATGGGCCGTTCTCCGGGTAGCAGTCGTCATCGTCCCCGTCCTTACCCGACTCACGGAGCGCCAGCCGTATTCCCCGGAGGGACCCGAGCGCGGCTCACTTCGGCAGGGACTCGTACGCTCCGGCGAGCCACTCGACGGGACCGGTGCCGGCCTCCGGACCGCGGCGCAGGCGTATGCGGATCCGGGCGTGCGAGGCGCCGGAGGGAAGCCGGAGCTCGGGCGGCGCGGCGAACCGGTGACCGTTGGCCGTGCACTCGCCGTGCACCGTTCGGCCGGAAGCGCCCACGGCGTAGGCCGTGAACGACAGCCGGCGGGCACCGGACCGGCATACGAGGAGGACACCGACGCGGCGCCCGTGGTCGGGAACGCTGAGCGTCAGCGTCGAGGTGCCCGGCCAGGTGCCGCTTCGCTTCGCGACCCGGCGCGACACGGGCCGGTCCGACGCGTCCAGCAGCGTGGCGGGCAGCGCCTCCGGGGACCGCGCGGTGAGCGTCGGGGACGAGCTGGCGGCGGGACTCCCGGGCGCCGTGGCCGGGGAGGTGGCGGACGGGCGGGCGCCGGAAGGGGCCCAGCCGTTCAGCCCGGCGAGCACGCCGGCCGCCACCGCCAGGGCCAGCACACCGCCGGTCACCAGGGCGAGCGCTCCCCGCCGGTTCAGCCACCGACGCACGCCGCGGGCGGATCCGGCGTCCGGCACTCCGGGGCCCTCCGGTCTCGGGACGGGCAGCCAGCCCGCCGTCGACTGCGCGGGCGTCCGGTCCGGCGCTCCGACCGTCGGCAGATCCTGGCTGGTCCGGCCCGGTCCGAGGCGTCCCGGACCAGGCGGCGTGGGCCGGCCCCGGCGGGACGGGTCGAGACCCGGCGGACCCGGTTCCGCGGCACCGGTCCGCCCGAGGCCGGGCAGCGCGGACCGGCGACCGCGGTCCCCGGCGGCGGGCGGACCGGACCGCGCCCGATCGGAACCCTCGGTGGCGGGTGGACCGAGCCGCGGCCGGTCGGAATCCCCGGCGCCGGGCGGGTCGGACCGCGGCCGTTCGGAATTCCCGGCGTCGGACGGGTCGGACCGCGTCCGTTCGGAATCCCCGGCGGCGGGTGGAGCGGACCACGCCGGATCGGAACCCCCGGCAGTGGGTGGAGCGGACCGCTCACGGTCCGCGCCGCCGAGGGCCGGCGGAGTGGTCCGCGCGCGATCCGAGCCGCCGAGCGCGGGCGGAGTGGTCCGCGCCCGGCCGGAGGCGCCTAAGCCGGGCGGGGCCGGCTGCGGGCGGCCGGTCCGCCGGAGGCCGGACTGCTCCCGGCTGGACCACTCATGGCTGGACCGTCTGCTCGACCGGGTGCGCGACGCCTCCGCCGGCCGGGGCGGCAGCGGCGGCGCCGTGGTCTCGGCCAGCAGTGTGACGGCGCGTTCGGTCGTCAGCCGCCGTACGGGGTCCTTCTGCAGGAGCCCGTCGAGCAGCGGGCGCAGCTGTCCGGCGCGGACCGGCGGGTCGGGCTCGGCGGTGACCAGCGCGCTGAGGGTGGCCATCGCGGTCTCGAAGTCGTACGGGGGCCGTCCCTCGACGGCGGCGTAGAGCGTGGCGCCGAGCGACCACAGGTCCGAGGCGGGCGACGCGCGCTCGCCGCGGGCGACCTCCGGCGCGACGTACGCGGGGGAACCCATGAACGTCCCCGACTGGGTGAGGGTGGTGGCGCCCTCGTACGTCGCGATGCCGAAGTCGGTGAGGACCACCCGCCCGGAGTTCTCCAGCAGGACGTTGCTGGGCTTGACGTCGCGGTGAACGATGCCGGCCTCGTGCGCGGCGCGCAGGGCGTCGAGCAACTGCCGGCCGATGTCCGCGACGCGTACGGGGGAGATCGGGCCGTCGTCGACGAAGACGTCCTCCAGCGACCGGGCCGCGACATACTCCATGACGAGCCAGGGACGGTCGTCCTCGACCACCACCTCGTACATGGCGATGAGGTTCGGGTGGTTCAGCCGGCCCGCGGACATCGCCTCGCGGTTCGTGCGCTTGATGAGGTTCAGCCGCTCGCGGGGTCTCAGGCTGGGCGGGAGGTGGACCTCCTTGACGGCGACCTCACGGTCCGCGGCCTCGTCGTGCGCCCACCAGACGACGCCCATGCCGCCCCGGCCGATCTCCTCGATCAGCCGGTAACGACCGGAGAGCAAGCGGTCCTGAGACTCGGCCACGAAGCGCAAGATACCCGCGTGTGCCGGGCGCGGCACGCGGATCCCTACCGTGATCTTGCACTCACGTCGGTGCCACTGCAAGATCGAAGCTGAACGGCACATCTGGTGTCGACGCCGTCGGAAGAGGCGTGAGGATGGAAACCTTTTCGGCTTCGGGGCTCGGTGGACCAACCGTCGTCGCTTCCGGTGTGCTGCCGCTGGAGGTCGACGACCCCGCGGCCATCGGCGGGCACCGTCTGGTGGCCAGGCTGGGTTCGGGCGGGATGGGCGTCGTCTACCTGGGGCGCGACCGGAGCGGCGGGCTCGTCGCCGTCAAGACCGCACGCCCCGAAGACGCCGACGACGAGATCCTGCGCCTCCGGTTCCAGAGCGAGGCGGACTGCGCGCGGCGGGTGCCGGGGGGCTGGACGGCGCGGGTGCTCGTCGACGGCACCGCCGAGCGACCGCCCTACCTGATCACCGAGTACGTCGAGGGCCCGTCGCTCGCGCACATCGTCGACACCGGCGGACCCCTGCGGCCGGAGCAGTTGCGCGCCCTCGCGACGGGGGTCGCGCGCGCCCTGACCGCGATCCACGGGGCGGGCATGGTCCATCGGGACCTCAAGCCCGCGAACGTCCTGCTGACGCCCACCGGCCCGCGGATCATCGACTTCGGCATCGCCCAGCGGCTGCCCGCCTCCGGCGGGCTGACCAGGGACGGCGTCGTGATGGGCAGTCCCGGCTGGATCCCCCCGGAGCGGCTGACCGGGCGGCCCGCCACCGCCGCGTCCGACGTCTTCGGCTGGGGCTGTCTCGTGGCGTACGCCGGGCTCGGCCGCAACCCGTTCGGTGAGGGGGACGGCGACGAACTGGCGGGCCGGGTGATCCACCAGCCGCCCGACCTGACCGGGCTGGACGCGTCGCTCCGCCCGCTGGTCGCGGCGGCACTGGCGAAGGACCCTGCGGAGCGGCCGCGCCCCGCCGAACTCCTCGCGCGGCTCGGCGTCGCGGCCACAGCGCCGCAGAAGGCCGGGTACGGGCGGCGACCGGTCGTGCCGGCCCTGGTCGCCGCGGTGGTCGCCGCCACGGCCGCCGCCGTCGTCGCCGCGCTGCTCTACGGAACGGACCAGGGGGAGGGCCGACCGCCCACCGGCGGCGCCACCGTCGGATCGCCCCGGCCCGGCACGCCCTCCCTCCGGCCGCGCGGCCACGCACCGCCACAACCCGCCTCGGCGGGCACCCCGCCCGCCACGCGTCGTACCGTGTCCCGCCGCACGCCCGCGAGGACGAGCCCGGCCGCCGCCGTCTCACCGACCAAGGCCAAGACCGATCAGAGCGCCGTGAACAAGGGCAAGAGCAACAACGGCAAGAGCAACAACGGCAACAGCAACAACGGCAACAGCAACAACGGCAACGGGAACGGCCCGAACGGGAACAGCGGCAAGGGGAAGGGGTAGCCGACCCCTGAGGCCGGGCCGGGGAACTCCCGGCGCGTCAGCGCCGCCCGATGGTCAGCAGCGGTCCCGTCGTGTCCGCGAAGAAGTCCTCTCCCTTGTCGTTCACGACGATGAAGGCGGGGAAGTCCTCGACCTCGATCTTCCAGACCGCCTCCATGCCGAGCTCCGGGTACTCCAGCACCTCGACCTTCTTGATGCAGTCCTGCGCCAGGCGGGCGGCCGGGCCGCCGATCGAGCCGAGGTAGAAGCCGCCGTGCGCCTTGCAGGCCTCGGTGACCTGCTTGCTGCGGTTGCCCTTCGCCAGCATCACCAGTGAGCCCCCGGCCGCCTGGAACTGCTCGACGTAGGAGTCCATCCGGCCGGCCGTCGTCGGGCCGAACGAACCGCTCGCGTAGCCCTCCGGGGTCTTGGCCGGCCCGGCGTAGTACACGGCGTGGTCGCGCAGGTACTGCGGCATCGGCTCGCCCGCGTCCAGGCGCTCCTTGATCTTGGCGTGGGCGATGTCGCGGGCGACGACGAGCGGCCCGGTGAGCGCCAGCCGCGTCTTGACCGGGTACCGGCTGAGCTCGGCGCGGATCTCGTCCATCGGGCGGTTCAAGTCGATGCGGACGACCTCGCCCTCGAGGTCGTCGTCGGTCGTCTCGGGCAGGTAGCGCGCCGGGTCGTTCTCCAGCTGCTCGAGGAACACGCCGTCCCGAGTGATCTTCGCCAGGGCCTGCCGGTCGGCGCTGCAGGACACCGCGATCGCCACCGGGCACGACGCGCCGTGGCGGGGCAGCCGGACCACGCGGACGTCGTGGCAGAAGTACTTCCCGCCGAACTGCGCCCCGATCCCGAGCTTCTGGGTGAGCTCGAAGACCTGCTGCTCGAGCTCCAGGTCGCGGAAGCCGTGGCCGGTCGGGCTCCCCTCGGTCGGCAGCGTGTCGAGGTAGTGCGCCGAGGCGTACTTGGCGGTCTTGAGGGCGTACTCCGCGCTGGTGCCGCCCACCACGATGGCGAGATGGTACGGCGGGCACGCGGCGGTGCCGAGCGACCGGATCTTCTCCTCCAGGAAGGAGAGCATCCGGTTCGGGTTCAGGACGGCCTTGGTCTCCTGGTACAGGAACGACTTGTTCGCGCTGCCGCCGCCCTTGGCCATGAACAGGAACTTGTACGCGTCGCCGGGCGCGGCGTACAGCTCGATCTGGGCGGGCAGGTTGCTGCCGGTGTTCTTCTCCTCCCACATGGTCAGCGGCGCCATCTGGGAGTAGCGGAGGTTCAGCTTCGTGTACGCGTCGTAGACGCCCCGGGCGAGGTGGCGCTCGTCGTCCCCGTCGGTCAGGACGTGCTGGCCGCGCTTGCCCATCACGATGGCGGTACCGGTGTCCTGGCACATGGGGAGCACGCCCGCGGCCGCGATGTTGGCGTTCTTCAGCAGGTCGAGGGCGACGAACCGGTCGTTCGGCGACGACTCCGGGTCATCGAGGATCTTCCGGAGCTGCGCCAGGTGCGCGGGCCGGAGCAGGTGGGAGATGTCGTGGATCGCCGTCTCGGTGAGCAGCCGGAGCGCCTCGGGCTCGACCTGCAGGAACGTACGGCCGCCCGCCTCGAACTCGCTGATCCCGTCGCTCGTGAGCAGGCGGTACTCGGTCTCGTCCGAACCCTGGGGGAGTAGCTCGGTGAAGGCGAATTCGGGCATCGGCTTCCTCGCTGACGACACGGTGGTGTGGTCCCCAAGCCTAGGACCGCCCGGTTCCGGGACCGAACGCGCCTCGGGACGGAAGTCCCTTGCCGCAGGGCTGCACGGGGGGTAATACGGGCGAAAGGGGGAGTCATGCTGTTCAACACCTATGCCGCCCCGGGCGGCGAGTTCCACCACCCGGCCCTTTTCTACCTGGTGATCGCGATCTTCGGCATCGTGATCGTCTCCGCGATCGTGATCAGCCTGATGCTGCTCGTCCTGCGGAACGTCGATCGCGAGTGGCCGATCGGCACGCTCCCCAAACCGGCCTCGTGGCGCCTCCGGTCGAGAATGACCTCGGCGTCGGTAAGGCGCCACCTGCCGCATCGCCGGCACCCGGTGTGAGCCGGCCGTCCGGGGGCCACCGCCCCGTCCGGCGTCACGGACACGGCGCCCCCGTGACCCCCACGGGTTCCTGATCCGGCGGTACGGCGACCGCCGGCGCCGACCGCCGCGGGCCGCCGAGGCCGGCCGCGACGCCGCATCCGACCAGGAGGACGCCGGTGAGTTCCGCCGCGCTCGGCGTGCCCAGTCCGAGCACCATCGTCGTGACCGCCGCGCTCACCGGGATCAGGCCCGCGAACAGCCCGGCCCGGTCCGCGCCGATCCTGCCCAGCGCGTCGTACCAGAGCAGGAAGGCCCCGACCGTCACGACGACCACCAGGTACGCGAACCCCGCCAGCTCGCCGGCGGTGGGCACCCGCACGACGGCGGTGCCGTCCACGAGCAGGCCGGTGCCGAGCAGCATCGGAGTCGCGGCGGCCGCCGAGTACGCCGACACCCGGATCGGCCCGAGCCTGGGCAGGAGCGGCACGGCGAGGAGCGAGAAGGCCATCTCGCCGGCCAGGGCGCCGAGGGCCAGCAGCAGGCCGGGGACGCTGCCGCCGCCGAGCCCGTTGGCCGCCGCCGCGCCCAGCGTCACGATCACCGCGGCGACCACGAGACGCGGGGCGGGGCGCCGCCGCTCCAGCAGCGGCGCGACGACCGCGAGGAGCACCGGGACCGCGCCCACCACCGTGCCGATCATCGCGGGCGTGGTGTACCGCGTCCCCTCGACGACGCAGACGTTGAAGCCCGCCAGCCCGGTCGCGGCGAGCGCCGTGACCAGCGCCCACTCGCGGAGCGTCAGGCGTCGGCGCGTCCGGGGCCCGCGGGAACGCTCGCTCAGCCGGGCGACGACCAGGAGGACCACGGCGGCGACCGCGTAGCGGACGGCCTGGCCGCCGTACACCGGGTAACGGGCGATCGCCGCGGACACGGCGGTCAGCGTGCCGACGAGGGTCATCGCGGTCGCGGCCTGGACGAGGCCGCGCGGGCTGGTGCTCTGCTCCATGGACTGAGACGCTAGGCAGTCATTGGTCCGGGCACGAGGACCAATCGATCACCTGTATAGAGGACCATTCCGGAGGGTGGCGCGTGTGGACCTGCATCTGACGCTCGACCGTTCCACCGGCCGGCTCGCCGTACAGGTCGCCGACGGGCTCCGTGACCTCGTACGACGCGGAACGCTCACCCCCGGCCGGCGGCTGCCCTCCACCCGCGACCTCGCCGACGACCTGAAGGTCTCCCGAGGCGTGGTCGTGACCGCGTACGAACAGCTCGTCGCCGAGGGGTTCCTCGTCTCCCGGCAGGGCGACGGCACGCGGGTGGCCCGCACCGCCGCGTCTCCGCCGCCGACGGCCACCGGCTCGGCGCACCGGCGAGTCCTCCGGCTCGCCGCCGGTACGGCGGCCGGACCGGTCGACCCACCCGGCATCGCATACGACCTGCGGCCGGGCAAGCCGGACCTGACGTCGTTCCCGAGGGACCTGTGGGCGGCGACGACGCGGGACGTGCTGCGGGACCTCCCGTACGCCGAGCTGAACTACCCCGACCCGGCCGGGACCCGGCGGCTGCGGACCGAGCTGGCGGGGTACCTGGCGCGCGTGCGCGCCGCCGTGACCGAGCCGGACACGGTCGTGATCACCGCCGGAGTGGCCCACGCGCTGGCGACCGTTCCCCGCGTGCTCGGCGAGGAGGGCCACCGGCTCCTCGCCGTCGAGGACCCCCTGGCCCACCAGCAGCTCCCGCTGATCCGGGCGACCGGCATACGGTTGGTCGGCGTCCCCGTGGACGAGGAGGGAATCGACGTCGCCGCCCTGGCCCGCACGCGGGCGCGGGCGCTGCTCATCACCCCGGCGCACCAGTTCCCGACCGGCGTCGTCCTGTCGCCTCGCCGTCGCGCGGCACTGGTCGAGTGGGCGCGTGCCGTCGACGCCGTGATCATCGAGGACGACTACGACGGGGAGTTCCGGTACGACCGGGACCCGGTCGGCTGCCTCCAGGGCCTGGCCCCCGAGCGGGTCGTCCTGGCCGGATCGGTGAGCAAGGCGCTGTCCCCGGCGTTGCGGCTCGGCTGGGCGGTCGCACCACCGTGGCTGGCGCACCGGCTGCGCGCCGCGCGGGCGCTGTACGACCTCGGCCCGGCAGTGCTCGACCAGCACGTCCTCGCCCGGCTGATCGCCACCGGAGCGTACGACCGGTACCTGCGCGGCATGCGGCGGCGCTACCGGGACCGCCGTGACGCGTTCGCCGCCGCCCTGACACGGCGCCTGCCGCAGGTCCGCGTCCACGGCGTCTCCGCCGGACTGCACGCGTACGTCGAGCTGCCCGCCGGTACGGACGAGGCCGAGGTCGTCGCCCGGGCCGCCGCGCTGGGCGTCGCGGTCGAAGGGGTCGCGCCGATGCGCGTACGGCACCCGGGCCCGCCCGCGATCGTCGTCGGCTACGCGCGCCTGCCGGAACGCCGGCTCGCCGAGGCGGTCGACCTCCTGGCGCGGGCCGTCGCGCCCTGAGGCAGAGTCGCGGCCGAAATGGCTGTGTCGAAGTGTTGAACGCGGGTAGGACGTGCGGCGATGAGGAGGATCAAGAATGAGTCTTGACGAAGCCGCCCGCCAGCTCGAACTCGCCGCCCACGACACGCAGGTCTCCTTCGACTGCATCGGCCTCGGCGACATCGAACGCGCTCATACCCACGCCATCACCGCCCGCGCGGCGGCCGACGCCGCAGAGGCCGCCCTGCGGATCGCCCTCACCGAGATCAAGACCCCCGAGGAGGCCGAACGCGCCGGTGAGGAGGCCATGCGCCGCCTCCAACAGGAGATGAGCCACCCCACCCGGCCATAAGCCCGCCGCCGACACCGCGTTCCCGCCACCAGCGGGGACGCGGTAGATGTTTCCACCGGGGCTTCCGCCCAGAACGTGTCCGGTGGAACACATGCTGGTCGACCGCTGACTGTGCGGCACGGCGAGGGATGCGGGCGGCGCCGGCCGGGGAGAACGGTCCGCCCGCCGGGCGGGGCGTCGTTTCTGGCGGTGTCTACTCAGGGGAGACGAATTCTCCTCTGGGTAGACGCCGGTGAAAGAGGACGGGCGACCCGGGTGTGCAACCTGCGGAGATCGCTGCACACAACGCTCGGCAAAGGCGGCCGCATACCCGCCAAAGGCCGCACTCTCGTGACGCGGCGGCGGCTTCACCGAGCATTAGGTGCGCCGGCGCGCCGCAGGCTCAGCCGACCAGGCGTTCGGCGACGGCGGAGTTCGGCACGGCCCGCTGACCGGCGCCGGCGTGAGACCGCGCGCCGCGAGGGCGTCATGAAGCGCGATCGCCGTCGGGGCGACCTCGATGTCGTGTCGTCCTCGCACGGCGATCCAGGTGGATCTCCACGGGTCGAACAGGATTCCCCAGCGTGGGAACTCGGCTCGCAGGCGCGTGAGCCACCACCCAGGTCCCGCTCTGTACGGCCGCGCGGCCGGTAAGACCGGCGGATCGACGCGAGTGACGGCTTCCCCCGGGACCGCGCGACCTTGGGGGTACGGCCACGGCGTGCTCACGGGCGGCCTTCGTCGGTGACGCGCAGAACCTTCGTGATGAGGGTGGCGGCGCGGTCGATCTCCTCGGCCGGGCACATGTACTCCGTCTCCAGCGGCGCGTCGCGGGAGGGGCCGGTCCAGCACCAGTACCAGTTCAGCGATCCATCGTCGGGGGCGATGGCCACGTACTGCGAGAGACCCGGATTCATCGCCTCCCCACGCGGATCATCGGTCATCGATGCCTTTGGGTTCCAGGCCATCAGGGCGCTGGTCCCCACCCGCACCTCCAGCCCGTGGCCCCGCAGCGCCGTGGCGAGTTCGACCAGCCGGGCACGGATCGCCCGCTCCTGCCGAAGGACGCCGTCCTTCGAATTCGTCGTTGATTCGGTCATGGGACTCCGTTCACGGGGGGTTACGATGAATTTGGAATGCTGTGCTTCGCAGACCAATAAGACCTTGCAGTAATTCGCGGTAGGGGAGCCAGGTAGGGGGCCACGGAGGGGGCCGCTTGACTTTCCAGGAGGGCGAGCCAATGCCAAGTGGTGCGAATGAGGAATTTGGCGCATATCTAGCGGACCTGCGTCGGCGAGCAGGTAAGAGCCAGCGACGGCTCGCCGAGATCCTCTGTGATCTTTCCGGCTGCCCGACGGTCACCCGCCACGAGATCAGTAGGTACGAGCGAGGACGGCGTACGCCGCGGTTCTGGCTCCCGTACCTCGCTGAGGCGCTCGGAGCCTCCTTAGGAGAACTGGAACGACGAGCCAATCTCGCGTTCGGAGGTCATCAGCCGTCTTACACGGACGCCCAAGCGGAGTTCTTCATCCACGGCTTTCCGGAGGGCGACGTGCCGCAGCTCGGCGGCGTGACCGGACGGCGAATCGGTTCTGACGTGGTCGCCGACCTTTTGGTCCGTATTCACCGGCTGCGTCTCGCGGACGACGTGCTGGCCGGTGGCGACCTGATCGGTCCGGCACTACGAGAGCTGGATGCGGCTGTGGCCATGTACCAGGCGGGCGGTTTCAGCGAGCTGGTCGGCCGGGCCCTCCTCGCCGCGATCAGTGAGCTGGCACAGATCGCCGGCTGGATCGCCAGCGACGCAGGTCTCAACCAGCGGGCCGAGGAGATCTACCAACTCGGTATCAGCGCGGCGCGTGAGGCCGGTGACCGGACATCAGCGGCCAACTTGGTCGGTTCGCTCGCCTATCACCAGACCAACGTGGGAGCCCCTGAAACCGGGCTGGAACTGGCCGTCGCGGCGCTCGACGAGGCGGGCGATGACGTGCCGCCGCGGGCGAAGGCGCTTTTCTGGGACCGGGTCGCCTGGACATATGCGAAGACCGGTCAAGCATCCTTGGCGATCCGGGCCCTCGGGCGAGCATCCGAGGCTCTCTCTCGGCACGCCGGCGAAGAGGACCCGTCCTATCTCTACTGGGTCGACGAGGGTGAGCTTCGAATCATGGAGGCCCGCGTCCACGTGGAGTTGCGGCGTCCGCTTCGAGCGGTGCCCGTGCTGACCGAAGTGCTCGACCAGTACGACAGCACGCATGCTCGAGAAATCGCGCTGTATCTGTCCTGGCTCGCGGTCGCACTCGCGGATGCCAACGAGCCCGAGGAGGCCGCGCATACGGCTCGTCGCGTGCTGGAACTCTCAGCCGACATGCCGAGCGAGCGCACCACCCGGCGCTCTCAGGTCGTCCTCGCTCGCCTCCACCCTTTCCGTAATGTCCGGGAAGTCCGGGACCTTATCGACGACTACGGTCGCCGGGCTTGAAGACCTGCGTAGAACGCTCGGCAATGGCGAGGGCCTATCGGACAAAGGCGGCGTTCTCGTGACGCGGAAGTGGTTCACCGAGTATCTGGTGCGTGGCGTGCGCTCACGCACTCGTCGCGGCGGTCGGCTGGTGCCGTCGGCGGAGGAGGTCCGGTCGTACCTTCTCCGGTACGACCGCATCGGCCAACAGGCTCTACCCGAGGATCAGTCGCGAGAACTGATCGAGCGAGTCATGGAGATGATGAAATGAGAATCCCGGTCTGGCGGAAGAGCAGCCGCAGTGGAGCGCAGCAGGGCGACTGTGTTGAGGTCGCGGTCGTCGAGACGGACGCGCGGGCGGCCTGAGGCGCCTCGTCGGCGGTGTCGCCGCGACGTCCCTCCGGTCTGTGCGGAACGCTCGGCGATGGCCGTGGCATATCCGGGCAATGGCCGCATTCTTGTGGCGTAGCGGCGGCTTTACCGAGCTTTCGGTGCGCCGGTGCGTGTCGCCGCTCAGGCGACGGGGCGTTCGGCGACGGCGGAGTTCGGCGTCGCGCCGTCGACGGGCGTCGGCTCGAAGGCTCGTGCCGTGACCAGGACCACGAGGCATAGCGCGGCGCCCACCACGTAGGCGAGCCACAGGTTTGAGGCGACCGCGCCCGCGATGGCCGCGCCGAGCACGAACCCCGCGTAGTTGAAGACGTTCACCCGGGAGACGGCGATGCCGAGGCCGGTCGGGTCGAGCCGGCCGGCCGCCGAGAAGGACGTGGGGACGACGACGGACAGGCCGACCCCGGCGACGGCGAACCCGATGATGGCGGCCAGGGGATCGGGCGAGAGCGCGGCGGTGAGCAGGCCGAGACCGCCGATCAGGCCGCCCGCCGCCACGACCTTCGCGGCGCCACGGGCCTGGACGAGCCGGTCCGCGCCGGTCCGGCTCAGCATCATGCAGACCTGGTAGGCGACGTAACCGAGCGGGGCGGCGGCGGAGGAGGCGTGCAGGTCGTCCTTGAGGTACTTGGCGCTGTAGCTCGAGGTCGCCGAGTCCGCGATGTACATGCACGTCACCGCGGCGCCGATGATGATGATCGGCCTCCACGGCACCCTCTTGGCGGCGGCCTTCAGCTGCTCCATGCTGGGCCCGGCTGCCTCCATCGCCTTCGGGTACAGGCGGCGGCCGGCCACCAGGGACACCGCAATGCCGAGCACCGCCGGGACGGCGAATCCTGTGCCGAGGCCCATGTCGATCCGGTTGGCGAGCGCGCTCCACAGGCCCGCGAGGATGCCCGCCGCGCTCCACACGGCGTGGAACCCGGTGAGCAGGCTCCTGCCGTACCGGGTCTCGGCGGTCACCGCCTGGGCGTTCATCGACGCGTCCACCGCGCCGACGAACAGGCCGAACAGCGCCGCCGTGCCGTACAGCGCGAGGTTCCCGGGCGCGACGCCGATCGCGACGATCGACACGAGGACGAGCGGCTGGGCGACCCGCAGCACGATCCCGCTGCCGTGCCGGGCCATGAGCGAACCGGCGAGGACGCTGCCCAGCCCGGCGACCACCGGGACGGCCAGCAGGACGAGCGCGAGGGCGCCGTCGCTGAGGTCGTGCGCCTTCTGCAACTCCGGGATGCGCGTCACGAGGGCGGCGAAGGAGAGCCCCTGCACTCCGAAGGCCGCGTACGCCGCGCGCCGGCCGCGCCGAGTCGGTTCGTCGATGTCCGCCGCCACGCTGCCCTCCGGAACGTGAAATACGTTCGCGTCAGCGTAGATACCAGGTCACCGGGGGTCAATAGCGGCTTCAGTCGATGAGGCGGCGGCGCATGCCGCGGACGGCGAGCACCCACATCAACGCCGCGAACAGCGCGAGCGCGCCCACGTGGCCGAGATCCGTCAGCGGCCGGAGGCCGAACACGGCGTGCCGGACCAGCTCGACGCAGTGGTACAGCGGGTTGACGCGCGCCACCGTGTGGGCCCAGGCCGGCAGCGCGCTGATCGGGAAGAACGTGCCCGCGACCAGGAACAGCGGGGTCAGGATCCCCGTGATCACGTAGTCGAAGCTGTTGATCGATGGGACCACCGTGGACGTCCACACGCCGAACAGCGCGAACCCGGTCGCGGTGAGGATCGTGACCACCGGTACGGCGAGCACGCCGACGGAGGGGCGCAGGCCGAAGACCATCGCGACCAGCAGCGGCACGCAGGAGAACAGCCCGCTCTTGACGGCGATCCACGACGCCTCGCCCGCCACGAGCTCGTGCACGTCCACCGGCGCCGCCAGCATCGCGTCGTAGGAGTGCTGGTAGATCCGGCGGATGTAGGTGTTGAACATCCCCGGGAACACCGACGTGAACAGCGCTGCCGTGGCCACGACCCCCGTACCGACGAAGTCGACGTAGCGGTAGCCGGCGACGCTGCCCAGGAGCGATCCGAAGCCGAAGCCGAACGCCAGCAGGTAGAAGGTCGGCTCGACGGTGGAGGCGAACGACGAGGAGGTCCAGTAACGCCGGAAGAGGGCCAGCTCGTGCCGCCAGACGCCGCGTACGGGCGCCCACTCGAACCGGCGGAGTCTCGTGTCAGCCACCGTTGTCTCCGGTCAGGACGACGAACACGTCTTCGAGGCTGGCCGCCCGCCGTACGACCCGGTCGCCGTCGCCGAGCGCGGCGGCCAGCGACGGCGGGATGTGCTCGGCCCGCAGCACCGACACGGTCGGGCCGGTGCGGCGGGTGGGCAGGCCGGCCTGGCGTACGAGCGCCTCGATCTCGGCGAGCCGGTCGGGCGGGCCCTGGTGCTCCTCGACGCTGCCGCCCGCGTGGTGGGCGATCAGGTCGCCGGGCGTGCCCTGCGCGACGATCCGGCCGTCCGCCATCAGCGCGCAGGTGTCGGCGAGGCGTTCGGCCTCCTCGATGTAGTGGGTGGACATCAGGACGGTCGTGCCCTCGTCGCGCAGCGCGGCGATCAGGCCCCACAGGTCGGCGCGGACCTGGGGGTCGAGGCCGACGGTGGGCTCGTCGAGGAGGACGAGCCGCGGGGAGTGCACGAGCCCGCGGGCGACGAGGAGCCGCCGGCGCATGCCGCCGGACAGGTTCACGACGCGGGTCCTGGCACGCTCGGTGAGCCGGGCGATCTCCAGGGCGCGGTCGACGGCCCGGCGCCGCCCGGCCCGGGGGACGCGGTACAGGTGCGCGAAGACCTCGAGGTTCTGCCGGACGGTGAGCTCCTCGTCGAGGTTGTCGGTCTGCGGGACGACACCCATGAGCGCCCGCGCCTCCTTCGACTCGGCCGGGACGGGGTGGCCCAGGACGGTGATGGTGCCCTCGTCGGCGCGGGACTGGGCGGTCAGCATCCGCATGGTGGTCGACTTGCCGGCGCCGTTCGGGCCGAGCAGGCCGAGGCAGACCCCGGTCGGCACGTCGAGCGTGAGGCCGTCGACCGCGGTGATCTGCGATCCGTCCTTGTCGCGGTACCGCTTGACGACGTCGCGCAGGGTGATCGCCGGGAGGTCCGCCATGGTCTCCACGGTACGAACCGTCGACAACGCCGCGCCAGCGAATATCGTCGAGCCGTGGAGTTGCCGTGGAGACCGAACGACCAGCACGTGCCGGCGCGTGACCTGCGCGCCTCCGACGCCGACCGGGAGCGGGTCGTCGCGCTGCTGCGCGACGCCCACGGCGACGGCCGGCTCACCGTCGACGAGCACGCCGAGCGCGTCGAGGGCGCCTACTCCGCCCGCACGCTGGGCGAGCTGACCGCGCTGACCGCCGACCTGACCACCCCGGAGCAGCAGCCGATCCAGGTCGGGGACCGCCCGATGGTCGCGCTGTTCGGCACGGTACGGCGCGGCGGGCGCTGGGTGGTCCCGGTCACCCTGCCGGTGTCCGCGCTCTTCGGCACCGTGGAGATCGACCTGCGGGAGGCCCTGCTGCAGCGCCGGCACGTCGTCGTACGGGCGGCGATGCTCGGCGGGCGGCTCCGCCTTGTGGTGCCGGAGGGAGTGCGGGTGGAGTTCACCGGCCGGTCCGTCCTCGGCTCCCGGGACCTGCGGGTGCGGCCGCCGTACGAGGACGACGGCCCCGTCGTGGAGGTCAGTGGAGTGGTCGTGCTGGGGTCCGTCAACGCCCGTACGCCCAAGCGCCGTCGCCGCTGGTCGCTGAGCCGCCGCCGCCCGTGATCCCGTTGCAACACGGAGATCAGCAGGTCACGGGCGTTTCGGTAACGGTTAAGACTCCTACCTCCCGCTCCTCTTGAACTGGTACGGACCAGCTCCTATCGTTCCTTGCGATGCGCGATTTTGCTCAATGGGCGCGTAAATCGTGCACAACCTTTCATGCTGCGTGAAAGGAGGCGGCGGCGGGAGCCGCAGCAGAGCTGTGCCACGCCAAACGGCTGCTCGGAGGTGACGGGCTGAGGGGCCGGGCCGGGGGGTTGGCGAACCCATAAGACAGTGACCCGGGGACGTCGCGCGCACCCGCGTGGACCCGGAGCCGAAGCAAAAGCAGAAGGCGGGGACAGGTGAAACGGCATCTCACGGGCGCCATCGCCGCGGGTCTTACGGTGGCCCTCGGTCTGACCGGTTGCAGCAAGGGCAGTTCCTCCGGCGGCGGCGGCGGTGACAACAAGACGATCAGGTTCGTCGCCGCGATCTACGACGACAAGACCAAGGGTCTCTGGGACAGTCTGATCAAGACGTTCGAAGAGCAGAACAAGGGTTACAAGGTCAACCTGGAGATGGTCGACTGGACCCAGATGGACGCCAAGGTCAAGACCTACGTCCAGACGAAGCAGACGCCCGACATCCTGAACTACAACGCGTTCGCCGACTTCGCCCGGGACGGTCTGCTCTTCCCGGCCTCGGACGTGCTGTCGCCGCAGGTGTCGAGCGACATCCTCCCGTCGTTCATCGACGGCGACAAGTACAAGGGCACGCAGTACGCCGTGCCGCTGCTGTCCAGCGTCCGGCTGTTCTTCTACAACAAGGACGTCTTCAAGAAGGCCGGCATCGACACCCCGCCCAAGACGTGGGACGAGGTGCAGTCCGATGCCCAGAAGATCAAGGACAAGGTGAAGGGCGTCTTCCCGCTGGGCCTGCCGCTCGGCGCCGAGGAGTCCCAGGCCGAGTTCTTCATGTGGGCGATGAACAACGGCGGCGGCTACGTCGACCAGTCCGGCAACTGGTCGATCGACAGCCAGGCCAACGTGGACACGGTCAACTACCTCAAGGGCCTGACCAAGGGCGGCCTCACCCAGCCGAACCCGGAGACGACCGACCGCAAGGACGTCTTCAACGAGTTCGCGCAGGGCAAGATCGGCATGCTCAACGGCGCGGTCTTCATGCCCGCGGGCTTCATCAACAAGGTCAACGCCAAGCTGCCGTACGGCATCGCGCCGCTGCCCAGCAAGAGCGGCGCGACGTCCAACACGCTCGGCGTGCAGGACTTCCTGGTGGCGTTCAAGAACAACGGCGGCAAGAAGAAGGACGCCGTCTCGAAGTTCCTGAACTTCTTCTACCAGGCGAACAACGTGGCCAACTTCCAGAAGGAAGAGGGCTTCCTCCCGGTGACCAAGTCGGCGGGCGACGTGATCGCGAACGCGGTGCCGTACGACAAGCCGTTCATCGACGCGCTGCCGAACGCGAAGTTCTACCCCACGGGCAACGCCGCCTGGGGACCGCTGGCGAACACGATCAAGGAGAAGCTCGGCACCGCCATCACCGGCGACCCGAAGAGCGTCCTGAGTGAGCTCCAGCAGACCGCGCAGAAGAACGGCTGACGGACGACCCGTGCACGACACCATCGAGGCGCAGGGCGCCGGGGCCACCTCCCCGGCGCCGGCGCCGCCGTCGACGAGCGCCCTCCGCCGGTTCGGCCGGGCGCTCGGCCCGCTTCCGTGGATCGGCCCCGCCGTCATCCTGATCGCCACCGTGGTCCTGTGGCCGGTGATCGAGATGGTCCGGACGTCACTGCTGAGGATCAGTTCCTCCGGTGCGACGCTCGGCACCCGCGGGACCGGCAACTACCGTGACCTGTTCGACGAGTCCGACCTCGTCAGCGTGCTGCTGCGGACCGTGGTGTGGGTGGTCGGCGTCGTCCTCGTGACGATCGTGGTGTCGCTGGCGCTCGGGCAACTGCTCAACGCCCGCTTCCCGGGACGGCGCCTGGTGCGCTGGGCGGTCATCGTGCCATGGGCGGCGTCGGTGCTGATGACCGCGCTGACGTGGAAGTGGATGCTCAACTACTACTACGGCATCGTCAACAAGGTCCTGCAGGGCGCGGGAATCATCGATCACCCGGTGAACTGGCTGTCCCACCCCGCGCAGGCGATGATGTGGATGATGTGGGTGGCGGTGTTCGTCTCGCTGCCGTTCACCTCGTTCGTCATCCTCGCCGGCCTGCAGACGGTCCCGGACGAGGTGTACGAGGCGGCGCGCGTCGACGGCGCCGGCCGCGCGCGGACGTACTTCAGCATCACGCTGCCGCTGCTGCGACCGTCCCTGCTGGTCGCGGCGATCATCAACGTGATCAACGTCTTCAACTCGTTCCCGATCATCTACGCGATGACCGGCGGCGGGCCCGGGAGCAAGACCGACACCAGCACGACCTTCATGTACAAGCTGGCCTTCACCGGGAGCGGCGACGTCGGGGAGTCCGCCGCGATGGCGGTCGTGAACTTCGCGCTGATCCTCATCCTGGTGCTGGTCTACCTGCGGGTCGTCGGCTGGCGCGGGGAGGCACAGTCATGAGCAGCCCGAGCACCGCGCGCCGGGAAGGCGGGCCGTCCACGATGGCCCGCCGGGCCAAGGTCGCGATCCTCGCCGGCGTCGGCTACCTGGTGGCGTTCGTCTTCATCGCGCCGTACCTGGAGATGGCGCTCACCGCGCTCAAGCCCGACCGCGAACTGACCGCGTCGCCGACCACGCTCCTGCCGAAGCACTGGGACTTCGCCAACTTCGTCAACGTGTGGAAAGCGGCGCCGATCTGGAAGAACATGCAGGTGTCGCTCATCGTCGCCGCCGTGGCGACGTTGATCGCACTGGCGGTCGCGCTGCCGGCGGCGTACTACACCGCGCGCCACCGGTTCCGCGGGCGCGGCGCGTTCCTCCTGCTGGTCCTCGTCACCCAGATGTTCGCGCCGACCGCCCTGGTGATCGGCATCTACCGCGAGATGGTCGCGCTCAACCTGACCGACACGCTGTTCGGGCTGATCCTGGTCAACGCCGCCTTCAACCTGCCGTTCTGCGTGTGGATCCTGCACGGGTACTTCTCCAGCATCCCGAAGGCGCTGGAGGAGGCCGCCTACCTGGACGGCGCGGGCAAGGTCAAGGCGCTGACCCGGGTGACGCTGCCGCTGTCCCTGCCGGGTCTGGTCACCGCGGTGATCTACACCTTCATCGGGGCGTGGAACGAGTACGTCGTCGCCCTGACGATCACGTCCTCGCCCGACCGGCAGCCGCTGACCGTGGCCGTCCCCGGATTCGTCACGTCGTACCAGCAGCACTGGCAGTACCTGTTCGCGACCTCGCTGATCGCGATCGTGCCGGTGGTCATCCTGTTCGTCTTCATCGAGCGCTACCTCATCGGCGGCCTCACCGCCGGCTCGGTGAAATAGCCCCCAAGGGCAACGGGCGGGGGCGACGCGCCCCCGCCCGATCGCCTCAGCCGGCCGCGTCGAAGTCGATCGCGGAGTAGGCGCGCAGCTTGGACAGCCTGTGCTCGCTGTGGATCCGGCGGATCGTCCCGCTGCGCGAGCGCATGACCAGCGAGTGCGTGGACGTGATCCCCTTGCCGTAGCGGACGCCGCCGACCAGCTCCCCGTCGGTGATGCCGGTCGCGGCGAAGAACACGTCGTCGGAGGCCACGAGGTCGTCCGTCGTCAGGACGCGCGACAGGTCGTGCCCCGCGTCGATCGCCTTCTGCCGCTCCGCGTCGTCCTTCGGCCACAGCTTGCCCTGGAGCACGCCGCCGAGGGACTTGATCGCGCAGGCCGCGATGATGCCCTCCGGCGTGCCGCCGATGCCGAGCATCAGGTCGATGCCCGTGCCCTCGCGGGCGGCCATGATCGCGCCGGCCACGTCGCCGTCGGTGATGAACTTGATCCGCGCGCCCGCCTCGCGGATCTCCTTCACGATGCCCTCGTGCCGCGGCCGGTCGAGGATCACGACGGTCACGTCACCGGGCGAGGAGTGCTTCGCCCGCGCGACGGCGCGGATGTTGTCGGCCACGGACGCCTCGATGTCGACGACGTCCGCCGCCTCCGGGCCCGTCGCCAGCTTCTCCATGTAGAACACGGCGGACGGGTCGTACATCGTGCCGCGGGGACTGACGGCGATCACGGCGATCGCGTTGTTCATCCCCAGCGCCGTCAGCCGCGTTCCGTCGATCGGATCGACGGCCACGTCACAGTCGGCGCCGCTGCCGTCCCCCACCTGCTCGCCGTTGAACAGCATCGGGGCGTGGTCCTTCTCACCTTCGCCGATCACCACGACGCCGTTCATCGAGACCGTGTTGATGAGCTGGCGCATGGCGTTCACGGCGGCCCCGTCGGCGCCGTTCTTGTCGCCGCGGCCGACCCACCGGGCAGCGGCCATCGCCGCCGCCTCCGTCACGCGTACCAACTCCAGGGCGAGGTTGCGGTCCGGGGCGTGGGCCTCGGTGGTCAGCGGGGACGATACGGTCGTTTCTTCAGTCATGGCGATGTGGGCCTTTCCTGGCGGGCTTTACCTGACGGGTCACCCGGACGGGTCTCCTTCGATCGTATTTCCGAGCAGACAGGGCGTAATCTAGGGCCGTCATGAGCAGCGACATCGAGTGGCAGGCCGACGAGCGGCCGACGCGGGCCGGTGGGCCGGCCGTGGGGTGCTCCCGCGGCGTGCCGTCCGTACGGCGCGTGTTCGGCGTACCTTCCACCCCACGAGGAGCGCGTCAGTGAGCGTCGAACCCGTTTCGCGGATGTCGGATCGTGGTGCCGCCACGCGGAGCGCGCTGCTGGCGGCCGCCCGCGAGGTGTTCTCCGAGGCCGGGTTCGCCCAGGCGGCGGTCACCGACATCGTCGCCAAGGCGGGGGCCAGCGTCGGCAGCCTCTACCACCACTTCAGCGGCAAGGCCGATCTCTACCTGACGCTCTTCGGCGAGTTCCAGTCCCGTCAGCAGGAGCGCACCCGGGAGGCCGTCCACCGGGCCCGTGACCTGGGTGAGTCCGACCCCATGCGGATGTTCATCGCGGGTGCGCGCGCCTACCTCGACGGCTGCCTCGCCGAGCCCGACCTGTCCCGCCTGTTCGTGTCCGGCGACGGGCCGCCCGGGTTCGACCGGGTGCTGCGCGACCGGCTGCGCACCTGGGCGCGGCGCAACGCCGCGCTGTTCGAGACCGGCGACGGCGACGTCGACGAGGCCCTCGTGGTCGTGCTGACCGGCGCCGTGTCCGGCGCGGTCTCGGAGGTGGCGCTGTCGGAGGACGATGAGGCGTCCCGGCGGCTGGCCGACGACGTGCTGGCGATCATCTCGAGTATGGAGAGCCGCCGTGAGCGAAAGCCGTGACGCGGCCCGGACGCCGGTGAGCGAGGCGGAGCCCCCCGAGGTGTCCGAAACCCAGAACCGAGAGGCGTCCCGAGCGGAGGAGGCGTCCGCCGAGCGGTCCTCGGAGGCATCCGGTGCGGGCGGTGCCGAGGCGGCCGCGGGTGTCCCGGCCGGCGAGGGGCCGATCGTCGTGTCGCCCTCGGTCTACCGGCGGCTGACGTCCGGGGTGCCGGGCTTCGCGATGGCGATGCTCTCCTGCCTGGTGGTGGTCGGGTTCGTCCTGCTGGTCACTCCCCGGCGCAATCCGAACGCCATCCCGCAGGCCGACTACCACGGCGATCTGAACGGCCTGGTGGCGATCGCGCCGTTCACCGTGCAGGCGCCCCAGGGGCTGGACCCGAAGTGGTATCCCACCAGCTCGCGGCTGAGCGGCCGGGCGAACGGCCCGATCGGCTGGCACCTCGGGTACTACACGCCGGGCAAGCAGTACGCCGCGCTTGAGGAGAGCAACGAGCGGCCGGACGGCAGCGACGGTTTCGTCGCCCGCATGACCAGCCAGGGCAAGCCGGACGGCTCGCTCCAGGTGGCCGGCGCGGCGTGGGACAAGACGCTCCGTAAGGACAAGAACCAGCGGTCGCTCGTGCGGCGGCTGCCCGGCGTCACCCTGGTCGTCACGGGTACGGCCTCGTACGAGGAACTCGCCGCGCTCGCGGGCTCCCTTCGGCCCCAGCCGAAGGCGTCCCCAGGGAAGTCCGAAACCCCGCGATAGTCGGGAGATTCGGGTAGCTTGGGGATCATGGGGACCCCACTGATCGTCGCGCTTGCGAGATGCCGTGCAGGCACGAGCCTCCCCCTGAGGACGTACAACGGTGGACTCCTCATTCTCCGACCATGAGGTGTCGCCGGACTCCACCGGAGCGGCACCGTCCTCCGCGGGCGGGCGCGAACGCGCGAGCGTGGCGGCGGCCGTAGCCCTCGTCGTCGGTCTCGCGCTCGGCGGCGGAGGCTGGCTCGTCTACCGGAACCACACCGCCTGCCAGGACCGGTCGCTCACCGTGACGGCCGACCCGGCCATCGCGGCGGTGATCACCGAGGTCGCGGTCCGCTACAACAAGGCCCGCTGCGCCGACGTGAACGTCGTGACCGGCGACTCCGCGCAGACGGCGCGGCTGCTCGCGTCCGGCGACGAGGCCGCCGACGCCCGGCCCGACGTCTGGATCGCCGACTCCTCGCTGTGGTTCGACGGCGTCAAGAGCCAGGCGGTGCGGTCCGCGCCGTCCGTGGCGTCGTCTCCGGTGGTGTTCGCCATGACACCGGAGAACGCCCAGCGTTACGGGTCGCGGCTGGCGGGCCGGGGATGGGGCGCGTTCACGACCGGCGCCTACAGCCTGCGCCTGCTCGACCCGGTTCCGTCCGCGACCGCGATGACGTCGCTGCTCGCCCTCTCGTCCGCCGCGGGCGGCGGGTCCGGGGGACTGCAGACGTTCAGCCGCATGCTGCAGGGCGTCAAGCCGTCGTCGGACGTCACGGATGCCATCGCCGCCCTCGCCGACCAGGGCAGGCCGCCCGTGCTGCCGCTCGCGGAGCAGACCATCTGGCGGCAGCGGCAGGAGGGACGCCAGGTCGCCGCGGTGTACCCGGCGACGGCCCCGACCCTCGACTTCCCGTACGCCGTCCTCACCACCGACCGGGAACGCGGACGGGTCGCGGCGGGCCTGCTCGGCGCGCTGCGCTCCGCCGACGGCATGGCCCGCCTGCACGCCGCCGGACTGCGCACCCCGGCCGGCGACGCGGGCAGGCCGGCCTCCTCCGGACTGCCCGCCACCGCGCCGCGGGCACTGCCTGTGGTCCGCCCTGGAGCGGCGCTCGCCATGCGCGGGACCTGGGAGAAGATGCAGCAGGGCCTGCGGGCCATCGCGCTGATCGACGTTTCCGGCGCGACGCTCGCCCGGATGGGGTCCCGGACGCGCGTGCAGGTGATGACGGGGGCGCTGAGCAACGGCCTGTCGCTGCTGGAGGACGACACCGAGTTCGGGCTGTGGTCCTTCCCCGCCCACGGCCGCCCGTACCAGCGGCTGGTCGAGACCGGCCCGCTGCGGGAGCTCGCCCCCACCGGAACCCGCCGGGCCCGGCTGCTCCAGCGGATCGACCGGCTGCGGGCGAAGCGGGGAAGGGACGGCGGCATGTACGACGCCATCCTCGACGCCTACCGTGAGCTGTCGCAGGGATACCGGCCCGGAATGCTCAACGAGATCCTCGTGCTGACCGGCGGCGCCTCCGGCAGCCGGGACGGCCGCACGCTCGACCGGCTGGTCGCCGAGCTGAAGAAGGACTTCGACCCGGAACGCCAGGTCAACATCACCCTCATGGCGTTCGGGGACGGCGTCGACATGAGGCCCCTGCGGAAGATCGCCGAGGCGACGGCGGGCGCCGCCTACTCCATCCGGAACGACCAGCAGATCATGACCCTGTTCCGCTGCGCCGTCGCCCTACGCGTCGACGAAGACCTGCCCTGCCCGCGCTGACCATGAAGGCCACTCTGACCTCGCGGCTCTACGTCACGGTCCGGCTGTTGATGTACGCGCGTCTGCTGCTGCTCGCGATGGCGGTCGTCCTCGTGCCGAGCGTGCGCTTCACCTGGGCGGTGCTCGTCCCCATGGGCGCCGTGGCCGTGATCTCGGTCACGGTGGCGCAGCTGACGGGCCGGCTGCTGCCGCTGCTGGCCCGCAGGCCGCTCATGCTGGCCCTGGACGCCGCCGTGGTCTACCTCGTCCTGGAGTCCGCCGGCGCCTTCGGCCCGTTCTTCCTCTTCAGCGTGGTCACCTCGGCACTGGCGGGGGTCCTGTACGAGTGGCGGGGCCTGCTGTTCGTGTGCGCGCTGCAGGTCATGCTGTACGACCTGGCCGCCCGGTCGATCCAGAGCGTCGGCCTGCAGGCGGTGGTCGCGCTGCCGGTCTTCTACCCGGTGGCGGGATGCGTCGGCATCGCCGTGCACCGGCTGCTCCAGCAGTACGCCGAGGCCGAGGAGGCCCGCCGCGAGGCCGAGGTGGTCGCGGCGTCCGCGGAGGAACGCCTGAGGCTCGCCCGCGACATGCACGACTCGCTGGCCAAGACGCTGCACGGGGTCGCGCTGTCGGCGGCCGCACTGCCGGCCTGGGTGCGCAAGTCCCCGGCGCGCGCCGAGCAGGAGGCGGAGAACATCGCCGCGGGACTGAAGATCGCACTGGCCGAGGCCAGAGAGCTCATCGCCGGCCTGCGGGACGGCGACCAGAGCCGGCCGCTGGCCGAGGCCGTCCGGCGGATGACGGCGGACTGGGCGGCGAGCACCGGGATCACGGTGGAGGTCGGCGCGACCGCCGACGTGCGCCTACCCCCCGCGTGGCGAGCGGAGACGCTGGCGATCCTCAAAGAGGCGCTGACCAACGTCGAACGCCACGCCGCCGCCGCGACCGTGCGCGTCACCCTGACGGCGGACGACCGCGGCGTGGAGCTGTCCGTACGGGACGACGGCAGGGGCTTCGCCTGCCCGCCCGCCATGGCCGACCTGACGACCGCGCTGGCACGGGACGGCCACTACGGCGTCGTCGGAATGGCGGAACGGGCCAGGCGGGTCGGCGGCCTGCTGACCCTGACGTCCGCGCCCGGCAACGGCAGCACGCTCACGGTCTGCCTGCCGGAGGTCAACGGAGTACGGGAGGCGGTTCGATGATCAGCGTCATGGTGGTGGACGACAACCCGGTCGTGCTGATGGGGCTCGTCGCGCTCCTGGAGGTCGCCGACGACGTCGAGATCGTCGCGACGGCCCGTGACGGCCGTCAGGCCGTCGATCTGGCCCGGCGGCTCCGCCCCGACCTGGTCCTCCTCGACGTGCGCATGCCCGACGTCGACGGCATCCGGGCGGCCGGCCCGCTCTCCGCGATCAGCAAGGTGCTCATGCTGTCGTACAACGAGGACCCCGACTCGATCCGCGACTCCATCCAGGCTGGAGCGTGCGGGTACCTCGTCCACGGATCGTTCTCTCCGGACGACCTCGTCGTGGCGATCCGCGACGTCGTGGCGGGCCGCGCCAACCCGCTGTCCGCGGTGGCGGCCCGGGTCGTGGTGGAGTCCCTGCAGTCCGCGTCCGCCGGCCCACCGCCCGGATGCGGCGGCCTGGGCCTGTCCACGCGGGAGGTGGAGGTGATGCGCCTGATCGCACAGGGGCGCTCGAACCTGGAGATCGCCGACGGGCTCGTGCTGTCCGAGAAGACCGTCAAGAACCACGTCAGCCGTATCTACGCCAAACTCGGCGTGCGCTCCCGGGCCGCGGCGATCGCCCGCTGGCTCGGCACCGCGAAGTCCTGAGCGCGGGCCCGCCGCCATCGCCCGCCGGACCACATCGGCGAGCTCGGACGACGCGTCGGCGAACCCTGGACGGCGCGTCGGCGTTTCGACGGAGTCAGAAGGGCGCGCCTTCCGAGCGCTCCGTCGGCTCGGCGCGCTCGGCCATGGCCGCGGCGAGCCTGGCCCGCGCCCCCTCCAGCCACTCCTCGCAGATCGCGGCCAGCTTCTCGCCGCGCTCCCACAGGGCCAGGGACTCCTCGAGCGTCAGGCCGCCCGCCTCGAGGCGTCGTACGACGTCCGTCAGCTCGTCGCGGGCCTGCTCGTAGGACAGTTCCGGTTTCTCCTCCGCCACGCTCCAACCCTAGAGGTAGTTCCGCCGCGAGCGGTGGGAGACGCCGGTCAGGAGGCCAGGTTCCCGATGATCACCAGCATCCAGAACAGGACGAAGAGCACCGGGTAGACGTAGGCGGCCGGCCGCTCGAACACCGAGGGTCCGGGGTCCAGGGGCGCCGGGGCGCCCGCCGTGGTCGGCTGGGGCGCGGGCAGGTTCGCCACCTTGCCGCGGGCGATCAGGTTGAAGAGCAGGAAGAACGGCGTCAGCGCGATCGCGCCGATGCTGCACCAGCCGCCGGCCAGCGTCTTCGTCGTCTGCTTGCGGAACGTCGCCAGGCCGCAGTCCCGGCAGAACGGCCCGCGCGCCGTCCAGATGGTGTGCATGATGACCGCGCCGACGACGCCGCGGAACGTCGCCTCCGCCGCGGGACCGTTCCCGCAGACACGGCAGGTGGCTCCGTTGAACCCTGACTGGGCACCCATCTGCGCCGGGTAGCCCTGGGCCGGCGCCTGCTGGTACGCCATCGGCTGTCCCTGGTACCCCTGCGCGGGGTAGGCGGGCTGCTGTCCCTGGTACCCCTGTGCCGGGTAGGCGGGCTGCTGTCCCTGGTAGGCCTGCTGGTAACCCTGGTCGGCCGGGTACGCCCCGGGCTGTCCCTGCGCGGGCGGGTAACCCTGCGGCGCCTGGTAGGGCTGCTGGTACTGCTGCGGGGCGGCCTGCCGCTGGGGGTATCCCTGGTAGGGCTGCTGGCCGTAGGGGCCGGGCTGCTGGTACGGCGGAGGCTGGGTCAACGGGGGTCCTTTTCGCGAGGTCGGGTCCATGCCGCTGTCCGCGGTCGGTCAGCCCGAGGGAAGGTGTGCCAGTGGCAGGAGACCATTTTTGCCACTTATGGGGCCTTTGCGCATCCTGTTCCGCCGGAAACGCCTGCTCAGACCGCGTCGACGCGCACCGTGATCCGGCCGTCCTTGAACCGCACCAGCAACTCGTCGTCCTTGCGGACGTCCGCCGCCGCCCGTACGACGGACTCGTCGGGGCGCTGTGCGATCGCGTAGCCGCGCTCGAGCGTGGCCGCGGGGGAGAGGGCGACGAGCCGGGCGCGGGTGTGCGACAGGCCGTCCCCCGCCCGGTCGAGGGCCGCGGCCAGGCAGCGCCGAGACCGGTCCCGCAGGGTCGCGACGCCCTCCGCCTGTCGCTCGATCTCCCGCGCCGGGTCGGCGAGCGCGGGCCGGGATCGCATGCCCGTCAGCCACTGGATCTCGCGTTCGACCCGTCCGGACAGGCAGCGGCGCCCCCGGTCGCGCAGCTGGCCGACGAGCGCGAGCTGTTCGCGGACGTCGGGGACGGTCTTCTTCGCCGCGTCCGTCGGGGTGGAGGCGCGCACGTCGGCGACGTAGTCGAGCAGGGGCGTGTCCTGTTCGTGGCCGATCGCGGAGACGACGGGCGTACGGGCGGCGGCGACCGCGCGGACCAGCGCCTCGTCGGAGAACGGCAGCAGATCCTCCAGGGACCCGCCGCCCCGGGCGATGATGATCACCTCGACGTCGGGCGCGGCGTCCAGCCGGCGCAGCGCGTCGATGATCTCGCCCACCGCATACGAACCCTGCACGGCGGTGTTCTCCACCGTGAACCGGACGGCGGGCCAGCGGCGCCGGGAGTTCTCCAGCACGTCGCGCTCGGCGGCGGAGTCGCGGCCGCAGATCAGGCCGATCGTTCCGGGCAGGAACGGCAGCGGGCGCTTGCGCTCGGCGTTGAACACCCCCTCGGCGGCGAGGAGCTGCTTGAGGCGTTCGAGCCGGGCGAGCAGCTCGCCCACGCCCACGGGCCGGATCTCGAACGCCGACAGCGCGAAGGACCCGCGGTTGATGTAGAAGTCCGGCTTGGCGTGCACGACGACGCGCGCGCCGTCGATCACGGCCGGACCCGCGTTGTCGCACACGGCGCGGGGGCACGTCACCCGCACCGAGACGTTCGCCACCGGATCGCGCAGCGTGAAGTACACCGTGCCGCCACGGCGGTTCAGCTCGGTGATCTGGCCTTCGACCCAGATCCTTCCGAGCTTGGCGATCCAGCCGCCCACGAGCTGCAGGACGGTGCGGACCGGGGTGGGCTGCTCCGGTGAGCTCTCCAAGGCCATGGCCGAAGCCTAGCCAATACTTCGCCACTCGATATATGGTTCGGTCGCATGAGGTCGATGAGCGAACCCACCTACTTCATCCTGGCGGCGCTCCTCGATGGTCCCCTCCATGGGTACGCGATCATCAAGCGCGCCGAGGAGCAGTCCGGCGGCCGGGTACGGCTGGCCGTCGGCACCCTGTACGGCGCGCTGGACCGGCTCGCCGGGTCCGGCCTGATCGCCGTCGACCGGGAGGAGACCGTCGGCGGGCGACCCCGCCGCTACTTCAGGATCACCGAGGACGGCGCCGAGGCCGTCACCGAGGAGGCGCAACGCATGGCACGAGCGGCCAGGATCGTGTTCGGCCGGCCCGGGACGGCGCTGTCATGAGCGAACGAAGCGCGCGAATCACGAGTACAGTGCCGCTGCGCGGGGCGAGGACCGGCCGTGCGGAGTCGTGGTACCGCCGCCTGCTGCGGGCGTATCCGCCCGCCTACCGGGCGGCGCACGGCGAGGAGATCGTCGGGACGCTGCTGGAGGTCTCGGCGGGCGACGGGAGGCCCTCGGTCCGTGAGTGCGCCGGGCTGGTCACGGGCGGCCTGGCGGCCCGCTTCCACGAGCGCACCGCACGGTCCGTGCCGTGGTGGGCCGACGGCCTGGCCCTGGGCGCCTTCCTGATCGCCCTGACCAACCTCTTCGGTGACCTGACGATGGTCGAGGTGGACCCGGGGAGTCCCAACCCCGTCTGGGCGATCGGCTCCGCGGTCCTGTTCCTGGCCCTGCTGCGCGGCCGGCTCCGGGTGGCGCTGCCCCTCGCGCTGCTCGCGGCATACCAGGTCAACCGGTCGTTGATCGGCGGAGACTCGGTCCTTGGCGTGGTGCCGAACCTCGGACCCGACTACAGCTCCGGGGAGACGGTCACGCGGTACGGCGCCATGGCCGCCGCCTTGGCCGTCCTCGCGGTCCTCGCGGTACGCGGCTCGTCCAGGCCGCAGAGCCGTTCCTGGTGGTGGGTCGCCGCGCTGGCGATCATGTGGGCGGCCCGGCACGTGCACATCCCGATGAGTTCACACGCCGCGACGTTCTGTTCCTCGGACACCGCCTGTCACGTGGCGCGGGTTCCGGACTATCTCCCGGTGGTCGATCTGGCGCGCGCCGGACTGACCATGGTGCTGCTGTCATGCGGGGTCTGGGCGACGGCGGTGACCCGAGATCTGCGCTGGGCGCTGGCCGGGGCGTTCGTTCTCCTGACGAGCAGCGGTCCGTATCTCGCGCTGACCGAGGGCGTGGTCCCGACGACGGTCACGGCCGTCTTCTGGGCCCTGCAGGCCGTGCTGGTGGGGGCGATGGTCGTCGCGGCCCGTCGCGGGGCTCGCGCACGGGCCTGAGTCGTCGGAGCCTTCAGCGGGTGCGGAGGGCGTGGCGGGCGAGCGGGGGGAGCGGGACGGCCGCGGCAAGGAAGACGGCCGCCACGAGCAGCCAGCCGCCGGCGCCGAAGGCGGCCAGCGCCGCGGTGAAGATCGCCGGTCCGGCGATCTGAACCGTCGCGGTGGCCGCCTCGCTCACCCCCTGGTAGGCGCCCTTGGCCTCCTCCCGCATCAGGGACACCGACAGTCCCCAGCCGGCGGCGACGTACCCCAGCTCGCCGGCGAGATGGAACAGGGCCGCGGCGATCACGGCGGTGGCGGCCAGGAGGCCGCCACCGCCCGAGGTCGCGGCCAGGAGCACGCAGGCGACCGCGAGCGACACGCCCGCCCACGAGCCGGTGCGGGCGGCGCTCGCGGTCGTCCGCGCCAGGCGGTTGGCGGGCAGTTGAAGGAGCGCGATCCCCACCGAGCTGATCACCACGACCGCGCCGCTCAGGGACAGCGGCAGGCGCGTCGAGTGCGAGATCCACAGCGGCAGTCCGGTCGACAGCATCGCCCAGCACAGGGAGAGGACCGCCGACACCGCCATCACGGTGACGTAGGGACGGTCGGCCAGGGCGGTCCGGGCGCTCGGACCCGGCCCCGCGGTGCGCTCGGAGTGCCGCGGCGCTCCTGCGGTGGGCTCCGGAACGGCGGCCGTCATCGCGGCGAGGACCGCGAAGGTCGCCGCGTTGGCGGCGATGGCCAGGACGTACGCGCCGGGACGGTCCGCCGACTGGACGACGGCGCCGAGACCGGCGCCGACGGCGTAGCCGATGTGCTGGACCACCCGCTGGCCTCCCAGGGCCGCCAGGCGTGCCTCGTTGTCCCGCACCAGCGCCGCGACGAGGGCGGTCCGTACGGCGGTTCCGCCGTTGGAGAGCGCGACGAACGGCACGGTGACCACGAGGAAGCCCCAGGTCCCGTGGACCAGCAGGTACGCGGCCATGGCGGCGCCGCGGACGGCCGTGAGTGCGATGAGGATCACACGGGGGCTGAACCGGTCGGCCAGGGCGCCGAGCGGAACGGTCACCGCCAGGCCCGCCCCGCCGGCGACGGCCATGCCGACGCCCACGAGCGCCGGCGCCAGGTGGAGTATCCGGGTGAAGTACAGCGCCCAGATCGTGAACCACAGGCCGTCCCCGAGCGCGGAGATCCCGCGTCCCCACAGCAGGCGGCGCAGGCCGACGGCGACCGGATCGGTGACCTCGGGTGCGGAGACGGCGACCATGGACAACCACCTTTCACGGATTCATTAATCGTGACGGTAGTGCCCGCGGATCACCTCGTTCAAGCACGATTCACGATTCGGTGTAAAGTGGATGTGGTCGAGCGGGAGGTGTCCCATGGGCGGATGGCTGGATCCCGAGGACCCCGTCCTCGCCTCGGTGACCTCGCTCGCGCGAGAGCTGGCCGACCCGATCCGCCTCACCGTGCTGCAGGTCCTCGCGGCCGAGGGGCCGCACACCATGAGCCAGCTCGCCGACGCGCTCGAGGTGTCGGCGCCTCGGCTCGGCAACCATCTGGCGCGGCTGCGCGCCGCCGGGCTCGTCGCCGTCGAACACTCCGGCCGGCACGCGACCTACCGAGTGGCCGAGGTGGGGATCGGTGAGGTCCTGGCCGCCCTGTCCCGCTTCGCCGACGGCGGAGCCGCCGGCGCCCGCCCGCGCCGTCGGGCGGACGCGCACGGCCTCGCCCGTACCTGCTACGACCACGCGGCGGGCCGGCTCGGCGTGGCGGTGTTCGCGGCGCTGGTCGAGAGGGGAGCCCTCGTGCCGCCCGACGGGCGCACCGCCGAGCTCGCCCTGGGGCCGGACCGGTCCGCGTTCGTCGAGCTCGGCGTCGATCCGGACGCCGTACGGGGCGGGCGCCGCAAACTGGCGACGGCCTGCCTGGACCGGACCCGGCGGCTGCCGCACCTCGGCGGCGCGCTGGGCAAGGAGGTCCTCGACGCCTTCGTCGAGCGGGGGCTGGTCGAGCCGCGGCCCGGCACCCGCGACCTCCGGGTGACGGATCGCGGACTCCGTGAGCTGCCGGCCCTCCTGCCCTCTCTCGCCACCGCCGTCGGGTGACGGATCGCGTGACTCCGGGCTCGGCTCCGGTGGCCTCCTCGGCCTGACGGATCGGCGCGCTCACATCTCGGGAATGTCCGGGGCGGGCCGGCACGTTCATATGCTTAGCCAAGCTAACTTAGACTGGCTAAGTAATTGAGGAGGGGCGATGACCGACCCGCGGGCGCTCGCCGAGCACATCAACCGTGGGCTCCGTGACCTCGTGCTCGTGCTGCGACGGGTGAGCCTCGGGCAGCCGATCACGACCCAGCAGATGGCCGTCCTCGGCTCGCTGGAGGCCGGCCCCCGGCGGATGTCCGACCTCGCCACCGAGCACGGCGTCCGGCTCCCCACGATGACCCGGCAGATCGGGCGTCTGCTGCGGGACGGCCTGGCCGTCCGCGGCCGGTACGCCGACGACGCGCGCGTGGTCACCGTCGAGCTCACGCCCGGGGGCGCGGAGCGGCTGCTGCGGGCCAGGGAACGGCGCATCGACCACCTCACCGAACGACTGATGGCGCTGAGCGAGGACGAGCGGGGGACCATCGAGGCCGCCCTGCCCGCGTTGGCCAAGCTCTTCGCCGACTCCTGAGGAGGGCTTTCACCTCGATGGGCGCTACAACCCCCGACTCCCCTAAGACAGGAGGACTCCTCCGTCAGCCGCTGTCCGTGTGGGCGACCGCATTCGCCGCCGTCGTGGCGTTCATGGGCATCGGCCTGGTCGATCCCATCCTCCCGGCGATCGCGAAGGGGCTCGACGCGACGCAGAGCCAGGTCTCCCTGCTGTTCACGAGTTACTTCCTGATCACCGCGGTGGCCATGCTCGTCACCGGGTTCGTCTCCAGCCGCATCGGCGGCAAGAAGACCCTTCTCATCGGCCTGACGCTGGTCGTCGTCTTCGCGGCGCTGTCCGGCACGTCCGGCTCGGTGGGCGAACTCGTCGGCTTCCGGGCCGGCTGGGGCCTCGGCAACGCGATGTTCGTCGCCACCGCCCTCGCCGTCATCGTCGGCGCGGCCAGCGGCGGCGCCGAATCGGCGATCATCCTGTACGAGGCCGCGCTCGGCCTCGGCATCTCGACCGGCCCTCTGCTCGGCGCGGTGCTCGGCGGGTGGCACTGGAGGTATCCGTTCTTCGGCACCGCGGCGCTGATGGCGATCGGCTTCGTCCTGATCGCCACGCTGCTCCGGCAGACCGCCAGGCCGGTGAAGAAGACCCGCCTGTCCGACCCGATCCGGGCGCTCGGCCACGGCGGCCTGTCCACGACGGCGTTCACGGCGCTGTTCTACAACTACGCGTTCTTCACGATCCTCGCCTTCACTCCGTTCGTCCTGCACATGGACGCGCACGGCATCGGCCTGGTCTTCTTCGCCTGGGGCGTGCTGCTGGCCCTGTGCTCGGTGTTCGTCGCCCCCGTGCTGCAGCGCAGGCTGGGCTCGGTCCGGGTCCTCCACCTCGCGCTCACCGTGCTGCTCGTCCTGCAGGTCGCGATCGCCCTGTCCGGGCACACCGGGATCATCGTCTTCGTCATCCTCACCGGCGTTCCGATCGGCATCAACAACACGGTCTTCACCGAGGCCGCCATGGAGGTCTCCGACGCGCCGCGCCCGGTGGCCTCCGCCGGTTACAACTTCGTCCGCTGGCTCGGCGGCGCCGTCGCGCCGTACATCGCCAGCAAGCTGGGTGAGGGCGTCGACCCGAGCCTGCCGTACTGCGCCGGCGCCCTCTGCTGCCTCATCGGCATGGCGGTGCTGTACACGCGCCGACGGCATCTCCGGTCACTGGAGCGGGTGGACATCGACCACACCTTCCAGGACGCTCCCACGCTCGCGCGGCACTGACCACGCAGACCCGCCCGCGCTCCGTACGCGGGTCCGGAACGGAACGGCCGTGGCCGGGTTGCCCCGGCCACGGCCGTCGTCGTCCTCGCTCCAGGTCCCGGAGCGCTCCTCGCCCCGAACCTGTTCCTGTTCGCCTCCGTGTCGCGGCGCGGGTCAGGCCTGGCCGCGGAGCTTGGCGATGCGGTTCTCGTACATGCGAAGGAACTCGGCGCGCGCGGCGTGCGCCCGTTCGTAGTCGCGCAGTTCGTTGACCTGGCGCGCGTTCAGGTTGCGCAGCCGGGCCCGTACGGAGGCGATGGTCGCGTGGTCGTAGTCGGCGACGGGCAGGTCCCGGCCGGCCGTCGTCCCCGCTTCGGCGCTCGGCGCGCTCGCGGTCGCCCCTGAAGCCGTGGTCCGCGTGGGGGGCGCCTGCTCCGGGGCGCGGGTGGCGGGTGTGGCCTTGGCCGGAGGGGTCTTCCGCTCCTTGGCCGGAGCCGTGGACGACGCGGGAGCCTTCGCCGGAGCGGCCTTGGCCTGCGGCGTCCTCTTGGCCGCCGGCCGGGTGCGCTCGGCGGCGGCCGACGAGGCGGGTTCCGCCGTCGCCGCCGCGGCGGCCTCGGACGGCCCGGCCGGTCCGGTGGCCCCGGTATCCCCGGTCGGTCCGGCCCCCGGCTTCGCGGGTTTCGGCTCCGCCGCCCCGGCCCGGCGCGCGGCCGCGCCCGGCCGCGCGCCGGGCGTGGCGCCCTTCGCCCGGGACGGAGCGGCGGGCCGGCCCTTGCCCGAGGCGGCCGTGGAACGGGAGGGCGGCTTCGGGCGCGCCGTCGCCGGTCGCGTACGGCCCGCGGCGGCCGCCGGCTTTCCGACGGCGATCTCCGGACCCTTCTGCGAGGGCGCCGCGCCCTCCTCGGCACCCGTACGCCCGTCGGGGGCGACCCGGCTGGTGACCTTGCCCACGAGCCGGCCGGTCAGGTCCTCCGCGTCGTCGATCAGTCGGCCGAGCACCGGCGTCAGACCCGACTCCCGGGCCTCCTTGTAGTCCTTGCGGACCCGGTCGGTGAGCAGGAGAGCCTGGCCGACGCCCATCACGGCGAGCCGTGCGGCATGGATGGGGAGCTCGCTGACGGTCTCCCGGACTTGGTCCTTAAGGCGGCGCGGCGATGGTGTCATCGTTGTTTCAGCTCCCTCCAGCCTCGCGGGCGCGGACTGGCCTCGCGGGCGCGGACTGGTCGGTATGACGAATCTGTTATCCACCACTCTGCCCTACGGTGCAGCACCGTTCACGCGCCGTGGCCGGGTTTTTCTGCGCCCGAAACCGGTGCCCCCCGATCACACCTACCATGGGACACATGACTCGTCGGGTTCTTCTGGCCAAGCCGCGCGGCTACTGCGCGGGTGTGGATCGCGCCGTGCAGACGGTGGAGCTGGCGCTCGAGCGGTACGGCGCGCCCATCTACGTCCGCAAGCAGATCGTGCACAACGTCCACGTGGTGAAGACCCTCGAAGAACGAGGCGCGGTCTTCGTCGAGGAGACCGAGGAGGTGCCGGAGGGCGCGATCGTCGTGTTCTCCGCGCACGGGGTCGCCCCGGTCGTCCACGACGAGGCCGCCGGGCGGAGCCTCCGTACGATCGACGCCACCTGCCCGCTGGTCACCAAGGTCCACAAGGAGGCCCGGCGCTTCGCGACCGACGACTACGACATCCTCCTGATCGGCCACGAAGGCCACGAGGAGGTCATCGGCACGAGCGGCGAGGCCCCGGAGCACATCCAGCTCGTCGACGGTCCCGACGACGTCGCCAAGCTCCAGGTACGCGACCCGGAGAAGGTCGTCTGGCTCTCCCAGACCACGCTGTCGGTCGACGAGACCAACGCGACGGTCGAGGCCCTCCGCGCGCGGTTCCCCAAGCTCGTCGACCCGCCGTCGGACGACATCTGCTACGCCACCCAGAACCGCCAGGTGGCGGTGAAGGAGATCGCCGCCGAGTCGCAGCTCGTGATCGTGGTCGGCTCGCAGAACTCCTCGAACTCCAAGCGCCTCGTCGAGGTGGCCAAGGACCACGGCGCCCAGGCCTCGTACCTCGTCGACTACGCCGAGCAGATCGACCCCGCCTGGCTCGAGGGCGTCGACACGGTCGGCCTCACCAGCGGCGCGTCGGTGCCGGAGGAGCTGATCGAGGGCGTGCTCGCCCGCCTCGCCGAGTTCGGCTTCGACACGGTGGAAGAGGTCGAGTCGGTACGCGAGCGGATGGTCTTCGCGCTCCCGCACGAACTCCGCCGCGACCTGCGGTCGGCGTAGCCCGGCCTCAGTCCTCCGGGGAGGGGGCCTTGGCGGCCGGGAGCCGTCCAGGGCCGCCCTCGTCCCACCGGACCGGATCGTCGTCCTCGTCGGTCCGGCCGCGCCTGCGGGTGCCCAGAGCGGTGCGCCCGCGGAACGGGTTGTCGGCCGCGACCCGGGCGCGCAGCTCCCGCAGGTTGGCGGGCAGGCCACGGGGCACCGCGATCAGCACGACGAGCACCGCGCCGAGGAACAGCCATGGCACGCTCGAGGTGAGCTTGGCCGCCAGGGTGACGGCGACGCTCACCAGGAGGGACTTCTCCCCGATCGACCCGGTGACCGCCGACAGCAGGCTCACCAGGAAGAACAGCAGCGGGGGGCTGACCACGAGCGTGAGCAGGTCCGTGCGGCGGGTCATCGACACCGCCAGCAGGCACCCCGCGACGAACAGCACGCCCTGCGCCGACCGCAATCCGAACAGCCCGCCGATGAGAGCGCCGAGCAGCGTGCACGAGAACACCACGACCGCGCCGCCCCGGCCGGTCAGCGTCACCGCCGAACGTGCTCGTGACCGTCCCGGAGACGCGGCCGGACGCCGCTTCGACCGACCGCTCGGAGCGGGGGCCGTCTCAGGGTCCCCGCGCGTGTCCGTTGCCACCAGCCCGTCCCAGAGTCGACAGTGCCTTGCTCCACGGTAGCCCGCCCGAGCACGCCGCGTCTCGCGACACGGCGTCAGGGCAGCAGGCGGATCTGGCGCTCCCGCTCGGCGTCGTCCGCGAGCTCCGCCGCGGACGGCGAGCGGGCGGGCTCCTCGACCGGCGTCGGGGCGTCGAGCTCGGCGTCGGTCACGCCCAGCTCGTTCAGCCTGCGGGCGGTCACCAGGACCCGGCTCTCCAGCGACCCGATCGTCCGGTTGTAGGCCACGACGGCGTTGGTGAGGGACTTGCCGAGCTGGTCGACGTGGCGGCCGAGCGTCCCGAGCCGGTCGTACAGGTCCCGGCCCAGCTCGAACACCGCGCGGGCGTTCTCCGACAGCGCCTGCTGCTGCCAGGCGTAGTGCGCCGTGCGCAGCAGGCTGATCAGCGTCGTGGGTGTGGCGATGTGCACCCGGCGCCGCATCGCGTACTCCAGCAGGCCGGGGTCCCGGTCCAGCGCCGGCGCCAGGAACGCCTCGCCCGGCACGAACAGCACCACGAACTCCGGCGCAGGGCTGAAGGACTGCCAGTACGACTTGGCCGACAGCCGGTCCACATGCTCACGGAGATGCCGGGCGTGCGCGTCCAGCCGGGCCTCCCAGACCCCCGGCCCGTCCGCGCCGGCGGCGTCCAGGTACGCGGCCAGGGAGACCTTCGAGTCGACGACGATGTTCTTGCCGCCCGCCAGCCGTACGACCAGGTCGGGCCGGAGCCCGTTCCCGGCGACGGCCTGCTCGTCGAAGTCGCAGTGCCGGGTCATGCCGGAGATCTCGACCACGCGGCGCAGCTGGAGCTCTCCCCACCGCCCGCGCGCCTCCGGCCGCTGCAGCGCCCGTACGAGCGTCTGGGTCTCCTGGCGGAGCTGGTCGGAGCTCTGCCGCACGAACTCCACCTGCTTGGCCAGCATGGCGTGCGACTCGCGGCGTCCGGTCTCGACCTCGCGCAGCTGCGCCTCCACCTTGCTCAGCGTGTCCCTGAGCGGGGCGATGCGCTTGTCCAGCTCTCCGGCCGCCTCGGCGTTGGCGGTCGCCAGCCGGGTGCCGGCCAGTTCGAGGAAGCGCTGGTTGCTCGCGTCCAGGGCCTGCGCCGACAGCGACTGGAAACGCTCGGCCAGTCCCTGCTCGACGTAGGCGAGCTTCTCCTCGGCCGCCTTGGCCCGCGCGGTCACCACGGCGGTCCGGCTCCGGGCCCAGGCGATCCCGAGCACCGTACCCACCACCAGGCCGATCACGAGGCCGAGCAGAACGTCCATGTCCGCATCGTGACAAAGCAGTACGAGAATGTCGGCCCGACGCGCGGACGAGCCGTCACCCCGTCCGCTCGGCGGGGGCGACGGGGCGCGTACGGCCCGCTCACCGGCGTCGCGCGGATCGGTCGCCGGCTCGCGTCGCGCGGTCTGGCGGGGAGGCGGCGCGGTCCGGCGGGGAGGCAGCGCGTACGGCCCGTTCATCGGCGCATCCGGGCCGTACGGGCGGTCCCGGCGGGCCCGTAGACTCTGCGTCCGTGAGCCTGTCCATCGGAATCGTCGGCCTGCCCAATGTGGGCAAGTCGACCCTCTTCAACGCGCTGACCAAGAACACCGCTCTCGCGGCGAACTACCCGTTCGCGACGATCGAGCCGAATGTCGGCATCGTGGCGGTGCCCGACCCGCGCCTCGACGAGTTGGCCAAGCTGTACGACTCGGCCAAGATCGTGCACGCGACCATGCAGTTCGTCGACATCGCCGGCATCGTGAAGGGCGCGTCCGAGGGGCAGGGGCTCGGCAACCAGTTCCTGGCGAACATCCGGGAGACCGACGCGATCTGCCAGGTCATCCGGGTGTTCGAGGACTCGGACGTCACGCACGTCGACGGCGACGTCGCCCCGCCGCGTGACATCGAGACCATCAACACCGAGCTGATCCTCGCCGACCTTCAGACGCTCGAGAAGGCCCTGCCGCGTCTGGAGAAGGAGGCGCGGACGACCAAGGACCGCGACAAGCTCGCCGTCGTCGAGGCGGCCCGGGCGGCGCAGAAGACGCTGAACGACGGCGTGACGCTCTACGCCTCGGATCTCGACCCGGCGCCGCTGCGCGAGCTGCACCTGCTGACCGCCAAGCCGTTCCTGTACGTCTTCAACGTGGACGAGGACGAGCTCGGCGACGAGACGCTGCGCGCCCGCCTGCAGGAGCTGGTCGCCCCGGCCGAGGCGATCTTCCTCGACGCCAAGATCGAGTCCGAGCTGATCGAACTGCCCGACGAGGAGGCCCTGGAGCTCCTGCAGTCCACCGGGCAGGAGGAGCCCGGTCTGCTGCAGCTGGTCCGCGTCGGCTTCGCCACGCTGGGGCTGCAGACCTTCCTCACCGCCGGGCCCAAGGAGGCCCGCGCCTGGACGATCCGCAAGGGCGCCTCCGCCCCGGAGGCCGCGGGTGTGATCCACACCGACTTCCAGAAGGGCTTCATCAAGGCCGAGATCGTGTCCTACGAGGACCTGGTGGCCGAGGGCTCGGTCGCCGCCGCCCGTGCGGCCGGAAAGGCCAGGATGGAGGGCAAAGAGTACGTCATGCAGGACGGCGACGTGGTGGAGTTCCGCTTCAACGTCTAGCAGGGGAGACGAACCTCGCTGTCCGGTAATGCTCCACCGGCTACCGAGTTGTCCACAACCGCGCGGCGGGACTGTGCATCCTCGCTCGACACTGGAACAATTGACCGCCGTGGTTAAGGTGGTAAACCGAACTCGACCAGACGGATAGACGGATACACGGCGCGCCGATCCGGGGGGTAGGCGCGAGCGGAGGCATGATGGCTCGCAGGTCGTCCGGCGTTGTAGACGCCGGTGCGTCCGGTTACCCACCGGGCGGATTCTCGCCCGCAGACCCTTGGGACTCTCCGGACGAGAAGGGGCGCCGCGGCAAGCGCGGCGGCGGCTCCGGCGGAGGTGGTGGCGACCGCCGTGGCTGGGGCGGTTCCGGCGGCCGCTGGTTCATCTATGTCGGGCGGGTCGTCCTCTGGGCCTTCCTCATCGTCGTGCTGGTCAACGGCGTGCGCGCGCCCTTCGACCGGTTCACCGCGGACCGGTCCAATCCGACCACGACCAGCGATACGAGCAAACCGAAGTTCCCGGAGGCGGCGGCTTCGGCCTACGCCCTGTCATTCGCCGGGGTCTATCTGAATTACGACCAGGCGACGGCCGCCGACCGGCCGAAACTGCTCGCCCCGTTCCTCGCCGGAGGGCTCGACCCGCAACTCGGCTGGGACGGCACCGGGAAATCCGTGCTGCAGTCCGCGTACGTGGCGTCGGTGCGCGCGACCGACGCCGAGCACGGCGTCGTCACCCTTCTCACGCGGGCCAACGGGCGGCTGTTCCAGTTGGCCGTTCCGGTCTACGCGAAGGACGGGGCGATGGCGATAACCGGTCGCCCCGCCATGCTCCCGCCGCCCGCGACCGCGTCGGTCCCCGCGGTCGCCCAGGACCGCGACTCCGCGCTGGAGAGCGAGATCCAGCAACCGCTGAACGACTTCTTCAAGGCGTACGCGGCCAGTGACGCCGGCTCCCTCCAGCGGTACTCCGACCCGCCCGTCACCGGGCTGGGCGCCAGCGTCACCTTCGGCCAGATCAAGGAGATCATCGCCCCGCGCGGCGACGCCGCGTCGCGGACCGTCACCACGACGGTCGTGTGGCAGATTCCCGCTGGTCAGCCCAAGACGTCGGGTGGCACGCTAGAGCAGACCTACCAGCTCACAATGGTGAAGAAGGGCGGATATTGGTTCGTCAGGGACATCCAGGCTTCTACACTTCCGGCGGGATCGTGAGGTCACTGCCGACCCGTCCCGAACGCTACGATTCACTCCCCGACCAAGGAAGGCCAGCCCGATGATGCAACACATGCTGGCGATGCTGCCGCATCATGTGGAGGCGGCGCCTAACAACGGCTTGGACACCGACAATCTGGCCAAATGGCTGCGCGACATCTTCGGGCCGTTGTTCCTGGTCGTTGTCTCCATCGTCGCGATCTTCTTCCTCTTCACGCGGGAGATCACGCGATTTGTGCAGTTCATCCTGCTCGCGATCGGCATTGGAGTCATATTTTACGTCCCCAATATCATCGAGACGACGGCCAAGGCGATCGCGACCGCCCTTGGAATCAAAACGTCCTGAACACAGCCGGTGTCATGCTGGTCTAGTCATGGCTGGTCTCAATTAGGGGAGTGGGGCCCGGGTGGATCTGCCTACGTACACCAATATCTGGCGCATCGAGAAGCGGCTTTACAAGCTCTACGACCTGCGGCTTCCGATGCCACTGCCATTGGTGCAGATCGGTGTGTTCGTCGGCGTCTTCCTGCCCTGGATCATCCTGCTCCAGGTCGTCGGAGTGCCGTTCCACGCGCCCTGGCACGTCGTCTATCTCGTCCCACCCGGCCTGCTCACCTGGCTGGCCACCCGTCCCGTCATCGAGGGCAAACGCCTCACCGAGCTGCTGATCTCCCAGGTCCGTTACCTCACCGAGGCACGTACGTGGGCCCGCCTGACGCCGATCCGGGAGCCCGGCGAGGTCGTCATCGTCGGCCGGGTCTGGCGGCGCGGCCGCCTCGCGGGCGACCGGCTGCACGTCGCGCGGGCCGCGGAACAGTCCGTCGAGCTCCCGCCCACCCCCGAGCCGGCCGCGACGCCGGTCGCGGCCGCGCCGCCCGTCCTGGAGTACACCGGGAACGGCGCCGGGCAGGCGCCCACCGGCGCGCCCCGCCGGCCGGCCATCGCCCAGCGTCCGCAGGCGCCGAGCCTGCAGCCGACGCCGCACGACGGCAGCACGGTCGTGCCGCCGGCCGCGCCCGGCGAACGACGTCTCACCCCGCCCGCCGTGGAACCGACCCGACCGCAGCCGGTGCGCCCCGAGCCGGCCTCGCCGCCGGCCGCGGCACGGCCCGGCCGTCCGCAGCCGACGGCGCCGCAGGCCGTCCCCGGCTTCCCCGCGTCCGCCGACCCCTCGACGACACCGGGCGCGCCCGCCAGGCCCGGCCTCCCGGCGAGGCCGGAGGCCCCGGTCACGCCAGCCACCGCGGACACGCCGACCACCGCGCCAACGCCCGCCACCCCGGCCGCGCGCGCCGCCGGTCCGGCGCCGGCGGACGGAGAGACCGTGGATCGGCGCGCCGGCGAGCGCGGACGACCCGGTGAGCAGCGACCCGACACCACCCCCGCGCGGGGTCGGGATCGGGACCTCGACGCGCCGCGTCGCCCGACGCGACCGCGCAACATCTCCCACGAGCCGGAGACGCCCGCCGCGAACCCCCGGCCGGTCCCGCCCACGCTCGGCCGGCCGGCGGACCCGCAGGCGGCCAGGCCCACCGGACCGACCGCCCCGCCCCGTCCGGAGACGCCCGCTCGTTCGGACGCTCCGGCTAAGCCGGCCAAGCCGGCCGCGGCAGGCCCCGCCGGCCCCGTCGGCAGGCACGCGGCTCCCGCTCGGCCCGTCGCGCACCCCGACGCCTCGCCCGCGTCCGCTCCCGGAGAAGGGAGCACCACGCCGCCGAGCGGCCCGACGCCCGCCCCGCCTGGAGCCGCTCAGCCGCCGGCCGCTCGACCGGCCGCCGCGCGGCCATCGGCCACCGACCGTCCCGGCGAGCCCGCGGACAGCGGCCCGCCGGTCCGGCCGGCGGTTTCGGGGCAGGCCGACGAAGGATCGCGCTCCGCATCGGTGATCCCGCTGCCGCACGGGCGGCACGCCAAACCCGCCGATGACTCCCCGGCCGCACGCTTCGCCGAGCCGCCGACCGGCAATGACGATCCGGTCCGTTCCTCCGGCCGACCGCCGGCGGACGGCACGGCGGAGCGCAAGGCCCCGGCCGCTTCGGGCGCGGCGGAGCTCGAGGGGCCGGCCCCCGGCACGGCAGAGCGTGGTGCACCGGCGGCCTCGGGCCCGGCGGACCGCGAGACGACGCCGGCTCCGGGCGCGGTGCGGCGCGAGACGCCGGCTTCGGGCACGGCCGAGCGTGGGGCACCGGCGTCTCCCGCCGCCGCGGAGCACGGGGCGTCGGCCCCCGGTGCGGCGAAGCACGAGGGGGCGACCTCCGGCGCGGCGAGCGAGCGGCGTACGGCGGCGGACGACGCCGGGGAGGCCGATCGCGGTCCGGCGGCGCCGGCCGACGAGGAGCAGGACATCGCCGCGGCCCGCACCGACCAGATCGTGTGGCCGACCCCGTCGCGGCGCCCCTCGGCCTCGCGACCGGACGCCGGTGCCGCCCCGCCGCGTGACACCGCCTCAGGTCGCCCGGCCCGGCCCGCCACCCCCGTACGAGGCCGTTCGCACGGCGATGAGGCCACGCCGTCCCGCGAGGCGCGGCCGGCCGCCCGGGACGCCGGGTCACCGGCGCCGAACTGGACGCCACCGGCACCCGGCCGTCCGGTGACGCCACCCACCCCTCCGCTGCCGGCGGCGCCGCCCGCACCCCCGCGTGCCCCGGCCGCCGGACACCCGTCGTCGCGCACCTCACCACCGCAGGCCCCTGCCCAGCCGCCGGCGCAATCACCGGCGCAGCCCCCTCGGACGCAGCCGACGAGGCCCGCGCAGGTTCCGGCGGCCCGGCCGGCCCGTCCGTCGGCTCCGTCCCGGCAGGGTACGGGGCAGCAGCCCTGGCAGGGTCGGCCGGAGGCGGCGGCCGGTGCGCCGCCGGAGTCGCCGGCGCGCGCCGTTCGGTCCGGTCCCGCCTCGCCCGTTCGTCCCGGACCGATGCCGCAGGCGGCTCACGAGGACGAGGGACGCGGCGACGACGGTCGCGGCCGCAGGCGCATCTTCTCGGGCGGCGGCAACGGTGACGGCGACTACGAACAGCGCGTACGGACCGCCTTCGCGGGCGCCCGGCGCGTCGTCGTGCTCGGCTGCACCGGCGGCGCCGGGCAGACGGTGACCGCCCTCATGCTCGGGCACACCTTCGCCCAGCACCGCGGTGACCGGATCGTCGCGGTCGACGTGAACCCCGGCCCCGGCGCCATGGCGCGGCGCACCCGGACCGAGACCCGGGAGACGCTCACCTCGCTGATCGCCCACGCCGAGCAGGTCACCGGCTACCAGATGATGCGCCGGTACACCTCCATCTCCAAGTCCGGGCTGGAGGTGGTGGCGGCCGGCAAGAACCCTGTTCAGGCACTGGACGACCGCGACTACGCCCTCGCGATGCGGACCCTCGACCGGTTCTACTCGATCACGCTGCTGGACGCCGCGGCGGCCGTGGTCGCGCGGGTGCTGCCGTACGCCGACCAGATCGTGCTGGTCGCACCGGCCAGTTCCGACGCGCCGCGGGCGGTGGCCATGACCTTCGAGTGGCTCGACGGCCACGGATATGAGGATCTGCGGTCCCGGGCCGTCACCGTGATCAACGGGGTGAGCCGCCGCAGCATGGACGACGTCGAGCAGGCCGAGTCGGTCGCCAGGGGCCGCTGCCGCGCGCTCGTGCGCATCCCCTGGGACGACCACCTCAGCCTCGACCGCGCTCCCCGCAACGAGCTGCGCTCGCTGCGGGCCCCGACCCGCAAGGCGTACATCGCGCTCGGCGGCGTCGTGGCGGGCGGTCTCGTCCAGACGCCGGGACGCTACCCCCAGCAGGAGGTCTCCCGATGAGCGGACGGCGTCCGACAGCGCGTGACCAAGTGTTCAGTAAGGACGAGGAGTAACCGATGAGCAGGGCGTCCAAGGCCCGCAGCCGGCTGGCCGTACGGTATTTCGACGATCGGATCCTCCTCACCGACAACGCCGCCTGGGCGTACTTCCGGCTGCCGACCGTCTCGTACGAGTTCACGACGAACGAAGAGCGCGAGGCGCTCGCCACCAACATCACCATCGCGCTCGCCGGCATCCGCATGCAGGACGCCGAGATCCACCTGCGGATCGTGCACCGTACGTATCCGGCCGCCGAGTGGGCGCTCGCCCTCGACGAGACCTCGGACGGGGGCCAGGGCTGGCGTGAGTACCTCGAGGAGATGTACGCCCACGTCTGGTCCAAGGACTTCTGGACCAAGGAGGTCTACCTCGGCGTGCGCCTCGGCCAGCGCGGAGTTGGAGCCCAGCTCTCCGGAGGCGCCTTCAAGCAGCTCTTCGGCCTGTACAAGCGCAGCGAGGAGGTCCTCGGGCTGCACGACGAGGCGATCCCGGTGAAGGAGATCGCCCGCTGGACCGAGCAGTCCGAGCGGCTCGGCCGCTCCCTCGGAGGCAGCGCCCTGTACGCCCGGCACGCGTCGTCCACGGAGATCGCCTGGTTGTTCCAGCACGCGGCCAGCGGCGCCCTGACCGATCCGCCGCCCTCGGCCACCCCGCGCCGCACCTGGGGCGCCGGCGAGATCGAGAGTCTCGTCGAGGGCACGATCGTCAACGGCCGGTCGAACCTCCGGATGGAGCAGCCGGACGGCTCGTCGTACGTCGCGTACCTGTCGTTCGCCCGCTTCCCGGATCTGATGCCGTTCCCGGACGGCGAGCCGTGGATGCACTTCGCCGACGCCCTGCCCTTCCCGGTGGAGGTGTCGGCGCGGATGAAGCTCGTCCCACCGGCCAAGGCGTCCAAGGACGTCTCCCGGAAGCTCGCGCACGCCCGCGACATGGACCAGCACATCCGCGAGGCCGGAGCCGAGGCGCCCATCGCGCTGGCCGAGCAGATCGACGCCGCCCGCATGCTCGAGCACGGCATCACCAAGGAGCGGTTGCCGTTCGTGTACGGCTGGCACCGGCTCATCGTCTCCGCGCCGACCGAGGACCTCCTGCAGCAGCGCGTCGACGCGGTCGTCGAGCACTACCGCGACCTCGGCATCGACATCGTCTGCTCGACCGGCGACCAGTTCTCGCTGTTCTGCGAGTCCCTGCCCGGCGACCGGATCCGCGTCAACGCGTACGCCCAGCGGCAGCCGCTGAGGACGATCGCCGGCGGCATGCCCACCGCGACCGTCGACCTCGGCGACCGGCGGGACGACACGTCCGCCGGCTGGGTCGGGCCGTACATCGGGGAGACGCTCGGCCGTGCCCGGTCCATCGTGCACTTCGACCCGCTCGTCGCCGCCGCGCGCAACCGCCCCACCGCGGTCGCGATCACCGGTGAGCCCGGCGGCGGCAAGACGACTCTGGCGCTGCTGCTGCTGTACCAGATGGCGCTGCGCGGGGTCACAATTGCCGCCATCGACCCCAAGGGCGACGCGGAGTCCCTGGTCGAGCTGCTGCGCCGGCGCGGGCGCCGCGCCCGCGTCCTGCCGCTGGGCTCCGCGGCTCCCGGCCTCCTCGACCCGTTCAGCTTCGGCGACGACCTCGCGGCCAAGAAGACCATGGCCACGGAGACGTTGCGCCTGCTGCTGCCCCGCATGTCCGAGGAGCGCGAGTCCGCCATGATCCAGGCGGTCGGCGCGGTCGCCAACCAGCCGCAGCCCTCCCTCGGCAAGGTCGTCGACTACCTGGACGCCTCCGATGACCCGGCGTCGAAGAACCTCGGCGCCGTGCTGCGCTCGATGTCGGAGATGCGGCTCGCCCGCCTGTGCTTCGACCCGTCCGGCGGCGAGCGGATCGACACCGCCGGCTGGACGACGGTCTTCACGCTCGGCGGTCTGACCCTGCCGGACGTGGCGATCAACCGTGAGGACTACTCGTACGAGCAGCGGCTCTCCGTCGCCCTGATGTACCTCGTGTCGCAGTTCGCCCGTCGGCTGATGCACGGCCTCGACCGCCACCTGCCCAAGGCGATCTTCCTCGACGAGGCCTGGGCGATCACGCAGACGCCCGAGGGTGCCAAGCTCATCCCGGAGGTCTCCCGGATGGGCCGCTCCCGGAACACCGCCCTGATCCTCGTCTCCCAGAACGCCGGCGACCTCCTCAACGAGCAGGTCACGAACTGCCTCTCGTCCGTCTACTCGTTCCGCTCGACCGAGCGCAACGAGGTCGGCAACGTGATGGCCCTCATCGGCGTCGAGAACTCCGACGAGCACCGCGCCGTGCTGCGCAACCTCGGCAACGGCGAGTGCATCTTCCGCGACCTCGACGGCCGCGCCGGCCGGATCGGTGTGGACCTCGTCTCCGAGGAGCTCCTCCGCTGGCTCGACACCAACCCGACACGCTCCAAGCCCGACGAAATCAGTGCGGACAAAGCATCGGACCCGCATAGTGGGAACGAGCGACCATCCCGTCCCTCCACCGCCCCCCGCGACCCCGCCACAGAGGTCACCCAGGAGGTCCCCCGATGAGGGTGTCAGGCGTCCGCCACCGCCGACGACGACAACCGGCGAAGGGCAGACCACGGGCTAAGCGCCGGTCGCTTCTCATTCTTACGCTCATGGCGCTGCTTGTCCTGAGCCCCTTGGGCTTCGCAAGCGCCGATCCCATTCCGACGGCGCCGGGCTCGAACCCGAATGACGCCTGCGCGCCCGCCGATCACCCGGCGCCGGAGCAGTACGGCTCGGGTATCGACGGCATGGTGAAGCCGCCGAACTATCCCAGCGAGCAGCTGCAGAAGACGGCGAAGGACACACCGGAGCAGCTCACGTACTACGACCGGTACGGGACGCGCGGTCAGTCGTGGCACGCGGTGGACATGGGCTGTTCCGACATGCCCGCGATGATCGGTAACAACATCGCGAACACCGTCTTCGTCTTCGCGCAGGCGATCGACCGGACGACCATCACCATCTACCAGGCGGCGGCGTCCGAGTCCCTCCTCGGGTGGCTGAAGAAGACGGTCGACGGCGTGATCCGGAGCATGGGGAACACCTTCGGCGCCAAGTACTGGTCGTGGGTGGTCATCCTCGGTGCCCTGTGGCTGGCCTGGTGGGGACTGATCCGGCGGCGCGCCAGCCGGGTGGCGGAAGGCACCATCTGGATGGTGCTGGCGATGGTCGCACTGATCTGGCTGATCGGCAGACCCGGCGACTTCACAACATTGGGAACGAAGGTCTCCAACGGGGCGACCGCGGCTTTCAACGCCGCTCTTCCGCAGAGCGACGCCGACACCACGACGTGCATTCCGCAGAAGGGGAAGCCGCCGCAGCCGGCGACGAACGACGCGGTCACCCGCAACGCCAACGGCCTGTGGGTGACGCTCGTCTGCAAACCCTGGCTGATGGGCGAGTTCGGGACCGACGACCCGAAGGCGAAGATCGTCCAGGACAACGCGGGCACGCTCCTGGCTTCCCAAGCGGTCGATCTCTCCGAGAGCGCCAACGGACAGAAACCAGATCTCGGGAAGAAGGCCGACGCCTACAAGGGCGTGACCAAGAACATCAAGGACAACTTCCCCGGCGCGTACTCCCTCTTCCAGGGGAAGGACTGGACGTCGCGTCTGGCAGTGGGGTTCGGAGCGTTGCTCGCGGCCCTGGTCGCCGGACTGCTGGTGCTGGTCGTCTCGGTCATGCTGATCATCTTGAAGATCTCGTTCCTGCTGCTTCTCGTCGCGGGGCCGATCTTCCTGGGCATCGGCATCCATCCGGGCATCGGCCGGGTCATCGCGGTGCGCTGGTTCGAACTCCTCCTGTCGACCCTGCTGAAGCAGGCGGCCTTGATCGGCGTGCTGGCCCTCCTGCTGTGGTGCTACGGCCTGGTCATGGCCGAGAGCCTGCCGTGGGGCCTGCAGATCCTGCTGATCTCTCTCGTCACCCTGGCGGCCTTCGTCTACCGGAAGCCGTTCCAGCACTTGTTCGCCGCGGTCGGCTACTCCGCCGTCGGCTCCCGCAAGGGGGAGCAGCAGGTCGAGGAGGCGATCCGGGAGACGCGGAAGCGGACCACCGCGATCGCGACCGCGGCCGTCCCCGGCGCCGCGGGCTACCGGCTCGGTCGCTGGGGCAAGCGTGACTCCGGCACTCTGGCCGGCGCCCCGGCCCTCAGGAGCGACGACGGAGCCGACTTCGACACGGCCGGCCGTGAGGTGGTCGGCGCCGCCGACCGGCGCGGACGCGCCGCACAGCTCGCCGCGAAGGCCGCCGGGGCGACGCGGGGCAGTGCTCCGCCGCTGAACCTGTCGCCGCGCGCGCAGGCCGCGGCGCCCACCCCGAGGACGAACGGCGGTGGGCTCTGGAGCCCACGCCCGTCCGGATCGGGCGGAGCAGCCCGCCCGCCGGCTCCTCGGCCGCCGGCCGACTCCCCGTCCGGCGAGGAACGCCGACCGAGTGCCGCCGGCGGCGGTGCGCGTCCGCCTGCCGCGCCCACCGGCGCCAGCTGGGGTGCCGCCGGGAAGACCGGCGCGGGGCAGGGTTCCGGCACCCGCACGCCACCGCGGCGACCGGCAGGTGGCGGCGAGAACGGAGGCCGCAGCCGGTCCGGCGGCGGTGGTGAGCAGAGCGGCGCCTCCAACGGCGGCGGTCGCCGGGGCTGGTTCGGTGGTGGATCGGGCGGCCGTACGGCTCCGCCATCCGCTTCGGGCGGCGCGAAGAAGAGCCCTCCGGCGCGTGGAGGGTCCTTGGGAGCGAGGCCCGGCCCCGCCTCGACGTCCGGGGGGCGCGATGACAGCAGCCCGGAGGGCAAGGCGCCGCCGCCGCTGTGGTCGGGCAGGTCGCGCGAGGACGGTCCGTCCATGCCGTTCTGGCTGCGTCCGGTGAAGCGCGAGGACGGCGACGAGCGATGAGGAGCCGATGGACCTGACCGATCGCCAGCGCAAGATCCTGTTCGCCGCGTTGGTGGTGCTCCTCGCCGCAGCAGGGTTGATCTTGACCATCGGCAATGGAAGCGGCCGGCACAAGAGTTCGGCTCGGGGATCGACCTCCGCTCCGTCGCCGTCCGTGCCGTCCTTCACCGCGCCTGGACTGACGGGTCCGCCGCCGAGCGGGGGCACGTACGACATCTACTCGCTGCTGCCGTTCACGCAGAAGGACTTCAGCGCCGCGGCGGACGTCGCCCGTCGTTTCACCATCGCCTACGGCACCTACCGCTACGACGAGCAGCCCAGCGCCTATCTCGGGCGGATGCAGGGCCTGGTGGCCGCCGATGTCACGGCGCAGTTGCAGCGCGACTCGTCGGCGCCGGGTCTGCTGGACCAGCGGAAGCAGGACAGGGAGGTCTCGACCTCCGACGCGCATCTGGACTCGCTCCGCGACATGGAGAAGGACCAGTTCATCTTCCTCGTCACCGGAACCCAGCACATCAACAAGGGAGGAGCTTCCAGCGACACCAGCCAGCAGTACGCCGTCACGGTGACGAGGTCCGGTGGAGGCTGGGTCGTCTACGCGTTCGCCCAGGCCAACGTAGGTGACAAGTGAAAGGAAAGAGATGAGGCTTCGCCGGCACTTGCGGATCGGCGTCGGCTCGAGGGGCCGGAACGAAGGCCGTCGTATTGTCTCTCTTCTTCATTTCACGCGATCGGACCACGGTGCGGTCCGGCTGCCGATCATCATCGCCGGCGGCGCTGCGGCGCTGTTCTTCATGAGTCTGGTGTCGATCCCGCTGTTCTTCGGGGCCAACCAGTTCTTCCAGAACGCGACGAACGGTGCGAACTGCACGAACACCTCCGGGGCGGCATCGCAGCCCCAGCAGTCCGGCGACGCCAACGGCATCCCGTCCAACTATCTGGCGCTCTACAAGAAGGCCGGTCAGCAGTACGGCATCCCGTGGAACGTGCTCGCGGGCATCGGCTACGTGGAGACCCACCACGGTCAGCTCAAGGCGCCCGGGGTCTCCAGCGGTGAGAACTACGCGCACGCCGGTGGGCCGATGCAGTTCATCCCCGGCACGTGGGCGACGTACGGCGTGGACGGCAACGGGGACGGCAAGAAGAGCCGCTACGACCCGGCCGACGCCATCCCCGCCGCCGCTCGCTACCTGAAGGCCAGCGGCGCGCCGGACCGGATGCGCGACGCCATCTTCGCGTACAACCACCTCACGTCCTACGTCAACAACGTGCTGTCCTGGGCGAAGAAGTACGCGTCCGGCAGCTTCAACGTCGTCCAGGCGAACGGCCCGGACTGCAATGACATGAACGGAGCGCCCGTCGCGCCGAACGCGGTCGCCGCCAAGGTGATCTCCTTCGCCAAGGCGCAGTTGGGCAAGCCGTACGTCTACGGGGCGACCGGGCCGAACAGCTTCGACTGCTCCGGCCTGACGATGACCGCCTACAAGACCGCGGGGGTGACCATCCCGCGGCTGTCCGACGATCAGTACTGGTGGGGCGCCTCGGTGCCGCGAGGGCAGGAACAACCGGGCGACCTCGTGTTCTTCGAGTACCTGCCGGGGCACACCGGTCCCGGTCACGTCGGCATGGTCTACAACCCGCAGAAGGGGATCATGATCGTGGCGCCGCACACCGGCGACGTGGTCAAACTGCAGAACTACAAGACCTATCCCGGTGGTGCAGTCGGCTTCACCCGTCCGACCGCGCACAACGGTCACAACGGACCGACGAAGAGGCTCTGAGTGGGACTCGCGAGAACGGGTCCGTCTCTGGTGGTGGGGGCGGCGATAATCGACAATGGGCGGCTCCTGGCGGCGCAGCGCGCCGACCCGCCGGAGCTGGCCGGCGGGTGGGAGTTCCCCGGTGGCAAGGTCGAACCCGGCGAGACGGAAGAGGACGCGCTCGTTCGGGAATGCCGCGAGGAACTCGGCGTCGACGTGGCGGTGGGCACCCGGATCGGCGCGGACTGCCCGCTGCACAATGGACTGGTGATGCGGGTCTGGACGGCCGCGATCGTGCGCGGAGAGCCGGAGGCTCGAGAGCACTCCGCGCTGCGCTGGCTGACCGCGGCCGAGCTGTTCGACGTCCCGTGGTTGCCGGCCGACGTACCCGTCGTCGAGGCCGTACGCGAGCACCTCAAGGAGTATTGATGATCGTCGCCTTCTCGGTCTCACCGCTGGGCGTCGGCGAGTCGGTGGGAGAGTCCGTCGCCGAGGCGGTACGCGTCGTCCGGGAGAGCGGCCTGCCCAACCGCACGGACGCCATGTTCACCAGTGTCGAAGGCGAGTGGGACGAGGTGATGGACGTGGTGAAGCGCGCCGTCGAGGCGGTCGCCGCCCACAGCCCGAGAGTCAGCCTCGTCCTGAAGGCGGACATCCGCGAGGGAATCACGGACGGACTCACGAGCAAGGTCGAGTCCGTCGAACGTCACCTGAGGACGGACTCATGACGGCGAGGGCGCGGGCGACGCGGCGCGGATGAGCGCGAGGATCTCCGGCCGCACGAGGTCGGAGATCCTGCCGTACGGCACGGTGACCACGGTGTCGGCGCACGCCCAGACGTAACCCAGCATAGGCGGCACGACGTCGAACTCGAGCCCGTCCCTGGTCGGCATCAGATCCATCGCCCGCTTGTCCTTGTCGTCGGTGTCGATCGCCGACGCCGTGAGCGTGATCGGGTCGATCTTCTGTTCCCCGCCGCAGAACGCCCCGCCGGGAGCCGCCGTGCCGACCCGCCGTTCGAGATCCCGCAGGCCGGATCTCGTGAAGACGGTGTCGCGGAGGATGTCTCCGGCTCTCAGCCGCCGACCCGTGACCAGGTCGACGGTCACAGCGCGCGTGCCACCGGAGTCGAACGCGGTCAGGGGGGCCTGGCGCGCGGTGAACCGGTACCGGGCCGACACCAGCCGAGGACCGCCCACTCCGAGCTCGACGGTGGTGGTGACCCGAGGGCGTCCCGAGGCCGGGCCGTCCGACTGCCGGGCGCTCTCGTATCGGCGCAGCTGCTGGTCGAGCGGTAGCCGCAGAACCCGGTTGACCGCCTGCTCGATCGCCGGATCCCGTAGTCCGCCGACACGGACGTAGCTGCCTGCGACGGTGAGCGCCGGATGTGTGTACGTCCGTTCCACCGAGCCGTAGGAGATGGTGAAGGGCGTCCGCGCGGCGACCGGCGCGGGCCGGGTCGCGTGGTCCTTGCCGTGTGGCAGTGCCGCGATCGTCCCGATGACGCCGACGGCGATCGCTCCGGCGGCGCCGGCGCCGATCTTGACGCCGGTCCTGCCGAGCAGCCTTCCGCCCATCGCACGACCGGCGGATCCGCCTGACCCGGTGGCGGCGCCCGCCCCGGTACCCGTCGAGCCGCCCGCGCCGGCACCGCTGCCCGCGCCTGCTCCGCCGGCACCGGCTCCCGACGCGCCGGCGCCGGCTCCCGCTCCGCCTGCGCCACCCGGAGCAGTGCCGAGCAGCACGGACAGAGGCAGCAACGCGGCCAGTCCCGCGACGGCCTCGGCGAGGCGCTTCCAGCCGTTGCGCTCCCAGTCCGGTCCGTAGGCCGCCCTCGCGGCCTCCTCGAGCTCGGCCACGAAGGCCGACGCTCCCGGTGGCCGGTCGGCCGGATCCTTGGCCATCCCGCGGGCGACGAGCGGCCGCACCGGCTCGGGGAGCTCGTCCAGCGGAACCGGTGCGGTCAGGTGCGCGCTCCGAAGGGCCGCCTGGTCTCCGCCGTACGGTCGGTGGCCGGTGACGCACTCGAAGAAGACACAGGTCGCGGCGTACACATCGGTCGCGGGGCCGGCCGGTTCGCCGGCCCACTGTTCCGGCGCCATGTACGACGGCGTACCGGCGGGCGCACTCGATCGCCCGGATCGCACGGCGATGCCGAAGTCGGCGACCTTGCTCTGGCCGTCCTGCCGGACGAGGACGTTCGCCGGTTTGTAGTCGCGGTGGATAACCGAGGCGGCGTGTGCCGTGGCGAGCCCCAGCAGGGATCCCCTCAGTACTGCGAGGGCGGCCTCGGGTCCCGCCGGGCCGTGCTCGTCGAGCACGGCGCGGAGGGAGGCGCCGTCGACGGCCTCCATGACGATGGCCGCGTGGTCGCCTTCCTCGACGTATCCGTACAGCCGCGTGACGTACGGGCTGTCCAGCATGGCCAGAACGCGGGCCTCGTCCCGGAACGCGGTCAGGAAGGCGTCCCCGCCGAGTCGGTCGGTGAACAGGTACTTGATCGCGACGAGGCCGCCGGACGCGTCGTCGCGCGCGAGCACGACGCGCCCGAAACCACCGGAACCCAGCTCGCGCAGCTCCGTGTGACCCGGGAGTGTCCACTGGCTCACTGTGCGCTCCTCGATGCCGTCGAGGGCACATCATGTGACCCCGGCGCCGGAGGCGCAAGATCGTGGGCGGGACGCCTCGTTGAATGCTCCGGCCAGGATCGAGACGTCCCGCCCAACATTCGACGCCCGGCCCTGGTGTTCGGTTGCCACGGGAACGGCTGCTTCGCGAGGCGATTTCGCCCTCCCCGGCGGCCGGCCGGTCCGGCGTACGGCGACGCGATCGGCGTCCTCGGCAGGCCAAGTAGAATGGGGGTGCCGCGTGGATCCCGCGGCGAATCCCACACCACGAAGCGAGACCCGCACGTATGCCCATCGCCACCCGGGACGATCTCCGTAACGTCGCCATCGTCGCCCATGTCGACCACGGCAAGACAACGCTCGTCGACGCCATGCTCTGGCAGTCCGGCGCGTTCCGTGAGAACCAGGACGTCGACGAGCGGGTCATGGACTCGAACGACCTCGAACGCGAGAAGGGCATCACCATTCTCGCGAAGAACACCGCCGTCCGGCACGGCGGCATGACGATCAACATCATCGACACGCCCGGGCACGCCGACTTCGGTGGCGAGGTCGAGCGAGGCCTGTCGATGGTCGACGGCGTGGTCCTGCTCGTCGACGCCTCCGAGGGGCCGCTGCCGCAGACCCGCTTCGTGCTGCGCAAGGCCCTGGCCGCCAAGCTGCCGGTCATCCTCGTCGTCAACAAGGTCGACCGGCCGGACGCGCGGATCGCCGAGGTGGTCGACGAGACGTACGAGCTGTTCATGGACCTCGACGCCTCCGAGGACCAGATCGACTTCCCGATCGTGTACGCCTCGGCCAAGGCCGGCCGGGCGAGCCTGACCAAGCCGGAGGACGGCGGCCTGCCGGACTCCGAGGACCTCGAACCGCTCTTCCAGGTGATCCGGGAGACGATCCCGGCGCCGGCGTACGACCCGGACACGCCGCTGCAGGCGCACGTCACGAACCTCGACGCCAGCTCCTACCTCGGCCGTATCGCCCTGTGCCGCGTGCACGCCGGGCAGATCAAGAAGGGCCAGCAGGTCGCCTGGTGCAAGCACGACGGCACCATCGAGCGCGTCAAGATCACTGAGCTGATGATGACGGAGGCGCTGGAGCGCAAGCCGGCCGAGCAGGCGGGCCCGGGCGACATCATCGCCATCGCCGGCATCCCGGACATCATGATCGGCGACACGCTCGCCGACCCCGAGGACCCGCGGCCGCTCCCGTTCATCACCGTCGACGAGCCGGCCATCTCCATGACCCTCGGCGTCAACACCGGGCCGCTGGCGGGCCGGGAGAAGGGCACCAAGGTCACCGCGCGGCTGGTCAAGGACCGGCTGGACCGTGAGCTCGTCGGCAACGTCTCCATCCGGGTGCTGCCGACCGAGCGTCCGGACTCCTGGGAGGTCCAGGGCCGCGGCGAGCTGGCGCTCGCCATCCTGGTCGAGACCATGCGCCGGGAGGGGTACGAGCTGACGATCGGCAAGCCCCGCGTCGTGACGAGGGAGATCGACGGGAAGCTGCACGAGCCCGTCGAGCACCTGACCGTCGACGCCCCGGAGGAGTACCTCGGAGCGATCACCCAGCTGCTCGCCGTCCGTAAGGGCCGCATGGAGCAGATGACGAACCACGGCACCGGCTGGATCCGGATGGAGTTCATCGTGCCGGCCCGCGGCCTGATCGGGTTCCGCACCGAGTTCCTCACCGAGACGCGCGGAACGGGCATCGCGCACCAGGTCTTCGAGGGTTACGAGCCGTGGTTCGGCGAGCTGCGCACCCGGCCGACCGGTTCGCTCGTGTCCGACCGCACCGGCGCCGCCACCGCGTACGCCATGTTCAACCTGCAGGAACGCGGCTCGCTCTTCGTCGAGCCCGGCACCGAGGTGTACGAAGGCATGATCGTCGGGGAGAACTCCCGCGCCGACGACATGGACGTCAACATCACCAAGGAGAAGCAGAAGACGAACATCCGGTCCTCGACGGCGGAGACGTTCGAGCGGCTCACCCCGCCGCGCGTGCTGAGCCTGGAGGCCGCGCTGGAGTTCGTCGCCGACGACGAGTGCGTCGAGCTGACGCCGAACGCGATCCGGCTGCGCAAGGTCATCCTCGACTCGAAGGAGCGGGAGCGCGCCCGGGCCCGCGCCAAGCGCGGCCAGGCCTGAGACCGGGGCCGCACCGGGTGCGGCCATGGCCGACCTCCCGGTCCGGGTCATCCCGTACCGGGCCCGACGACGTACGGCGGGGTACCGAGCAGCCGCCCGGTGCCCCGCTTCACCTGCCGCGCTCGCGAAGGCGTTCGTGCTGCTGCCGGTCCGACCGCTGTCGTCCCGCCACCGGCAGTCGCTGCGTGCCCGGCTCGACCCGCCACCGTACGTCCGCGTGGACGCCCGCCTCGGCCAGGCGCTCTCTGGCGGCGTCGAACGAGGCGCACCACTGCTCCTCGCGTTCGACGTCGAGGCGGCGCTGCTCGTCGCTCTCCGCGGGTTCGGTCCGCAGTAGGGCCATGCGCACCTGCCGCGTCCCGTCGACGCGGACCTTGACCGCGTGCTGCGGCCAGTCGCCTCGCGTCAGCACCGCCTCCCCGTCCTGGGCGGTCAAGGTCTCGAAGCCCTCGTCGACCTCGTAGCCCAGCTCCCCGAACGCCGCGCGGAGGACCTCGGCCACGTATCGCTGTTCGGCCTGCCGCTGCGCCTCCTCGACGAGACACGCGGCTTCGGCGCGCAGCACCTGGTCGAAGGCGCGGGTGCCGTCGGCCACCTCGCCGAGCCGCGGCCGTACGGAATCCGCGGCGGGGTGGCCCTCCAGTTCCCGGAGGAACCGCAGGGCGGCGGCCCGGCCGTCGCGGCGCTCTCGGGCGCGTTCGTTGGCGTCCTGGATGCGGATCCGGACCTCGGTGAGTCGCCCTTCGGTCTCCGACGCCGTCGGTGCGTGCGCGGCCTGTTCGGCGGCTTCCGTGACGGCCCGCCGGTCCGCGTCGGCGGCGTCCGGCACCAACCGCCTGAGCAGGCGGGTCAGCTCGTCCGGGGAGGTCGCGGGGCGAGATGCGGCGGCCGACCGGCCGTTCTCCGGCGTCGCCCGGAGCGACCGTGCGGCGGCCTCGAAGATGCGTCCGGTGGCCGCTTCGGCGATCGCCGAAGCCAGAGACTCCTCCGCGACCGCCAGCCGCGCGTCCGCCTCGGTGATCCAGGCTGCGAGCTCCTCGGCGGACCGGCCGGCGACCTCGATGGGGACCGGCAACTCGACGGCGACGCCGTGGTCGCGAGCCGACTGTGCCAGCGCGGCGATCCGAGCGGTGCGGTTCAGCGCCTCACTGACGGTCTCCTCCAACTGCTGCGCCTCGCGGAGGCGTTCCTCCTGCGCCTCGGCGCGTCCCTCGGCGAGGGCGGCGAGCGCGCCGGCGCCGGTCGCCGCCAGCCCGGCCGCACCCCCCATGACACGCACGAGGCCGAGCGACGCGATGACCGCCGCGTCCAGGGCGATGTCCGCCTCCACACCGCTGCTCACAGTCGTCCTCCCACGGTCTGCTGTCGCGCCTGCTCATGTCCTTGTCGCCACCGTTGCATGCGCACTCCCGTCACCACGAGGTGCGCGAGCGGCACCATGACCAGTGCCGCCAGCCAGAGCAGCCACGAAACGGCGATCAAGGCGGGGATCAGGATCAGGATCATGAGGAGCGGTAGGACACAGATGAGGACCACGACTCCGCAGCCCCGATTGCTCGTGCGCCGGTTCCTTCGCGACACGGCCTGCGAAGCGCCGGACAACGCCCGACTCGTCGAACCGAAGAACTTCGCCAGCGGTCCCCATGGCCCGGAGTTCAGGTAGTCGGCGCCGAGCCTGGAAGCGAGGAAGACCTCGGCCCCGGTGTCGATCAGCCAGGCGAAGACGCCGATCAGGAGGAACGGCACGGTGAACCCGGAGGTGTCGACCGCCTGACTACCGCGCTCCGAAGACGCCAGCCGGACGATGCCCAGGATCACCTGGCTCCCGCCGATCCACAGGACCGCCAGCGGGAGCGTCCACAGCGCGGCGCGGATCACCGCCGACCGGCGGCCGGCCAGCCGGTGCCGCTCGCGCTGCTCCCAGCGTCGGTGGCCTTCGGCGGATCGTTGTTCGGTCTCGAACCGGTGGCGAGCGGCGGCCTCGACCTCCAACGCGGCGTCCGGCGCCGTCCGGACCACCGCGAGCAACCGGAGGGGATCGTCCCCCGCCTGATCGGACAGCCACGAGAACCAGGGCACGGGTTCCCGCACCGAGTCCCGGGCCCGGCCGGCCGCCCCCGCCAGCGATTCCTGCGCCTCTTCCGGGCGTCCGGCCAGTGCGAGCAGCGTGGCCAGCACGGCGGGGGGCTCGTCCAGGCCGACCGCGCCGGCGTCGGGAAGGCGGTTCGCCGATCGGGGCAACTGGGACCGCAGCCACTCCGCCTGCCGGTTCCACGCCGTCACCAGCCCCCGCCAGCGGTGGTCGACGGCGACGAGTTCCTCCGTCCCGGAGAAACCCGCCAGGACGGGCGGCAACCGGTGCTCCCAGAGGGCACGGACCGCACGCGCCGCGGTGCGGTGGTCCGGATGCCGCTCGTCATCGACGATGGCGGCGAGAACAGGCAGGTCTTCGGGGAGCATCCGGAGCCCGAGGAAGTGGGGCTCGAGGGTGGGATCCGACCAGCGCAGGAGGTGCAGCAGCTTGACGTCGGGCGGAGCGTCGCCGGTGAGGTGCTGGTCGATGAGGCGGATGCGGCCTTCCGGATCGTCGTCGAAGCCGTTCAGCCAGCCGCGCAGCGCCTGCCATGCCTCGCTCGGCCCCACCGGGGTGTACATGGTCCCGAAGAAGTAGCGGGCCGCGGACTCCCAGTCGGCCACCACCGCGCGCGCGAACTCGGTTCGGTCGGTGTACGTCCGGCCGCCGAAGGCGATGGCGCCCGCTGCGGTGCCGGCGGCGAGTGGCGACGCGTTGGGCGGGGTCGGCGCCGCGACCGCGGGGTTCTCGCCGTCGAGCCACCGTCCGACCTCCGCACCGCCCCATCGCCGACGTGGATCGCGGGTCAACAGGCCCTGGGAGATCAGGCGCATCCGTGGGTCGGCGATGTCGTTACAGTCGATCGTGCGGGTCGCGAGGTGGTCGACCACCGCGGTCTCGCTCATGCCCGCGAACGGGGTCCGGCCGGTCAGCAGCTCCCGCACGATGATGCCGAGCGACCACCAGTCACGCGCCGGCGAGACCTGCCCGGACAGCGACTCCGGTGCGGCGTACGCGAGGGTCCGCGACGAGGAGGCGAACACGACGCTCTGCTCGATCACTCGGCTCAGGCCGAAGTCGGTGATGGCGAGGCGGAGCGGGGCCGTGCTCCGGACCAGGATGTTCTCCGGCTTCAGGTCGCGGTGCACGATCCCGGCCGCGTGGAGCCGTTCCAGACCGCCCGCGAGCTGGGCCACCACCTCGGCGACCAGAGCGGGCGGCAACGGGGACCCCAGGATCCGCAGGTTGCCCGCGGGGACGTACTCCATGACCTCGTAGTCGCGGCCCTCCGCATGCCCCGTCTCGAGGATGCGTACGACATGAGGGGAGTCCAGCGTCGGCAGCTTCTGCCAGACCGAGCGGTCGGCCGTGAAGCCCCGTCGGAAGATCTTGACGACGAGTTCTGCTCCGGTGCCGTCCTGGACGCGCAACAGGTCGGACTCGGCGCCCTGCGCGGGGAGTTCCCCCAGCACCGTGAACCGGTCGGCGAGGTCGGCGGGGAGGCGGACGAGGGAGGGCGCGGGCACTTCGCCGTCGCGGCGGGTGACACCCGGTGCGTCACGCTGGGAGGGGACCGTGTCCCGGCGGGTTTCGTACTCCTCGCGCCGCGTCTCGGACGGCCCTTCGATGTCCGCCACTACCCGTCCTTCGCCCCATCAGTAGGTGCCTCCGAGAGCCTAACGCCCCCACCCCGGCCGACCACAGCGATCAGCGCAGATCTCCCCGCTCACGGATCGCCTTCAGATGCTCAGTGATCTTGAACTGATTGATCACGAACTCCATGGAGACCCGAACGATGAGGACGTAGAAGATCCAGGTCAGTGGTGCCGCAAAGATCACCATGATGCCCAGGATCGTGTTCCACTTGAGGATCGAGTACCCGTACCACAGGATGACCAGGGCGAACAGGCTGATCAACGTCAGAAAGACCAAGTAGATGAATTTCGCCAGCTTGACCGTGACCATGTGGTCGAAGTTGGCGTCGAGCAGTGCGCCGAAGAAGCCCTTGCCGGTGGGGCGGGGGGTATAGGGGGGTGAGCCCTGGGGGCCGGGTTGAGGAGGACCGTAACCCGGCGGGGGGCCCTGCCAGGGGCCGGCCGGAGGCGGTGGCTGGTTCGGTGGCGGAGGAGCGTATCCGCCGTACGGTGGTCCGCCTTGGTAGGACTGAGGATCGCCCTGGTAAGGCGGAGGATCGCCTTGGTACGGCCGAGGGTCGCCCTGGTACGGCTGAGGGTCGCCCTGCCGCGGGGGTGGGGGGCGGTGCCCGGGATCGTCAGGGGCGTTGGACATCTCTGTCTCCTCGGCTTCCACGCGTCAAAGGCTAGAGCGCCGCGGGTCTCAGTTCACATGACCAGGCCGTGCTGATCCCGTTTGTCCGCTTAATCCGATCACGTCGGCCGTCCCTCCTACGCCGGCCGGGCGACGCCGCCGCCTTCGGGCCCGAACCGCGACTGCGCCCCGGCCGACGGCCGGGGCGCAGTGCGGACGAGAAGTGTCAGGCCTTCGGGGTCTCCTTGCCCCGCTTGACCACGCCGATCTTGGAGCCGAGCCAGACCAGCGGGTCGTACCGGCGGCCGACGACGCGCTCCTTCATCGGGATCAGCGCGTTGTCGGTGATCTTGATGTGCTCGGGGCAGACCTCGGTGCAGCACTTGGTGATGTTGCAGTAGCCGAGCCCGAAGTCGTCCTGGGCGATCTGCCGGCGGTCGTGGACGTCGGCCGGGTGCATCTCCAGCTCCGCCACCCGCATGAGGAAGCGGGGGCCGGAGAAGTGCTCCTTGTTCTCCTCGTGGTCACGGATGACGTGGCAGGTGTTGTTGCACAGGAAGCACTCGATGCACTTCCGGAACTCCTGCGAGCGCTCGACGTCGACCTGCTGCATCCGGAACTCGCCGGGCTTGACGTCGCCGCCGTCGAAGGCCGGGATCTCGCGGGCCTTCTCGTAGTTGTAGGAGACGTCGGTGACCAGGTCGCGGATGACGGGGAACGTCCGCATCGGCGTGACCGTGACGGTCTCGTCCTCGGTGAACGTCGACATCCGCGTCATGCACATCAGCCGCGGCCTGCCGTTGATCTCCGCGGAACAGGAGCCGCACTTGCCGGCCTTGCAGTTCCACCGGACGGCCAGGTCGGGCGCCTCGGTGGCCTGCAACCGGTGGATGACGTCGAGGACGACCTCGCCCTCGTTGACCTCGACGGTGTAGTCCTTGAGCTCGCCCTCGCCCGCGTCGCCGCGCCAGACCCGGAACTTCGCCTTGTAGCCCATCTCAGTTCTTCTCCTCAGCGGGGAGCTCGCCCTCGGTCAGGTACTTCTTCAGCTCGTCGAGTTCGAAGAGCGAGAGCAGGTCCTCGCGCATCGGCTCCATCTCCTGGCGCTTCAGCTCGACGCCGCCGTCGCGGAACGAGCACACCAGGTTGACCTTGCGCCAGTCGGCGGACATCTTCGGGTAGTCGTCGCGGGTGTGGCCGCCGCGGCTCTCCTGGCGTTCGAGGGCGGCGCGCGCGACGCACTCCGAGACGATCATCATGTTGCGCAGGTCGAGCGCGAGGTGCCAGCCGGGGTGGTAGGCGGGCCCCTGCCCCTCCTTGACCGTCGCGCCCGCCGAGGGCGCGACCGCGACGTTCTTGACGCGGTCGCGGAGCTTGCCGAGCGCCTCGATCGCCTGCTCCAGCTCGTCCTCGCGGCGGATGATGCCGACGAGGTCGTTCATCGTCTGCTGGAGCTCCTGGTGGACCGCGTAGGGGTTCTCCCCGGTTCCCCGCTCGTACGGCTCGAGGGCCTCGGCCACCGCGGCCTCGACCTCGGCGTCCGGGACGGAGACGGTGGTCGCGGAGGCGTACTCGGCGGCGCCCAGCCCGGCCCGGCGGCCGAAGACCAGCAGGTCGGACAGTGAGTTGCCGCCGAGGCGGTTCGACCCGTGCATGCCGCCGGACACCTCGCCGGCCGCGAACAGCCCGGGCACCAGCGCGGCCCCGGTGTCGGGGTCGACCTCGACGCCGCCCATGACGTAGTGGCAGGTCGGGCCGACCTCCATCGGCTCGGCCGTGATGTCGACGTCGGCCAGCTCCTTGAACTGGTGGTGCATCGACGGCAGCCGCTTGATGATCTGCTCCGGCTTGAGCCGCGAGGCGATGTCGAGGAAGACGCCGCCGTGGGGGGATCCGCGGCCGGCCTTCACCTCGGAGTTGATCGCGCGGGCGACCTCGTCACGGGGCAGCAGCTCGGGCGGACGCCGGTTGTTGTCCGGGTCGTCGTACCAGCCGTCGGCCTCTTCCTCGGACGTGGCGTACTTGTCCTTGAAGACGTCCGGGATGTAGTCGAACATGAAGCGCTTGCCGTCGGAGTTCTTCAGCACGCCGCCGTCGCCGCGTACGGACTCGGTGACGAGGATGCCCTTCACCGACGGCGGCCAGACCATGCCGGTCGGGTGGAACTGCACGAACTCCATGTTGATCAGCGACGCGCCGGCGAGCAGCGCGAGCGCGTGGCCGTCCCCGGTGTACTCCCAGGAGTTGGAGGTCACCTTGAAGGACTTGCCGATGCCGCCGGTGGCCAGGACGACGGCGGGCGCCTCGAAGACGACGAATCTCCCGGTCTCCCGGATGTAGCCGAAGGCACCGCAGATCCGGCCCTGCTCGTCCTTGAGGAGCCGGGTGATCGTCGTCTCGGCGAAGACCTTCAGCCGGGCGTCGTAGTCGCCGAACTCGGCGTGGTCCTGCTGCTGGAGGGCGACGATCTTCTGCTGGCAGGTGCGGATCAGCTCCAGGCCGGTGCGGTCGCCGACGTGGGCGAGGCGCGGGTACTCGTGGCCGCCGAAGTTGCGCTGGCTGATCTTGCCGTCCTTGGTGCGGTCGAACAGCGCGCCCCAGGCCTCCAGCTCCCAGATGCGGTCGGGGGCCTCCTTGGCGTGCAACTCGGCCATCCGCCAGCTGTTGAGGAACTTCCCGCCGCGCATGGTGTCGCGGAAGTGGACCTGCCAGTTGTCGTTCGGGTTGGCGTTGCCCATGGCGGCCGCCGCGCCGCCCTCGGCCATGACCGTGTGGGCCTTGCCGAACAGCGACTTGGAGATGATCGCGGTCTTCTTGCCCTGCAGCCGCGCCTCGATCGCGGCGCGCAACCCGGCGCCGCCGGCGCCGATGACGACGACGTCGTACTGCAGCCTCTCGATGTCAGTCACTTGTGGTCGTCCTTAGTTGAAGATCCGCAGGTCGGAGAATGAGCCGTGCGCGACGAGCGCGACGTACGCGTCGGTCAGCGCCAGCGTGCCGAGCGTGATCAGCGCGAACTGCCCGTGCCGGGTGTTCAGCTTGCTGATCTGCGTCCACAGCCAGTAGCGGACGGGGTGCTTGGAGAAGCTCTTCAGGCGCCCGCCCATGACGTGCCGGCACGAGTGGCAGGACAGGGTGTAGCCCCACAGCAGGATCACGTTGATCCACAGGATGATGGTGCCGAGCCCGATGCCGAAGCCGCCGTCCTTGCCGTGGAAGGCGTTGATGGCGTCCCAGGTGTTGACGATGGAGATGAGCCCCGCGATCACCCAGAAGTAGCGGTGGGCGTTCTGCAGGATGAGCGGGAACCGCGTCTCGCCGGAGTAGCCGCCGGGCGTCTTACGGACCGGGCTCTTGTCCGGCACCGCGCACGCCGACGGGCTCAGCCAGAACGACCGGTAGTACGCCTTACGGTAGTAATAGCAGGTCAGCCGGAACCCGAGCAGGAACGGCAGCGAGATGAGGGCGTACGGGATGAAGAACGGCAGGTGGTCGGGTACGAACCTGCCGAAGTCCGCGGCCTCGGCCGGGCACGCCTTGCTGACGCACGGCGAGTAGAACGGCGTCAGGTAGTGATATTTCTCGACCCAGAAACTGCTGCCCATCATCGAGCGCACGGTCGCGTAGATCACCCAGGCCGTGAACACGATGAACGTGGTCAGCGGGTAGTTCCACCAGCGGTCCGTACGTAGGGTGCGCGCCGGGATCCGGGCCCGATCCTTGGCCGGCGCGTCCACCGTCGTCTGCGTCATCCGGAGTCTCCATCGAAGGCACATCGCCTGGGAGGGCCGCCTATACTCCAGCCTCTCCTCTGCGGGGCGCTCCACGTTATTAGGGAGTTGTCACGAGCAAGATACGAGGCGCGGTCACCGAATGTGAAACTGCCCACTTACTGGCGAGTAACCACGCTAATTATGTGCCTAATGTGGCAGAAATCCACATTTGCTAACTATGCTACCTAATGAGCGCTTGGTCCGCCAGTGTCCGATTGCATTCTTCTGAGACGGCCTAAGATGCGACTTCTGGGACCGGCCGGACAGGAGTGCAAAGATGGGACAGCGGTCACGGTCGAGCTTCGGCCCGGGGGCGTACGTCGTTCGATACGCCTGGTGGAGCCCGCTCGTTCCCACCGTCGTCGGCGCGGTGCTCGTCGCCGGATTCGTCATCGGAGAGCTGCGCCGCCCCGCGAACGCGCGCTGGCGGCCCGCCGCGCATCCGGGGGTCGACGACTGGGTGAACTTCGCCGCCCGCTGTCTGATGCCGCTCATCGCTCTCGGGCTGTTCGTCCTCGCGGTCGTCTACCTGCGCCGCGTCGTACGGGGGCGGGTGGCGTTCGCGGTCGCGCGCAAGGGCGTCTACTGGTGTCCGTCCGGGGACGGCGCCAAGGGGCAGTGGTTCTCCTGGGACGACGTCGCGGCGATCGAGTTCCACCCGGCCGAGGGCGGTTCGACCGGCCACGGCGCCGTGGCGCTGCGCGGGTACGCCCCGGAGGAGGAAGAGCGGCCGCGCCTGGTCTCCACGCGCCTCGGCGGCTGGCGGATCGGCCGGCGCCGCCTGGTCAGAGCGCTGCGCGAGTTCGCCCCGCACGTCGAACTGATCAGCTGAGGTGACGTTCCGGTTCAGTCGAGCCGCGTGACGCCGGGCGGCAGCGCGGCGTCGGCCTCCGCGTCGCACAGGAACCCGAGCAGGGTCTCGCGGAACGCCCGCGCGGCGTGCGTCGGGTCGACGTCCTTACGGTGAGCCAGCGCGATCGTGCGCTGCAGCCCGGGAGGCGCCAGGGGAGTGGCCACCAGCCCGGGACGCCCGGCGAGCACCATCGACGGCACGACGGCCGACCCCATCCCGGCCTCGACGAACCGCAGCACGGCGTCCATCTCGCCGCCCTCGACCGCGAACCGCGGCTCGAACCCCGCCTGCCGGCACGCCGCCTGGGTCGCCTCCCGCAGGTCGTACCCCCGGCGGAACATCACCAGGGGCCGTGACCGCAGGTCCTCGATCCGCAGCGACGACCGCTCCGGCGCGTCGGTGTGCGGGGAGACGACGACGAGGTCCTCCCGCAGGATCGGCGTCGTCTCCAGGGCGGGGTCCGTGCTCTGCAGCGGCAGGATGATCAGGGCGAGGTCGAGCTGGCCGCGGGCCAGGTCGCGGACGAGGTCTCGGGAGCCGCCCTCCTCGACGCGCAGCTCGATGCCCGGGTAGCGGGTGCGGAAGCGCATCAGCGCGTCGGCGAGCAGCCCGGCGAACAGCGACGGGGTCGCGCCGAGCCGTACGCGCCCGCGGCGCAGGCCGGTCAGATCCTGGATCTCCCGCCGGGCGGTCTCGACGTCCGCGAGGATCCGCCGCGCGAGGGGTAGCAGCGCCTCGCCGGCCGGCGTCAGCGTGATGTTGCCCCGGGCCCGGCTGAACAGCGGGGCGCCCAGCTCCGCCTCCAGCGTCCTGATCTGCTTGGACAGGGACGGCTGGGCGACCCGGAGCGTCTCCGCCGCCTGTGTGAAGTGCCTCACCTCGGCCACGGCGACGAAGTACGAAAGCTGCTGCAACTGCACCTCTATAGCCTACGGCTATGGAAACGAGCGTCATCATGTCTTGGACGCCACCATGGAAACGGACATACCTTCCGCGATGTGTCGTCCGTGTCTCGATCCACGCCGGTGGCCACCCGCCCTCGCCCCAAGACGCCGTCGCCGGCGGCCGGTCCGCTGAAGCGGTACCGCTCCTCCGTCGGCAAGAAGGCCGTCATGGCGGTGACCGGCGCCATCCTCGTCCTGTTCCTCATCGCCCACGCGATCGGCAACCTGAAGGTCTTCCTGGGTCGCGAGGACTTCAACCACTACTCGCACTGGCTGCGGTCGGTCGGTGAGCCCGCGATCCCGCACCGCGTCTTCCTGACCATCCTCGAGGTGGTCCTCACCGTCGCCGTGCTCCTGCACATCTGGGCGGCGGTGTCCCTGGCCCGCCAGGCGCGGCAGGCCCGTCCCGTCCGGTACGCCGCGCGGCCGAAGGCGCACGAGAACCGGTACGCCACGCACGTCATGCGGTACGGCGGAATCGTCATCCTGCTGTTCGTCATCTGGCACCTACTGGACCTGACGTTCGGCGCCGTGAACCCGAAGGGCGGCGACGCCCAGCCGTACGACAAGGTCATCGCGGACTTCGACCCGTCCCGCTGGTACATCACGCTCTTCTACGTCGTCGCCGTCATCCTCGTGGGCCTGCACCTGCGGCACGGCCTGTTCAGCGCGGTCCAGACGCTCGGGTGGGGGCGGCAGCGCCGGTACCCCGCCGTCCGGCTGGTCGCCGACGTCGTCGCGGCGCTGCTGGTGATCGGCTTCGTGTCCGTTCCCGTCATGGTCACGATCGGAGTGCTGAACTAGCCATGAGCGAACTGTTCACCGAGGGCGCCCCGATCGAGGACACCAGGGCGCCGGCCGGCCCGATCGAGGAGCGCTGGGACAAGCGGCGCTTCGGCGGCAAGCTGGTCAACCCCGCCAACCGGCGCAAGCTGTCGGTCATCGTGGTCGGCACCGGCCTGGCCGGCGGCTCGGCCGCCGCGACGCTGGGCGAGCTGGGCTACCAGGTCAAGTCGTTCTGCTACCAGGACAGCCCGCGGCGCGCGCACAGCATCGCGGCGCAGGGCGGCATCAACGCGGCGAAGAACTACCGCAACGACGGCGACAGCATCCAGCGCCTGTTCTACGACACGGTCAAGGGCGGCGACTACCGGTCCCGCGAGTCGAACGTCTACCGTCTCGCCCAGGTCAGCGTCGAGATCATCGACCAGTGCGTGGCGCAGGGCGTGCCGTTCGCCCGCGACTACGGTGGCCTGCTCGACACGCGGTCGTTCGGCGGCGTGCAGGTCTCCCGGACGTTTTACGCCCGCGGCCAGACGGGCCAGCAGCTGCTGCTCGGCGCGTACCAGGCCCTCGAGCGGCAGATCGCGGCCGGCACGGTGGAGATGTTCTCCCGGCACGAGATGCTCGAGCTGATCGTCGTGGACGGCGTGGCGCGCGGCATCGTGGCCCGCGACATGGTCACCGGCGAGATCGAGACGCACCTCGCCGACGCCGTCGTACTGGCCTCCGGCGGGTACGGCAACGTCTTCTTCCTGTCGACCAACGCCAAGGGCTGCAACGTCACCGCGACCTGGCGGGCGCACCGCAAGGGCGCGCTGTTCGCCAACCCCTGCTACACGCAGATCCACCCGACCTGCATCCCGCAGAGCGGCGAGCACCAGTCCAAGCTGACGCTGATGTCGGAGTCGCTGCGCAACGACGGCCGGGTCTGGGTGCCGGTCACGAAGGGCGACACCCGCAGGCCGGCCGACATCCCCGAGGACGAGCGCGACTACTACCTGGAGCGCATCTACCCGTCCTTCGGCAACCTCGTCCCGCGTGACATCGCCTCCCGCGCCGCCAAGAACGTCTGCGACGAGGGCCGCGGCGTCGGCCCCGGCGGTCTGGGCGTCTACCTGGACTTCGCCGACGCGATCGCGCGGCTGGGCCGGGACGCGGTCGCGGCCAAGTACGGCAACCTCTTCGAGATGTACGAGCGCATCACCGGCGAGGACCCGTTCGAGGTGCCGATGCGCATCTACCCGGCGGTGCACTACACGATGGGCGGCCTGTGGGTCGACTACGACCTGCAGTCCACGATCCCGGGCCTGTTCGTGGTCGGCGAGGCGAACTTCTCCGACCACGGCGCCAACCGGCTCGGCGCGTCCGCGCTGATGCAGGGCCTGGCCGACGGCTACTTCGTGCTGCCGAACACCATCAGCGACTACCTCGCCAAGGGCCCGTTCGAGAAGATCGGCGAGGACCACGAGGCCGTCGTCGAGGCGCGCGCGGCGGTCGAGGGCCGCATCGAGAAGCTGCTGTCGATCGACGGCGACCGTACGCCGGACTCCTTCCACCGTGAGCTCGGCGCGGTGATGTGGGAGTACTGCGGGATGGAGCGGACCGACGCGGGCCTGCGCAAGGCCCTCGACCGGATCCGCGAGCTGCGTGAGGAGTTCTGGACCCGTGTCAAGGTCCCCGGTGAGAACGAGGAGCTCAACCAGAACCTTGAGAAGGCCGGCCGCATCGCCGACTTCTTCGAGCTGGCCGAGCTGATGTGCATCGACGCGCTGCACCGCGAGGAGTCCTGCGGCGGCCACTTCCGCGCCGAGTCGCAGACCCCGGACGGCGAGGCGCTCCGTGACGACGAGAGGTTCGCCTACGTGGCGGCCTGGGAGTACACGGGCCACGCGCCCGTCCTCCACAAGGAGAACCTCGAGTACGAGTACGTCAAGATGACCCAGAGGTCGTACAAGTAATGAAGCTCACGCTGAAGATCTGGCGGCAGAAGAACGCCGCCGACGGGGGCCGCATGGCCTCGTACGAGGTCGACGACGTCTCGCCGGACATGTCGTTCCTGGAGATGCTCGACGTCCTCAACGAGCGGCTCATCCTCGAGGGCGAGGACCCGGTCGCGTTCGACCACGACTGCCGCGAGGGCATCTGCGGCATGTGCTCGCTGGTCATCGACGGCACGCCGCACGGCCCGGAGAAGGCCACGACCACCTGCCAGCTGCACATGCGGCATTTCAAGGACGGCGACGTCATCACGATCGAGCCGTGGCGGGCGCGGGCGTTCCCGGTCATCAAGGACCTGGTCGTGGACCGGTCGGCGTTCGACCGGATCATCCAGGCCGGCGGCTACGTCAGCGCGCCGACCGGCTCGGCACCCGACGCGGCGGCCATCCCGGTGCCGAAGGCCGACGCCAACGACGCGTTCGACGCGGCCACCTGCATCGGCTGCGGTGCCTGCGTGGCGGCGTGCCCGAACGCCTCCGCGATGCTGTTCACCGCCGCGAAGATCACCCACCTCGGACTGCTGCCGCAGGGCCAGCCCGAGCGGTACGACCGGGTGACCTCGATGGTGGACCAGATGGACGCCGAGGGCTTCGGCGGCTGCACGAACACCGGCGAGTGCACCGCGGTCTGCCCGAAGGGCATCCCGTTCGAGACCATCTCCCGCCTCAACGCCGACCTGCTCAAGGCGTCGCGAGGCTGAAACCCCGCCGCGCACCGCGCGGCGACCGGACTTCACGGCCCGGGCGGAAGGTACGTCCCCCCTTCCCCCCGGGCCGTGAGCACTTTGTGGTGCTTCCGCGACCAGCGGGGACGGGAACGTTGGTAGGTATATTTCAATATCGAAACGGTTGACGTTAACATCTACCGTTGTGTGGCCGTATTACTCCAGGCTAGGGCCGATCCCCGTACGATCCCGGAGGTGGACGGCCTGATGACCGTGAAAAAGAGCCGCTGGCTCATCTCCCTGACCGCGGTGGCGCTCGCGGCGTCCGCCTGCGGTGGCGGTGGCGGTGGTGGTGACAAGCCGAAGGTCTTCACCTTCGCCAACATCGAGCCCGAGCACCTCATCCCCGGCAATACCAATGATGCGTACGGCCTCAACGTGGAGAGCGCGCTGTTCGACACGTTGATGACGCTGGACGCGAACGGCAAGCCGGTTCCGCAGGACGCGGCGTCGGTCGACTCGACCGACCAGAAGGTCTGGACGATCAAGATCAAGCCGGGCCTGACGTTCCACAACGGCGAGCCGGTGACCGCGCAGAGCTACGCCGACGCGTGGAACTACACCGCGAACGGCGCCAACGGCTGGGGCAACAACTACTACTTCTCCGCCATCGACGGCTACGCCGACCTCAACCCGGACAAGGGCAAGCCCAAGGTCGACACGCTCAAGGGCCTCAAGGTCGTCGACCCGCAGACGCTGCAGGTGACGCTGTCGCAGCCGTTCAGCCAGCTCCCCTACATCTTGTCGTTCCTCGGCACCGCGCCGATGCCCAAGGCGGCCTTCACGGACCTGAAGGCGTACGAGGAGAAGCCGATCGGCAACGGCCCGTTCATGATGGACGGCTCGTGGGAGCACAACCGGCAGATCAAGACCAAGAAGTTCCCCGGTTACAAGGGGCCGCGACCGGCCAAGTCCGACGGCGTCATCTTCAAGACGTACGCCAGCCGCGACGCCGCCTACACCGACCTGCGGGCCGGCCGGGTCGACTTCGACACCCAGATCCCGGCGGCCCAGGTGCCCCAGGCGAAGCGACTGCTGGGCAACCGGTACCTCAGCGTGCCGAGCGGCACGATGGACTTCCTGGAGTTCCCGCTCTACGACAGCCGGTTCAACAACCCGGACCTGCGCAAGGCGATCTCGATGGCGATCGACCGGCAGTCGATCGTGAACGCCGTCTTCAACGGGGTCTACAAGCCCACCGGCTCGCTGCTGGCGCCGATCGTGCCGGGCTACCGGGCCGGCGCGTGCGGGGAGGCCTGCACGTACAACCCGACGGCGGCCAAGCAGCTGTTCGACAAGGCCGGCGGCTTCAACGGCACGCTGCACCTGCTGTTCTCCAACGCCGACCCGACGTACGAGCAGTGGATGACCGACGTGGCCAACCAGCTCAAGCAGAACCTCGGCATCAAGGACATCACCTTCGACAAGATCCAGGCGTCGGACTACATCTCCAAGCTGGTCGACCACAAGGCCACCGGCCCGTACCGCAGCAACTGGACGATGGACTACCCGAGCGCGGAGGACTACCTCACGCCCCGGTGCGCCAAGCCGACCCGCAGCGGGTACGACGGCGCGGCCTGCGAGGCGCTGATCATGAAGGGCAACGCGGCGAGCACGCCCGAGGAGGGCCAGAAGTACTACCAGCAGGCCGAGGACCTCGTGCTGAAGGACCTGCCGCTCACCCCGCTGTGGAACTGGCAGGACCAGGCCGGCTACTCCAGCCACATCGGCGACGTGCACGTCGACCCGTACGTGCAGCCGCTGGTTCACCTTGACCAGGTGACGGTCAAGTAGCGTGTGGCGTTTCGTCCTCCGGCGCCTGCTGCAGATGGTGCCCGTGCTCATCGGCACGACGTTTCTGATCTATGTGGCGGTGTTCGCGCTGCCCGGTGACCCGATCCGGGCACTGGGCGGCGACAAGCCGATGCCGCCGTCGGTCTACGAGGCGCTCCGGCACCACTACCACCTCGACGAGCCGCTGATCACGCAGTACGGCCGGTATCTGCTCGGCATCGCCCGCGGGGACTTCGGCGAGACCCTGAACGGCCAGTCCGTCGCCAGCCTGATGGCGACGGGCTGGACCGTCACGGTCCAGCTCGCCCTCACCGCCTGGATCTTCGAACTGGTCGTGGGCATCGGGCTCGGCGTGCTCGCCGGCCTGCGCAAGGGCGGGATCATCGACTCCCTGGTGCTGAGCGGCACGACCTTCGTCATCGCCATCCCGACCTTCGTGCTGGCCTACTCGGCGCAGCTGATCTTCGGGTTGAAGCTCGGCTGGTTCCCGACGGCCGGTACCGACGACGGCTGGCCGTACAGCTACCTGCTGCCGGGGATGATCCTCGGCTCGCTGAGCCTGGCCTACATCGCCCGGCTGACGCGCACCAGCCTGGTGGAGAACACGCGTGCCGACTACGTGCGCACCGCGCGGGCCAAGGGTCTGCCGCGGCGGCGGGTCATCGTCCGGCACACGCTGCGCAACTCGCTCATCCCGGTGGTCACCTACCTGGGCGTCGACCTGGGCAACCTGCTCGCCGGCGCGATCGTCATCGAGGGCATCTTCAACCTGCCCGGGATCGGTCAGCAGATCTTTCAGGCGGTCCAGATCAAGGACGGCCCGACGGTCGTGGGCATCTCCACCTTCCTGGTGCTGATCTTCCTGCTGGCCAACCTGGTGGTCGACATCCTGTACGGCGCCCTGGACCCGAGGATCCGCTATGAGTGAGCGCAGCGAGCGAATCGACGACACAGCGTGCCCGGTCACTCCTCCGACGAAGGAGGGCGCATGAGTGAATCCACCGACACCCTCGCCGTCGCCCAGACCGGATCGGAGGTCGTGGGAGCGTCCGCGTCGCTGTGGAGCGACGCCTGGCGCGACCTGCGCCGCCGGGTGATCTTCTGGGTGTCGATGGCCATCCTGTTCGTGATGGGCCTGATGGCGGTCTTCCCGGGGCTGTTCACCGGTCGCGGGGTCAACGACCGGTGCGACGTGCGGTTCGCCAAGCACAAACCGTCGTCGTGGAACCCCTTCGGGGCCGGTGGCCACCCGTTCGGCTACGACACCCACGGCTGTGACTACTGGGCGCAGATCGTGCACGGCGCCCGCGCCCCGATGATCGTGGGCTTCGTCGTGACCGGGATCGCGCTGACCCTGTCGATCACGTTGGGTTCGCTGTCCGGCTACTTCGGCCGCTGGCTGGACGCGCTGATCTCGCGGATCACCGACATCTTCTTCGGGCTGCCGCTCGTGCTCGGCGCGCTGGTCATCCTGACCGCCTTCCCGGACCACGGCGTCTGGTCGATGTCCCTGGTGCTGGGCGTGCTGTGGTGGCCGACCATGACCCGCCTCATGCGCGGGCAGGTGCTGGCGGTCCGGGACGCCGACTACGTCCAGGCCGCCCGGATGCTCGGTGCGGGCGACGTGCGGATCATGGTCCGGCACATCCTGCCGAACGCCGTCGCGCCGGTCTTCGTCTACGCCATGCTGAACGTCGGCGTGGTGATCGGGTACGAGGCGACGCTCGACTACCTCGGTGTCGGCCTGCGGTACCCCACCGTCTCCTGGGGGCTGCAGCTCAGCCAGGCTCAGGACGTCTTCACCGACTACCCGTACCTCCTGATCTATCCCGCGGTACTCCTGACGGCGACCGTGCTGAGCTTCCTGCTGCTCGGCGACGCCGTACGCGACGCCCTGGACCCGAAACTGCGATGACGAACACACCCGACCCCGCTCCGGGGACACCGCTGCTCCAGGTCGAGGACCTGCACGTCGAGTTCCGCATGCGCGGCTCGACGGTGAACGCCGTGAACGGGCTCTCCTACACGCTCGCCGAGGGCGAGACCCTCGCGATCCTGGGCGAGTCCGGGTCCGGCAAGAGCGTCAGCGCGCAGGCCGTGATGGGCATCCTCGACACCCCGCCGGCGTACGTCACCGGAGGCGCCGTGCGATTCCGGGGCACGGAGCTGCTCGGCCTGCCGGAGAAGAAGCGCCGGATCTACCGCGGCGCGAAGATCGCGATGATCTTCCAGGACGCCCTGTCGGCGCTGAACCCGGTGCACCGGGTCGGCGACCAGATCGCCGAGATGCTGATCGTGCACCGGGGGATGTCCCGCGGCGACGCGCGCAAGCGCGCGATCGAGCTCATGGACCGGGTGCGGATCCCCTCGGCCGCCGCGCGGGCGGGCGACTATCCCCACCAGTTCTCCGGCGGCATGCGCCAGCGCGTGATGATCGCGATGGCGCTGGCCCTGGAGCCGGACGTGCTGATCGCCGACGAGCCCACGACGGCCCTCGACGTCACGGTCCAGGCGCAGATCATGAAGCTGCTGCGGGACCTGCAGGACGAGATGGCGATGGGGCTGATCCTCATCACCCACGACCTCGGCGTCGTCGCCGACGTCGCCGACCGCATCGTCGTGATGTACGCCGGCCGCGTCGTCGAGCAGGCCGAGGTGAAGGAGCTGTACGCCCGGCCCGCGCACCCGTACACCGAGGGCCTGCTGGCGTCGGTGCCGCGCGTCGACGTACGGGACCGGGCGCTGACCCCGATCAAGGGGTCGCCGCCGAACCTCGCGGCGATCCCGGCGGGCTGCCCGTTCCATCCGCGCTGCCCGAGGGTGCGGGAGGAGCGCTGCCCGGACGAGGTGCCCGCGCTGCGCGACGCGACCGGTACCGCGCACTGGAGCGCCTGTCACTACGCGGAGGAGGTGCTCGGTGGCTGACGAGATCCTTCAGATCGAGAACCTGGTCAAGCACTTCCCGCTCACCCAGGGGGTCGTGTTCAAGCGCCAGGTGGGCCAGGTCAAGGCGGTCGACGGCGTGTCCTTCGGGCTGCGCAGGGGCGAGACGCTCGGCCTGGTCGGGGAGTCCGGCTGCGGCAAGAGCACGCTCGCCAAGCTGCTCATGGCCCTCGAACGCCCCACCTCCGGCTCCGTGCGCTTCGAGGACCAGGACGTGTTCGCGCTGTCCCGGGCGGAGCTGCGGCGGCTGCGCCGCCGGGTGCAGATGGTCCTGCAGGACCCCTACACCTCGCTGAACCCGCGCATGACGGTCGGCGACATCGTCGGCGAGCCGTTCGCGATCCACGGGGACCCGGAGGGCGGGCGCCGCCGCCGGGTCCAGGAGCTGCTGGAGGTGGTCGGCCTCGATCCCGACCACGTGAACCGTTATCCGCACCAGTTCTCCGGCGGGCAGCGGCAGCGGATCGGCATCGCCCGCGCGCTCGCGCTGCGGCCCGACGTCATCATCTGCGACGAGCCGGTCTCCGCGCTGGACGTCTCGGTGCAGGCGCAGGTCATGAACCTCCTGGCCGATCTGCAGCAGGAGTTCGGCCTGTCGTACGTGTTCATCGCGCACGACCTGGCCGTCGTCCGGCACATCTCCGACCGGGTCGCGGTGATGTACCTCGGGAAGGTCGTCGAGATCGGCGACGAGGAGCAGATCTACGACCACCCGACGCACCCGTACACGCAGGCGCTGCTGTCCGCCGTGCCCGTGCCGGACCCGACGCGGCGGGGGACCCCGGTCGTACTCGAGGGCGACGTCCCGAGCCCGACGAACCCGCCGTCCGGCTGCCGGTTCCGTACGCGCTGCTGGAAGGCTCAGGACGTTTGCGCCACAGACGAACCTCTCCTGCAGGTGAGGGCCGCGCACGGCGCCGAGGAGAGCGCGGACGGCGCCACGACGGGCTCGTCGCACCCGAGCGCGTGCCACTTCGCCGACGAGAAAATCGTTCGCGGCTGATCTCGAGGCCTGGGTAGCGTCGGGGGATCTGCCGTCTCTCGAACGGGGTCTCCCATGCGCTCGTTTCCAGTGGCGGATCCCGGCACGCCCGACCACCGGTCGGCCGCGCGCTACCTGCTGTGGGCGGCGCGCGCCCAGGCCGGCACGATGGTCGGCGCCGCCGGGTGCGGGATTCTGTGGATGGTGAGCCAGGCCCTGATGCCCGCCGTGATCGGACGGGCGATCGACGCGGGTCTGAGCGCCCGCGATGCCGGCGCGCTGGTGACCTGGTCCGGGGCGCTGCTGGCCCTCGGCCTCGTCCAGGCGGCGGCCGGCGTGCTGCGGCACCGTTTCTCCACGGTCAACTGGCTGGGCGCGGCGTTCCGCACGATCCAGGTGACGACCCGGCAGGTCGTACGGCTCGGCGCGACGCTGCCGAAACGGCTGGCCACCGGCGAGGTGGTCAGCGTCGGGATCGCCGACGTGTCGCACATCGGCTCGGCGATGGACATCGTCGGGCGCGGCAGCGGGGCGGTGGTCTCGATCGCCGTGGCCGGAGTGATCCTGCTGACGACCTCCTGGCAGCTCGGCCTGATCGTGCTGGCCGGGGTGCCACTGCTGGCCCTCGCGGTCGGGCCGCTGCTGCGCCCGCTGCACCGGTACCAGCAGCGGCAGCGGGACCTGAACGGCGAGCTGGCCACCCGGGCGGGCGACATCGTGGCCGGCCTGCGCGTGCTGCGCGGGATCGGCGGCGAGCAGGTCGTCGCGGCCCGCTACCGCGCCGAGTCCCAGGCCGTCCGCGCGGCGGGCGTCCGCGTCGCGCGCACCGAGTCGCTGCTGGACGGCGCGCAGGTGCTGCTGCCCGGACTGCTGGTGGCGCTGGTGACCTGGGCGGGGGCGCGGTTCGCGCTGAACGGCGAGATCACGACGGGCCAGCTCGTGTCCTTCTACGGGTACGCGGTGTTCCTCATCGACCCGCTGCGGACTCTTACCGAGGCCGCCGACAAGATCACCAAGGCGCACGTCGCCGCCCGCCGGGTCGTCCGGATCCTCCAGATGACGCCGGAGCTGCCCGACGAGGGGACCCGGTCTCCGGCCCGCGGCGACCTGGTCGACGAGGAGTCCGGTGTCGTCGTCCGGCCGGGGCGGCTCACCGCCGTCGCCGCGACCTCGCCGGAGGACGCGCAGGCCATCGCGGACCGGCTCGGGCGCTTCGCCGACGGTCCGGTCACCTGGAGCGGGATCCCTCTGGGCGAGCTGTCCCTGCGCGCCGTTCGGGAGGCCGTACTGGTCGCCGACAATGAGGCGCGGCTGTTCTCCGGGCGGCTGGCCGACGAACTCGGCGGCGACAGGGCGGCGCCCCGGGTCGAGGCGGCCCTGCGCGCCGCCTGCGCGGCGGACGTCGTGGAGGAGCTCCCCGACGGCCTGCGCTCCACGGTCACCGAGGGCGGCCGGGAGTTCTCCGGCGGCCAGCAGCAGCGGCTGCGGCTCGCCCGTGCCCTCGCCGCCGACCCGGAGGTGCTGATCCTCGTCGAGCCGACCTCCGCGGTCGACGCCCACACCGAGGCCCGGATCGCCGGCCGCCTCCGGGCGTTCCGCGACGGCCGCACGACCGTGGTGTGCACGACCAGCCCGCTGGTGCTCGACCACGCGGACGAGGTCGTCTTCGTCGAGGACGGCAAGGCGGCGGCGACCGGCTCCCACCGTGGATTGCTCGGCACCGAGCCCGCCTACGCCGCCACCGTGAACCGCGAAGACCTGATCAGTGAGGAGCGCGTGTCATGAACGAAGCGACGGGGATCCTGCCGGTCGCCTCGGTCGCCCAGGTGCGGGCCTACGCGCGGCGGCTGACGCTGGCCTACCCGCGGGAGCTCGCGACGGTGCTGGCCGTGCACGGCCTCGCCGCCGTCGCCGGGCTGGTCGCCCCACGGCTCCTGGGCGAGCTCGTCCAGGACGTACGCGACGGGTCCTCGCACGCGGCGGTCGACCGGATCGCGCTCGCCATTCTTGCGTTCGTCGTCGTGCAGGGCGTGCTGCTGCGGTACGCCGTCTACTTGTCCGCGCGGCTCGGCGAGAAGGTGCTGGCCCGGCTGCGGGAGGAGTTCGTCGACCGGGTCCTGGAGCTGCCGCTGTCCACGGTGGAGCGGGCGGGCACCGGTGACCTGGTCACCCGCACGTCCCGCGACGTGGACGCCCTGGCGCGGACCGTCCGGCACGCCGTGCCCGAGACGCTGATCGCGATGGTCACCGGCGCGTTCGCGATCGGGGCGCTGATCCTCGTCGGGCCGCTGACGGCGCTGCCGTGCGTGGTCGGGGTGCCCCTGCTGTGGGCCGGCACCCGCTGGTACCTCAAGCGGGCCCGTGACGGCTACCTCCGGGAGAACCAGGCGTGGGGCGGCGTCACCGCCGGCCTCAGCGAGACCGTCGACGGCGCCCGCACCGTCGAGGCGCTGGGGCTGGAGGGCCGCCGTGTCGCGCGCACGGACGCCGACCTCGCCGTCGCGTGGGAGGCCGAGCGCTACACCCTCGGGCTGCGCACTGTGTGGTTCCCGCTGGTGGAGATCGGTTACGTGCTGCCGGTGGCGGCGACGCTGCTGATCGGCGGCCTGTTCTACCTGCACGGCATGGCGTCGCTGGCGCAGGTCACCGCCGCGACGCTGTACGTCCAGCAGCTCATCGACCCGCTCGACCGGTTCCTGTCCTGGGTCGACGAGCTGCAGGTCGGCGGGGCGTCGCTGGCCCGGTTGCTCGGCGTCGCCGAGGTGCCGGCGGACCGTACGCCGAGCGGCCGGCGGCCCGACGGCGAGCGGATGGCCGTCGACGGTGTGCGCTACTCCTACCGGGAGGGCCAGGACGTCCTGCACGGGGTGGACCTGCGGCTGCGCCCGGGCGAGCGGCTCGCGATGGTCGGGCCGAGCGGCGCGGGCAAGTCCACGCTCGGCCGGCTGCTGGTCGGCGTGCTGCGGCCGCGCGCCGGCGCGGTCACCGTCGGCGGGGTGCCGCTGGTGGATCTCCCGCTGGAGGACCTGCGCCGTAACGTCGCCCTGGTCACCCAGGAACACCACGTGTTCCGGGGCACGGTCCGCGACAACCTGAAGCTGGCCCGCCCCGACGCGACCGACGAGGAGCTGGCGCGGGCGCTGGACGCGGTCGACGCGTCCTGGGCCCACGCGATGCTGGACACCGAGGTCGGGACCGGCAACGCGGCGCTGTCGCCCGCCCGGGCGCAGCAGCTCGCGCTCGCCCGTCTCGTACTGGCCGATCCGCACACGCTCGTGCTGGACGAGGCGACCTCACTGCTGGACCCGCGGGCCGCCCGGCACCTCGAACGCAGCCTGTCCGCGGTCCTCGACGGCCGTACGGTGGTGGCGATCGCGCACCGGCTGCACACGGCGCACGACGCCGACCGGGTCGCCGTGGTGGAGGACGGCCGGATCACCGAGCTGGGCGACCACCACGAGCTCATCGCCCGGGAGGGCTCCTACGCGGCGCTGTGGCGCTCCTGGCACGGCCAGGAGTGACCGAGGAGCCGGTCGTCAGCCGCGCGGGAGCTTGACGACGCTGACGAAGAAGTCGTCGATCTGGCGGACGACCTTGATGAACTGGTCGAAGTCCACCGGCTTGGTGACGTACGCGTTCGCGTGCAGCCGGTAGCTGCGGAGGATGTCCTCCTCGGCCTCGGAGGTGGTGAGGACGACGACCGGAATGGTGCGCAGCGTCTCGTCGGCCTTGATCTCCTCCAGCACCTGCCGGCCGTCCATGCGCGGGAGGTTCAGGTCGAGGAGGACGAGGTCCGGGCGCGGGGCGTCGGCGTAGTCGGCCTCGCGCCGCAGGAACCGCATCGCCTCTTCACCGTCGCTGACGACCGACAGCTTGTTGCTGACCTTGTTGTCGTCGAACGCCTCTTTGGTCAGCACCACGTCGCCGGGATCGTCCTCGACGAGCAGGACTTCGATGGGCCGTACCGTCAGGTCCATGCGCCCTCCTTCGTCGGAGGAGTGACCAGAGTCGCTGTGCTTATGATTCGCTCGCTCCGCTCGTTCATGCTTCGGAGGTCTCCGTGCTGTCGTCGCTGCCGTCGGTGTCCTCGATGGCGGGCAGCGTCCATCGGATCGTCGTGCCCTGCTGCTCCGGCTCGGTGTCCAGCCAGATCCGTCCGCCATGGTATTCGACGATCTTCTTGCAGAGCGCCAGACCGATCCCGGTTCCGGTGTACTCGTCCTTCGGGTGCAGGCGCTGGAAGATGAGGAAGATCCGCTCGGCGTACGCGGCGTCGATGCCGATCCCGTTGTCGCTGCAGGCGAACTCCCAGAAGTCGCCGTCGCGCTCGGCCGAGATCCGTACCCGGGGCGGCTCCTCGCTGCGGAACTTGATCGCGTTGCCGATGAGGTTCTGGAGGAGCTGGGTGAGCAGCGTCGCGTCGCCGATCACCTTGGGCAGTGGATCCCAGGTGATGCCGGCGTCCGACTCGGAACGGGCCAGTCCCAGGTTGTCCATGGCGGCCGCGAGGACGGTCTCGCAGTTCACGACCGTCATGTCGCGGTTGACCCGGCCGACGCGGGAGAAGTTCAGCAGGTCGTTGATGAGCGACTGCATCCGCTTGGCGCCGTCGACCGCGAAGTCGATGTACTGCCGGCCACGGTCGTCCAGGACGTCGGAGTAGCGGCGTTCGAGCATCTGGCAGAAGCTCGCCACCTTGCGCAGCGGCTCCTGGAGGTCGTGGCTGGCGACATAGGCGAACTGCTCCAGCTCCGCGTTGGAACGGCGCAGCTCCTTGGTCTGCTCGTCGAGCTTGGCGCGTGCCTCGGACGCCTCCCGCCACTCCTCCAGGATGTGGTTGCGCATCGCGTCGACGTGCGCCGCGAGCTCGGCGAGCTCGGCGGGCCCGGAGACCCGCAGCGGGTGCGTCAGGTCGCCCTGGGAGACCCGGCGGACCTGGCCGGTGAGCGCGGAGACCGGGCGCAGCACGGTGCGCCGGATGAGGAGGGTGAGGCCGAGCGCGCCGACGATCAGCACGATCGCTCCGCCGGCCAGCGTCTCGTAGAGCCGGTCGACCTGATGGTCCAGCCGGTCGGCGGACCGGTGCTGCAGCTCGGCCAGCCGCGTGCGGGCGGCCGCCACGGCGGTACGGACCGCGGCGAACCGCTGTTCGCCGAAGGCGGCGGACGGCTTCGCGGTCCCGGCGGTGAGCGGGTCGGCGTAGTCGCGCCGCCAGGCGGCCACCTGGGAGCCGGCCTCCGCGACCGCTTCCCGGGCCGGGCCGGCGTGGGGGGTGCTCCGAAGCAGCCGGGTGAGCTCGGCGAGGGAGGCCGCCGTCTCGTTCTCGGCGGCTCGGTACTCGGCGGGGGCGGTCTTGTCACCGGTCAGGCCGTAGGTCCGCACCGCGCCGCCCTCCGTGGAGACGGACGTGCTGAGCCGGCCGGACTCCAGCACGGCGGGGTCGACGTGGCGGAGCAGCGCGGAGCGGGCGGCGCTGCCGTCCCGGACCGCGAGTCCGACGGCGGTGGCCACGGCGACGACGGCGAGCAGCAGGAGGACGAGACCGAGGCTGTACCAGTGGCCGACGCCCAGCCTCGGCACGCCCTCCGCGTCCACCTGGAACGCGGGCGCCTGGCGCGGGCGGCGTGTCGAGGGAGCGGTCACCGGGTGGCCTTTCCGGAGAGCATCACGACGGCGAGGTCGTCGGTGAGGGCCTCGCCGTTGAGGGACTCCACCTCGGCGACGAGGTGGTCGATGAGGAGGTCGCCGCTGAGGCCCCGGGCGCGGGCGCTCGCCGCGAGCTCGACGAGCCCTTCGGTGCCGAGCCGGTCCGGCCCGCCGCCGATGCGGCCCTCGATCAGCCCGTCGGTGTAGAGCATGAGCGACCAGTCGCCGGTCAGCTCGATCTCCGCCGCCGGCCACTCGGACCCGGGGAACAGGCCGAGCGCCGGCCCGTACGCGTCGTCGGGCAGCGCCTTGGCCGTCGTGTCGGCGAACAGCACCGGCGCGGGATGGCCGGCCATGTGGAACCGCGCGCTCCGCCGGTCCGGCGCGATCGTGATCATGCTGAGTGTCGTGAAGATCTCCTCGGACCAGCGTTCGTGGCACAGGACCGTGTCCAGGGTGTCCAGCAGGTCCGTCCCGGAGTGCCCGGCCAGGACGAGGGTGCGCCAGGCCATCCGCAGGCGCACGCCGAGCGACGCCTCGTCCGGCCCGTGCCCGCAGACGTCACCGATGACGAGGTGCACCGACCCGTCGGAGGTCTGCACGGTGTCGTAGAAGTCGCCGCCGAGGAGGGCGCGCTCCCGGCCCGGCCGGTAGCGCGTGTGGTGGTGCAGGGCCGGGTCGCTGATCAGCGGCACGGGCAGCAGCCCCAGCTCGATCCGGGCGTTCTCCTCGCTCCGGATCTGGGCCTCCATGAGCTCGCGCTCGGAGTCCTCGGCGCGCTTGCGCTCCAGGGCGTAGCGGATGGCGCGGGCCAGCAGCGGACCGTCGACCTCGTGCTTGATCAGGTAGTCCTCGGCGCCCGCGGCGACGGCGGCGACGCCCACCGCGGCGTCGCTGCGGCCGGTCAGGACCAGGACGGCCGAGCGCGGGGCCATGTCGAGCACCTGACGCAGCAGGTCGAGCCCTTCGGCGTCGGGCAGCGAAAGGTCGACCACGACGCAGTGGACGCCGGGTCGCAGGCGCTCACGGGCCTCACGGAGCGTGCGCGCCTGGATGATGCCGGCGTCGGGCAACTCCTCGTCGAGGAGCTCCTCGAACAGGAAGGCGTCGCCCGGGTCGTCCTCGATGAGGAGGATCTCCAGCTTGCCGTCGCCGGGAACGACCGAGGTCGAGTGCTCGATTATCTCGCTCACGTCTCGTCGGGGGTCGGGGTGCCGGTCGCACCGTCTGAAGAATGGTGCCCTGTACCGGGCGCGGGGGCAACGGTCACGCGAGCGCTTCCTTAAGGAACCTGATCTGGAGGAGCAGGAGGTTCTCGGCGACGACCTCCTGCGGCGTCATGTGGGTGACGCCGGACAGCGGTAGGACGGCGTGCGGCCGGCCGGCGGCCAGCAATGCCGAGGATAGACGCAGCGTGTGCGCGGCGACGACGTTATCGTCGGCCAGCCCGTGGATGAGCAGCAGCGGCCGCGTCACGTCCGCGGGCGCGTCACCGCCGGAAACGGCGCCGAAGAGGCTCGACCGCTCGTACGGCTCCGGGTCCGCGCCGGGGTCACCGAGGTAACGCTCCGTGTAGTGGGTGTCGTACAGCGTCCAGTCGGTCACCGGCGCGCCCGCGATCGCCGCGTGGAAGACGTCCGGGCGGCGCAGCACCGCGAGCGCGGCGAGGTACCCGCCGAACGACCAGCCCCGGATGGCCACCCGCGACAGGTCGAGGGGGAATCGCTCGGCCGCCCCGCGCAGCGCCGCGATCTGGTCGTCCAGGACCGGTCCGGCGAGGTCGTGGTGGATCGCGCGCTCCCAGTCGTGCCCCCGGCCGGGGCTGCCCCGTCCGTCGGCGACGACGACCGCGAACCCCTGGTCGGCGAGCCACTGCGGCTCGGCGAAGGCGCGGCGTGCGGCGAGGACCCGCTGCGCGTGCGGCCCGCCATAGGGGTCCATGAGCACGGGCAGCGGTTCGTCCCCGGTGTGGCCGGTCGGCAGCAGCACGGCGGTGCGCAGCTCGCGCTCGCCGGCCCGGATCAGGGTGACGCCGACGTTCAGGGACGGCTGCTCGGCGTGGGAGGCGATCCGGCCGACGAGGGCGCCGTCGCGCAGCACGGTCGTCTCGGCGCCGAACCGGTCGAGCCGGCTTCCGGTGACGACGGTCGTGCCGCCGCGCCGGCGGCCGCCGTACACCCCCGCGCCGTCGCTCAGCCGGGCGAGGCCGCCGGGGCCGTACGCCCAGACGTGGATCTCGGTGGGCTCCTCGGAGGCGGTGAACAGGACGGTGTCGCCGTCCACGTCGAGCACGGCGCGCACGTGCAGGCCGTCCGGGGTGACGCGCTCGCCGCCGACGATCAGCCCGCGCGCGTCGTGGCCGTCTTCGGCCACCCAGACGAGGTCGCCCTCGCCGGTGCGGGCGGGCGCGCCGGGGACGATGTCCAGCCAGACCGGGTCGGTGTCCTCCCGGACGAGCGTGGTCCGGCCGGTGGACGGGTCGGCCGCCAGGATCCGCATCGTCTTCTGGTCGCGGGTCTGGACGACGAGCAGCACGCCGCGGGAGTCCCAGCGGGCGGTGACGAGGTACGGGAACGTCTCCCGGTCCCACTCGACCTCCTGCCGCGCGCCGTCCAGCCCGAGGACGAAGAGGGAGACGTCGGCGTTGGGCGTGCCCGCGGCGGGGTAGGCGACCTCCCGGGCCGGCGTCCCCGGGTTCGCGGGGTCGGCGATGTGCCAGCGGCGCACCGGCGACTCGTCGACGCGGGCGGCGAGGACGGCGGTGCCGTCGGGAGCCCACCAGTACCCGCGCATGCGCTGCATCTCCTCGGCGGCGATGAACTCCGCGAGGCCGTACGAGACCTGCTCGCCCTCCGGCTCGGCCAGCGCGCGGTCCGCGCCGGTCGCCACCTCGATCACGCGCAGGGCGCGGCCGGAGACGTACGCCACGTGGGCGCCGGTCGGGTCCGGACGCGGGTCGAAGGCCGGGACGGCGGCGTCCAGGGGGCGGACGGTGGCGCCGAGGTCGGTGACGAACAGCCGCCCGGACAGCGCGAACGCGGCGAGCGTGAGCCCCTCGTCGGTGGCGTACGTGACGATGCCGCCCGCCTGCTCGCGGGCGCGTTCCCGGCGGGCCCTCTCCTCGGCGGGCAGGTCCTCCTCGCCGGGCAGGTCGAGGCCGCGCGGGTCGACGATCAGGCGTTCCTTCGCCTCGGCGCCGTCGCGCGGGACGTCGAGCGCCCACAGGCAGGTGACGGGATCGGTGCCGCCGCGCGTGCGGAGGAACACGACGCGTGAACCGTCGGGGGAGACCAGGAAACCGCGGGGCGCTCCGAGGGTGAAACGCCGTGTACGCGCGCTCTGCCGGGGAAAGCTCGTCGTCATGTCTCGATCCTGCCAGCAGGCCGCTCATGCTCCGTGCAAGCCCGCCGGTCATGCGGAAGACTGTTGCCGTCCATAAGCCGTTTCCCCCAGGAGTATTGATGCCCGACGCCCGTCCCCTACAGCCCGGTGATCCGGACCGGTTGGGGTCTTACGAAGTGACGGGCCGCCTCGGGGAGGGCGGCCAGGGCACGGTCTACCTCGGCCGCTCGGCCACCGGGGACCCGGTGGCCATCAAGCTGCTGCGCGGTGACCTCGCTCAGGACGACACCGCGCGGGGCCGGTTCCTGCGCGAACTGGCCGCCGTCAAGCGCGTCGCCCGGTTCTGCACCGCGCAGGTCCTGGAGGCCGACGTGGACGGTGACCGGCCGTACATCGTCAGCGAGTACGTCCCCGGCCCGTCACTGCAGCAACTCGTCACCGGAGAGTCCCCCCGGTCCGGCGCCGAGCTGGAGCGGCTGGCCATCGGCACGGTCACCGCGCTCGTCGCCATCCACCAGGCGGGCATCGTCCACCGTGATTTCAAGCCGCAGAACGTCCTGATCGGTCCCGACGGGCCGCGGGTCATCGACTTCGGCATCGCCAAGGCCCTCGACGCGGCCGCGACGATGACCAACTCCGCCATCGGGACCCCCGCCTACATGGCGCCCGAGCAGCTCACCGGCAAGGAGATCACCCCGGCCGCGGACATCTTCGCCTGGGGCTCGACGATGGCGTACGCCGCCACCGGCACCGCGCCGTTCGGGCAGGACACCGTGATGGCGGTGATCAACCGCATCCTGAGCGAGCCGCCGGACCTCGGCGGCGTGCACGAGCCGCTGCGCGGCATCGTCGCCGACTGCCTCGCCAAGGACCCGGCCGTACGGCCCACCGCCCAGCAACTGCTGATGCGCCTGCTGGGCGAGGAGGGTGTCACCCCGGCCGCTCCGGTGGTCGGCGGCGGCCCGCAGACGGCGATCCTGGACCAGGGCGCCGCGTTCGCCGAGACCAGGGCGGCCGGCGCCGTCCCGACCACGCCGGTCACCCCGGCCGCGCCCACGATCGCGGCGGGCGGCCTCGGAGCCATGGCGGCGGCGGGCGCGGGCGCCGGAGGTCCGACGATGCCGCATCAGGCCGGGATGACGCAGCCGGCCGGCGTGGCCCGCCGCGGCACGTCGCCGGGGCTGGTCCTGGCGGCGGTGGCCGGGCTCGTCCTCGCGGTGGCGCTCGCCGCGGTGGTCGTCTGGGCGGCCGGCCACCATGGGAACAAGCCGGCGCCCGGCCCGGCGCCGAGCGCCCAGGCCTCCAGCGAGCAGCCCGATGACAGCGGGGAGCCGCAGCAGCCGGTCCAGAGCGGCTCGCGGCCCGAGCCGAGCTACAGCCAGCGGCCGACGCACCGTTGGTCGCCCACCCGGACGGCGACGGCGGCGCCCACCAGCCACGAGCCGACCACCTCGGCGCCCACCGACGAGCCGACGACCGGCGGCCCGAAGGAGCCGACCGGAGACCCGACGGGCGGTGGGAAGGACCAGGGTGGCGGCAAGGCGAGCCTGCCCGCCGGATAGCGTTGCGGGCCATGGCCGACCTGCGCATCCTGTTCGTCCACGCCCATCCGGACGACGAGTCGATCGAGACCGGGGCGACCATGGCGAAGTACGCCGCCGAGGGCGCCCACGTCTGCCTGGTCACCTGCACGCGCGGTGAGGAGGGCGAGGTCATCCCCGAGGAGCTGCGTCACCTGAGCGGCGACGCGCTGGGGGAGTACCGCGTCGGCGAGCTGGCCGAGGCGTGCGCCGCGCTCGGGGTGACCGACCACCGGTTCCTCGGCGGCCCGGGGCGCTGGCGCGACTCCGGGATGATGGGCGTGCCGTCCAACGACCATCCGCGCGCCTTCTGGCGGGCCGACGTCGACGAGGCCGCCGCCGAGCTCGTCGCCGTCATGCGCGAGGTCCGCCCGCAGGTCGTCGTCACCTACGACGCGAACGGCTTCTACGGTCACCCGGACCACATCCAGGCGCACCGGGTCGCGTGGCGGGCGTTCGAGCGGGCGGCGGACCCGTCCTTCGGCACCGGCGAGCCGTGGCGGCCCGCGCGGTTCTACGCCACCGCCGTGCCCTTGTCGACGCTCGAGGAGGCGGTGGGCCGGGGGCCGTTCGAGAAGGTCGCCTCGGTCGCCGAGTTCGGCTTCGGCGTCCCGGACGAGCAGGTGACCACACGGGTCGACGCCCGCGACCACCTGCCGGCCAAGATCGCCGCGATGCGGGCGCACCGTACGCAGATCACCGTCGATCCGCCGTACTTCGCGCTGTCCAACGACGTCGGCCAGCCGCTCCCGGGCGTCGAGTACTACATGCTCCTCGCCGGGGAGCCGGGCCCGCTCGGAGCGGACGGCCGCGAGACCGGTCTGAGGCACCCGGTAGCCTGAGCCGCTGTGGAGCAATGGACGGGCCCGTACGCCCCTCAGGAGCCGTCGCGTGAGTCAGCCCTGGTGACGGGTGTCGCGTACGGCGTGCTCGTCGTGCTCGGTCTGATCTTCGGCGTGATCACGTCGTTCCAGTTCTCCTGGACGCTCGCGGGCTTCCCGGTGGCCGCCGTCCTCCTGTCCCTCGCCGAGTTCGCGGCGTTCCGGCTCGCCGGGTGGGCGATGGAGAGCAAGCTCGGCGTGGGCGCCCTGGCCGTGCCGTGGCTGATCGTCGTCGTGCTGCTGTCGAGCCGGCGTCCGGAGGGCGACCTCATCGTGACCGGCACCACCGCCGGGTACGTCTTCATCTTCGGCGGGTCGATCGCCGCCGTCGTCGCGGTCGCGGTGACCCGTTCGCCGCGTCCCTGGATCCTGCGCGGCACGACGTCCGTGCCGACGCCCCGCGGCTGACCCGTAGGACGCACGGAGCGCGCCCGCCCGGTGGACGTGCGCGCTCGGTGCTCGTGAGTCGCGGGTCGCGGGACCCCGCCGCCGAGGTCAGCCGGTGGTCGCCTCGACCGTCTCGGGCGAGCGGTCGGCGGTGTTCCGCCGGTAGCCCCGCACCGCGAAGCAGGACGCGGCTCCGACGAAGACGAGGGCGAGCGGCAGGAGCATCGTCGGCTTCATCGCGTCGACGAAGCCGTGTCCGAACACGCTCTGGGCCGCCTGGGTGATCTGGTGGACGACCTGCTGGGGGAGGCCGTGCGGCAGGTGCTGAGCCGCTCCGGTCTGGCCGGCGCCCACCTCGAGCCCGCCCTTGGCGGCGTCCTTGAACCCCTGGACGAACGGGCCGCGTGCCTCGGCGGGAAGCGCGCCGGCGCGCTTCTGGGCCTCGTCCCGGAGGTGGGAGGCGAGCTGGTTCTGCAGGATGGCGCCCGCGGCGGCGCTGCCCACCACCGAACCGATCTGGCGGGTGGTGTTGTTGACGCCCGAGGCCGCGCCGGCCATGCGGGGGTCGACGCCGCGCATCGCCTCGGTGGCCATCGGCGCGAAGACGCCGCCGATGCCGATCCCGGAGACGATCAGTCCGGGCAGGAAGGTCGGCCAACTCGAGTCGACGTCGGCGATCAGCACGATCCAGCCCATGCCGACCGCGTACAGCGTGAGCCCGGCCATGAGGATGAACTTGCCGCCGATCTTGTCGGCCATCCGGCCGGCGACCGGCGCGAGGAACATCGAGACGACGGAGGACGGGGCCATGACCAGGCCCGCCTTGAGCGCGCTGAAGCCGAGCACGGACTGCAGGTAGATGGTGAGCGGCAGGAAAACGCCGATCATCCCGATGGACAGGACCGCGCCGACGAAGTTCAGGACCGTGAAGTTGCGGTCCTTGAACAGGACGAAGGGGACCAGCGGGTCGCGGGTCTGCTGGGTGCGCTGCTGCACCAGGAAGATCGCGAAGATGACGGCCGCCGCGGCGAACAGCGCCCAGATGACGCCGTTCCAGTCGTACCGCTGGCCCTCGGTCAGGGCGAAGACGAGGCAGAACAGCGCGACCGTGGCGATCAGAACGCCGACGAGGTCGAGACGGTGGGAGCGCTCGATCCGGACGCTGGGGATGACCGTGAACGCCAGCACGAGGACGAGCACGCCGATCGGCAGGTTGACGAAGAAGATCCACCGCCAGTCGAAGGCGGTCACCAGGAGCCCGCCGAGCGTGGGCCCGGCGATCGTCGCGACCCCCGCCACGGCGCCCCAGATGCCGAGTGCCGCACCCCGGCGTTCGGCCGGGAAGGTGGCGATGATGATCGCCATCGTCTGCGGCATCAGCAGGGCGGAGCCGAGGCCCTGCACCGCGCGGGCGGCGATCAGCTCGGCCGGGTTCTGCGAGATGCCGCACAGCAGGCTGGCGATGGTGAAGACGGTCACGCCCGCGATGAACAGGTTCCGCTGGCCGCGCAGGTCGCCGAGACGGCCCGCGGTGATCAGCAGGACCGCGAGGACGAGGACGTAGGCGTTGACCACCCAGAGGACCTCGTCCAGCGATGCGCCCAGTTTGTCGATCATGCTGGGCATCGCGATGTTCACGATCGTCAGGTCCAGCAGTGTCATGAAGAACCCGAGACTGAGCGTCAACAAGATCGCCCAGGGGTTGCCGTGCCATTTCCTCATGTGACGTTGTTCTCCCCGTTCGGGCGGCCGGGAGGCCGCCAGGTCAGCCGGCCGCTCTTGATGTCCTCGCTGAGCGCGCGCAGGAACTCCAGCTCGGACCGCAGCTGTGCGTTGCAGTACTCGACCTCGATCAGCTGGATCCGCTGCAGCCCCTGCTTGAACAGGCCGTCGACGACGATGTCGTGCGCGGCGAGCTTGCCCTCGATGGCGACCGCGCGGAGGTCGAGCAGGTGGGCGGCGTCGTCCGGCGGCAGCATGGCCAGGAAGGACAGCGCCATGCCGATGACCGGGTACTCCTGCGTTGGGCGGCGAATGAAGTCGCGGAGCCGGGAATGCGCCTCGTCCCGGCCTTGTTCGGTGATCGCGTAGACGGTGCGCTCGGGGCGGCGCCCTTCGCGCGTCGTCTCCACGGACTCGATCAGTCCTTGTCCGGCGAGCCGTTCGACCGTGTGGTAGAGCGACCCGTGCGCGACCTTGACCACCTGGTCGATGGCGTGGTCGCGGATGCGCTGCTGCATCTCGTACGGGTGCATGGGCTCGTCGTGGAGCAGCCTGAGCACCGCCAATCCGAGAGGCGTGAGCGGTCGTGGCATCGTCGTCTTTTCTGGTCCGTACTGATTAATCCACTTGGACGATAGAACTCCGGTTCGACGGATCGCAAATGCATTTACGGCGATATGGGGTAATACGGACGGAGGTCCGGACCCCTCGGGGTCCGGACCTCCGCGAACGACCGGTCGGCAGCCTCACGTCGGCCGCCGGGAGTCTCACACCTCGGCGAGGACCGCCTCCAGCTGGTCGAGCGCCCAGTCCAGGTCCTCCTGGCTCACGACCAGCGGCGGCGCCAGCCGGAGCGTCGTCTCATGCGTCTCCTTCGCCAGCACGCCGCGCTCCATCAGCCGCTCGCTGACCGGGCGCGCCTTGCCGTTCAGCTCCACGCCGGCCCACAGGCCGCGGCCCCGCACCTCGCGGACGTGCTCCGGCGGCAGCGCGCCGAGCCGGGCGTGCAGGTGCGCCCCCAGCGTGCGGGAGCGCTCCTGGAACTCCCCGGTCTTCAGCATCGCGATGACCTCGCGGCCCACCGCGCAGGCGAGCGGGTTGCCGCCGAACGTCGACCCGTGCTGGCCGGGCTTGAAGACGCCGAGGATGTCGCGGTCGGCGACGACGGCGGAGACCGGCAGGATGCCGCCGCCGAGCGCCTTGCCGAGGATGTAGACGTCGGGCACGACGTTCTCGTGCTCGACCGCGAACGTCGTGCCGGTACGGCCCAGGCCCGACTGGATCTCGTCGGCGATCATCAGGGCGCCGTTGGTGGTGCAGATCTCGCGTACCGCGGCCAGGAACCCGCTCGGCGGGACGTTCACGCCGGCCTCGCCCTGGATCGGCTCGATCAGCACGCCGACCGTGTTCTCGTCGACGGCCGCGCGCAGCGCCTCGACGTCGCCGTACGGCACGGTGCGGAACCCGGGCGTGAACGGGCCGTAGGAGTTGCGGGCGTCCGGGTCGGTGGAGAAGCTGACGATCGTCGTCGTCCGGCCGTGGAAGTTGCCCTCGAACGTGACGATGTTCGCCTGCTCGGCGGGCACGCCCTTGACCTCGTACCCCCACTTGCGGGCGGTCTTCAGCGCGGTCTCGACGGCCTCCGCGCCGCTGTTCATCGGCAGGACCATCTCCTTGCCGGCCAGCTCGGCCAGCTCGGCGACGAACGGCCCGAACTGGTCGTGGTCGAACGCCCGGCTGACCAGCGTGACGCGGTCGAGCTGCCGCCGCGCGGCCTCGACCAGCCGCGGGTGGCGGTGCCCGAAGTTGACGGCGGAGTACGCCGACAGCATGTCGAGGTACCGCTTGCCCTCGACGTCGGTCACCCAGGCGCCCTCGGCGTCGGCGATCACGATCGGCAGCGGGTGGTAGTTGTGCGCGCTGTGCAGTTCCGACAGCGCCCGCAGCTCCTGCGTGTTCAACAGTGCTCCTTCTCGGACCCGCGGGGTCTCCCGAGTCCCATTGTCCCTGCTACGGGCGTAGTTCGAGGGTGCAGCACTTCGGGCCGCCCCCCGCCTTGCGCAGCTCCGTCATCTCGATCGGGATGACGTGGAAGCCGCGCTCCGTGAGCCGTGCGATCAGCGTCATGGCGTCGTCCGGAACGATCACGTTCCGGCCGTCGCTGACCGCGTTCAACCCGAACGCCAGGGCGTCCTCCTCGGTCGCCTCGATCAGCTCGGGGAAGAGCGCCTGCAGCTTGATCAGGCCGTCCTCGTCGAAGGCGCCGGGGTAGTACGCCGCCGTGAAGGGGTCGATCACGCACAGTGCGGTGTCGAGGTGGTAGAACCGCGGGTCGATCAGGCGGACGCTGACGACCGGCAGCCCGAACGCGTCGTGCAGTTCGTTGTGCGCGACCGGGTCCGTACGGAAGCCGTGGCCCGCGACGATCGCGCGGTAGGCGAAGGCGTAGTCGCCCTCACCCTCGTTCACGGCCTCGGCGGTGCGGATGCGCCGGTAGCCGTGCTCCTCGAACCACATCCGGTGCGCGTCCGCCTCGGCGGCGCGCTCGGGGTGGCGGAACCTCGCGCCCAGCACCATGCCGCCGACGACGGTCGCACCGTTCGCGGCGAAGACCATGTCCGGCAGGCCGGGGACGGGCGGGAGGACGTGCACGGTGTGGCCGAGTGAGACGTAGGTCGCGCGCAGGCGTTCCCACTCGTGGCGGGCCCGGTCACGGTCGACCGGGGTGGTCGGGTCCATCCACGCGTTGATCGCGTACTGGACGTCGAAGTAGGTCGGCGGGCACATCAGGTAGGTCCGTGCCGGCTGCCCCGCCGAGATGCCCGCGCCATCGCGGGCAAGGGTCTGCATCGTCATCGATGTTGTGCTCCTGGCAATGCGGGCCCGATTACGCGCCCAGTGGGTTGGTGAGGCACCACCCGCAGCGTAAGGTCGGCTTGTCCGCAACACCAATAACGGATGTGCGCTCTGAAGGGTCTGATCATTGCGTCTTGACGACATCGACCGGCGAATCGTTGCGTGTCTGCTGGAGAACGCCCGCGCGTCCTTCGCGCAGGTCGGCGACGAGGTCGGACTGTCGGCCCCGGCGGTCAAGCGCCGGGTCGACCGGCTCCGGCACGACGGGGTGATCACGGGGTACGCCGCGGTCGTCGACCCCTCGGCGCTGGGCTGGACGACGGAGGCGTTCGTGGAGTTGTTCTGCGCGGGCCGTACGTCCCCTGCGGAGATCTTCGCCAGCATCCGCCGGCATCCCGAGGTGGTGGCGGCCTACACGGTCACCGGGGAGGCGAACGCGCTGGTCCACCTGCGTGCCCACGATATCCAGGCCCTCGAGGAGGCCCTCGAGCGGCTGCGCAACGAACCGAACATCGTGCAGACCAAGACCTCCATCGTCCTGTCCCGGCTGCTCGGCCGCCCGACCGGCGGCCCGGACGCCTGACCGGTGGGCCGGACGCCCGACCGGTGGGCCGGACGCCCGACCGGCGGGCCGGACGTCTGATCCAGCCGTTGTTACCATCCGGTAGATGGACTTCACGACGGCTGATCTCTTCGACGAGTACGGTGCCGAGCTGGCGAGCTGCGAGACGCAGTTCCGTTCGTACGGGGCGCGCGCACGCTTCGCGGGGCCGGTGGCGACCGTCCGCTGTCACGAGGACAACGCGCTGCTCAGGAAGGTGCTAGCCACGGCGGGGGAGGGCCGCGTGCTCGTCGTCGACGGCGGCGGCTCGCTGCGCACCGCGCTCATGGGCGACATGATCGCCGGATCGGCGGTCGCGAACGGCTGGGCCGGAGTCGTGATCAATGGTGCGGTCCGCGACGTGGTGGCACTGCGCGAACTCGACCTGGGGATCCGGGCCCTGGGTTCCAACCCCCGCAAGAGCGCCAAGGACGGCACCGGCGAGGTCGACGTTCCGGTGGTGTTCGGCGGCGCCGAGTTCCGGCCCGGCACCTGGCTGTACGCCGACGAGGACGGCATGGTCGTGGCGGGCCGCCGCCTGGACGCGGAACCCCGCTGAGGGCTGGGAGTCCCGGACGAATCCGCCGTCCGGCTGTGCGGACCGGATCGGTCGGACACGCCCCGGCGGCGGGCGCCGTCCGGACCCGGCGCATTCCGCTGAGGGCTCCGCCGGGCCTCGGCCGGCGGTCCGGCTCAGGGGAGCCGGCCGAGCTGCTTCGTCAGCAGCGACGTCCCCTTCTTGGTGATCGCGTCACCGGACGCTTTCGGCGCGACGCGCTCCCAGTACATCGAGACCAGCACGACGTTGCCGCGGTTCACGTAGTCGAACGAGCGGTAGATGACGTTGATGATGCTGGCGGACGGGGCGTACAGCGCCTTCTCGAAGCCGCGTACGTGCGACCAGCCGGGCGTCGTCTCGTCGGTGGTGTGCCAGGTGTCGTCGTGGGCCAGGGCGATCCGGTTCCCGGGGAGGCGCTTCTGCGGAATGTGCTTCTTCGCCGGGCACGCCATGACCTTCGTGCGGATGGTCGCGAACATCGCCGCCGCGGTGGCGGCGTCCGGGTAGGTCAGCGCGATCTCCCCGTAGTTCGCGCCGTAGTACTGGCTGGTGTTGAACTCGCGGACCTTCACGTCCGGGCCGCCCGCCGGCTTGATCGCCGAGAGCGAGCAGGACGGGACGGCATGCTCCTTGAGCGCCGGGGTGCTCGGCGGCTGTTCCTTGATGCGCGGGTCGATGTCCCGGGCCGACAGGAAGGCCGCGGCCACCCGATCGGCCGCGTAGCTCGGTGTGGGCGACGGGCTCGCCGTCGTACGGCCGGGCGGCGAGGAGGACGGCGTCGCCTTGTGACCGCCGCCACCTCCGCACCCGGCGAGGAGGACGCCCGCTGCGAGCAGGACGGGGACGTACGCGCGGGGGCGGTACACGTGGCGCTCCTCCTCGGTGCCGTGGATCAGCCGGGCTGGGACTGGGTCTGCACCTCGCCGACCGCGAGGCCGAGGTTGCCCGGCGGACCCGTCATGGGCCCGAACGCGCCGCCCGCCGTGTCGCAGTCGTTGCCCTGACAGGCCCAGGTGATCCGGTAGGTGATGGTCGCGGTGATCGTGTACTTGTGGTCCGGCCGGCTCGCCGACGACCTCTGATAGGTGTAGCCGCAGTCCGTGCCGCCGGGCGTGCCCGCCGTCGCCGCGGCGCACGTGAGGCCGTTGCCGTCCCCCATGTTCCACGTGACGACCGGCTGGTCGGCGGTCACCGTCACATGCTGGCCCGGCACGTCGGCCACCGCGGTCTTGTTCCCCACGTCGTCGACCCACAGGCCGGTCGTGATCCGGATGTAGGACCGTGGACTCGGCGCCGTGCCGATCCCGGGGACGGGCAGTTCGAGGTTGTCCCGCGCGTCGTAGGCGACGTCGATCGTGGGGATGTGAGGGGCGGCCGCGGGCGCGTTGGTGCCGGGTGTGCAGGCGAGATCGCCGCCCACGGTCGGGCAGCCGATGCCGGGGCCGGTCCCCCCGCCACTACCGCCGCCACCACCGCCGCCGCTCTCACCGCTGGTGCCGCCTTCGCCGGGGATGGTGCGGTTGCTGTGCGCGCAGGCGTTGGGCAGGCAGAGTGGGGCCGCGCCCGCCGTGCCGGACGCCAGGCCCACGGCGGCGCCCGGGAGGAGGGTCAGCAGGACGGCGATGGAGGTTCGTCTGGTCAGCATTTCCTGCCCTCCGTCGCGTCGGAGATCTTGTAGGTGCCGTCGCTGTAGCGCATGACCGCCTGGTAGAGGTGACTGCCGTCACGCCAGGCGGCGAGCCGCTTCCCGGTCCTGGCGGAGAAGCGGTACGACCCGAGGGTCCGCACACAGTCGAGGATCACGACGACCGAGTCGTCTTTGGAACCGCCCTGAACCTGGGGGTTGAGGACATTGTGGAATCGCCAGAAGACGCCCTGCCGCTGGATCTTCGCGACGTCCTTCTCGATGATCGACAAAAGCGGATCCATGGCGACCGCGTCGAGCCGGCTGGTGTCATTCGTCCCGTACGCCTGCTCGTACATCCGCTGGTACTCGCGGTAGGCGGCGACGGCGGACTGCGGAGTCCGGGGAAGCGGGCCGTTGCTCGCCGGGCCGCCCGCGGTGTTCACCGGCGCGTCCGGCTGCGGCGTCGCATCGGGGGATGAGGACGTCACGGGGGAATCGTCCCCTTGGGCCTGCCCGCTGGGGTGGAAGCCACCGGTCGCGCGGCCGCCACAGGCTGTGAGCAGGCTCGCCAAGAGGAGCGAACCGACGCACATGCGGAATCGCATCGTCAATTCCCGGGCATCGGGGGAAATTACCTCATGAGCTTACTGAGGCGGTAGGGGCAAGAAAAGAGGTTCCCAAGAACGGGTGAATCGGTCGCGGCCCTATCTCCGGTTAGAGGCGACCGACCAGTCGGACCAGGTCGAGGCCCAGAATCATGTCGAGTTCGACCGCCGTCTCGAATTTCGCGCCAGGCGGTACGGAGTCGTCCTCGGCGAGCCGGGACAGGCAGGCCAACGCCGCCGGTGTGTCGAGGTCGGCGTCCAGGTGCGCGACCGCCTCCGTGACGTACGAGCGCTCCGGCGGCCGCCCGGGTGACTCGGCCCAGCCGGCGACGCGACGCCGCCACGCGGTGAGCGAGGCGTCCGCCGCGGCGAGGTCCGTACGACCGTGCGGCAGGTCCGCCCGGTAGTGGGTCTCCAGCAGCGCCAGCCGCACGGCGAGGGGGTCGAGGCCGTCCCACGGCACCGGGACCCAGCGGCCGACCGTCGCGCCGACGTGCACGTCGGCGGGGCCGGAGGTCAGCTCGGCCGGGCGTACGCCCAGGTCCGACGCTCCCGGCACGGTGTTCCAGATCCCCAGCGCGCGCAGCCGGTGGCGGACGGCGAGCCGGCGGATCAGGTCGGCGACCACCTGGGCGCGCAGCTCATCGGAGCAGGCGACCCGGATGACTCCGGGGCGAGCCGGGACGATCTCCGTGAGGCGCCCGGTTCCGGGATCGTACAGGCGCAGCATGCGGACGACCCTACCCACAAGCCCGCCGAGCGCACCTTCTAGGCCTGGGGCGCCGAATGCGTCTGCGGGGTGGACGGGGAGTACGGCGCCGAGGGCGTCTGGGGGGCCGACGGCGCGTGCGGAAGGTCCGACAGGTGCGGCCCCGACGGCCCCGTCGGGCCGGGCGGCGTGTGCGGGGTCGGCGGTGCCTTCGGGGGCGGCGGCTGGACGAGCTCGTCGCCGCCGCCCGGCTGGCGCACGGCCGCGAACCTGAGCCGTACGTAGTCGGCCATCCACCCGGACTCACGGCGGAGGGCGGGCGCGGCCAGTTCGTTCACCCGGTCGAGGAGCGGTCCGGCGAGCTCCGGGGGGACCTCGGCGATCAGCTCGGGGGCGAAGAGCCGGACCCAGTCGGCGGCGCCCTCCGGGCATTCGGTCAGGCGCGTCGGCCGGTCGAAGTACTCCATGAGCCGTACGACGAAACCGCACTCCTCCAGCCGGGTCGCGTACTCGGCGGGGGTGGGGAAGTACCAGGGGAGCTCCGGTTCCGGCAGGCCGAAGACGCGCCAGGCCGTCTGCACGGCGGTGATCAGCTCCGCGCAGTTGCCCGCTCCGCCCATCTCCGCCACGAAGCGGCCGCCCGGCCGCAGTGCGGCGTGCACCCGCGAGATGACCGCGGAGGGGTCGCGGGTCATCCAGTGCAGTGCCGAGTTGGAGAAGACGGCGTCGTACGGCTCGCTGAGCGTGAAGTCGTGCGCGTCGCCGACGGCGAACGACAGGTGCGGGTTCTGGGAGCGCGCCGCGTTGACCATCTCGAGTGATTCGTCGATCCCGACGACCTCCGCGCCGCGCGCGGCGATCTCGGCGGTCGAAACACCCGTTCCGCAGCCCAGATCGATGATGCGTTCGTCGGGCTGAGGATCGAGCAGGTCGAGCAGCGGCGCCCCGTGCGCGGAGACGTACCCGAACGCGGTGTCGTACGTCGCCACGGCCCATTGCATGAGCGCAACATATAGGACATAGCCGCCAACTGCCGTAACGTCTCGCATCCTGGATCGCTCGCCGTGATCAGCGTCACGATCCGTCAGGAGCGGCGTCGACTCCCGGCGCGGTTATCCACAGACCGGGGGACGGGCCTTACGGCGGGAGCGCGCGCCGGGCGAGGCTTGCGGGAGACCGATTCGGAGGAAGACCGGCTCCCGGAGGCAGCTCCATGATCGACCTGACCGTTCCCGCGTCCGTCGCCGCCCCCTTCGTGGTGGCCACCGCGCATGCCCTCGACGATCCGGCCGCGGTGGCGCGCGGCCGGGTGCGCCTGCCGTTAGCGGCCGAGCTGCTCGGCTCGCCGCTCCTCCGGCTCCGCGGCCGGCCCGCGGCCGAGTCCGGATACGCCGACCTCATCGGCTCCGCCGCGTGGGCACGGCCGGACGAGGCGCACCTGCTCGACAAGGCGCGGCACCACATCGTGATCACCGGGCAGGCTCCGCCCGTCTCCCAGCCCGAGCACGCCCAGGCGGCCCGCGAGATCGCCCGGGTCGTCGCCGAGGCCTGTGACGGGGTCGTGTACGACGCGTGGTCGCACCAGGTGCTGCCGCACGCCTTCCGGTTCGGCCCCGAGCACCCGGAGTTCTGCCTGGCCGACGACTGGCTCGCGACGTTCGTCACCGGTGGGGAGGGCGGCGAGCTGCACCTGGTGACGTGCGGGCTGCACCGTTTCGGGTTCCCCGAGCTGGAGGCCGTCGCGGTTCCGGGCGGCAACCTGTTCGCGGCGGTCACGCTGCTGCGCTCCCTGGCCGTCGGCCTCCTCGACGAGCACTGGGCATGGCTGACCTGCAACCCCGGCGCCCGGCTCCGCCGCGTCCCGGCCGAGAGGACGGTGTCCGGCACCGACGTCTGGCGCTACTGGGCGGCCGCGCCGACCGGCGCGGCGAGTGCGCCCGTGAGCGTCCGCCTGAGTCCCGCCCCGCCCGAGGGGGCCGACGCCCTGCCCTACCTCGTCGCCGGGCCGCCCGCCGACTTCGACGCCCCCGCCGCCCTGTGGTGGAACGACGTCGTCGATCTGGCCATGCCCTACGTCCCCGAGGCGCCACGCCGCACGGCCGCCTGAGCCGGCGCCCCCATCCGTCCCGAACGTCAGAGAGGCGGTCATGTCCCCCTTCCTGCTGTCCGTACCCGAGGTCGTCACCTCGCACTATGTGATCGCGACCAGCGAGCCGCCGGTCGACCCCTACGCGGTCGTCCCGTGGCGCGTGCCCGAGCCGTTCCGGAAATCGGCCATCGAGGCGCTCAAGACCCCGCGGCTGGGCATCTTCACGATCGACGCAGGCGAGGCGACCTGGCGCCTCGACGACGTCCTGGCCTCCGACGAGGACCGGCGGCGCATCCGCGAGTCCTCCCACCAGATCCTGCTCGTGCACCATGCGCTGACCGTCGAGCAGCCGCACCGCGAGCAGGTCGCGCGCGCCGTGGCCCGGGCCCTCGCCGACGCGACGAACGGCGTCCTCATCGACCCGCAGGCCCGGCAGGTCCTTCTACGCGACGGCCTGGCGCGCGCCGAGCGCGGCTGGTTCCGGATGGGCGACCAGTGGTTCGGCACCCGCTATGAGGCGGACGAGGCGGCGCGCCGCCCCGGCCCGGGCGGCGCGGCCGGGTGTTCGTGCCTGCGCATCACGCTGCTCGGGCTGCGCCGGTTCGGTCTGCCGGACCTCGTGATCGACGAGGTCGCCTGCACCCAGGACCTGCCCGCCCTCAACCTCCTGCGCGCGGTCGCGTCCCGGCTGCTCACCGACCAGTGGCGGTGGTGCCGGGAGCATCCGGCGCGGCCGACGCGCAGGCTCGACGACCATCCGCGGATCGAGCCCGACGACTTCTGGGCCTTCTGGGGCGCCACTCCCTTCCTGGACGGCGCTCCGGTGGTCACCCGGCTGACGGCGACCTCGGGCGGGACCCTGGAGGTGGCACCGCCCGACGACTACGCGGGCACGGTGGCCGACTGGAGCCGCGAGGTGCTGGCCCCGGCCCTGCCGCCGCTCGTCGGCTGCCCCGCCGACGAGGACACAGCGCACGCGCGGTCCGCCGGGGGCGGAGCGTGACCCGCCTCTAGAATCCGATTCTGTATTCGTCTGTATCCGTCCGCGGGCGCGAGGAGCAGCAGTGACGTACACCGAGATCGACTACACCGTCGCCGACGGGATCGCGACCATCACGCTGGATCGCCCCGAGCGGCTCAACGCCTTCACGCTCGTGATGCGCGGCGAGCTGATCGACGCCTTCGACCGCGCGGACGCGGACGACGACGTCCGGGTGGTCGTCGTCACCGGCCGGGGCCGGGCCTTCTGCGCCGGGGCCGACCTGGAGCGCGGCGGCTCGACGTTCGACTACGAGGCCGCGAGGGACATGTTCGGCGGCGAGGACACCTTCGAGGACGGCGCGCCGCGCGACGGCGGGGGCACCGTCGCGCTCCGCATCGCCCGCTCGCTCAAGCCGGTGATCGGAGCGATCAACGGCCCGGCGGTCGGCGTGGGCGTCACGATGACCCTTCCGATGGACATCAGACTCGCGGCGGAGGGCGCACGGTTCGGCTTCGTCTTCGCCCGGCGCGGCATCGTCACGGAGGCCGCGTCGAGCTGGTTCCTGCCGCGCATCGTCGGCATCGCCCAGGCCATGGAGTGGGCCGCCACGGGCCGGGTCTTCGACGCCGAGGAGGCGCTGCGCGGACGCCTGGTGTCCTACGTCCACCCCGCGGACGAGCTCCTCGACGCGGCGTACGCGCTGGCCGGGGAGATCGCGGCGAACACGTCCGCGGTGGCCGTCGCGGCCGTGCGGCGGCTCATGTGGTCGGGGCTGGGCGCGTCCTCGCCGTGGGACGCGCACCGGGCCGACTCCCGCCTGATGTACGCGCTGGGCTCCGCCCCGGATGCGGCCGAGGGCGTGACGTCGTTCCTGGAGAAGCGCCCGGCCGAGTTCCCCATGAAGGTCAGCCGGGATCTGCCCACGGAGGTCCCCGACTGGCCGTCGCCCTGACCGCGTCCCGGCCGACGGCGGGCTCCACCAGATGACCCGCGCCGGGGCCGGTTCGCCGGCACGGCTCATTGCCTCCGGCGGCCGGGGCCTGGGCCCGCGCCCTTCCCGGCTGGGCCGGGGATGTGGTGCCGGACGCTACGAGCGGGGTGCTCGGCGTGGCGGCGGCGGGGGGACGGTCTTGCCCGCCACCAGGTCGGCCTCGGCCACCTCGACGACGGAGCCGTCGCGGCGGCGCACGGTCAGCCGGCCGTCGGCCCACCCCTGCAGCTCGCCGACGACGTCGCTGTACGCTCCGCTGGGAACACGGCGTCGTAGAGACACGCGGCGTCCGATATCGGACGGAGTTATCGAAACGACATACCGGGCGGAGAAACGCGGGCCGATGTGACGCCCCCCATGGTGAAAGCGTTGGCTGACAGCGGCAATACTAGGCAATGACACCGCTGCGAGCGTGGCGATGGCCACAGACGTTGAGGAGTAGCACGTGACCTACGTCATCGCGCAGCCCTGCGTGGACGTGCTCGACAAGGCATGCATCGAGGAGTGCCCCGTCGACTGCATCTACGAGGGCAAGCGCATGCTCTACATCCACCCGGACGAGTGCGTCGACTGCGGCGCCTGCGAGCCGGTGTGCCCGGTTGAGGCGATCTTCTATGAAGACGACACGCCGGATCAGTGGAAGGACTTCTACAAGGCGAACGTGGAATTCTTCGACGATCTGGGCTCGCCGGGAGGTGCCTCCAAGGTCGGCAAGATCGAGAAGGATCACCCGATCGTGGCGGCGCTGCCGCCGCAGGGCGAGGAGGCCTGAGCCCACGCCGCCCGGTGCTTCCGGACGCGAGAGCTCAGCACAGGCCGAGGCGCGCCGTCTGCCGGTGAGCGGCAGACGGCGCGCGGACGTTGGGGGGACACACTTTGATCAGGACGCTGCCCGACTTTCCCTGGGACCTGCTCGTTCCCTACAAGGAGCAGGCGCGGCAACACGTCGACGGCATCGTCGACCTGTCGGTCGGCACGCCGGTCGACCCGACGCCGCGGATCGTCCGGCAGGCGCTGATGGACGCCGCCGACGCGCCCGGTTACCCCGCCACGTACGGCACCCCCGAACTGCGCGACGCCGTGGCGGGCTGGCTGACCCGCAAGCTCGGCGTCGAGGCCGATCCGGCCGCCGTCCTGCCCGTGATCGGCACCAAGGAGGCCGTCGCCTGGCTGCCCACGCTGCTGGGCGCCGGACCGGGCGACACCGTGGTCTTCCCCGAGCTGGCGTACCCGACCTACGACGTCGGCGCGCGGCTCGCCGGCGCGAAGCCGCGGGCGGTCGACGGGCTGTTCTCCCTCGGGCCGGAGATTCCGAAGATCGTTTGGATCAACTCGCCGTCGAACCCCACCGGCAAAGTGCTGCCCGCCGAGCATCTGCGCAAGGTCGTCACGTGGGCGCGGGAACGCGGCGCCGTCGTCATCAGCGACGAGTGCTACATCGAGCTCGGCTGGGAGGCCGAGCCGGTCTCGGTGCTGCGCCCGGACGTCTGCGGCGGAGACCACCGCGGCCTGATCGCGCTGCACTCGCTGTCCAAGCGCTCCAACCTCGCCGGATACCGCGCCGGCTTCATCACCGGGGACCCGGTCCTGATCACCGCGCTCCTCGAGGTGCGCAAGCACGCCGGCATGATCGTTCCCGCGCCGGTCCAGGCCGCCATGACGGCCGCCTACCGCGACGACGCGCACGTCGGGGAGCAGCGCGCGCGGTACGCCCGCAGGCGCGCCGTCCTCCGCACGGCCCTGGAGACGCACGGCTTCCGCATCGACCACTCCGAGGCCGGGCTCTACCTCTGGGCGACCCGTGACGAGTCCTGCTGGGACACCGTGAAGGCACTGGCGGAGCTGGGCATCCTGGTCGCGCCCGGGGACTTCTACGGCACGGCGGGGGCGCGGCACGTGCGTGTCGCCCTCACCGCCACCGACGAGCGCGTCGACGCCGCCGTCGCCCGCCTCACCGCCTGATCCGCGCCCGAGGGCCCATCGCGAAGTCCCGCCACGGTGTTGTCCTGACGTGCCCAGAGGTGCTGCTGCACGGGGCGGTGGGCTGGGATGGCCTCGGTTGAGCGGACGGCGTATGCGCAGTTCCCGAAGCTGATGATGGCTCGGGAGCTGCATGTTTTCTACTCGCCGTCGGCGGATGGGGCGGTGTGGGCGCGGGAGCGCACGGACACCGATGATCACCTGCTGGCGCTGATCGGCACCCACCGCACCGTGCTGGAACACCTGGACCCCGAACGCCAGGCGGCGGCCGGGCCGGCACCGGATGAGGGAGGCGGCGCGTGCGGTCGCCATGGTCGAGAAGGCGGGCGGATTCGCCGCCCAGTTCGCCGACATCGAGGGGGTGTCGGCGTTCCATGGCGATTACGAGTTGCTGGTGGCCCGGTACGCGGGGAGCCCGTGCGGATTCCTCATCGCGGTCGCGCTTTGGAGGTGAGACTGCGTCGGTTCGCGACATTTCCCAGTGTGACAGCAATGAAGAGCGGCCGAAGGCCGCCCGCTGCCCTCAGGTCCCGGCCCAAGGAGCGGCACGTCGTGGAAGACCCAGATGCGCTCGTCTGGTTCACCGAGTTGTTCGAGGCGTATTTCGAGCGCGTCTACGCCTACGCGGTCACCCGGGTCGGCGGTGGTCTGGCCGAGGAAGTGGCGAGTGAGACCTTCAACGTGGCGTGGCGGCGTCGTGAGGCGGTGCCCGAGGACGCACTGCCGTGGCTGCTCGGGGTGGCGCGCAACGTCGCGCGTAACCAGTTCCGTGCGCAGGCCCGGCATGAATCCCTGGCCGCCGAGCTGCGGAGCTGGACCACCCGATCCGAGCTGATCTGCGAAGACGTCGGCGACGCCGTCGCCGACCGCGACGTGCTCTTGCGAGGGCTCGCCTCCTTGAACGAAACCGACCGGGAGGTTCTGGCCCTTACCGCCTGGCAGGGATTGCCGGCAGGAGAAGCCGCCAGCGTCCTGGGCTGTACGAAAGCGACCTTCTACATGCGGCTGCATCGGGCCCGCAAACACCTCGAACAGGCCGTCGCCAAAGCCGAACAGGACACGATCGGCATCCTCGATGCGAGTGAGGAGAGCACGTCATGAGGAAGAAAAACGACATCATCACCCGGCTCGCCGCCGCCAAGCCCACGGGACTCACCCCCAGGACGGACCCGCAACGGCGATCCCGGTTCATCACCGCAGCACTGGCCGCTCAAGCAGGCCCACCCAGCAGCGACCACCGATCGTCGCGCGCTGACTTGACACCGCCTCGCCGTCGTCGCGGTATCACGATCCCGCTGGTGGGTGTCGCGGCGACGGCCGCCGCTGCCGTGACCGCAATCGCCGTACTCGTGCCCGGTGGTTCGGGCGACCGCGTCGTACCCGGTCAGAGCGGCAGGACCATTGCCGTCGGCAACGTGCTGCTGGCGGCCGCCTCAAGCGCGGAGAAAGCGCCGGCTGGCCGGTACTGGCACACCGAGACCGTCTTTGGGAAGACCTACGGGGTCGGCAAGAGCGCGGCGAACAGCTACGAGGTCGATGCGAGGCAGCGCAGCATCACCTGGATCGGCCAGGACGGCAAGGGGACCGTCTGGAACGCGGATGAGCTTGCCCACCCGGTGGCGGCCAAGGACATGGCCAAGTGGCGGCAGGCGGGATCCCCCGAAATGGTGCAGGTACCCAATCAGGATGGCACCGGGGTGGTGACGGAGGTGGAGATGAGCGCGCAAGCGTCCGTCTCCCCGCGCACGGGCCCCGCGAAGCCGACTGAGGACGATTACTTCGGCCTGACGGCTGGGCAGATCGCCAAGCTGCCCACCGACGCCGAGGCGCTCAAGAACGCTGTGTTGAACCTCAAGGGCAACTGGCGTGCCATTACCCCTCCCTCCGCGCCCACGAACCAACCCATGCGGAACCTGCGGGGTGCGGAACGCACGCGGGCGCTGAGCGAGGTGGCCTCAACTCTGTTGTCGAAGGCGCCGGCCCCGCCGCGGGTGCGGGCGGCGGCGTTCCGGATGCTTGCCACCCTGCCCGGTGTCAAGGTCGGGGGCACGGCGACCGACCCGATGGGCCGCACCGGAGGCGTGGTCTCCATGCCGCTGGCGACGACCCTGCCGCTCGGCCTGTACACCGCGCCCAAGCAACTGGGCACCTACGAGCGTCAGTGGATCATCGATCCGGCCGGTGGGCGCCTTCTGGCGATCCGCGACCTGGTGGCCACGCCGCCGCACGGCAGCCGGACACTACCGCCGGGAGACGACGGCAAGCCCCGCCGCCTGACGGTTGCGGACATGCCGGAACGCTTCCTGAAGAAGGGCGAGGTGGCCGAGTACCAGGTGTTCGCCGTGACGGAGTGGACCAACAAAACCCCACCGAGGTAACCCCACTCCACGAGCCGCCGTGCCCACCTCGCCGGGCACGGCGGCCCCTGGCTGTCCGGGCCGCCGGTGCCGAACCTGATCCGCTTGGTCCGTAGAGACCGGGGACAACAGCATGTACGGGTCCGGCAGGGCCCGTCAGTCGGGCAGGTCGGCCACACGGGCGGCGACCGGGCCGAACAGGTCGCCGATCGTGGTCAGGGCGGCGGCGTGCAGGGCGTCCGCCGCGATCGGGGCGCCGTCCGGGCCTGCCAGCGGCCGGGTCGCGCAGGCCTCGGCCACGACGGTGGGCCGGTAGCCCAGGTTGAACGCGCCCTGCGCGGTGAACTGGACGCACATATGAGTCATGAAACCCGCCAGCACCAGGTCCGGTCCGGCGCCCAGCCGACGCAGCACCTCCAGGAGGTCGGTCTCGTGGAAGGAGTTCGGGAAGCCCTTCACCACGACCGGCTCGCCGTCCTGGGGTGCGACACGGGTGTCGATCCGCCCGATCTCGGCGCGAATGTCGTACGGGCTGCCTTCGCCGCCGTCGTTGATGACGTGCACGACCGGGGTCCCGGCGGCACGGGCGCGGTCCAGTAGGCGGGCGGCGGCGTCCAGGGCGCGGTCGGCGCCGGGCAGCGCCATGACGCCGGTGCGGTAGGTGTTCTGGAAGTCGATCATGATCAGGGTGCCGGCCGACAGCGCCGGCAGCGCGCCGTCCAGGCCGATCACCTCGCGCAGCGTGGTCGAAACGGTCATCTTGTCCTCCTTGAGCTCGGAAATCGGGCAGGGCGAACCACCGGCCGGTCCAGGCCGGGGAAGAGAAAGAGAGTCAGGCGGCGGTGCGGAACCGGCGCCGGTAGGCCGCCGGGGTGGTACCGAGCCGCCGCCGGAACACCCGGTGCAAGGTCTCCACCGATCCCAGGCCGCACAGGTCGGCGACCCGCTTCAGCGGCTCGTCGGTGCCCTCCAGCAACCGCCGCGCCGCCTCCACCCGCGCCACCTCGACGTAGGCCGCCGGCGTGGCGCCGGTCTCCTTGCGGAAGACCCGGGTGAAGTGCCGTTCGCTCAGGCACAGGCGCTCGGCGAGCGCCGCCGCCGACAGGTCGGCGGCCAGGTTCGCGGTGATCCACGCCCGCAGCTCGTCGATGTCGCGGCGTTCGGCCGGGGCCTGCCAGAGCGGGACGCTGAACTGGCTCTGCCCGCCCTGTCGCTTGAGGTACATCACCAACTGCCGGGCGACCGCCAGGGCGAGCCGTTCGCCGTGGTCCTCGGCGACCAGGGCGAGCGTGAGATCCATGCACGCGCTGATGCCCGCGCCCGTCCACACGTTCCCCGACCGGACGTAGATCGGGTCGGGGTCCACCGTGACGTCGGGGTGGTCGGCGGCCAGCCGCTCGGCGGTCGCCCAGTGGGTGGTCGCGGTCCGGCCCGCCAGCAGCCCCGCGGCGGCCAGCAGGTGCGCGCCGACGCACACCGAGGCGACCCGGCGGGCGTGCCGGGCGGTGTCGGCGATCCAGCCGACCAGGTCCGGATCGATCACCGGCAGGCCGTCGCGGTCCACCGCGCCGGGTATCACGAGGGTGTCCACGCGGTCGCGGACCTGGTCGAAGGTCAGGTCGGTGGCGAGCCGGACACCGGCACTGGTACGCACCTGGCCGCCGTCCGGTCCGGCCAGCAGCACCCGGTAGGGCGTCCGGCCGGACATCTCCCGATTCGCGACCGCGAACACCTCCGAGGGTCCGGTGACATCGAGGAGATCGACATCGGGGAAGACGGCGATGACGACACGGTGCGGAACGGGCATGCGCCCATTGTCATCGGCTCACCGCCGCGTCCGCCAGGACGCGGTTCTGTCACATCCGGCCATCCGGCCATCCGGCCATCCGGCTGCGACGGTGCGGTCAGTGGCCGGCCTCGGTGACGGGTTCCGGGGCCGGTTCCGGTGCGGGGCGGGCCTTCGGGCGGAGCACCGAGAAGGCCAGGATCGCGGCGGCGATGCCGCCGACCACGCCGACGATCGAGGTCGTCTGCATGGCGTGGGTGAAGGCGTCCTTGGCGGTACGGGCGAGCGTGGTGTCGCCGTGGGCGGTCGCGATGGCCAGCGCCTCGCCGATCGAGTGCCGCGCGGGCCCGGCGCCGTCCGGCATCGCGGCCGTGTAGGCGGCCGTGAGCACACTGCCCAGGACGGCGATGCTGAGCGCCTGGCCGACCTGCTGGACGGTGTCGTTGACGGCGGAGCCGACACCGGCGCGCTCGGGCGGCAAGGCGGCCAGCAGCGTCCCGTACGCGGCGGGTCCGGCCGTTCCGCTGCCCGCGCCCAGGATCACCAGGGCGACGGCCAGTTTCAGGTAGCCGTCGCCGGAGGCGATCGTGGCGAGCGCCGCGAAGCCCCCGGCGACCAGGACGAGCCCGGCGGCGAGCGCGACACGGGCGCCGAACCGCTTGTCCACGACGACGCCGACGCCGTTGAAGGCCATCGCGGCGACGACGAGGGGGATGAGCGCGAGACCGGCCTTCATCGGTCCATAGCCCAGGACGAACTGCAGGTACTGGGTGAGCGCCAGCAGGCAGCCGCCCGCGGAGAAGGACAGCAGGACGATCGACAGGCTGGCGCCGCTGAAGTTGCGGTCGCGGAACAGGGCCATCGGCAGCATCGGCTCCGCGCACCGCCGCTCCCACACGCCGAAGGCGGTGAGCGCCACCGCGGCCACGCCGAATCCGCCCAGCGTCTGCGGTGTGGACCAGCCGTCCTTGGCGGAGAAGATCACGCCCCAGACCAGGGCGGTCACCCCGGCCATCGACAGGATCGCGCCGACCAGGTCCGGGCGGCCGGCCGGTCCACGCGACTCGGGGATGATGAGCAGCGCCGCCACGATGCCGAGCACGGCGATCGGCACGTTGAGCAGGAACACCGAGCCCCACCAGAAGTGCTGCAGCAGCAGGCCCCCGAAGGTGGGGCCGCCCACCGCGCCGAGCATGAGGACCGAGCTCCAGATGGCGATGGCCTTCTTGCGCTCCGCGTCGTCGAAGACCGTCGTCAGGATGGACAGGGTGCCGGGCATCAGGAACGCGCCGCCCACGCCCATCGCCGCGCGGGTCGCGATCAACTGGCCGGGGCTGTTGGCGAACGACGCGGCCAGCGAAGCACCGCCGAACAGGACCAGCCCGATGATCAGCCCGCGGCGCCGGCCGTGGCGGTCGGACAGGCTGCCGGCGGTCAGCAGCAGCCCGGCGAAGACCAGGATGTAGGCGTCGAGGATCCACTGGATGTCGGAGTTGCTCGCGTGCAGGTCGCGGATGAGCGACGGGATGGCGACATTGAGCACCGAGTTGTCGATGACCAGCACCAGCAGGCTCAGGCACAGCACGCCGAGGATCCACCAGCGGCGCGGATGAGAGGTCGACATGGGCGTCCGTTCGTACGGTGTTCGATTTTTCTCGCACACCGTACCACTGCTCTCGAACGGCGTACTAGTAAACTCGAACACTGTGCGAGCGCCGATAGGCTGGTGCTGCAAGTGACCCTGTTGAAGGACCACGAATGTCGTCGAACGCTGACCCCCTGGCGAACTCCGTCTGGACGCGGCCGCCGCGCTCGCGCGGTGCGCAGCCGACGTTGAGCCGCGAGCAGATCGTGCGTACGGCCATCGAACTGCTCGACGAGAAGGGCCTCGACGGCCTCAGCATGCGCCGTCTCGGCAGTCGGCTGGCCGCCGGGGCGACCTCGGCCTACTGGTACGTCGCGACCAAGGACGAGTTGCTCGAACTGGTCCTCGATGAGGTCATGGGGGAGATCGAGGTCCCCGAGGTCGGGGCCGCGGACTGGCGGACCGCGGCCGCCGCCCTGGCGCACGGGCTGCGCGGGATGATCCTCCGGCACCCCTGGGTCGCCGGCCTGTTCGGCGTCCGCCCCGCCATGGGGCCCAACGCGATGCGCATGAGCGATCGCATGGTCGGAGTGCTGATCGCCGCGGGCTTCTCGGGCATGTCGGTCGCCTACGCCAGTTCACTGCTGATGTCCCACGTCATCGGCTCCGCCACGATGGAGGCGGCGTGGCGGAGGTCGCTCGCTCCGGGTAAGACCGCGAACGAGGCGGTCGAGGACATGCGGCCGTACATCGACGACGTCGCCTCCCGCTACCCGGACTACGGCGGCTGGTGGCGGGAGAACCAGGATCTGGACGCCGACCGCCTGCAGGACGAGGGTTTCGCCTTCGCCGTCGAGCGGCTCCTCGACGGCCTCCAGAGCTGGCTCGACCGGGGCGGCGAGGCCGGACAGTCCTGAGCGGCAGTGGACCGAATCACATTCTGTCGGCTCGGACGTAAGTGATAAATTACTGACGTCGATTGGTTCGAGCCGAGGAGGCCGAAAGTGCGGCGCGAGATCTTCACCGACGAGCACGAGGCCTTCCGCGAGATGGTGCGGTCGTTCATCGCCAAGGAGATCGAGCCGTTCCACGAGCAGTGGGAGAAGGACGGCGTCGTCTCCCGCGACGTGTGGCTGGCCGCCGGGCGGCAGGGGCTGCTCGGCATCGACATGGACGAGCGGTACGGCGGCGGAGGCGATCCGGACTACCGCTACTACGTCGTCCTCAACGAGGAGCTGGCCCGCGCCGGGATCCACGGCCCCGGCTTCTCGGTGCACAACGACATCAACGGCGCGTACCTCAGCCGTCTGGCCACCGACGAGCAGAAACAGCGGTGGCTCCCCGGCTACTGCTCCGGCGAGATCATCACCGCGATCGCCATGACCGAGCCGGCCGCCGGTTCCGACCTGCAGGGCATCCGCACCACCGCCGTACGGGACGGCGACGACTACGTCCTGAACGGGCAGAAGACCTTCATCTCCAACGGCGTCCTGTCCGACCTGGTCATCGTCGTCGCGCGTACCGATCCGGACGCCGGGCACCAGGGCATCAGCCTCATCGTGGTCGAGCGCGGCATGAAGGGCTTCGAGCGCGGCCGCAACCTCGACAAGATCGGCATGCACGCCCAGGACACCGCCGAGCTGTACTTCGAGGACGTCCGGGTGCCCCGGGCGAACCTCCTCGGCGAGGAGGGCCAGGGCTTCATCTACCTCATGCAGAACCTCTCGAGGGAGCGCGTGTCGATCGGCGTCGGCGCGCTGGCGGGCGCGGAGCGGGCCTTCGAGCAGACCCTGGAGTACTGCAAGACCCGGGAGGCGTTCGGCCGGCCGATCGGGCGGTTCCAGCACAACCGCTTCACCCTGGCCGAGATGAAGACCGAGCTGACGGTGGCCCGTGCCTTCACCGACCGGTGCATCGTCGAGCACGCCGCCGACCGCCTGGGCGCGGAGGAGGCCTCGATGCTCAAGTGGTGGAACACCGAGCTGTGCAACCGGGTCATCGACCGCTGCCTGCAGTTGCACGGCGGCTACGGGTACATGAGCGAGTACCCGATCGCCAAGGCGTACCTCGACGCGCGCATCCAGACGATCTTCGGCGGCACGACCGAGATCATGAAGGAGATCATCGGCCGCGGCCTGGGCGTCTGAGGCCGTCCCAGAAGCCGATTCGATCCTTCCGGTGGGCTCGGCGCAGCCACTCGCCACGTCCTCCGACAGGGATGAAGCCGCCGGGCTCGGAGAAAGAACCACGTTCGACCGGATGCCGCGCGGGCCGAACTCCCCGGCGAGCGTTTTGGACACCGACAACAAGGCGGTCTTGGCCGCCGCGTAGTCGACCAGAGGCGCGTCCGGGAAACGGCCCGCCTCGCTGGAGATGTGCACGATGCTGCCGTCCCCCTGGGCGAGCAGGGCGGGCAACGCGGCGCGCGTCATACGGACGGCGGCGTGCAGGTTCAGCTCGAACGTGTCGTGCCAGTCGGCATCACCGACATCGAGGAAACCGGTGCGAGAGGTGAGCGCCGCGGCGTTGTTGACCAGTCCGTCTGGACCAGTCCGTCCAGCCGGCCGTGCCTGCTCAGAACCGTGTCGATGACGCGTCGGGCGGCGGCCGGGTCGGTCAGGTCGGCGGCGATGTCGTCCGCACCGTCGACTCGACGCGCGACGCCGACGGCATGGGCTTCCTCGGTACGGAGCAGGTCGGTGATGGCGGCACCGGATGGCGGTGGGCGGGGGCGAGCCGGTAGTCGACGCTGACGACGGTCGCGTTGGCGGCGCGGGCCAGGTCGCTGACGGCGCCGTGCCAGTCGGCGACCGAGCCGGCGTGCCAGCTGCCGCCGTGCGCCCACACCAGCCAGCGGTCCGAGGTGGCCGGCCGGTAGAGCCGGGCGGGAACGCCTCCAGGGAGGACGAGCCGTCGCCACGCGACGGGCGGAACGTGAGTGAAGCTCATGGCGGACGACCTTCGGGTCGGGCCGGAACGGGAGGTGGTTCGGCTCCCGTTCCGGCCGCGGACGGGGGTCAGGAGCTTTTCCGGGCGCGGCCGAGGAAGGCGGCGGCGAGCAGAGAACCGGCGACGACCAGGGCGGCGTTGACGCCGATCGCGACCCGAACCCCGCCCAGCACCGCACCGGCCCCGGTGTTCCCGGCCATGGCGGCGGTGGCGACGGCGCTCATGACCGGCGTCCCGAGGGTGATGCCGATCTGCTGGGTCATGGTGGCGACGCCGGTGGCGCGGCCCTGGTCGGCGTCCGCGAGGCCGGAGGTCGCGGTGACCATGAAGGCGACGATCACCAGCATGTTGCCGATACCGCCGACGAAGGTGGCGGCGAGCAGCAGGGCGATCCAGTTCGGGCCGGTGCCGAGGGCGACCAGGGCGACGGTGGCGACGGCCTGCACCAGACCTCCGCCGAGGATGGTGGCGCGGGCGCCGAACCGGCCGACGGCGCGTCCGCCGAAGGTGCCGCCCAGGACGGTGCCGAGGCCGAGGACGCCGAACGCCAGGCCGGTGGCCAGCGGCGAGTAGCCGAGGACCTTCTGCAGGTAGAGGGTGAGCAGGAAGACCAGCGAGGTCTCGGTGACGAACGCGATCAGCCCGGCGAGGTTGCCCCAGATCACCGTGCGGCGGCCGAGCAGGGCGGTGGGGACGAGCGGTTCGGCGGCACGCCTTTCGACGAACCAGAAGGCGACCATGAGCGCGGCGCCGGCGACGAGCGCGACGAGCGTTGCGGGGGTGGTCCAGCCGTGCTCGCCGGCCTGAGTGAGGCCGAACACCAGCAGGAGCAGTCCGGCGGTGACGGTCGCGGCGCCGGGGATGTCGAGGCGGGGGCGGTCGCCGGACCGGTCATCGTTGATCATGCGAGGGGCGAGCACGACGATCAGAGCGGCCACCGGCACGTTGATCAGGAAGGCCCAGCGCCAGGACAGCAGGCTGGTCAGCAGGCCGCCCAGGATCGCTCCGGCGGTGAACCCGGCCGACATCAGTGCGCCGTTGAGGCCGAGCGCGCGTTCGCGCAGTGGCCCCTCCCGGAACGCGGCGGTCAGCAGGGCGAGTCCGGCCGGGGTGACGGCGGCGGTGGCCAGGCCTTGCAGGACGCGGGCGGTCAGCAACATCACCGGTCCGGTGGACAGGCCGCCGAGCAGGGAGGCCGCGCCGAGGACGGCCATTCCGCCGATGAAGAGCCGCTTGCGCCCGACCAGGTCGGCCACCCGGCCGAACAGCAGGGTGAATCCGGCGGCGGCCAGGGCGAACGCGGTGGCGATCCACTGCAGGTTCGCCAGCGAGAAGCCGAGCCCCGCGCCGACTTCGGGCAGCGCGACGTTCAGGATCGAGAAGTCCACGGCGACCATGAACTGGGCGCCGAGCAGCAGGGTCAGCAGGAGTCGTTCGCGGCCGGCCATCCGCAGTGGGGGTGCGGTGGGAAGGGCCGTGGTGGGTGCGGCCATGGGGGTCCTCCAGTAGTTAACGGTTCTGTAGTTCCGTTAAGATGATGATGACGGTAGCAGAGGAATCGCGTAAACGAAACTGGAGTCCCGTTATGACTGATGAGGAAGCCGCTCCCGGCATGCTCCGACCCGGCGGGCGGACCGCCCGGGTGCGCACCGCGGTGCTGCGCGCCGCCGAGGACGCGCTGATCGAGTGCGGCTTCGACGGCGTCGACCTGGCCGAGGTCGCGCGCCGCGCCGAGGTCGGCAAGACGACCGTCTACCGCCGTTGGCGAACCCCGCAGGGGCTGATCGCCGACCTGCTCGTGGACATGGCCGAGCAGTCCGTCTCGCGCACCGAGACCGGCTCGCTGGACGGTGACCTGCGCGCCAACGCCCGGCTGGTCGTGCGCACCCTCACCGACCAGCGCCAAGGCGTGTTGTTCAAGGCCGTGATCGCCGCCGCGACCACCGACCAGCGCACCGCCGAGGCACTCCACCGCTTCTATGCCACCCGCATCGACGAGTGGTCCCCCTGCGTCGATCAGGCGGTGGAGCGGGGCGAGGCACCGGAGGGCACCGAAGCCTCTGAAGTCATCCGCGCGGTCTCCGCCCCGCTGTACTACCGTTTCCTGGTCAGCGGCGACCCGCTGAACGAGACCGTCGCCGATGAGAGCGCCCACGCTGCCATCTGCGCGACCAGAGCGGGCGCCTACGTGCGCCGGTCGGTTCGGTAAGAACGATCAAGAAGCTTCCGGGGTGGCGCCGGCGCGCTGCGCGGACGGACCAAGGCCCCATGGCCTGGGACGTTCGTCCCTTGTAGGAGTGTGGCGGGCGAGCAGGGACGGCGAGGAGATCATCGACCGGGGCCTCGGCGGGGAGACCGCCGCGGTTCCGTCGGTGCGGCGGAGCCGTCCGGGGCGGCCTCATCGTCCTCCGCCGCCCGCCGGATCACCGGCTCCTTCGGATCGATCTCGTCGCGGGCGCCCGGGGCGTCGACAGACGGCCGCCCGTCCGCGCCGTCGACCGCCCCGGTTCCGTCGGCCCGGTCCGTGGAGTGCGCCGGCTCGGCGGTGCCGTCGGCTCCCTGCGGGACGCCGAGGCGTCGCAGGACCGGGCTCAGCGCCAGCGCGACGAGCAGGTTGACCGCCACGGCGAGGACCCCCGCGTACACCGTCAGCTTGGTGTGCAGGCCCAGATGGCTCAGCGCGTACTGCGCGCTGCCCCAGTGCGGGCGGATCTGCTGTCCGGTGGACACGTTCACGGCCGGCGTGACGTACAGCATCCACAGGCCGCTGCCGATGCCGGCGGCCCAGCCGGCCAGCAGCGCCCATCGGTGGAGCCGGCGGGCGTACAGGCCGAGCACCAGCGCCGGCAGTGTCTGCAGGACGATGACACCGCCGATGAGCTGCAGGTCGATGGAGAACTGCGGGTTGAGGAGCAGGATGACGGCCACCGCGCCGACCTTCACCACCAGTGACGCCAGCTTGCTCGCCCGGGCCTGGGTGGCGGGGGAGGCGTCCGGCCGGACGTACTCGGTGAAGACGTTCCGGGTGAACAGGTTCGCCGCCGCGATCGACATGATCGCCGCCGGGACCAGGGCGCTGATCCCGATGGCCGCGAAGGCGATGCCCGCGAACCAGTGCGGCAGCAGCGAGTCGAACAGCAGCGGGACGACGGTGTTGGCGTCCGGCTTGCCGCCCGAGGTGGCGGGCTTGATGCCGGCCGCGACCGCCATGTACCCCAGGAGCGCGAGCAGCCCGAGGATCAGGGAGTAGGCGGGCAGCGCCGCCATGTTCCGGCGTACGGCGTCGCGGTTCTTCGCCGCCAGCACCCCCGTGACCGAGTGGGGGTAGAGGAACAGGGCCGCCGCCGAGCCGAACGCGAGCGTCGAGTACCCGAGCGCGGTGCCGGACGGCAGCAGCGTCCCGTCGCCGGTGCCCTTCGAGTGCGCGAACTTGGCGTCGGCGGCGTGGAAGATGTGACCCCAGCCGCCGAGCTTGGCCGGGATGTACAGCACCGCGACGAGCACCACGATGATGATCAGCGCGTCCTTCACGAAGGCGATGAGCGCGGGCGCCCGCAGTCCGGACTGGTACGTGTACGCGGCCAGGACGGCGAACGCCAGGACGATCGGCCAGTCGCCGCGCACGCCCGTGGCCTTCAGCACCGCCTCGACGCCGACCAGTTGCAGCGCGATGTAGGGCATCGTGGCCACGATGCCGGTGACCGCGATGGCGAGCGCGAGCAGGCCCGAGCCATATCGGGCGCGGACGAAGTCGGCCGCCGTGACGTACCCGTGCCGCCGCGATACGGTCCACAGCCGCGGCAGCAGCAGGAACACCATCGGATAGACCACGATGGAGTACGGCACGGCGAAGAAACCGGTCGCACCGGCCGCGAACACCAGGGCCGGAACGGAGACGAAAGTGTATGCGGTGTAGAAGTCGCCGCCGATCAGGAACCACGTGAGCCAGGAACCGAAATTCCGGCCGCCGAGTCCCCATTCGTCCAGGTGGTCGAGGTGTTCCGCGCGCCGCCACCGGGACGCCGCGAATCCCATGCCCGTGACGAGGGCGAACACCACGATGAGGATCGTCAGCTCGGTCCATTTCATTGCGGATCATCCCTCGTCGCGCGATAGACGATCACGATGAGCGCGATGGTGACCGGAACCCAGGCCAGCTGGTACCAGTAGAAGAACGGGACCCCGAAGAACTCCGGGCCCCGGCGGTCGTACACGACCGGAACCAGCGTTCCCGCGAGGGGGAGCAGCAGTAGTGCCTTCATAGGTCTCGATAATGCCCCGTTCCGGTGTTTTTAAGGTGTTGAATTTTCGGTAATCATCACGCTTACATGCCGCTCTCGTCGTCATTGAAACAATGATTGGGTGCGGCGGGCGGGGTCGTGAGAATAACGGGCAGGGCACGTCTGATCGGAGTCATCACTTTTCCCGACCCACACGAGGAATTAACGGTCATGAACGGCGCTGAGAGCCTGTTGCGTACGGCGGAGGCCCACGAAGTCGACGTCTGCTTCGCGAATCCGGGAACCACCGAACTACCACTCGTGAGCGCGCTCGACCGGGTCGGCGGCGTCCGGCCGGTGCTCGGCCTCCACGAGGCCGTCTGCGTCGGTGCCGCCGACGGGTACGGGCGGATGACGGGCCGGCCCGCCCTGACGCTCGTGCACCTCGGCCCGGGCCTCGCCGACGGGCTGGCCTGCCTGCACAACGCGCGGCGCGCGGGCACCCCGATCGTGGCCCTGGTCGGTGACCAGGCCACCTGGCATCTCGCCGCGGACGCTCCGCTGACCACCGACCTCGAGGCGGTCGCCGCAGCCTTCTCGACGTGGACCGGGCGTTCGACGTCCGCGGCGGGAATGGCCGCCGACCTCGCCGAAGCCGTCGAACGGTCCCGGCGCGGCCCGGTCTGCCTGATCCTGCCCGCCGACCTCGCCGACGAGCAGGTCGAGGCCGGCGACTCCACCCGGCCGGTCCTGGCCCCGGACTCCGCGGCCGGCGCCTCCGGGTCGACTCCGGTCGACGAGGAACGCGTCGCGGCCGCGGCCGACGCGCTGCGCGGCGCCGGTCCGGTCGTCCTGTTCCTCGGCGGTCGGGCGCTGTCCCGGCCGGGCCTGCTGGCGGCGGACGCGATCGCGCGCGCCACCGGCTGCCGGCTGGTGCACGAGACCTTCCCCGCGCGCGTCGAACGCGGTGGCGGCCTGCCCGCGCCGATGCGCCTTCCGCACGTGTACGCCGACGCCGCGGCGACCCTCGACGGGGTGGAGACGGTCATCCTCGTCGGCGCGCGCGAGCCCGTCAGCTCCTTCGGCTACCCCGGCCTGTCCAGCAGCCTCGTCCCCGCCGACGCCGCCGTCCAGTCGCTGGCCGGAGCCCCGCAGGACTCGTCCGACGACGCCGTGAACGCCCTGGAGCGCCTCGCCGAGCGGGTCGCCGGCCGGGAAGGGCCGCCGCCCGCACGCGGCACCGTGCGGGACCGGCAGCTCACCGTCCCCTCCGGGGTCCTCACGCCCGAGACGCTGTCGGTCACGGTGGCCGCCGGGCAGCCCGAGGGTGCGATCGTGGTGGACGAGTCGCTCACGGCCGGATTCGACTACCACCAGGCCGCGATCCCCGCCCCCGAGCACACCTGCATGGTGGCCCAGGTCGGCGGCGCGATCGGACACGGGCTGCCGCTCGCCACCGGCGCGGCCATCGCCTGCCCGGACCGTCCCGTGATCACGCTCCAGGCCGACGGCAGCGCCCTGTACACCATCCAGGCGCTGTGGACCCAGGCCCGCGAGGACCTCGACGTCACGACCGTGCTGTGCAACAACCAGAGCTACGAGATCGTCAAGATGGAGATGAAGAACGCGGACCGGCCGTTCGGCAACGCCTCCCGGTCGCTGCTGAGCCTGGACCGGCCGGAGGTCGGCTGGAGCGCGCTCGCGGAGGGGCTGGGCGTCCCGTCCATCCGCGTCACCACCGCCGAGGAGCTCGCGGGGGCGTTGAAAGCCGCCCTGTCCGAGTCGGGGCCGCACTTCATCGAGGCGGTCATCCGGCAGTGACTTCGCCCGGGTAGTCCTGTCAGGACGTGGGTAAGGCAAGCGCGTGCTCAGACGAACCCAACCACGGAAGGGCCGCGAGATGCTCGACCGGCGCGATGACGTCGCGACGCGGGAGCGCGCCGACACGGCGCGGTCCCGGTCCGGATCGGTCGTCGACCTCCTCAACCGGGCCGCCACACGGATGCCCGTACCGATCATGCTGGCGGGCGCCGTCTGCGTCGCCCTGTCCTCGGTCTTCGTGCCTCTCGCGCACGTCTCGACCGGAACGGTCACCTTATTCCGCAGCCTGCTCTCGATGCCGTTCCTGATCCCGATGGCGCTCTCCGAGGCGCGGACCGCCGCGGCGCGGCGGCCGAACTCCCGGTGGATGGCCTACACCGCCGGCGTGCTCCTGGCGGGCGACATCCTGCTCTGGAACCAGGCGATCGCCGACAGCGGCGCCGGCATCGCGACCGTCATCGTGAACGCCCAGGTCATCCTGGTTCCCCTCCTCGGCTGGATCTTCCTCCGGGAGCGGCCGACCGCCGCGTTCGCCGCGGTGGTGCCGGTCATGCTCGCCGGGGTGGCGCTCGCCGGGGGCGTCGTCGGCGGCGGCTCCGGGAAGAACCCGACGCAGGGCGCGATCTTCGCCGCGGCCGCGGCGCTCTGCTACGCGGGTTTCCTCTTCCTCCTGCGCCAGGCGAGCGACGCCGACCACATCGTCGTGCCCGTCACCGAGTCGGCGGCCGCCTCCGGTGTCGTGGCGCTCCTAGTCGGCCCGTTCTGGCACGGCCTGAACCTGCTGCCGGGCTGGCCGGCGTTCGGCTGGCTGGCCGCCATCGCCCTGGCCGGACAGGTGGCGAGCTATCTGCTGATCGCCAGCGCACTGCCCCGCATGTCCGCCTCGGTCGGCGCGGCGCTTCTGCTGCTCCAGCCGGTCGGCTCGGTGCTCCTCGGCGCCGTCATCCTGGGCGAGCGCCCCACGCTGCTGCAACTCGGCGGCTGCGCGGTCGTCCTGGTCGCCCTCTACCTCGCCACCCTCGCCGCCCGCCGCGGCGACTCCGGCGACGACCAGACCGACCGATCCGAGACCGAGTCGCACCAGAGCTCCTGACCCACCGCCGCGTACGCCGGGGCCGACCCCGGCGTACGGGCTGTACGGCCGAGGCACCTCAACGGCGCAGGTCGTTCGGGCGCTGGTCGGTGCGCCCGAACGGACAGCGTCCGTCGCCGTCGCGATTGGGGCAGCAGGCCACGGCCAGGTCGATGAAGCCGCCGCCCCTGAGCCACCAGGCCCAGACGACGTCGTTGCCCCGGCGCAGGGCGTCCAGGGCGTTTTCGGCCATGGTCTCCAGGGAAGGAGCCCGGAGCTGCTGGTCGAGGTGCATCCGCTGGTCGGCGATGCCGGCGTACTGCTGCGCCAGCCAGGCCACCGCATCGTCGGGGTCGTCCCAGGTGCCCTTGACCATCCGATCGGGCTTGGCGAGCCAGGCGCTGGTGGCCTCGGGCGGGACGGTCGCGGTCTGGAACTCTGCGGTGCCGGCGCGCCGGGCGTCGTCGAAGGGTTTGATCGCCTCGCCGGGCCCTCGATAGAGATACGCGTGGAAGTGCACTGTGCAGTCCTTAGGATCGTGGGTGCGTCCCCCCGACTTCGCCTCGGGGGGACGCACCATCACTCACCGCATGCCGATGACGGCGATCTCGACGCAGGCCTCACCGTCCTCGCCGGTATAACCGCCGCATCGACGCGTGGCCTTGCGCCACACCGGTTCATTCACGAACCCCACCTCCTCCCTGTTCTCGTCGTGAAGGAGATGGAGGCCCCGGGAGTGACCCCCTCAAGCCGCCCCCGGGGCCTCCTGCCCGCACGGCCGTTCTCAGGGGGGTGAACGGCCGTACGGAGTCTGGACGGACTTGGGGCCTCCGGGAGTCCGTGGAATCACGGGTACGCCGTGCGCGGCGGCGAGCTCGGCCTCCTGGCAGTGCCGCAGAAGCTGTCGTGGGTCGCGGTCGTAGATGATGGTGGGCTCCGCGCCGAACTTGGCGAGAGCGGCGTACTCGCGCCGGTACCAGCACCACATGACCAGCCAGTTCGGTACGGCGGACTGGATCGCGGCGAGCTCGGCGGGAGATAGGTCCCGCCGCCCAGCTCGATGAGTCCGTGGTGCCGCAGGTCGGTCGGGCTCGCGGACCAGAATTCCGACGACCGTGAGCATTCGCCGGATCACCGCTCGGCTCCGGCCGTCCCGTCGGTGCGGAGCACGTTGACGATGCGGCGGGCCGCCTCATCGGCGTGTTCCGCGGGCACCATCGGCTCGTACTCGGGTGGCGCGTCGCGGGTCGCCCCGGACCACTGCCAGTGCCACCACAGGCCGCCTTGGTGCACGCGGAGCACGAGCGGCTGGCTCATCCGAGCGTTCCGAGAATTGCGTACCTCGACGATTCCGTCTCGGTCGACGGTGACGTTCAGGCCCTGCCGTATGAGAAGAGGTGCGAGCCGTAGAGCCGCTGCCTCGATGACGTCGATCGATGGGGTGGGCGTGGTGTGGGCTTGCACCCGACCTCCTGGAATCCGTGGTTGGTCAGTCACTTAAAGTGAAGACCTGCGGGCCAGGCGTCGTCACCGTGATACTGGGGGACGTACACGGACACGAGAGCTCGTATCCGCGAAACTCCCCGGCCGAGGTGCACGCAACATGTCAGCCGAGTCGAGACGCATTGGCGCGCGCCTGCGCTCCGAACGCCTCAGGCGTTGTATGAGCGTCGCCGCGCTCGCCGAAGCACTCCGCGATGTCGCCAGCGAGCGCGACCGCCGGAGCATGCCCAAGCTGGAGGATCTACGGCGGACGATCCGTGGCCACGAGTCCGGCGAGCACCCACCCGGCCCGCGATACCAGATGCTGTATGCCGCGGTGTTCGACCTCCCCGTAGAGGAATTGTTCGGTACGAGGCAGCCGGCGAAGAGGGCAGAACCGGCCGGCCCCGGGCGGCTGAAGTCGCTCGGAGACGGGGCACCTGACGACGAGATCGAGGCGCTGGAGCTCGCGCGCAGAGCCGCGGCGACCGACGTCGGCGCCGAGACGCTCCGGCGGCTTCGGAAAGCCGTTGATGACCTGGCCGTCGCCTACCCGCGGACGCCACCGGCCGAGCTGCTTGAGCGGATACGCCGGCACCTGGTCTATGTCGCGCGATTGCTCGGCGCCCGCACGACCCTGACCGAGCATCGAGGACTTCTGGTCGTCGGCGGCTGGCTGTCCCTGCTCGGCGCGACATGCCATATCGACCTGCACCAGCGTTCGGCCGCCCAGGCCCGGCTGCGCACGGCCGCTGGTCTCGCCGAGGACACCGGTCACGCAGAGATGGCGGCCTGGTGCCTGGAGACCCAGGCATGGCAGGCGCTTACGGATGGCGATTACCGGGAGGCGGTGATCTTGGCCCAGGGCGCCCAGACCGTCGCGCCTGTCGGAAGTTCGGCCTACATCCAAGCGTCCGCACAGGAGGGGCGTGCCTGGGCCCGGCTGGGGGCGGCCCGTGAGACACATGCACAGATCGACAGGGTTGCCGCACTGACCGCCAACCTGCCGGCGCCCGACCGGCCGGAGCATCACTATCAGTACGACCCGGCGAAGGCCGACGCCTACACCGCGACGACGCTGGCGTGGCTCGGTGATCCGGCCGCTGAACCGTATGCCCGGCAGGTACTCGCCAGGATGGAGGCCCCTGCGGACGGCCGGGTGCGGGCACGTCGTGTGGCATCTGCCCGCCTGGACCTGTCGCTCGCCCTGGTCGCAGCCGCTCGGCCGGACGAAGCCGCCCAGGAGACGTTGACGGCCGTCACGAGCGGCGTACTCGTGCCCTCGAACTACTGGCGCGCCGCAGAGGTCATCAGCGCGGTGCAGACCGCCGGCGTCCCGGAGGCCGTCGAGCTCCAGGAGGCCTACAGAGAGTTGTGCCGTCCGGCGGATGACAGACAGCATCCGTGACCCCCACTTTGGCCGAGGTGCACGCAATGTCAGTCGATAACGCCCGCGTCGCCGCTCGCCTGCGTGCTGAGCGCAAGAAGCGGCGGATGACCGTTCAGGCTGTCGCCGAAGCGTTCCGCGATCACGCGACCGAACGCGACCGGCAACGCCTCCCTAAGCTCAAGGACCTTTGCCGGACCATTCGCGGTCACGAGGCGGGCGAGCATCCACCCGGGCCGCGCTACCGGATGCTGTACGCGGCCGTATATGACATGGCGGAAGACGACCTCTTCGGTGAGCATGGGAACGCTCAGGCATCACCGTGGCGCGTCTCCGGCGTCGAGCTGGAGCTGAATGGTCGGTTCACCTTCGACGACGAGGACCGGCTTGTGCAGGCCACGAGACGCATCACACGGCCCGACTCGCATGTCGTGGAGTCGTTGGCCGCCATCCTGGCCGAGCAGCGCCGTTTAGAGGACGCCGTCGGTTCAGCACCGGTCCTGCGGGTCGTCCGGATGCAGCTTCCGGTGGTGCAGCAGCTCGTCGCCGAGGCTCGCGGCCAGGTGCGCCCGAAGCTGGTCGACGTCGCGGCCCAGTGGGCGCAGTTCTCCGGCTGGTTGAACATCGCCGTAGGGGACGCGTCGGCGGCCCGCATGTCGCTCGACCGCGCGGCTGAGCACGCCGAGGAGATCGGCGACGCCGCCATGGTCGGGACGGCGCTGTCATGGAAGGCGTACCTCGCCGAACGCATCGGACAGATCGGCCCGATGGTCGGAATGGCGCGAGCGGCACAGCGCAACCGCATCGGTCCAGGTCACGCCTATGACCTCTTTCTCGAAGCACGCGGCCACGCCCTCGCTGGTGAATCACGCGAGGCGGAACGGCTGCTGGGCGAGGCACAGACGGCCGTGGCCAACGCCGAACCCGCGAGTGCTAAGCCGTGGGAGTACTACTACCTGGAGCCCGGCTTCTTCGCCCTCGAGGCGGGAGTTACGAACGTCTACCTGGGCCGGAACGATCCGAAGCGGAACGCTGAGGCCGTTGAGTATTTGATGGAAGGCCTGGCCGAGTTGCCCACCGCAATGCGCGGCGCGGAGTGGGCCGGTGAGTACATCGCTCACCAGGCAGTGGCGCACTTCCAGGCGTCGGAGGCCGAGGCCGCAGGTGCGGCTGTGCTCGAAGCGGCAAGGATCGCTCACGCGACTTCCTCTGAGTCGCTGTTGAGGAGGCTCCGCGGTATTCACAGTCGAATGTCCGAGAAATGGCCGACTGATCCGGCCGTCACGGTATTGCTCGACGCCCTACGCTGAGATCCCTGTATGCACCGACGCCTCGCGTGGTCAGAGGCGTTCTGAGGACGTCGCCCGAGTCACCCACTCCAGGTAGGTCTCCGAGCCGCCCAGGGGAGTGAAGGAGACTTCCGGGTTGTCCCACGGATGCGCGGCGATGAGATGCGCTTCCAGGTCCGGATAGCGGTCTTTGGTCGTCTTGAGGGTGACCTGCCACTCCTCGCCGGTCCCGAATTCGCCGAGATGCCAGAATGCGGTGGCCACCGGACCGGACACCTGCCCGGACGCGGCCAGTTTCGCCTTGACCGCCGAGTTCAGCAGGCTGATCGCCATATCACGACGGTCTGCCGCCGTCGACACCTGTACGTATTCCGTCATGCAACGGAGCGTAGGCGCGACTGCGACAAGCGTCAGGCCGCCGCGCTTTCCGGTTCGGGAGCGGCCTGACCGTCGCTGTTCCCACTTTGCCGTCGGTGTGACCCGTCGAACGTCCGGATTGCTGGATGTGCCGCGTCACCAACGGCGGCAGTGTTCTGTGTGCTTCTACTCCAGGATCAGTTTCGCCATCCGGACGATGTCGGTGGCGTGCCTGTCGACCTCGTAGACGACGAACGGCTCCTTCTTGACCATCAGCAACTCGTCACCGTGCAGCGTCCACGAGCGGACGTCGTCCGCGCTGATCGCTTCGATGAGCTCGGGCGAGAAGAGCCGGGCGGCCCATTCCGGGTCGTCGGTGACGACCGCGAAGCGCCGGTCGAAGTCGGCATCGCCGGTCTCGATGGACGCCTGATGCTTCAGGCCGACCGTGCGCAGCGCGTTCGAGACCGCCCCGCGCGCCTCGACTCGGGTCTCGGGCCCCGGGCCGGGTAGGCGCACGCAGAGGATGACCAGATCGTGGATGACGCGCCGGCCCTCGCCTGCGCGCGATGTCACGTACATGGCATCCGCGATCGTCACCGGGAAGCCGTCGACGGTCCCGGACACCATCCGCCGGACCGCGAACCCCGGCAGGCCGGGGACGCGATCCCGCCACTCGGCCCGGACGTCTCCCTCTTCGAACGACCATCCGTTGGAGGCGGCCCAGGCCGCCAGTTCCTTGGTCTTGCCGCGCTGAGCCGCTCCGCGGACCACCTGAATACCGACGGCGAGCAGCAACATCAGGATGATGATGATCAGGAATGCCAAGGAGGCTCCACGAACGCGCCGGTGCTCGGACGCGTCACGCTACCGCCGCCGGTCGTATGACCGCCGCTCGAGCCCCGGACCACCGAAGCTCATGGGAACGGTGCGAAGGGCCCTCCGCGGCGGACGTCAGGCCGTGGCGCGGTGGAGGCATATGGCGGGGGCTGATGGCTGCTCTCGGAGGAAGCGGGCGGCTTCGCGGCGGTGGCGGGCGGGGCTGCCGAGGAAGGCGGCGTCGATGGCGGCACGGCGGTAGAAGAGCTGGGCGTCGCAGTCGTCGGTCATGCCGACCGCGCCGTGGATCTGCACCGCCTCGGCGGCCGCGCGGCGCGCCGTGTCACCGGCGGTGGCGACGGCCTCCAGACCGCTCATCGTGGCGTCGCCGCCGCTGTCGGCGAGCCAGGCCGCGTGGTGGGTGAGCAGCCGGGCGGCCTCGACGTCGGTGGCCGCCGTGGCGAGCCGGAAGGCCAGGGACTGGAAGCGGCCGATCGGCTGCCCGAACTGACGGCGTTCGCGCGCGTAGGAGACCGTGAGGTCGAGCGCGCCCTGGGCCAGTCCGACCAGGTAGGCGGCGTGCCGGATCCGGGCGGCGGACACCGCCGCGGCCCAGGCGTCCTCGAGCGCGCCCGGCGTGCCGATCCAGTCTCCGGTCGCCCCGACGACGGGGTCGAAGTCCACGGTGTACAGGTCGCCCTCGGCGATGTCCTCGTGTCGGGTGGCCGTGACGGCGGCGTCGTCGCGGGGGATGAGGCCGCACCGCAGCCCGCTCGGCGTCGTGCCGGCGAGGAGCAGGAGGTCGACGTCGGCGGCGAAGGGCACGTACCGCCGGGTCACCGCGACGGTGCCGTCGGCGGGCATCGGGGCGGGCTCGGTGAGGGTGCGGTCGCCCCGGTCCCGGGCCGCGACCGCGACCGTCGCGCCCTCGGCGATGCGGTCCAGGCCGCGGGCGCCGGCGGGGCCGGCGCCGCGCAGCAGGTCGGCGGCGAACAGCGTGTCGAGGAGCGGGCTCTGGTACAGCGCGGCGCCCGCCAGTTCGGCCAGGACGACGGCGCCCGAGAGCCCGGCCTCCTCGCCGCCGTGGGCGGCGGGCAGGCCCAGGCGTACCGCGCCGAGGTCGACCATCGCCTCCCACATCAGCCGGCGGGCCCGTGCGTCCTGCTCGGTCAGCGGGCCGCCGACCTGCCGGCCGCCCGTCCGGCGGATGGCGGGGGCCAGTTCGTCGGTGAACAGGCGCTCGAAGCGCTGCCGGATCTCGCGCTGCCGGTCGCTCGGTGCGAACCGCACGGTGGTCCTCCTCGTCTCGGTGGGGCGTCAGGTCAGCAGCTGCAGGCCGACGGAGGCGATCAGGTACTGCATGATCTCCGAGGTGCCGGCGGAGAGCGTGAAGCCGGTCGCCTCGCGGTGGCCGTGCTCCAGGACGCCGTCGTACAGCGCCCGGTCGTCCCGGGCGGACAGGACCGCGTCGAGTCCCAGCAGGTCGATCCCGGTGTGGGTGATCCGTTTGAACAGCTCGGTGGCGTACCACTTGGCCATCGCGGTCCCGACGTTGTCGAGACGGCCCTCGCGCAGCTCGGTGATGACGCGCCAGGAGAACAGCTCCGCGGCGCGGGCCTGCGCGTGCAGGTCGACGAGGCGTTCGGCGGCGCACGGGTCGCCCAGCTCGCCGATCTCGTCGAGGCGGCGCACGATCAGGTCGAGCAGCCGGCGGGCCTTGGCCTGGAACTCCAGGCCGGTCCGCTCGACCGGGATCACCTGGTTGATCACCTGGTAGCCCTCGTCGACCTCGCCGAGGACGTCGTCCCGGGTGAGCCGGATGCCCTCCAGGCTGACGTCGCTGAAGGCGTCGTCGGAGATGCTCGGGATCGTGCGGACGGTGACGCCCGGCGTGCGCAGCGGGACGACGAAGAGCGTGATGCCGTGCGCGGCCACCTCGGACTCGGTCGTACGGGCGGCGCAGAGCGCGAAGTCGGCGAACTGCGACTTCAGGCTGTAGATCTTGCGTCCGTACAGCCGCCAGCCGTCGCCGTCGGGGACGGCACGGGCTCGCAGCGCGCTCAGGTCGGAGCCGACGCCGGGCTCGCTGTAGAGCACGCTCGCCGCCTGCTCGCCGCGGGCGAGCGGGGGCAGGAGGCGGTTCTTCTGCTCCTCGGTGCCGACCATCTGGATGATCAGGCCGACGATGTCGACACTGACGATGTGCACCAGGTCGGGCACGCCGTGCCGGATCAGCTCCTCGGTGAGGATCGACTTCTCGACGATCCCGCGGCCGAGCCCGCCGTACTCCTCGGGCCAGTTCACGGCGAGCCAGCGTCGCTCGCCGAGCCACCGGTACACCTCGAGCAGCCCCGGCTCGTCGCGGGCCGGCCGGTGCCGGACCTCGTCGACGACCTTGCGTACCGCGTCCTGGGACAGGAAGTCGCAGACCTCCCGCCGGAAGGACTCCTCGTCGGGACTGAGCCCGTACTCCACCGACATCACCTCATTCGTCGCCGGTCTCGCGACCGGCGGCAGCCTCGTCCAGGATTCGGCCCAGTTCGGCCGCGAGCGTGTCCACGTTCGGCTGTTGGAGCATCGTGTAGTGGGTGCCCGGCACGGTGCGCTCCACGATGTCGCCCGAGACCAGGGGCTCCCACCCTCCGTCGTACTGGCCCTCCTTCGCGCCGAGCGAGACGAGAGAGCCGTCGTAGTGGCCGGGCCGGTAGGTGAGGGCCGTGGCCGCGTTGGCCATGAACACCTGGATCCGCCGGCCGAGCTCGTCGCGGATGTCGGCGGGGATGCGGCCGCTGTGCTCCAGCGCGTCGACCACCTCGGCGGTCTGCTCCTCGGGGGGCAGCTCGACGATCCGCTCCCAGTCGACCCGCGGCGGCTCCTTGCCCTGCAGGCCGGACAGGTCGTGCGCGAAGGACTCCAGCATCTCCGTGTGCGTGGGCGGCTCCTTCAGCTGCGGAGGCACCGCCGAGTCCATCAGCACCACCAGGCGTACGGTCTCGCCGTCGGCCTGAAGTTGCCGGGCCATCTCGAAGGCCAGCGTCCCGCCGATGGACCAGCCGCCCAGCAGGTACGGGCCGTGCGGCTGAACCTGGCGCACGGCCTCCAGGTAGCGGGCGGCCATCGCCGGCACGTCGGGCGGGTCGGCCTCGCCGTGCAGGCCGACGGCCTCGATGCCGTAGAACGGCTGCCGCTCGTCGAGCAGCCCGGCGAGCCGGAGGTACGGGACGGCCGACCCGCCGGAGGGGTGCATGCAGAAGAACGGGGTGCGGTCGCCCTCGGTGCGGATCGGCACGAGCCAGTCGGGCGTCGCCGGCCCGGAGCCGGAGCCGGAGTCGCCCTCCGTGGCGCCGCCCTCGCCGCCTCCGCCGCGCTCGTCGACCAGCGACGCCATCTTCCGGATGTCCTGGGCGAGCAGCACGTCGCGGTTCTCCAGCCGTACGCCGGTCTGCTCCTCGATCCGGTTGAGGAGGCGGATGAGGTTGAGCGAGTTGCCGCCCACGGAGAAGTAGTTGTCGCCGGGGCCGACCGGGTCGTCGCCGAGCTCGAGGACGTCGCGGATCAGCTCGATGAGCGTGCGTTCCGTCGCGGTCGGCGGCCGGTCGGCGGCGTTGTCCCGAGCCGGGCCGGCCGATCCCCCCTCGCCCGCGGCGGGGAGCCGGGACTTGTCGAGCTTGCCGCTGGCGTTGCGCGGGATCTCGTCGAGCGGGATCAGCTCGGCGGGCACCATGTGCGCGGGCAGCTCGTCGGCCAGGCCGTCGCGCAGCGCGTCGACGTCGAACCCGTCCCCGACGACGTACGCGACGAGGCGCTGCCCGCCGGGGCCGTCCTGCGCCGCCACCGCGGCCTCGCGCACCTCCGGCCGGGAGGTCAGCGCGTGCTCGACCTCGCCCGGTTCGATCCGCAGGCCGCGGATCTTGATCTGGTCGTCGGCCCGGCCGACGAACTGCAGGTTGCCGTCGGACCGCCAGCGCACCAGGTCACCGGTGCGGTACATCCGCTCGCCGGGCACGAACGGGTCCTTGATGAACCGTTCGGCGGTGAGCTCGGCGCGGTTCAGGTAGCCGCGGGCCAGCCCGGTTCCGCCGATGAACAGCTCGCCCGGGACCCCCACCGGCACCGGCTCGAAGTTCCGGTCCAGGACGTACGCGCGGTGGTTGCCCATCGCGCGGCCGATCGGGGGCATCGCGCGCAGCGGCTCGTGCGGGCACCGGTAGTCGATGCACGCGACGGTCGCCTCGGTCGGCCCGTACCCGTTGTGGAACTGCCGCCCTTCGGTGTTCCACCGGTTGACGAGCTCGCCGGGGAACGGCTCCAGCCCCACGAACAGCGCCCGCAGGTCGGGCAGCGCCTCGGGGTCGAGCAGCTTGAGGACTGCGGGCGGCAGGTCGGACAGCGTGACGCGCTCCTCGCGCATCAGCGCGGTGAGCCGGTCGGGGTCGAGGAGCTCCTCGCGCGGCGCCGCGACCACCACGGCGCCGTGTCCGAGGGCGGCGTAGATGTCGAAGACGCTGACGTCGAACGCCAGGTTCGCGAACTGCAGGATCCGGTCGTCAGGGGTGATGCCGAACAGGTCCCGGCAGTTGGCCACGAAGTTCACCACCGCGCGGTGGCTGATCATGACGCCCTTCGGCGTGCCGGTCGAGCCGGAGGTGTAGATGACGTACGCCAGGTCGTCGGCGCCGGCCGGGCAGGGCGGCGGGCCCGCTTCCCGGCTCGCGAGCGCGTCCCGCAGGTCGTCGTCGTCCAGGAGTAGGAGGTCGACGCCGTCCGGCAGCCGGTCGGCCAGGGCGCTCGTCGTGATCACCAGGTCGGCGCGGGAGTCCTCGAGCTGGAACGCGATCCGCTTCGGCGGGTATCCCGGGTCGAGCGGCAGCCAGGCGCCGCCGGCCTTGACGACCGCGAGCTGCGCGACCGGCGCGTCGGGGCCGCGGTCCAGCAGCAGCGCGACGAGCCGCCCGGTGCCGACGCCGTGCTCCTCGGCCAGCAGGCGGGCCAGCCGGTCGGAGCCTTCCGTCAGCTCCGCGTAGGACACCGTCCGCCCCTCGAAGCGGACCGCGGGCGCGTCGGGCCGTTCGGCCGCCCGCTCCGCGACCACCTCGTGCAGCAGCCGTCCGTCGGTCGGGTGCGGCCGGGGCTGCGGGTTCCACTCCCACAGCATCCGCCGGCGTTCGTCATCGCCGAGGATCGGCACGCGGCCGACGGGCCGGTCGGGGTCGTCCGTGGCCGCGTCCAGGGCCGTGCGCAGGTGGCCGGCGAGCCGCTCGATCCGGTCGGCCTCGAACAGCTCCGTCGCGTACGCGAGCCGGAGCCGCGCCCCGCCGTCCGGGGTCTCGACCACCTGGAGCGTCAGGTCGAACCGGCCGCCGCCGCAGGCGATGGGCATCTCCTCGACGGCCAGCTCGCCGAACCGCTCGTGCACCCCTTCGACCAGGGAGAACGCGACCTGCGCCGGGTCGGCGCCGAGCGCGTCGGCCAGCATCCCGTACGGCATGTCGCGGTGGTCCAGGGCGTCGGTGAGCGACTCCTCGGCGCGCCGTACGAGCTCGCCGAAGGCCGGGTCGCCGGACAGGTCGGCGCGCACGACGAGCGTCCGCGCGTACGGGCCGGCCGCTCCGCGCAGCGCCTCGTGGGTCCGGCCGTCCACGACGACGGCGGCGGCGAAGTCGTCCTGGCCGGTGTATCGGGCCAGGACCAGGAGGAGCCCGGCGAGCAGCACGCCGCGCGGGTCGGCGAGGCCGCGGACCTTCGCGTACAGCTCGGGCGGCAGCGCGGACTCGTGCACGGCCCCGGCCCACGACCGCCGGGCCGGTCGCGGGGCGTCGGTCGGCAGGTCGAGGACGGGCAGGTCGGCGAGGCGCTCGGTCCAGTGGTCCAGCTCGCGTTCGAGGTGCTCCCCGCCGCGGTACGCCCGCTGCCACGCGGCGAAGTCCACGGACTGCGCCGCCGGACCACCGCCCTTCCAGGGGACCCGGCCGCACACCTCCCGTACGACGTCGCGGAGCGAGAAGGCGTCCGCGACGATCCGGTGGGCGGCCACGACGAGCACGCTCTCGTCCGCTCCGGTCAGGAGGAGACGGAACCGCAGGAGCGGGCCCGCGGCGAGGTCGAAGGGGTGCTCGACGGCCGCGCGCAGCACCTCGGCGCACCGCCGGTCGCGGTCCGGCCCGTCGGCCCCGCGCAGGTCCACGACCGGGACCGCGTCCGAGGGCAGGTCGTCCGGTGGGGGATCGACGATCTGGTGGGGAACGCCGTGCGCGCTGCCGAAGCGTGTCCGCAGCGGCTCGTGCCGGGCGATCGCGGCCGCCAGCGAACGCCGGATCGTCACCGCGTCCGGCAGGCCGTGCAGGCGCACGGCCACCACCTCGACCGCGGCCTCCGGCGGCAGCCCGGCCATCGCGTCGAACCACAGGCGTTCCTGCTCGAATGTGAGCGGGTGCCGGCCGCCCCGGTCCACCGGGGTGATGGGCGCGGCGGCGTGCTGCGCCGCGCGGCTGCGGCGCCACCGGAGGTCCAGGAGCGCCCGCCGCACGTCCTCGTGTCGGTCTTCCCTCTCCGTCACCGTCATCCCGGTATCGCCCCTCAGTCGATGTCGCCCAGCGCCTCGAGAACCGCGTCCACCACCGCGTCCGGCGTGATGCCGCTCCGTTCCAGGAGGTAGGGGTGGTCGCCGGCCATGGAGACGAACTCGTCGGACACCCCGACGCGGCGGACCAGCACGGGCAGCCGGCCGGCCAGCGCCTCGCTGACGGCGGCGCCCAGGCCGCCGTGCTCCCAGTGCTCCTCGACGGAGATCACCAGCCGGCTTTCGCGCGCGTGCTCCACGAGCGTGGCCACGTCGAGCGGTTTGATCGTGTGCATGTTCAGGACGCTCGCCGACAGGTCGCGCTCGGCGAGCCGCTCGGCGGCCAGGAGCGCCGCGTGCACCGGGTACGGGCCGCACGCGACGAGCGTCACGTCCTCGCCGTGCCGCAGGACCTGCGCCTCACCGATCCGGACCGGCGGCGCGTCCTCGGGCAGCTGCGGCGTGGCCCCGCGGCCCAGCCGCAGGTAGACGGGGCCGGGCAGGTCGACGCTCTGCCGGAAGAGCTGCGCGGTGCTCTCCCCACCGGTCGAGACGAGCACCGTCATGTTCGGCAGCACCCGCATCACCGCCAGGTCCTCCAGGCTGTGATGGGTGGGGCCGAGGCTCGCCGCGGACAGTCCGCTGTGCGTCGCCGCGATCCGCACCGGCACCGCGTTGTACGCGATGTCGATCTTCACGAACTCCAGCGCCCGGGTGCTCGCGAACGTCGCCATCGTGTTGACCACCGGGATCCGGCCGCTCTTGGCCAGGCCCGCGGCGACGCCCATGAGGTCCTGCTCGGCGATGCCCAGGTTGATGTACCGGTCGGCGGCCGGGCCGAAGTCCGTGCCGTTGTACAGTCCCGTATCGCTGTCCAGGCAGACCAGCCGCTGGTCCTCGGCCATCAGCGGCACGAGCGTGTCGCGGAAGACGTTCCGGTCCGGAGGCGTCTCGTCACTCATCGGGCGCCCTCCTTCGTCGGGGGAGTGACCAGAGGCACTGTGCTCATGATTCGCTCGCTGCGCTCGCTCACGCCTCCTCCTTCCGGGTGGCCTTCTGCAGGGTCGTCAGGGCGCGCCGTTGCTGGCGGTCGCTGAACTTCACGAAGTGGCTGCGCACGTCGCCCTCGATGTAGGGCAGGCCGCGGCCCTTGACGGTCCGGGCGATGACCACGGTCGGACGGCCGGGCTCGGGCGGCGCCGTCAGCGCGTCGAGCAGCGCGCCCAGGTCGTGGCCGTCCACCTCCCGCGCCGTCCAGCCGAAGCTCCGCCAGCGGTCGGCGAGCGGTTCGAGTCCGACGACGTCCTCGGTACCGCCGGTGATCTGCAGCCGGTTGCGGTCGATCACGGCGGTGAGCCGGTCCAGGCCGAGGCTGCTCGCGGCCATCGCGCCCTCCCAGACCGAGCCCTCCTGGAGTTCGCCGTCGCCCATCAGCACGACGGTCCGGCGGTCGGCGCCGTCGAGCTTGGCGGCGAGGGTGAACCCGATGGCGAGGGGCAGCCCGTGCCCGAGCGCGCCGGACGGCACCTCGACACCGGGCAGGCGGGTGTTCGGGTGGGCCATGAACGGCGACCCGGCCTTTCCGTAGTCCGCGAGCCGCTCGGCGGGGAAGAAGCCGTACTCGCCGAGCGTCGCGTACAGGCCGATCGCCCCGTGCCCCTTGCTGAGGATCATGACGTCGCGGTCGGGCGCCTCCGGGTCGTCCGGGTCGATCCGGAGCACCCGCGAGTACAGGGTCACCAGGATCTCGACGAGGGACATCGACCCGCCCAGGTGGCCGCCGCTGCGCCCGGTGCACATCTCGATGATCCGTTCGCGGATCCGGGCGGCGCGGTCTTCGAGCTCCGCCAGCCCCTGCGGGCCGTCCGCGCCGGTCTCGTCGTCGGTCCGGCCGGTCGCGCCGTCCGTTCCGGTCGCATCGTCGGCTGCGTCATCGGCGGGGCGGCGCCGTGGGAGGGGGCGCGCGGGCTCCCGGTCACCGGCCGGGACGTCGGTGAGCCGGTACAGCGCGGTGGTCAGGACGGAGATGGCGCGGAGGTAGTCGGCGACCTCGGTCGACTCGTGGGCGGAGTGGTCGAGCTCGCTGTCGCCCGGTCCGTACGTGGCCATCGGCACGTGCCACTTCTCGGCGAGGATGTTGAGGTCCGCGGTCGCGGTCTTGAGCTTGGCCCCGGGGCGTACGCCGTGGGCGCGGATGCCGGCGCTCAGCGCCCGCACCACCGGGTCCGTACGGCCGACGCGGTGCGCGGCCACCGAGTTGATGACGGTCAGCCGCCCGTGCGGCGTCCGTGCCCGGAGCCGCTCGACGAACTCCTCGGCGTCGAAGCCCGGCGGCGTGCGGATGCTGAACTCGGCGTCCGCGCGGAGCAGGTCGCCGGAGAAGGAGATCAGGTCGGCGGCGGGCCGGTCGAACGAGTCGTGGCCGACGTCGGGACCGAGCAGGTCCAGGAGGGCCACCCAGCAGCGGCCGGCCAGCTCGGCGGCCTTGGGCACCGGCCGTGTCGGGTGCATCGGCTCGCACTCCACCTCGTACCGCAGGTCGAGCTTGCCCTTGTAACCGAGCACGACGGTCGACCAGCCGCTCGGCTCGCCGATGATCAGAGTGTCAGGGGCCGGGAGCGACTCGCGGATCTTCATCGCCCCACGGGACAGCGCGGTCTCCTCCTCGACGGCGCCGACGACGACCACCCGGCCGGGCAGGTCCGTGACGCGGGCCGCCGCGCAGATCATCGCGGCCAGCGGGCCCTTGGCGTCCGACGAGCCGCGGCCGTACAGCCTGCCGCCCTCCATCCGTACGGGGACCTCACCGGGCACGGTGTCCATGTGCCCGAGCAGCATGACCGTCGGCCCGTCGCCGTGGACGATCTCGCCGATGGCGTTGCCGGCCTCGTCGACGTACGCGGAGAATCCGAGCCCGCGCATCCGCTCGACGAGGAACGCCGCCAGCGCTCCCTCCTCGTACGACGGTGACGGGATCTCCAGCATCCGGCGCAGCAGGTCGACCGCGTACTCCTCCGTGATCGGATCGTCTTGACGGGGGGACTCCTCCGTCCTCATGTCGGTCACGCCGTCATCTCCTCGGTGTTGTCCTCGTCCAGTTCGATCCGGGTCGCCTCTCCGGACAGCGCTCGCGCCGCCGGGTTCGCGCAGCGGCCGTCGGCGATCAGCACGCGCGTTACCCCGCCCAGCAGCGCCTCACGGGCGGCGACCAGCTTGAGTCGCATCCCGCCGGACACGTCCGACGGCGCGCCGGTGGCCGGGACCCGGTAGACCGGCACCACGGAACGCTCGTCGGAGACGTCGGCGAGGACGCCCGGTGCGCCGGTGAGCATGATCAGCGTCTCCGCGCCGAGCGCGGCGGCGACGGCGGCCAGCGCCCGGTCGGCGTCGGTGTTGACCGGGGTGCCGTCCTCGGCGAGCGCCGGTGGCGACACGACCGGGACGAGACCGGCGTCGAGCAGTCCCGTCAGCAGGTCGGCGCGGACGGCGTTCACACGGCCGCTGTGGTCGTCGCGGACGAGGACGCGCCGGCCGTCGACGACGGCCCGGTGCACGGCCTTGCGGCGGGCCCGCAGGAGGCCGCCGTCCAGCCCGGTCAGCCCGACGCCGGGAACGCCGTGGGCGGCGAGGGCGGTGACCAGCCGGGGCTTCACCCGGCCGGCCAGCGCCAGCGTGACCACCTCGAGCATCGCGTCGTCGGTGTACCGGGCCGAGACGCCGTCGGGCGAGACGAGCCGGCGCCGCTGGACGCCCAGCCGCTCCGCCAGCGACTCGATGTCGGCGGACCCGCCGTGGCCCAGGACGACGTCCCGTCCCTGGCGGTACAGCTCCGCCGCATCGGCGCAGACCGCTCCCGGATCGACGGCCTCGTGGCCGCCGCACTTGATCACCGTGATCCCGGCCATTGGAATTCCCCTTCGACTCGGGCGCCGGCTCAGTTCGGATGCAGGCCGGGGAACTCCAGTCCCAGCCGTTCGGGCCAGCCGAACCGTACGTTCATGCACTGCACCGCGTTGCCCGCGCCGCCCTTGACGAGGTTGTCCAGGGCGGCGATCAGCACGAGGCGGCGCTCCGCGGTGTCCAGCGCGAAGCCGACGTCACAGAAGTTCGAACCGGACAGGATCTTGGGTTCGGGCAGCCGGTAGACGCCGCGGCGCTGGGCCACCACGCGGACGAACGGCTCGTCCCCGTAGTACTCCCGGTAGATCGTCCGCAGCAGCTTCTCGTCGACCTCGCCGACGAACCGGCCCCGGCACAGCACCTGGACGCCGCGTACCGCGTCCACGCCGGTGGCCGCCATGGTCACCCGCAGTCCGGTCGCCTGCTCGATCTCGGCCTCGTGGCGGTGCCCGATGGGGGCGAACACCCGAAGGACGTTGGCGCGTTCGGAGTGGGTGTCGGCGGGGCCGCTCGACGCGCCCGAGCCGCTGGATCCGGTGCGCGCGTCCACGGACACGTCCGGCTCCAGCAGGCCCACGTCGGCGACCGGCCAGAGCGCGAGGATCGCGGCGGTGGCCATGCACCCGGGCACGCTGATCCGGTCGGCGTCGCGCAGCTCCTTGCGGTGCAGCTCGGGCAGTCCGCCCACGAACTCGCCGAGCAGCTCCGGTGCCTCGTGCGGCACCTTGTAGTAGCGCCGGAAGACCTCCTCGTCCGGCAACCGGAAGTCGGCCGTGAGGTCGATGACGACGTCGCCCAGCTTCAGCAGCCCCGACGCCTGCTTCATGCTCTCCAGGTGCGGGACGGCCAGGAAGACCACGTCGTACGTCCCCAGGTCCTCGGGGTGGGTGAAGGTGAGGTCGCAGACGTTGCGCAGGTTGGGGTGGACCGAGTCGACACGCCGGTTCGCGAACCGGTTCGACGTGGCCGCGCAGAGTTCGACCTCGGGGTGACCGAGCAGAATCCGGATCAGCTCACCGCCGATGTATCCGGAACCGCCGACTACGGCGACCCTGAGCATGATCAGACCATCCTTGTCATCACGTGGTCGGCAATTCGGCCGGCGACGTCGACCTGGTCGCCCATCGCCGCCTGGAACCCGGAGAACTCCACGCCGGAGTTGACCTCCAGGACCAGCAGCCGGCCGTCGGGCTCCTCGAGCAGATCCACGCCGGCGATGTCGGCCCCGACCGCCAGCGCGGCGGACCGGGCCAGGTGCTCCAGCTCGGGCGTGACGGGGCAGACCTCGGTGGTGGCGCCGAGTGCGACGTTCGTACGCCACTGGTCGCCGCGCCGGTAGGTGGCGCCGAGGACCTCGCCGCCGACGACGATCACCCGGATGTCGCGTTCGGGCGTCGGCACCATCTCTTGCACGTAGACGATGTGGGACTGCGGGGACGGGAGCGCCGCGACGTGCTCCAGGACGGCCGTCGCGGCGTGCCGGTCGTACAGCGCGGTGACCAGCCGGCCCCAGGACCCGGTGAGCGGTTTGATCACCGCGGGGTACCCCATCCGCTCGATGGCCTCCAGCGCGGACTCGGGGGTCAGGGCGAGCGCGGTGCGGGGCACGGGCAGGCCGGCGTCGCGCAGCGCGACCGAGGTGCGCCACTTGTCGCCGCACAGCTCGATCGCGGCCGAGCCGTTGAGGACCTCGACGCCGTTCGCCTCCAGGCCCCGCGCCGCCGCGGCGGCGCGGACCTGGCCGATCTCCCGGTTGAGCGCGACGGGCCATCGCGGGGCTGTCCCGTCCAGCTCGTACCAGCAGGTACGGCTGTCGACGTAGTCGTACTTCACCGCCCGGCGATCGAACGCCGCCATGATGCGCTTCTCGTCGAGGCGCACGCGTGACGCGACGATGCCGATCGGCCCCGACTCCGCGGCCCCGCTCACTCCCCCCAGTCCTCCTCGACGTCAGGAGCGGTGGCGAGCCCGACCGGCGACGTCTTCACGACCTCGAGTTCGGAACCGCATTCCGGGCACTGCACGATCTCGTTCAGCTGGGGCTCGTTGTCGACACCGATCTGAGCGGAACATTCGGGACAGGTAGGCACGGTTCTCCCTTTCCTTCGACTTCACGATCCACGTTAGGGAGAGCCGCCGGTAACCGAATCGGCCCCGCGTTGATGCTTTGACGAGGAGGTTCGTCATGGTGATTACCCCCTCGGGCGGCGCCGCGGGATGGACTGGAGGCGATCCGTTCACGTCGCCCGTCTGCGGGAGCAGCCATGTCAGACCGATCCTCGCTGCCCGGAATTCTGGTGCTGTGGAGCGCGCCGCGCAGCCGGTCCACCGCCTTTTTCCGAATGATGGCCGAGCGCGGCGATTTCACGCCGGTGCACGAGCCATTCTCTTATCTGGCCGAATTCGGATACGTCGATATCGACGGCGACCGCGTCACGTCCGAACCCGCGCTCATCGAGCGGCTGCGGTCGCTCGCCGCGCGGAAGCCGGTCTTCATCAAGGACACGACCGACGAGCGGTACCCGGGCGTGCTCGCCGACCGGGAGTTCCTCACCACCGACGCCGTGCACACCTTCCTGATCCGGCACCCGCGCGACACGATCGCCTCCTACCAGAAGCTCAACCCCGACGTCGTCCGGCACCAGATCGGGTTCGAGGCGCAGTACGAGCTGTTCACGCAGGTCGAGCACGTGACCGGCCGCGAGCCGGTGGTCATCGACTCCGACGACCTGCTCGACCGGCCGGAGGCCGTGGTCAAGTCCTACTGCGAGCGCGTCGGGATTCCGTTCCTGCCCGAGGCGATGTCCTGGGAGGCCGGGGAGCGCAAGGAATGGGCGCCGTCCGGGCGCTGGCACGCCGACGCCGCCAAGAGCACCGGTTTCACCCGGATCACAGAGGAGAATGACGTCGACGTGGAAGCGCATCCCGTCTACGGCGACTACCTTCGCCACCACCTCCCCTTCTACGAGATGCTCCATGCCCGACGTCTCGCCGGCTGAGCCGCGTCTCGAAGGCACGCCCCGGCAGCGGCTGCGCGAGGGGATCTGGACCGGCCTCGGCCTCGCCGCCGCGTCCTTCGCGCTCGCGATCACGTTCGGGGCGAGCGCCCGGACGCTCGGCTGGGGGATGGCCCCGGCGATCGTGTGCTCGCTCGTCGTCTTCTCCGGCTCCGCGCAGTTCGCGCTCGCCACCGCGCTCGCCGGAGGAGGCGGAGCCGTCCCGGCGGTGGCCGCGGCCGCGCTGATCAACGCCCGGTTCATCCCGATGGCGGTGGCGGTCGCGCCGAGCCTGCGCGGCGGCGTCCTCCGCCGGGCGCTCATCGGCCAGACGGTGGTCGACGGCTCGTGGGTGGCGGCGCACCGGGGGGAGGGCCGCTTCGACCCCGAACGTATGATCGGCGCGACGATCCCGCAGTGGCCGGCCTGGGTGTGCGGCACCGCGATCGGCGCGGTCCTGCACCCGTCACCGCACGTCGTCCAGACCTTCGCCCTCGACGTGATCTTCCCGGCGTTCTTCCTCGTCCTCCTGATCGACGAACTCCGCGAGTCGGCGGCGGCGCGGCGCGCGGCCGCCCTCGCCACCGTGATCGCCGCGCTGCTCGTCCTCGTGGTCCCGACCGGGGTGGCGCTGCTCTGTGCCTCGTCGGCGGCGCTGCTCGGTCTCCTCCCCTCCAGCGGCGCCGCCGACGACCGTGCCTCAGACGAGCGCACCGAAGGGGCGGCCGACGAGCCCGCCGACCGCTACGCCGAGAAGGAGTGATCATGTCCCTCTGGCCGGCCATCTTCTCCGTCGCCGTCATCAACGTGCTGTTCAAGGCCCTCGGCCCCACCGTGCTCGGCGGGCGGGCCCTGCCGCAGCGGGTACGGGACGTCATCGCGATGCTGGCGCCGGCCCTGCTCGCCGCCCTCATCGTCGCCGAGGTCGCGGGCGCGCACTGGAGCAAGTTCGACTGGACCGTCGTGGCCGGCCTGGGCGGCGCGGGCGCCGCCCGCCTGCTCCGCTGGCCCGACCTGCCCGCCATCCTCTGCGGCGTCCTCGTCACCATCCTGCTCCGCCTGGCCGTCTGACCGACGGTGGTCGCTCACGTGTCGGTGATGGTGCCCATCATGTGCCGGCGCAGCCTGGCTCTCTCCGGACGGAGGGTGCGGTCTTGGCCAGCCGGTCGGCGAGAAAGCGCTGTTCTGGCTCGCTCTGCGCGAGATCGAGCGCCCGGCGGTAGGCGCGGTGGGCCTCGCCGTCGCGGCCTGCGCGACGCAGGAGCTCGGCGCGGGTGGAGTGGAAGTACCGGTAGTGGTCGAGGTCGAGGCGGTGCCGCTCACCGGCAACCCGCTGTCGACCGAGGTGCGTAAGACGTTCACCGAGGTGGCGCCGCCGACCCTCCTCGCCTACCTGTCACTGATCGACTTCGTGCCCGGGCAGCGGTCGTACGAGCACCTGACGACCATCGACATCGAGCCCGCCGGTGACCGTACGAACCTGGTCATGACGCTCGATCCCCTCCACGACGAAACCTGGACGCGGCAACACCGCGCCCATCGCGGCGACGAGCTCGACAACCTCGGGGCGACGATCAGACGGCGCACAACGGGATCACATTCCTGAGCCGACGACCCGATCTCCTCGGCCTCGCGCCACGGCGGGCTCTGCCTCTGACGGGCTGATCCGGCACTGGTATCGGGCCGGTGCGACTCCCTGGCGATCGCTGCGCTCTATCGCCTGCGATCGCCAGGGATCAAGCCTCGCCTCGCACCCGCCCCGCTTCGAGCGCCTTGGACACAGGTCGGCCCCCGTCACCGTGTGGGGTGCGGGGGCCGAGTCGTTCGCGGGGAGAGGCGGATCACCTCTTCCCGTTCCGTGGGTGGTCGGGCTCAGGCGCGTCGACTCACGACCCGCCGGCCGGAGCCTCGGCGGCTCCGCCGGAGTTTCCTGAAGACGATGCCGCGGACGGCGACCTTCCTGATGGTGGGGCTGCCGCCGCGCACGTCGACGCTGCCGCCGTCGGAGATCTCCTTGATGGTGGGATCGCCGTTGCGGACGTCGACCCTGCCGCCGAAGCCGACTTCCTCGATGGTGGGGCTTCCTCCGTAGACCCAGACGCGACCGCGGAAGCCGACCTCCTTGATGGTGGGGTCGCCGTAGCGGACGACGACGATCCCGCCGTCGGCGACCTCCTCGATGGTGGGGTTGCCGCCGCGGACCTCGACGTGACCGCCGTCGGCGACCTTCTTGATGGTGGGCTTGCCGCTGTGGACGATGACGATGCCGCCGTCGGTGACCTTCTTGATGGTGGGCTTGCCGTCGCGGACGACGACGATGCCGCCGTCGGTGACCTCCTCGATGGTCGGGTTGCCGCCGTAGATGAAGACACGAGCGCCTGCGCCGACCTTTTTGATGGTCGGCTCGGCGTGGTAGCGGACCACGACGATGCCGCCCTTGCCGACATACCCGATGGTGGGGTGGCCGACCTCCTGGTAACGGGAGAAGACGTCGACGTGACCGCCTTCGCCCACCTCCCTGATGGTGGAGTCGCCGCCGTGCAGGAAGGCGCTGCCGCCGTTGGAGACCTTCTTGATGGCGGTTTTGCCGTTGTGGACGTCGACGCGACGGCCGTTGGCGATGTTCCCGATGGCGTGGTGGTCACCGCGGATGGGCCTGCGCGTGCCGCCGTTCATAGTGAAATGGCCGCTCATCGTGGAGCTCCCTTTCTTGTCCCTGGTTGTGTTGCGCCCTGACTGATGTACGGGGGCGCCAGGGATGACCGTCCGGGCCACGGCCACTTCCGCACACGCTCACGCTGGGGTCGGGAGGGGACGACCAGTGAAGATCCCTGGTGTTCACTGTCCTCTAAGGGCAGTGAACGCCAGGGATCTCGGCATCTCGCAGAAGGTGGTCAGCCATCCCACTCCGCGTCGGCGATCTCCTCCGCCTCGCGCCACGGTGGGGTGTAGTCCAGGGACTTCGCCTCGGCGGCGATGACGTCGCGGTGGGCCCACAGCTTGGCGGCGGCGTCGGCGTACAGGTCGAGGAGCGGGCGGGCGTCCGGATGCAGGTGCGCCTTCTGGATGGTGAACGAGCCGTCGATCACCCGGAGCGTGTTCGGGTGATCCTCGCCGCGGTACTTGCGGTCGACGCCCGGCAGCGGCGACTGGAACAGCCGCTGCGCCGGAAGGGGCATCAGCTGGTAGTGCGTCGCGGGCACGCCCTCGGCCCGCAGGGCGCGCATGACGACCGAGCGGAGCGGCCCGGCGAACTCCGGGCCGAGGCCGAAGGGCTCCGGGTCGACCCGGAACCGCAGGATGTGCCACACGTGAGTGCGGTCGTCCGGCGCGGTGGGGACGTGCAGCCAGGGCAGCTCCGCGAGCCGGCCGAGGAAGTGCCGGACGTTCTGGTCGCGCAGCTCCGATTCCCGCCCGAACCGCGCCAGCTGGCTGCGCGTGAAGGCGCACTGGATCGCGGCCGGCTTGTGGTTCCAGCCGAGCAGGTGGGAGACGTAGCTGCGCGACCCGCGGCGCGGGATCACCTCGCCGAACTGCCGCATCATCGTCGCCCGCCGGTACAGGTCGGCGTCGTCGGTCGTGACCAGGCCGCCCTCCCCGCAGGTGGCGAGGTTCTTGCTGACGTTCAGGCTGAAGGTGTTGATCGCGCCGAACGAGCCGGCCGGCCGGTCGTGGTAGCGCGCGCCGTGGGCCTGGGCGGCGTCCTCGATCACCGTGAGGCCGTGCCGCTCGGCCACCGCCATGAGCTCGGTGAGGTCGGCGGGCAGCCCGTGCAGGTGGACCACGATGATGGCCTTGGTCCGCGGTGTCACGGCCGCCTCGACGGCCGCCGGGTCGACGTTGAACGTCACCGGGTCGATGTCGGCGAACACCGGAACGGCGAACACGTGCAGGGGCGCGATCGCGGAGGCGATGAAGCTCAGCGCGGGGACGATCACCTCGTCGCCCGGCCCGATCCCGGCCGCCGCGAGGGCGAGGGACAGCGCCGTGGTGCCGTTGCTGACGGCGACGCAGTGCCGGGTGCCGGTCTCCCGCGCCCACTCCCGTTCGAGTCCCGCGATCTCCTTCTCGCCGGACGAGGCGGTGGTGAAGCGGCCGCTCGCCAGCACGCGGCGTACGGCCTCCTCGTCGTCCGGGGTGACCACCGGCCACTTGGGGATACGGCGGTCACGCGGAACGGTCCGCGTGCCGCCGAGCATCGCGAGCTTGTCCATGGTCACTCCCGGTCATAGGTCGGCCAGCACGGCCTCGGTCTGGTATAGGGCCTGCTCGGTCGCGCCGAGGATCGCGTCGTGCCGCCGGCGGAGCCGGCGGGGGGAGACGTCCCCCTTGCGCGTGAGGGCGGCGGTGATGCGCAGGGCGGTCCAGTGGTGCGCGACGCGGTCCACGGTCCGGCCCAGTTCGCGGAGGAGTGGCGCGTCGAGTTCCCGCCCGGCGTCGGTCAGCCAGTCGGCGTGCAGCGCCGTCGTGGCCAGCACCCCGCCGGCCACGACGAACAGCTCGTCGGCGACCTCGTCGCCGTGGACGAGCCGCTGCTCCATGCCGCGCAGGAAGCTCTCCAGGCCGGGCAGCCCCACGTGGTCGTCGCCGTCGTCGGGCGCGGTGAACCCGGCGAGGTTGCGCAGCAGCCGCGCCGTGACGACCTGCCGGTCGACGGGCCGGAGCCGCGCGTGGTCTACCGTGACCTCGAGCCAGCGGTCCGCGATCGGGCTCTCGGCGAAGAACATGTCCCGGTCGTGTTGCGCCTCGTTGCCCGAGTGCCGGGCGGCGGTGAGGACCTCGATCGGCAGGTCGCCGTCGAAGCGCGGGGGGACCGTGTCGAGGACGCGGGCGGTCCGCTCCTCGTCGTCGAAGCCGTACACGATGACCATGTGGTTGGCGTGCACGTCCTGGTAGGCGGGCCGGAAGGGCAGCTCGAAGTTGTCCACCGCGACCGCGACGGGTGTGCCGGCGGCGACCTGGTCGCGCACCTCGGCCCAGCCGCGGTCGGCGTCTCCGGGCAGGTGCCACCGCGACGTGATCGGATGGTACGGCGCGATCGCCGACAGCAGGGAGGATCCCGGCCGGCACGGGTAGTAGTACTCCTCCTGCCGGAAGTCGCCCGGCGGGTAGTAGAAGCCCCACGCCGCGCCGAGCGCGTCGAGCGGGGGCAGGCCCTGGTGGGCGAGCAGCGTGGCGGCACAGGCGTGCAGGCAGCCCGCCAGATCGTGACGCCAGGGCCGTACGCCGTCGAGGACGACCTTCACGGCGCGCCCACCTCCTCGGTCACGGGCAGCAGCGTCATGGCGAACACGTGGACGGCCGGGTTGTCGGGCAGCCGGATCGCGGTGAGCGGTGTCTCGCGGGGCACGGGCACCCGTTCCCGCCAGATCGCCGGGCCCATCCGTTCCTGCACGTGCCGGGGGTAGTGCAGGGTCCGGCAGCGCAGCCCGTGGCGTTCGCCGAAGCGGGGGTCGGTCTCCGGCCAGAAGTCGGACACGCGCAGCCACTCCGGGTCGATCGCGCCGTCCGCGTAGTGCAGCAGGACGAAGTCCTCCGTACGGCGCTCGGCGGCGGCGACGAGGTAGACCCAGTCGTACCGGCCGGGTGGCACGGGCACGAGCTGGCCCGCGCAGCGCACGTTGTCCGCCCCCGAGGGACCGCGGTCGGGGAACCGGAACGGCACGCCGCCGAGCACGGTCGGCGGCTCGCCGGGCAGCTCCTCGGCCGGGAAGGTGTTACGCCAGATGTTGAAGGCGCCGCCGGACAGGTCGTCCCGCCCGGTGAGCCCGGTGTTGTCGAAGAAGGAGGACAGGTCGACCTGGGTCATCGACCCGGTCGTCTCCTGCCGAAGGGACGTCAAGGGTCACCACCTCCAGGGGGAGATCTCTGCTTCGCGCCCCGGCGGCAGCCGCCAGAACGCGTGGTACTCGGGATGGACGGTGCGCGGGGCCACGTGCGCGGGAACCGAGGCGCGGACCGGGCCCGCGTACCGCACGTCGGCCCCCTCCTCGCCGATCCCGGCGAGGAGCTCCTGCGGGTCGGGCGCGTGCTCGGTGGGCAGGTCGACGCCCGCGAGCCGTACGGCGGGGACGCCGCTGCTCACCAGCCGGGCGCTCGCGGAGCGCACCGCCGCGAACACGTCGTCCGCGTCGTCGACGACCACGGCCCACAGCCCGGCGGGGTCGGTGAGCCAGCAGACGACCGGTGCGGCGGGCGGCGGCATGGCGGTCCAGGGGAAGGGGTCCGGCTCCCAGGGCGTCGCCGGGTCCCGCTCCATGGTCACCTCGGTGAGCGGCTTGTCGGGGCTCGGCCAGTGCGTGACCACCCGGTAGCCGAGCGCCGCGTAGAACGACGGCAGGCAGCGCTCGACGACGGCGTTCAGCCGGACCCGGGGGACCACGGCGTCCCGCGCCGCGTCCTCGATGGCGCGGAGCAGCCGGCGCGCCACGCCGCGCTTCTTGCCGGCCGGCGCGGTGGCGACGCGGCTGACCTCCCAGTACCCGGCCTCGTGCGCGCGGACGCGGGCCGCGCCCGCGGGAGTGCCGTCCGGCGTCAGCGCGAGCCAGACGCCGATCCCGGCCCGCAGTTCGTCGGCGACCTCGGCGGCGGTGTCCCGGGACCCGTCCGGCGGCGGCAGTCCGTGGATCGGGTCCGATCCGTCGTACGCCTGCCGCGTGATCACCGCGACCACGCCGGCCCACTTGCTGATCGTCACCTCGTCGCCGTCGAGCCGGACGAACTCCAGGCCGCCCGGGTCCGGCTCGAGGTCTCCTGCCGCCGTCATGGGCGGCCGCTTCAGGTCGCTCATCGTCGTCACCGGTAGCCGCGGAGCAGATCGGCGAAGCAGGAGGCCCCGAACCGCAGCGCCTCGACCGGGACGCGCTCGTCCGGCCGGTGCAGCAGCCCCCGGTAGCCCGCGCCGGCGGGCAGCATGAGGGGCAGCCACCCGTAACAGGCGATGCCGAGCCGGGGGAAGAGGCGGGCGTCGGTGGACGCGGTCGTGACCATCGGCACCGGGACCCCGTCCGGATCGGCGGCGCGCAGCACCTCGGCGAGCTGGTCGTAGAAGGGGCCGAACTCCGGTTCCGGCATCGCCTCGCCCTCCACGATCACCTCGGCGTCGAGGTCGGCGCCGACCCGTTCGGACAGCGCCGCGACGAAGTCCGCCGCGCCGAAGCCGCCCGGGAGGGCGCGGCAGTCAAGCTCGACGGTCATCTCCTCCGGCAGGACGTTCGTCGCCGTACCGGCCCGGACGACCGTCGCGTTGACCGAGTGCCGCAGGATCGAGCGGAGGTACTGCGCGTCCGCCGCCGACAGCTCGCCGAGGGCGCTCTCGTCGGCCGGATCGGCGCGCAGCCGCTCGAAGACGGCGGCCTGCGGCTCGGGCAGCGCGGCGCTCAGCTCGCGCAGCATCCGGTCGGCGGCCGGCGTGAGCACGGGCGGCAGGCCGCCGGGCTCGATCGCGTCCAGGAGGCGGGTCAACCGGCGTACCGGGCTGTCGGGGAGCGCGACGCGGGACGCGTGGCCGCCGGGTCCGCGCAGCGTGATCCGCAGCCAGCAGGCCCGTTTCTCCGCGACGACGATGGGGTGGAGGCGTACGGCGCCGTCCAGTTCGAGGTCCGCTCCGCCGTCCTCGCCGACGGCGTACCGCATGCCGTCGAACAGCTCGGGGTGCCGGTCGACGAGGTACCGCGCGCCGACCGCGCTGCCCGCCTCCTCGTCGGGCACGACCGCGAGCAGTACGTCGCCCGCCGGCCGGACCCCCTCGGCGTGCAGGCGCAGCATCGCCGTGAGCATCATGGCGAGGCCGCCCTTCATGTCGAGCGAGCCGCGCCCCCAGACGTGACCGTCGCGGACGGCGCCGTCGAACGGCGGGTACGACCACTGCTGGTCCTTGGTGGGGACGACGTCGACGTGGGCGTGCATGAGCAGGCCCGGCGCCGCGCCGCGGCCCGGGAGCCGGATCAGCAGGTTCGGCCGGTCGGGCTGTGCGGCGACGAGGCGATGCGGCAGTCCGGCGTCGGCGGCGAGGCCGGCGACGAACTCCACGCACGCCGCCTCGTTCCCCGGAGGGTTCGTCGTGTCGTACCGGATCAGTCGTTGCGTGAGCGTCACCGGGTCGGCCGCCGTGTCGAGTCGGTCAGGCATAGGTGACCCTTCGGTTGACCGAAAATGGCGGTGTATGGGCGCCGGAAAAGCGGCATCAACGCCGCTACCTGCGCCGTGTCGGATTGGGACTAAGAGGAGCCTAACGCCGATACATCGTTGGCAAGGTCAGCCGCTTCGCGCCTTTTCGGGGAGATATTTGGACACGGTGATGACGACGGATCACGGGTCTTGACGTACGTCTTTCCCGGCCACTCAAGATCGACATTGCGCCCGGTGAAGTGGGGTTACAGGCCGTATAAACATCGGGTCGCTGGCAAAGTGAACGTTTTGGGTATTGGTCGCGATTCGTGTTTATTCCGGCATTGCTGGGTACCTCGCTCCAGGGTCAAATCCGTGGAGGGCCGATGGTCGAGAAAGATCTGCACCTGTCCCATCTCGAAGTACTGGAAGCGCAGGCGATCTTCGTGATGCGCGAGGTCGCCGCCGAACTGCAGAACCCCGCGATGCTGTTCTCCGGGGGCAAGGACTCCGCCGTCATGGCGCACCTGGCGCGCCGCGCGTTCTGGCCGGCGCCCGTGCCGTTCCCCGCGCTGCACGTGGACACCGGGCACAACTTCCCCGAGGTCATCGAGTACCGCGACAAGTTCCTCGCCGACCTCGGCATACGGCTGGTCGTCGTCTCGATGCCGGAGATGATCAGCGACGGCCGGCTCACCGAGCCACCCGGAACCGTCAGCCGCAACCGCCTGCAGGGCACCGCCCTGGTCGAGGCGGTCACCGAGCACCGCTTCGACGCCCTGTTCGGCGGCGGACGGCGCGACGAGGAGAAGGCCCGCGCCAAGGAACGGATCTTCTCGCTGCGCGACGAGTTCGGGCAGTGGGACCCGCGCGACCAGCGGCCCGAGCTGTGGACCCTGCACAACGCCATGATCGCTCCGGGGGAGAACCTGCGCGTCTTCCCGCTGTCCAACTGGACCGAGGCCGACGTCTGGCAGTACATCGAGCGGTACGAGGTCGCGCTGCCGGCGCTCTACTACGCGCACCGCCGGCCCGTCCTCAGCCGCGACGGCATGCTGTTCGCGCAGAACCCCTTCCTCCCGCAGGAGGAGGGCGAGGAGGCGCGCGAGATGCGGGTGCGCTTCCGGACGGTCGGCGACATGACCTGCACCGGCGCGATCGAGAGCGACGCGAGCACCCCGGCCGAGGTGATCGAGGAGATGGCACGTTCCCGGCTCAGCGAACGCGGCGCGACGCGCGCCGACGACCGGTTCGCCGAGTCCGCCATGGAGGACCGCAAGCGGGAGGGCTACTTCTGATGGAACTGCTCACCTTCGTGACCGCCGGCTCGGTCGATGACGGCAAGAGCACGCTGATCGGGCGTCTGCTCTACGACACCGAGTCCATCACCGAGGACCAGATCGAGGCGGTCGCCCGCTCCAGCACCCGCATGGGGCTGGAGGAGACCAACCTCGCGCTCCTGACCGACGGCCTGCGCGCCGAGCGGGAACAGGGCATCACCATCGACGTCGCCTACCGCTACTTCAGCACGTCCCGCCGCAAGTTCATCATCGCCGACGCCCCCGGGCACGTGCAGTACACCCGGAACATGGTCTGCGGCGCCTCGGTCGCCGACCTCGCGCTGCTGCTCGTCGACGTCCGGGCCGGTCTCACCGAACAGACCCGGCGGCACGCCTTCCTGCTGTCGCTCCTCGGCGTGCCGCACTGGCTGATCGCGGTGAACAAGATGGACCTCGTCGACTACCGGCAGTCCGACTTCGACCGCCTGCGGGAGGAGTGCTCGCGGTTCATGACCCGCCTGCGGGTGCCCGACCTGGCGTTCATCCCCATCTCGGCGCTGCGCGGGGACAACGTTGTGACCCCCTCGGACACGATGGACTGGCACCACGGCGGCACGATCCTCGACCACCTGGAGACGGTGCACATCCGCTCGGACCGCAACATGGTGGACGCGCGGTTCCCGGTGCAGTACGTCGTGCGCCCGCGCTCGGACGACTTCCACGACTACCGGGGCTACGCCGGTCAGGTCGCCGGTGGCGTCTTCCGGCCGGGCGACGAGGTCCTGGTGCTGCCCAGCGGCATGAGCAGCCGCGTCGAGTCGATCGACACCGCCGAAGGCCCGATCGACGAGGCGTTCCCGCCCATGTCGGTGACGCTGCGGCTGACCGACGACCTGGACGTCGCCCGCGGCGATCTCATCTGCCGGCCGGGGAACCACCCCGTGATCACGCAGGACGTCGACGCGATGGTCTCCTGGATGGACAGCACGCCGGTGCAGCCGGGCGCGCGCCTGGTCCTGAAGCACACGAGCCGCAGCGTCCGCGCCCAGCTCCGCGAGATCGTCTACCGGGTCGACGTGAACTCCCTGCACCGCCAGAACACCGACTCGCTCGGCGCGAACGACATCGGCCGGATCAAGTTGCGCACGGCGCAGCCCATCATGTGCGACGACTACGCGAGGAACCGCACCACCGGCAGCTTCATCCTCCTCGACCCGAACACGAACCGTACGGTCGCCGGCGGGATGGTCGACACCCGAACCCAGGACTGAGGGAAGAATTCATGCGTGTACTCGTCTGCGACCGGCTGTCGATCGTCAGACATGGGCTGTCCGCCCTGCTCGCGGCCGAAGAGGACATCGAGGTGATCGATGAGACCGGCAGCGGCATCGACGCCATGGTCCTCGCGCGGCGGCACCAGCCCCACGTGGTGGTCACCGGGCTGGCCCTGGACGGCATCTCCGGTCTCGAGCTCGTACGGCGACTCAACCAGGAGGACCTCGACCCGAAGCCGCGGGTCGTCGTCCTGTCGATGATGGAGAACGAGGACACCATCTCGCGGGTCCTGCACGCCGGGGCGAACGGCCTGCTGGTCAAGGAGGTCACCCGCGAGCAGCTGGGCTCGGCGGTGCGCGCCGCGGCCGACGGCCAGACCATGCTGGCCCCCCAGGTCGCGACCCGGCTGGTGGACTGGTTCCGCCGCCAGGAGGCGCCGACGGAGACCCCTCTCCAGTCCGAGGTCGAGTCGCTCACCGCCCGCGAACGCGAGGTGCTCACCCTGTTCGCGCGGGGACTGACGATCGAGGAGGTGGCCGCCGAGCTGTTCATCGGCACCACCACCGTACGGACCCACGTCTACCGGCTGCGCTGCAAGCTTGGACTGAAGGACCGGGCGCAGCTCGTCTCGTTCGCCTACCGCGCCGGCCTGATGCAGGAGGCCCGGCGCCTGGGCCCGGGAGGGAACGACCACTCAGCGGCCGACGGCCCGAGCGGCCGTCGTACCGCGCCCGGAGCCGACCGGAAGAGCCGCCCGCCGGTGGACGGGCCGGGCCGGAGGGCCCCGGTGAACGGGCGGGTGGCGAACGGCCGCCCGCCGGTGGACGGGCGGGTGGCGAACGGCCGCCCGCCGGTGGACGGGCGGGGGGCGAACGGCCGTCCGCCGGTGGACGGGCCGGTCCGGGGCACGTCGGTGAACCGGCGGCCCATGAACGGTCGTCCGTCCCACGACGGATCACCCGGGAGCGGGATGGTCAACGGCCGGGCGGACAAGACGGAACACTCCGCCAGGGCCGCGCGGACGCGGAGATGACCGAACGCACCACCGGGATCGCCCGGACGACGAGACCGGGCGGCCGCGCGGACGGACTGGGAGTTCGTCCGCCGCGCCGCCGCCCGGTCGTTCCGCGACCCTTCGCTCAGTGCCCGGGCAGCCCGAAGACGTAGAACGTCGTGCCGGGGGTGGCCCACTTGGCGGTGTAGCCGTTCCCCCAGTAGACGAGTCCGTCCACGACGGCCGGGCCGGCGAGTGACGAGCCCTGGCCCTTCCGGTCCCACAGGACCTTCCCGGTGGCCGCGTCCAGGGCGTACATGTGGCCGGTCGTCGAACCGGCGTACACCACGCCGTTCGCCACGGTGAGCGGCGCCTTGTCATGCCCCTTCGACGGATCGGCGATCTGCCAGACGAGCTTTCCGGTCAGCGCGTCGAGCGCGGAGAAGGAGCCGTAGTCGATCGTCTTGCCGTTCGGCAGCTTGTACGGGTGGGAGTCTGCGTTGGACTCGGCGACGTAGACCCGCTTGCCGTCGGTCGCGCTGCCCCACTGGATGCCGCCCTGCTGCCCGCTCGGGCCGGGGGCCGCGCTCCAGAGGATCTTGCCGGTGGCGCCGTCGAGCTGCCAGTAGATGCCGCTCTTCTGCCCGGCTCCGACCAGCACCCGCTGCTTCCCGTGGTCATTGACGACCGAGACGTGCGCGCCGTCGCCGAAGTCGGCGTCCGGGCCGTGGTCGGGCTTGCAGTTGTTCGGCGGTGCGCCGGGCAGGCACCCGGAGTTCCAGTCGTCGAACATCTTCGCGCCGGTCGACCACCGGATCTTTCCGGTGCGCATGTCAACCGCGATGATCGAGTCGATGCGGTTCTCCGAGGAGAAGCACTTCTCCGGTGTGCCGCCGGCCTTGCGGCATTTCTCCACGCTGGCGGGGACGGCGTAGTTGTTCCCGGTGGTGATGACGACCGTCTTGTTCACCGGGTCGATGGCGGGGGTGCCGCTCCAGATGGCCGCACCGCTGTAGCCGCCGGTCGTCCCGCCGTTCGGCGGCTGGAAGTACGTCCGCCACAGCACCTTGTGGGTGCGCTCGCTGATCGCCACCAGGTTGCCGCGGAACTTGCAGCACTGGTAGTTCGGCGCGGCCGCCTGGTCCTCCTCGCCCGACGCGATGCCCTCGTAGATGACGCCGTCATGGACGAGCGGCGACTGGGTGAGCCAGGCGGCGAACTGCTTGTCCAGGACGAGCTTCCAGCGCAGCTTGCCCGTGGCGGCGTCGACGGCGAGCAGCCGGGCGGCGTCGGCGGTGACCGGCGGCGCCGATCCCGTGGCGTGCAGGCCGTAGTGGTCGCCGATGTAGACGGTGTCGCCGGAGACGGCGGGGCTGGTCCGGGAGAAGCTCTTCTGGTCCCCGGTGTACTCCGACACCTTGTGCGACCAGATCACCCGGCCGGTCCGGGCGTCGTACTTGGTGAAGTACCCCCCGAAGTCCGGCACGTAGATCGCGCCGCCGACGACCGCGGGGGTCGCCGAGACGTCCCCGTGCATGGTCGCCGTCCAGCGCGTCGTCAGCCGGGACGCGTTGGAGGCGTTGATCTGGTGTTCGTACGGGTTGCCATGCGTGTCGTAGATGTTCTGGCCGCCGGACGGCCACTCGCCCGCGGTCCGCTGTGGCGCGACGGTGTCATGCGCCGAGACGTCGGAGGCGGAATGGGAGGTGCACGCCACGGCGCCCGCCAGCGCGCCGACGACCAGGAATGCCCCGGCCAGTGCGGCCCACAGTCTTTGCAAAGGTCTTCTCGTTGGAAATCGCATAAGCTCCCTCCTTGAGGGTCCACGGTAACCGCCCGAAAAAGGCATGTTCCGAGCGCCGCCGATATTCGTCATCCGGATGACCGGTGGGTAATCACGACGATGAGGCGGACGCGCCGGATAGTCGGATCGATGAATCCCGGATGACAATTATTGCGATTCCTTAAAGTGGAAACGCAGAGCGATTATCGTCCCCAGCTGATGGGCAATCGGCCGGAGGGCGTCATGGGGAGTGCGGTCACCAGAAGATCATTCCTGCGGGCCGTCGGCATCGCCGGCGGAGCCGGAGTCCTGTTCGAGACGATGGGCGCACTCGGCCTGGCGCCGACGGCGGCGGACGCGGCGGGACGCCCGTTCGTCCCGCCGAGCCGCGCGGATTTCGCGCTGTCGGGCCGCAAGGCCCCGAAGGTCGTGATCCTCGGCGGCGGCATCGCCGGGCTCGCCACCGCGTACGAACTGGGCAAGGCGGGATACGACTGCCGCATCCTGGAGGCGAAGAACCGTCCCGGCGGACGCAATTGGACGGTCCGCGGCGGCACCGTCGAACGCGAACTGGGCGGTTACGAACAGCGCGCCACGTTCGCGCCCGGGCTTTATATGAACGCCGGTCCGGCGCGGATCGCGCAGTTCATGTTGACGCTCGACTACTGTCGCGAACTCGGTGTCGCGATCGAGCCGTTCGTCAATCAGAATGCCGACGCCTACGTCTATTACGACAACGCCGGGCCGATGTCCGACGTCCGGACGACGGACCGCGCCGTCAAGGCCGACACGTACGGCTACATCAGTGAGCTGCTGGCCAAGGCCACCAGCCAGGGCGCGCTCGACGCGGAGCTGTCCGCCGACGACAAGGACCGGCTGATGGCGTTCCTCGAGGACTTCGGCGCCCTCACCCGCACGGGCGGCGAGTGGAGGTACACCGGCACCGACCGCCGGGGATACTCGGTCCTGCCCGACGCGGCCGACCAGCCGGGCACGGTCCTCGGGCCGCCGCCGTCCCTGCACAACGTGCTCGCCTCCCGGCTCGGCCGGAACCTGTCGTTCGAACTCGGCTGGGACCAGGCGATGATGATGTTCCAGCCGATCGGCGGCATGGACCGCATCCCGTACGCCCTCGCCGACCGCATCGGCGGGCACCGCATCGAGTACCAGGCCGAGGTCTTGGAGGTGACGGACCAGCCGGACGCCGTCCACGTGCGGTACCGCGACGCGAAGGGCCGGCAGCGGATGGCGCAGGGCGACTACTGCGTGGCGACCCTGCCCGCCTATCTCATGGCGCGGATCCCCACGAACCTGGGCGCGGCGGTGAAGGCGGCCCTGGAGTACCCGACCCGGGTCCACGTCGGCAAGCTGGGCCTGGAGTACCGGCGGCGGTGGTGGGAGGAGGACGACCGCATCTACGGCGGGATCACCAACACCGACCTGGACATCAGCCAGATCTGGTACCCCTCCCACGGGTACCACGGCAAGGGCGGCGTCCTGCTCGGCTACTACACGCAGGGGCCGGGCACCGACGCCTTCGACCGGATGTCGCCGGCGGACCGGATCAAGCACGCCCTCGCCCAGGGGGTGAAGATCCATGGCCCGAAGTACGCGAAGGAGGTCGTCTCGGCGTTCGCCGTGGCGTGGGACCGCATCCCGCACATCGAGACCGGGTGGGTCGCCTGGCCGTCCTGGACGAGTGGCCAGTACGAACTGCTGAACCAGCCGCACGGCCGCGTGTACTTCGCCGGTGAGTGGCTGACGCGTTTCATGGGCTGGCAGGCGGGCGCGTTCCTGTCCGCCCGCTACGTCGTCAGCGAGATCCACCAGCGCGCCCTCGCCACCCCACGGTAGGCCCCACGAGACCGTCTTCCCTTGGTGGATCGCATCTACGTAGATGCCATCTACACAGAGCGGACGTCATCGGGTTCTGGGGCGATGAGGCGCGACCGGCGGCGCCGGTCTCAGTTGATCAGGACGCGGTCCGTGGGGGCGTCGGAGTCCTTGGTCCAGCCGTCATGGCCCTGCGCCGATCGCCAGCGCCGGCCGGCGTAGCGCACCTCGTGGATGCCGTACGGCTGGGCGTGCGCGACCATCCAGGTCGCGATCGTCCACCCGCTGCGGGCGTTGGCCGCGGTGATCCCGTCGCCGGTGTCCTTGCGCTTGAGCGTCTTGCGCAGGGTGTCGAGGGCCTGCGCCGACTGGTCCTGCTTCTTGCGCTTGTTCGGCGGGTACCAGCAGCGAACGGCGCCGGGCACGCGGCCGGTGTAGGCCGCGGCCATGATCCGGGCGTCCTCCTCGTGCCGGGCGTACGCCTTGCCGTCCGCGCTGCGCTGCACCCGCTGGGCCGCGTCGTGGACGGGCAGCCCGGTGTAGTCCTTGACCTTGACGAGCGCGCTGAAGAACCGGTTCGCGGCGTAGACCGGGTCCTTCAGCTGGGCGGACGTGCCCCAGCCCTGCGACGGGCGCTGCTGGAACAGGCCGACGGAGTCGCGGTCGCCGCTCTCGAGGTTGCGCAGGTGCGACTCCTGCAGCGCCGTCGCGTACGCGATGACGACGGCCTCTTCGGGGAGCTTCTTGCGCAGTGCCACGGCGGCGATCGTGGCGGCGTTGGCGGCCTGGTCGAGGTCGAGCGGCATGACTCCGGTGCTCGTACGGGCCTCGCAGTTGGTGCCGTGGAGATACGGACGGAAGTGGACGTACAGTGCGGCACCGCCGCCGACGATGACCAGCGTGGTGATCAACGCGATGACGGCCAGCCGCAGCCGCCTCCCACTCGTCCGACTCACGGGCACGAAGGTACCCGTTCCTTACACCCTGCCGGACATTCATCGACGGTGCCGCCGCTATTCTCACCGGCATGACCGACACGTTCACCAGCCCGATCTCAAGCGTCATCGATGAGCTGTGGGAGCGCCGGGCCGACCTGAGCCCCGAGGACACCGACGCCCGATCCGCCATTGTGGGCGCGGTCGATCTGATCGACGCCGGGCAGGCGCGTGTGGCGTTCGTCGACGAGGCCACCGACGAGGTGATCGTCGACGAGCGTGCCAAGCGGGCGATCCTGCTGAGCTTCAAGGTGCTGGGCATGGCCCGCGCGCAGGTGGGCGACTTCCACTACCACGACCGGATTCCGCTGAAGACCCGTCTCGACGGGGTGCGCGTGGTGCCCGGTGCCATCGCCCGCTGGGGCTCCTATCTCGCGCCGGGCGTGGTCCTCATGCCGTCGTTCACGAACATCGGGGCGTACGTCGACTCCGGCACGATGGTCGACACCTGGGCGACGGTCGGGTCCTGCGCGCAGGTCGGCAAGAACGTCCACCTGTCCGGCGGCGTCGGCATCGGCGGCGTGCTCGAGCCGCCGAACGCCAAGCCCGTCATCATCGGGGACGAGGCCATGATCGGCAGCCGCTCGATGATCGTCGAGGGGGCCCGCGTGGGCACGGGCGCGGTCGTCGGCTCCGGGACGAACCTCTCCGCCTCGATGCCGGTCATCGACGTGCAGACCGGCGAGGAGCTCGGCCGCGGTCGCATCCCCGACTGGTGCGTCGCGGTCGGCGGCACGCGGCTGAAGGAGTTCCCCGGCGGCACCTTCGGGATGCCCGCCGTGCTGGTGATCAAGCGTCTCGAGCCCGGTGTGCGGCACGACAAGTCGCAGCTCAACGACGTCCTGCGGGACCACGGCCTGAGCGCCTGACCCGCATCCCGCCGAACGCGCGAGGTGCCGGGGCACGGCCCCGGCACCTCGGTCGGTTCTGATCAGGTGTTGTTGGCGAGGGCGAGCAGGCGCGACGCGTCGCCGTTGAAGGTGTCCTGGTCACCCGGGAACGTGCCGCTGTCGGCGTACTGCCAGATGGTGTAGAAGCTCCAGCCGTACGGCAGGGTGCCGGCCGAGCTGCTGTACTTCGCGATCCACAGCGGGCTGTTCGTCGCGAAGGTCGCGTCGTTGTTGCCGGTGCACGAGGTCCACCAGTCGAGGGTCGTGTAGATGACCGCATACCGGCCGGTCTTGGCGTGGTACTCGTTGATGAACGCGTGGATCCAGCTCTTCATCGAGGCCTGGCTCAGGCCGTAGCACGTGGCCCCGTACGGGTTGTACTCGATGTCGAGCGCGCCGGGCAGCGTCTGGTTGTCCTTGGACCAGCCGCCGCCGTGGGCGGCGAAGTAGTCGGCCTGCGCCGCGCCGCTCGAGGTGTTCGGCGTGGCGAAGTGGTAGGCGCCGCGGATCAGGCCGGCGTTGTAGGACCCGACGTACTGCTGCGAGAAGTAGGGGTTCTGGTACGACGTGCCCTCGGTGGCCTTGACGTAGGCGAACTTGGCGCCGTTGCTCTTCACCGTGCTCCAGGCGACGTTGCCCTGGTGGCTGGAGACGTCGAGGCCGGGGAGCCCGGCGACCAGCGGGCTGACCGTGCCGTCGGAGGTGCTCCGGGCGGCGAGGCCCGAGCCGGCGTGGTCCTTGTCGGGGTGGGTGATCGGGTTCGGCGACGCGCCGGCCGCGGGCGCGGCGGCGAGGACGCCTCCGGCGACGGCGAGCGCGGCGAACGCCGTGGTCAGCCTGCGGACGATGCGGTGGCGGGGGGACGGGGCCACGGATTCCTCCTGGGGATCGGGAGTGGCGGGGGTGGGACTACCGTGCGGGCGGGTGGACTCGGGCGGCCGGGGGCGGAGTGGCCCGGCCATCAGGGGCGGCGGTCGGCGGCGCCCACGGCGGGGCCGTGGTCGCCGAGGGCCCGCGGTCCGGGCAGGCCGGATCGGGTGATGGGCGCCTCGGCGCGCGCGGCGTACGCCAGGCCGAGCGCACCGGCGACCTCCGACCGGAGCCGGGGGAGCTGGGCGTAGAGCGCGTCGCCGGGGCACTCGGTGGTGTTGTAGTCGCGGTGGCCGACGATCGCGGTGGCCGGGGAGAGCCCGTAGAGGTCGCAGAGCCAGGCGAGGGTCTGGACGAGCGAGTTCCACAGGGCGGTGGGCGGCAGTTCGGTGGTGTAGGTGCCCTCGTTCTCGATGCCGAGGGTGTGGCCGTTCTCGTTCGCGCACTGGGCGCCCATCACGTTCGCGCCCTTGCCGATGGCCTCGATGGAGCGGTTGCGGCCCTCCATCACGTAGCCGCCACGGCTGATCGTGAGCTGCTGCCCGGTGTCGCTCCAGCCGTTGGTGTCCATGTGGAGGTCCTGGCAGTCGCGGGACAGCTGGAAGGCGTGGGTGAGCGAGTAGTCGGTGGAGTTCGGGAAGGCCATGTGGTGCACGATCAGGTGATCGGGCGCCTTGATGATGGTGGCGGGCGAGGTCGGGGGCCGTGCTCCCCACTCGGCGCGCGTGTAGATGTACGGCCTGGTGGCGGCGTGTGCGGAGCGCGGGCGGGTCAGGCCGGCGGCGCCGAGGAGGACGGCGCCGCCCGCGACGGCGGCCGCGCGCATGAGCACGTCGCGGCGGGCGAGGTCGGGGCCGGTGGTGGCGGGGCCCAGCGGGGCGGCGGGCCGGCTGCGGGGGTGGGCGGGGGGATGGTCCATGGCGGGGGAGGTCCTTCCCGGGCGAAAACAAACGGCGTTCCGCTCCCTCTCACAGGTAAATAACCAACGAATCAAGCCATAAGTAAGTGGAAAAATCCCCCAATATTGCGGCCTTCGTTGGCAGGTCGGCAGATCCGCGCAGTTCAGGCTGATTAACGGCGCGGCCGCAGACCGCCGGGCGGCTGGCCGGATCCGGGCATCACTGGCGTAGGCTCAGGCCCCATGCGGCTTGATCTGACTCAGGACGTCGCGTCCTTGACCGCGGCGATCGTCGACATCGAATCGGTGAGCGGTAACGAGAAGGCCCTCGCCGACGCGGTCGAGGAGGCGCTGCGCGCCCTGCCCCACCTGTCCGTCGAGCGGGACGGCGACACGGTCATCGCGCGGACGTCGCAGGGCCGCAGCGAGCGGGTCGTGATCGCCGGGCACCTCGACACCGTGCCGATCAACCACAACCTGCCCTCCCGCGTGGAGGGCGACCGGCTGTACGGCTGCGGGACCGGGGACATGAAGGCGGGCGTCGCCGTCCAGCTCAAGCTGGCCACCATCCCCGAGACCACCCGGGACGTCACGTACTTCTTCTACGAGTGCGAGGAGATCGAGGAGGAGCGCAACGGCCTCCGGCGCATCGGTCTGACCCGGCCCGAGCTCCTGCAGGCCGACTTCGCGGTCCTGATGGAGCCGTCGGGCGGCATCGTCGAGGGCGGTTGCCAGGGCACCATCCGCGTCGAGGTCAAGGTCGCCGGCGAGCGGGCGCACAGCGCGCGGTCGTGGATGGGGACGAACGCCATCCACCAGGCCGCCGCGGTGCTCGACGTCCTGCGCGCGTACGAGCCGGAGCGGCCCGTGGTGGACGGCCTGGAGTACCACGAGGGGCTCAACGCGGTGTTCGTCCGGGGCGGGGTCGCGGGCAACGTCATCCCCGACGAGTGCGTCGTCACGATCAACTACCGGTTCGCGCCCGACAAGTCCCTGGCCGACGCCGAGCGGTACCTCCGAAAGCTGTTCGACGGCTACGAGGTCACCGTGGTCGACGGCGCGCCGGGTGCGCGCCCGGGCCTGACGCATCCGGTCGCGGCGGCGTTCACCGAGGCCACCGGCGGCGCGGTGCGTGCCAAGTTCGGCTGGACCGACGTCGCGAGGTTCTCCGAGCTGGGCATCCCGGCCGTCAACTACGGCCCCGGTGAACCGAGCCTGTCGCACACCCGTGATGAGTACGTCGAGATTCCGCGTATCTTCGCGAGTGAGGAGCGGATGCGAGCCTGGCTCACGACCTGAGCGCCGCCGCCCAGACCCGAGCGGCGCGGCTCAACGACGTGAGCCGCGGCATCGACGACACCGACGAGTTCCCCCGGACCCCAGAGCGGCATCGACGCGGGAAGGTGGCCTGATGAGCCAGGTCCTGGCTGACGGACTGACGATCGCGGAGGCGGCCGAGCGCACCGGCGTCTCCACCCACACCCTGCGCTACTACGAGCGCATCGGCGCGTTCCGGGAGCCCCCGGAGCGCGACGCCAGCGGGCACCGCCGCTACACCGAGCGCGACCTGTCCTGGATCACCCTGCTCACCCGGCTACGCGCGACCGGGATGCCCATCGCGACCCTCCTGCGCTACGCCGAGCTGGCCCGGGAGGGCAACGGAACGGCCGCCGACCGCAAGGCGCTGCTCGTGGCGCACCGCGCGGAGGTGGCCGCGCACATCGACGAGCTGCAGCATGACCTCGAGCTCATCGACCACAAGATCAACGCGTACGAGGAGATCGAGCGCACCCGCTTCGGCCGGTGACCGCTGGCCGTCAGACGCCGACCCGGGACGGCAGGGGGTCTCCCTCCGAGAACGTCCCGGTCCGGCGGATGACGTGCCAGCGCAGCGGGGCGCCCAGCACGGCCGTGACCAGCGACTGGATGACGACCAGGTACATCAGCTGCCGGTAGACGACCTGCTGGAGCGGCATGGCCCACAGCGTCCTGAGGCGTTCGCCGTCGAGTTTCAGCGCGTACGTCGCGGCCGCCGCCTGCGCCGCGGTGAACGCCACCCAGGACACCGCGACGGTCAACGGGTTCATGACGAACATGCCGTACACGGCGAAGACGTCGACCACGGGGGCGAGGCACGGCAGCGCGACCTGGAAGATGGTCAGGTACGGCAGGCAACGGCGGCCGAACCGGCCCGACCGGCCGCGTTCGACCAGCGCCCGCTTGTGCTTCCACATCGCCTGCAGGGTCCCGTAGCACCACCGGTACCGCTGCCGCCAGAGCTGCCGCAGGGACGACGGCGCCTCGGTCCAGGCGAGGGCGGTCTCCTCGTACACGACCCGCCAGCCCGCCCGGCAGATCGCCATGGTCAGGTCGGTGTCCTCGGCCAGGGTCTCGGTGCTGAGGCCGCCGACCGACGCGAGCGCCTCCCGCCGGAACGCCCCGATCGCGCCGGGCACGGTCGGCATGCACTCGAGCACGTCGAACATCCGCCGGTCGAGGTTGAACCCGATGACGTACTCGAGGTGCTGCCAGCGGCCGATGAGGCCCTTGCGGTTGGCCACCTTGGTGTTGCCGCTGACCGCTCCGACGCGCGGGTCGGCCAGCGGGCGGACGAGGTTGCCGATCGTGTCGCGCTGGAAGACCGTGTCGCCGTCGACGAGGACCAGTACCTCATGGGACGCGTGCGCGATGCCGGTGTTCAGCGCGGCCGGCTTGCCGCCGTTCGGTCGCCGGATGAGCCGGACGTTCGCGAGCTCCCGCTCCAGCCGCGCGCCGATGACCGGGGTGTCGTCGCTGGACCCGTCGTCGACGATCAGGACCTCGATGGGCGCCGGGTAGTCGGTGGCGACGAGGGAGCGCACCGTCGCCGCCAGTCCGACCTCCTCGTTGTACGCCGGGACGATCACCGACACCGGCGGCGGAACGTCCTGTCGCACGCCGGCGCGGCGACGGCGCTCGCGACGCACCCGCCGTACGTGGACGTGCGCGAACAGCGGGAGGGCGAGCAGCCGGAGGGTGGTCAGCACACCGGCGATCGCGAAGAGGACGCCGAGCCAGCCGGTCAGCCGGCCGGACCAGCGCTGGCCGTCGATCAGCGCCGTTCCGGTCACCTTGTCGAGGGTCGAGGCGGGCACGTCGGCGGACGGCAGCCGCATCGCCTGGCTGAGCGTGGTGAACCGGTACCCCTTGGCGGACAGGCGGGTCAGCAGCACGTCGAGGGCCTGCACCGTCTGGCTCCGGTCACCACCCGAGTCGTGCAACATCAGGACCGCGCCGGCGCCCTTCCGGGGCGTCGCGGCCTGCACGATCCTGTCCACGCCCGGGCGCCGCCAGTCCTCGGTGTCCTGGTCGGTGAGCGCCACGACGTAGCCCTGCCGCCCGGCCTCCTGCGCCGCGCGGTACTCCGGTGCCGACAGGCCGTCCGGCACGGAGGAGTACGGCATCCGCATGAGCCGGGTGTGGATCCCGGCCGCGCCGGCGAGCGCGCGCTGGGTCAGGTCCAGCTCGAAGCGGATCCGCCAGGGCGACGAACTCGCCATGTCGACGTGGGTGTAGGTGTGCGAACCGATCTCGTCGCCCTCGCGGATCGCCCGGTCGACGATGTCGGGATGGTCGGCGACGTGCGCGCCGATGACGAAGAACGTCGCGTGCGCCCCGTGACGTCGCAGCACGTCCAGGATCTGCGGGGTCCAGCGGGGGTCGGGTCCGTCGTCGAAGGTGAGCGCGATCGTACGGCGGGGGGCCCGGACGCTCTCGGGGGCACCGCCCGACAGGTTGACGACGGGACCGCCGTCGGCGACGGCGGCCGGCGCCGAACCGCTCTTGGTGTACTCGTGCTGCGTCGACTCGCCGACGACGCCGTGGGCGTATCCCCCCAGCAGGAGACCGCCGACGAGCGTCAGGGCGCCGAGGAACAACAGGATCCAGTGGCCGCGTGGGTCACGCCGCCGCTTGTCGCGGGCGATCATGAGTGCTTCGGGTGCGGGCTCTTCGTCAGCCCGACGCCTTTGCCCTTGCCGTGGGTGGTCCGCGTGGCGGCCGGAGCGGAGGTGGTCGGCCCGGTGGTCGGGGTCGCGGATGCCGGGGTGGGCTTCGTACCGGCGGGAGCGGCACCGGCCTTCGGGGAGCCGGACGCGCCGCCGGTCCGCGTCGGGCCGCTCGGCGACCGGGGATCGGTCGAACCCAGCGTCGGGAGCGAGCCGCGGGTCCCGCCGCGGGGCATGAGCAGCTGTGCGGCGTGACCGTGGCCGGACGTGGCGGGACGCGCATGGGGCCACGGAGTGAGCGGCACCCGTGCCCCGATGGCCAGCCCGACCCCGACGAGTATGAGGTAGCCGGCGACGAGGCACCCGAGCGCGATCCCGGCACGGCGCATGATCCGTCCCCGACGGCCCGTCGGATCGACGAAAACGGGGTCCTGCTCCAGGACCTCAGTCGCTTGGTTCACGGAGGGAGTCTAGAACCCGACAAATCGACATACATTACGAAAGCATCGTTTCCTCACCGACGGGTATACGCCGAGGTCGGCCGAAAGCGGTCGCGTCGCTGGCTACGGTTAGGCCATGCGACCTGACGAGACGCCGCGCAGGAGACGACAGGGTCCCGTGACCCTCCGCGGCAACGCGATCCCCGCCACCACCACCGATCAGCGCCTGCTCGACTCCCGCGGCCCCTCGGATTGGCTGCACACCGACCCCTGGCGGGTGCTCCGCATCCAGGCGGAGTTCGTCGAGGGGTTCGGCCTGCTGGCGGAGCTGCCGCGCGCGGTGAGCGTCTTCGGCTCCGCCCGTACGAAGCCGGGTTCGGAGGAGTACGAGCTGGCGGAACGGATCGGCGCGCTGCTCGCCGAGGCCGGATACGCCGTGATCACCGGCGGCGGGCCGGGGATCATGGAGGCCGCCAACAAGGGGGCCGACGACGCCGGCGGCCTGTCGGTCGGGCTCGGCATCGAGCTGCCGTTCGAGCAGAAGCTGAACGACCACATCGACATCGGCGTGGAGTTCCGCTACTTCTTCGTCCGCAAGACGATGTTCGTCAAGTACTCCCAGGCGTTCGTGGTGCTCCCCGGCGGGTTCGGGACGCTGGACGAGCTGTTCGAGGCGATCACGCTCGTGCAGACCAAGAAGATCACCCGCTTCCCGATCGTGCTCTTCGGCACGGACTACTGGGGCGGCCTGATCCAGTGGATCAAGGATCAGATGCTGCCCGCGGGCAAGATCTCCCCGGAGGACCTCGAGCTGATGTACGTCACGGACGACCCCGACGAGGTCGTCGAGCGCATCAAACGCGCCCACGAGACGCAGGAGCGGGAACTGGAGGAGCGCGCGGCCCAGGAGGCCGACGCGGAGGCGGGAGGAAACGGAAGCTGATGCGCGTCTGCGTCTTCTGCTCGTCCAGCGGCCGCATCGACGGCCGCTACGTCGAACTGGCCGCCGAGGCCGGCGCCGAGCTGGCCCGGCGAGGACACAGCCTGGTCAGCGGCGGCGCCACCGTGTCCTGCATGGGGGCCGTCGCCCGCGCCGCGCGCGAGGGCGGCGCCCAGACCGTCGGCGTCATCCCCAAGGCGCTCGTGGACGTGGAGATCGCCGACGACGACTCCGCCGAGCTGGTCGTCACCGAGGACATGCGGGCGCGCAAGGGCGAGATGGACCGCCGGTCCGACGCCTTCCTCGTCCTGCCCGGCGGGCTGGGCACGCTCGAGGAGCTCTTCGAGATCTGGACCTCGCGGGTCCTCGGCATGCACGAGAAGCCGATCGCGATCCTGGATCCGTACGGCCTGTACGAGCCGCTGCGCGACCTGATGAAGCACCTGCTAGACGAGGGGTTCGCCCGGCCGCGCATCTTCGACGCGATCGGCTGGGCCACCACGGTCGAGGAGGCGTTCGACCACCTGGAGCGCACGCCCGTGCGCATGCAGCCGACCGCCGAGGACTACGTCGAGTCCGAGCCCTGATCCGCCGTCAGGCCAGGCCGCGCCGCGATACGGCGGGTGGACGGGTGCCCTTGATCGAGGCCACCATGTCGAGCACCTGCCGCATCGCGTCGGCGTCGGCCGCACGGAAGACCCGGGCGCCGGCCCAGGCGAACACCGACGCGACGGCGGGCTCGGCCGCGTCCACGAACACCGCCTGCCCGGCCTCCGCGAGGCGCTCGGCCTCGTAGGGTTCCGTGACGCGGACCAGCACACCGTCCGGGCGCACCCCGACGGCCCGCTCGGGCGCCGAGCAGAGCAGCGCGGCCCCGGTGGCCGCGGCCACGCCGGCGAACGCGTCCCCGATCAGCAGGTCGGCCCCGGCCCGTACGCAGGCGGCGGCCTGCTCCTCCGAGGACGGCGTCACCGCGATGACCGGTGCCCGCGGATCCGCCCGGACCGCGCGGACGATCTCCGGGTCGGCGGCGACCTCGGCGATGTCGGCGCCCTCCGCGGGGCCCTCCGTCATCACCGTGAAAGCGCCGGGAAAGATGACCCGGGTTCCGAGACGCAGCTCCATGGTCCTGATCGTGGCATATGCGGCGCCTGCGGCGTCCGCTGAGCGGGTTGACCCACCGTACCGCGTGGTTGTGGCACGATCGGTACATGCTTGTCACCATCACCGTGGCCCTCGCCGCGCTGGCCGTCCTGGCGGCGATCGTCGTCGTGGCCACCGGTGGCGGCGGAGAGCTCTCCGTCGAGCATCCGGACCATCCACGGCTGTCGCTGCCGGGCCGGCGCTCGGTCGGCGGCACGGACGCCGTGCTGCTCCGCCTGCCGATGGGGCTCTGGGGCTACCACAAGCAGATCACCGACGAGGCGCTGGAACGCTTCGCGCACGAGCTGACCGAGCGGGACACGCGCATCGCCGTGCTGGAGCAGGAGCTCGCCGAGGCGCGCCGGCGCCTGAACGAGCCGCCGGAGCGGACCTGGCGCCCGGCCGTCCCGTCGGCCTCCCCGGCGCCCGACTCCATGGACCTGCGCGATCCGTTCGCGCCGTCCGATCCGCCGTCCTTGCGCGAGGGCGACCTCCCGCCGCTTCCGCACCACACCCGCGAGGAGCCCCGGGACCGCCCCGCGGATCCGCCGCAGACGGAGTGGGACCGGCCCGCGGACCCGCCGCAGACGGTGCAGGACCGGCCCGCGAGTCCGCCGCAGACCATCGTCGACAAGGTCGTCTTCGACCCGCGGGCCGACCGCGACGCAGACGGAGGCCCGACGGCCGACCACGAGGACGCCGCGGAACCGGCGGGCGAGACCGAGCGGCGGGAGGAGGACGCATGAGCGAGCGCAGCGAGCGAATCATGAGCGCAGTGCCTCTGGTCTCTCCTCCGACGAAGGAGGGCGCATGAGCGAGCGCAGCGAGCGAATCATGAGCGCAGTGCCTCTGGTCACTCCTCCGACGAAGGAGGACGCATGAGCAGGGTGGCGGTGCACGCGTCGGCCGACGTCCCGGCGACGGCGGAGCAGGTGTGGAACGTCCTCGTCGACTGGCCGCGGCACTCGGACTGGGTGCCGCTGACCCGCGCGGAGGGCGGGGCGGGTGACGGCGCGAGCGTCGAGGCGTGGACGGGCGTCGGTCCCGTCGGCTTCCTCGACACCATGGTGATCAGCGAGTGGCTGCCACCGCACCGCGTCCGCGTGCGGCACACCGGCGGGCTCGTACGCGGCGAGGGCCGGTTCGACCTGCTCGACCTGCCCGAGGGCCGGTGCCGCGTCACCTGGGCCGAGCTGCTCGACCTGCCGCTCGGGCCGCTCGGCCGCGTCGGCTGGTTCGCGGTCGGACCGGCCGCCCGGGTCATGTTGCGGACATCGCTGCACCGCCTCGCTAACATGTTCGAATGACTGTCATCGGACCGGACGGGCTGGCGCGGTGCCCATGGGGCGTCTCCGCTCCCGACTACATCGCCTACCACGACGACGAGTGGGGCCGCCCGGTCCGTGACGACCACGGGCTGTACGAGCGGCTGTGCCTGGAGGCGTTCCAGTCCGGGCTGTCCTGGCTGACGATCCTGCGCAAACGCGAGGGCTTCCGGCGGGCGTTCGACGGCTTTGACCTGGAGAAGGTCGCGGCGTACGGCCCGGCCGACGTCCAGCGGCTGCTGGCCGACGCCGCCATCGTCCGGAACCGCCGCAAGATCGACGCGACGATCGCGAACGCCCGGGCGGCGCTCGACCTGCCCGACGGCCTGGCCACCCTCGTCTGGGCGCACGCCGACCCGGCCGCTCCCGCGCCCAAGACGAGCAGCGACGTGCCCGCCACCACGCCCGGCTCCACGGCGCTCGCCAAGAAGCTCAAGAAGCACGGCTTCCGACACGTCGGCCCGACCACCGTCTACGCCCTCATGCAGGCCTGCGGCCTGGTCGACGACCACCTCGTCGACTGCCACCGCCGCGGCGCCTACCGGTAGAGAACGACCGGCACGCGGCACCACGGCGACGCGCGGGTAAGGGTCACTCCGCCTTCGCGGCCTCCAGGACCGGCACTCCCGCGGCGCGCCGGGCGGGCAGCGCCGACGTCGCCCAGGTGACGACCGCCGCGCCCAGCACCACGGCGGCGAGCAGCCACCACGGCAGGTCCACCCGGATGAAGGAACTGCCGGTGGCGACGTGCAGCAGCGCGACGGTGCCGACGGCGGCGCCCAGGCCCAGCAGCACCCCCAGCAGGACGACCGTCGCGGCCTCCCAGCGGACGATCGACCGGATCTGCCGGACGGTGGTCCCGACCGCGCCGAGCATCCCGAACTCCTTCGTCCGTTCCGACACGCTCAGCGCCACCGTCGTGGCCATGCCGAACAGCGAGATGACCAGGGACATCGCGATGAACCCGTAGATCACGCGCACGCCCTGCCGCATGGCGGCCGCCGCCACCCGTACGTAGGCCGCCCGGTCGTACACCCGGGCCACCGGCACGTCGGAGACGGCCGCCGTCAGGGCCGCCGCCGACGCGGTGCCCCGGACGAGGACGGCCGAGGTGCTCGCTCCCGGATCCAGCGTCGCCATCGTGGCCGGCGCGACCAGCGCCTGGTCGGCGAACAGGTGAGAGGGGTCGTGGTACCGGCCGGCCACGGTGAGCGTCACATCGCCGCGCGTGCCGTGCACGACGATCCGGCGGCCCGGACGCAGCCCGTACGCCTTGACGAGCGGGGACGTGACGCCGATCTCGCCGGGCCGCAGCGCGGGAAGGTGCCCGCCGAAGCGCAGCACCGGCCGTACGTCGGACGCGCCGGTGACGGCCAGGAAGATCGGCATGCCCGGATCGCTGTCGAACGCCTTGACCCTCGGTGACACGAGCCGTACCTCCGTTCGCGTCAGCGCGACCGCGGCGGTCACGCCGGGCACGCGCGCGGCGCGGGCCGCCGTGTCGGCGGGAAGCGACGCGGCCCCGTTCGACGTCCGGCCGGTCCCCGCGATGACGTGGTCGGCGGCGAGGGCCTCGGCCCCGGCCGCGCGGGACCGGTCGTTGATGGAGGTGATCAGCAGCCCGGTGGTGACGACGAGCGCGACGCCGAGCATGAGCGAGGCGGCGGCCGAGGAGACCCGGCGCGGGCTGCGGACGATGGTCGCGCGGGCGAGCCGGCCCGCCTCGCCGCTGACGAGCATGCCGAGCCGTCCGACCAGGCCGCCGAGCGGGCCGACGAAGAAGGGCGCGAGCACGGCCAGCGCGGACACGCACACCATGCATCCGACCAGGATGAGCATCATGATCCCCACGGTCCGGTCGGTTCCGACGGACGTCGGGTCGTTCGCCACCGCGAAGACCGGGCCGAAGAACATCCAGGACGCCCCGAAGATCGCGACGGCGCCCGCGATCCGGGGCCACCTCCGGCTCTGGTTCTCCGCCGTCGCGGACCGCAGCGCCTCGATCGGCGCGACCCGCGACGCGCGGCGGGCGGGCCGCCAGGCCGCCAACTGAGTGGTCACGACGCCCGCCGCGAAGGGGAAGACCAGCGAGATCCAGCCGACCGTGACCTCACCGGCGGAGATGTCGAAGCCGTCCTGCGCGAACAGCCGGGTGAGGACGTCCGACACGCCGTACCCGACGAGGAGGCCGCCCGCCGACGCGACCACGGCCAGGACGAGCGCCTCGAGACGGACCAGCCGCCTGATCTGCCGGGGCCGGGCCCCGATCGCCGCCAGGAGGGCCAGACGCCGGGTCCGCTGGCGGACCATCGTCCCGAAGGCGTTCGCGACCACGAACAGGCCGGTGAACACCGCCACCGAGGCGAGCATGCCGATCGCCCCGCCCACCGACGTGCCCATGCTCTGCAGCTCCGCCGACTGGTGGCGCCGCAGGCCGGCGGCGGTGCGCACGACGGCCGGGCGCATCGGCGCGGTCAGCCGGTTCCGGAGTTCGCCGGCCGGAACGCCCGGCGCGGCCTTCACCCACAGGCTCTGCCACGTGCCCGGCGCCAGGCCCGCCGCCTTCTGAACGGCGGTGGGCGTGCCCAGGACCAGGTCGCCGGACGCCACGGCCCCCCGGCCCTGGACGGTGACGACACCGACGATCCGCACCCTGCTCGACGTCTCGGGCAGCAGCAACGTCATGGTGGTCCCGGTCGCCAGGTGCCCGGCCGTCGCGACGTGCCGTACGACGGCCACCTCGTCGTCGGCGGCCGGGGCCCGCCCGGCCACCAGGTGGTAGGCGTTCAGGCGCGGGTCGGCGATCCAGGGACGGAGCATGGTCCCCGCGCCCGCCGGAGGCAGCACCGGCCGGCCGCGCGCCCCGATGGCCGTGACCGGCACGGCGGCGTCACCGGCGACCGCCGCGACGCCCGGCACGGAGCCGATCGCGCCGGGCCGCACCTCACCCCGCGGAACGGCGAACGACTCCTCCGTGTCGGCGCCGGGCGGCTGCACGACCACGTCCGCCTTGGCGTACTCGCTCGCGTCCGACCCGGACACCGCGGCCTGCGCCCGCAGCGCGAACTGCAGCGCTCCCGACATCAGCCCCACGGAGAACAGCACGGCGAGCACCGTCGCGGTCAGCCGCGCCCAGTCCTGGGCGAACGACCGGCGGGCGATCAGCCACATGGTCAGCCCTCCATCCGGCGCATGACGCCGTGCACCGCGTCGATCGTCGGACCGGCCAGCTCGTGGACGATCCAGCCGTCGGCCAGGAACAGCACCCGGTCGGCGTACGACGCGGCGAGCGGGTCGTGGGTCACCATCACGACGGTCTGGTGGTACGTGTCCACCGCCGCGCGCAGGAACCGCAACACCTCTCCGCCCGCGGAGGAGTCGAGGTTGCCGGTCGGCTCGTCGGCGAACACCACCTCCGGCCGGGTCAGCAGGGCCCGCGCGACCGCGACCCGCTGCTGCTGCCCGCCGGACAGCTCGGCGGGCCGGTGGCCGAGCCGTTCCCGCAGCCCGAGCGCGTCGACGAGGATCCGGAACCACTCGCGGTCCACCCGCCGCCCGGCCATCCGGGCGGTGAGCCGGATGTTCTCCTCGGCGGTCAGCATCGGCAGCAGGTTGAAGGACTGAAAGACGAAGCCGAGCTTCTCGCCGCGCAGCCTCGTCAGCCGCGTCCGCGACAGCTTGGTGATGTCGACCCCGTCGATGACGACGGCACCGGACGAGACGGTGTCCAGCCCGGCGAGGCAGTGCAGGAACGTCGACTTACCCGACCCGGACGGGCCCATGATCGCGGTGAACTGGCCGCGGGCGAACGCGGCCGAGACGCCACGCAGCGCGGCCACCGTGTTCTCCCCGGAGCCGTACGTCTTCACGAGTGAGTCCGCCCGGGCGACGGGTAGCAGGGCGGTCGTCTGTGTCATGCCTCAAGCCAACCCGTGGCGGAGCCCGGCCGCACTGGCGCGGTCTGGAGCTTCCCGGTAGGGCTGCCCCCATCCGGCAGGGCCTACCTCACCTCGGCATCCCGCTCTACTGATCTTTCCGCGCGTCGCCGGTTCGCTGGTGGTGACCCACCCTCGACGGAAGAGCACCGGCATGACGATCACCGCGCCGCCGCCCGATGCACGGCGGACCACACCCCGCCCCACCGGCGGCCCACCGCGTCGTCTCCCGCCGGAACCCCTCTGGTTCGCGGCGTTCTCGGGGTTCGCGGGCGTGTTCGCGGCCGTCGCCGGTCCCGCGGCGCACCGCACGTGGGGTGTCGTCGCGGCGGTCGGGTACGCGGTGGCCGCCGGTGTCTCCGCCGTGAGCCGTACCGCCGGTCGGTGCTGCGCGTTCGCCGGTGCGGCGCTGGTCCCGCTCGTCGTGCTGGTCGCCACCGGAACGGCGCAGGAGGAGGTGGCCGTGGTGGCCCGGTCCGGCGCCCACCTCCTGCGGCACGGCACGCCGTACCCGGCGAGCGCGGTGCCGGTCGGCGCGTACACCGCGTACGACCCGTACCTGCCGGGCATGGCCGTGTTCGGGACCACCGGGCTCGACCCCCGTCTCCTGTTCACCGCCGTGTTCGCCGTCGCGATCGTCCTCGCCGGCCTGATCGGCCGCGGGCGGGGCGGTCTTGGGTGGGGAGGCCTGCCGGTCCTCGTGCTGGTCTCGCCGGTCGTCGCGCTGCCGGTGGCGGTGGGCGGCGACGATCTGCCGGTGCTCGGCCTGTCCTGCCTGGGCCTCGTACTGGCCCGGCGGCGCCCCGGATGGGCCGGGCCGGTGCTGGGCGTCGCCGCGACGCTGAAGCCGACGGCCTGGCCGGTCCTGGTGACGGCGCTGTTCCTGACGGGGCGGTCCGGCGCGCCGAGGTACGCCGGCACCGCGGCCGCCGTGCTCGTCCCGGTCATCGGCGTGCCCGCCCTGCTGGACCCCGCCGCCTTCCTGACCAACGTCGTGCTGTTCCCGCTCGGGCTCACACCGGTGACCTCGCCCGCGGACAGCCCACTGCCGGGGCATCTGCTCGCCGGCCTCGGGCCGGTCGGGCACGCGGCGGCCCTGGCGCTGCTCGGCCTGACCGGCGTGACGATCGCCGCCTGGCTGTGTCTCCGCCCGCCCCGGGACGCCGCGGACGCCGCACGCCGTACGGCGCTCGGCTTCGGCCTGGCCATCTGCCTGCTGCCCGCCACCCGCTGGGGCTACCTGCTCTACCCGACCGTGCTGGCGGCATGGTCGCGTACGGTCGTGGCGTGAGCGGGACGGGGGACCACGGTGCGGGCGGGCGCACGACGGTCTGGCGGGCGATGGCGCGGAACCCGCTGCGTTTCCTGTTCTCGGCGTGGCCTTGGCGGGCGTTCGCGTACGTCGTCACCGGCGTGCCGATCGGCCTGATCTGGCTGGCGTTCACCCTCGCGCTGCTGGGCCTGGGCCTGCTCCTGACGCCCGTCGTCGCCGGGGTGGTGCTGCTGGCCTGCGTTCCGCTGCTCGCGATGGCACTGGCCGCGGTCGAACGCCGCAGGCTGCGCTGGCTGGACCCGCGCCCGGCGCCGTCGCCGCACGGCGCCGTGCCGCGCCCGGGACTACGGCCCTGGATCCGGTACCGGCTGCGGGAGACCGCGTCCTGGCGGGAACTCGGCTACGGACTCCTGCACGGGGCGCTGTCGGTGTTCGACGGCGCCGTGGTCTCGAACCTGATCGCCGTCACGGCCGTGCAGATCGCCGCGCCGGCGCTGGTGGGCGGTGGCGACCGGATCCAGTACGGCTCGCTGGTGACCGTGGACACGCCGGGCGAGGCGTGGGCGCTCGTGCCGGTCGGGGTCGCGGTGGCGGTGGCCGGCCTCTACGCGCTGACGCTGCTCGCGGGCGCCCGGGCCGCGCTGGCCCGCGCGCTCCTCGTACGGTCCGGCGAAGCGGAGCTGGGGGAGCGGCTGGTCGCGGTGACCGCGTCGCGGGCCCGGATGGCCGGCGCGTTCGAGGCCGAGCGGCGGCGCATCGAACGCGACCTGCACGATGGAGCGCAACAGCGGCTCACCGGGCTGATCATGCTGCTCGGACTCGCGCGGCTCGACGGGGACCGCGAGCTGATCGGCAAGGCGCAGGACGAGGCGCGCGCCGCCCTGGCCGAACTCCGCGACCTCGTCCGGGGCATCCACCCCTCGATCCTCACCGACCGCGGCCTGGACGCGGCCGTGCAGGCACTGGCCGAGCGCTCCCCGGTGCCCGTCGAGGTGGACGTCGACCTGCCCGTACGTCCGCCGGAGCAGCTCGAGTCGGCCGCGTACTTCGTCGTCGCCGAGGCTCTCACCAACGCGGCCCGGCACGGCGACGCCCGGCACGCCCGGGTGTCCGCGCGGATGCTCGACCGGCTGCTCGTCGTCGAGATCCACGACGACGGGTCCGGCGGAGCGGATCCGGGGCAGGGCACGGGACTGCAGGGCCTCGCCGACCGGGTCGCGGTCCACGATGGAACCCTCCGGCTGTCCAGCCCGCCGGGCGGCCCTACGATCGTCCGAGTGGAGATGCCGTGCGGGTAGTGCTCGCCGAGGACTCGGTGCTGCTGCGCGAGGGCCTCATCCAGATCCTCGGCCGGTTCGGCCACGAGACGACGGCGGTCGCCGACGCGCCGGCCCTGGTCGCCGCCGTCGCCGCCGACCCGCCGGACATCGTCGTCACCGACGTGCGGATGCCGCCGGGCCACCGCGACGAGGGGCTTCGGGCCGCGCTGGAGCTGCGGCGTGACCATCCCGGGCTGCCGGTGCTGGTGCTGTCGCAGTACGTCGAGCGGTCCTACGCCGCCGACCTGCTGCAGACCGGCGGCGGCGTCGGCTACCTGCTGAAGGACCGCGTCGGCGACATCGACGAGTTCCTGGACGGCCTGACCCGGGTCGCCGAGGGCGGCACCGTGATCGATCCCGAGGTCGTCCGGCGGCTCCTGTCCGGCCGGCACGACGGTTCACCGCTGCGACGGCTGACGGACCGGGAACGCCAGGTGCTGGAGCTGATGGCCGAGGGCCGTTCCAACGGCGCGATCGCCCGCCGCCTGGTCGTCACCGAGGCCGCCGTCGTCAAGCACGTCGGCTCGATCTTCATGAAGCTGGACCTGCCACCGGCCCCCGACGACCACCGTCGCGTGCTCGCCGTCCTCGCCCACCTGCGCGGCTGACGGCGCGCACGGGTCAGGGGCCCGTGCTCTGCCAGTCGCGCACCTCGTGGGCCCAGGCGGTCAGGCCCGCGACGAACCCCGCGCGGTCCCGTGGGGAGAGGCTCTCCAGCACGCGCAGGAGCGGTGCGGATCGGCGCGCGATGAACTCCTCCATCACCGGGCGCTGCCGGTCCGGCATCGATACGAGCGTCCGGCGGCGGTTGGCCGGATCCTCGCGGCGTTCGACCCAGCCGGCCCGGCTCAGATCACCGACGAGTTCGCTGGCGGTGGACAGGGAGACGCCCATCCGCCGCGACAGCTCGGTGACGCTGAGGGACTCCTCGACGAACAGGTGGCTGAGCACCGCGCCGTGCCGGGCGGTGAGCCCGTGCTTCCGGAACGCCTCGTAGAACTCCGGCGGCATGTCGCCGCGCGCTCGCTGGAAGTACGCCGCGACCAGGGGGACGTGGGCCAGGACCTCCCTGATCTCCGCGGGTTCGGGGCGGCGGCTCGCCTGCGGTGGTGCGTGCTCGGTCACGACGCCCAGTGTATATATTCGGAAATCCAAAGTATTTGGGAAGTCGAAGGGAGTCGTCCATGATCCTCGTGACTGGAGCGACCGGGAACGTCGGCCGCCAGGTGGTCGGGCAGTTGCTGGAGGAGGGCGCGGAGGTGCGGGCGATGACCCGCCGGCCCGACCGGGCGGACCTGCCGAACGGGGTCGAGGTCGTCCGGGGCGATCTCGCGGAGCCCGAGACCCTGCCCGAAGCGCTGCGCGGCGTGGAGCGGGCGTTCCTGTTCCCGGTGCCGGACCGGACCGCCGGCTTCCTCGCCGCGGCGCGGGAGACCGGGCTCCGGAACGTGGTCCTGCTGTCCGCCTCGGCGGTCATGTACGAGCGGCCGAACCCGATCGGGCGTCTGCACGCGGGCATCGAGCAGGCGGTGACGGACTCCGGCCTGTCGTGGACGATCCTGCGGCCCGGCGCGTTCATGGCCAACGATCTGCAGTGGTGGGCCCCGCAGATCCGGGCCACCGGGGTCGTCCGCGGGCTCGGAGACGGCGCGGCCGGGACGCCGATCGACGAGCGCGACATCGCCGCCGTCGCCGTCCGCGCGCTGCTCGACGACGGTCACGCCGGCCGGACCTACCTGCTGACCGGGCCTGAGGCGCTCACCGACCCGCAGCGGGTGGCGATACTCGGTGACGTACTGGGCCGTGAGCTGCGGTTCGAGGGGCTGTCGGCCGAGGAGTACCGCGCCGCCATGGCCGCGCGCGTGCCCGCTCCGGTCGTCGACGCCCTGATCGCGATGCGCGCGGAGTCGAAGGAGATGGCCGAGGTGTCGCCCGCCCCGGCCGACCTGATCGGGCGGGCGCCTCACACGTACGCCGAATGGGCCGCCCGCCACGCCGACGGCTTTCGCTGATCAGTACCGGGTGTCCAGCGACACCTGCTCCCAGGCGTCCAGGTCGGCGAGCTGCCGCCGAAGCTTCTGCCGGATCCGCTCCACCGCCTCCGGGCCGAGCGGGAGACGCAGCGGCGAGTCCGGCTCGTCGACCGCCTTGACGATCGCCTCGGCGGCCTTGACCGGGTCGTTCGGCTGCACGCCGTCCTGGTCGGAGAATCGCCGCCGCAACGCGCCGGCCGGGGTGTCGCGGTAGTCGTCGATCGGGTCGGCGAACCGCATCGACCGGCCGGCGAAGTCCGTACGGAACGGGCCCGGCTCGACGATGGTCACCCGGATGCCCAGCGGCCCGACCTCGCCGGCCAGCGCCTCGGACATCCCCTCCAGCGCGAACTTGGAGGTCGCGTAGATCGAGTGGCCGGGGTTGCCGACCGCGCCGCCGACCGAGGACATCTGCACGATGTGGCCCCGCCGCCGGGCCCGCATGTGCGGCAGCACGGCACGGGTCACGCCGATGACGCCGAGCACGTTCGTGGCGAGCACCGCGTCGATCTGTTCGCTGGACAGCTCCTCCAGCGCGCCGATCAACCCGTGTCTGGCGTTGTTGACCAGCACGTCGATCCGGCCGAACTCCTCAATGGCGGTGCCGACCGCGGCCGTCACCTGGGCCGGGTCGGTGACGTCCAGCGCGACCGCGCGGACCAGCTCCGGCGCCCGCTCGACGAGGTCCTTGACGCTCTGCGGGTCCCGCGCCGTGGCGACGACGCGATCACCGCGGGCCAGCGCGGCGTCGGCGATCGCCCGCCCGAGGCCGGTGCTGGTGCCGGTGATGAACCACACGCGGGGGTCGTTCGCGGTTTCAGGCATGGTCGATCCTTCGAATCGGATAGCTTGAGACTCAAGGGAAAGTAGCTTGAGACTCAAGGATGTGTCCAGTGACCGAAGATCGTGGGGAGACGCCGCCCGACTCGGTGGGCACCGACCTGCCCCAGTGGATCGGACAGATGCCCACCGGCGTCGACCCCGGCGTGGAGGCCGCCCGCCAGCGGATCGGCCGGATCGCCCGCCTCTTCGAGCACATCCTCGAGCGGGCGGCGGGGCGGGAGTCGATCACCGTCGGCGACTGGGCGGCGCTGTCGGTCCTGCAACGCTCCGGCCCCCCGTACGAGCGCACCCCCAAGCAACTGGCCGACGCGTTGGGCCTGACCTCCGGCACGGTCAGCGTCCGCATCGACCGCCTCACCCGCAGCGGCCTGGTCGAACCCGTCCCTGCCACGGACGGCCGCAGCCGCCCTGTCCGGCTGACGGAGGAGGGGCGCCGCCTCTGGAGCGCGGCCACCGCCCAGCGGACGCTGGAGGAGCAGCGCCTGTTCGGCGGCGCGCTCGACCCCGACCAGGTCGACCGGCTGAACTCCCTGCTCGGCGCGCTGCTGTCCCGCTTGGAGGAGGAGTTCGGCCCCGCCCCCCGCCACGACCGCCCCCGCCCCGGCTCCTGACCGACTTCGACTAGGCCGACGGGGTGATGAGCTCGTCGGCGACCCAGCGGGCGACGCCTGGCGGGTAGGGCGTCGGCAGCCCGAGGACGATGTGCCGGAAGCCGGCCTCGACCGCTTCGCCGATCGCGTCCCGGGTGGTGCCGGGCCGGTCATAGGAGACCGGCAGGTGGATCGAGCGGACGATCGAGGCGGGGTCGCGGCCGATCTCGGTGCAGTAGCGGTCCAGCAGCGCGCTGCGGCGGACGACGTCGTCGATGTCGCCGCCGGGGATGTTCCACAGGTCGGCGTGCTCGGCGACCACGCGCAGCGTCGCGGCGGAGCGCCCGCCGATCAGGATCGGCGGATGGGGGCGCTGGACGGGCTTGGGGTTGCAGAACGCTCCGGTGAGCCGGACGTGGGTGCCGTGGAAGTCGAACGGTTCGGTCTCGGTCCACAGCCGCCGGATGACGGTGCACGCCTCGGCGAGGCTCTCCACCGAGTGGGCGAAGTCGTGGAAGGGCAGGCCGTGCGCCTCGTACTCGCGCCGGGCCAGCGGGTGGCCGGGTCGTGAGCCGGCGCCGATGCCGAAGTCGAGCCGCCCGCCGGAGACGGCGTCGACGGTCGCGGCGATCTTGGCCAGCATCGCGGGCGGCCGGAAGCGGTTGCTGGTCACGAGTACGCCGAGGCGCAGTCGCCGGGTCTGTGAGGCGAGGGCCGAGAGCAGCGTCCAGCCCTCGTAGGTCGGTCCGTCCGGGTCGCCGCCGATCGGCATGAGGTGATCGAACACCCACGCGTGCTCGATCTCCGGGATCGTGTCGGCCTCGCGCCAGACCCGTAGGACGTCGTGGTAGTCGACCTGCATCGGGGCGGTCGCGATTCCGAAGTGGGCATGCGGCATTGGGACGTGCTCCTTTCCGGCGGGGGACGTCGTTCCTCGGGCGGTCAGCGGCGCCGCAGTGCCGGGTCGAGCAGGGCGGGAGGCGTGTCGTGCTTCTCGTGCGCGGCCAGGTCGACGCCGGGCGCGACGATGGCGTCGATCGCGTCCAGCACGTCGGCGGAGAGCACGGTGTCGGCGGCGGCGAGCTGCGAGTGCAGGTGGGCCGGCATTCGGGGGCCGATGATCGCGCTGGTGACGGCGGGATGCGCGGTGACGAACCCGAGCGCGAGCTGGATCATCGTCAGACCGGCCTGGTCGGCGACCTTGGCCAGTTGCTCGACCGCCTCGAGCCGGGCGCGGTTGACCGGGATGGACGTGTCGAAGCGCTCCGGCATGAATGTGGAGCGGGCGGTGGCGACCTCCCGGCCCTCCCGGATCGCGCCCGACAGCCAGCCCGAGGCCAGCGGGCTCCAGGCCAGGACACCGAGTCCGTACTGCTCGGTCACGGGGAGGACGTGCGCCTCGATCCCGCGCTGCAGGATGGAGTAGCTGGGCTGCTCGGTGACGTAACGGCTCAGGTGATTCTCGCGGGCGGCCCACTGGGCCTGGACGATGCGGTAGGCGGGGAAGGTCGAGGAGCCGAAGTACCGGATCTTTCCGGCCCGCTGCAGGTCGGTCAGCGCCGACAGCGTCTCCTCGTCACTGGTGGCCGGGTCCCACCGGTGGATCTGGTACAGATCCACGTGGTCGACACCGAGGCGGCGCAGGCTGTCGTCCAGCGCGGTGACCAGCCAGCGGCGCGAGCTGCCCCGCCGGTTGCGGTCCTCGCCCATCGGCATGTTCGCCTTGGTCGCCAGCACGATGTCGTCGCGGCGGCCGGCGATGGCCTTGCCGACCATCTCCTCGGACTGGCCGTTGCTGTACATGTCGGCGGTGTCGATGAGGTTGATCCCCGCGTCGAGGGCGGCATCGACGATGGCGGTGACGTCGTCCTGGGTGGTGCCCCCGATCGCGCCGAAGTTCATCGCGCCGAGAACGAGTGTGCTGACCTGCACACCGGTGCGGCCCAAGGTCCGGTACTGCATGAGCGCGTTCCTTACTGGGGCTGCGAGTGATCGCAGCCCCTGGCTGTGTCATTCCTCGTCCGCCTGCCATACTGAGCTATGCGGAACGATGTTCCGCTAAACATACGGAACAATGTTCCGGTTGGCAAGCCGACGATGACGCAGCAGCAGGGAAGCGGCACAGTGACGGACATGGCAGGACAGGCCCCCCGTAGGCGGGCCGACGCCCGACGCAACGAGAAGGCTCTGCTCGACGCCGCCGCGGCGGTCTTCGTCACCTCGGGCGTCGACGCGCCGGTACGCGACATCGCGGCCAGGGCGGGCGTCGGGCTGGGCACGGTCTACCGTCACTTCCCGACGCGAGCGGACCTGGTCGTCGCCGTCTACCGGCACCAGGTCGAGGCATGCGCCGAGGCCGGCCCGGCCTGCCTCGCCGACGCGACCACCCCGTACGCCGCCCTGGCGCGATGGATCGACCTGTTCGTCGGCCTCCTCGTGACCAAGCACGGACTGGCCGCGGCGCTGCGGTCGGACAGCGCCCAGTTCGACGCCCTGCACTCCTACTTCCTCGATCGGCTCGTGCCCGTGTGCACCGAACTGCTCGACGCCGCAGCCGACGCGGGCGAGATCCGCTCCGACCTGGAGGCCTACGAGCTCATGCGCGGCGTCGGGAACCTCTGCATCGGCGCGGACAGCGACACCCGCTACGACGCACGCCGACTCGTCGAGCTCCTCATCGCCGGCCTACGCCGCCCCACCGACCCGGATCCCTCCTGAGCCCGGAGGGAGGGAGGGGCCAGTGCCCCTCTTTCGCCTTCGATAGTGGGCGGTTCGGCCTTGATGATCTTCGGTTCTGTGGACAGTCCCTCTGTAGCACCCCAAAAGAGGGTCAGCTGCTCCGCGGATTCGCGGAGGTCGTTCAACAACCGAAAGGGGCTTTCCATGCCCACCAAGGTCAAGACCGCGCTGGCCATGGACGACGGCGAGGGCCGTGAGTTCAAGCGCATCGTCGCGAACTACGGGAAGACCGCGCCCCAGCCCAACTACGGCCGCCAGCCCAGCGGCCGCCAGGGCGACCAGCCCAAGTGACGGCACGAGTGTGACAACAGTCGACCGAGCGTAATGATCATTTGATCGCTGCGAGCGAGTCACGGGTCGGTCGATCCAGCATGCGAAAGACGGTGGCCGGGCGACATGCCCGGCCACCGTTTGCGTTGGCCCCGCCCGCGACGGCTTAGCCGGACGCCGTCAGGCGTCCGCCATCACCGCAGTTCGGGCCGGGCCTCTTGCCGGATCAGCTGCCGGAGTTCGGGGGCTTCTTCCCCCAGCGGCTCGACAGCTTCTCCTTCGCCTTCCTCGGCGCCGCCGCTACGCTGTCGGCGAAGACCTGTCGCTCGGCCCCGCTGATCGCCGAATGCATCCTCCAGGCGTCACCGAAATCCTCGAGGTGCTTCTTGAGGCTCATGCTGATCTTCTCCCTCTTTAGGTCCCGACAAGCTGTGGGACGTCTTAGTGAGAACTGTCCAGGGAAAAGTGGCTTTGGCGAGCACCGAGGCGACTTCGACGATGCCTACCTCGCCCACTCGCCCGCCGAGTGATCCATAACGCTTGGCGCTGTCTACCTGGGCGATGAATCGTCTCGGCTAGATGGACACCCCTGGTGGGTGGGGCGCGATCCAGACGTGCGACTCGTCGGAGTTGCCCGCTCCGGCCCGCGCGTCGACCCTCTCCGTACTGATCGCTCGGGCAGCCTTCGCGTCGTAGTGGCGGTCGGTCGGTGTGGCGTACGCAGTGCTCGGTGAAGGTGATCGGCGACGGCGAATCATCCCGAAACATCCCTGCCTATGACTCGCTTCGCCGAGTGTTTCGTACGGCCCGGCGGCGGGGCGCCGGGTCTGCGGTCAGCGCACGAGGGGGAGGAAGAGCGTGTCGACGATCTCTTCTAGGACGTGGTCGGGCACGGGGGCGAAGGTCGTGAGGATCTCGTGGCGCAGCAGGTCGAAGGGGAGGGACTTGATGCGTTCGGTGAGGAGTTCCGGTTTGATCTCGCCGCGGTCGACGGCGCGGTCGAAGAGCACGTCGAGAGATTCCGTGCGCCCCGTCGCGAGGGGGTCGAGCAGGTCACCGGGGCTGGTCCCGGTCTCCTGGTAGTAGCCGCCCAGGTGCACGCTCATGACGGTGATGAACCGGACGCGGGTGGCGTTGATCTCCCGCATGAGGGTGAGGACGTCCTCCCGCAGGCTTCCCGTGTCGGGAATGTCGAGGAGGCTTTCCCGCAGGGTGTGGACGATGGTCGCCCGGACGAGCTCGTCGCGGTCGGACCAGCGGCGGTAGAGAACGGGAGGGCTGGTACCCGCGCGCTGAACGACGGCGTCCATGGTGAACCTGGCGTAGCCGCTGTCGGTGAGTTCTTCCCAGGCCGCATCGAGGAGCGCCTTCTCCAGTGCCGCTCCGCGGCGCCGCTCGGGCATCCGCGCCTCCTTTGGATAGACTTGCCTATCTTATCCTAACGCCCTACTCTGGCCGCCGTAAGATAGATCCCTATATCTTAGGCGGCGGCTGTTCGTGAGCACTCCCACCGGGACCGGATCCGCGCCCACGGCGGCGGGCCCCGACCGTCGAGGCCCCAGGTCGTTGCGCGAGGCCTGGGTGGCCTTGGTCGGACTGTCGGCGGTCTTCCTGTTCGAAATGCTGGACAACTCGATCTTGAACGTCGCGCTGCCCACGATCGGACGCGAGTTGCACGCCTCGACGATCGCGCTGCAGTGGGTGACGGGCGCGTACGGGGTCGTGTTCGGCGGGTTGATGTTGGTCTTCGGCGTGCTGGCCGACCGGTTCGGCCGACGGCGGATCATGCTCATCGGTCTGGTGCTGCTCGGCGTCGCGAGCCTGGCGACCGCTTTCGTCACGACCGCGGAGCAACTGATCGTGGTCCGCGCGGTGATGGGCGTCGCGGCGGCGATGACGACGCCGGGGTCGATGGCGCTGGCCTTCCGGCTGTTCGACGAGGACGGCCTGCGCATCCGTGCGACGACGCTCGTCTCGACCGTTGGTCTGGTCGGTCTTGCGATCGGCCCGACGGTGGGCGGCTTCGTGCTCGTGATCGCTCCGTGGCAGGTCCTGCTGCTGGTGAACGTGCCGATCGCGGTGCTCGCGATCATGGGCGTACGGGCGGGCGTCGCTGAGGACGAAGCGGCTGATCTGCACCGCGACCCGGTGGACTTCCTCGGCGCGGCGCGGCGCTGGGCACGGCGACGATCGTGCTGGCGCTCGTCGCGCCCACGCTGTTCGTGAACGAAGGCACCGGCTCCTGGGAGCCGTGGACGGTCACCGCCGCGGCCGCCGTGGGGGCGGTTCTCTTCCTCCTCCGCGAGCTCTCGGCGCGCCATCCGCTCCTCGATCTTCGGCTCGTCGCTCGTCCCCTCGTTTCGAGCGGCCTGGCCCACAAGGCCGCGGCCGGGCTGGCGACCGCCGGTCTCGGTTACCTGGTGACGCTGCAGTTGCAGCTCGACTGGGGGTGGACGCCCGGCCTTGCCGCCATCGGCATGCTGCCGCAGGTCATCGTCCTGGTCGCAGCCGGCCCGTTCGTCAATCCACTCGTGGAACGGGTCGGTGGTGGCCGGGCCGCATGGCTCGGCGCCACAGCGGTCGTGTTCGGGCTTGCCGTCTACGGTCTGCTGAACGGCTTCGGATACGTATGGGTGGCGATCGCACTCGTACTCGTGGCCGCCGGGATGCGCGTCGTCGGTGTTGTCGCCGCGGTCAACGTGTTCCGTGGCCTGCCGAAGAACCGGACCTCGATCGGCGCGGCGCTCACCGACACCGCCACCGAGGTCACCTCCGGAGTCGGCATCGCCGTCAGCGGCACCATTCTCGCGGCGCTGTTCACCGGCGACATCGCGGCCTCGAACTGGAGCCCGCGGCAGACCACGCAGTTCCACGAGGCGGTCACGATCGCCGGCCTCACCCTCACGGCCGTGGCCGCGGCGCTCGTCGGCTGGGCGATCCTGCGCACGCGGAACGCCGCGGATGGTCAAGCGAGCACACCCGCCGCCGACGGGATCGGCGAGAAGATCACGGCATGACGGCGGCCCGAGACGGCGGATCCGACGCCGCGCGATTCTGCGGACCGCCTCAGTCGTCCTTGTCCTGCGGCGGGTCGTCGGCGGGCGTGTTCTCCGGAGCCGAGTCCTCTCTCGAGGCGGCGGGCGTCTCCGCGTCGCCTCTCGTGCGCTCCTCGGCAGCGGGGCCGGGGTGGGGCTCCGAATCGGCTGACGGCTTCGGCCCGGCCGGTGTCGTCCCGGGTGACGGCGGTGGTCCGTAGCCGGGCGGGGGCGCGTACCCCGGTGGCGGCGCGTATCCAGGGGGAGGCCCGTACGGCGGCGGCGCCTGGCCGGGCGGGGGAGGGAAGGCGAACGCCGGTCCGGAGGGCGGCGGGAGGCCGGGACCGCCGTGGCCCGGGACCGGAACGGGCCGTCCCATGGGTCGCACCGGCTGGGAGAGGCCCACGGCCTCCTCGTCGGGGCCGGTGGTGATGACGAGCCGGTCCAGATAGAGGATCTGCAGCGCGGCCAGTGCGATCAGGGCCAGGACGACCACGACGATCGGCGTGGTGAGCCCGACCTTCGCGTTCGCGCTGAACGTCTGCTCGACGCGGACCACCAGTTCGATCGGCGCCGTCCGCGTGCCGGGACGGTCGCCGATCAGGTACGGCCACAGCAGGCCCTGCCCGCCGATCAGGGTGATCGCACCGACGAGCAGGCCCGCCAGGGGCAGTGCCGGGACGACGACCGTCGCGAAGAACGACGGCCCGGCCGGGGCGCCGGTGGCGCGCTGCGCCCGCCAGCGCGCCGCGTGTCTCCGGCAGAAGAGCGTCAGGATGAACAGCGCGGGGACGCTCACGAGGATCGGTGAGAACAGGGAGGGGAACTTCCCGAGGAGGTGGAGGTCCCGCTCGTTCTGGTAGTCGGCGATGCCGAGCGGGCCGATGCCCACGAACAGCCACGGGGCGAACGGCAGGAGGAGCCATTCGCTGCGGCGGCCGAGCGGGCGGAGGCCGCCGATGCCCAGAGCGGCCAGGAACGCCGCGCCGACGGAGACGATGGCGCCCAGCAGCGGCGGGATCCACGTGTTCACGTAGAGGCGGGCCGTGGACGCGGTGGACGAGCCTTTGGGCCCGTGGGAGAACAGCGCGGAGAGCCAGGGCCAGGAGCCAAGGACGGCGAGGATCAGGACGAGGGCCACGGCCAGCAGTCCGAGCACTCCACGGCCCGCGTCCGGCTGTGGGCCGGGCTCCGGTGCTCCGCGCGGGGGAGCCGGGGCGAGTTTGACGCCCAGGCTCGTCTTGATCGCGATCAGGGCCGCGGCCACGCCGAGGACCGCCACGGTCGCCCCGACGATGGTGGCCTGGGCCGAACCGAAGCCGAACTCGGCCCGGAGGAAGGCCACGTTGTACTCCAGCCCGACGGGCGTGGTCGAGCTCGGCGAGTCGCTCAGCACCGCCGGGAAGGTGAACGCCTGCATGCTCGTCGCGATCAGCGCGAGCGCGACGATCGCCCCGACCGCGAGCATGGCCGGGGCGATCCGCCGGCCTTCGCCGCGGCCGCGCAGGACGGGCAGGAAGACCAGCAGCGCCAGGCCTCACACCGCGCCGAACGTGGCGGCGGCCGTGACCAGCGGGATGACGCCGAACGCCTTGTCGGGGCTGTCGATCCGCCCGAAGATCTTCGCGATCCCGCTCCCGCCGGCGCCGGCCTGGCCCATGTGCCAGGCGACGGCGACCGCCACCGGGGAGAACACCACGAGCGGCAGGGACATCAGCACCCGGCCGATCCGCCGGGGCCAGGTGCCCGCCCCGTCCAGGGCGGCGGCGAGTGCCGGGCCGACCAGTACGGCGACGAGGACCGGGACGAGGGCGAGCAGGAGCCAGAAGCCGAGCGCGCGCCAGAAGTAGCCCTGCTCGAGCAGCTTGGAGTAATTCTCGAGGCCGACGAATTTGTGGGAAGGCCCGAAGATCTGCGAGTCCTGGAGGCTTCGCACGATCGTCTGGCCGGTCGGCACGACCAGGGTGACGAGCGCCAGGAGGGCGGCGGGAATGGTGAGCAGCAGACCGGCGCCGCGATACCGGTCGCCGACGGGTCGGCCTGTGACGGTTGGCGCCGGGGGGTGAGGGGCCATCGTCCGCTCCGCGTTCTTCCGTTGTGATCTGTCCTGTTGTGTATCAGTGCAGACGGTAATGGGGAAGGGCGGCGTTGTCTGCGACGCTTCTGACTCGGGCGTACGGTGCCGCCGAACGGGACGAGGGCCTCAGTCGGCCGGAGTGTCCCGGGCGGACCTCGCGGCGATCCGCTCGACCTCTTGGATGTAGGGGTATCGCGCCCGTTCGACCCACCGCCAGGCCATCGTCCCCGACAGCACACTCGAGATGAGGAAGATGAAGAGCGGCCTGGTGGTCGACCGGTCGCCGAGGGAGGAGGGGTCTTCGGAGTCGTAGCGGATGTGCACGGTGTCGCCGAAGGACGCGTACTGTACGCCCGGCAGTCTCCCGGAGTAAGTGCGTCCTGCCACGGTCCAGCGCCCGTAGCAGTAGGAGGAGCTGCCCTTGTAGCCGCTACTGCAGCCGGTGACGGTTGCCACGGCCTCGGCCTTCGCCGCGTGGTTCGCGCCCAGGACCTGAACGAGCACGGCGAAGCCGGAGATGGCGAACAGGGCTGTCACGAAGGCGGTGCCGCCACTGCGGGCGACGCGCCGGTCATTCACCAGCGTCGCCGGGTCCCGCAGCTCCGGTTCCCAAAGCGCCAAATCCTCGCCCCGCCACCCGTTACGAACGGTGACTCCCGACAGGAGGGCCACCCCACCGGCCAATGCGATCCCGATCGCCGTGAGCAGGTCGGACTCGTTGCCGTCCAACGGAGCCAGGATCCAAAGGAGGGCCATCGCGGCCGCCCCGTACACGGAGAGGGCGACGCGCCCGGTGCGCCAACTGCGCAGCACCCTCTCGGCGGCGGCCTGTTCGGGCGCGGCCGTCACCAGGCACGGCCCGGCATGGCCGCCAGGGCGGGCGTGGGGGCCGAGTGGTCGGGTTCTGCTGTCCCGGAACTGGGTGTCATGGTCGGTGAGACGGCTCGTACGCGGGCCGCGTTCCCTGAACTTCCGATCACGCGGCCTCGGCAGAATGCTCATTAAGTACGACCATCATGGTGGATGTCCGCAAGAGCGTATGATCACCGATATGGCGGACAATAGCCACGAATCAGCAGGGAGTGCTTCTGCTGCGCCGCCTGAGCTCCGTGCCAGTACGGGCTACCTGCTGACCCGGCTCGGCGCCGAGTCGCGGCGGCGATGGGCGCGCATGCTGGCCGCGCACGGCATGACGCCGCACCACTATGGCGCCCTCATGACCTTGGAGAACGTGAAGGTCACCCACCAGCAGCACCTCGCCGAACTGATCGGTGTGGATCCGCGGAACGCGGTCTCGGTGGTCGACTTCCTGGAGCGCCAGGCGCTGATCGAGCGGACCCGTGACCCCGCCGACCGGCGCCGCCACACGATCAGGCTCACCGCGGAAGGCCGCACCACGGTCGAGACGCTGCGCCGCGCGGGCGAGGGGATCGAGCGGGACATCCTCGACGGCCTGACCGGCGACGAGCAGCTCGCGCTGCACACTCTGCTGCAACGGTTGTTCGAGGTGACCGTCGACCGCTGAGCGGTCCTCCGGGCCCCGGGCATCCGCGACCGGTACCGCTGGATAAATCGCACCTACCTGCCTCCGAAGGGCCGTCTGCGTGCGGCGAAATAGACCGGAAAGCGAAGTTTCGGGTGCGGGGTGGTCGTGTTTTTCGGGGGAGATTCGTCCCGATGCTGGCCCTGTGGTGACTCTTGACCGTAGTCTCCCGCGAACAAGCCGTGACCTCCCGCCGGCGCGCGCCGTCGGCGGATCCAGAGCCCATAGTGGAAGAAGGCCATGACCGAACCTGCGCCTGCCACCGCCTCCGCCGACGTGTCGCCGGGCGGCTGTCCCGCCCACGCCGACGTACTGCCGCTGTACGGGCCGCGGTTCCTGCGGAATCCGTCGGAGCTGTACCGCGAGATGCGACAGGAGCACGGCTCGGTCGTGCCCGTGGTGCTCGAGGGGGACATCCCCGCCTGGTTCGTGATCGGCTACCGGGAGGTCCATCACGTGCTGAGCCACCCGGAGGTCTTCGCCCGCGACTGCCGCCGCTGGAACGAATGGGACAACATCCCGCCCGACTGGCCGTTGCGGCCCTTCGTCGGCTACCAGCCCTCCACGCTGTTCGCCGAAGGCGACGAGCACCGGCGCCGCGCGGGCGCGATCAGCAACAGCCTGTTCGTCGTCGACCAGTTCAACCTGCGGAACCAGTCCGAGAAGATCGCCGATGAACTGATCGACGCGTTCGCCGTGCGGGGAGAGGCCGAACTGATGGCCGAGTACGCGCACCCGCTGCCGCTGCTCGTCCTCGCCAGGATCTTCGGCCTGCCCGAGGCGGAGACGCCGGGCCTGCTGCGGGACATGATGACCACGGTCAACGGCGACGAGGGCGCGCTCGACGCGTACCAGGGCATCTGCGCGACCATGGAGCGGCTGGTGGCGCACAAGGCCGAGCGGCCCGGCGCGGACTTCGTCACGCGCATGATGAACGATTCCGCCGACCTGACGGAAGAGGAGCTCATCGCGGACCTGGTCCTCGTGATGACCGCGGCCCAGCAGCCGATGGCGTACTGGATCGGCAACACCGTCCGGCTGATGCTGACCGACGACCGGTTCTCCCTGAACCTCGCGGGCGGCCGCCGCAGCGTCGGCCAGGCGCTCAACGAGGTGCTGTGGGAGGACACCCCCACGCAGAACTACCTGGGCCGGTGGGCCGCCCGGCCGGTCCACCTCGGCGGGCAGCAGATCAACACCGGCGACCTGCTCGTCCTGGGCCTGGCGGCGGCCAACAGCGACCCGCGGGTACGGCCCGCCACCGACGCCCCGGCGATCGGCAACCAGGCCATGATGTCGTTCAGTTACGGCGAGCACCGGTGCCCGTTTCCGGCACCGGAGCTCGCCGAGGTGATCTGCGAGGCCGCCGTCGAGGTGCTCCTCGACCGGCTGCCGGACGTGCTGCTGGCGGTGGACCCGGCGGATCTGGAGTGGTCGCCGTCCGTGTGGATGCGCGGCCTGGTCGACCTGCCGGTGAGGTTCGCCCCGTCGTACGTGGTCGGCTGATCAGCCGGAGACGGCCGGGGCCGCCGCGGAGGAGGAGCCGACGGACGCCGGCCGGAACTCCAGCGGCAGCGTCACGAGGCCGCGGGTGAACACTCCCTGCTCAGGCGGCGCGGCACCGTCCCGGAACGCGATGTCGTCCATGGCGTCCAGCAACTGGTTGGCCGCCACCTCGACCTCCGTCTTGGCCAGCAGCGCGCCGACGCAGAAGTGACGCCCGAGGGCGAAGGCCAGGTGGTCGGCGGCCGCGGAGAACGCGGTCGAGGCGGCGAGGTCGTCGCGGAAGACGTCGAACACGTCCGGGCGGGAGAAGCGCCGGGGGTCGCGATTGGCGGCGCCGACCGCGCACACGACGGTGCCGCCGGCGGGCACGGTGCCGCCGCTGAGCGTGACGTCCTCGGCCACCTGACGGATGACCATGTGCACCGGCGGGGTGTACCGCAGAGTCTCGGCGAACGCCTTCGGGATGAGCGTGCGGTCGCGGCGGACGGCGGCGAGCTGGTCGGGGTGCGCGAGGAGGTTCCGGAAGAGGCCGGAGATGGCCCGGTCGGTGGTCTCGCCGCCCGCGGCGAGCAGCAGGCTGCAGAAGGCCCGGATGTCGTCATCGGTCATCCTGGTGCCGTCGATCTCGGCGGCGCAGAGCGTCGACAGCAGGTCCTCCCCGGGGTTCGCCCGGCGCTCCTGGATGATCGGAACGAGGTACTCGCCCAGCTCGCGGCGGGTCCGCTCGCCGTCCGCCGCCACCTCCGGATCGCCGGCCAGGTTGCCGAAGACCGCGATGATCGAGGTGTACCACCGGTGGAACCGGTCGTGATCCGCCTTGTCCAGGCCCAGCATGTCGGCGATCACGTTGATCGGGAACCGGGTCGAGAATTCCGCGACCAGATCGACGGTTCCACGGCCCGCGAAACGCTCGATGAGTTCACGGGAGTTGCGTTCGATGACCGGCAGGAATTTCTCCTGCAGCTCATTCCCGCGAAACGCCGGTGCCACCAGTGCGCGGTGCACGGCGTGCTCCCGGCCGCTCATCTGCAGAATGGTCCGCCCGTGCACGGGCTCGAGTTGCCACTCGTAGTTGTCGGTGGTGAAGACCGGGTCCCGGAAGGCGCGCTGCACGTCCTCGTAGCGCGAGATGACGTAACCGCCGCTCGACTCCTGCCTGATCAGCGGGAATTCTTCCAGCATCGTTCGGTAGAACGGATAGGGATCCGCGGCGAATTCGGGGGACAGGACATCGGGCGGCACCGACGACATGGCCATGAACACTCCCTTGATCGGCAAGCGTGCCGGTCAAGGTTATGTAGAGGTTTCTGTCAGGTCCATAGCCCGTGCCAAGTCCCTGATGCGGCAGGCCGAGAGGATCGCGATCTGGTCATCCGCGAGCCTGGGGTCAGCTCTCAACCCGCTGAGCAGGCCTCGAACGGAGCCGAGCCGGTGCGAAGGAAGGGCCCGCCTGCGCATGCGCAGCGGGCCCCCCGAGTCGGGAGGCCTGTCAGAACACCAGGCCGTCGCCTACTTGACCAGGTACTCGCGTCCCTGGTTCATCTTGAACACGCCGTCCGAGTGGATCACCGCTCGCCCGGCACGTCGGCTGTGGTCGTTCAGCGATCCCGAGGTTCGGAACCGTGCCCGTAGGTGACCTCGCGGCCTCCGTCCTCCAGCTCGTAGAAGATCGGGACGCCGACCTCTCCGCCCTTCTCATCCACCTCCTTGAGGTGGCCCAGGCAGTCACCCAGCGTGTTCCCGATGAAGAAGTTCCTCTCGGCCATCGGGGCCATCCTCTCTGGTTTCAGGCAGCAGCCGTTAAGGCCGCGACCTCTCGAATTTATTTGCGAGAAGCACGACGGACCGTCCAAAGGAATGGGTTGAACGCAACCTGCTCGGCATGGTCGTGACACGGTCGTTACATCGCCGCCGGTCATGTTCAGGGCTCGGTACAGAGATGAGGGTGCGCGGGCCGGATCTCCAACGTCGTCAAGGAACGGCGGTCGCGGCTGAACCGAACCGGGTCGGCAGATCGCGGTCGACCTGCGCGCCGAATGCCGGCTGCGATATCAGCGCGGGACGTCCGCGTCGGTGGGCCGCGACGCGGCGAGGTAGCGCGTCTCGCCGGTCGCGCGGGCCTCGAGGGCGGCGGGGAGGCGGGCGGCGGAGGCGGCGGAGAGCAGGCCCACGCCCTCCTCGACCGTCACGAACGCGTGGTCCACGAGCTCTTCCTCCTGCAACCGGATCGGCGCGTCCCCGTGGTACGTGCCGCAGTCGAACAGGAAGTACATGTTCGGGCGCGGGCGCTCGGCGTCGGCCGGCACCCAGTCGGAGACGAGCAGGCGTCCCGCGCGCACGCTGAGCCCGACCTCCTCCAGGACCTCGCGTTCACAGCCCCGGTGCGGGGCCTCGTCCGCCTCGACGACGCCACCGGGGAAGAGCCAGTACGGGCGGTAGCTCGGCTTGACGAGCAGGATCCGCCCGGACGTGTCGGTGATCAGGCCGCCCGCCGCGAGGTAGACGGTGGGCAGGGAGGCGTACCAGTCCTCGGTCGACAGCCATTCGCGTTCGGTCACGATGCCGAGGCTAAGGGCTGCGGGCCGGTCGAGGGGCGGCGACGCCCATCGGGTCAGCGCCCTTCGAAGACGGGTTCCTCCTTCTTGAGGAAGGACTTGGTGGCGGCGACGTGGTCGGCGGTCGCGGCGCAGGCGTCCTGCAGCTCCGCCTCCTTGGCCAGCGCACCGGCCAGGTCGGCGGTGGCCGCGTGGTCGAGGGCGGCCTTCACCGCGCCGTACGCGTAGGTGGGGCCGGCGGCGAGCCGCCGCGCGAGCTCCCGCGCCTCCGCGTCGAGCCGGTCGGCGGGCACCACGCGGTTCACGAGACCGAGTTCGAGGGCCTCCGGTGCGCGGAACGGCTCGGCGAGCAGCAGCAGCTCGGTGGCCTTCGCCCGGCCGACGAGGCGCTGCAGCGTCCATGACAGGCCGCTGTCGGGGGCCAGCGCGATCCGCGTGAACGCCGACGCGAACGACGCCTTCTCCGACGCGATCCGGAGGTCGCACGCCAGGGCGAAGGAGAGCCCCGCGCCCGCCGCGACGCCGTTCACCGCGGCGACCACCGGCTTGGGCATGGTGGCGAGCGCGAGCACGATGGGGTTGTAGTGGTCCTGGATGGTGCCGTCCAGACCGCGGCCCGCCTCGAGGTTGGCGGCGTGTTCGCGCAGGTCCTGCCCGGCGCAGAAGGCGCGGCCGCTACCGGTCAGGAGCACCGCGCGTACGGCCGAGTCGTCGCGTGCCCGTTCCACCGCCGCGCGCAGCGCGCTCTTGGTCTCCGTGGTCAGCGAGTTCATCGCGTCCGGGCGGTTCAGGCGGATCGTCGCGACCCCGTCCGCCAGGTCGTACAGCACGCTCTCCGACACGTTCAGGCTCCTTTGCCCCGGTTCGGTCCGTCCGATGTTCCAGGCCAACGATCGGTGAAGCCGGAGGCCGGGGGCAAGAGCCGCGCCGTGGCCGGTGGGAGAAAATGGAGTGGGGGAGACGGGCCCGCGGGCCCGGAATCCGGAGCCGCCGCCCGCCTCCTGGACGGCCGGTTGCCAGGTCTCAGCATGATCTCGAAGCTGATCGTTACCACTTAGCGTCCGGAAAACGGGATAATGGACCACCACCAGTTGACTTGATGCGGCAGACGGGTCAGCGGCCAAAGAAGCCCGGCGGCCCCACGCGGCCCTAGGCAGGAAGGGGATGCACGCATGGCGGCGATGAAGCCGCGGACAGGCGATGGTCCGCTCGAAGTTACCAAGGAGGGGCGCGGAATCGTCATGCGTGTCCCGCTCGAAGGCGGCGGGCGGCTCGTTGTCGAACTGTCGGCGGATGAGGCAGGCGAGCTCGGGGACGCGCTGAAGGACGTCGTGGGCTGAGACGACGTCACCCGTTCATTGAGGTTCCGCGACGGCCCCGGCGTTCCGCGCCGGGGTCTCGCTGTCCGTAGACCCTTTCCGGACCCGTACGGGACCGCCCCCGAAGGAGAGGTCTTGCCGGTTTCCACCGAGCTGCACATCGTCCACGGCAGGATCCGGGACATCGCCACGACCGCCGAGGTCGTCGCGGTGCCCGTGCAGGCCGGCCCCGAGATCGACCCCGCCTACGCCGACGAGGTGACCGGCGTGTTCCCGCTGGGCGCGGCCGACCTGCTCGCCCACGAGGAGGCGAAGGGCGGTCCGGGAGAGCTCGTCGGCGCCCCGTGCCGGCTGGGCGACGGCATCACCGACCTGCTGCTGTACGGCGTTGGCGACGGCTCCCCGGCGGCCCTGCGCCGGGCCGGCGCGGCCGTCGCGCGGCGCGGGCGGGGCGGTGCGAACCTCGCCGTCGCCGTGCCGTCCGGCGCCGATGACGCGGCGCTCGCGGCGTTCACCGAGGGCCTGCTGCTGGCGTCGTACGACTTCCGCGTCGGCGGCCCGCCGAGGAGACCGGCCGCGGAGAAGATCACCCTGCTGACCGAGGTGGAGCGGGCGGTCGGCGACGCCGTCGAGCGCGGTGCCGTCGTCGCCCGTGCCGTGGCGGCCGCCCGCGACCTGGCGAACGCCCCGTCACTGGAGAAGACCCCGCGGTGGCTGGCCGAGCAGGCCGAGCGCCTCGCCGCCGAGGCCGGGCTCACCGTGCGCGTCCGCGACGAGCGGGAGCTGCGTGCCGCGGGCTTCGGCGGGATCGTCGCCGTCGGCGCCGGGTCGGCCCGCCCGCCGCGCCTGATCGAGCTGACGTACGAGCCGGAGACCGGTCCCGCAGACCGGCACGTCGTCCTCGTCGGCAAGGGGATCACGTTCGACTCCGGCGGCCTGTCGCTGAAGAAGAACGAGAGCATGAAGACCATGAAGACCGACATGGCGGGCGGCGCGGCGGTCATCGGCGCGATGACCGCGCTGCGGGCGCTCCGCGTGCCGGTGCGGGTCACCGGGCTGGTCGCGGCGGCCGAGAACCTCCCGTCCGGCTCCGCGATGCGCCCCGGCGACGTCATCCGGCACTATGGCGGCACCACGACGGAGGTGCTGAACACCGACGCGGAGGGCCGCCTGGTCCTGGCCGACGCCCTCGCCTACGCCGACGCCGAGCTCGACCCCGACGTGCTGGTGGACATCGCCACGCTCACCGGGGCGGCCAAGGTGGCGCTGGGCCAGCGGCACGGCGCGCTGTACGCGACCGAGGACGCCCTCGCCGCCGAGCTGCTCGGCGCGGGCGCGGACAGCGGCGAGCCGCTGTGGCGGATGCCGTTGACCGACGACTACCGCGCGGCGATCGACTCCGACGTCGCCGACCTCGCGAACATGGGGCGCGGCGGCTTCCGCGCGGGCTCCATCGTCGCGGCGCTGTTCCTGCGGGAGTTCACCGGCCGGCGCGCCTGGGCGCACCTCGACGTCGCCGGTCCGGCCCGGGCCGGCTCCGACGACGCCGAGGTCACCCGCGGCGCGACCGGCTACGGCGTCCGTCTCCTGCTGCGCTGGCTCAGCGGGCGCAGCACCTGAGGCCGGCTCCGCAGCCGGATCGTCCAGGGCGTGTCTGACCGATCCGCTGTCAGACACGCCCTAGGTCCGCGTGACGCGGAAGCCGGCGAACTCGAAGTCGCAGTTGTCACCGCGCAACCCGACCGCGCCCGGGGACAGGATCGCCGCCCCCTCGCTGCCGTCGTCGGTCGCCGACAGCACCTCACGGCCGTCCTGGGCGGCCGTGATCGTCACCAGGCCGCCGCCGGACGTCCTGATCCGGACCCGGAACGACTGCCAGCGACCGTACGGGACGGCGTAGCGGGCCTGGCCCAGGGTGTAGTAGGTGCCGCCGTTGGCGTCGCCGCCGGGCAGCTTCTTCTTGACCACCATGAGGCCGTCCCGGCGGTTCAGCGAGACGACGTAGAGCTTCTCCGGACTCTGCCAGCGCAAGAAAAGGTGCACCCCGTCGATCTCCGACGCGGCCGCTCGCCCGGTGGCCGTCAGCCCCAGGTTCCGCACCCGCAGGGACACCGTGACGTCCTCGAAGTCCCGGCGCCGCGTGGTCATCCGGAACACGCTCGACCCCGTGCCCCGGGACGATCCCGCGTCCGGGACCGACGCGTCCGGCACACCGGACCAGGCGACGCCGCGGTGGACGAACAGCGACCCGCTGCTGACGTCCCAGTCCCGGGAGACGTGGGTGCCCGGCGTCTGCGGGTTCCAGTGCGCGAACTCGTTGGTGACGAGCCGGTCCGGCCCCGTCAGCCGCGGCGCGAACGCCGCCGGGTGCGGCCGGGACCACACCGCCCAGCCGCCCGTCCCGACCACCGCGACCGCGGTGAGGAGCAACGCGGTCCGGACGCCGGGCCGCCGCCGGGGGCGGCCCGGGGGCGCCGAGGCGGGCGGGACGGCGTCGGAACGCGGCTCGCCCGCCGTGCGGAGGGCGTCGCGCGTACGCCCGTTGTGCCGATGCATCGACGCGTCCTTCCCGGTCAGTCGGTGGCGAGGGCGGTGCAGAACCCACGGGCGCGCAGCCCGCGGATCACCGTGGGCAGCGCCTGGACCGTGGCGGCGGACTGGCGGACGCCGTCGTGCATGAGCACCACGGCGCCCGGAACCACCTGGTCGAGGACGGACGCGGCGATGTCGCCCGGCTCGCGGCCGTGCCAGTCGGCGGTGTCGATCGACCAGCGGATCACCCGCATCCCGGTCAGCTTCGCCTCCCCGTCGACCGTGGTGTTGGTGTTGCCGAACGGCGGCCGGAACAGCGTCGGTGCCGGCGCCCCCGCCGCCGTGATCGCCCGCTGCGTCGCGGTCAGCTGCCAGTCGATCTGCGCCTGGTCGAGGTCGGCCATGTGCGGATGGTTCCAGCTGTGGTTCTCGACCAGATGGCCTCCCGCCACCTCCGCCCTGATCAGGGCGGGCCGCGCGGCCGCCTTCTGGCCCATGACGAAGAAGGTCGCCCGGACGCCGTACGCGCGCAGGACCTTCAGCACCTGCGGCGTGTAGATGTCCGGGCCGTCGTCGAAGGTCAGCGCGACCCGGCCGCGCGTGCAGCGGTTGTCCGTCCGCGCGGCCTGCAGCATGGCAGTGGTCACGACCGTACGGGCCTTCTCGGTGTCGGCCTTGCCCGGCGGGGACAGCACGTCGACCGTGAGCCCGGCGGTGAGGGCCAGCAGCCCGACTCCCAGGCCGAGCTCCCCTAGGACTCTCTTGCTGCTCATGCGTCCTCCTTCGTCGGAGGAGTGGCCAGAGGCGCTGTGTTCGCCGATTCCCTCGCTTCGCTCGGTCATGGGTTGGCCGGGTCCGTGACGTCGTAGTCGTCGGTGTAGATGGTGCCGGTGCCCGCGAGGGAGATGCCCATGGACAGGCCGGTGGCGTCGGCGGGCGCGGCCGGGCTCGTAAAGGCCGGGGTCTTCGTCCAGGTGCTCGTCGCGGGCAGCGCGGGGCCGCTCGTCCAGTACACCCAGGTGCCGGCGCTGGTCCGGTAGTACAGCGTCAGCTTGACCTGCACGTCCGCTCCCCAGCTGCCCTTGTACCAGGCCGACGCGTTGTAGACGTGGCCCGGCGTGGCGACCGGGGCGCAGGTGTTGGCGTCCTGTTTGGTGACGAGTTTGCGGTCCCCGCTCGTCAGAGCGGTCACGTCGAGCTGCTGGGAGTACGAGCCGGTGTGCGCGTCGGTGGACCGGGTCCAGGTGTAGGTGTTCGTCCCGTACCCGCCGTACTGGAAACAGGCCGGCAGCCCGTTGGACGCCGACTCGAGCGAGGGGTTCTGGACGAGGTTGCCGTGGGTCGGCGGGTTCAGCGGCGGGCCGTTCACGGGCGGCTGCTGCGCGCCGCCGATCACCTGGTCGACCGTCTTGACCGTCGTGCCGAGCAGGGCACGGAGGGAGAGCCAGTCGAGGAAGTCCGACAGCGTGCTGGGGCTGACCGAGTAGGTGTCCGTGCAGCCGTCGCAGACGTGGTGGAAGACCAGTTGCACCCAGCCGCCGCCGTGCAGTTCCGCGTTCGTGACCAGGCTCTTGAGCGTGGCCAGGCTCGTGTCGGACTTGATCGAGTCGGGCGTCTGCATGTTGTACACGTCGGCCGGCGGGATGGTCTCGGCGTAGCCGCAGCCGTCGCAGGAGCCGGGCGACACGACGCCGCCGACCGCGCGGGCGCTGTTGTAGCCGCAGTCGCGCACGATCTGCTCGGTGGCGGCGTTCTCCGAGCCGTACGGGTAGGCGAAGTTCTTGACCTTGAAGCCCCAGCCGAGCAGCGTCACCCGGTCGTTGCAGACCTCCCGCTTGGCGTCGTCGGAGGACAGGGTCGTCAGGTCGGCGTGGTCGACGGTGTGGCCGGCGATCTCGTCCCCGTCCGAGGCGAGGGCCGCGATGTCGGCCTGCGTCATGTAGTTGGTGAGGTTGGTCTGCCCGCTGTTGATGTAGAAGGTCCCGCGCATGTGGTGGGACTGCAGGATCGGGCGGGCGTTGGTGAACTGGTCCTTCACGCCGTCGTCGAAGCCGAGGGTGACGACGGTGTTCGTACCCAGGGCGTGCGCGGTACCGCTCACGCCGGGCACGGCGAGCGCCGCGCACAGCAGGGCGAACAGCGCCGCGAGGCGAACGGCCGCCGGGGGAGGTCTGTGGGTCATCGGTCCTTCTCTCATCGTTTCCGCTCGGGGTCCGGGGTCAGGGTCGGGCGCTCGTACACGACGATCCGGCGGCCGCCGTCCGCGGCGATGCCGAACTTGATCCCGCCTTCGTGCAGGCGCCGGTCGAAGGTCGCCCGCAGCCGGTGGCCGTCGACGGTGACGTCCGCGGTGTCGCGGTGGACCCGGATCAGTACGGCCCGCCCGGTGCGGCTCGCGGGGAGGACCGCCTTGGCGAGCACGACCCGTGCCGCGTCGCCGATCTGCTGGCGGACGACGATCGAGCTCTCCCCGAGGACGACCTCGAGCCGGCCGCGGTGGCCCGCGCCCGCGCCGTCCCGTACGGCGATGACGGCGGCGGCGTGGCGGTTCACGCCGGTCACGCGGGTGCGCACCGTGTAGTCCACCCACTGGCTGGTGTTGACGCCGCCGTCGAGAAGGCAGGTGCCGTAGCCGTCGCTGCGCACGGCCAGACCGCCGGACCGGTGGGCGCAGTCGGCCAGGTCGCCCATCCACCGCAGGGCCGCCAGGTCGTGTGGCGGCGCGACCGGCACCGCCCCGCGGACCATCTCCAGCAGGTCCGACACCGACGTCGTCGCGCGGACGCCGATGCGGTCCAGCGTCCAGCGGGGCGACTGGGCGCTGACCGCGTTGACGTGCTCGGTCGGGACGTTCTCGCCGATGAAGGCGACGCCGAACCCGGCGTCGCGCAGCAGGCCGGGCAACTCCTTCGCCAGCGCCGGGGAGTCGCCCATGCTGCCGGTGTCGCCGAACGGGTACGAGAACGCGCTCGCGGGCCGTCCGAGGACGTGCCGGAAGAACGCCTGGCTGCGGGCCAGGTCGGCGCGCACCCGGGACCGCCACGCCGCCGGGGACTCCAGCCGTCCGTGGAGGAGGATCCGGTTGCCGAGCGGCGGCGCGAGGTCGCCCGGCACCGGCACCTGCTCGTGCATCGCGTGCGAGTGCGAGCCGAACTCCCAGCGGCCCGTCGCGCGCAGCGCCTGCAGCTGCCGGGTCGACAGGTAGTACGACGGCGTCCCGGCGGCCACCACCTTCGACGTCGTGAGGAAGGCGACCGCAGTGAAGTGGTAGCGCTCGAGCATCGGGTCGACCGTCGTCCAGTCGGTCAGCGTCCCGTCGTCGAACGTCAGCAGCAGCGCCTTCGGCGGCAGCCGTACGGGCTGGTGCGCGATCAGCCGTTCGACGTCGGCGAGCCGGACCGTGCGGTAGCCCGCGGCGGCCAGGGCGGCCAGGTGCTCGCCGAACAGCCGCCGGGTCAGCGTGCTGCCGGCGTGGTCGCCGTCGGACACCGCGTGGTAGGTCAGCACCACCACCGAGCCGGGGTAGCCGGGCAGGCCGGCGGCGGTCCGCGCGGTCGCCGTGTCGAGCCGCACCGGCGCCGGGGCCTGCCGCGGCGGATCGAACGGACGGCTCATCGCCACCCACACGACGAGCACGAGGGCCAGGGCGGCGATGAACACCGTGCTGTTGACGCCCTCGCCCAGCCGCCTGAGGCGGGTCGGCTCAGCCATCCTGCGCCACCTGCGGGGAGGGGGTGATCCGGTACGCCGGGGGCCGCCGCCGGTCCACCGAGCGGGTGCCCCATTTCCCGTCGCGAATGCGGGCGATGGCCCACAACAACTGCGGCGAAAAGGTGATGTAGAAGAACGTTCCGATGAAGGCGTAGAGCCACAGGCCGTCTTTGCGCAGCATTCGGTAGACGAACGCGTACGCCATCGACACGAGGTACAGGCCGAGGAAATAGATCAGCGGCGAGTGCCCCTCCACGACGGCCCGGACGACGGTGAGGAAGATGACGATCGGACTGAGCAGCCCGGCGCAGGTCTGCACGGCGACCGACGGCAGCGCACGGGTGCGGCTCCGCCAGATGTGCGACAGCAGGAGCGGCCCCTCCCGGCTCCAGGACTTCTTCCAGCGCAGCTGCTGCCGGAAGAACTTCCGGTAGGCGTCCGGGACGTCGGTCCACGCCTCGGCGCGGGAGTCGTACCGGGTGATCCAGCCGGTCTTGATCACCCGGTTGGTCAGCGCCCGGTCGTCGCCGTACGTGCACTGCACGCCGAGGAACCGCTGGTTCTCCCAGGCGTCCAGCAGCGGCTCGACCGCCGCGCGGCGGTAGGCGGCGAAGCAGCCGGAGCAGCAGGTGACCGCGCCCAGCACGGACTCGGCGCTCTTGAGGAGCTGGAACGAGACGTAGTACCGCGCCGCCTGCATGCGGGTGAGCGTGTTGGTCCCGGCGTTGCGCGCGTAGGTGAGGCCGGAGATCGCGCCGACCTTCGGGTCGGCGAAGCCCTGGACGAGCTTGCGGACGGCCTCGGGCGCCGGCATGGAGTCCGAGTCGACGAAGACGAGGATCTCCGCCGACGTCGCGCGGATGCCGGCCGCCATGGCCGCGCGCTTGCCCTGGTTGCTCCCGAGGTCGACGCACCGCACCGCTCCCGGGGGATGGGCGGCGGCCGCCCGCAGCATGTGCTCCCAGGTGTCGTCGCTGGACCCGTCGTTGACGACGACCAGCTCCAGCCGGTCGCGGGGATAGTCCAGCGCCATGCAGGAGTCGATGGTGCGGACCACCGCCTCGCCCTCGTTGAAGGAGGGGACGATGATCGCGACCGTGGGCGTGAGGCCCACGTCGCGCGGCGGCCGGTAGAAGGCCGCCAGCAGGAACCGGCTCAGCACGTAGCCGCTGACCGCGATCGTGTAGGTGGGGGTGAACGGGTCGCCGCGCAGGAATGCGACCTTGATCCCGACGTGCCAGGCGATGACCAGGCAGATGACCGTGACGCCGGCGAACGCCCCGAAGGACGCGAGCCGCCCGGGCCGGGCTCGGTCCCCCGGGAGGGGTGGCGTGCTCACGAAGACTCTCCTCGTGCTCGATGGGCATGACGGGACGGGACGGCGCCGGGTACCGCTCGGCGCCGCCTCCGCCCTTCGACACGGCGGGGGCGGAGGGGAACGGGCTCAGAGGGGAACGCGGCGACCGGCGCCGGTGAGGCGGTACGTCGCGTCCAGGACGAGCTGGTCCTCGGGCAACCAGGACAGGTCCAGGGACCGGTGCGTCGTGTGCGCGATGACGAGGTCGGTCTCACCGGCCTGCGGCGGGTCGACGCTGCCGAGCACGCCGCCCTCCGGCAGCCGGATCTCCGGGACGAGGGGATCGTGGTAGGCGACCTGGGCGCCGGCCGCCAGCAGACCCTCGATGATCTCCAGGGCGGGGGACTCCCGGACGTCCTCGACGTCCGGCTTGTAGCTCACGCCCAGCACCAGGACGCGCGCGCCCGCCAGGCCGATCCCGGCCTCGGACAGCACCTCGCGGACACGGTCGACGACCCGCCGGGGACGCCCCGCGATCGCGGACATGGCCTGGGTGACGACAGGGGTCGGGAGCCGCGTCTTGCGCAGTTGCCAGAGCAGGTAGTGCGGGTCGCAGGGGATGCAGTGCCCGCCGGCCCCCGGCCCCGGGAAGAACGGCATGAACCCGTACGGCTTGGTCGCCGCCGCGTTGATGACCTCCATGACGTCCAGGCCGAGGGTCCGGCTGATCTCCGCGACCTCGTTGGCCAGCGCGATGTTGACGGCCCGGAACGTGTTCTCGAACAGCTTGGTCATCTCGGCGGCGCCGGCGGAGGACACCTCGTGCAGGTTGCCGGTGCAGTGGGCGAGGACCTTGACCGCCTCGGCCGTGCACTGCGGGGTGGCCCCGCCGACGACCCGGGGGACGACCTCATGGGCGTACCGGTCGTTGCCCGGGTCGATCCGCTCCGGGCTGAAGGCGACGAAGACGTCCCGGCCCACCTGGAGCCCGCGCCGCCGCAGCGGCCCGGCGAGCAGGTCCTCCGTGCAGCCGACGTAGCTGGTCGAGGTGAGGATGACGACCTGCCCGGGTACCGCGTGCAGGACCGCCGACGCGCAGGCCCGGTCCAGGGCGGACAGGTCCGGCGTCAGGTGCGCGGTGACCGGGGTCGGCACGCAGATCACCACGGCACGGGCCCAGGACGCGTACGACGGGTCGGCGACCAGGGCGAAGGCCTCGTCGCCCAGCGCCGTCTCCAACCGGGTGTGGTCGGAGGGGAGGAGGTCGACCCGGCGCGACCGGATCCTGGCGAGGCGCTCGGCACTCGCGTCGATGGCGAGCACGCGGGCGCCGGCGGCGTGGAACGCCAGCGCGGTCGGCAGCCCGACGTACCCGAGCCCGACGATGGCGACGTCGTACGCGCCGGACGCCGGGGCGTGGGCGTCGAGGTCCGGTGCGGCGCTGGTCATGCGGCCTCCTTCGTCGGCCTCATGACCAAGGTGCTGTGCTCGTCGATTCCCTCGCGTCGCCCGGTCATGTGACGACCTCCGCGGGCTCCCCGGTGACCTTGATTAACGGCCTCGGGAGAACAGCCGCGAAATGCCACGTTCTTCTGATGTACATCTTGGGGCCTCACTTCGGGGGGATTGCCGAAAGGGCGGCAGAAAGCATGTTGTCGTGCTCTATCCCCGTACGAACCCCGCAAAGGGGTGAGCGGCCTACGTCGGGCGCGTGAGGTCCTAAGTCAGGGTTTATTCAGCGAACCCACGTTAATTAAGGAGAAAACGGGAAAACGACGTCGAAGTGTCAGCGCGACCCGGCGTCCACGATCCGCACGCCGCCGAGGCGGCGCACCTCCTCCAGGACCGCCTCCGGCGGCACCGTCGCGCGCGGCGGCAACGCCGTGGACCAGTGCGGTGTCGCCGTACCGGGCACGTCCTCCAGGTGCAGCGCCAGCAGTTCCACACCGGGCACGGCCCCTGCCTCCGCCGCGCGCTCCTCGGTGGGCAGGAAGGCGACGTATCGCACCGAACGCATCCGCCCGCGCGGGAGCGTCTCGTTCCACACCACCACCGAGGCCACGTCCGGCCAGGACAGCCTCCGGTCCCGGGCGCGCGACCACGGCCACGCCGCCGGCAGGCACACCCCGTGCTCGTCGACCTCCAGCACAGGCCGGCCGCTCACCGCCCGCCCGGCCGCCACGACGAGGCGGGCGCCGAACAGCGCGAGCCCCAGCACGCCGATGACGAGGGCCACCAGGCCGCCCACGGCCGGCACGCTCAGTGCCCCGCTCACCGCGAACGCCACGGCCACCCCGGTCAGCACGAGCGTCCCGGCGACCGAGGCGACGCCCTGCGGCGAGGTCCGCGCCCGTACGCTGATCACGACGCCACCGCGGCCAGGGCGCGCGTCCCGGTGACCGAGGTCATGCCCGGTGGTGTGGGCTCACCGGCTCTTGACGGCGGCGAGGAGCCCGTCCCCGACCGGCAGCAGCAGCGGGAAGAGGCGGTCGTCCTCGCGGACCATGCGGCCGAGGCTGCGGATCGCCACCGTGTCCGGGTCCCGGTTCGCCGGGTCGGCGACGCGGTCGTGCCACAGGGCGTTGTCGAAAGCGACGACGCCGCCGGGCCGCAGCAGCCGCAGCGCCTCGCCGAGGTACTCGGGGTACTCCTGCTTCACCGCGTCACAGAAGACCATGTCGTACGCGCCGTCGGTGAGCCGGGGCAGCACGTCCAGGGCGCGGCCGGCGATCATGCGGGCCCGGGAGGTCGGGAAGCCGGCCGCGGCGTACGCCTCGCGGGCCAGCCGCTGGTTCTCCGGCTCGACGTCCACGCTCGTGAGCACGCCGTCGGGACGCATCCCGCGCAGCAGCCAGATGCCGGACACGCCGCACCCGGAACCGATCTCCACGACCGTGCGCGCGCTGATGGCGGCGGCGAGGAAGCGCAGGACCGCGCCGCCCGCCGGGCCGATCGGGGTGGCCCCGACGTCGATGCCGCGCTGCCGGGCCTCGCGCAGCGGCTCGTCCTCCGGGAGGTATTGGTCCACGTAGGCCAGGGTGGCCTTCACCGCGTCGATGACTTCCTCCTTGGGATGCATGAGCCTGCAGGGCAAACACTAGTACGGAGGGGGAACTCCGCCGCGTACCGTCACGTTCTTCAGAGGGCGTGGCTACCGCTAGGCGGAGAGGAAGAATCGGGGCAGTATGTCGGTGGCAGAACTCGTACGTGAAAGGGGAGTGTCGGTGCACGACCCCGGCATCGCCTGGACTCCTCCGACGTGGGACGAGATCGTGCGGGAGCACTCCGCGCGCGTCTACCGACTGGCCTTCCGGCTCACCGGCAACCCCCACGACGCCGAAGATCTCACCCAGGAGGTCTTCGTCCGGGTCTTCCGTTCCCTCGCCAACTACCAGCCCGGCACGTTCGAGGGCTGGCTGCACCGGATCACCACCAACCTCTTCCTCGACCAGGCGCGCCGACGGCAGCGCATCCGGTTCGAGGGGCTCGCCGATGACGCGGCCGAGCGCCTGCACGGACCGGAGCCCACACCCGCCCAGGCCTACGACGACAAGAAGCTCGACGCCGACGTCCAGGCGGCGCTCGACGCGCTGGCGCCGGACTACCGCGCCGCCGTCGTCCTATGCGACATCGAGGGCCTGTCCTACGAGGAGATCGCCGCGACCCTCAGCGTGAAGATCGGCACCGTTCGCAGCCGCATCCACCGTGGCCGGGCGCAGTTGCGCGCCGCGCTGGAGCACCGCGGCCCCCGCCGCGCCGCGCAGGAGGCCCCATGAGCGAGCGAATCGTAAGCGCAGCGTCTCTGGTCACCTCCCCGACGCAGGAGGCCCCATGAGTGGGCATCATTTGGGGGAGCGGCTCACCGCGCTGATCGACGGTGAGCTCGGACACCACGAGCGCGAGAAGGCGCATCGCCACCTCGCCGCCTGCGCGGAGTGCCGCGCCGAGGCCGAGGCGCTGCGTTCCCTCAAGAAGCGTCTGCGGGCGCTCAACGACACGATGCCCTCCGAGGCCCTCCTGCGCCGTCTGGAGGCCATGGGCGAGCCGGGGGATCCCCTTCCGCCGCCCGTTCCCCGGCTGCCCGGCCAGGCCCGCTCCCCGGCCGTCGCGCGCCCCGGTGACGTGCGTCCCGTCAGGACCCGGCCGTCGGACAACCGGCCCAGTCGCGCGGCCGCCGCGCGGCGCCGGCTGCCGCGCGGGCGCTATCTCGTCGCGGGCGCGGCGGCGCTCGCGGTCCTCGGCGTCGGCTCGGCGGCGTTCGCCGCGGGCGCCGACCCGCGCTCCCTGCCCCGCGTCACCCCGTCCGTCGAGCAGTTCGCCGTCGAGCACGCCCTGACCTCCGGAGACGTCCCGCTGACCGACCCGCGGCCCGAGGTCACGGCCGGCGATCAGCCGTGAGCGGCCGGACCTCGCACAACGCGTGGCTGGCGGGTGGCCTCGCCACCGCGCTGTTGCTGCTGTGGTTCGTGACCACCGGTGACACCGCCAGCGGCGCCCGGCTGCGCTCCGACCCGGAGGCCCTGCGGCTCCTGCGCGGCGCCGAGGGGGCCGCGCGCGACACCTCGTACGAGGGCGTGCAGTACATCACGTCCTGGAGCCGCAGCGGCATGTCGACCACGTCGCTGGTCAACGTCGCCCACGTGCCCGGCCAGGGCACCCGGATGCGGGTGCAGAGCACCACCGCCGAGCAGGGCGGGCAGATGTTCGAGGCGGACGGCCCCCAGCAGGCCCAGGGCGGTCTCACCGGGTACACGTCGAGGATGCTCGACCTGCTCGCCCGCAACTACGCCGTCGTCCAGGCCGGTGAGGGGCAGGTCTGCGGGCGGCCGACCACCATCATCGAGGCGCGCCGCGCCGACGGTACCGCCGCCGGCCGGTTCCACATCGACCGCGCCACCGGCCTCATGCTCCGCCGCGAGCTGCTCGACCAGCAGGGGCGCGCGGTGAACCTCACGTTCTTCACCGAGATGCGGCCGTCGGTGCCGAAGACGATGTTCGTGGCGGCCTCCACGCCACAGACGATCGAGGCGCCCTGGACGCACCAGCTCGTCGGCGCCGACCTGGGCGCGCTTCGGTACCGCGGCTGGCCGGTGGCGTCCGCTTTGCCGGGGCACCTCAGCCTGTACGACGCGCGGCAGCACGACACCGGTGGTCCCGTCGTGCACCTCAGCTACTCCGACGGGCTCTCGGTCGTCTCGGTGTTCGTGCAGCGCGGCGTGCTCGATCCGAGCAGCGTGCAGCACTGGCACAAGACCACTCGCGGCGGCCGGACCGTCTACCTCCGCGACACCGTCCAGCAGCGGGCCGTGTGGGCGAGCCGGGGCTACGTCTACACGATCGTGGCGGACGCGCCGCCTCCGGTCGTCGACCAGGCCGTGGCGGCGCTGCCGCACGGTGACACGGGGTTCTGGGGCCGCATCGGCCGGGGCCTCGACCGGCTGACATCCTGGGCCAACCCGTTTGACTGATCGGTGAAGATCGCGTTTTCTAGGGCGTTCAGGTGGATGTGGTCTCGGGTGGGGTAAAGCCGTGACCCGAATGGTTTGGTGGCCGGGGTCGCTTATGCTCGCCACATGCCATGCCCGGCAGTGTGGAGCGCTGAAGCAAAGTCCATGCGCGGTACGCAAGGAGCTTGTTGATGACGGATGACAGCCGCGCGCCCGGGGGGGCCACGCCGGATGACGGGCGTGTGCACGGGCCGAACGCCGGGGACGAGGACGCCGCCCCGAGCCTGACGGACCAGCTTCTGGTGTCCGGTCCGCCGAGGTACGAGGGCATGGCGCCGCCGGACCCGGAGGCGTCGTCGTACGGCGAGGAGGGCCGGCCGTACGGATCGGCCGGCGTTCCGAGTCAGGGCGGTCCGACGACCATGCCGGACCAGGACGGCCGGCCGGGTCTCGAGCAGGCCGGTCCGGGCTACGCGGCCCAGGGCGGTCAGCCGGGCCTGGACGAGGGCCGTCCGGCCTACGCCGGCCAGAACGGCCGGCCGGGCCTCGAGCAGGGCGGTCCTGGCTACGCGCCCCAGAACGGTCAGCCGGGCCTGGACGAGGGCCGTCCGGCCTACGCCGGCCAGAACGGCCGGCCGGGCCTCGAGCAGGGCGGTCCTGGCTACGCGCCCCAGA
>NZ_JBFAUM010000002.1:0-151705 GCF_040679195.1 Actinoallomurus sp. NPDC052308 | reverse complement strand
ACGGTCAGCCGGGCCTCGACGAGGGCCGTCCGGCCTACACCGGGCAGGGGGCTCCGGCGTACGGGCAGGGCGGCCGGCCGGGAGAGCAGGGTCCGCCGCGGCCGATCTTCACGCCGCACAACCAGCCGCAGCCGTCCCCGGTCCCGTACGCCTGGGGCACGCCGCCGGGCGGACCCGGCGGCACCGGCCCGAACTGGGCGCCCGTGCCGTCCGTCCGGCCGAACGAGCGGTCCGGGTCCATGGGGGTGTTCGTCGCCGTCGCGGTGGCGGTCGCGCTCATCGCCGGCGCCCTGGGCGCGGGCATCGGCGTGATCGCCACGCGTAACAGCGGTCCGCGGTCCGTCGACCTGGGCGGCGGGTCGACCACCGGCGCCAAGAACCGCGATCCGGGATCCGTCGCCGGGATCGCCAAGCGCGTCGTGCCGAGCGTCGTGATGATCAAGGTGGCGAACGCCACCGAGGGCGGCGCGGGCACCGGCTTCATCGTCAACGGCGGCTACATCGTCACCAACAACCACGTGGTCGCCCCCGCCGCCCAGGGCGGCACGATGCAGGTCGTCTTCAACGACGGCAAGACCACCTCGGCGAGCATCATCGGCCGCGACCCCAACTCCGACATCGCCGTGATCAAGCCCGGCTCGCTCGACGGCCGTCCGGCGCTCCTCCTCGGCGACTCCGACGGGATCGCCGTCGGTGACCCGGTCATCGCGATCGGCTCGCCGCTCGGCCTGGCCGGCACGGTCACGACCGGCATCGTCAGCGCGCTGAACCGTCCGGTCACCACGAGCGGCGAGAGCGGCGAGTCCGCCTACATCAGCGCCGTGCAGACCGACGCGGCCATCAACCCCGGGAACTCCGGCGGCCCACTGGTCGACTCCCAGGGCCGGGTCATCGGGGTGAACTCCGCGATCGCCACCCTGGGCGGCCAGTCCCTCGGCGGCGACAAGCAGCAGAGCGGCAGCATCGGCCTCGGCTTCGCCATCCCGAGCAACCAGGTCAAGCGGGTCGCCGAGCAGTTGATCAAGGGCGGTAAGGTCACCCACCCGATCATCGGCGCCTGCATGGACATGTCCTACCAGGGCAGCGGCGCGCGGATCGCGACCAGCGGCTCGGCGACGCAGTGCAAGGGCGGCACGATCACGCCGGGCGGCCCGGCGGAGAAGGCCGGGCTGAAGGCCGGCGACGTCATCACGTCCTTCGCCGGCAAGCCGATCGGCGGCGCCGACGAGCTGATCGTCGCCATCCGCAGCAAGTCGCCCGGCGACACGGTGCCGGTCGTCTACACCCGTGCCGGGCAGAGCAGGACCGTCCAGCTGACCCTGGCGGCCGGAAACTAGGGGAGCCCGCTGGGGGAGACCGCGCATCCCGGCCCGGTTAAGCTGGGATGCGTGGCTCCTCGCAGGAGCCGCGGCCACCACATGGAGGACGGGTGTTCGGCATAGGGTTCGGTGAGGGCGCGGTCCTCGTGGTGCTGGCCGTCATCATCTTCGGTCCGGACCAGCTCCCCAAGGTCGCGGCCCAGGCGGGGCGTGCCCTGCGGCAGTTGCGCACGATGGCCAACAGCGCGAAGCAGGACCTCCAGGACGGGCTGGGGCCGGAGTTCGCCGACTTCGACATCGCCGATCTGAACCCTCGCCGGTTCGTGACCAAGCACCTGCTGGAGGACCTCGACGAGCTCGACGTCCAGGAGCCGGTGCGCGATGAGCCGCTCCTGCCGTACGGCGAGCGCCCGCCGTACGACCCGGAGGCCACCTGACCGTCAGCGGTTGATCCCGGGCGCGCGGAACACCCGGATCCAGTCGACCTCCATCGTCACCCGCTGCGGCGTGTCCGCCATCCGGTGGAACCCGTCCGCCGTCTCGTTGCGCAGGTTGAGGTGCATGTCCGCCTGTTTCGGAACGTACGGCCCCTCGTAGGTCCACACGGCCTTGCCGTCCACCCAGAACGTCAGCTTCTGCGGCAGCCAGTCCACGGCCACGGTGTGCCACCGCGTGAAGTCGACACGAGCGATCTTGGCGAGCTGCCGGTCGTCCGCGCCGTGGTGGATGAACAGCCCGCCGGTACGCCGGGTGCCGTCGATGATCTCGGCGAAGTCGATCTCCGCGAACTCCGGCGCTCCGAGCCGGGTCGGCCACAGGAAGGCGGTCGCGGAGTACCCGCTGCCGCGGTCGGCCCGGATGCGCGCCTCCCAGCGGCCGTACGTCTGGGCCAGACGCGAGACGACGCCCGCGGACTGGTCCTTACCGTCGTAGAGCCCGCCGACGAGCCGCAGGCGCCCGTTCGCCACGTGCACCCCGGCGGGCGATCCCGGGTGGGACAGGGCGTTGGGCGCGTCGTAGACCTGCCACTTGCGCGGGTCCAGGCGGTCGCCGCCGAAGTCGTCGTACAGGATGGGACGCCCCCACCGGCCGTACGCGCGGGTGGAAGGGGCGCCGGACGGCCGCGTGGTCCGCAGCTCGTCGGATGCGCTGGGCGCCGGAGTCGGAGCGGCCGTACCGTCGTCGGCCGCCGGGCCGGACGGCGCCATCGTGGGCGGTGCGGCGATCGGCCCGCGCCCGCCGGACGAGCATCCGGCGGCCGCGATCGCTAAGGCCAGGACGGCCGTGCGGGCGGAACGTAGTGCCATGGGCACACGAAATCACGCCCGCACGGCCGGTGCCGCGAAGACGCGGACTAAGAATCGGTCATGCGCGGTTCGGGCTCAGTCCAAGCTGCCGCCCGCGCAGGCTCTTCGCCCGGCCCGAGAGCTTGTCGGCGATGGCCCGCAGCTCCTTGGCCGCCGGGGCGTCAGGGTCGTCCAGCACGATCGGCAGACCGGCGTCGCCGCCCTCGCGCAGGCGCACGTCGATCGGGACCTGGCCGAGCAGCGGCACGGACGTGCCGAGGGTCCGGGTCAGCGCGTCCGCGACCGTCTGGCCGCCGCCGGAGCCGAACACGTCCACCGGCTCGCCGCAGTGCGGGCAGGGCAGGTAGGACATGTTCTCGATCACGCCCGCGACGGTCTGGTGCGTCTGCGCGGAGATCGCGCCCGCCCGCTCGGCGACCTCGGCGGCGGCCTGCTGCGGCGTCGTCACGACGAGGATCTCCGCCGAGGGCAGCAGCTGGGCCACCGAGATGGCGATGTCGCCGGTGCCGGGCGGCAGGTCCATCAGCAGGACGTCCAGGTCGCCCCAGTAGACGTCGGCGAGGAACTGCTGCAGCGCGCGGTGCAGCATCGGGCCGCGCCAGACGACCGGCGCGTTGCCCTCGGTGAACATCCCGATCGAGATCACCTTCACGCCGTGGGAGTTCGGCGGCATGATCATCTGCTCGACCTGGGTCGGCCGCCCGGTCACGCCCAGCATGCGGGGGACCGAGTGACCGTAGATGTCGGCGTCGACGACGCCCACCTTGCGGCCCTGCGCGGCCATGGCGGCCGCGAGGTTCACCGTCACGGAGGACTTGCCGACGCCGCCCTTGCCGCTCGCGACGGCGTACACGCGGGTCAGGGAGTTGGGCTTGGCGAAGGGGATCTCCTTCGGCGCCTGCCCGCCGCGTAGCTTCGTCTGAAGGTCGGCGCGTTGCTGTTCGCTCATCACGTCGAGGTCGACCCGTACGCCGGTGACGCCGGGGATCTTGGAGACGGCGGCGGTGACGTCGCGCGTGATCGTGTCACGGAGCGGGCAGCCGGCGACCGTGAGGTACACGCCGACCGTCACGGAGCCGTCGGCGGCCACGTCGACGCCCTTGATCATGTCGAGCTCGGTGATGGGACGGCGGATCTCCGGATCGTTCACCGTCGCGAGCGCCGCGGTCACCTGCTCGATCGTGGGGGAGGCCATGCACCCATGGTATTGACAGGTCAGTCCACGGGCGAACCCAGCTCGCCGGGACCGGACGATCGGTGATCGCGCCACTCGGGCGCGGGGCGGTGCCCGTCCAGTTCCTTGAGCAGGTGCGCCAGCTCGTCGCGGATCCAGTCGCGGGTGGCGACCTCGTTCATCGCCATGCGCAGGGCGGCGATCTCCCGGGTGAGGTACTCGGTGTCGGAGACGCTGCGCTCGTTGCGGGCGCGGTCCTGCTCGTACTGGACGCGGTCGCGGTCGTCCTGCCGGTTCTGGGCCAGCAGGATCAGCGGCGCGGCGTACGACGCCTGCAGCGACAGGATCAGGGTCAGGAAGATGAAGGGGTACGGGTCCCAGCGCAGGAACGTGGGGGCGAAGACGTTCCAGCCGAGCCAGATCGTGATGAACGCCGTCATGTAGACGAGGAACCGCGCCGTCCCGAGGAACCGCGCGATCCGCTCGGAGAACTGGCCGAACGCCTCCGGGTCGTAGTAGAGCTGCGGCCGGATCGTACGGCGGTACTCCCGCGGCTGGTCGAGGCGCCCGAACCGCCGCTCGTCACGGCTCCTGCCGAGGGCGGTGCTCATGGTCGGCTCCCGTCACCGGATACTTCCGCGCCGCGCAGGGCTTCTTCCTCTTCGTCGGCCTCCTCCGCCGGCGCGTCCATGACGCTCTCCCGCCAGTCGTCCGGCAGCAGGTGGTCGAGGACGTCGTCGACGGTGACCGTGCCCAGCAGGTGCCCGCCCTCGTCGACGATCGGCACGGACACGAGGTTGTACGTCGCAAGATAGCTCGCGACCGCCTCGAGCGAGCGTGACGGCCGCAGGGGGTCCAGCTCGGTGTCGCAGATCGCGCTGACCAGGGTCGGCGGGGGCTCGCGGAGCAGCCGCTGGAAGTGAACGGTGCCCAGGTAGCGGCCGGTCGGCGTCGCGGTCGGCGGGCGGCAGACGTACACCTGGGCGGCCAGCGCCGGGTTCAGGTCCGCGTTGCGGATCAGGGCGAGGGCCTCCGCGACGGTCGCGTCCGGGGACACGATCACCGGGTCGGTGGTCATCATGCCGCCCGCGCTGTTGTCGGCGTAGGTCAGCAGCCGGCGTACCGGCGCGGCCTCCTCCGGTTGCATCATCGCGAGCAGTTGCTCACGCTGCTCCGCGGGCAGCTCGCCGAGCAGGTCGGCGGCGTCGTCCGGGCCCATCTCCTCGAGCACGTCGGCGGCGCGGTCGACGCCCAGCTCGCCGAGGATCTCCACCTGGTCGTCCTCGGGCAGCTCCTCCAGGACGTCGGCGAGCCGCCGGTCGTCGAGCGCGGCGGCGACCTCGGCGCGCCGCTTCGCCGACAGCTCGTGCACGAGGTTCGCCAGGTCGGGGGCGCGCATCTGCTCGAACGCGGCGATGAGGTTCGCGGCCCCCTGCTTCTCATCGACCATCGTCAGGCCGCTGACCTTGTCCCAGTCGGTGACGAACGTCTCACCGCGCCGTCGGCGCAGGCCCAGCCGCGAGCCCCGGCCGGTCGGCTGATCGACGCGGCGAAGGGCCACCTTGATGACCAGCCAGTCCCGGGTCCGGGTCTGTTCCATGCCCAGGTCCAGGACGATCGCCTTCTCGCCGGTCTCCTCGAGCGCGACGGTCCGGTCGAGCAGCTCGCCGATCGCCAGGGTCTCGGACTCGCGTTTCTCGAACCGGCGCATGTTGATCCGGCCATCGAAGATCACCGCGCCGGCGTCGATGTTGGTCACCCGGGTGATCGGCAGGAAGACGAGACGGTGCGGCGGAACCTCGACCACGAGGCCGAGCACGCGCGGCGGCCGTGGCGGTGGGCGGAGCGCGACGACGACGTCGCGCGCCCGGCCGATCTGGTCCCCGGCGGGGTCGAACACCGCGATTCCCGCCAGGCGCGCGATGAACACGCGCGACGGCGTTCCGGTCATAGGTCGAAGGCTATCGATACGCGTCCTGTCTCCAGGTAAAGGGCGATCTATTCCCTGGGAGCCAGGAGATGACGCGGGCCCGTCGCGCCGGTGGGCCGGGGGCGCGGTGCGCCACGGCCGTCCGGATCGAGATAAATCGGACACGCCCCGAGCCAGGCCTCCGGAGCCGCGAACGAGGGCGTGGGCCGTGCGGTGTCAGCGGTCGGGGCGGCGGCGCCGGCCGCCGACCATGAACGGCGGCTTGCCGACGGAGGTCGCGGGGCTGGGCACCGGGCGTACGGCGGCGTAGTCGGCGGGCATCTGCCCGGGCGCCTCGGCGATCTCGCCGGTGGGCGTGAGCCGCATGACGTACGCCTCCTGCGCCCAGCGCTCGGTCTGCGCCTCGCCGTCGGGGGCGTTCAGGCGCTCCTTGGCCAGTAGCGGGACCACCGCCGTCCACTCCTCCGAGCCCGGCTTCACCTCGCTCACCGCCGCCACCCAGGAGACGATGCGGTTGCCCTTGTCCTTGCTGCGGACGGTGACGGTGACGCGCTCGGCCTCCGGCAGGCCCGGCAGCGGCTGCTCGATGCCGCCGGTCACGACGTACGCGGCCCCCTCGTGCCAGAGGTGCCAGGCGGCGCGCGGCTGGGCGAGGTCGGGCAGGGCGAGCCAGATCAGCCCCGACCGCCGGGTGGCCTCTTCGACGAGCGCGGTGGTGGGATCGCTCATATGCCGCAGCATCTCACGACGGCTACCATCCGCTGCATGCCCATGCGCGCCCGCCGGAGCACCCTCGCCGTACCCGCCAGCAACCCGCGGTTCATCGAGAAGGCGCGGGGACTGCCGGTCGATGAGTTCTTCCTCGACCTGGAGGACGCCGTCGCCCCGTCGGCCAAGGCGGACGCCCGGGCGAACGCCGTGGCCGCGCTGCGCGACGGCGGCTGGGGCGACCGGGTCCGCGTCGTGCGGATCAACGACGTGACGACCGGGTTCGCCTACCGGGACGTGATCGAGGTGGTGGAGGGCGCGGGGGCGGACCTGGACTGCCTGATGCTGCCGAAGGTCACCGCGCCCGGCGACGTGGTCTGGCTGGACGTGCTGCTGACCCAGATCGAGCGGGCCACCGGCCTGCCCGTGGGGCGGATCGGGATCGAGGCGCAGATCGAGGACGCGCGAGGGCTCACCCGCATCGACGAGATCGCCGCCGCGTCGCCGCGCCTGGAGGCGCTCATCTTCGGTCCGGGCGATCTGATGGCCTCGATCAACATGAAGACGCTCGTCGTGGGCGAGCAGCCGCCCGGCTACACCGAGGGCGACGCCTACCACCACATCCTGATGCGCATCCTCATCGCCGCCCGCGCCCGGGACCTGCAGGCCATCGACGGCCCGTACTTCAACGTCCGCGACGCCGAGGCGTTCACGCGGGCCGCGCGGCGCAGCGCCGCGCTCGGCTTCGACGGCAAGTGGGTGCTGCATCCCGCACAGGTCGACGCCTGCAACGAGGTGTTCTCCCCGGCTCAGGACGACTATGACCACGCCGAGTTGATCCTCGACGCGTACGACCACGCGACCCGGGTACAGGGCCGGGGCGCGGCGATGCTCGGCGACGAGATGATCGACGAGGCGTCCCGGAAGATGGCCCTGGTGATCGCCGCGAAGGGCCGCGCCGCCGGACTGCGGCGCACGAAGCAGTTCGCAGCACCCGAATAGTCTTTTTTGGGTCATCCGGAAACCTTGACGCAACCCCGCCGAGGGCAGCAGCGTGGAAGAGCATGAAAGCTCCTCCGATCTGTCCGCGGTGCCGCGGGCCGGTGACCCCGCCGAACGTCTGGTCGAGCGCCTGGACCTGCGCGGTGCACGGCGAGGTCTGCCCGCTGCGCCCGCCCCGGCGACCCTGCCCGGAGGGGCTCCAGGTCGTCCGCGCCGAGGCGCGGGTCCCGATCTGGGTCCCCTGGCCCCTGCCGCTCGGCTGGCTCGTCACCGGTTTCGCCGACGTCGGAGACGAGCGCAGCGGAGGCCGGGCCGTCGCGGTCGCGCTGTCCGGCCCGTCGCCGGTCGGCGGTCCCGCCGACCTCATCCTCGTCGCCGAGGAGCCCGGCATCGGCCTCGGCGCGTCGTACGCCGGGCTGCCCGGCCCGGACCCCGGACACGGCTTCGGGACCTCGGCGCCCGACGCCAAGGTGCACATCGACGGGCACCCGCTGCCGTTGTGGGCCGTACCCGGTGCCGACACGGCGGCGTTCGCCGGTGAGGCGCTCGGCAACTGGCTGTGGGCCGTGCTCTGGCCCGCCCCGGCCGGCGCGCTGATGCTGGAGGACCTCCGCCTGACCGACCTGCGCGAGGTCGATCTCGACCTGCCGTACGGGGCGGCGTCCCCCCGGCTGGGTGCATGATCGGACCGTGCGCATCGATCTGCACTCCCACAGCTCCGTATCGGACGGTACCGAGCCGCCCGCCGATGTCGTCCGCCGCGCCCACGCCGCAGGCGTCGACGTCCTCGCGCTGACCGACCACGACACCGTCGCCGGTCACCCCGAGGCCGTACGCGCCCTCCCGCCCGGCATGACCCTCGTCCGCGGCATGGAGCTTTCCTGCCGCCTCGGCGGCCGCAGCCTCCACCTGCTGGCGTACCTGTTCGACCCGGACGAGCCCGAGTTGGCCGCCGAACGCCGGCGCATCCGCGACGACCGCGCCCACCGGGCCCGCGGCATGGTCGAGCGCCTCGGCCGGCTCGGCACACCGGTCACGTGGGAGATGGTCCAGCGGATCACCGGGGACTCCGTCCCCGGGCGGCCGCACATCGCCCGCGCCCTGGTCGAGGCCGGAGTGGTGCCGAGCGTGGAGGACGCGTTCACGCGGGAGTGGATCGGCACGGGCGGCCGCGCGTACGTCGACCGGTACGCCCTGGACGCCGTCACGGCAGTGGGGCTCGTCCGCGAGGCCGGCGGCGTCCCCGTGCTGGCGCACCCCCGGGCGTCCCGGCGCGGTTACGTGTTCACCGACGACGAGATCGCGCGGCTGGCCCGCGTCGGCCTCGCCGGCGTCGAGGCCGACCACCCGGACCACACCGAGGCCGACCGCGCCCACCTGCGCGGACTCGCGGCGGACCTGCGCCTGTTCACGACCGGCGCGAGCGACGACCACGGCACTCTCACCGGCCACCGCCTCGGCGCCGAGACCACGACCCCAGAGGCCTACGAGGCGCTGTTGTCCGAGGCCACCGCCGCGAACCCGGACCCGACCCCAGAACCCTGACGGCCGACCGGACACGGGAGGGGCCCGCAGGGCGGGCGATCGGGGCCTTGGCCGCTGGCGGATGCTGCGCCTAGAACGCAGTGGATGCCGGGGATCAGCCTGTGGAGCGGGTCAGCATCAGGCCGGCGAGGGCCACGAAGACCACTCCGGACAAAGCGGTGAAGGCCCCTTGGCCTCGGTGGCCGATGCGACGGCCTGAGCGGGCCACCGCCAGGGCGATGACCGCCTCCAGGCCGGAGGCGACCACGAACCACGTCACGGTGAACACCGCCAGGCCGGCCGGGCCGGCGAGGTGCTCGGCGCGGAGCATCGCGGGCGTGCCGGTGGCCAGCCAGAACGTCCACGTCAGCGGGTTGGCGAGGTTTCCGACGACGCCTTTCCAGAACGCCCACCCCTCCGCGTTCGGGACCGACTCCGCGCGCCAGAGGCGTACGGCGTCCCGTACGGCGCCGACGGCCAGCCAGAGGAAGAACGCCGCGCCGATCAGCCCGACCCAGAACGCGGCCCGGGCGACGGCCGCGATGACCCAGGCGAACGCCAGCGCGGGCAGCAGGAGGGTGACGTCGGCGGTGGCGGAGCCGAGGATGACGCGGAACGCGGCGCCGAAGCCGCGGGTGGCGGCCTCGTTCAGGATGGTGACGAAGATGGGCCCCACGGACAGGGCCGCGCCGACGCCCAGCAGCACACCGAGCCAGATCACCTCGCCCATCGGCGACCCTCGGCTGAATCGTGCACGAATGACCCCTTCACGACAGATGTCCGATGTGGAGGGTAAGGCGGCCCTGTTTCACGCATGTTTCGTCGGTGTCGATCACATCCGCCGTGGTCCGGCGGCGGCCTCGGTGGCCGGATCGGTCCGCGTGCTGCGCGTCCGGCGCGGGAAGTCGGTAAGGTTCCGGTGTGGACGCGCGTATCGACAAAGTGGTGACGTCGGGCAAGGTCACGGTCGACGACACCGAGTACGACATCGAGAGCAACACGTACATCGTCGGGGACGACGACGCGGTGATCGTCATCGACCCCGCCAACGACGCCGAGGCGATCCTCAAGGAGATCGGCGAGCGCGAGGTGATGGCCGTCATCTGCACCGACGGTCGCGATCATCACCTCGGCGCCGTCCTCGAGATCGCCGAGGCCGACGAGGAGGACCCGGCGCCGATCGGGCTGCACTCCCGGGACCGCCTCCTGTGGCGTCAGTACTTCCGCGCCCTCGCCAAGAAGGACGAGGACTCGGAGTTCATGAAGGACCTCACCCCGGACATCGACATCGAGGATGGCGGCATCTTCGAGATCGGTGGCGCGCAGCTGGAGGTCATGCACACGCCCGGGCACACGCCCGGCAGCATCTGCCTCTACAGCGACCAGCTCGGCGTGCTGTTCTCCGGCGACACCCTGCACAAGGGGCGGCCGGGCCTGGTCGGGGAGGAGTACCACGACCTTCAGGACCAGCTGAACTCCATCGGATCGCTGCTCGGGCCGCTGCCCAAGGACACGCGGGTGCTGCCCGGCCAGGGCGAGGAGACCACCGTCGGCGACGAGGACGCTCAGTGGGAGAGCTGGTTCGCGCTCGCGCAGGAGCCGAGCTCCGAGGACTGACGCGATGGCGGCCGAGCAGCTCGGATTCGAGGGGATGCCGAGGCGGCTCTACCCCTGCACGCCCTCCCGGCTGAACACCTGGCTGGACTGTCCGCGCCGCTATCGGATGACCTACCTCGACCGGCCGAAGCCGGAGAAGGGTCCGCCGTGGGCGCACAACAGCGTCGGGGCCAGCGTCCACAACGCCCTGGCCGGCTGGTGGCGGCTGCCCATCGAGGAGCGCACCGCCGAGGCCGCCGGCCGGCTGCTCGACCGGGGCTGGCTGACCGACGGCTTCCGGGATGACGCGCAGTCCCTCGAGTGGCGCCACCGGGCCCGGGAGATGGTCCTGCGCTACACCGCCGGGCTCGACCCGGCGGACGAGCCGGTCGGCGTCGAGCGCACGGTCTCGATGAAGACCCACCTGATCACCGTGCAGGGGCGGGTCGACCGGTTGGACCGGCGCGGCGACGAGCTCGTGGTCGTCGACTACAAGACCGGCCGCCGGCCGCTCACCTCCGACGACGCCCGCGCGTCCCTGGCCCTCGCGCTGTACGCCGCCTCGGCCAACCGGATGATGCGGACCCGGTGCCGTCTCGTCGAACTCCACCACCTGCCGACCGGTGAGGTCGCGGTCTGGGAGCACACCGACGACTCCCTGGACCGGCACGTCCGCCGCGCGGAGCAGATCGCCGAGGAGTGCGGCGAGGCGGACGAGTGGTACCGCGCCCACGCCCGGCCGGTGGACGCCCAGGTCCTGCCGCCGGAACGCCGCCACGCGCCCTTCGACGAGCGGTTCCCGCCCAGCCCCGGTGCGCTCTGCGCCTGGTGCGACTACGTGCGCCACTGTCCGGAGGGCCGCGCCGCCGCCCCCGCCCGCGACCCCTGGTCCGCCCTCGCGGAGTGACCCACGGCGGGGCGCCACAAGAGTTACGCCGGACCTCCTGCGCGAGCGGATCGACGGCCGGGTCGGTCAGCGACCCCGGGACGGTGCTCAGGCGGCGGCCTCGGGCCAGCGGCGGGGGTCGCGCAGGCCCTGCAGGCCCTTGCCGAGGTCGTAGCCCTCGGCGGCGAGCCGCTGCCGGGCGCCCTCGAGCATGTCCTTGGTCGTCTGCTGGAACGTCAGGTCGTGGACCTTCTCCGGGAGGGCGTTCGCCGCCAGGCGGAAGGACCGGAGCGCCGCCGTGACGACCGGACCCGGTATCTCGGGCAGGATCCCGTACATCCGCCGGGCCCAGCCGGGCAGCGAGTAGTAGCACAGCGCGCCGAACGGGACGTACATCGGCTTGCCCGCCGACATCCACCGCATCTCCTCCGGCAGCCTCGGCCACAGCAGGAACCGTACGGTCGAGCGGGCCTCCGGCGTGACCTTCAGCCGCGGGCGCATCTCCGCGAAGAAGGCCGTCATCTCCGCCACGCTGCCCGGGACGTCCTCCTCGTGCAGGCCGACGTAGGTGGCGCTGCGGCGCTGCTCGGCGAGGTAGCGGTCGGCCTGCCGGTCGGTGAGCCGCAGCCCGGAGCGGCGCGCGGCCTCGAGGTAGGAGAAGACCTCCGCGCAGTGCACCCATAGAAGCAGTTCGGGATCGTCGACGCGGTGCACGCGCCCCGTGTCCGGGTCCTTGATCCGCAACGCGCGATGGATGTCCCTGACCTTGCGGCCGAGGCGATCGGCCTCTTCGGGCGTGCCCCACGTCACCACGCCGACGAAGTCGGCCGTGCGCTGCAGCCGGCCGATGGGGTCCTCCTGGAAGTTGGAGTTCTGCCAGACCCCGCGCATGGCGAGCGGGTGCAGGGCCTGCAACATGAGACTGCGCACCCCGCCGATCCACATCGACCGGTCGATGTGCACCTGCCAGGTCACACTCTGCGGGGGCTGGACGGTCGCTTCCATGGCGCCATCGTAAGTCCTTAGTTACATGAGACGCTAGTCGTATCTTGTCTCAGGGCCGTCCGGTCTCGGCGTCGGCCGGCCGCGATGAATCCCGGTCAGGCGCGTTCGGCGTCGTTCCAGAAGGAGGTCAGCGCGCTCGCCGTGGTCTCGGGAGCCTCCACGGCGGGGGAGTGGGCCGCGCCGGGGATGACGACCTTGCGGGCGCCCAGGCGCTCGGCCATGGCGGCCTGCTCGCGGGGCTCCCACCCGTCGTCGTTCTCGCCGTACAGCACGAGCACGGGCAGGCCGGCGTCCTCGGTGACCTTGGCGAGGTCGTCGACCCGGTCCGGAGAGGACAGGACCTCCCGGGCCATGGCCATCAGGCCGGTGGGGGAGTTCGAGAACATCCGCCGGCGCAGGAACGCCACGATCTCCGGAGGCACCCCCTTGGTGATCACCCCGGGCTCGATCCGGGTCGTCCACAGGTGCTCCAGGCCGACCTTGGGCAGTGCCGCGAGCAGGACCTGGCCCTCGACCTCGCGCGACCCGCCGATCGCGGCCGGACCCGAGCTCATCAGCGTGTACGACGCCAGCAGTTCGGGATCGCACAGCACCGTCTCGCGTGTCACGAGCCCGCCGAAGGAGTGCCCGACCAGGTGCACCTGGTCGTCGAAGTACTCCAGGACGGCGGCGATGTCCGCGCCGAGCGCGGCGCAGCTGTAGGCCGCCGGGTCGTCCGGACCGGGAGTCTCGTGCTGGCCGCGCATGTCGAGCGCGACGACGCGGCGCCCGCCGCCCGCGAGCGTCTGCAGCACCGCGATGAAGTCCTCTTTGCTCCCGGTGAAGCCGGGCACCAGCAGCGCCGGGCCGCGCTCGCAGACGCCGGAGCCCGGAAGCGCCTCGAGCACGGCGAACGTGCCGCGCGAGGTGTTGATCTCCGTGCGGCGGACGCCGGGAGGCAGACTGAGGAACCGGGGCGTACTCACTGGCAGGAGCTTACTTGCACATGCCAATATCGACACCATCGTAGCGATTTGGCTGGTCATTCGCTGGGGAACCCGAAGGTACCCTCGAGACATGACGGCTGCCGTCTCCGCCCACAAGGGTGGATCCGAGGTCGCCCGGGCCGCCACCTGGGAGGCGTACGAGAGCGCTCTGACGACGGGCGCGGAGTACGTCGAGTTCGACATCCGCCGCACGCGCGACGGAGAGTTCGTCGTCTTCCACGATCAACGTATCGCGAACCGTCCCGTGGCGGCGTTGACCTACGACGAGCTGTGCGCCGTCGCGGGTTTCCGCGTGCCACGCGTCCGCGACGTCATGACCCTGATCGCGGGCCGCATGAAGGGCCATCTCGACCTCAAGGAGATCGGCGACGAGAGCGAGATCATCACCCTCGCCCTCGACACGCTCGGCCCGGACGGCTTCGTCGCGACCACGCTGGAGGACTCCTCGATCGCTCGGATCAAACGGGAGTTCCCACAGGTGACCGCGGCTCTGTCCCTCGGGCGCAGCCTCCGCGAGGTCTCGTGGCTGATGAAGGCGCCGACCCGGATCCAGGAGCTGTACCCGCTGCGCCGCATGCGCGAGTGCGGCGCCGACTGGCTCGCCGTCCACCGCAGGCTGGCGCGCGCCACCGTGCTGCACATGTGCGGCCGGCTCGGCATTCCGGCCATGGTCTGGACGGTCAACGACGAGCCGAGGATGCGGCGGTTCCTCGGCGACGAGCGGGTGACCGTCCTGATCACCGACCGGCCGCACCACGCCCTGCGGTTGCGCCAGGCGGGCCTGTCCACCGCCGGATAAGGCACTGGATTCCGTTTCCCCGGCTGCGGACCGCCATCTCCGTTAGTCTGCGTGATCATTCTGTCATGCGGTGATATGGGGGGTCCGAAAGGATGGCGGCCGACGACCGGATCCGCCCGCTGCGCGCCACGGACCCGGCGGAGCTGGGCCCGTACCGCCTGCTCGGGGTGGTCGGCCAAGGGGGGATGGGCACGGTCTATCTCGCCGAGTCCGCCTCCGGCGAACGCGTGGCCGTCAAAGTCATCAACGTCGACTTCGCGCAGGACACCACCTTCCGCGATCGGTTCCGCCGCGAGGTGGCGGCCGCCCGCCGGGTCCGCCGGTTCTGCACCGCTCCGGTGCTCGACGCCCGAGTCGACGAGGAGCCGCTGTACATCGTCACCGAGTATGTGGCCGGGCCGAACCTGAAGGAGTTCGTACGGGCGTCCGGCCCGATGCGGGGTTCGAGTCTCGACCACCTCGCGGTGGGGGTGGCGACGGCCCTGGGCGCGATCCACGGGGCGGGCATCGTGCACCGCGACCTGAAACCCGAGAACGTTCTGCTGTCCCCGATGGGTCCCCGGGTGATCGACTTCGGCATCGCGCGGGCCCTCGACAGCGTGACCGAGGCGACCCGACCCGGCCAGATCGTCGGTACTCCCGCCTACATGGCCCCGGAGGTCATCCAAGGGCGGCGCGCCACCACGGCGTCCGACGTCTTCGCCTGGGGCGCCGTCGTGGCCTTCGCCGGTACGGGCGGCACGCCGTTCCCCGGCGAGGAGCTGCCGGCCGTGCTGTACCGGATCATGCACGAGGCGCCGTCGCTCAACGGTCTGGACGAGGCCGTACGGCCGCTGGTGGAGCGAGCGCTCGACAAGGACCCGGCGCGACGGCCGTCCGCTCAGGAGCTGCTGACCGGCCTGACAGGGCACGCGCGGGCCGCGCCGTCGGACGACGACTGGACGAGGTCGTCGAGCGACGCGGCACGGATACCGGACGACGCAGGAGCCGAGGGCAGGCGGACGGGGCTTACCGGGCACTCACCGGTCGCCCTGGACACCGGTTCGGCAGCGGCCGGCGCGCTCGGACCGGAGCCGGACGCCGGACACGCGTCGTCCGGCGCCGCGTCGGACCCCGGTGCCACCCTCGTCGCGACGATGGATCCCGGAAGCCCGGAGCAGGCGACGCGTGGAGAGGCCGGGGTACGGCACGGCGCCAGGACCCGGCGTATCGCCTGGACCGTCGCGGCCGCCACCGCTGCGGTCGCCGCCGGGATCGGGGCGACCATCGCACTGATGCCGTCCAGCGGCCGGACGGCGCGGACCGCCCCCGTCTACTCCTACGGCTTCTCGCCTGACACGCCGACCTGGGATCGCGACAAGTACACCTCGTACGTCGATGGCCGGTATCGCATGACGGCCGAGGGCCGGGCCGCCGCCAACGATTCGAAGCCCGCGCAGTACCCCGCGCGGTACCTCCCCGCAGCCATGGAGGTGAGCGTCGACGTGGCCGTGGTCTCCGGCGCGGGCGACGGCACGATGGGCCTGTGGTGCCGCGGAGCGGACGACCGGATTCTCGACGGCTACGTGTTCCTGGTCAGGCATGACGGACAGGGCGCGTACATCCGCAAGATCACTGCGGGCGGCTCCCGGACACTCGCGCAGGTACCGAACGCGCCGGGCTATGAGCCGGCCGGTGCCGCGGGGAGCCGCAAGAATCACTTCACGGTCGACTGTGAACCCGCGGGGGCGAAGGTTCGTCTCCGGCTGTGGGTGAACGGCAGGCTCACCATCGCGGCGACGGACGGCGAGGACCCTTTGGCGGACGGGCAGACCGGCCTCGTGGTGATGCGCGGCAGCGGGGCGCACGGCGGCCGGACGGTCGTCGACTTCGACGACTACTCCATATCGCGGATCAAGAGCGGAAGCTGAGCGCCCCGACGGCCTGACGCGTCCTCGCCAGGGCATGAATAAGGGGCGTGATCGTGATCACGCCCCTCCTTCGGCCGTCGGTCAGACGGATTCGCGCGCCCCACCGGTCCGCGTGCGGCGCTTCTTCCTGGCCGCCGGGCGTACCGGCTCGACGTACTCCGGCATCTCGTCGGTCACGTCGATGGGCGGCGGCAGGAACTGCACCATCGGGATGCCCGCCGGGCTGATCATCACGGGAGCCGTGGCCGGCTCGGGCCGTGCCACGGGATCCGTGACGGGCTCGGGTCGTGCCGCGGGCACCGCGTCGTCCGCGACGAACGGGGTCGGAACCTCGTCCGCCTCGGCGGTCTCGACCACGTCGGCGCTGGTGTCGGTCACCGGCACCGTGTCCTGTGCCTCCACGGCTCGCCGCCGGGTGCGGCGTACGGTCGTGGCGGTCTCCGCTGCCTCCGCGGGAGCCTCCTGTGCCTCCACGGCTCGCCGCCGGGTGCGGCGTACGGGCGTGGCGGCCTCCGGTGCCTCCGCGGGGGCCTCCTGCGCCTCCACGGTCGCCGCCGAAGCCGTCACCGCGGCCGGGACCGGCTCGGCCGGATGCGCCGCGGCCTCCACCGGCCGACGCGTGTGCCGCCGGGCCGTCTCCTCCGCCGCGGCCGCCGCGTCGCCGTCGTGCTCCAGCGCGCGGCCGCCGCGCGTGCGCTGCCGCGAGCGGCTGTTGCGCTGCCGTGCCGGGCGGGGCGGCTCCTCGTGCTGCCGCCCGTGCGACCGGTTACGGCCGGTCTCGCCGATGTCCTCGACCTCTTCGGCCTCCAGGCCGGCGCGGTCCCGCTGCGCCTTCGGCAGGATGCCGGTGATGTCGGACGGGATGTCCAGCACCTCGTAGAGGTGCTCGGAGGTGGAGTAGGTCTCGGCCGGCTCGGCGAAGTCCAGGCCGAGCGCGGTGTTGATCAGTTTCCAGCGCTGCAGGTCCGACCAGTCGACGAGCGTGACCGCGATGCCCTCCTTGCCCGCCCGGCCGGTACGGCCGATGCGGTGCACGTAGGTCTCGGCGGCGTCCGGGCACTCGTAGTTGACGACGTGGGTGACGTCGTCGACGTCGAGGCCGCGCGCCGCCACGTCCGTGGCGACGAGCACGTCGATCTTGCCGGCGCGGAAGGCGCGCAGGGCCCGCTCGCGCTGGCCCTGGCCGAGGTCGCCGTGCACGGCGGCGGCGGCGAAGCCACGCCGGGTGAGGTCCTCGGCGACCCGGTCACAGGCGCGCTTGGTCTGGCAGAACACCATGGTCAGGCCGCGGCCGCGCGCCTGCAGAATCCGGGCGAGCAGCTCGGGCTTGTCCATCTGGTGCGCCTGGAACACGTGCTGCACGACCTGCGGAGTGGTCTCCGACTCCTCGTGCGACTCGGCCCGTACGTTGGTCGGCCGGGTGAGGTACTTGCGCGACAGCGCGACGATCTCGCCGGGCATGGTGGCCGAGAACAGCATCGTCTGGCGCCGCTCGGGCACCTTGGCGACGAGACGCTCGATGTCGGGCAGGAACCCGAGGTCGAGCATGCGGTCGGCCTCGTCCAGGACGAGCACCGACACCTGAGAAAGGTCGAGGTACTTCTGCTTGACCAGGTCGAGCAGCCGGCCGGGCGTGCCGACGACCACCTCGACGCCGTTCTTGAGGGCGTCGATCTGCGGTTCGTACGCGCGGCCGCCGTACACCGACAGGACGCGGCTGCCGAGCTTGCCGCCGGCGGTGGTCAGGTCGTCGGTGACCTGGACGGCCAGCTCACGCGTCGGCACGATGACCAGGGCCTGCGGCTTCTTCCCGCCGTGCTCGATGCGCTGCAGCAGCGGGATGCCGAAGGCCAGGGTCTTGCCGGTGCCCGTGCGCGCCTGGCCGATGATGTCGTGCCCGCCGAGACCGATGGGTATGGCGAGCAGCTGGATCGGGAACGGTTCGACGATGCCCTCGGTTTCGAGGGCGTCTGCTATTTCGGGGACAACTCCGAGTTCATGGAACGTCGTCAGGGCCTTCAGCCTCCAGTGTGCGGGGTCCGCTCAACGCCGCGTGCGCACCGTGTCCGGTGGCGCGGCGAGCCGTCTCGCGGATGCGCCTCGTGCGCCGTCTCCGACAGGGCTCTGAGGCGCCTGCCGGTCGTCGCGTTCGGTCGCGCCTTCGCGCGGGAGGGACCAGCCGACAAATTCTTCCTAGGGTGTGACCGGGTATGGGGTCGCGCTCTGCCGCGATCGGTCACAGTTCGACACGCAGTGTAGCTGGCGGGGGCGGATTTCAAAAGCCCCCGCTGTCCTTGTCAACGCCTCAGCGTACGATTTCATTTCATGTCCCCGGCCGCACCCCCCTCTCCCGCCCGGCCGCGTGCCCTTTACGGCCTGCTGGCATGCGTGCGGCTGACCGCGTTCGAGGAGCGGGCGGCGGACGCGGGCCGGACGGCGTCCTACGAGGACAAGGTCGTGCTCGCCGGCCTGGCGACCGGGGCGTTTGCTCAGTTCGAGCGGCTGCGCGACCGGCTGATCGAGGCCGGTGTGGACCCGTACGAGGCGATGCGGCCGTACCAGGACGCGATCACCGCTTTCCATGGGCGCACCCGGCCCGCCGACGCGATGGAGGCGCTGGTCAAGGTGTACGTCGCCGACTCCATCCTGGCCGATCTCTACCGCGAGGCGGTGGAGAGGACCGATCCCGAAACGCGTTCGGTGGTGCACGAGTCGCTGGCCGATTCCGGTCACACGGAGATCCTGACCGAGCGGCTGCGCGCGGCGGCGGAGACCGACGCCCGGCTGGCGTCCCGGCTGGGGCTGTGGGCCCGGCGCCTGGTCGGCGAGGCGCTCAGCCAGGCCCAACCGATCGCGGAGCGGGGCCCCGAGGTGGGAGCGCTGTTCGGGGACGAGGACGTCGCGACGATGTTCGGCCGGATCGTCGACCGGCACCAGGCCCGGATGCGGGCCGTCGACCTGCGCGACTGATCTTCGTCCCGGATGGTGCGTGGCGTTGCTTCCCGTGACCATGCGTATCCAGTAACTTCCCCCTCTTGGTAGAGGAGGACGAATTTGGGCGATTGGGCGCTTCCCGGCTACTCGGAAGTGCGAGAGCTGGGCAGGGGCGGCTTCGGGCGGGTGGTGCTCGCCCGGCACGACGCGTCCGGCGCGCAGGTCGCGGTCAAGTACCTGACCGCGAATCTCCTCGCCGACCAGCGGTTTCTGGGCGGCTTCCGTGCGGAGGCGCGGATACTCCGGCAGCTCGACAGCCCGCACATCGCGCGCCTGTACGACTTCGTCGAGACCGAGCACGGCGCGGCGATCGTGATGGAGGCGGTCGACGGGATCTCGCTGCGCGCGCTCCTGGACGAGGACGCCCCGCTCGAGCCGGAGGCGGCTCTGGCGGTGCTCAAGGGGTCGCTCCTCGGCCTGGGCACCGCGCATGAGCGCGGCGTCGTGCACCGCGACTACAAGCCCCCGAACGTCCTGGTGCGCGCCGACGGCCAGAGCACGCTCATCGACTTCGGCATCGCGCTGCGCTCCGGGCAGAGCGGCCTGGCCCTGGGCACGCCGCCCTACATGGCGCCGGAGCAGTGGCAGGGCGCGCCCGCCACCCCGGCCACCGACGTGTACGCGGCGACCTGCGTCTTCTTCGAGTGTGTCACCGGCCACACCCCGTTCCAGGGCGAGACCGAGCAGGCGTACCGGGCCCAGCACACCAACGCGCAGGTCCCTCTGCGCGAGCTCCCGGAGGCGCTCCGGGGCCTGGTCGTCCGGGGCATGGCCAAGCATCCCGCGGAACGGCCGGTGGCCGCAGGGGCGTTCGTGGCCGAGCTGGAGCGCGTGGCCGCGGCCGAGTACGGGCCGGACTGGGAGTCCAACGGGTGGCGACGGCTGGCCGAGGCGGCCGCCGGGCTGGCGGCCCTGTTCCCCCTCGCCGCGCTCCTCGCGAGCGGCTCGGGCGCCCCGGGCGGCGTCGGCGCGGGCGGTGCGGGTACCGCGGCCGGCGGCGGAGCCTCTGGTGCCGGGAGCGGCGGGGCGCAGGCGGCGGGCGGCGCCGGGCACGCCGGAACCGTCGCGCAGGGTGCGGGCAAGTCCCTGCTGTCGGGCATCGGGGCGAAGGCGTCCGTCGCCATCGCGGGTGTCATCGTCGTCGGAGCGGCCGGGACCGCCGCCGTCGTCGCCTCCCGGGGAGGGGACCACCACCCCTCGGCCGGACCGACGCGGCCGACGGCCGCCGTACAGCCGCTCCGCGTGAACGTGGCGTCCACCAGCACGACGCTCGGCAAGGGGCGCACCATGATCACGCGGTACGTCCAGGTGAGCGGTTTGAAGGACGCCGCCGTGCAGGCGAAGGTCAACAAGGCGCTGCGGGCCCCGGTCGACCGGACCCTCGCCCAGTTGAAGCCCGCCTTCGTCATGTCCGCAGGTCAGGCGATGAGCCTGCCGACCGGCACACTGGAGTCGGCCGCGACGGTGGGGCTGGGCGGTCCGAAACTGCTCTCGGTCACCTACACGTTCGCCGACAGCAGCGACTCGAACCGGCAGATCCCCGCCAGTTCCCAGGACACCGTCGTACTGGACCTGGCGACGGGCAAGGCGCTGGGCGTCGCGGACCTGCTGCTTCCGGCCGCGCGCACCGCGGCCGGCGCGCGCGCTCTCGCGCGGATCATGGATCCGCAGGGGAACGGCGGCGTCTGCGCTCCCGGCCAGCCGCTGACCGGACACGACCTCGGCCGAGGGCTCGAGATCGCCCCCACCGTCACCGGCATCACGTTCACGATCCGCGGCTGGATCGACCTGGGCTGCCCGCACGCCGATCTCGGCCGCGCGTTCGATGTTCCGTACGAGAAGTTGGGCACGTACGTCCGCCCGGAGATCGCGGCGACGGCCAAGGCGTCCCAACCCGGAACGGCGACGAAGACGGTCGCCCCCACGCCCACGCACTCCTGACGCGCGTCGCGGCCACCGCCCCCCGGGCCGGGTCTCGTACGGGGCGGGGTCCTACGCCCACGGACTCCCGACGCGCGGCCGAATTCCTTCCGTGGCCGAGCGGGAGGGGGGAGCGCGTCCACGGGCCGCGGACATGGCGAGGCCCCCGCCGGTGGGCGGGGGCCTCGCTGGGGGTCAGGTCAGATTCGTGTGGATGGGCCGGGGCCGGCTCGATCAGTACACGCCGCGGCGCGAGCCCCACCGGCCGCGACCGCTGATCAGCGCGACGCCGGCGGCGGCCACCAGGACCGAGATGATGAAGGCGATGATGCTGCCCGCCCCGAGTGCGTTGGCGATGACGCCGCCGATCACCGCGCCGACGACCCCGATCAGGATCGTCAGGGCGATGCCCATCGGGTTCGGGCCGGGCACGACAAGACGCGCGAGAGCCCCGATGATGGCGCCGATAATGATGAACCAGATTATTGTCATCAGCATTTCTCAGACCACCTCCTGCCGGACCGAGTCCGGCGCTTCGGATTCGCGCGGTCTGTATGCCCCTCTCCGAGGGACTCATTCCAATCTCTTGAAAAAGTCGGAACGAATCTTCGGAGCGGTCAGTAGGAGCCGAAGCCGACGCTCCTCTGCTCCGACTCGGCGATCTCCACGTAGGCGAGCTTGGCCGCCGGCACGACGAGGCGGGCGCCGTCCCGGCCACGGAGCGTGAACACTCCGTCCTCCTCGGCCACCGCGTCCTGCACCGCGCGCTCCACCTCGTCGGCGGACAGCGAGGTCTCGACGACCAGTTCCTTGGGCACCGACTGGACACCGATCCGTACCTGCACGTTCTTCCCTCCGTAGCGGGGCGATCCCAGGACCGCCCCTGGCGTACCGCCGGGCCGGTCTCATCCGACTTACCGGCACTATGGCACGGACCGGTGCGAAAGAGGGGCGGCGGGAGTGCCCGGTGCGTCAGGTGGTGCGGGGGAAGCCGCCGATGCCGCGCCACTGCAGCCGCGCGATGAGGTGCTCGGCCTGATCCTTGGAGATCTTGCCGCGCTGCGACAGCCAGTAGCGCGCGCTGACCTCGGCCATGCCGACCAGCCCCATGCCGAGGAGGTGCGCCTCGTCGCTGGAGACGCCGGTGTCCTCCTGGATCACCTGCGCGATCATCTCGGCGCACAGCTGGTTGGTGCGGTCCACCCGGGCGCGTACGGCGGCGACGTTGCGCAGGTCGGACTCGAACACCAGGCGGTACGCCTCGCCCTCCCCGGCCACGAAGTCGTAGAACGCCTCGATGGTCCGCTGCACGCGCAGCTTGTTGTCCGGGGTCGAGGCCAGCGCGTCGCGCAGGTGCTGGACGAGCCCCTCGGCGTGCTCGTCCAGCAGCGCGAGGTACAGCTCGAGCTTGCCCGGGAAGTGCTGGTACAGCACGGGCTTGCTGACGCCTGCGCGCTCGGCGATCTCGTCCATCGCGGCGGCGTGGTAGCCCTGCGCGACGAACACCTCCTGGGCGGCGCCCAGCAGTTGGCGGCGGCGGGCCAGCCGCGGGAGCCTCGTGCCCCGGGGGCGGGCGTCCGGGGTTGCGGTCACGTGAGTTCTCCGATCACCTGTCCGGGCGACGCCGTGGCGCCGCTCGCGCTGCGGGCTACCATCCTACGACCGGGTAACGTCCGACCGGCCGAACCCGACGGCGCCGCCCCGAAAGCGGCGCCCCCGTGCGTGAAAGCGGCGCCGTGGGCCCTCGGGGTGACGCCACCACCCGGTGCTCGTGGTCACCGGTAGTCGTCCTCGTCGAGGTCGATCTCGTACCTCTGCTCCGCGGCGTCGGCCTCGTTCACCTCGACCGGGAACGTGGTCTGCCACGGACTCTCGGCGTCGCGCACCGCCACGTGCTGCTCGGCGGCGTCGGCCTCGGGAGCCTCGAGGCTCAGTTCGATCTCGTCATCGGGCATGGCGTGTCTCCCCCAAGAGAACTTCAGAGCTGCTCGGCCAGTTCGCGCAGGACCGGTTCGAAGGCCTCACCGTACGTCGGGAAGGCGTGGACCACGTCGGTGAGGATGCTCAGCGGCGTCTCGGCCCGGATGGCCAACGTGATCTCACTCATCCATTCCTCAGCGTAGAGTCCCACCGCGGCGGCGCCCACGAGAACGCCCCGGGCCCGGTCGGCGTACAACTCCACCCGGCCGCGGTCGTCGTCCTCCACGGCGGCGCGGGCGGTCTCCGCGAGGTCGTACCCCGCCGCGACCAGTTCCAGCCCGCTCGCGGCCAGCGGCGAGACGCCCACCGCGTACACCGAGGGCGTCGTGTAGACGGCGCGGGGGATCGCCCGGTAGTCCGCCTCCCGGCGCTTGCCCAGGACGTTGGAGACCACCACCGCGGCCTGGTAGTTCGCGGCGTGGGTGTAGGGCGCGACCCCGGTCACGTCGCCCGCGGCCCAGACGTTCGTGCCGTCGGTGCCCTCCGCGGTCGGGGCGGCGTGGCAGGTGGAGTCGACGGCGATGCCGCGCTCCGGGTCGAAGCGGACGCCGATCGTCTCCAGGCCCAGGTCCGCGACGCGCGGCCGCCGGCCGGCCGCGATGAGGATGCGGTCCGCGTCGATGTGGTTGCCGTCGGACAGCCGCAGCCGCAGCCCGGTCTCGGTGCGCTCGGCGCTCGTGGCCGCCACGCCGAGCCGCAGGTCGGCCCCCATCCTGCGGAGCGCGTCGGCGAGCGTCTCGCCCAGGAACGGCGCCTCGGACGGGAGCAGGCGTTCGGCCGGTTCGACCAGGGTGACCTGGGAGCCGAACGCCGCGTAGATCTGACTCAGCTCGCAGCCGACCGCGCCGCCGCCCAGCACGATCAGCCGACGCGGCAGGTCGGGCCGCGTCAGGGCCTCGTCACTCGTCCAGGTGGGCACCTCGTCGATGCCCTCGACCGGGGGCCGTACCGGCTCGCTGCCGGTCGCCACCACGAGGTCGGTGTAGCCGTATTCGGTCCCCTCGACCTCGACGACCCCGGGCCGTACGACCCGGCCGCGACCGCGCACGACGGTCACCCCGGCCTCGGCCATCTGAGCCGCGGTGGGCGCGTCCTCGAGGTGACGGGTCACCTCGTCGCGCCGCGCGACCGCGTGCTCCCACGTCTCCCCGAGCCGGGCCGAGTGCAGCAGCGTCTTCGATGGCATGCACGCGAAATACGGGCACTCCCCGCCGACCAGGCGGCCCTCCACCAGCGCGACCGAACGGCCCGCCCGCGCCAGTTCGGCGGCGATGTTCTTGCCGGAGCCTCCGCCCAGCACAACGACGTCATAGCGCCTGTCCTGCGCGTCGTCCGTCACCTGATCATCCTTCCCCATTTCACGCGCCATGCGCGTGTCACCTCCACCGGCGGCCACGGCGACGATTCGGCGCCATGACCACCGCCCACGATTGTGGACCCTCCGATCAATGGTGACGCACCGAGCAGCGTCCCGTAGGCACCGCGGGCCTTCACGGCAGCTTCTGACGCAAGGTCAGCAGCGGTTCCAAGAGGTCGCCGTGCCGCTCGACGCGCTCGCGCACCTCGTCGGGTCCGAACCACAGCTCCGCGCCGGAGTTCACCTCGTCCCACGTCACCGGCGTGGAGACGGAGGGTTCTTCGGCGGCTCGCAAAGAGTACGGCGCGACCGTGGTCTTGTGCCGGTTGTTCTGACTCCAGTCGACGAAGACCTTTCCGGACCGCAGCTTCTTCTCCATCCGGCTGACCACCAGGCGCGGGTGCTCCTTCTCGAGCCTGCGCGCCGCCTCCTTCGCGTACGCCGAGGTGCGCTGGTCGGAGGTCTCCTTGATCGGGACGTACAGGTGCAGGCCCTTCTTGCCGCTCGTCTTCGGGAACGACCGCAGCCCGTCGGACTCGAGCAGATCGCGCAGCAGGCAGGCGACCTCGCGCGCCTCCTCGACCGTGGCGGGCGGGCCGGGGTCGAGGTCGAACACCAGCAGGTCCGGCTCGCGCGCGCCGCCCCGGGGGCCGACCCGCCACTGCGGCACGTGCAGCTCGAGCGCGGCCAGGTTCGCGCACCAGACCAGGGCGGGCAGATCGTCGACGACCACGAAGTTCACCGCGTCCCGGCTCCCGCCGGGCGTCGGCAGGCAGACCGTGCGCACCCAGTCCGGAGTGTGCGACGGCGCGTTCTTCTCGAAGAACGTCTGGCCCTCCACACCGTCGGGGTAGCGCAGGCGCGTCGCCGGACGGTCCTTCAGGTGGGGGAGCAGGACCGGCGCGATCCGCGCGTAGTAGTCGATGACCTCTCCCTTGGTGAAGCCGTGCCGGGGGTACATGACCTTGTCGAGGTTGGACAGCGTCAGCCGGACGCCGTCGACCTGGACGCTCGTCTTGGTATCGCTCACCGGCTCTCCTCGGGGGCTCGGCCTGCTCAGGGGCCATCTCCCCGGCATCGCCGCCTTCAACCACCGGCCGGTCGTCCGCGTACGGTCCGAGACCGCGTACGGTCCGAGACCGCGTACGGTCTACGGCTCCGCGCGGACCTCTTCGGGGTTGAGGTCGGGGCGGAGCCCACGCCAGGACGCGTGCAGCAGCATCCCGTCCAGGGTCCAGCGGGAGAACTCGACCTCGCCGACGAGCCAGGGTTCGACCCAGCGCGCCCTGCGGGCGTACTCGCGGGGGACCTCCATGGCGTACGGGCTGGTGGATCGCTCCAACGGGGTGAGGATCTTGTGCAGGTCGTCCAGCACCGCGTCCGTGAACCCGGTGCCGACGTGCCCGACGAACCGGAGGCCGCCGTCCTCGTAGACGCCGAGCAGCAGGGATCCGACGCCGCCCTCCCGGCGGCCCTGCCCGGCCTTCCAGCCGCCGATGACGACGTCCTGCGTACGGAAGTTCTTGATCTTCCGCCAGTCGTCGACCCGCCGGCCGGGCCGGTACGGGGAGTCCAGCCGTTTGGCGATCAACCCTTCCAGGCCCTGCTCCCGCGTGTAGGCGAGCAGCTCTTCGAGCTGGTCCCCGGCCGAACCGGGCAGGTACGGCGGGGCCTCGATGGGGCCGGCCGCCAGTTCCAGCTCGTCGAGCAGGGTCCGCCGGTCGCGGTAGGGCAGGTCGTACAGCAGGTGGCCGTCCAGGTACAGCAGGTCGAAGGCGATGAAGTGCACCGGTACTTGGCGGGTCAGCAGGGTGTCCGGGTGCTCGACGTGCATGCGGTGCTGCAGGCGCTGGAAGCTGGGCAGGCCGCGCTCGTCGAAGGCCACGACCTCGCCGTCGACGACCGCCGTCTGGCCGGGCAGGAGGTCGGCGAGGGCCTGCAGCTCGGGGTAACGGCGGGTCGCGTCCAGACCGCGGCGGCCGACCGCGCGGACCCGTCCGCCGGAGACGTAGACCATCGCGCGGACGCCGTCCCACTTGAGCTCCAGGCCCCAGCGGTCGGCGTCGTCCGGTAGCTCGCCCGGGGTCGCGAGCATCGGCTGGACATTGGAGGGCATGGGGTCACCCATACGATCATTTTCCCCATGTCGCTCGAACCTGACGCCATGCCGTCCGGTGGTTTAACCGGCCGGACACGGTCTCGTGGGCGCGCCCAGGTCCGTCCATGGCACGGCGCGAACGGCCCGCTCACCCCGGGGACACTTCGTGTGGCCCCCGACCTGCGCATACATTCGGGTTATCGCATTTCGGACGGCCCTGCCAGGTAGATCGGCAGGCCGGAGGGTAGGGACACCTCATGCGCAGCATCTGGAAGGGCGCGATCTCGTTCGGGCTCGTCACGATCCCGGTGAAGCTCTACTCCGCCACCGAGCAGCGTGACGTGGCCTTCCATCAGGTCCACCGCGAGGACGGCGGCCGGATCAAGTACAAGCGCGTCTGCACCGTCGACGGCGACGAGGTGCCGTACTCCGACATCGCCAAGGGGTACGAGCTGCCGAGCGGGGAGATGGTCGTCCTCACCGACGAGGACTTCGCCGACCTGCCGCTGTCGACGAGCCGCCGCATCGACGTCCTGCAGTTCACCCCGCTGGAGCAGGTCGACCCGATCTACTTCAACAAGACCTACTACCTCGAGCCGGACGCCCAGGGGGTCAAGCCGTACGTCCTGCTGCGCGACGCCCTCGAGGACTCCGACAAGGTCGCGGTCGTCAAGGTCGCGCTCCGGCAGCGCGAGTCGCTCGGCACGCTGCGGGTACGGGACGGCGTCTTCGTCCTCGAGACGATGCTGTGGCCGGACGAGGTACGTGAGACGGACTTCCCGTTCATGGAGGAGGACGTCGACGTCCGCCCCCAGGAACTGCAGATGGCGTCCTCGCTCATCGACACGATGACGAGCGACTTCGACCCGGGCGAGTACAAGGACGCCTACCGTGAGGCACTGGAGTCGGTCATCCAGGCGAAGGTCGAGGGCCGGGAGGTCGTGTCGCCGGAGGCACCCGAGGAGGCGCCGGCGGGCGCCGACCTGCTCAGCGCGCTGCGGGCCAGCGTCGAGGCGGCGAAGAAGGGCCGTACGGACAAGGGCGACGGCGCGGAGCGCAAGACGGCCGGGTCCGCGAAGGCCGGGTCGCGCGCCGGAAAGGACGGCGCGGCGAAGAGCGGCCGCGGCACGGGCGGTGCCAAGGCCGGAACCAAGACCGGGACCAAGAAGACCGCCGACACCAAGGCCAAGGCCAAGAGCGGGACCCGCAAGACGGCCTGACCGGTTCCGTAAGAACCGGGCCGCCGGGCCGGGAATGAAGATCCCGTCGGATGCGTTGGTGACCCCTGTAAGCTCAGTGATTCAAGTTCAGGCGCGCATCTCGCGCCGACGGCCGGCTAAGAGCCCGCGAGTCCCCCAACCTCGCGGCACCTCTCGAGGCGGGCCATTTCCGAGAGGTTCTTACTTGACTGACGGTCCTTCGACCCTGCCCACTTTCGCCGAGCTCGGCCTGCCGGCCCCCCTCGTGTCGGCGCTCGAACGCCGCGGCATCAACGCGCCGTTCCCCATCCAGGCCGCCTGTCTCCCCGACGCGATCGCCGGGCGTGACGTACTCGGTCGCGGCCAGACCGGATCGGGCAAGACGCTCGCGTTCGGCCTGCCGATGCTGGCCGGGATCGCCGGCGAGCAGGCCGCCCCGACGCGGCCTCGCGCGCTCATCCTCGTCCCCACCCGCGAACTGGCCATGCAGGTCCAGGACGCCCTCGCCCCGCTGGGCCGCAGCCTCGGGCTGCACACCAAGACCGTCGTCGGCGGCATGTCGATGACCAAGCAGATCCAGGGGCTGCGCCGCGGCGTCGACGTGCTGGTCGCCACCCCGGGGCGGCTGACCGACCTGATCGAGCGCCGCGAGTGCTCGCTCGCGGACGTGCGGATCACGGTCCTCGACGAGGCCGACCACATGTGCGACCTGGGATTCATGCCGGCGGTCTCCAAGCTGCTCGACCAGATCCCCTCCGACGGCCAGCGGCTGCTGTTCTCCGCGACCCTGGACGGTGACGTCGACAAGCTCGTCCGCCGCTATCTGCACGACCCGGTGACCCACTCGATCGCCCCGGCCGCCGCGCCGGTGGAGACCATGGACCACCACCTGTTCATCGTCGACCGCGCCGAGAAGCAGAACGTCCTCGCCGAGGTCGCCGGCCGTGAAGGCCGCACGATCATGTTCGTCCGCACCAAGCACGGCGTGGACGCGCTGGCCAAGAAGCTCGCCCGCGTCGGCGTCCGCGCCGGCGCTCTGCACGGCGGCAAGACCCAGTCCGCCCGCACCCGTACGCTCGCGGAGTTCCGCGAGGGCAAGGTCGGGGTGCTGATCGCCACCGACGTGGCCGCCCGCGGCATCCACGTCGACGACGTCAGCCTGGTCGTGCACGTCGACCCGGCCGCCGACCACAAGGACTACCTGCACCGTGCGGGCCGCACCGCCCGGGCGGGCGAGCGCGGCACCGTGGCCACGCTGGTCGCCCACAACGAGGTGCGCAACACCGAGCGGATGATGCGCCGAGCGGGCGTGCGCGCGCTGCGGTCGAAGGTCACCGTCGGTGACGACGCCCTCGTCCGCATCACCGGGGCGCAGCCGCCGAGCGGCATCCCGGTCCCGCCCGACCCCGAGCCGCGTCCGCAGCGTCGCGGGCCGCGTCCGGCCGGCCGCCGCGACCGGCGTCCCGGCGGGCGGTTCGAGGGCCGTGGGGAGCGGCAGGGCGGCCGCTTCGACGGTGAGTACCGCGAGGGCGGCCCGGCGGAGCAGCGTGACGGCGAGCGCCGCGAGGGCCACCGGCAGCGGCGCGAGCCCCGTTCCGGCGGCATGCCGGGCGGTGGCCGTCCCGGCGGCCGTGGCGGCGCCGCACGGCACGACGGCGGCCGGGCCGCCGGTCGGCACGACGACCGCCGCCCGCGCCCCGAAGCGGCGCGCTGACGACGACGCGGGGCCCCGTACCAGGAGGTGCGGGGCCCCGCTCGACTCAAGATCAGGTCAAGGCGGGCGCCCCGGATCATGCCCCGCGGTCCGGTCACGAGTCCACGCGGTTATCGTGGAACCGCATTCGGTAGCTGAAGAGAGGAGGCAGCGGCGGCTCCTCTCCGACCGGACGGCCGGAGTCCCCACCGCGAGCAGGATGAGCACACCGATTCCGCAATGGCCGGGCGAGTTGGTCCGGCTGGGTGACCGTGAAGTGTTCGTGCGAACGGCGTCATCACCGCGCGCGGACGCCGAACCGGCATTGTTCGTGCACGGGCTCGCGGGCTCCTCGGCCAACTGGACCGACCTCATGGGACTGCTGTCCGGCGAGCTCGCCGGCGAGGCGGTCGACCTGCCCGGATTCGGCCAATCTCCGCCGCCGCCCGACCGCGACTACTCCGTCGACGCCCACACGATCGTCGTCGCGCGGCTCATCGAGAAGCGCGGCCGGGGGCCGGTCCACCTCTTCGGCAACTCCCTCGGCGGCGCCATCGCCACCCGGCTCGCGGGCACCCGTCCCGATCTGGTGCGCTCCCTCACCCTGATCTCCCCGGCGCTGCCCGACCTGCGGCCGAGATCCGGTCCCGCGCGGATCCTCGCGGCCACCGTGCCCGGCGTGGGCCCCTGGGCCGTCCGGCGGCTGGCGACGCTGCCCGCCGAACAACGGGTGCAGGGCACGCTGGAGATGTGCTTCGCGGACCCGACCGGCCTGCACCCCGACCGGCTCATGGAACTCGTCGAGGACGTACGCCGCAGGGACGGGCTGACCCACAACTCCGAGGCGCTGATCGCGTCGTCGCGCGGCATCGTCACCGCCTACATGCGGCGCTCGCTCTGGCGCTACGCCGCGCGCGTCATCGCGCCGACCCTGGTGATCTACGGACGGCACGACCGGCTCGTCGACCCGCGGATGGCCGCCCGCGCGGGCCGGGTGTTCAAGCGCTCCCGCGTCGTCGTGCTTCCCGACGTCGGCCACCTCGCGCAGATGGAGCGGCCCGAGACGGTGGCACGGGAGTTCCGTGCGATGCTCGAGGACGCCCACCTGCGCCTGCCCGACACCACCGCCGGCTGACGGGGCGGGAACGGGCGCCCGCACGCGGCCGACCGGCACCCGTCGGCCAGAGGCGGGGAGCGGGAATGCGGAGCCACATGACAGAGTTGTGATGGTCCAGGACGACGGCGTCCGCATCACCGTTCCCGCACGCGCAGGAGACAACCGTGTCGTTGCCACCACTGGTAGAGCCCGCCAGCGAGCTCTCCGTCGACGAGGTCCGGCGCTATTCGCGTCATCTGATCATCCCGGACGTCGGGATGGCCGGGCAGAAGCGGCTGAAGAACGCCAAGGTGCTGTGCGTGGGCGCGGGCGGGCTCGGCTCACCGGCGCTGCTGTACCTCGCCGCCGCCGGCGTGGGCACCCTCGGCGTCATCGACTTCGACGTCGTCGACGAGTCCAACCTGCAGCGCCAGATCATCCACGGCCAGTCCGACGTGGGCCGGCCGAAGGCCGAGTCGGCGGCCGCCTCGGTCCGTGAGATCAACCCGCTGATCGACGTGGTCGTCCACAACGAGGCGCTGTCCAACGACAACGTCATGGACATCTTCAGCGGCTACGACCTGATCGTCGACGGCACCGACAACTTCGCCACGCGCTACATGGTCAACGACGCGGCCGTGCTGCTGGGCAAGCCGTACGTCTGGGGATCGATCTACCGCTTCGACGGCCAGGCGTCGGTGTTCTGGGCCGAGCACGGTCCCTGCTACCGCTGCCTCTACCCCGAGCCGCCGCCGCCCGGCATGGTGCCGTCGTGCGCCGAGGGCGGTGTCCTCGGCGTGCTCTGCGCGTCGATCGGCTCCATCCAGGTCAACGAGGCGATCAAGCTGATCGCCGGGATCGGCGAGCCGCTCGTCGGACGCCTGATGATCTACGACGCCCTCGAGATGACCTACCGGAGCGTCAAGGTCCGCAAGGACCCCGAGTGCCCGCTGTGCGGCAAGAACCCCACGATCACCGAGCTTCTCGAGGACTACGAGGCGTTCTGTGGCGCGATCTCCGAGGAGGCCGCGGACGCGACCAAGGACTCCACGATCACCGCGCCCGAGCTCAAGGACCTGCTCGACACCGGGGACATCTTCCTGGTCGACGTCCGGGAGCCCAACGAGTACGAGATCGTGAACATCCCCGGCGCGACGCTGATCCCGAAGGGCGAGTTCCTGTCCGGCGCCGCCCTCGAGCGGCTGCCCCAGGACAAGCGGGTCGTCCTGCACTGCAAGTCCGGAGCCCGCAGCGCCGAGTGCCTCGCGATCGTCAAGAACGCCGGGTTCTCCGACGCCGTGCACCTCGGCGGCGGCGTGCTGGCCTGGGTGAACCAGATCGAGCCGGACAAGCCGTCCTACTGATCGGTCGCGACGCCGGAACCGACGAGGAGAGGCCCGGGGGGCGCCACGCCCCGGGGCCTCCTGCGTCCCACTGGTGCACCCACGTCTCAGTTCTGACCGGCTGTGAGGGATCGCCCAGTAACCTTGTCAGATATGGCGCGAACCTCCGATCCGAGCTGGCCGACGACCGGGCCCGGCGGATGGGAGGCGTGGCGCGGACCGGAGGAGCCACCCCCCGAACCCGTTCCCTGGTACGCCCGCCGCCGCCTCTGGCTGGTGGTGGCGGTCCTGACGACGGTGGGGTACGTCGCGGTGGGCGTCCTGTCCACCGCCCGGGTCTACTGGGAGTTCCACCGCAAGCCGAACGCGTGGGAGCTCTACCGCGCGGCGGGCGAGGAGGTCCGGAACCGCTGGCGCACCTGGCCCGCCGAGAAGATCTTCCCCGACTCCGTCCCGTACACCTCCGAGCAGGGCGGGATCGAGCACGCCGGCCGCGTCGGCATCGCCCCCGAGCGGGGCTGTGACACCGGCATCGACTCCATTACCGCGGCGGTCCTGGTGAGGTACGGCTGCCGGGCGCTGCTCCGCGCGACGTACATCGACCAGATGCAGGGCATCGTCCTCACGGTGGGCATCGTCGCGCTGCCCGACGACCGGTCCGCGCGGCTGGCGGGGGAGTCCGTGGCGCCCACGGATCCCAGCGTGCCGGGGCCGTTCCTGCACGCCCTGGCGTTCCCGCAGACCATCGCCGCCCGGTTCGCCGACACCGCGCGGCAGTTCGCCACGGCCGACCGCGTCGGCCCGTACGTCGTTCTGACCGTCGCCGGACCGACCGACGGCCGGCCCGCCTCCGCCGTGCGCAAGCCGCACGGCGGCTGGTTCCAGCTCGCACCCGAGGTCGGCCGGAACATCGCCGGCGCCCTCGCACAGCCCGTCCAGCCCGACTGCGCCGAGAAACAGGAGTGGAAGTGCTGAGGCGCGCGCTGACGGCGGGCCTGGCGCTGACGGTCGCCCTGTTGCCGGCACTGCCGGCCGCCACCGCAAGGGCCGACGACGTGCGCGCCCGGGAGCAGTGGGTGCTCGACGCCCTCGGCGCCCCACAGGCCTGGCGTACGACCAAGGGCCAGGGCGTCACCGTCGCCGTCCTCGACACCGGGATCGACGGCTCGCACCAGGACCTCGCCGGCACGGTGACCACGGGTCCCGACTTCATCCGGGACGTCGCGCCCGCTCCCGGCCGGCTCCACGGCACCTGGATGGGGTCGCTGATCGCCGGGCACGGGCACGGACACGGGGCGGGCGACGGGGTGATCGGCGTGGCGCCCGAGGCGCGCCTGCTCTCGGTGCGGATGATCGCCGACCCGGACGAGAAGGACTACAAGGCGTTCCGCAGCGCGCCGGAGTACCGTTCGGCGCTGCCGAAGGCGGTCCGCTACGCGGTGGACCACGGCGCCGACGTGATCAACATGTCCCTCGGCGGTCCGAGCGCCGGCACCGACGAGCGCGCCGCCATCGCCTACGCGATCTCCAAGGGCGTGGTCGTGGTCGCCTCGGCCGGCAACGACGGCGATTCCAAGAGCTCCAAAAAGGTCGACAAGGACGGCCTGACGCGGCTGTCCTACCCCGCCGCGTTCCCCGGCGTCATCGCGGTCGCGGCGGTGACGCGCCAGGGCGTCGCGGCGAAGTTCTCCGACCGCAACGCGAGCGTCCAGGTCGCCGCGCCCGGCGCGGACGTCGTCGGCGCCGGGCCGGGCGACCACTACTGGGTCGGCGAGGGCACGAGCCAGGCCGGCGCGCTCGTCTCGGGCGTCGTCGCGTTGATCCGGGCCCGCCACCACGACATGCCGCCCGCGCTGGTCGCCCAGGCGATCACCGCGAGCACCAAGGGCCGCCCGGCCGCCGGGTACGACGAGAACGTCGGCTTCGGCGAGGTCAACGCCCCCGCCGCCCTGGCCGCCGCCGACCGGTTGCAGGGCTATCAGCTCAGCGCGAACGGCAAGACCGGCCGGTTCGACGACGGGCCGATGCGGCCGGTACAGGTCGAGCGGCACCCGCCGGGGCTGGTCTTCCTGGGCGGCTGGATCGGCGTCGCCGCGCTCTTCGGGTTCGCCGGCGCCCTGACGACGACCGTGCTGTACATCCGGCGCGTACGAGCCCGCCACGGATCGGAGGACGACGGTGCGGGGTGACCCGACGGAGTACGCCGAACGCGTCCTCGACGTCGTCGACCGGATCCCGCCGGGCCGCGTCATGGCGTACGGCGACATCGCCGAGTTCCTGGGCGAGGGCGGACCACGGCAGGTCGGCCGCGTGATGGCGCTGTGGGGCGGCGGCGTGCCGTGGTGGCGCGTCCTCCGGGCCGACGGCTCACCTCCGCCCGGCCACGAACAACGCGCCCTGAAGCACTACCGCGCCGAGGGCACCCCCCTCCGCGGCGACCGCGTCGACATGCGCCTGGCCCGCTGGACCGGCGACACCGCCGAAGCAGGCTGAACACAGACGAAGCGGCCCCCTCCTGAGGAGGGGGCCGCTCTGGTGTTACGCCGTTCAGGGCCCGTCGGTTGACGGGTCAGGGACGGCGCTCACCGAACCGCTCGGCCGCGGTTCAGCCGTGGTCAGCTGTTGAGCTCGTCGCGGAGGCTCGAAGCGGCGCCCTGGACGTCGCTGCGGGTCTTGGCGGCGCCCTGCTGGATCTCGCTCCGCGTCCGGGAAGGCGGCTGGTCGGCACGCCGGCTCGCGCGGCTCGCGTTCTGGCGGGCGCTGTTCAGCGACGACCCCGAACCGGACTTCTTGAAGTTGGCCATGTCGGGTCCTCTCGGTTGTAGGTGGTGCCTCCGGAACAGAGACACGCTCAGGGGGACACAGTCCTCCAACCGGCCGGATCGGCAACTGCCACCATGGAATTTCACGGCCGCGTTGCGCCAAAGAAGCGGCCCCCTCCTGAGGAGGGGGCCGCTCTGGTGTTACGCCGTTCAGGGCCCGTCGGCTGATGGGTCAGGGACGGCGCTCACCGAACCGCAGTTCCGGCCGCGGTCCAGCCGCGGTCAGCTCTGGAGGTGGTTGCGGAGGTTCTCGGCGCCCTCCTTCATCTCCTGCCGGGTCTGGGACGGCCTCTTGCCGGCCTGCCGGAGGGCGCTGTTCTGCTGCTGGGCGGCGGACGACGTCGCCGACCGGACACCGGACTTGTTCATCTTGGGCATGATGGTCCCTCTCAGTTGTCGTGGTGCCTCTGGAACAGGGCACGCTCTAAGGGGATACGTCCGGCCATTGCTCGGATCGGCAACTGCGATCGCGAAGGAAGCTTCAGTCCGTCTCGCTGCGGAGGGCGGCCGCGCGGGAGCGGGCGGCCGCCATGGCCTCGTGGTAGCGCGTCTCCCAGTCGGAGGCGTCCGCCGGGATCTCGGCGACGACGTGCCGCCCCAGCTCCAGCCCATCGGTGACCTGCCGGACGAACACGACCGTGACGCCGTCCTGCAGCTCCGTCGCGGCTTCCCAGTCCGGCAGCCGATCCAAAGCCGGCCGGCGGAAGGCGGCGAGGAGAAGCGCGACCAGCAGGACCGCGACCAGCAGGACCGCCGGGAGTGCGAGGACGCGCATCGGAGCCTCCTACCGGCTCGGGAGCGAAACGTGGTCGTTGCCCGGCGCGTACACCGTGATGCCCTTGGGCAGCGCCTTGAGCTTCTCGATGTCGGCGCAGGTCGGGCACTTGTTGTAGCCCTCCTGGCGGGCCCGGTTGGCCTCCGCCTCGGCGCGGGCCTGCGCGACCTGGGCCTGCGACTCCGTGACCTTCGCGAAGGCCGCCTGCGCGCTGTCCACGGCCTGCTGCACCTGCTCCGGCAGCGTGATGCGGGCCAGGTTGAAGTGCAGGTTCGTCAGGAAGGGGAGCCCGAGGGTCTGCTCCAGGTCCTGTTCGAGGCTCGTGTTGATCGCGTTCTGCACCTTGGCGATGTTGGCGTTGTTGCTCTGCACCTTCAGCGACGTCTGCTGCTGCTTGCCGCCGGAGTTGTTCTGCACCAGGGCGCAGGAGGAGACCAGTTCCGCGCAGCGGAAGCTGTTCACCTGCGTGCGGAGGTCGTTCTCGATGACGGGCCGGACGATCTGGTCCAGGAACCCGGACCAGCCCTCGTCACCGTCGTAGGCGTACCGCGTCTTGCCGTCCGCGCCGGTGAACTTCCGCGTCCCGAACTTGTCGTCGAACTTCCGCAGCGTCGCGTGGTCGAGGTTCAGGGTGAAGTAGAGCGTGCCCTCGATGCCCATGTTGACGCCGTCGCTGCTCGGCACCGTCACGACGTCCACGCCCGTACGGTCGCCGCGCCCGGAGTCGGAGGTGATCGTGTAGAACCGTTGCTGCGCGGGGTACTTGTGGGTGTGCGACCACCACCCGATCCAGGTCAGCCCCGACCCGGGGTCGATGATCTGGCGGATCCTGTTGTTGTCGAACATCCCGCCGTTGCGGACGACCGCCACCTCGCCTCCGGAGGTGCGCTCGAACGACCCGAAGAAGCCGTTCAGCGTCGGCACCGCGACGACCAGGAGCACCACCGCCGCGACGATCGCCTTGCCACGGCTGATACGCCCCAGGGGGCGAGGAATCTTCTTCGAACCGGCCACCGACACTCCCGAAAAGGCTGATGAAACGGGATCAATCCGTACGTCAGACGCCAGACCACAGAACCCGGTTCCGCTCCGATGCTACCGTCGCTGTCGCCCTCACAAAGCGGTCATAAAGGGCGCTCTGCCGTCACTGACGACGGCAGAGTGTCCACGCCGACGGCGAGGTGGTCTCATGTCCTCGGACCCTCGCCCCGACCGCGCGAAAACCCGGTGACACCGCGACCCCGAGAACTGATTCTTGATGTCAGCCGATGGGGAGGAGGGCCCGCATGACTGAGCAGGCCTTCGACGCGGACGGGTTGTTCGACGACGACTATCTGCACTTCTTCGCAGAGCCGCTGGACGACCGGGCGGACGCCGAGACCGACCTGATCTGGCGGCTGCTCGACCTGGAGCCGGGCATGGAGGTGCTCGACCTCGCCTGCGGGCACGGCCGGATCGCCAATCGACTGGCCGAGCGCGGCTGCCGGGTGACCGGCCTGGACGCGACTCCGGCCTTCCTCGAACGCGCACGGCAGGACGCCGAAGCCCGCCGGGCACCGGTCGCGTACGTCGAGGGGGACATGCGGTCGCTGCCCTGGGAGCGGCGGTTCGACCGGGTGGTCAACTGGTTCACCGCGTTCGGCTACTTCGACGACGAGGACAACCGCCGGGTCCTCACCGAGGCGGCACGCGTCCTCGCGCCGGGCGGCAGGTTCGCCGTCGAGCTCAACAACCGGGACTGGATCATCCGCAACTTCCAGCCCGCGTCCGTCATCGAGCGGGACGGCGACCTGATGATCGACCAGCGCACCCTGGACCCGTTGACCGGCCGCGCGGTCACCGAACGCACGGTGGTCCGTCAGGGCCGGGTCCGCCGGATTCCCTTCTTCGTGCGCATGTTCACCTTCACCGAACTTCGCGACTGGCTCCTCGCCGTCGGCTTCCGCACGGTTACCGGCCATGGCGACGAGGGCGGTCCACTGACTCCGGACAGCCGACGAATGATCGTCGTCGCACGGACCTGACGGCTCACCGACGGCAAGGAGGCCATGCCGGCGGCACAGTGGGGGTGGCTGCTTAGAATCCCGCCTATGCGGCGGACCAGTAGCACGGTGGTGGTGGTTGCAGGGGAGGGGGCGGACAAGGTCGTGTCCGGGCTCGTCGGCCTGCACAACGTACGGGCGCTCGTCGCCGGGGATCGTACGCCCGCCGAGCTGAGCAGGGCGATCGCCGGCGCCGGCACGACCTACGTCGTGCACGACGCCGATCCGCTCGGCGACGTCCGTGACGCGTGGGTGGATTTCTTCGACCAGGCCGCGCCGCACGGCGGTCTGGAGGTGGCCATCGAGTCGGCGTTGGGCGGGCTGGCCGCCGAGCGGCTGCTGCTGCCGGACTACTACGTCGTCCTCGACCCCGAGGGAATGTCGCCGACCCTGCGGCACTGGTGGCTGGGCGTGCTCGCGGGCGCGGCGCCGAGTCGGGTGGTGCCGGCCGCCGCGTCCGTCGCCGCGGTGAGTGACGCCCTGGCGCACCTCGCCGCGGGCCGCTGGTGGCCGGCGGACCTTCCCGGCTGGCTGCGCGGCCTGCCCAAGGTCGTCCCCGATCAGATGGGCCTGCGGTCTTCGCCGACCGATTGAAGGCTCAGGAGAACGACCTGACACAAGGGGTCAACGCGGCCGTGCGCGGTCGGCTTCAGTTCTCGTCTGATCGTGCCCCCTCCTTCGTTGATGGGCTCGCTGATTTGTCCGATATAGGTCAAAGGCGGCGGTAGGACTACATTGGGCCCTACGGTGATCTCCACGCGATAGACGGGGGATCACATGTTTTCTCACTGGACGGCGAAAGCCGGTGGAGTGCTATTGCTGGGCGTCTGTATGTCCATCGGACCGGTCACGGCGGCGGACGCCACCGCGCCGCGTCCACCGGCTGCGGAGACCGGAATCGAGGTCTACCGCGCGACCGACACACAGGCGCAGGCGGCGGAAGACTATTGGACGCCCGAACGGATGCGCGCGGCCACTCCCATCGACGATACGTTCGCCGATCCCCGAAGCACGGCGACGACGGAACCCATGTCCGCCGCGCTACCCAAATCCAGGCTGCACCGCATGGGTAAGATCTTCTACCATTTCGGGGGACACAGCTTCAGTTGTTCCGGCACGATCGTCACCAGTCACGGTCGTGATTCCATCCTTACCGCCGGGCACTGTCTGCGGCAGATCGGCGGGACGGAGGTCGGTAATCTCCTCACGGTGTTCGTTCCGGGGTACGGGAGCGGACCGGACATGACCCCCTACGGCAAGTGGGGCGTACGGTCGTGGCACGTCCCGGGCCGGTGGATCGACCTGCTGGGGCGCTCGAATCCGAGCTACGACTACGGCGTCATCCAGGTGAAAAAGCACAAGAACGGCCGTATCCAGGACGTTCTCGGAGCGGACAACTACAAGCTGAGCGCCGGCTGGAAGAACGAGGTCTACCTCATCGGGTATCCGAGCAAGTACAACTACCCGGTTCTGTGTCACGCCGTCACGTCGAAGAAGGACATCAAGGGGCACAAGTCGGCGTACAAATTCTATTGCAACGACTACTCCGACGGCGTCAGCGGATCCGGCCTGCTCCTCGCGCACGGTGATAACTGGATCACCGGTGAAGGCACGATCATCGGCGTGCTCGGCGGCCACCACCAAGGTGGAGATCCGAAGAAGGACGGCGACGCTTCATTCGCCACTCGCCTCGACAAGGACTTCCAGAAATTCTGGCTGGCCAACTCGAAGTGACGCCTTCCCTTCACGTGGCGATCGCTTCGTGGCGTACCGTACCCTGGCGTCGTACTAACAGGGGGGCCCGCACATGAGCGATATGCAGACGGACGCCACCGATCGTCACGTGAAGGACCCGACCTGGCTTCGCTGGCAGTGGGGAACGGCGATCGCCGGCTCGGCGCTCTTCGTCGGCGCGTTCCTCATCCTGATCGCCCTGTTCGATCCGGAGACCGCTCGGCACGAACTGCCCTATGACCTGGTGCGATTCGGCGCGGTCGGACTGGTCGCCTTTTTCGTCTGGTTCGCCGCGTGGTTCTTCCCTCCGGTGAAGGGAAGGCGTCTGATCAGACGGATCGTCCTCGGTGTGTCTCTGGCCGTGGTCGCGCTCGGGTCGCTGTGGGTCATGACCCGGTTGTGATGCTCTCCGGCCCTCCCAGACAGGGCCTCAGGTCGCGGGGTCGCCTGACTCCCCCAAGGAACAGGCAGAGGGCGGCGACGAGCAGCCCGCACAGGGCGGCGAGCAGGTGGCCGAGGGCCCAGACGGTGTGGTTGGAGATCACCGGCCAGACCACTCCGACGGCCAGCGCCGCGATGCCGGCCACGAGCCACCAGCCGCGCATCAGCAGGACGGCCGCGACGCAGCCGGCCACCATGATGTAGCTCACGCCGACGTCGGTCGTGTGCGCCAGGCGGTGCGACGCCCGGCCGGTCTCGATCGCGTGGAGTTCCACCAGCGCGGTGAGCAGGCTGCCCAGGACGTGGCCGGAGAGACAGATGAGGATCATGCGGGGCGGGCCGTACCGCCGCTCCGCCCAGGCGACCACGGTGACGAACGCGAGGATGTACAGCGTCAGGCCCGCGCCGCGGTCCGCGACCCACAGGGCGCTGTCGGCCAGCACCGCGATCGGGGCGTGGTGCAGCCGGACCAGGTTGGTGCTGTTCATGCGGGTGAGCACGTCGATGAGGTGCGGCGGTGTCGTCCGCTGGACGAGCGTGAATGCGGTGAAGACCACGACGTAGGCGAACGTCGCCGGCGCCGACAAGATCCAGGCGTGCAGCCACCGCGTGTACGGGGACAGTCCGTCCACGGCGCGCCGCGCGCCGGGCCAGAGCAGGCTGAGCCAGCACAGGAAGTACCAGGCCAGCGCGAGGATCGACACGGCCAACAGGATCATCGGCGCCCCCCGACATCGGTGGCCCCACCGGGGCCCGTGGCCGCCGGTGCCGGTCCTGCGGAGCGCGTCCACCGCGGCCACATCGACGACATCACCGCAACCCTGTCACGATCACCCCCGATGATCTGCTGCAATCACATATGTGTCAGCAGCGTCCTACCGCCTCGTCCGCCGCGCCGGACCCGCGCAGTCGCCGCCGCCGGCGCTCGACGAGCACCAGCGGCGGGTCGTCGCGCACGCGGGCGGGCCGCTGCTCGTCCTGGCCGGGCCGGGCACCGGCAAGACCACCACGATCGTCGAGACGGTCGTCGACCGGATCGAGAACCGCGGCGTCGACCCGGAGCGGGTGCTGGTCCTGACGTTCGGCCGGAAGGCCGCCGGTGAGTTGCGGGAGCGCATCACCGGCCGGCTGCGGCGCACCACGCGCACGCCGCTGGCCCTGACATTCCACTCGTACGCGTACGCGCTGCTGCGCCGGGAGGCGGTCCTGGACGGGGAGGAACCGCCCCGGCTGCTGTCCGGTCCCGAGCACCTCCTCGAGGTCCGCCGGCTGGTCCACGGCGAGGTCGCGGACGGCGCGCGGGACTGGCCGGCGCGGCTGCACGAGACGCTGAAGACACGGGGGTTCGCCGAGGAGCTGCGGGACTTCATCCTGCGGGCCGCCGAGCGCGGCCTCGGACCCGCCGATCTGGTCACGCTGGGCCGCGGCCATCACCGCGACGACTGGTACGCCGCCGGTCGCTTCCTGGACCGGTACGAGCAGCGCTTCGACGTCGACCCGATCATCGCGTACGACTACGCGGAGCTGGTCCGGGCCGCCGCCGGGCTGCTCACCGACGAGGACGTACGACGGCGGGAGCGCGCGGCGTACGACGTCGTCCTGGTCGACGAGTACCAGGACACCGACCCGGCGCAGGAGTACCTCCTCCAGCAGCTCGCCGGGGGCGGGCGGGACCTCATCGTCGTGGGCGACCCCGACCAGTCGATCTACGGGTTCCGGGGCGCGGACGTGCGCGGGATCCTGGAGTTCCCCCACCGGTTCCGTACGGTGACGGGGGAGGAGGCGCCCATCGTCTCCCTGCGGACGTGCCGCCGCATGGGCCCGGTGATCCTGGAGGCCTCCCGCCGGGTCGCCGCGCGGCTGCCGCTCGGCGCGCTGGCGGGGGAGCACCGCGAACTGCTGCCGGTGGAGGCGGCCGACGACGACGGCACGGACGCGCGGGCGGTGCGAGTCGTCGAGGCGGACAGCGCCAACCAGGAGGCCGCGCTGGTCGCCGACGAACTGCGCCGCGCCCACCTTTTGGAGAACGTCCCCTGGTCGCGGATGGCCGTGCTCGTCCGGTCCGCCGTGCGGCAGGTACCACCGCTGCGCCGCGCGCTGGCCGCCGCGGGCGTGCCCGTGGTCGTGGCCGGCGACGAGGTGCCGCTGGTCAACGAGCCCGGCGCCCGGCCGTTCATCGTGCTGCTGCGCGCGGCGTTGCGGCCCGCGCTGCTCGACGAGGAGGCCGCCGAGGAGCTCGTGCTGGGCCCGCTGGGCGGCGCGGACGCCCTCGGCCTGCGGCGGCTCCGCCGCGCCCTGCGCGACCTGAGCATGCTGTCCGGGGACGAGAAGGCCGACGCGCTGCTCGTCCGCGCGCTGAACGACCCGCGTGAGCTCCTGCTCATCCACCCGAAGGTCCGCGAACCGGCCGAGCGCGTCGCCGGGCTCATCGCCCTCGCCCGGGAGACCGTACGTGGCGGTGGCGGGGCCGAGGACGTCCTGTGGGCGGTGTGGCAGGAGAGCGGCCTGGCCGACCGGCTCCTGGAGCAGAGCATGCGCGGCGGGGCCCGCGGCGCGGCGGCCGACCGGGACCTCGACGCGGTGGTCGCGCTGTTCGACATGGCGGCGCGGTTCACCGACCGGCTGCCGCAGGCCGGCCCGGAGGTGTTCCTCGACGACCTGGCCTCGCAGGAGATCCCCGGCGACACCCTGGCCGAGCAGGCCCCGCAGGGCGAGGCGGTGCGGATCCTCACGGCGCACCGGTCCAAGGGCCTCGAATGGGACCTGGTCGTCGTCGCGGGCGTGCAGGAGGGCCTGTGGCCCGACCTGCGGCTGCGCGGCTCGCTGCTGGGCAGCGAGGAGCTGATCGAGGCCGCCACCGGTGTCGCGGAACCGGACAGTACGGGTGCTTCACTCGCGGCGAAGATGCTGGAGGAGGAGCGGCGGCTGTTCTACGTCGCGGTGACGCGGGCCAAGCGGCGGCTCGTCGTGACCGCCGTCGGCGGGGAGGACGCCGAGGACCGGCCGTCGCGGTTCCTCCGTGAGCTGGTCCCCGACCCCGCCGAGCACGCCCAGCTCGACGAGCGCACCCGGTGGCTGTCCCTGCGCGCCCTCGTCGCGGACCTGCGGGCCGCGATCGCCGATCCGAAGACGCCCGCGCCGCTGCGCCAGGCCGCGGCCGGGCACCTGGCCCGGCTCGCCCGCGCCGGCGTCCAGGGCGCCGACCCGCGCGACTGGTACCCCCTGACGGAGCTGTCCGATCCCGGGCCGGCGTTCCGTGAGGACGAGACGCTGGTGCTGTCGCCGTCGCAGGTCGAGACGTTCGAGAAGTGCGGCCTGCGCTGGCTGCTCGCCTCCTGCGTGGGCGCGGAGGACGGCGGCGCGGGGGAGTTCGCGACGATGGGGCGGGTCATCCACGCGGTCGCCGAGCTCGTCGCCACCGACGAGGCGGTGAACGACACCGACATCGCCAAGCGGCTCGACGAGATCTGGGACGACCTGGACTTCCGCAGCGCCTGGTACTCCGAGAAACAGCGCGAACAGGCCGAGAAGATGATCGACAAGTTCCTGGCCTGGCACGACCGCGCCGACGCCCGCGAGGTCGTCTCGATCGAGGAGCCGTTCAGCATCGACCTGGGCCGCGTCGTGATCCGCGGCCGGATCGACCGCGCCGAGCGGGACGGCGACGGCCGGGCCTGGATCGTCGACATCAAGACCTCCAACTCGCCCGTACGCGAGGACGACCTCGCCCGCCACCCGCAGCTCGGCGTCTACCAGCTCGCCGTGATGCTGGGCGCGTTCGCCGACAAGGGCCTGATCGAACCGGGCGGGGCCGAGCTGGTCCAGGTCGGCAAGGGCTCCTACGCCGCCCGGGTACGCGTCCAGACGCAGCAGCCGCCGTCGGCCGACGAGGACCCGCAGTGGCCGCGTAAACTCGTCGACCGCGTCGCGGAGGGCATGGCCAGCCCGGTCTTCGAGGCCCGCCGCGACGACCACTGCCGCACCTGCCCCGTACGCGGGTCCTGCCCGGCGCACGACGACGGCGGCCAGGTGGCGCCGTGACCGTCCCGTACGACCGGGGAACGCCGTGATCAGTCCGCAGGAGCTCGCACAGCGGCTCGGCGTGCCCGAACCGACGCCGGACCAGGCCGCCGTCATCGAGGCGCCGCTCGCCCCGATGGCGGTCATCGCCGGCGCGGGTTCCGGCAAGAGCGAGACGATGGCGGCCCGCGTCGTGTGGCTGGTCGCCAACGGGCTCATCCGGCCCGAGCGAGTGCTCGGCCTGACGTTCACCCGCAAGGCGGCGGCCGAGCTGGCCGACCGCGTACGCCGGCGGCTCGACCAGCTCCGCGAGCACGACGACCTGATCGACCCGGAGATCCTCGACGGTGAGCCGACGGTGTCGACGTACCACGCGTACGCCGCGCGGCTGTTCGGCGACCACGCGCTGCGGGCCGCCCTGGAGCCGACGATGCGGCTCGTCACCCCGGCCGTGGCCTGGCAGATCGCGGCGCGCGTCGTCGACGCGTACGACGGGCCGATGGGCGCCGTCGAGTGGGGGCCCGACGCCGTCACGAAGGCGGTGATCGGGCTGTCGGGGGAGCTGTCGGAGCACCTGCGCACCCCCGAGGACGTGCGGAGGATCGGCGCCTGGCTGAACGAGCGGGTCGCCGAGGTCAAGAAGCCCACCAAGAAACACCAGGGCCGGATCACCGACGCCCAGGCGACCCGCGAGCAGCTCATGCCGCTGGTCGAGGCGTACCAGCGGGCCAAGGCCAGGCGGGAGGTCCTCGACCACGGCGACCAGATGGCCCTCGCCGCGCGGATCGCCGCCGAGCACCCGGAGGTCGGCCAGATCGAGCGCTCGCGCTACGCCGCCGTGCTCCTGGACGAGTACCAGGACACCAGCCACGCCCAGCTCGTGCTGCTCAAGTCGCTGTTCGGCGGCGGCCACGCGGTCACGGCCGTCGGCGACCCGTGCCAGTCGATCTACGGCTGGCGGGGCGCGAGCGCCGGGAACCTCCTCGGCTTCGTCCGTGACTTCCCGAACGGCGAGCGGCCCGCGCCGATGCGGCAGCTGTCGACCAGCTTCCGCAACGGCGAACGCGTCCTCGACGCGGCCGCCCGCATCCAGGTCGAGCTGCGCGAGGAGGCCAAGGACGTCCCCCGGCTGTGGCCCGGCGCCGCGCAGCAGGGCCGGGGGCGGGTCGAGTGCGCGCTGCTGGAGACCGTCGAGGACGAGGCCGAGCGGCTCGCCGACCGCATCGTCCGCCTGCTGCGGCAGCCGAAGGACCTCGCGCCCGACGGCGAGCCATGGGAGAAGACGAGCCGCCACGGCCCGGGGCTGCAGCCGTCCGACATCGCCGTCCTGGCCCGGAAGCGGGCGCAGTTCCCGCTGATCCGGGCGGCGCTGGAGGCGCGCAGCGTCCCGGTCGAGGTGGTCGGCCTCGGCGGCCTGCTCACCGTGCCGGAGGTGCAGGACGTCGTCGCGACCCTCCGGGTCGTGCACGACCCGACGGCGGGCGCCTCACTGGCCCGGCTGCTCACCGGGCCGCGCTGGCGCCTGGGCCCCCGCGACCTGGTCGCCCTCGGCCGCCGCGCCCGCGAACTCGCCCGCGAGGCGGCCCGCGACCTCGACCCCGGGGCCGGGCCCCGGACGGACGCGGAGCCGTCCGCGAGCGGGCGCGCGTCGTCCGGACCGGGGAGCGCGGGGAGCGAAGCGACGAGGGAGGACGGCGCGTTGGGCGCCGCCGACCCGCTCCGGCAGGTCGTGCAGGAGCTGAACGACGAGAACGGCAGCCTCGTCGACGCCCTCGACGACCTGGGCCCGGCGGAGCACTTCAGCCCGGAGGGGTACGCCCGGCTCGAACGCCTCCGCGACGAGCTGCGCGTCCTGCGCCGCCACGTCGGGCTGCCGCTGCCCGACCTGGTGACGGAGGTGGAGCGCACCCTCGGCCTGGACATCGAGGTCGCGTCCCGGTCCGGCCTGGACCCGGTGACCGCCCGCGCCGACCTGGACGCGTTCGTCGACGCGGCGGCGTCCTTCGCGGGCGACGCGGAGGACCCGACGCTGGGCGCGTTCCTCGCCTACCTCAAGGCCGCCGAGACGGAGGAGTTCGGCCTGGAGGCGGGCCGGGTCGGCGAGACCAACAGCGTCAAGCTCCTCACCGTGCACGCCGCCAAGGGCCTGGAGTGGGACGTCGTCGCCGTTCCCGGCCTGGTCTGGAACCCGACGAGGGCCGAGACCCCCGGCGCCGGCTCGGTCTTCCCCGCCAAGCCGCAGAGCTCCTCCCGCTGGACGGAGAACGCCCGCATCCTGCCGTACCCGCTGCGGGGCGACCACGCCGACCTGCCGCCGCTGACCGGCCTGCAGAAGGACGACGTCGAGGGGTTCAACGCCGCGACCGCCGACCGCGACCTGCGTGAGGAGCGCCGCCTGGCGTACGTCGCCGTGACGCGCGCGCGGCACCTGCTCATCGCGACGGGGTACCGCTGGGGCACCGCGAGCCGTCCGCTGGAGCCGTCGCCGTTCCTGGCGGAGATCCGGGAGGCGTGCGAGGCCGGCGCCGGCCAGGTCGGCTACTGGGCCGAGGAGCCGCTGGACGAGGAGAACCCCCTGCTCGCCGAGCAGGAGACCGCGTCCTGGCCCGCGCTTCCGGAGGGCGAACGCTACGACGCGGTCGCCGAGGGCGCCCGGATGGTGCACGACGCCATGCAGGGCAGGCTCCGCCTCGGGTACGTTCCGCTGTCGCCGCGCGACCGCCGCCGGGCCTCCGCCTGGGCCCGCGACGTGGAACTGCTGCTGGCCGAACGCGACCGGTCCCGAGGCGCCGACGGCCTGGCGGTCGACCTGCCCGCCCACCTGTCGGTGTCGTCGCTGGTCGCCCTGGCCCGTGACCCGGCGGCGCTGGCCCGGCAGATCCGCCGGCCGCTGCCCCGGCCCCCGGCCCCGTACGCCCGGCGCGGCACCGCCTTCCACCGCTGGCTGGAGTCCCGCTGGGGCCAGCAGCGGCTGCTCGACCTCGACGACCTGCCCGGCGCCTCCGACGAGGGAGCCGGGGGCGACGACGAGCTGGAGACGCTGCGGGCCGCGTTCGAGCGCAGCGCCTGGGCCGACCGCGAACCCCACGAGGTCGAGGTGCCCTTCGAGACCATGATCGGTGACCGGCTGGTCCGGGGCCGGATGGACGCGGTCTTCCGTACCGGCGACGGCGGCTACGAGGTCGTCGACTGGAAGACCGGCCGCCCGCCGACCGGCGACGAGGCACGGGTGGTGTCGGTGCAGCTGGCCGCCTACCGGATCGCCTGGGCCCAGCTCGCCGACGTCCCGGTCGAGAAGGTCAGCGCCGCCTTCCACTACGTCGCGGCCAACGCGACGATCCGCCCCGCCGACCTCCTCGACGCCGACGGCCTCGCCGCCCTCCTGGATCGGATCCCCACCGGCTGAGCGGCGGGCCGAGCACCCGATCGTCCGGTCACGGCCGGCCCGGCCCGACGCTTCGGCGCTTCGTGCGGACGTCTCGGCGGTTCGTGCGGACGTTCCGGCGGTTGGGGCGGATGCTTCGGCGGTTCGGGCGGGCGTTCCGGCGGCTTGGGCGGGCGCTCCGGCCGGCGCGGCGATCGCGTCGCCGCGCCGGCCGGAGCGCGTCGACCGGTCAGTGGAAGACGGGCTTCATGGCGTAGACCCGGTTCGGCTTGTTGTAGCCGAAGAAGACCCGGGTGCCCCGGCCGGCGGGCGCGACGGCGAGTCCCTCGCTCTCGCCGGTCAGCGGAATGTCGATCGCGTCGAGGATCCGGCCCTGCCGGTTCAGCACGGTGATCCTGTTGTTCGTGTAGTAGAGGATCTTGTCACCGGCCATCTCCAGGCCCTGCGGCACGCCCTGGTACGGCAGGGGGAAGGTCGACCGGACCCGGCCGTTCAGGTCGGCGAAGCCGAAGACGAAGGGTCCCTGGTCGCCCGGTCCCGCGTGGACGAGAAGACCGTCGCGCCGGTTGTCGACGGCGACGAGCCCGGAGTTGCCCAGCGACGCGAAGTCGATCGTCCGGACGATCGACGGGTCGTCCGCCGCGATGTCGACGACGTGGACCTTCGTGGGGTTGGTGCCGCCGCCGGTGGCGACGTACAGCATCCCGTCGGCGTCGCGGAAACTGAGCTCGGCCGCGTGGCCGACGGCCAGCGGCCGGCTCTCCTTCAGTTTGGTCCCGGAGCGGTCGTACTCCCGGATCACCCCCATGCCGTTGCCGACGTCGAACCCGACGTAGAAGCGGCCGCGCCGATAGGCGAGCCCCTGCATGTTGTCGGTGTCGGGCACGTTGAAGACGAGGTCGAACTCGTACGCGCGGGCGGACGCCGGGGCCGCTCCGGCGACGAGCGCCGTGGCGCCGGCCAGCCCGGCGCCTCCGGCGTACGCGAGCAACCTCCGTCGGGTGATGGGTGGTTCGGGTCGCATGCTTCTCCTGCCGTCGCCTACCTCTGATATCAACGAGAGATATATAACGCTCTCGACTGATTAATTAACAGAGTTTGTAACAGGGAGGCTTCTCGTGGTCAAGATCGCGTCGCCATCGGGGTCATCCGTCGAGCTCGCCCGCGATGTCGAGGTGGCGGCGGAGTTCCTCGTCGAGTTCGAGGTCGGCCGCCGCCAGGGCCTCGTCGAGCTGCTCGATGGAGCTGACGCCGATGATCGGGATGACCGGCGGGTCGCCGTCCATCAGCCAGGCCAGCACCACCTGGTTGACCGTGGCGCCGATCTTGTCCGCCACCTCGCGCAGCGCGGCCAGCCGCGCCGGCGTGCCCGGATGGTCGTACGCCGGGAGCAGCGGCCGGTCCGACCGCGCGTAGGCGCCGCTCAGCAACGGGCTGTAGGCCCACAGGCTCATGTCCGGCTCGCTCCGGACGTAGTCCAGGGTCTGGGCGTCCACGTTCCCGAACACGTGGTCGTCCGGAGCGGTGACGTCCAGGCGAGGCCGCAGGTAGGAGTGGCGGAGCTGAAGGCAGGTGTAACCGGGACGCCCCTGGCCCCGGGCGACGGCCCGGGCCCGCTCGACCTTCCACAGGGCGTAGTTGCTGGCGCCGACGACCCCGACCGTGCCCTGCTCGACGAGCGACGCGAAGGCGTCCACGGTCTCCTCGATCGGTACGGTCCGATCCTCGATGTGCGCCCAGTACACGTCGATGCGGTCGGTGCCCAGCCGGCGCAGACTGCCCTCCACCGCCGACTGGATCGCCCCGGCGGACAGCCCTTCACCGCTCTCCCGCCAGCTCGTGCCGGGGACGGTCGGCTGCGCCCCGACCTTGCTGCTGATCACCACCCGGTCGCGGGCGCCACGGTCGGCCAGCCAGCGGCCGAGCACCGCCTCGCTCTCCCCGCCCGCGCCGTTCTCCGCCCAGAAGGCGTAATTGTCGGCGGTGTCGATGACGGAACCGCCGGCCTCGACGAAGCGGTCGAGGATGGCGAACGCCGTCGCCTCGTCGGTCCGGGTGCCGAACCACATGGCACCGAGGCACAGCGCGCTGACGGTCGTTCCGTCGGCCAGAGTCCGTTGCCGCATATCGCGTCCTCTCGAGAAGTGATCGGGAACGCGACACACTCTGCGATCTGGAGCGCGCTCCAGGTCAAGCCGGAGGCGCATCCTGGAGCTTGACCTGGAGTGCGCTCCAGGTGTGATCATCAGTGGTGTGACGTTCTATTCACCGGCCCAGACGGCGGAGAAGACCGGCTTCAGCATCGACACGCTCCGCTACTACGAGAAGATCGGTCTGCTCGACCGGATCGACCGCACGGCCGCCGGCCGGCGCCGGTTCAGCGCGGACGACCTGGGCTTTCTCGGCATCCTGCGCTGCCTTCGCGACACCGGGATGCCGATCGCGGAGATGCGGCGCTACGCCGAGGTGAGCAGGTGCGGCGAGGAGACGTTCGAGGAGCGCATCGCCATCCTCGAGGCCCATGACGAGCGCATCGACCGTCAGATAGAGACGCTCCTCGCCCAGCGGGAGCACCTCCGAGACAAGATCCGCTACTACCGCGAAGCCTCCCGCTGACCGCTCCGCGTCCCCACCGACGACGGTCGCCCCGCCCGGCTGCCGACCCGCCCGGCCTCCGGGTCTCCGGACCGCCGGGTCTCCGGACCGCTCGGCCTCCGGGGCGCCCGGCCTTCGGCCCCCCGGCCTCCGGGCCGCCCTTCACGCCTCGGCGGTGGGCGGGCCGGGCGAGCGTACGAAATGCTCGGTGACCGAGCCGCCGAATCGGGCATCTGACGCGAGATTCGACGCGCGGACCTGCTTCGCCGAGCGTTCCGACCGCCGTTGCCATCGGCGACGGCCCGCGCACGTTACGCATTTCCCCTGATTGGCCATTTGCCGCCAGATGCGCCACTTCTGGCAAACCAGGGCTGGTATCCGTCCGTCCAACACGCACCCCCTACGACGGGAGACGGGAATGCGTCATCGGACATCGGCCTTGATCCTCGCCACCGCGCTGGCGCTGGGCGGCTGCCGCACGACCGCGACCGGCGCAGGAGCCGCGCCGTCCACCTCGCCCGGCGAGCGTACGACAACGGCCGACTCGCCCACCGCGGCTCCGGAGTCGTCGGCTCCGATGGAGTCGCCGGAGCCGACGAACCGGGCCGATCTGGGCGGAACGCCTACGCCGAAGCCGCACGTGCCGAAACCGCACGTGCCGAAGACCCACCGTGCGACGAGCCGTCCGAAGCGCACCCATTCGGCGCCGAAGGCACCCGACCATCCGGCCGGTGCGACGGCTCGCTGCAACGACGGCACCTACTCGTATGCCGCCCACCACCAAGGCGCGTGCTCACACCACGGTGGAGTGCTGGTCTTTTATCGCTGACCGCGACCGGCGCGAGGGGCGAGAGCGGCGGTGGCCGGAAGGCTCGGTGAACGAGTCGTCCAACCGGACATTTCCCGCGCGATTCCAGCTATGGCCCGGCTTCCCCGAGACTTGCGCGCCACAGCTCATAAACGAGTTGGCCGACGCGATCGGCGGCCGTCATCCTGCGGGCATGGATCACGCGGAGGTACTGCTCATCGGAGGACGCGCGGGCGTTGGCAAGACCACGGTGGGCTGGGAGGTCTCGGCGCGGCTGCGTGCCGCGGGGGCCTCCCACGCGGTCATCGACGGCGACTTCATGGGGCAGGTGCATCCGGCGCCCGAGGACGACCCCGACCGGTCGCGGATAACGGAGCGCAATCTGACCGCGGTCTGGGGCAATTTCGCCGCTCTCGGCCATCGCCGCCTCGTCTACGTCAACACCCTCTGCGTGCTGCCGGAGGCGGCGGGCATGTTCCGGCGCGCCATGGGCGCGGACGCGCGCGTGATCCGCGTCCTGCTCACCGCCTCCGATGCCACGGCCGGCCGGCGCCTGACAGGCCGGGAACTCGGCTCCGAACTGCAGGACGAGCTGGCGGCGAGCCTCCGCAAGGCGCGGCTGCTCGACGCCGAAGCGCCCCCGGACACCGTGCGGGTCGCGACCGACGACCGGTCGGTGCCGGACATCGCACGTGAGGTCGTGGCCGCGACCGGCTGGGCCGGTGGTGAATCCGCCGTCGGCTGAGGGCCGTGCACGTTACCCATTTTTAGGCCGCACGGCCTCGCGTGGCCGATGTCGGCCGACCAAATCGGAAGACGTGTGATTGATCACGTTATGTAGCTACAGTCTCGCTGTCCGCGTCAAGGCATCACACCCTCCTGGGAGGTTCCCGATGGATGCACGTCTCGATCGGATCAAGGCCGCGTTCAACGCGCTCGACACGGACGCCAACGGCTACCTGGAGGCGGACGACTTCGACAGGCTCGCACACCGGATCACCAGGGCCTTGGACGTGCCGGAGAACTCGGCCAAGGCGCAGGCGCTCCACACGGGCTGCCGGCGCTACTGGCAGGGCCTGGTCGGCACCCTCGACCAGAACAACGACGGAAAGCTGAGCTACGAGGAGTACGCCGAGTTCCACGAACCCGCCGACTACGAGGCGAACGTCCGGCCGTACGCCGACGCCCTGACCGCGATCTGCGATCGGGACGATGACGGCTTCGTCCAGCACCCCGACTTCGTGCGGGGAATGCAGGCCGTCGGATTCCCGGCGGAGAACATCGAGGCGCTCTTCCAGGCGTTCGACCCCCACGGGACCGGCCGGGTCGCCACGAGCGAGTGGCGGACCGCCATCGAGGAGTTCTTCCTCGCCAGAGGCAGCCACGCCGTCGGTGACACGTTGGTCTGACGCGCGTCGCACGCGGTCGATGCCGAGCCGATGCCCGCACCGGGCATCGGCTCGACGCCCGCACCGGGCATCGGCTCGACGCCTGCGGCGGGCATCGGCTCGACGCCCGCACCGACCGCCGCCTCGCGGCTTGATGGCGAGTTCGCCGACCACATGACGGGCCCGAGAGGAAAAACCCATGGCCGACATCACCGGTGTGGAAGAAGGCGTCGGGCTGACCGCCCTCATGGTCGCCGCGGCGCGGGCGATCGAGACCCACCGTCATGACACGCTGGCGCAGGACGTCTACGCCGAGCACTTCGTGCGCGCGGCCCGAGCGTCCGCGGGCTGGCCCGTGCGTCCGCAGCAGGTTCCGGACGGCGAGGTCGATCCGTTGTGGGGCCGGCTGGGGCGCTACTTCGGCCTGCGGACGCGGGTCTTCGACGACTTCGTCCTGCGGCGGACGGGCGAGGGAGCCCGGCAGGTGGTGCTGCTCGGGGCCGGCCTCGACACGCGGGCGTACCGACTCGACTGGCCGCCCGGCTGCAGGATCTTCGAGATCGACCAGAAGGGCGTTCTCGCGTTCAAGGACCGCGTGCTCGACGGGCTGGGCGCCGTGCCGAAGACCCAGCGCACGACGATCGCGGCCGACCTACGCCACGATTGGACCAGGGCGCTGACCGACGCGGGCTTCGACCCGGCCGCTCCGACCGTCTGGTTCGCCGAGGGGCTGCTGCTCTACCTGCCCCCTGCCGCCGAGCGTGCCCTCATCGCGGCGGTGGACGCGCTGAGCGCGGCCGGGAGCGCGCTGGCCTACGAGATCAAACTCAGCCCCGAGTCGACGGCCGTCCGCGAGAGCCCGATCTACTCGGTGGCCAAACGGACCGGCATCGACCTCATCGCCCTGTTCGACCGGGAGCCGCGGCCCGACTCCGCCACAGACCTGGCAACCCGGGGCTGGCGTACGTCGGTCCACACCGCGTTCGACTTCACCCACCGCTATGGGCGCGGCCCCCTCCCTGAGCCTGGGCGCCCCGACGCACTGGCCGCCAACCGCTGGGTCTTCGCGACCAGGCCTTGATCGCTCACCTTCGCCAGACCCCCGCACCAGGCCGAACGATCAGCCCTACACGCTGCAATTCGCGCACGGCAGCGCCCTCGCAGGAGCGACCGATAGAGAAGACATCACCGACCGCGGCTACTGGGGTCTGCTCCCCGGACTCACGTCAGGCCGCCACCACCTGGTGATCCGCAGGCAGATCTCCGCGGGTCTCTCACAGGTCGAGTGGACGCTCACCGCGTCATAGGCTTGCCTGGCGTTCTCGTCGCTGCGAACAGGTCACCATTGGTGTCGCTGGGCCGATCGACACACAGCTCGACGCATTCACCATTTGCATCGCTGTAGGAGCTCTTCCGCCAGATGTGGGGCTCCACTCGCAGGCCCATGTTGCGTCCTACTCTTTCGAGCTGCACCTATAGCTCCTTGGCCGTAGAAGCGATCAGGGATGCGGATTTGGCTGGGCTCAGCGCCGTCGCCTGCAACATCCCATATGTCCGACTGTACCGGCGGACCTCGTGTTGGCTCTGGAGTACGAGCCCACTCGTCGCCGTCTCCAGGTAGACCATTCCGAGGTCGTCGTTCGCCTTGAAGACCAGCAGCACGAAGTCGCCGTTGACGGCTGGATGCGCACCTGCTGCGAACGGAAGTACTTGGATCTTGACGTTGGGGAGGCCGCTCAGCTCGGCGAGCCGTTGAAGCTGTTCCTTCATCACCTCTGGTCCGCCGACCTGGCGGTGGAGGACGGCTTCGTCGAGGATCACTTGAAGCGTGACGGGATTTTCTTTCCGAGTGATGATCTCTTGTCGTGCCCGTCGGATGTCGATCCTTCCGCCGACATCCACAACGCCCTCGACGTCGGTTGCTTCGATCACCGCCTGCGCATACGCATCGGTCTGGAGAATGCCGGGGAGGATTTGGCTGCGCCAGTGGCTGATCGTACGAGCCCCGGCCTCCGCCGCGATCAGCAGGTCGAACTTCGGCTTCAGTCCCTTGCCGGAGAGTTTCCTCCACCAGTCGGGCTTGCCGGAGAAACCGGCGCGCGCGAGCGACAGAAGCTCCTCCCGCTGCCCTTCTTCAATCGAGGTGTGTTGGCCGAAAAGATCAAGAAGGCTTCGAACGTCCCTAGCCTTCATTCCGCGTTCGCCGTGCTCGACCCTTGACATCCACGACTGATCGAACTCGAGTTCTCTCTCGATGTCCTTCAGGCTGAGCCCCGTCTGCTCCCGAAGTTTCGCCAGCTCAACGCCCAATATGAGTCGCTGAACGTACGCACTTGGGTTGCCCACGAGCGCCTCCTTCACGGTCAGGCTGAACAGTCTGGTGGTGACGGCCGTACAGGAGCAACCGAAACACGGCTAGGCAACTTGTCTGAGGCAGCTTGACAGAGTGCCCCCTGTCCAGGTCATGCTGTCTAGCAGTCATCGCATCGATGCGCTCCGTGATCGACATCGCTGTGGGGGAGGTGCACCGCCCCCGCATGGCTCGGCCGGTTACCGGAGCCCTTAATACTCTGCACGGAATCGACAGAAAGGATATTCATGGCATCGGCCCCACTTAGTGGTAGGGAGACGCCCAACATGGGCGGCAATGCACTGGAAGCGCTCGCGGATTTGCTGCGGGCGGAGGGGTGGTACGCGCGGGTCATCGCCTCCGAGGAGCAGGCGGCTTTACTGCGGGTCGTGAATCCCCTCGCGCCGCCGCTGAACGATGACCTTTCGCTGCGGCAGGATCAGGCGGGGCTGTGGTGGTTCTGCTGGTCGTTCGGTGACCGGATCGCCCACATCGACAACCTCGACATCGCCGCCGCCCGCATCACCCAGGTCCTCGGCTGCCCCGAACCCTGATCAAGCCACCGCCCGCGGCCGGAATTTCTCCCGTTGCCCGGCCGCCGCGGTCACCGACACTCCTGGAGGCCCTAGAAATGTCCCCCGAATGCACCGCCGGCCCATCGCGCGAACAGCAATGGTCCTGCCGCCTCGACGGCGACCCCTACGCCGTTGTCACCGCCCGCTCCCTGGCAACCGCCGTCCTGCTCGGCTGGGACGCCGACCTGGTCGAGGACGTCGTCCTGGTCACCAGCGAACTGGTCACCAACGCCATCGCCCACGGCGCCGCCCCCGTCGTCTACGCCCTCACCGTACGGAAGGGGGAGGAGCCGGCCATCGTCGTCGAAGTCACCGACGCATCGGCGGACCTGCCCGTACAGGACCTGCCTGGAGAAGTCGGCCACTTCGGCCTGTGGATCGCCGAAGAACTCGCTCGCGTCACCGTCCACCCCGCCCCACCCGGCAAGACCGTACGCGCCACCTTCGACGTCCTCGACACGAGTCTCCGCCCGTCTTCCCTTCAGTAACGCCGTCTCGTACGTGGACGCTGGAGCTTGAGCCTGTTGTAACCCAGCCCGCGCGGGCGGCGAACGCGCACAGCTCAGATAGGTCGCCGCGCAGCGGATCGGCGCTCATGCGGCCGGACCGGCGGCCGGGATCACCAGGGGACGGTTCGGCCGAAGCGGTCGAGGTACCGCAGGCCGGGAGTTCCTTTCTGGGAGAGCATGACGTCGACCAGGGCGGGGATGGTCTCCTCGATGGTGAAGGGGGCGTCGGGTCCGCCGAGGTCCGTGCGGACCCATCCGGGCGCCATGACCAGCATCGTGCGCGATGGCTCGGGCTGCCGGGCCGCGAAGCTTCGCATGAACATGTTCAGCGCCGCCTTGCTGCCGCGGTAGACCTCCCGCATTCCGGTCTCGTTGTTGCTGATGCTGCCCTGCCCGGACGACATCGCACCGATGACGCCGGTGGCCGGGACCAGGTCCTGGAGTGACTCGATGACGCGCATCGGGCTGAGCGCGTTCGTGAGCATGACGCTCATGAACTCTTCGGTCGTCACGTCCCCGATCCTGATGTGCTCGTCGGCCGTGGTGATTCCGGCGTTGACGAACAGGATGTCGAGCGCCCTGCCCGCCAGGCGGTCGCGCAGGGCCGCGATCTGCGCAGGCTCGTTGACATCCAGGGTTTCGATCTCCACCCGGCCGGTGGCGGTCTCGGCCAGATCATGGAGCTTGGTTCGCGTACCGGGCCGGACCGTGCCGATGACGTTCCAGCCCCTCTTGAGGAATTCGTCCGCCATGGCGTGCCCCAGCCCGCGTCCGGCCCCCACGATCAAGATCGTGGGGGCGGCTCGGGACGAATCAGGAGTAGACATGGCCGCGACGTTAGGATTTAGAGCGTGCTCGAAGTCAAGAGGAAGCCGGCGTCCGCGCCAGGCCGGGGTCTCGGTGCCGTGCCCGCCGGCGGCGTGACCATAGCCGAGGCCGCCCGTCGCACCGGGGTCAGCGTGCACACCCTCCGGTATTACGAGCGCGCCGGCCTGGTCGTCAGTCCCGTCGACCGCACGAGCGGCGGCCGTCGCCGGTACCGGGAGCTCGACCTGAAGTGGATTGTGATCTGCACGAAGCTGCGTGCCACCGGCATGCCGATCAGGGGCATCCGCCGGTACGCCGAACTGGTCGCGGCCGGTCCGGGCAACGAGGCGGAACGGCTGGCCCTCCTGGAGGCCCATCGCGCCGACGTGCTCGCCAAGCTGGTGGAGATCCAGGAGAACCTGAAGCTCATCGACCACAAGATCGACACCTATCGGGGAAGCCTCGCCGCCGGTGATGCCGATCGCCTCTGGGCGCCTGTCGGCACGGCCACCTCGGAAGCCTCGCCGACACCCCCGAAATAACGGCGTAGGGGCAGCCCCGCCTGGCACCGATCGGGTCGTAGAGGCCGGAGTCCGGAAGGCCGTGGGGGAGTGCTCCCGGTATGTGCGGGTGGGGGATGAGAACCCGTAGGTCGGCAGGTGGTTCACCGCTGGGCCGATGTCGGCCAAGGTCTTTACGTGACCAGGCAATCACATATAGTAACTAAGCGTTGATGAGCAGCATCCCAGCGGAGAAAGCTCGGCCATCACTCAGCAAGGATGTATCGCCATGCCTCTCCCCCTCTCAAGACGGGTAGGTACCGTAAGGGCGAAGATCGGAGGTGGCGGCCCCGTGGCGACAGTCCGGGACGTAGCGGCGTACATCCTGCAGAAGCGTGGTCCCATGACCGCGATGAAGCTGCAGAAGCTCTGCTATTACGCGTACGGCTACCACCTGGCGTGGGAAGAACGCCCTTTGTTTCCCGAGCGGTTCCAGGCGTGGGCGAACGGGCCCGTCTCCCCGGACCTGTACAAGTGTCATCGCGGTCGGTTCCAACTTGACGACGGCGACATCGCCGGCGATCCGGACGCTCTCGACGATGGAGAGCGCGAGTCGATCGACCTGGTCCTGCAAGGTCTCGGCGACTACACCGCGCACCAGTTGTCGACGATGACGCACCACGAAGCGCCCTGGGTGGAGGCGCGTGTCCGCGCCGGCGCGCAGCCACTGCAGCGCAGCACCGAGGAACTGCGCGACGACGAGATCCTCGAGTTCTTCGACGCGCTGACCGTGGCCGGCGACGATGGCCAAGCGGAAGCCTAAGAAGCAGGTCTTCGCTCCGGACATCAAGACGAAGGAAGTCCCGACGCGATCGGTGCTTCCTGGGGCGGAGACCTCGGACAGCCGGATCTGCTGGAGGTTCTGTCATGTCGACCATGACGGGCCCTGGGGGTTCGAGAAGGTCGACCCGCAGACGCTGCGTTGGTTGATGGAACGGCTCTCGTCGGTGGAGTCGATGACGATCAACCAACTGTTCCACTCCGGCGGCTACCCCGGTGCCGACTATGACGTGGCGAGTATTCCGAACGCCGTGGCGCTCGGCCGTCTGGAGGAGATCGGCCTGCCGGACATGACGAAGATCCATCGGTTACGGTTCACTGGCACGGCGCGCCTGTACGGCTTCCTCATCGACCATGTGTTCCATGTCGTCTGGTGGGATCCGAACCATGAGGTGTGGCCGAGCAAGCTCAAGCACACCTAGCCAGGGCGAGGCCGATACCGACGGCCGCCACCCCGGGCGCCCGGTCAGCGGCTGGATCCGTGCCTTCTTTCTACCCACCCTAACCGCATGCCGCTGACCAGCGCCTTCTCCCGGCGGGCCGGACCCGCGGGGAGAGCATCAGAGGCGGACCCGTTCCGACCCGGCTGGACGTGGTCCTGGGTTCTTGAGCGCGCGATGCGGGCCCGACCGTCACCGACCTGCGGTACGGGAGGGTCGGGCCCGCGAATCGTTCAGGATGCGGTGCAGGTGGGGGTGAGGGAGGAGGCGGCGCCGGTGGCGGTGAAGCCGACCTGGGCGGAGGCTCCTGGTGCGAGCGTGCCGTTCCAGGACAGGTTGGTGACGGTGACGGCGGATCCGCTGGTGGTGAGCGTGCCGTTCCAGAGCTGGCCGATCGAGACGCCGCCCGGCAGCGAGAAGGTCAGTTTCCACCCGTTGATCGCCGAGGTTCCGGCGGTGACGGAGATCTGACCTTGGAAGCCGCCCTGCCAGGAGCTCATCGTCTGGTAGGTCGCCGTGCAGGTGCGGCCACCCGGTGGCGGCGTGGGGGTGGGCGTGGGCGTCGGCGTCGGACCGGGCGGGCCCGGCGGGTTGGGGGCCGTACTGGCGAGGTTGTAGGCGAGGTCGGGGACGAAGCTTCCGGCCGTGTAGAGGCATCCGTCGGCTTCGCCCGGCGGTTTCACCCACAGGTAGCCGTCGACGTTCTGGTCGCCGGTGTCGAGGGTCGGGTAGGCGCCGATGCGGTGGTCGGTGTTGTCATCGCCGCACCAGTCGCCTTGCCCGCCGACGGCACCGCCGTTACGGCTGGTGTCGATGATCTGGTGTTTGCCGGATATTCCTTGGGACTGCAGGTAGGAGATGATCGACCGGCCGTACGCCGCCTCGTTCGACAGCGGCTGGAAATTCGACACGTTGGTGAAGAAGCCATCGGCGTACTGGACGCCCGCGGCCTTGAGGCGGCTTCCCTGCTCGGTGGCGGAGTTCCAGGCCGAGTGGCCGCCGTCGAGATACACCTTGGCGTTCGAGTCGGCCCTTTTGATCGTCTGTACGGCCTGGGCGATCGCCTGGTCGCGGGCCGTGATGTCGGAGCCGCTCAGGCAGCTCTGCAGGGCGAGCGCGTCGGTCTCCAGGATCACGATGACCGTCCGGCCGCCCACTCCCTGAGCGAAGTTCGAGATCCACTGCTGGTACTGGGTGTAGTCGGGGGCACCGCCGGCGCTCGCGCCCCCGCAGTCGCGGTTGGGGATCTCGTACACCGAGAGCACGGGGATCTGGTTCGCGGAGTTCGCGGCGTTGACCACACCGGAGACCTCGGAGGTGACCGTGCCCGGATTGAACGCCGACAGCCAGTGGGCTTGCGGCTGGCTAGCGATCTTGTCACGGATGACAGGGGTGCGCGCGTCGTTGGGGTTGGCCGCGACCCAGCGGACGACCTGCGTGCTCGGGTCGCGATAGAGGGTGCCGGACAGCGTGCCGGCCCGGGCGTCGCCGGTGACCAGACCGGCCGTGACGGCCGCGCAGGCGACGGCCGTCGTGGCGACGGCCGTTCTCCAGCGGCCGCCACGCCAAGGGTGAACGCGCATGACCCGTCCTTTCCGCAGCGGACTTCGGTGTGCTACCGCGTCGATGAACCGGAGGGGCGGAGGATCCCCGAGGTGCATGTCCCGGTCATCGTGGTGACGGCGGCCCCGAGGGTCAATCGAGTCGGCTGACGGGCCGGAGTTCGCGCAGGTCAGCGCGTACGAGGTTCGTGAAGCTTTCACGACTGACGGGCCTCATGCGCCTGGTGCCCGGGCGAAGGCCATGAGGTGTGAGCTGGCGGGGATGAGAGCCGGGTCGGACTCGGCGATCCGCGCCGCCACGAGGGCGGATGCCACGAGGGGTGAGCCGGTCAGCGAGGTGCCCGTGTGCACCGCGATCCCTTTGAGCGCGGCCCAGGCCGGCCCCTCGACTCCGTAGATGCGAATGTCCGTGAAACCGGCCTCGGCCACCTCCGTCTGCAACTCGGGCACGCTGTGGAAGTAGGCGGTGGTGAATCCGTGCTCCCTGCTGTGCCGGCCGGAGGCGAGGACCTTCCGCATGACCGGGGTCGCGGCCGGGGTGAGGCGGCCGGCCGCCGCCAGGTCGATGAGCTCCGCGTGCCTGCTGATCGCCGCCACCGCCAGGGGCGCGCCGGGGCGTAGGACCCGCCGCGCCTCACGAAGAGCCTGGACCCGGTCCGTACGCTCCTGCAGGTGATAGAGCGGGCCGAGCAGGAGAAGGGCGTCGTAGGACTCGTCTTCGGCGCTGAGGGCGCGGGCGTCGCCGAGTTCGGTGGTGCAGTCGCACGCGGTTCCGGCCTCGCGCAGATGCCGCTCCACCGGGTCCACGAGGTGAACCTCGTAACCGTCGGCGGCCAGCCAGCGTGCGTGCGTCCCCGGGCCGCCGCCGACGCGATGACGGCGTCGGCGGCCGGGACGGGCGCTCAGGAATCGGCGGGCTGCGGTGGGACGGTGTAGGCGGCCGTCGTCCGGTCGGCCGCGGCGCGGGCCCAGGTCTCGTCGGCGCCCGCGGCGATGTTCGCCTCGTACCAGCTCTCGCTGCTGAGCGTCATGAACCGCCGGCCCTCCTCGGACCCGGCCCAGGCCATGGCCTGCTCCGGAGCGATGGCCTCGGGATCGGCGGCGAGATGTCCGGCCAGGCCCAGCAGGGCCCCGTCCCAGCCGACTCCCACCGCCCCCGGTCCGAACTGGTCCCAGTGGTCGCTGACGTGCGCGATGTGCTCGAGTTCGAAGCGGGTGCTGTCCTTGGACTCGGCGGTCAGCCGGACCTCGATCCAGCTGACCTGCCCCGCGAACTCCCACGTCGCCGCGAAGGCCTTCGGCGGGTCGCAGTGCTCGATCGTGCCGCCGGCGTTTCCTTCGAGCTGGTACCGGCCGCCGAGGCGAAGATCGCCCGAGACGGGGAGGAACCACCGGGGGATGCGCTCGGGGTCGGTACAGGCGTCCCACACGTCTTCGATCGGGGCGGCGTAGGTCTGGCTGATGGTGACGGTGCGCGCCTCGCCCGCCTCCATCATCCGGCTGCCGACCTTCCGGCGGACCGAGTTGATCTGGTGAGTGACGTCGATCATGGGTTCCCTTCTTCCGGGTCGGGCTCGGCCTCGGTCCGGCGGCGGCGCTCGCGCCTGCCGCGGGCGAGTTCCGTCGCCAGTGCGTCGAGGGGCGGTGTCCAGAAGCGCCGGAACCGGTCGAGCCAGGCGTCGACCTCCTGGAGGGGGTCGGAGTTGACCGCGTAGAGGCGCCGGGCGCCGTCCGGGCGCACCGTGGCGAAGCCGGAGTCACGCAGCACCTTGAGGTGCTGGGAGACCGCCGGCTGGGAGATGCCGAACTCCTCGCGGACCACGGCGCAGACCGCGCCGGACGCCATCTCCCCTTCGGCGAGCAGCTCGAGGATCCTGCGGCGAACGGGATCCCCGAGCACATCGAACGCGTGCACGCCGGCGAAGATATCAGTGTCGGCTTATATAAGTCCAGACCGATAGCTAGGCTCGGCCGCGCGCCTCCGCGACGGCGCGGACGGCGAACTCGCGATTGGCCCGTGTCTGCTTCCGGAAGGGGTCGGGAAGGTCGGGCATGGCCAGCAGCCGGTCGCAGGCCTCCAGCGAGCCCCGGAGGTCGCCGGCCCAGTACGCGGCGATGGAGTACTCGAACAGCAGTCCCCAGGTGTAGACCCACGGCTGGACGAACAGCCAGTCGTCCGGCTCGCGGCGGTTCAGGCCGGCGCGGGCGAACGCGTACGCGGCCTGGTGGCGGCCCATCTCCCGGAGGCGCGAGGCCAGCTCGTAACACGCCTCCAGTCGTTGCGGCCGGTACTCCCACGCCCGCGTCAGGGTGTCCATGGCTCCGGGCCAGTCGCCGCTCTCGGCCCGGAGGATCCCGGCCTGGAGCAGGGAGTAGTAGACCTCCTCCGGCCAGTCGCCCATCCCCGCCCGCCGCTCGTAGAGGGCGAGCGCCTCTCGCGCGTCGCCCATGTCGCGCATGGTCTGCGCGAGATAGAAGACCGCGCGGGAATTGCCGGGATCGCGGTCGAGCTCCGCGCGGAGCAGGCGCGCGTCGCGCTCGAACTTGTCGCCGCGCGAACCGCCGTCGGCGAAATGGTCGATGATGAGGGCGTCGAGGTTGACGGCGCGGTCCCGATCGTCGGTGGTCAGATATTCATGGGTCGAGCCCACATAGCGCCACTTGATGTCGCCCTTGACGAGTCGCTTGATGCGGTACTCCAGGTCGCCGGAATGGCGCAACATATAGGAATCGGCGGTCAGTTCCGGAAGGTCGCCGTCTCGCTCTACGACCATGTCGGCGTCGATGAGGAGGATGTAGTCGGCCTTACCGAACGCGTGCTGGATGTTCAGCGTGCGATTGTGCCCGAAGTCGACCCAGTCCTCCTGGAGCAGTTCGCCGGGCACCCCTTCGAGTGTCTTCCGGATGAGCTCCTGCGTCCCGTCGGTCGACCCGGTGTCGGAGATGACCCAGTAGTCGATGAGGTCGTGTACGGAGCGAAGGCAGCGCTCGATGACCTTCGCCTCGTCTTTCACGATCATGCACAGGCATATCGACTGCTTCTTGTGGCTTGTCGTCCTTTGGCCGTTCGACGCCGTGGCCTGGTGCATTCTGCCCCCTAACGCGACAATCTCCGTCGGATATCGGGGGGCTCACCATGCTCCGAGGATATCTCCCGTCGCGATCAACAATCGATGTAGCCGAAGCCAGGTTTCGGGTGCATGAGAAAGTCGTGGTGGGAGATGTTCCAGGCGTACGCGCCGGCGAGGGAGAATGCCACGACGTCGCCGATGGCGAGGCGGTCGACCGGCACCTGCCGGGCGAACACGTCCTTCGGCGTGCACAACTGCCCGACCAGCGTCACCGGACCGCTCGCCACCGGACCGCCGCCCGCCGGCAGGACCGTGAACGGCTGGTCATGGCCCTTCGTCACCGGGGTGCGCAGGTGATGGGTGCCGCCGCGCAGCACGGCGTACCACTCGCCGTGCGACCGCTTCAGGTCGAGCACGTCCGTGACGTACCACCCGCAGTAGGCGGTCAGCGCGCGGCCGGGTTCGATCCGCAGCGTCTCATCGGGGTGCCGCAGGGACTCCAGTCCCGCGCCGTACGCCGCCCAGTCGAAGCGGGCGCCCGGGTCGCGGTAGTCGACGGCCATGCCGCCGCCGAGGTTGATCTCCTTCGGCCCGTCCATCCAGGTCCGCGCCCAGCCGAGGACCTGGGCGGCGACCTGCAGCAGCGGCTCGGCCGCCAGCCCGGAGGCCAGGTGGGCGTGCAGGCCGCGCAGTCGCAGCCAGGGCGTCCGCTCGAGGAGGTCCAGGCAGACGCCCAGGGCCTCGGGGTCCATGCCGAACGGGCCGCTCATCCGCAGGGCGGCCCCGCTGATCGAGACCGGCAGGTTGACGCGCAGCAGCACGTCCGTCTCGCGGCGCAGCGCGGCGAGGCGGCGAAGCTCGTGCGGGCTCTCCACGTGCAGCCGGTCGACCGGCGGGCGGCCACCGGTGGCCGACGCGAGTTCCTCGTCCGTCTTGCCCGGCCCGCCGAACGCCAGCCGGGCTCCGGGCAGGGCCGTGCGCACGTGGGCGAGCTCGCCGCCGGAGGACACCTCGACGCCGTCGACGTACGGGCCCAGCGCGGCGAGCAGGTGCGGGTCGGGGTTGGCCTTCGCCGCGTAGAAGACCTCTACGGGGGTCACGGCCCGGACCGTCGCGGCGTGGGCGCGGAGTCCGTTCAGGTCGTAGACGTAGGCGGGCAGCCGCGTCGACAGCGCGCGTTCCCGCACCGTCTCGGGCAACGCCGCCGACACGGCGGGTTCCCGCACCGTCTCGGGCAACGGTGCCGACACGGCGGGTTCCCGCTCCATCTCGGGTGGCGGTGTCGGCAGGGCGGGCTTCCGTTCCCCCTCGGGAGGCCGGCCGGTCACGCGAGGCCCTCGGCGAGCGGGTTGGGCACCGGGACGTAGGTCGCCTGCCGGTCGGCGTCACGGGCCCACCGGGTGCGCAGGTTCGCCTTCGCCGGCAGCGGTACCCCGGCCAGCAGCGCGCGCAGCCGCGCGGCGCCGTCCGTGTCCGCCGGTGTGTCGTCGGCGCAGCGGGTCACGTGCCGCCGGACGACCCGCCACAGCGCGGGTTCCAGCGACGGCTGCCGGTCGGCGAGGGCGGCGGCGACCTCGGCGAGGTGGTTGACGAACAGGCAGTAGACGACGCGGTTCCACCCGTGCTCGGGCTCGTAGGTGAGGGCCCGCGCGACCGGCTCGGGCAGCTCCGCCAGGAAAGATTTCCACGGCCCGGGCAGCAGCTTGGTGCCCTCCAGATCGCGGAACACCGCGCGGACCGGCGTGCCGTCGCCGTCGACCGCGACGAGGACGTTCTGCAGGTGCGGTTCGAGGACGACGCCGTGCCGCAGGTAGGCGTGCAGGACCGGCGGCACCACGTGTCCCACGTAGGCGTCCCACCAGGCCAGCACCCGGTCCGGCGCGGGGTCGTCGCCGAGGAGCCGGGACACGGCCGCCGGGCTGTCGCCGTCCGGATCGGCGATGGCGGCGGCCAGCAGGGGAGTGCCCGGCAGGCCCCGGACGCCGTCCCGGACGATCACACCGAGCCCCTCCCGCAGCCGCGTGCCGCCGACGGACACCGTCCGGTAGCCGGGTTCGGTGAGCAGCTCGCAGGCCAGGCCGTCGAACACGGGCCGCAGCGCCCGCGTCAACGCCACCGCGCCGGACAGTTCGTACCAGGCGTTCTTGCGCACGCAGTTGGTGATGCGGACGTCGAGGCTGAACTTCAGGAAGGCGTCCGGCACGTACACGGTGCGGACCGAGGAGGTCGGCACCGCCTCCGGGCCGTACGGTCCCAGGTCGACGATCGCGTCGGACTCCGGCCGGAGCAGGGCGAGCTGCCACGGATGCGCGGGCAGGACACGGTACCCGGCGCGGACCGGCGGGCCGAGCCGGTCCAGGAGGGATGCGTCGCCCTCCTCGACGACCGCGTCCGTGCGGACGGCCAGCCAGCGCAGCGGGAAGCGGGCTCCGAGCTCCGGGGCGTACGCGGGCCAGTCGGCGCCCTGCCGGGCCTTGGGGGAGGGGTGGAACCGGTGCCCGGCGAGCAGCGACTGCTCGGACGACAGGAACGGGTCGGCCTCGCGCGGCGCGCGTCGCCGGCCGAACAGCTCCATGGCGTCGCGGCTGGCCGTCACCTGCGCGGTGAACTCCGGGTTCGGTGTTCCCGTCGTCAGCTCCAGCTCGCCGGCGATCAGGTCGGTGATCCGCCGCCAGTCGACGGCCACCCAGCCGTCGCGGCGTTCCTCGACCGGCCCGGCCAGCCGGGGGCTCATCAGCGGCGGGCGGCGCAGGACGGCGCGCAGCGTGACGCCGACCCGCGGCAACCGGACCATGAGGTGTCCGTCGCCGACCCGCACCTGGTGCTCCGGGGCGCACAGCTCGCGCACCGCGCAGTTCAGCAGGGCGAGGGCCGTGGCCGCGTCCGGGTCGACGCGCCCTCCGACGGAGGGCGCGGCCGGGGCGAGGGATGTCACGTGGTCGACCTCTTGAGGTAGTTGGGCCCGGGCGGGCCGTAGTGCTTGTTGATGTCCTGGGCGCCGGTACGGTCCTTGCCGACGAGCGTCCCGGCGGTGACCATGGCCTTCACGGGCAGCCGGTCCGCGTCGAGGGTGCGCGCCCGCAGGAACCCGTCGTCGTACGCGTCGAGCGCGGCGGCGAGCCGGTCGCGGACGAGGCCCAGCCCCGTGTCCAGGGCGAGGAGCCCGCGCTCGGCGAGTCCGAAGGCGAGCGCTCCCGCGCACAGGTGCACCGTGATCGTGACGAACACGCGGGCGAGCGCCTCCGGGTCGGCCGTGAGGAGTCGCTGGTCGGCGAACTCCGCCGGATCCGGCGCCCGGCCCAGCGCGCGGGCGAGCCGGCCGAGGTCGATGAGCGCCCCGTCGTTGTCCTTGATCATCAGGTGCGGCGGGTCGCCGGGCACGATCGAGACGTTCTGCTGGTGGGCCTCCAGCGCGATGCCGTACCGCGCCGCGAGCAGGACGTTCCAGTCGAACAGGACGGCGAGGTACGCCCCGAAGAACTCCGCGACGTCGTCGGTCAGCTCCTCGATGACGTACGGCCCGTCCGGCGTCCGGGCGAGGAGCGCCGCGACCGGGATGCCGTCGGCGGGCAGCCGCCGCACGAGGTATCCGCGCAGCGGGTCGTCCGCGTGGCCGTACGTCTGCTCGTCGGCGAGCAGCACCGGTGCACGCTCCCGCTCGACGACCGCGCGCAGCACGCGTTCGACGAGCGCGCCGTCGGAGAGCGTGCCGGGCATGATCACCCGGCGGTTGCGCAGGCCGAGCGTGCTGGTCGGCAGCGGGAGCTTCAGGTGCTCGCGGGCGTCGATCGCGACCGTGCGCATCGACAGCGTCGGCCGTACGGTCACGGCCGGGCCCGGCACGGTGGGGACCAGCCGGGCGGTCAGCGGGTGCACCGGGAACACGTCGTGCCCCGCGGGCAGCCCGAGGTCGCGGGGCTCGGGCCACCAGCCGGGACGGTGACCGTGGCGGTGGGCGCCGGGAACGGCGGTCCACGCCAACCGGAACGACGGCCCGAACTCCGGCGCGTACGCCAGCAGGTCGCGTTCGTCCAGGCCGAGGCGGCACCGCGCGGTCGGGTACACCGGGTGGTCCACGGCGGCGGCGAGGGCGTCGTACCGGGTCGTTCCGGCCGGCCGCGGGCGGACCGCCTCGAACAGGCGCAGCGCCCGCAGCGTCTCCCGGCACTCGCGGTCGAACGCCGCGACGTCGTCGCGCGGGTCGGCCAGCGCCCGTACGACGCCCAGCACCTCGTCCAGCCCGACGGCGTCGGCCACGACGCGCTCGGCGAGGAACCCCGGATAGCGCCCCCATCCGCCGTCGTGCGCGGTGAGGGTGACGACCCGGCCGCCGGGCAGGGTCAGCCGGTCGCCGTCGACCCGGCGGGACAGCCCGCCGTAGTCCTCGCGCAGCAGGGCGTCCAGCACCCGCGCGGCGAGGTACCCCTCCTCCAGCCGCGGGACGGCGAGCGCAGGCGCGCCGGTCACGGGGCGATCTCCCAGCGGTGCCGCGCGCGGAACCGCCGGATCGCGGCGTCGACGCGGGCCGCGTCCGGTCCGACCGCGCGGATCGTGCCGAGGTAGTCGCGGTTCGTCCGGGTCAGCGCGATGACGTCCCCGGAAGAGCGCACCGGCCAGTAGGCGACCCGGACGCCGTCGTCCGTCTCCTCCCGGCGCTCCGGCGCGGCGGTCAGCGTGCCGGACCGGTCCGCGATCACCGAGTCGACCGCCGCGTGTCCCGTGACGGGCGGCGGCTCGGGCACCTTCTCGCCCAGGTGCGCGCGGAGCACCCACGCGAAGAGCGGGACGCCGAGCAGTTCGGCGAGGAGAAAGTCGCAGTGGTCGCCGATGATCCGGTAGTTCACCTCGACGATCCGCGCCCGGCCCTCGTGCACGACGTACTCGGTGTGGCAGGCGCCGAACCCGACGCCGAGCCGCCGCAGCGCGTCCAGGACCTGGTCGGCGCAGGGCGGCGGCGCCCAGTCGAGGCGCTCCTCGATGAAGTGCGGCGGCGGCGACAGTGTGGTGCGGAACGAGCCGACGACGTGGCCGTTCAGCGTCTCGAGGGTGTGCAGGTCGCCGGGGAGGTACTCCTCGATGACGAGGGCACCCGGGCGCCGGAGCCAGATCCCGCGGCAGCGCGCGGTGAGCTCGGCCGCGTCCCGTACGAGGAAGACGTCCTCGCTGGCGACGCCCTCGCGCGGCTTGACGACCAGCGGGTACGGGGCGTCCGCGAGCGCGGGCGACTCCTGGCCGGGCCGCAGCTCGACCGCGAAGACCCCGCCCAGCGCGCGGCGCATCAGCGCCTTGTTCTTGGCCCGCAGCGCGGCCCGCCAGTCCTTGCCCGGCAGCCCGAAGTACTCCGCGGCCAGGGCGGTGGGCGTCTGCAGGTGGTCGCTGTTGGAGAAGATCGCCGCGGGCGCCTCACGCCGGGAGACCTCGTCGATGATCGCCCGGAAGTCGGTGACGTCGCACTGGACCGTCTCCTCCGGCCACGCCCGGTCGGTGAGCAGGGTGACGTCGAGGCCGAGCGAGGCGGCCGCGGGCAGGAAGCCGTGGGCCACGGAGTCGGTCCGCTTGCCCGCGACGATGTAGAGCCGCACGAGTCTCCCAGAGGGCTAGGTTAGGCTTACCTAAGTTGCCGGGGTGACCATAGTGGCGTGGACGGCCGCCGTACGCAACCACTTGTGTCGACGTGTGTCGGCTTCGTGGTCAGCGGCGGCCTCGCCCCCTCTCGTTGGACGCGTGCCGTACGCTCGGCTGTCGATGACTCCTGTGCTGCGTGTAGAAGATGTGCGCTTCGTCCGGGATCGCCGGGCGTTGCTCGACGACGTGTCGCTCACCGTCCACGAGGGCGAGCACTGGGCGCTGCTCGGCGCGAACGGCGCCGGGAAGTCCACGCTGCTCAGCCTCGTCGGCGCGTACCAGCACCCGACGAGCGGACAGGTGGAGATCCTCGGCCACAGGCTCGGCCGGGTGGACGTCCGCGAGCTGCGCGCCTGGATCGGCCACGTCAACCCGCACCACCCGCTGCGGTCCGGCCGCACGGTGCACGAGGTCGTGCTCACCGGCGCGACCGGCTCCATCGAGCTGGTCCCGCACTGGAAGCCCACGCCGGAGGAGCTCGACCACGCCGAGGAGCTGATCGACCTGCTCGGGCTGAACCACCGCCGCGACAGCCGGTGGCCCACCCTCTCCCACGGCGAGCGCGGGCGCACGCTGATCGCCCGTGCCCTGATGCCCCGGCCGCGCCTGCTCCTGCTCGACGAGCCGGCCACCGGCCTGGACGTCGCGGCCCGCGAGCAACTGCTGAGCGCCATCGACCAGCTCCGCCGCGCGCAGCCGTCGCTGACCAGCGTGCTCGTCACGCACCACCTGGAGGAGCTGCCCGCCAGCACCACCCACGCGATCCTGCTCCGCCAGGGCAAGGTCCTGGCCTCCGGCGCCGCGGACGACGTGCTGACCACCGACCTGATCAGCGGGTGCTTCGACCACCCCATCACCATCGAGAAGACCGGCGGGCGCTGGACCGCGAGGGCCGTGTGATGGATCTGCTGTCCCGGTGGCCCGGCCCGGAGGTCCTCGGCGCCGAGCTGATCCGCCGCTACGAGGAGCCGCACCGCCGCTACCACGACGCCGGGCACCTCGCCGACGTCCTCGACCGGATCGACGAGCTGGCCGGTGAGGCCGACGACGTGGCCGCGGTGCGCCTGGCGGCGTGGTTCCACGACGCGGTGTACCAGCCGCTGCGCACCGACAACGAGGAACGCAGCGCCGTCCTCGCCGAGCGGATGCTCGCCGACACCGACCTGCCGCCCGAGACGGTCGCGGAGGTCGCCCGGCTGGTCCGGATGACCGCGGCGCACGACCCGGCCCCGGGGGACCGCGACGCCGCCGTCCTGAACGACGCAGACCTGGCGATCCTCGCCGCCGACCCGGAGCGCTACGCCGCGTACGCCGCCGCCGTCCGCGAGGAGTACGCCGCGGTCCCGGACGAGGCGTTCCGGCACGGCCGCGCCGACGTGCTGCGGGCCCTGCTCGACGCCCCGGCGCTGTTCCGCACGCCCCCGGGCCGCGAGCGGTGGGAGACCGCCGCCCGCCACAACCTCGAAACCGAACTCATGCTCCTGCGCCGCCCCTGACCGCTCCGGAACGTCGCTGTGGTCGCGGTCGAACGCCCGCCGCAGGGCGCGCGGTCGGTCGGCGCACGGGTGCGGCTCCTCGGTCGCGCCTAAGCGCCCGCTCTGTCGTTGACCCCGGGGCGGGGCGCGGTGTGGGTGCGGCGGCCGGGGGGTCGAAGCGCCCACGACAGGACGATCAGCACGGTGAAGACGGCGAGCGGTGCCAGCTCGCCGAGGTCATGGCCGGTGGTCAGGTGGGACACGGCGGCCCCGGTATAGACGAAGAAGGCGCCGGCGTACGCCCATTCCTTGAGCACGGCCCGGCGCGGGATGAGCAGGGCGACCGCGCCCAGGACCTTCCAGGTTCCGAGTAGGACGAGGAAGTAGGACGGATAACCCAGGTGCGTGACGAGGTCGCGGACGGATGGGATGCGTGCGATGTCCCAGATGCCGCCGACTCCTAACTCGGCCGCCACCAATGCGGTGGCCGACCAGTATCCGACCGATCGCGAACGCATGGATCCGCGGGGGTCGACGATGGTCGGCGGTTGCGGCGAAGTGTCCATACCGACGTCCTGTTCTCCTGGCCGGTGTCCGGAAGGGGGTGTGACCGGTACGCCGCCCTCGTGAGTTCTGGGGTAGGTAACCTACGTGTAGCTTTACTACCTATTCCCTGACGGTAGCATTGCTACGTATGAGGGCACAAGCGCTGAAGGGCCACCTGGATGGCATGCTGCTCGCCGCTCTTGAAGACGGCCCCCGTCACGGCTATGCGGTGATGGAGGCGCTGCGGGCCGGCAGTGACGGCCGGTTCGACCTGCCCACCGGCACGATCTATCCGGCGCTGCGCCGGTTGGAACGGGCCGGCCTCGTGTGCGCGAGGTGGTCCGAGGAGGGCGGGCGGCGTAGGCGCCTTTACGAGCTCACCCCGGACGGCCGCCGGATGCTCGATGCCGAGCGGCACTCCTGGCGGGAGTTCTCCGCCGCCGTCACCGCCCTGCTGGGGCCGCATCAGCGACCGGTGACACAGTGACCGGCCCCAGCGGCCTTTCCGGGGCCTCCGATCAGGTCATCGGGTGCTACCTGACCGAGGTGTCCGCCAGGCTGATCGGCCCGGCGAAGGCGCGCCGCGACATCCTGGCCGAACTGGGCGCCGGGCTCGCCGATGCCGCCGACGCCCACCATTCCAGGGGGTTAGAGCCGGCCCGCGCCGCTCGCGCCGCCATCGCCGAGTTCGGCGGCCCGGACCGGGTCGCCGACGGATTCCGGGCCGAACTCACGGCCGCCCAGGCACGCCGCACCGTGCTCGCGCTGATGACGACCGGCCCGCTGATCAGCGCACTGTGGACGGGCGCCGCCGCGGCCGGTGGCATCGGAGTCCGGCCCGCCCCGCCCTGGCAGTGGGCCGGCGTGTCCACCGGTGCCCGGCCGGCCATCCAGCTCATCATGATCGCCCTGGCGATCGGCGTCGCCGGCGCTCTGTTCACCGTGGCCACCACCGGTCGGCTCGCCCGCCCGCTTCCCGCCGGTCCGCACGCCTCCGCGGCCGTCGCCGCCGGCGGCACCGCCGCGATCGACACCGGGCTGCTCATCGTGCTCGCCGTCCAGGCGGCCGGCGCACCCGGTCTGCTCACCGCGCTTCCAGCCGCGGCGGCCGCGACGGCCAGCCTCATCCGGCTCACCCTCGCCGTCCGGGCGGCCCGCACCTGCCTGCGGCTCAAGCCGTAGTGCGTGATCTCCCGGCTACCCCTGGCCTCCGATCTCACGGGAGCGCACGGCTCAGACCGCCTGGTCGGAACGGGAACGCTTGCGGCGGCGCAGGCCCGCGGCGGTGAGGCGGGCGACCAGTTCCTGGGAGCCGACCGGCGTCGCGCCGTGGGCGATCGCCGCGTCGTAGAACTCCTCCGGCACGTCGTAGTGGTCGCGGTCGAACGCCCGTCGCGGCGCGCCCAGCGATTCGGCGAACGCGTGCAGCTCCTCGTACGAGGCGTCACTGACCAGATGCGACCAGAGCCGACCACGCGCGGGCCACAGGGGTCGATCGATGAGGATGGTCACCGGACTAGAGTGCCAGAGGACCATTTCCCGGTGAGAAGGCTGCTCATGGACGTACGCGACTACATCGATGCCAACGCGAGCGGGTTCTTCGACGCGCTGAAGGAGTGGCTGACGATCCCGTCGATCTCCGGCGATCCGGAGCGGCGCGACGACGTACGGCGCTCCGCCGAATGGCTCGCCGCGCACCTGCGCGACACCGGCTTCCCGACCGTGGAGATCTGGGAGACCGACGGTCTCCCCGCGGTGTTCGCCGAGTGGCCGGCCGAGGACCCGGCCGCGCCGAAGGTGGTCGTGTACGGGCATCATGACGTCCAGCCGGTCGAGCCGCTCGAGGAGTGGGAGACGGCGCCGTTCGTCCCGTTCGAGAAGGGCGAGCGGCTCATCGGCCGCGGCGCGTCCGACGACAAGGGCCAGGTGTTCTTCCACACCCTCGGGCTGAAGGCGAACCTGGCGGCGAGCGGCCGCACCGCCCCGCCGGTCACGGTCAAGATGCTGATCGAGGGCGAGGAGGAGTCCGGCTCGCCGCACTTCGCCGACCTGTTGCGCGCCAACAAGGACCGCCTGGCCTGCGACGCGATCGTCATCAGCGACACGACGATGTGGGCCGCCGACGTGCCGTCGATGTGCACCGGCATGCGGGGCCTCACCGAGGCGGAGGTCTCGCTGTACGGCCCGGCGCTCGATCTGCACTCCGGCTCGTTCGGCGGCGCGGTGCCCAACCCGTTGCACGCCATGTCCGCGCTGCTCGCCGGTCTGCACGACGAGCGGGGCCGCGTCACCCTCGACGGCTTCTACGACGGGATCGTCGAGCTGACCGAGGAGGAGCGGGCGCTGTTCGCCAAGCTGCCGTTCGATGAGGGGAAGTGGCTCGAGACGGCGGGCGAGAGCGGCGCCGCGTACGGCGAGGAGGGCTTCACCACCCTGGAGCGGGTGTGGGCCCGGCCGACCGCGGAGATCAACGGGATGTGGGGCGGCCACACCGGTCCCGGCGGCAAGACCATCGTGCCGCGCGAGGCGCACGCGAAGCTGTCGTTCCGGCTCGTCGCCGGGCAGGATCCGGTCCAGGTGCAGGAGGCGTTCCGCTCGTACGTCGCCGCGCACACGCCGCCGGGCGTCCGCGCGGAGGTCCGCATCCCCGGTCCCGGCGTCCGGCCGTGCTTCTCGCCGATCGACTCGCCGGGCGTGCTGGCGGCCAAGCGGGCGATGGAGAAGGCGTTCGGCACCGAGATCCTGTTCACCCGGGAGGGCGGCAGCGGCCCGGAGGCGGACCTCGCCGACATCCTGGCGGCGCCGCTCGTGTTCGTGGCGGTCGGACTGGACGAGGACCAGATCCACGCGCCGAACGAGAAGGTCGAGATGCCGCTGCTGCTCAAGGGCGCGGAGGCGGCCGCGTACCTCTGGGACGAGTTCGCCGCCGGTCTGTAGAGAGGGCCTGTTTTGACGGATACCTACGAGGCGCTGGACTGGCTGGCGCTTTCCCGCGGCACGCTCGACCGGATGGGGGAGCGTCGTCGCGACGAGGCATGGCTGGCCGCCGCCTGGGACGACCCGCGGACCCGTGTCCTGGTGGTGGAGCAGGGTAAGGCGCTGGTGCGGCCCGGCCCCGCCCTCGTTCTGCTGGGCCGCGAGGAGGCCCCCGAGGGCGAGCGCTACCTGCTCGGCGCGGATGAGGACGGCGTCGCCTACTTCGCGGTGTCGGCTCCGCTGCCCGCCGTCGAGGGCACGGAGCCGGCCGACCTGCGGAAGGTGGGCGCCGCGCTGAGCGACCGGGACGCCGGGCTGCTCACCCAGGCTGTCGGCCTGCAGAACTGGCACGTGACCCACACCCACTGCCCGCGCTGCGGGGCCCTGACGACCCTCGCGTCCGCGGGCCACACCCGGATCTGCACGGTGGACGGTTCGGAGCACTTCCCGCGTACGGACCCGGCCGTGATCATGCTGGTGCACGACGGCGAGCGGATCCTGCTGGCCAGCGGGTTCCGGTGGCCGGAGAACCGCGTGTCGATCCTCGCCGGTTTCGTCGAGCCGGGGGAGTCCCTGGAGCAGGCGGTCGCCCGTGAGGTGTGGGAGGAGGTCGGCGTCATCGTGCGCGACTGCCGTTACCTCGGCAGCCAGCCCTGGCCGCTGCCGCGCAGCCTCATGCTCGGCTTCTTCGCGACGGCCGACCCCGGGCAGGAGCCCCGCGTGGACGGTGAGGAGATCCGCAACGCTCGCTGGTACACCCGCGAGGAGCTGAAGGCCGCCACAGAGGCGGAGGAGATCTTCCTCCCGGGCCGGGTCTCGATCGCCCGTCAGCTCATCGAGCGCTGGTACGGCGGCCGCCTCCCCGGCGACTGGTGACGCCCGCCGCCCCGGCGTCGGTGCCGCGTGTGCGTCGGCGAATGATTCGCCCTCTGCCACGTAGGGTCTTGTCGTGACGAGCCCCTTGTTCACGCTCACCGAGCGGGTGGCGCCCTGGGTCATATTCGCCCCGCGAGACGACCGGTTCCTGACTGATCAACTGGTCGTCCTGCGGGAGCGGGGCGGGCTTGTCGTCCATCTGCCCGCGCGGGAATTGATGGAGCCGGAAAGGCTGTTCCGCGCGTTCGCGCACAGGCTCGGCTTCCCGGGTTACTACGGCCACAACTGGGACGCCCTCGTCGACTGCCTGGCCGATCTCCACGGCCCATCACACGGGCGTACCGCCGTCGCGGTGATGGTCGACGACGCCGACGTGCTGCTGGACGCGAGTCATCTGCCCACGCTGGTGTCCGTTCTAGGGCAGGCGGCGGAGCGTGCCAACCTGCAATTGGACGCGGACGGCGAACCCACCGGAATTTCCCCGATCGCCCAGCATTTCGTCTTCTCTCTTACCTCGACGCGGGCTCGTGACCTCCTGGACGGACTCGAGGGCCCCGAGCAAGAGGTGGAAGTAGCGGATCCTTATCTGCTGGTCACCTTGGACATGTGGTAGCCGAACGGCGTGGATGCCGTCCCGCACCCGCCCGGTGGCCGGAGTGCCACGGCACTCCGACCACCGGGCCGGCTCTCAGGTCAGGCTGCGCATCTCGTCCATGGAGAAGCAGCGCAGCGTCTCGGAGACGACGTAGCCCCGGCCGGCGATGAACACGGCGAACCTGGCGGCGACCTCCTCGTCGGGTGTTTCGATGAGCCCGACCTGGTCGTACTCCCCCATCGTGAGGTAGAAGCCCAAGACCTTGCCGCCCATCTCCTCGAGGTGCTTGGTGACCTCGGCGACCCGGTCCGGCAGCGTCGCCGCCTCCCGCCGCCCGAGGTCCGTCCACTTCGAAAGCAACATGTACGTGGCCATGACGATCCCCCGATCGATGCCCTCTTAGAGCCCATTCCCGCAGCTCACGCCATCAATTCAGCGTCCGGTCCCCCTCCCGGGACGTCTTTTCGGCGATCCGGAGAAGCCCGTTTGACCCCTTGACGCGGCCACCCATGTGGGCGTAAACAAATGGAAACACAGACGAAACGGCGGTGAACCAACACGTGATCGTCACGCTGACGCTCAACCCGAGCCTGGACCGCACGATCGAGGTGGACCGCCTCGCCCAGGGCACGGTGATCCGTGCGACCTCCGCGCGGCTCGACCCGGGCGGCAAGGGGGTGAACGTCTCCCGCGCGCTGCTGGCCAACGACGTGCCGACGGCCGCGGTGGTGACGGTCGGCGGGGCGGACGGCGACCAGCTCGTCCACCTGTTGGAGGCCGACGGGATACGCCTGGGTGCCGTGCGGGTCGCGGGCCGCACTCGCTCCAACATCACGGTCGTCGAACCCGACGGCCTGGTCACGAAGTTCAACGAGCCGGGCGAACCCCTGTCTCGTAAGGAACTCGACGCGGTCGCCGACCGGGTTCTCGCCGAGGTCGAGGGCGCGAGCTGGGTCGTGACCTGCGGCAGCCTGCCGCCGGGCGTGCCGACCGACATCTACGCCCGGTTGTGTGAGTTCTTCACCGCCGCCGGCATCCGGGTCGCCGTGGACACGAGCGGTCCGGCGCTCCCGGCCGCCGTCGAGGCCGGTCCGGACCTCGTGAAACCCAACCGCGAGGAGCTGGCCGAGGCCGTAGGACGTCCGGTCGACAGCGTCGGCGACGTCATCGAGGCGGCGGAGGAGCTGCGGGACCGCGGCGCCCGGGCCGTGCTCGCGAGCCTCGGCGCGGACGGCGCCGTGCTGGTCGAAGAGGAGGGAGTCACGATCGGCGAGGCGCCGGTCGCCGAGCCGCGGAGCACCGTGGGCGCGGGCGACGCGCTGCTCGCCGGATTCCTGGCGGGCGGAGCACGGGGGGCTCCGGCACTCGCCGAAGGGCTGGCATGGGGGGCCGCCGCGGTCGGCCTGCCCGCCAGCCGGATGCCGCGGCCGGAGGACATCCGGCGCGACATCGTCCGCATTCACACGCGACCGGACCTCGGCCGGTCGCTCATCGCCTAGACCACGTCACGCAGATAACTAGGAGGCCCTGATGGCCACTGCGTACACCCCCACCGTCACCGGAAGCGGCGTCAAGGCCCAGATTCAGCGCCTGGGCGGGCACCTGGCCGGCATGGTGATGCCGAACATCGGGGCCTTCATCGCCTGGGGCCTGATCACCGCGCTGTTCATTCCGACCGGCTGGCTGCCCGACAAGCAGTTCGCGGCCCTGGTCGACCCGATCATCACACTGCTGCTCCCGGTGCTCATCGGCTACACCGGCGGGCGGATGGTGCACGGCCAGCGCGGCGCCGTGGTGGGCGCGGTCGCGACCGTCGGCGTCGTCGTCGGCGCCAAGATCCCGATGTTCCTCGGCGCGATGATCCTCGGCCCGCTCGCGGCGTACGTCCTGAAGAAGGTCGACGAGTTCACCGCCGAGCGGACCAGGGCCGGCTTCGAGATGCTGGTGGACAACTTCACCGCCGGGATCGTCGGTGGCGCCGCGGCCCTGTTCGGGGTCTGGGGCGTCGCCCCCGTGGTGCGCAACGTCACCACCGTGGCCGGCCACGGCGTGGAATGGCTGATCCACCACCACCTGCTGCCCTTGGCGTCCGTGCTGATCGAGCCCGCGAAGGTGCTGTTCCTCAACAACGCCGTCAACCACGGCGTGCTCGGCCCGCTCGGAGTCGCGGAGGCGACCGAACACGGCAAGTCGATCCTGTTCATGCTGGAGTCCAACCCCGGACCCGGCCTGGGCGTGCTCGTCGCCTACCTGCTGTTCGGCCCGAAGACGCTGCGGCCCAGCGTGCCCGCCGCGATCATCATCCAGTTCCTCGGCGGGATCCACGAGATCTACTTCCCGTACATCCTGATGAAGCCGCGGATGATCCTCGCCTCGATCGCCGGCGGCGCCGCGGGCATCGGGACGTTCATGGTCACCGGCGCGGGCCTCGTCGCCACGCCGTCGCCGGGCAGCATCTTCGCGTACGCGGCCGAGACCCCGAAGGGCGCCGGCTCCTGGTTCGGCGTCTTCGGGGGCGTGCTGGTCGCCGCGGGAGTGTCGTTCGCCGTCGGCTCGGCGCTCCTGGGCTTCGGCCGCTTCGCCGAGGCGGAGGCCGAGGCCGAAGCGGAAGCCGAGGCCGGATCCGGGGCCGAGGCCGCGGCCACGGAAGACGTGCCGCAGGAGACGGCGCGGCCCACCACCCACCCCGAACCCCAGGGAGCATGACCGAGATGAACGGCAAGGACGTCAAGAAGCTGATCGTGGCCTGCGACGCGGGCATGGGCAGCAGCGTCATGCTCGCGAGCCAGCTCCGCCGCGAGCTGAAGAAGCACTCGGTCGAGGTGGAGCACACCCCGGTCAACTCCATCCCCGCCGACGCCGACGTCGTGGTCTGTCACGCCGGCCTCGGCGCGCGGGCGAAGGCCGGCGCCCCGGACAAGCCGATCGTCACGTTCCAGGTGTTCATCGGCGACCCCGCGGTGACCCGCCTGGTGAAGGCGATCAAGGACGGGAGCGAGATCAGTGCCTGACCTGCTCGACCGCGCGGCCGTACGCCTCGACGCGGTGGCGGCCGACCGCGACGACGCGATCCGCCAGTGCGGGCGGACGCTGTTCGACGTGGGCGCCGTCGACGCCACGTACGTCGAGGCCATGGTCGAACGCGAGCGTTCGATCTCGACGTACGTCGGCGAGGGCGTGGCCATCCCGCACGGCACGCTCGCCGGCAAGGACGCCGTACGCCACGACGCGCTGTGCGTCCTGCGCTTCCCCGGCGGGGTCGACTGGGACGGCAACCGCGTCGTCCTGTGCGTCGGCATCGCCGCGAAGGGCGACGGGCACGTCCGGCTGCTGTCCGAGCTCGCCCAGATCCTGCTCGACCCGGACAAGGCACGAGCCCTCCGGGAGACCACCGATGTCGATGAGGTGCTCCGGCTGCTGCAGCCGGACGCAGAGGAGGTTACGCAGTGAAGGTCGCCCGTTTCCACGCGCCCGGGGACATCCGCCTGGAAGAGGCGCCCGAGCCGACGCCGGGCCCTGGAGATGTCAAGATCCGGGTACGCAACTGCTCGACCTGCGGCACCGACGTGAAGATCTACAAGCACGGCCACCACCACATCCGGCCGCCCCGCGTCATGGGGCATGAGATCGCCGGTGAGGTCGTCGAGGTCGGCGACGGCGTGACCGACTGGGCGCCGGGTGACCGGGTGCAGGTGATCGCCGCGATCCCGTGCGGGCAGTGCGAGGAGTGCCGCCGGGGCCGCCGCACCGTGTGCCCGAACCAGGAGTCGATGGGCTACCACTACGACGGCGGGTTCGCCGAGTACACGATCGTGCCCGCCAAGGTGCTCGCCGTCGATGGCCTGAACCGCATCCCCGACGGCGTCGGCTTCGCCGAGGCGTCGGTCGCCGAGCCGCTGGCCTGCGTGCTCAACGGCCAGGAGCTCGCCCGCGTCGGCGAGGGCGACGACGTGGTCGTCATCGGCGCGGGGCCGATCGGCTGCCTGCACGTACGGCTGGCCCGGTCCCGTGGGGCCGCGCGGGTCTTCCTGGTCGACCTCAACGCCGAACGGCTGGCCATGTCGGCCGAGCGCGTGCACCCCGACGCCGCGCTCACCGGCACGGACGTCGTGGACCAGGTGCTGAAGCTGACGAACGGCCGGGGCGCCGACGTCATCATCACCGCCGCCGCGTCCGGCGCCGCGCAGGAGGCGGCGCTGCAGATGGCCGCGCGCCAGGGGCGGATCAGCTTCTTCGGCGGGCTGCCCAAGGACAACCCGGTCATCTCGTGCGACTCGAACCTCGTGCACTACCGGGAGCTGACGATCGTGGGCGCCAACGGGTCCAGCCCGGCCCACAACGCCCGCGCCCTGGATCTCATCGCCTCGGGCGCGGTGCCCGTCGCTGATCTGATCACCCACCACCTGCCGCTGGCCGACGTCCTCGAAGGCATCGACATCGTGTCCCGCGGCATCGCGATCAAGGTCACCATCGAGCCCTGACGAGGGAGTGGACATGCCGACACGTACCGTGGCCGTCGCCGCACGCTCCGGCCTGCACGCGAGGCCCGCGGCCCTGTTCGTCAAGGCCGCCGCCGACCAGGAGGTGCCCGTGCGCATCCGCGTCGGTGACGGCCGGGCCGTGCCCGCCGCCAGCATGCTCGCGGTGTTGTCCCTCGGCGCCGGGCACGGCACCGAGGTCACCCTCGAGGCCGACGGACCGGGAGCCGAGGCCGCCCTCGACGCCCTGGCCGCCCTGCTCGCCCGCGACCTGGACGCCGAGGAACCCGCCGATGCCTGACCTCGACGCCCCGCCGCGCACCCTGCGTGGCATCGGGGTCGGCCCCGGCCTGGCCGCCGGGCCGGCGGCGCGGATGGCACCCCCGCCCGCGCTGCCGGAACCGCGCCCCGTCGCCGATCCGGAGCGTGAGCTCGCCGAGGCCGTACGGGCCCTGGAGGCCACCGAGGCCGACCTGCAGGCCCGCTCCGACGCGGCCCACGGTGAGGCGCGGGACATCCTGTCCGCCCAGGCGATGATCGCCGCCGACCCCACGCTGCGCGAGGGGGTCGCGGAGCGGATACGGAGCGGGGAGGACGCCGCGCACGCCCTGCGGTCCACGTTCGACCGGCATCGCGAGCTGCTCGCCGCCCTCGGCGGGTACCTCGGCGAACGCGCGGCTGACCTGGACGACATCGCGCACCGGGCGATCGCCGTGGCGCTCGGCCGGCCGATGCCGGGCCTGCCGTCTCCCGGGCATCCGTTCGTCCTGGTCGCGGACGACCTGGCGCCCGCCGACACGGTCGGCCTCGACACGGGCACCGTCCTCGCCCTGGTCACCGAGCGCGGCGGACCGACCAGCCACACCGCGATCCTCGCGCGTGCGCTGGGCCTGCCCGCCGTGGTGGGCTGCGCCGGGATCCTCGACGTGCCGGACGGCACGGAGGTGGCCGTCGACGGCACGAGCGGTCAGGTCCGCGCGGGCGTCGGCGCGGACGAGGCCGCGGACGTGCGCGCGCGGGCGGCCGAGGAGCGCACCCGGCTCGCCGCCGGGCGCGGTCCCGGACGGACCGCGGACGGCCACCCCGTCGACCTCATGGTCAACATCGGGTCCGCGGCCGACCTGCGGGGAGTGGACCTCGACGGGGTCGCCGGAGTGGGACTGTTCCGCACCGAGTTCCTCTTCCTGGACCGCAAGGACGCGCCCGGCCTGGACGAGCAGGTCGCCGCGTACGCCGAGGCGTTCGGCCACTTCCCCGAGGGCACCGTCGTCGTACGGACGCTCGACGCCGGTGCCGACAAGCCGCTGCCGTTCCTCGGCCTCCCGGAAGAGCCGAACCCGGCGCTCGGCGTGCGCGGCCTGCGGGTCGCCCGGGACCAGCCCGAGATCCTCGACACCCAGCTCGAGGCCATCGCGCGGGCCGCCGAGCGGACGACCGCGGACGTCTGGGTCATGGCGCCCATGGTCTCGACGCCCGTGGAGGCGGCCGAGTTCGTCGAGCGGGCCCGGGCGTACGGCCTGCGCACGGCGGGCGTGATGGTCGAGGTGCCGGCCGCGGCGCTGCGGGCGGAGCGCCTCCTCCAGGTCGCCGACTTCCTCAGCATCGGGACGAACGACCTCAGCCAGTACACCCTCGCCGCCGACCGGCAGTCGGGCGCCATGGCCGACCTGCTCGACCCGTGGCAACCCGCGCTGCTGCGGCTCATCGCGGCCTGCGCGGACGCGGGCCGGCGCAGCGGCAGACCCGTCGGGGTGTGCGGCGAGGCCGCCGCCGACCCGGCCCTGGCGCCGGTTCTGGTGGGCCTGGGCGTGACGAAGCTGTCGATGAGCGCGCGCAGCGTGCCCGCCGTGCGCGCCCGCCTCGCCGCGTACGAGCACGCCCGGTGCGAGGAACTGGCCCGTCGCGTGCTCGACGCCGACGACGCCGCCGCCGCCAGGGCCGCCGTGCTGTCCTCCTGACCCGACCGGAAGAATGCCCCCGCCGCCGGCGGGGGCATTCTTTTTGTGTCCGGCCGGCATTTATTAGGGCGGCTTAAATTTCCAGCCCGGAAGTGTGTCCCTCAAATAGCATTATGTGCGTCTTAAGGTGCAGCTAAAGCGATCTCCTCGCGCGCTGGTTATAAAGGATGTGTCAGCGAAAATCGTCGAGGAGGAATTCGATGAACCGAGTGCGCGCAGGAATGGCCGCCGTCGCGGGAGCCGCGATGGTCGGGGCCGGACTGCTGCTTCCCGCCGGGCCGGCGAACGCGAAGGTGGTCACGGTGACGGGCGATCTGCTCGACACCTGCCCCGACTCCGGCGTGACCGTCCCCTACAAGGCCGACCGGTGCGTCTTCGTCCCCGAGAGCCAGGAGTCGTTCCAGTCGGACTTCCACGTTCCGACGAACGATGAGTACGCCTGGAACTGCACCGACGCGGCGCAGGACCACCAGTACCAGATCACCGACACCGTCGAGGAGTCCAACAGCTTCGGGATCAGCGGCGGCCCCAAGTTCAAGCTGGGGGAGGCCATCGAGATCGGGGTCGAGGCCAGCTACGGCCACGTCTGGAACAAGGGCCACTGGACCTGGAACGGCGACACCCACCACATCCAGCCCGGCAACGTCGGCTGGCTGGAGCTCTCCACCGAGATGCTGAAGGTCAACGGCCACTGGCAGATCAACTACGGCGACCGGGTGAAGACCTCCGACGACGGCGACCCCCACTACGAGTGGTACGTCGGCGGCTCGGTCACCGACGACAAGGACGCGGGCAGCCACAACGTGGCGTTCCGCGAGCGTCCCATGACCGACGAGGAGAAGAACCGGGTCTGCGGCAACAACGGCCTGGGCCCGGGCGAGGGCGGTCCGCAGCGTAAGTCCCTCGCGCAGTTGGTGGTCACGCAGGACGAGGCGGGCAACGTGCCGCAGTGACCCGTGAGGAGCCGGGCGGCCGGGGACGGCCGCCCGGCTCCGCTCGCGGATGGAGAGGGAAATGAGCATTCGCATGGCCGGGAAGTCGCGATTGGTCGCGGTGTTCGTCATCGCCGCCGCGAACGTCGCCACGCTCACCGCCGCCGTCGTCGCTTTGCCGACGACCGCGGCGCACGGGAACAAGGCATGTGAGATCTCGCAGACCATCCCCGATTATTCGTCGGCCATAAATCTGCGAGAGGGCCGGTAGTACAGTCTCGATATGGCGAAGATCTTAGTGGTGGAAGACGACGCGGACGTCCGTACCGCCCTCGTGCACGATCTGACAGAACGCCGTCACTCGGTGCGCAGCGTCGGGGCCGCGTGGGAGGCGCTGCGGGACATCTCCGACCGGCCCCCCGATGCCGTTTTCCTGGACCTCGGACTGCCCGATCTCGACGGTTTCGAATTGCTCAAGATGCTGCGGGCGGTATCCGAGGTCCCGGTCATCGTGGTGACGGCCCGGGACGACGACCAGGAGGTCGTGCGCCTGCTCAACGCCGGGGCGGACGACTATGTGGTCAAGCCGTTCACCATCGACCAGCTCCAGGCGCGTCTCGGCGCCGTGCTGCGGCGCGCTCGGGGCGGCGGCGACGCCACGGTCATCGAGGTCGGCGGGCTGCGCATCGACATGGTCCGGCGCGAGGTGCGGCTCGACGCGCGGACCGTCGAGCTGACCCGGCGGGAGTTCGACCTGCTGGCCTTCCTCGCCTCCCGCGCCGGGGAGGTCGTCCCGCGCGCCGCCCTGCGATCCGAGGTCTGGCAGCAGCCGTACGGCGACGACCAGACCATCGACGTGCACTTGTCCTGGCTGCGGCGGAAGCTGGGCGAGAGCGCGGCCGCGCCGCGGTATCTCCACACGGTCCGGGGGGTCGGTTTCAAACTCGTGGACCCGACGTGAGGCGGTCCCTCGCGCTCGTCGCCCTGGCGGTGACCTCGATGGTCGCGCTGGCCTTCCTGATCCCGTCTGCCCTGGTCGTACGGGACGCGGCCGCCGACCGCGCGGTCATCCGCGCCCAGCACCGCGCCGGCGCGGTGATCCCGGCCGTGGCCGCCTCCGGCGATCCGGCGGCGGTGGACCGGGCGATCGCGAGCGCGTCCGTCGGGGGCCGGGACCGCGTCGGCGTGACGATGCCCGGGGGAGCCCGGATCGGGGATCCGTCGGCGGTGGCCCCGGCGGTCATCGCGCGCGTCCGTGACGGCGGGCGGGCGCTGGAGACCAGCACCGGGGGCGGGCCGGTCGTCCTGCAGCCGGTACCCGCCGGCGACGCGGGCATGGCCGTGGTCGAGGTGGACGCCGACGCCGGCCTGCTGCCGCCGGGGGTCGTACCGGCCTGGCTCGTCATGTTCCTGGTCGCGGTGTTCCTGGTGGCGTGTTCGATCCTCGCGGCCGATCGGCTGGGCCGGAGGGTGGTCGGCTCCGCGCGGCGGCTCGCGCGCGCCGCGGCGCGGCTCGGCTCCGGCGACCTGACCGTCCGTCTCGTTCCCGAAGGACCGCCCGAGCTGGTGGAGGCGGCGTACGCCTTCAACGCCATGGCGGATCAGATCGCCCAGCGGCTCACCGCCGAACGCCAGTTCGCGGCCGACCTGTCGCACCGGCTGCGCACGCCGCTGACCGCGCTCCGGCTCCACATCGACCGGCTCGGGCAGGGGCCGGAGATGCGCAAGGCGCGCCTGGCGATGACCCGCATGGAGCAGGAGATCGACATCGTGATCAAGACCGCGCAGCGTCCCGGTGGGGAGCGCGCCACCACGATGTGCGACGCCACCGAGGTGGTACGCGACCGGGTCGCGTTCTGGTCGGTGCTGGCCGAGGACCAGCGGCGCCGCTGGCGGCTGGACGCCCTCGACCACCCGGCGGCGGTGCCGGTCGGCCGGGGAGAGCTGGCGGCGGCCCTCGACGCCGTACTGGGCAATCTGTTCCACCACACGCCCGAGGGCACGGAGTTCGCGGTGACGATGCGGACCGCTCCCGACCGGGTCGGCGTCCTGGTCTCCGACGCGGGACCGGGGATCGCCGATCCCGGGCTCATGCTGCAACGAGGCCGCTCCGGGGGCGGCTCCACGGGGCTCGGCCTGGACATCGTGCGCCGGCTCGCGGCGTCCACCGGCGGCGAACTGCGCATCGACCGATCCGCCCTCGGCGGCGCGCGGGTCGGCGTCTGGCTGCGCACGACGGGCGCGCAGCCGAGACAGCGCAGGCGGGGCAGAGTGCCCCGCCGCCGCCCGGCGGAACGCACGCCGCCGACCGGGTCACCGTAGGCGGGCGTTCACCATCCGCCGCCGGCCGGGTCGTCGTAGGCCGGACGTCCACCGTCCGTCGAGCATCCGCCGTCGGCCGAGCCCCTGCCGTCGTGAGCCGCGGCCCGTATGTTCCGGCCGGTCAGTTCCACGCCGTTTTGAGCACGTCGACGGTGTCGGCGATCGTGCAGCCGGGCGGTACCGCCAGGAAGGCGATGTTGCCGTTGACGTCCTGGCTCCGTCCGTGGATCGTGTCCTGGCAGGTCGCGTCCGCGCGGACCGCGGTGATCTTGAAGAAGCGGCCGATGTCGCGGGTGCCGTCGCCGATCTGCTGGATCGACGAGCTCCAGGTTCCGTTCCGGGTCGGGATTGGCCCGTCGTCGGTGAGATAGAACCGCCCGTCCGGGGCGTAGACGAAGATGCGCAGGACGTCCCCTCGCAGGTTCCCGCTGCGCCCATGGACCAGGAGCCCGGCCCGGCCGTTGACCTTGGCCTGATCCGCGGGAGACGTGATCTCGACCGCCGTGGTCGGTGTCGGCGTCGGGGTGGGATCCGGCCGGGGACTCGGCGGTGGAGCGGGGCGGGCCCGCATCGACTCTCCGGGCGGGTCCGGCGTCGAACCGCCCTGGACCGCGACCGGGCCCGTGTTCGTCACGGACGGCGCCGGGAGCGCCGACGGTACGGAGACGACCGGGGTCGCCTCGTGGCTCTCGCCTCCCGCCACGTAGATCTCGTGGATGCCGCAGTAGGAGACTAAGACGGCGCCGGTCGTGACGAGAAGCCAGATCGCGGCGTACTTCCGCTTCCCACCGAGCGGCCTGGCGCGCCGTCTACGACCGGGGTGGCGAGTTCGGGTCATGGATGCCTCCGCTTCCGCGTCGGCGCTCCTGGAAGTCCGTTTGGATGGCTTTCCAGTTTCTCTTACTTTTGTTTACTCGCTCTTATGTGGGGTGTCAATGGGGTGCCGTCCGACGCAAGGCAGTGATTAGTACGCGGCCGGCGGCCGAAAGGTTCGACACGAGGGCATCCGCGTCAGACGCGTACGACCTCGGGACCTTCCGCGGCGAGGTCCGCGGCCAGCCCGGCGTTCAGGCCCGTGTCCGTGATCAGCACGCTGACCTCGGACAGCGCGGCGAACCGCGCGAGATAGTCGTTTCCGACCTTCGTGTGGTCGACGAGGACCACGGTGCGCCGCGCGGCCTTCATCATCGACTCCTTCATCGCCGCCTCGGCCGGGTCGGGGGTGGTCAGCCCGGCCTCCACGGAACAGCCGTTCGTCCCCATGAACGCCACGTCGACGCGCAGCCGGTCGAGCGGCCGCATCGCCCAGTCGTCGACCGTGGCGAGGGTGCGCCCGCGCACCCGGCCGCCCAGCATGATCACGCTGAGGTTCGACCGCGTGGCGAGGACGGTCGCCAGGGGCGGGGAGTTGACGATGACGGTCAGCTCCCGGTCGCTCGGCAGGACCTGCACGAGGCGCCCGGTCGTCGATCCCGCGTCGATGATGATCGATCCGTCGGCCGGCAGCTCGGCGAGGGCGGCCTTGGCGATGCGCTCCTTCTCGGCGGTCAGTACCGCGTCCCGGGCGGCGAGCGCGGGCTCGAAGCCGAGACGCTCGACGGGGATCGCCCCGCCGTGCACACGGCGCAGCGCGCCGGCCCGCTCCAGGACGGTCAGGTCCCGGCGGATCGTCTCCATCGTGACGCCGAAGTCCTCCGCGAGCGTCATGACGTCGACCCGCCCGGCCTCCCGGGTGCGACGGAGGATCTCCTGCTGTCGTTCCTCGGCGTACATGAGGTCGGTGGTACCGCCATCGAGGGAAAGCGTCAAGGCGGCGAGGAGCAGTGGACCCGTGCCGCCGCGCGGCGGCGGATCATGTGTCGGCGCCGGGGAGTGTGATGACGAAGGTGGAGCGGCCCGTGACGCGGACGGTGCCCCCCAGGCCGGTGACGAGATCGCGGACGATGGTGAGCCCGAGCCCGGCACCGCCGTCCGCGCGGGTACGGGCGTCGTCGAGGCGGACGAAGCGCTCGAAGATCCGCTCGCGATCCTCGGGCAGAACGCCCGGACCGTCGTCGGTGACGGTCAGCGTGACGCTGCCGTCGGCGCGGGCGACGGTCGCCGTCACCTTCGTACGCGCGTGCCGGGCGGCGTTGTCGAGCAGGTTGCGCACGATCCGGGCAAGCCGGGTCTCGCTCTCGCGTACGAGGGCGGGACGGGTCGTGTGCGCGGTGAACGCGGGCCCGTCGCCGGTGTGGGCACGTTCGGCCACCTGCTCTTCGACGATGTCGGCGAGGTCCGACGCCGTCGACGCGGCCGGCGCGGGTGAGGCGAGCAAGAGGAGATCCTCGGCCAGGCACTGCAGGCGGTCGACGTCGGCCAGCGCCGTGGCGACCGTGCTGGGCCAATCCGTGCGCTCCGGGTAGGCCAGCGCGATCTCCAGCGAGTTGCGGAGGCCCGCCAGCGGGGTCCGCAGCTCGTGAGAGGCGTCGGCGACGAAGTGCCGCTGCCGGTGGTGGGCGTGTTCGAGCCGGTCGAGGGTCTCGTTGGTGGTCCGCGCCAGGCGGGTGATCTCGTCGTCGATGGCCGGTACGGGGACCCGCTGATCGAGCGCGTGGGCGCTGATGTCGGCCATCTTCGCCCGGATGGCCTCCACCGGCCGCAGGGCCCGGCCGGTGACGTACCAGGCGATCAGGCCGACGAACGGCACGGCGACCGGCAGGCCCCAGCCGAGCAGGCGATCGATCGTGGCGACGGCCGTCTTGGCGTCGGCCGGCGAAACGAGCACGTACACCGTCAGGCGCTGGGCCGGCAGGCCGCCGCTGCCGGTCAGGCTCTTGATCTGGTCGGCGGGCAGCACGTCGGTGGTGCCGACGACGAACCGGCCCTTCCCCCGGACCGTGTGGATGCCCCACCCGACCCTCGGCGGGAACCCGGCCAGAGGCCTGTCCAGGTCGGCGCTGAAGACGGGACCGGAAACCATGGCGCGCCGCCCATCGGTGAGGACGACGGCGAAGGAGAAGTTGGTGCCGTGCGGCATGGCCCCCGCGTCGAAGGTGGAGGTCATCGAGAAGGCGTCGCGTGTCGCCTTCTCCCGCGCCGCGGTCATCCACTGGTCGCGGACGACGTCGCGAACCCCCCAGCCGCCGGCGCCGAAGACGACGGCGGCGGCGAGCGCCGCGCTCAGTGCGGCGCGTGCCCGTACCGACGTGAGCCGCCTAACCACGGGTGCTCACCAGCCGATAGCCGGCGCCGCGCACGGTCTGGATCGTCGCCGGTCCGGACGGGAGCTTGCGGCGCAGGGTGCGGATGTAGACCTCGACGATGTTCACGTCGCCGTCGAACGCCTGGTCCCAGACTTCATCGATGATGTCGATTTTGGCGACCACTTCGTCCGGCCGGCGCGCCAGGCACTCCAGCACCGCGAACTCTTTCGCGGTGAGCCGTATCTCCGCCGCGCCGTGACGGCATCGGCGGGCGGCGAGGTCGAGCCGCAGGTCGCCGGCGGTCAGGACCGATGGGCGGGTCGCGCCGCCGCGGCGCAGCAGCGCGCGCAGCCGAGCGACGAGGACGACGTAGGAGAACGGCTTGCAGATGTAGTCATCGGCACCGGTGTCGAGCGCCTCCGCCTCGTCGTACTCGCCGTTCTTCGCGGTCAGCATGAGGATCGGCACCGAGCTGCCGCTCCGGCGCAGCCGCTCGCATACGGCGAAGCCGTTGAGTCCGGGCAGCATGATGTCCAGGACGACCGCGGTGTAGGGCTGGGTGAGCGCGAGGCTCAGCCCCTCCCGGCCGTCATGGGCGACGTCGACCGCATACCCTTCGGCCCGCAGGCCATGGGTCAGCGTGGTCGAAAGTCGTTCGTCGTCTTCCACCAGCAACAACCGCATCGGGCCATTATGGCGACATGGCGCCGGGCATTCCTGAAATCGGCTTCAGGTTGCTTCAGCGGGCATTCAGCGGTGGTCGGCCAGTCTGCCCGCCGTGTCATCCTCTCCACGGCTGCTCGCCGGCCTGCTCTTCGCCGCTTACTCCGCGCTTTCGGTGAACCGTCATCGTCAGATGCGGAGCACCGGATATGACCTCGGAATCTTCGAGCAGGCGGTCCGCTCGTACGCCCATCTGCGTCCGCCGATCGCCGATCTGAAAGGGCCCGGTTTCAATCTGCTGGGCGACCATTTCCATCCGGTCATCGTCTTCGCCGCGCCGTTCTATCGGATATTTCCGAGCCCGGTCACATTGCTGGTCCTCCAGGCGGCGCTGCTCGCGCTGTCGGCGGTGCCGGTGACGCGCCTCGCGATCGAGTTCTGCGGTCACCGCGCGGGTGTCTGCCTCGGCCTGGCGTACGGCCTGTCGTGGGGGATTCAGCAGGCCGTCGTGTTCGACTTTCACGAGATCGCCTTCGCGGTGCCGCTGCTCGCGCGCAGCGTGGAACTGCTCGCCCGGCGCAGTTGGCGCGCCGCCGCAGGCTGGGCGCTGCCGCTCTTGCTCGTCAAGGAGGACCAGGCGTTCATCGTCGCGGCGATCGGCGCGTACATCTTCTGGCGGGGTCGCCGTGGCCTCGGCGCGCTCGTCGCCGCGGTCGCGGTCGAGGTCGGCGCGCTCGCCGTCGTCATCATCATCCCGGCGTTCAACCCACACCATTCCTATCCGTACGGCAAGACCGCAGGATCCATTTCCTCTTTGCCGGTACCGGTGACCAAGGAGGAGACCGTGCTGGCATTGATCGCGCCTACTCTGTTCTTCGCCCTGCGCTCGCCGTTGGTGCTGATCGCGGCTCCATCCTTGCTCGCGCGATTCTGGACATCCAGTCCGAACCTGTGGGGAACCCGGTTCCATTACAACGCCGTGCTGATGCCCATAGTGTTCATCGCCTTCGCCGACGGCCTGGCTCGGATGCGCGCGAGCGACCGCGTCGCCCTGCCGCGGGCCGCCCGTGTCGCACCGATCCTGGCCCTCCTCGGCGCGATGTCCGTTCCGCAGCCACTTTGGAGTCTGCTCGACCCCGCCTCTTGGCGGGTGCCGGAGCAGGTCAGGACCGCTGAAGCACTGTTGAGGACCATCCCCGACGGAGCGGACGTGGCGGCCGCCAACCGCGTCGCGCCGCAGCTCACCGGCCGCTGCCGGGTGTTCCGCTTCCTCAGCGAGCCCACCCCGCGGTTCCGCCCCGAATGGGTCGTGACCACCGGCGCGCCGTACGAGCAGTCGATGATCGCGGACCTGCCCTCACTGGGCTACAGGAGCGTGGCCCGGGGCACCGGCATCACCATCTACCGCCGGACCGTCTACGGTCGCCACCCGCCTGCCGCCGGGCGGTCTTAGGAAGCTGTTAAGGCGCGCATAAGGATCGGAGGCGGGAGCGGCCGCTATAACGGACCTGTCGCCCTCTTCGCCCGGCTGTCCAGGCGAAACGACTTCATTGACACCTTGTTTTAAGGGGGATAGTGTCCGGCTTGACTGAAAGGAAGCTTTCCTGTCAGCTGCCTTCGGGGGAGGCCGCCGTACCCGCTCCTGACCGAAGGGAAGCACCGTGCTCCACCGCGTCGACCCCGCGCGCCTGCACCGGTCCCTCACCACATCCCTCTGCGCGCTCATCGCCCTCGCCGCCGCCCTCGTGGTCGGCCCCCTCCCCGCCCGGGCCGCCGGGGAGTCCGTGAACATCTGGCTCACCACCACGGACGACTCCGCCGGCCGCCACGTCACCCGCGGCCTGCAACAGCAGACGCCGCTCGCGTTCGGGGGCGCCGGTGGCGGCGCCGGCCAGACCATCACCGTCGACGAGAACACCAGGTACCAGCGCTTCACCGGCGCCGGCGCGTCGTTCACCGACACGGCCGCCTGGCTCCTGAACAGCAGCGGCGCGCTCAGCTCCACCACCCGTACCCAGGTCATGCAGAAGCTCTTCGACCCGTCCGCCGGGATCGGGCTGAGCTTCCTGCGCAACCCCATGGGCGCGTCCGACCTCGCCCGCTACAGCTACTCGTACGACGACATGCCCGCCGGCCAGACCGACGCGAGTCTCGCGCACTTCTCCATCGCGCACGACCTCGCCGACGTCGTGCCCCTCACCAAGCAGGCGAAGCAGCTCAACCCGGCGCTCACGGTCATGGGCACCCCGTGGAGCGCGCCCGCCTGGATGAAGGACAACGGCGACTTCAACAACCCCGGCTGGCTGCAGTCCCAGTACTACGGCGCGTACGCCCAGTACTTCGTGAAGTACCTCCAGGCGTACGAGGCGCAGGGCGCTCACGTCGACCTCGTCACCGCGCAGAACGAGCCCACCTGCTGCAACGGCTACCCGTCGATGAGCTGGAACGGCTCCGGCCTGGACTACTTCACCAAGACGAACCTGCTGCCCGCGCTGCACGCGGCGGGCCTCACCACCAAGGTGCTCGCCCTCGACTGGAACTGGGACACCTACGACGGCTACGGCGCCCCCGTCGTCGACGACGCCACCATCCGGAACGACTCCCTCTTCGGCGGGATCGCCTGGCACGGCTACGGCGGCGACGTGACCGAGCAGACCACCGTGCACGGCAAGTACCCCACCGTGGACGCCTACGACACCGAGCACTCCGGCGGCACGTGGATCGGCGACCAGCAGAAGGAGGACATGCACAACATCGTCGACTACACCCGCAACTGGGGGAAGAGCGTCGTCAAGTGGTCCCTCGCCGTCGACCAGAACATGGGCCCGCACAACGGCGGCTGCGGCACCTGCACCGGGCTGGTCACCGTGCACAACGGCGACTCCCGCAGCGGCCAGGTCGACTACACCATCGAGTACTACGACATGGGCCACCTGACCAAGTTCGTACGGCCCGGGGCCTACCGCATCGCCTCCACCGCGAACACCGCCGTCCCGAACGTCGCCTGGCAGAACCCCGACGGTTCCAAGGCGCTGATCGCCTACAACGACAGCGGCAGCACCCAGTCCGTCAAGGTCGTCTGGGGCGGTCAGTCGTTCGTCTACTCGCTGCCCGCCCACACCACTGCGACCTTCACCTGGAACGGCACCCAGAGCGGCGGCGGCACCGCCACCGGCCAGATCACCGGGTACGGCGGCAAGTGCGTCGACGTCGCCGGGGCGAGCAGCGCCAACGGCACCGCCGTCCAGCTCTATGACTGCAACGGCACCACCGCGCAGCAGTGGACGGTCGGAACGGACGGCACGATCCGGGCCCTTGGCAAGTGCATGGACCTCACCTCCGCGGGCACCGCGAACGGCACCCAGGTCCAGCTGTACGACTGCAACGGGACCGGCGCCCAGCAGTGGACGCGGGGAACGGGCTCGTCCCTCGTCAACCCGGCGTCGGGCCGCTGCCTGGACGCCACCGGCCCGAGCTCGGCCAACGGCACCCGGCTGCAGATCTGGGACTGCACCGGCGCCGCCAACCAGCAGTGGACCCTTCCCAGCTGACCCCCCTTCCCGCAACTCGAGAGGAGAGCCATGTCCACGTCACCCCGCCGGCGTAGGACCGGCCGGTTGTTCCTGGCGGCCCTGGCGCTCGCCGGCCTGAGCGGCGCCGCGACCGTCGTCGCCGGCAACGGCACCCACGCCACGATCCTGCCGGCCGCGGCGGCCGCCACCGCCACCTTTACCGACGACTTCGACGGACCCGCCGGCGCGGCCGTCGACGCGAGCAAATGGCGCCCGGAGACCGGCGACAACGTCAACAACCACGAGCGCGAGTACTACACCAGCGGCACGCACAACGCCGCGCTCGACGGCCAGGGACACCTGGTGATCACCGCCCGCAAGGACAACCCCGGCAACTACAACTGCTGGTACGGGGCCTGCCAGTACACCTCCGCCCGGCTGTCCACCTCGGCCACCTTCACCCAGGCGTACGGGCACTTCGAGAGCCGGATGAAGATTCCGCGAGGCCAGGGCATGTGGCCCGCCTTCTGGATGCTCGGCAACGACATCGGCAGCGTCGGCTGGCCGAACAGCGGCGAGATCGACATCATGGAGAACGTCGGCTTCGAACCGGGCACCGTGCACGGCACGATCCACGGACCGGGCTACTCCGGCTCCGCCGGCATCGGCGCGGGCTACACCCTGCCGGGCGGAGCGCACTTCTACGACGACTTCCACACCTTCGCGGTGGACTGGTCGCCGAACTCGATCCAGTGGTCCGTCGACGGGAACGTCTACGAGACCCGCACGCCGGCCGACCTGAACGGCAACCGCTGGGTCTTCGATCATCCCTTCTACGTGATCGTCAACCTCGCGGTCGGCGGCTACTGGCCCGGCGACCCGGACGGCAGCACGACCTTCCCGCAGCAGCTCGTCGTCGACTACGTGCACGTCACCACCTCCGGTTCGCCCGGCGGGCGTACCGGCCAGATCACCGGCTACGGCGGCAAGTGCGTGGACGTGGCCGGGGCCAACAGCGCGAACGGCACGGCCGTCCAGCTGTACGACTGCAACGGCACGTCGGCGCAGCAGTGGACGGTCGGGTCGGACGGGACCCTGCGCGCCCTCGGCAAGTGCATGGACGTCACCGCGGCCGGCACGGCCAACGGCACGCAGGTGCAGCTGTACGACTGCAACGGCACGGGCGCGCAGAAGTGGCAGGCCGGCGCGAACGGGTCGCTGGTCAACCCGAACTCCGGGCGCTGCCTCGACGCCACCGGCCCGAGCTCGGCCAACGGCACGCGCCTGCAGATCTGGGACTGCGCCGGCAGCGCCAACCAGAAGTGGACGCTCCCGAGCTGACCCCCGAGCTCCCGCGCCGGTGCCCGAGGTCGCGCGCCCGGCATCGGCACGGGGCGTGCCGTCATCCCGAGAACGAGTCTGGTCCCGCGGCGAGCCGCGGGACCAGGTGGGTTCGACGGAGGGGCCCGGCCGAACCCGGCAGGGCTCCTCCGGTGAGCCGTTCCGGTGAGCCTCCGCTCAGCCGGGGGTCACCGTTCCGGCCTTGGTGCGCAGTTTGGCGTTGCCCTCCGGCACACCGTGTGTGGTGATGTCGCCGCTGTCGAGGCTGACATGGATTCGGAAGTCGAGGGGGATCCTGATGGTGACCGTCAGGTGGCCCTGGTCCTCGGCCGGAGCCGGGGTCGGGTCGCCGACGGTGACTCGACCACCGCCGAGGCGAACCGGTCCGTTGATGATCGGAGCGGCGATGCTGCCTCGGTCGGCCCGGACGGTGAGGTTCCCTCCCACGTGAACGCCTCCCTGGGACCCGCTGGAGCGGGTCACCGTCGGGTACAGCGCCAGTTCGAGCTCGTCGACCACGGGCTCCAGCTCGGCCTTGCGGGCCGCGGTCTCGAAGACGCTGCCGGTGGCCTTGATGTGGGCGTCGAGCGTGGTGCGGCCCTCTTCGGCGTGGACGATGACGTCGATGTCGCGGCCCAGGACCAGGAACAGGCGAATGCCGTCGAGGTCTGAGATGAGGTGACGCTCCATGGTGCACTCCTTGAAGATTTGGTTCCGGCGTCTGCTCGTGCCGCATACGGCACAGACAAGACCGTCCAGACCCCTCGTCTGTTCGCATCCTGCGTTCTGCCGGGGCTCGTGGATCGGAGGTGCTCGGCGTCGGCATGGGGCGTGCCGTCCGCCCGGGGCGGGTATGGGGGAGCTTCGGGGGGACGACACACGTGAAGGCGGCGCGCGCTTATCCGATCACCGCGCACACGACAGATGTGCGGATCGAACAGGTGGAGGTCCCGGTCCCCGTTCCCGGCGAGGTGCTCGTCCAGATCACGGCGGCGGGCGTGACGCCGCTGGACCACTCCCTGGCGACGAGCGGGCCGTCCCAGGTGGGGCTGCTCCCGCTCACGCTGGGCGGTGAGGGCGCCGGCGTGGTCGTCGCCGACCCCGCCGCGCACTGGCGGGTCGGCACGCGGGTGATGTTCTTCGCCGGCCCCGGCGGCGTCACCGCGGACGGCACGATGGCCGAGTTCGCCGTCGTACCCGCCCGGAACCTCGCCGAGATCCCGGTCAGCGTCTCCGACGAGGTCGCGGCCGCCGTCCCCATCGCCTACCTCACCGGGCTGCTCGCCCTGCGCATGGGCGCCTTCCGGCCGGGTCGGTGCGTGTTCGCGCCGGGCATCGGGGGCAGCGTGGGCAACGCCACCGTCCAGTTGGCGCGCGCCCTCGGCGCGGCCGCCGTCGCGGGCGGGGTCGGGACCACGGCCAAGGCGGAGGCCATCCGGGCCGCCCCGTGGGCGCGGGGCATCGAGGTCGTCGACTTCGAACGCGACCGGCTGCCGGACGCGCTCGGCGACGGCTTCCCGGCCGGCATCGACCTGGCCGTCGACGGTGTCGGCGGACCGGTGACCGCGCAGATCGTGGCCGCCATGGCGGTGGCCGGGCGCCTCGTCCTGGTCGGCTGCTCGGCGGGCCACAGCACCCGGCTTCCGCTGCACGAGGTCATCGAACGCCGGACCACTCTGCACGGCTTCTCCCTGCACGCGGCGTCGGCCGCCGAGTCGACGGCGGCCTGGTCCACGATCACCGGCCTGTTGACGGCGGGACGGATCAGCCCGGTCATCGACTCGATCTACCCGTTGGAGGCGGTGGGCGAGGCGCTGCGCCATCTGGTCGAGGACCGCCCGATCGGAAAGGTCGTCATCACCGGCCTGTCCTCCGCCCGCTGACCATTCGACGCGCTGCCCGGCCGACGCGCTGCCCGGCCGACGCGCTGCCCGGCCGACGCGCTGCCCGGCCGACGCGCTGCCCGGCCGACGCGCTGAGCGATCGGCGCGGTCACCGATCGGGGCCGAACACTCCGCGCCGAACGCTCGGTGTAACGCGCCGGCGACGCAGGACGAAAGCTTCAGGTCTCCGCCGGATCCCGGCGTTCTCCGAGTCTTCCGCCGTCCGGGTCGTCGAGCGAGGTCTCGGCTGCCGCGATCGTCCGCCGGAGCAGCTCTCGCGCGGTGGCGATCTGCGCGGACCGCCGGTCGAGGGCGTCCAGTTGGGCCCGGAGCGCGTCGAGCACGCCGGGGCACGGGGCGACGGTGCTCTCGGCGCTCGTGCAGGGGAGGACCTGCCGGATGACGCGGGTCGGCAGCCCCGCCGCCAGGAGCGCCCGCACCCGCGCGACCGTCTCCACGGCGCCGTCGTCGTACACCCGGTACCCGTTCGGCTCGCGCTCCGGTCGCAGCAGCCCGACCCGCTCGTAGTAGCGGAGCAGGCGTTCGCTGGTCTCCGTCCGGGCGGCCAGCTCCCCGATGAGCACGCCGTGGGCCCTCCCGTCTTGACCTTCCAACTGTGTCAGGGGGCAACAGTGGGCCCGCCGGCCGCATTCCGGCGGCCGCCGGCACGAGGAGTCCGCAGTGATCATCGATGCGCACAGCCACGTCCACGACCCGGTCGCGGACCACCTTCGTCTCCTGGACGACGCGGGGGTGGACCGCGCGGTCCTCTTCCCCACCCGGCCGCACCCCGAGCGGGCCACCGACCTGGAAGGACTCCGGCGGGAGATGAGCGTGCTGGACCGGGCGCTGGACGGGCGCGCCACCGGCGACGACGGGTACGCCGCCGCGTGGCGGGAACTGGACGACGCGCTGGCCGCCCACCCGGACCGGTTCATCGGGTTCGGCTCCGTGCGCCTGAACCTCTCCGACGACGAGATCGCCGCGGCGGTCGAGCGGGACATCGTGGGGCGCGGGCTGCACGGCATCGGGGAGCTCACACCGCCCCCCGGCGGGGCCGCCCGGATCGAGCCGGTGCTGACGGCGGCGCACGACCACGGCGATCTGCCCGTCGTCGTGCACGGCTTCGCCCCGACGACCGCCGAGGACCTGCGCACGCTGGCCGCGATGGCGGCACGGCACCCCTCGGTGCCATTGGTCGTGAGTCAGCTCGGCGGGCTGAACTGGATGACCGCCGTCGAGCTGGCGCGGGAGACGCCGAACATCTACCTGGAGCTGTCCACCGCGCACCTCATCTTCGCGGTGCGGCTGGCCGTCCAGGAGCTGCCCGAGCGGACGCTGTTCGGCTCGGACGCGCCGTACGGCGATCCCGTGGTGGCCCGCACCACCGTCGAGCGTGTCACCGGACCGGGAGAGGTGCGCGAGCTCGTCCTCGGCGGAACGCTCCTGCGGCTCCTGGATCGGACGTGAAGCGCCGCCGGCCCGGACGAGAGACCGTCCGGGCCGGCGGCGCCGGCTTCCTCACTCAGATCGCGGCGAGGCGCGCCTTGACCTCTTTGGCCGACGGGTTGGTGACGGCCGTACCATCGGGGAACACGACGGTCGGCACGGTCTGGTTGCCGCCGTTGACGCTCATGACGAACTCGGCGGCGGCCGAGTCCCGCTCGATGTCCACCTCGACCATGTGGATGCCCTCACGGGCCAGCTGGATCTTGAGCCGGCGGCAGAAGCCGCACCAGGTCGTGGTGTACATGGTCAGCTCACCCGTCGCGGGCGCGGTCATGGCTCTCCTTCGTCTGGGGGCGACGCTCAAGTCGACTGTCCCAACGTCCGATCAACGACCGACATTCCCCCCGAGCGTCGCACACGGGCGACGGCGGGCGACCGGGCCTGGGAGGATGGAAAGGAGTGAACGGAGGGACGATGGAGGCCGAGCAGATCCTCGCCGGGCTCGACCCGGACCAGCGCGCGGTCGCCGAGGCGACCCGGGGTCCGGTGTGCGTGCTGGCCGGTGCGGGCACCGGCAAGACGCGTGCGATCACCCACCGGATCGCGTACGCCGTGCTGACGGGCGTCATCGCGCCCCAGCGGGTGCTGGCGGTGACGTTCACCACCCGGGCCGCCGGTGAGCTGCGCGGGCGGCTGCGGCAGCTCGGCGCGCCCGGCGTGCAGGCCCGTACCTTCCACTCGGCGGCGCTGAAGCAGCTGTCCTACTTCTGGCCGAAGGTGATCGGCGGGGAGCCTCCCACGCTCATCGAGTCGAAGTTCGGCCTGGTCGCGGAGGCGGCACGGGTCTGCCGTCTCTCCCTCGGCCGTACGGAGCTGCGCGACGCCGCGGCCGAGATCGAGTGGGCCAAGGTCACCCAGACCCGCCCGGAGGACTACCCGGCCTCGGCCGCCAAGGCCGGGCGCACCCCGCCGGCCGACGCGTCCGACCTCGCCCGGATCTACGACGCGTACGAGGAGCTCCGCCGCGAGCGCAACCTGCTCGACTTCGAGGGCATGCTGGAGCTGACCGCCGCGATGCTCACCGAGCATCAGGAGGTCGCGAACCAGGTGCGCGACCAGTACCGCTATTTCGTGGTCGACGAGTTCCAGGACGTCAACCCGCTGCAGAAGCTCCTGCTCGACGTCTGGCTCGGCGACCGCGACGAGATCTGCGTGGTCGGCGACCCGAATCAGACGATCTACTCCTTCACCGGCGCGAGCCCCGCGTACCTCCTGCGGTTCACGGTCGAGCACCCCGATGCCAAGGTCGTCAAGCTGGTCCGCGACTACCGGTCGACCCCGCAGGTGGTGCACCTGGCCAACGGCGTGCTGGCGCAGGCGAGGGGCGAGGCGCGCAAGCACCGCCTGGAGCTGGTCGCGCAGCGGCCCGGCGGCCCCGAGCCGACCTTTCACGAGTACGACGACGAGGTCGCGGAGGCCGAGGCCGTCGCCAAGCGGGCGCGGGCGCTGATCGATGAGGGCGTGCCCGCCCGGGAGATCGCGGTGCTGTTCCGCATCAACGCCCAGTCGGAGCCGTACGAGCAGGCGTTCGCCGACGCCGGCGTGCCGTACGTCGTGAAGGGCGCGGAGCGGTTCTTCGAGCGCGCGGAGGTGCGTCAGGCGGTCGTGCTCCTGCGCGGCGCCGCCCGGTCCGCCGACGACGGCGAGCCGCTCGTGCGGTCCGTGCGCGACGTTCTGGCCGCCGCCGGGCTCACCGACCGGCCGCCGGAGGGGCGCGGCGCCGCCCGGGAGCGCTGGGAGTCCCTGGCCGCCCTGGCCCAGCTCGCCGAGGACGTCGCCGCCGACCGGCCGGGCGCGGGCCTGCGCGAGTTCGTCACCGAGATCGAGGAGCGCGCGAACGCCCAGCACGCCCCCGCCCTCGAGGGCGTGACGCTGGCCACGCTGCACACCGCGAAGGGCCTGGAGTGGGACGCGGTGTTCCTCGCAGGCCTGGTCGAGGGCACGCTGCCGATCATCTACGCGGAGAAGAGCCCGGAGCAGATCGAGGAGGAGCGCCGGCTGCTGTACGTCGGCGTGACGCGGGCCCGTGAGCACCTCGCCCTGTCCTGGGCGCTCGCCCGGTCCCCGGGCGGCCGCAAGGGCCGCCGCCGGTCGCGGTTCCTCGACGGTCTCGCGCCGCAGAGCTCGGGTCCGCCCCGCGTCGACCGGTCGAAGCGCCGGCCCGTCTCCTCCGGACCGCAGCCGTGCCGGGTCTGCGGACGGCCGCTGACCGCCGCGATCGAGCGCAAGCTGGGCCGCTGTGAGAGCTGCCCGGCCGACTACGATGAGGACCTGCTGGCCCGTATGAAGGACTGGCGTGTGGCGGCGTCCAAGGAGCAGAAGGTCCCGGCCTACGTCGTCTTCACCGACGCCACTCTGCAGGCCATCGCCGAGCGCGCCCCCGTCTCGGAGGCGGAGCTGGCCGCGATCCCCGGTGTCGGCAGCGTCAAGCTGGAGCGATACGGTTCGGCCGTGCTCGCCCTGTGCCGGGGGGAGACGCCGCAAGCCTGAGGAGTATGGAAGCGATGAACGCCGCGCTGAAGGAGCTGCTCGACCTGCTCGACCTGGAGCAGATCGAGGCCGACATCTTCCGCGGGCGCAGCCCGGAGGAGCGCCAGCAGCGGGTGTTCGGCGGCCAGGTCGCCGGCCAGGCGCTGGTCGCCGCCGGTCGTACCGTTCCCGAGGACCGCGGGGTGCACTCGCTGCACGCGTACTTCATCCGGCCCGGCGACCCGAGCGTGCCGCTCGTCTACACCGTCGACCGGGTCCGCGACGGCAGGTCGTTCACCACCCGCCGCGTCTCCGCCATCCAGCACGGCAAGGTCATCTTCACCCTCTCGGCGTCGTTCCAGATCGCCGAGGACGGCCCGTCGCACCAGGCGCCGATGCCCGAGGTGCCGGGCCCGGAGGAGCTGCCGACGTTCCAGGAGCGGATGGAGCGGCTGTTCGGCAAGCTGGACAACGAGTTCATGCGCAACCGGCCGATCGACCTGCGGCACGTCACCCCGCTGACCTGGGAGGCCGCCCGCGACCCCGAGCTGGTCGGCCCGGAGTCGCTGGTCTGGCTGCGGGTGGCCGGCGAACTGCCCGCCGACCCGCTGCTGCACGTCTGCCTGATGACGTACGCCTCGGACATGACCCTGCTGGACACCGTCCTGCTCAACCACGGCCTCGCCTGGGGCGACCGCCGGACGATGGGCGCCAGCCTCGACCACGCGATGTGGTTCCACCGCCCGTTCCGCGCCGACGAGTGGCTGCTGTACGCCCAGGACACCCCGAACGCCTCCGGCGCCCGCGGCCTGGCCCGCGGCCAGGTCTTCACCCGGTCCGGCGAACTCGTCGTCTCGGTCGTCCAGGAAGGCCTCATCCGCGTCACCGACTCCTGAGCTTCGAGGGGCGGCGAAAGGCTCGGTGAACGCCGCGCCCGCGCCTGCGAAAGGGTGCGGAGCCGGGGCGGACGCGGTCTTTTCCGCTGTTCTCTCCGGCCCCGTCCTGTGGCACCTCACGACAGCGGCTGAGCTTCTCCCGCGTCGATCTCGGCCATGCCGGTGGCCGACAGGTTCGTGACCGTGTAGGCGGTGGCGACGCCTTCGGGCGTGACGGTCCACAGACCAGGTGTGTCGCTGCCGGCGAAGACGGCCGCTTGGAAGGTGTTGAGCGTCGCGCCGGTGTTCCAGCCCTCGGCGATCTTGTACTGGGTGTAGTCGATGGTCCCGGTGGAGTCGCCGTTGTCGTGAACACCGACCCCTTCCCACAGGTAGAGGTCGCCCGTGGTGGGTTTCCAGAGGTACATCGCCGTGCCCGACGCCGACCGGGTGGTGGTCATCTTCCAGTTCTGCCAGTCGGGGGTGCCGTCCGGCGTGTTCGTGTGAATGAAGAACTGGGGAGCCGCATCCAACGTGCCACCGAACGACCGGTTGGCGTAGTAGTTGAGGTAGTAGCCGTTGTTCGGGTCGCCGGATATCGCGATGAGGTCATCCCCGGATCCGGCCACGTGTGAGGAGTCGTAGGCGTTGGCGAACTGAATCGGGTTGTCGCCGTTGTAGTCGGCCAGATAGAGGTTCACCTGATTGCCTGAATACGGTCTCACCACGGTGCCGTCGCCGCTCCCACCCAGCAACGCCGCCACGCCGGAACGGGAGCCGGAGGGGAAGTACACAAGGAAGTCCTGGAAGCCGTCAACGAAGTAATTACCCACGACGACCTGTCCGCCGTCGAAGTCGGCCGGGTCCTGACTGGAGCCGAACCCGGCACCCAGGGCACCGATGTCGGAGGCGGGCGTACGGACCTTGCCGTGCTTGCCGTTCTTCGCGCCAGGGGCGAGCCACAGCCCGGACGCCAGGCCGGGAGTGCCGCCGACCGTGACCAGGTCGGGCACGCTGTCGCCGTTGATGTCCTGGTCCGCAGCCGGCGGGACGCTCTCGGCGAAGAACTGCTCCGAGACCGTGGCGCTCTCGCTGCCGTCGGCCGCCATGGCGGTGACCTTCAGTGTCCCGACCCGTCCGGTCGGCGTGATCGAGATCTGCGCGGTCCCGGACGCCGCACGCACGGTGAGAGGCGCCTGCTCGTTGAGTTGGTAGCGATATTCGGCCGGCGTCGCTCCTGCGCCTGGAGAGAGCGTCAGGCCAATGGGCGTCGAGGTGTTGAAGGGCCCTGGGACAATGCCTTGGTAGTCGGCGGGCCAATTCGTACCCGAGATGGTCGGACGGCCGACGACGGTGTCCGCGTTCGCGGGAATCGTCGTTGCGATGACCACAGCGGCAGCCGTAGGCAGCAATGGGACGGCAAACCGGTACTTCACCATCGAGGTTCTCCCGGGAGGGTTGCGGCCATTCCTCTGGCCGATCGGGGGAACGTTAGCAGTGCTGACTACTCTTTAGTAGGACGAGTCGGACGAGACCCGAGATGCTTTCCGAGAATTTTGCCCCGAATGAGGGCAGGATCAGAGGGTGCGCGTTTTGGCCGTCATGGCGCGCTGTGAGCTTCGAGGGGCGGCGAAAAGCTCGGTGAACACCGAGCCCCGCGCCTGCGAAAGGGTGCGGAGCCGGGCTGTCGGGACAGGTCTCCGGTCGTTGGCCGAGACTTTCGTACGGGCGCCGCCGGCGATCGATCACGTATGGCGGAACTGGCTGTAGACGTGGCAGCGGACACCACGCAGATCGGTGTCCCGTCGGTACTCATGGCCGATCCGTTCGGCGACGCGCACCGACCGCGTGTTCCCCACCCGGATCAGCGACATGACCTCGGTGGCCTGTAGATCGTCGAAGCAGTACCGCACCGCGGCGCGGGCGGCCTCCGTGGCATATCCCTTGCCCCAGTAGCGCCGGACCAGACACCACCCGACCTCCAGGCCCGGCCACCCCAGCGGCCGCCACGGCCCGACCCGGCCGACGAAACGTCCGGTGTCCCGCTCGGTCACGGCGAAATTGGAATAGCCTCGGATCTGCTGATGTCCGAGGAACAGCGCCAGGCTCCGCCACGAGTCCTCGCGGGACATGCCTCCCTCGGCGAACAGGTGACGCCCTACCTCGGGATCGGCGAGCATCGCCGCGTACTCGTCGAAATCGTCGGCCGTCAGCGGCCGCAGGACCAGCCGCGGTGTCTCCAGGGTCCTCATGGATCCATGATCGAAGCAAAGCCGCCTCGAAGCATCAGAAGACGTAGGGCCAGCCCGCGGAGTCGTAGCCCAGCCAGTTGATTCCCAGTTGGGGAGTGCCGTCGTCGGCGTAGTAGTGGTAGTCGAGGATGTCGTGGTCGGTGTCGGTGAAGACGCCTTCGCCGCCGGGGCCATGGATGCTCCCGTGACTCGCGAGGAGTTCCGTGCCGCCGCCGGAGGTCATCGCGACGCCGTTACGGTCGTAGTACGGGCCGGTGACACTGGTGGAGCGCCCCACCATGATCCGGTAGTTGCTGGACGCCCCGCGGCAGCAGTAGTCGAATGACACGTACAGGTAGTAATAGGCGCCGTGGCGGAAGATGAACGGAGCCTCGATCGGGCCGCCGCCGCGTCCGGCGATGGAGACGATGGAGTTGTCGGCGCGCAGCCCGGTGGACGGGTTGATCGCGATGAGCTTGATGCCCGACCAGAAGGAGCCGAACGCCTGGTGTAGCCGTAGGTCCAGGGGGCGCCGCCGGGGAAGGCCACGCCGGTGTTGTGGAAGGCCGTGCGGTCCGGGGAGTACTTGAGCCCGATGTCGTCGCCGGTGTAGGCCACGAGGTAGCCGCCGTTCGGCCGCTTGATCATGGACGGATCGTGTACCCCGATGTCGCCGGTGACGTTTCCGGGATTCGGGTAGGTCGCGGCGGCAGCGGGGCGGCCCGGCGCGCCGAGGCACACGGTCGTCAGGGCAGCCGTGATCAGCGCACCCATCCATCGGCGGTGGACCGGCGTGGCCGCTCCACCTCGCTTCCGCGGGAACATGCGGATGGCTCCCTTCCGGTCGTCGCGGGCGGGGTCGGTCCGGTCCGTCCGCTGATCTCCTCTAGCGGCGAGCTGTTCGATATACCGAGCTACGTTCGGCATCCGGTAACCGGGGAAGCTAAGTCTTCGGTGGGACACCGTCAACGCCCGTTTCACGGCCTTTCATCGGCCCCGCAGGCGTCGGCTCGGGAACGCCCAAGGCGCTACGAACCGGGCATCCCGAGCGAGCGGCTAGCGTGGCAAAAGGGGTGAACCGGCGGTTGTCGGTCATACCTCATGCATGGGCGGTGTCACCTGACAACGTCCTAGATCGGAAGGTGGTGGGGCTCGCGGGACTCGCGGGTCCGACGGCGTGGACGTTCCTGGCGCTACCTCTGCGAGACGGCGGGGCCACGGGCGGGTGACGGAGGCCCCGTGGGGCGCGGCTCCGTACCCGGTCGTGCTGGCCGACGCCGCCGGCCGGGTGGTGGAGCTGAACCAGGCCGCCGCCCGGCTGTTCCCACGCGCGGAGCCGGGGACGAGCCTCGCGGCGACGATGCCCGGATGGCTCGCGGAAGCCCATCGCGACGCATGCGCACCCGGTGCCGATACCGGACCCGTACGGGGCGAGGCGGGTCAACGTAGCTTCGCGGCGTACCCGGCCCCCTCCCCGGACGGGTACGTGATGTGGTGGCTGGTCGACGAGACCGATCGGCGGCGGGCCGAGGCTGCGCGGCGGCGGGCCGAGGCCGAGCTGGCGGCGGAACGGGAGCGGATGGCGCTCCTGGCGGAGGCGGCCAACGCCCTGCTGACGACGCTGAACGTCGACCGGTGCACGGAGGCCACGGTACGGCTGGCGGCCGAGCATCTGGCCGACGCCGCGGTACTCGTCGCGCACGCCGAGGGGCGCCGGCCGCCGGTGGTCCTGGCGGCCCACGGGGGCGAGGTGTCCCGGCTCGCGGCGCCGGTCGCCCTCGCCGAGGTGCCCGGGCTGAGCGAGGCGCTGCGGCACTTCCCGCCGGTCCCCTCACGATGGATCGATCCGGGCGAGCTGCCGCCGTGGGTCGTTCCCGAGGGTTTCCCCGGGCCGGTCGGCGTGGCGGTCGTGACACCACTGCCCGGCGTGTGCGCTCCGGCCGGGGCGCTCATTCTGCTGTGCCGCGGTGACGGGCAGGTGTTCGGCGAGAACGAGGAGAGGTTCGCCCGGTCGTTCGCGGTGCGGGCCGGCGCGGCGCTGTCGGCGGCCCGTATGTACGCCGAGCAGACCGGGATCTCCACGATCCTCATGCGCGACCTGCTGCCGCCCCGGCTGCACCGCGTCCACGGCGTGGACTTCGCCGGACGGTACCGAGCGTCGGTACGCAGTGAGCTCGTGGGCGGTGACTTCTACGAGGTTCATCCCGGCGCGGATGAGACGGCCGAGTCCCTCGTCGCCCTCGGCGACGTGTGCGGCAAGGGGCTGGAGGCGGCGGTCACCACCGGAAAGATCCGGACCACGCTGCGTGCGCTGCTGCCCATGGCCGGAGATCACCTGCGGATGCTGTCCCTGCTCAACGGGGCGCTGCTGGAAGCGGAATCGAGCCGGTTCGCCACCGTGGTGCTGGCGTCCGCGTTGCGGGTCGATGATCGCGTACGGCTGAGGCTGACCAGCGCGGGGCATCCGCCGCCGCTGATCGTGCGCTCCGGCGGCGTCGTTGAGGAGGCCGCCACCCAGGGCCTTCTGATCGGCGCCTTCCCCGAGATCGAGGCGACCACCGTCCAGGCCGAACTCGCGCCGGGCGAGACCTGCGTGCTGTACACCGACGGCATCACCGAGGCCCGCGGTGGTCCACTCGGCGACGCCATGTTCGGTGAGCGGCGGCTGATGGACACGCTGTCCGAATGCGAGGGGATGCCCGCGGCGGCCATCGTCGAGCACGTGCAGATGCTCGCGACGCAGTGGGCCGGGAACCGCGACCACGACGACATGGCCATCGTGGCGATCAGCGCGCCGTACCCCCGGAGCCCGTGACCGGAACGACACTCACGAGGCGAGGAGACCGATGACGACCGCTTCGAACCATCTGGACACCAGGACCGTCTCCGCCCGGCTGTGGGACGCCGTGCGGAAAGGCGACGAGGGCGCCGCCGTCCAGACCGTACTGTCGGCACTGGACGCCGGCCTGGACGCCGAGTCGGCGCTGCTGGACGTGGTCGCGCCGGTACAGGCCAGGGTCGGCGCCGAATGGGCCGCGAACCGGCTGAGCGTCGCCCAGGAGCACGCCGCGACGGCCATCGACGACCACGTCGTGACCGCGGTGGCCCATCACGCGTCGGCGCCGTCCCCCCGGCCGTCTCCGGGCCGGATCACGGTGACCTGCGTCGACGGGGAGTGGCACGCCCTGCCCGCCCGCCTGCTGGCGGAGACCCTCCGGTTGCGCGGCTGGCAGGTCGACTTCCTCGGCTGCCAGATACCCGTCCCGCACCTGGTCGATCATCTGCACCGTTCGGGACCCGACGCGCTGGCCCTGTCCTCTTCCATCCCCACGCGCCTGCCCACCGCGCACGCCACGATCGCCGCGTGCCGGGCCGCGGGCTTCCCCGTCATCGTCGGCGGCGCGGCCTTCGGTCCCGGCGGCTGCTACGCCGACCGGCTCGGCGCCGACGGCTGGGCCCCCGACGCGCGTGCCGCTGCCGACCTCCTCGCCGAGGTCGTCGCTCGCCGGTTCGCCCTACAGGATTCCCGGCGGTCGGTGAACGACCTGCCGCATCTGGCCGACCGGGAGTACACACTCGTCACCCACGACGCCCACCGGCACGTCGCAGCGGTCCTCGGTGCGCTGAGGCAACGGTTCCCGGCGATGGCCGAGTACGACGAGCAGCAGCGGGAGCGCACCGCCGAGAACCTCGCCCACATCGTGGACTTCCTGAGCGCCGCCCTCTATCTGGACGATCCCGAGCTGTTCACTCGTTTCATCGCCTGGGTCGGCGACATCCTCACCGCGCGCGGCGTCCCCGCGTGCTCGGTGATCCTGGCCCTGGATCTGCTGGCCGAACGGTTGAAGGACCTGCCCCGCGCCGTCGCCCTGCTCCGCGAGGGCCAGGCGGCCCTGCGCGAGATCACCTCCGACCTACCGGAAACCTCGACGTGACCGGCCACGGAAGCCGTCTCCCAGGAGCGCAGGTGGGGGGCCGGTTCGGTGCCGGTGTGGCGTACGGTTGCGGACTGATGCGGATCACTACGCGGAACGCGCGCTTCCAGCAGTGGACGGCGCTGCTCACCAACCGGACGAAGCGCCAGCGCTCAGGGGAGTTCCTGGTACAGGGCGTGCGGCCGATCACGCTCGCCGTCGAGCACGGGCGGCCGATTCGTATCCTGCTGTACGCGCACGGGCGGCGGCTGTCGTCCTGGGCGCAGGGCGTGCTGGACGAGACGACGGCCGAGCGCGTCGCCATGGCACCGGAGCTCCTCGACGAGCTGGCCGACAAGGAGGGCGCCGAGCTGGTGGCCGTCGCGGCGCTGCCACCGGACGACCTGGGTCGGATCACCCCCGACGGGCCCGTGATCGTCTTCGACCGGGCCGCCGAGCCGGGCAACATCGGCACCGTCGTCCGCTCGGCCGACGCCTTCGGGGCCTCCGGGGTCATCGTGACCGGCCACGCCGCGGACCCGTACGACCCCAAGTCCGTGCGCGCCAGCACCGGGTCGTTGTTCGCCCTGCCGGTCGTACGGGCGGCGGCCCCCCGCCAGGTGGTCGACTGGGCGCGGGAGAACGGGCTGGCCATCGTGGGGACGGACGAGTCCGGCACCGTGGACGTCGGCGACCATGACCTGCGGGGTCCGGTGCTGCTCGTCATCGGCAACGAGACCCGTGGGATGAGCGGTGCTTGGAACGCGGCGTGTGACGCGATCGTCCGGATCCCGATCGTGGGGGCGGCGAGTTCGCTCAACGCCGCGTCCGCGGCGACGGTCTTCCTCTACGAGGCCGCCCGGCAACGCGGCGTGGCCGCGAAGACGGTGTGAGAAAAAATAAGAAGTCGCAGGTAGAAAATACGTTGCCCCGATCCTGCGAGCGATCGTACGCTTCTCGCGAGCACTTGAACGGCTCCGCTCCGCGGAGCCTCGAACGGATGAGTGGAGGTGGCAGTCCGGTGAGGAAAACGCTGATTCTCACGACCTGGGCCGCCGCCTGCGCGCGTCCGGCGATGGTGTCCCTGAGCGGCTCCACCGTTGTCCCCGCGTCGCTGTCGAGCCTCGAGTCCCGGTATGCGTCCGTCGAAGGCGGACGTGTGCGACCCGGCGGTATCGACCTGCAGGCGTGGCATGTCCTTGGGATGTTCCCGGCTACCCAGACGAATGCCCAGGTCAAGGGCGCTGCTAACAAGCGCGCCGGAGTGGGTCCGTACCCCTGGAGACCACCGGAGCACTAGCTCCGAGCAGGCCTCCAGGCCGCGGATCCCGAACCGGGAACCGCGGCCTTTTTGTTTGGCCAGAGACCGTCCGAGCCAACGAGACCACATCAAGAGAGGGGTAAAGACCGTGGAACTCGCGCTGACCGCGATCAGCGAGAACCTGGATCTTCCCTGCCGGACAGAGCCTGAGCTGTTCTTCGCCGAGTCACCGCAGGACGTCGAGCTGGCCAAGGCGCTGTGCGCCGAGTGCCCGATCCGGCGCACCTGCCTCGCCGGGGCCAAGGAGCGCCGGGAGCCCTGGGGTGTCTGGGGCGGAGAGCTGTTCGTACGGGGCGTCGTCGTCCCCCGGAAGCGGCCGCGGGGTCGCCCGCGCAAGAACGCCGACGTGGTGGCGGCATGACCCACCGACCGGAACTTCCCATCGACATGGAGAACGAGCAGAAGATGAGCTTGCTCAGCATTGAACTGTCCCAGGAACGAATACGGGACGCCGAGCGGGTGGCCGCGAGCCGCCGCGACGCCGCCCAGGTCCGCGCCATGCGGCGGGCCCGGCGCGACGCCGAGGTGACCGCGGTCCGCCTCCGGCGCCTGCTGACCACGCGCTGACGCGACCGCCGACGCGCCTCCCGAAGGAAACGGGCCCCCGGCACCACACGGCCGGGGGCCCGTCGCCTGCGCGGGGACGATGTGGCGTGGCTCTCGGACGGCGCGTTCGGCTTCCGCGCGTGTCGACGATCGGGGATGCTGTGAGGGAGCCGGATGGAGGGGGCGCGGGGATGGTCAGCTGTTCGTCGTGTGGAGCCACCGCTGAGGCACCGCTGGGCTGGATGACCGAGATCACCGAGCGGGGCCCGGTCTACCTGTGCGACCGCTGCAGCCGGGAGAACATCCGGTCCATCGAGGGCCGGCTGGATCCCGTCTACTGGTAGGCGGCGCCGTCAGCTCGCGATCTCGTCGTCGTTCTCATCGTCTGCGAGATCGTCGGCGAGATCGTCGGGAAGGTCGTCGGTGAAGTCCGGGTCGTCGTCCTCGGCGAACCCGGGCACCCACGTCAGCGCCTCGTCGCGGAAGCGGCCCTCTGCCTCGAGCTGGCACAGCACGCCGGTGCCGGCCGCCACCACGCGGTGGATCAGCACGTACGACGGCGGCAGGTTGAGCTGCCGGACGACGTTCGTGGGGCGCAGGTCGGTGACCCGCGCGGCCTCCTGGCGCAGCCACTCCCGGCTGAACTTGAACGTCTCCTCGACGAGCGGTTCGGCGATCGGGCCGATGAAGGCGTGCAGCGAGTCCGGGTCGACCTCGACGCCCTCGCGGATGAAGTCCTCCTCGCGCAGCGCCTTCATGATCTGGTCGATGTCGCCCATCGTCCCGATCCGCATGAGGATGCCGATGCGCCGGTGGAAGCCGCCGGGCAGCCGGTCGACGGCGCCGAAGTCGATGACGCCGAGCCGCCCGTCGTCGAGCAGCCGGAAGTTGCCGGGGTGCGGATCGGCGTGCAGCAGCCCGCAGCGCGCCGGCCCGGAGAACAGGAACCGGCAGTAGAGCAGGCCCGCGTGGTCGCGCTCCTCCTGGGTGCCGTCGCTGATGATGGCCGACAGCGGGGTGCCGTCGATCCATTCGGTGACGAGCACGTGCCCGGACTGGGCGACGACGTCGGGGATGACGAAGTCGGGGTCGTCGGCGTACGCCTCGGCGAAGGCCGCCTGCGACTCCGCCTCGATCGTGTAGTCGAGCTCCTCGGCGACCCGGCGCCTCAGCTCGGCCAGCATCGTCTTGACGTCCAGGCCCGGCGTGAGCACCGCGAACAGCTTGCTCAGCCGGGCCAGCTGGTTGAAGTCGCTCAGCAGCGCCTTGCCCGCCCCGGGGTACTGCACCTTGACGGCCACGGTGCGGCCGTCGTGCCAGACGGCCTTGTGCACCTGGCCGATCGAGGCCGCCGCGGCCGGCCGGTCGTCGAACTCGGCGAAGTCGTCGCGCCAGTCCGGGCCGAGTGCCTCGGCCAGCACCTTGTGCACCGTCGCCGCGGGCAGCGGCGGGGCGGCCTCCTGGAGGCGGGTGAGCGTGGCGCGGTACGGGCCGGCGATCTCGGGCGGCAGCGCCGCCTCGAAGATCGACAGCATTTGGCCGACCTTCATCGCACCGCCCTTGAGCTCGCCGAGCACCTTGAAGAGCTGCTCGGCGGTGCGCTGCTGGATCTCGGTCGCGACGAGCTCGGCGGGCCTGCCGAAGGTGCGCTTGCCGACACCGAGGGCGGTGCGCCCGGCGAAGCCGATGGGGAGGGAGGCCAGCTTGGCGGTCCGCGTCACAGCGCGGCGGGGGAGATCGCTCATTGAGTACCTGCTCTCAGCGCATCCGCGAGGCGGCGTGCCTGCCGGTTCCGCACGTCACCTCATTCTCGGCGAGGCGCGCCGTTGGTTCCACATCCGGCCGGGGGAGCATCTGGGGCCGCCCGCTCCCTCCATCGTGCGTTAGCCGGACGACCAGCGCAAACGGGCCGGTGTGTGCTATCTCACGTCTCGCCCGGTGGCCGGGGTCGCCGGGCGAGCCCGACCGCCGTTCGTCCACCGTAGGCCCACAGGGCACGCCGAGCCTGTGGAAAACCTGCGCAAAGCGTGTGGACAGCCCTGGGGATGTTCGAAATTGCGCCGTCTCTACCAGCGAAAACGCGACTCACCCCCTGTGGAGAAATCAAAGTTTTCGATACGGTGCTTACCGTGCCCCCCACAGGCGAGATAGAGGTGCGTCGCAGCGCCCGGCGTCGGCGGACGGTCACCGCCCGCCGAGACGGCGACAAGACAGTGGTGATGGTCCCCGCCGGGCTGAGCGCCGCCGAAGAGCGCGAGTGGATCGACACCGTCCTCAAGCGGCTGGCCGCTCGCGAGCAGCGCAGGCGCCCGAGCGACGACGCGCTGCACGACCGGGCGCGGGAGCTGTCGCGACGCTACCTCGACGGCCGGGCCGCGCCGGCCAGTGTCCGCTGGGTGACCAACCAGCGCAGCCGCTGGGGCTCGTGCACTCCCGACGACGGCACGATCCGGCTGTCCACGCAGTTGCGCGGGATGCCCGGCTGGGTCGTCGACTACGTTCTCCTGCACGAGCTCGCCCATCTGCTCGTTCCCGGGCACGGGCCGCCGTTCTGGGAGCTGGTCAACCGCTATCCCCGGACGGAGCGGGCCCGCGGTTATCTCGAGGGTGTGGCCGCGACCGCCGGGCTTCCGCTGACGGACGGCGATCAGCCGCGCGAACGGCCTCTCGGCACCGACGACGTGCCGGGCCGGGACGGCGACCCGCTGCTGGACGGAGCGCCGCTGCTGGATGGAGCGCCGCTGCTGGACGGGGACTGCGCGCGGTGACGCGCCGGTACGCCGCCGTCCTGGCCGGGACGGACAGGGCGGCACCGCCCGGTACCGATCCCGACGAGTACCGGCTCGCCCTGCTCGAGGACACCTACGAGGTGGTGGCCGGGCTGGAGTTCGTCACGCCGGTGCTCGCGCTGCCCGCCCCCGACCCCGACGCCGAGGCCATCACCTGGCCGGGCACGCCCGTACTACGGGTGACCGGGCTCGACGCGTTGCTGCACGCCCTGCACGAGCTGGGCGCCGAGCACGCCGCCGTCGTCGCGCCCGACGCGCCGGATCTGCCGGCCCTGCTCCTCGGCAAGCTCTTCCGCGCCCTCGGCAGCGGGCAGGTCGCCGTCTGCCCGGCGGCCGGCGGCGGGCTGGTCGCGCTCGCGGCCCGGCTCCCCGCGCCCGCCTGGCTGTCCGGGATCGACCTGGACACCCCGGACGCCCCCGCCCGGCTGCGCAAGGCCGCCGGCACCCCCGGCGCCGTACGCTCCGCGCCGGGCTGGCATCGGCTGCGCGCGCCCGCCGACGTCTCGCTCCTCGACCCCGGCCTGGAGGGCTGGGACAACACCCGGGCCCTGCTCGCGGGTCACTGAGCGGGTCACCGAGCGGGTTACCGGGCAGGTCACGGCGCGGGTTACACCCTTATGTCCGGCACGTTACATTGACCGGCTCTGCAAACGTTTGCATAGTTTCATGCATCCAGGCCGACCCTTGAGGAGCCGCGGTGCCGGTGACCATCCAGGACGTAGCCCGCGAGGCGGGAGTCTCGGTGTCGACCGTGTCCCGGGCGTTCACCGTTCCGGACCTGGTCAAGGAGGAGACCCGGCAGCACGTGCTGCAGACGGCGGAACGGCTCGGTTACCGCCCGAACCGCGCCGCCCGTGGACTGATCACCGGAAAGACCGGGAATTTCGGCGTGATCGTCCCCGACCTGTCCAACCCGTTCTTCCCCACCGTGCTGAAGGGCGTGCAGGCCAGGGCCCGCGAGGCGGATTACGCCGTCTTCCTCGCCGACTGCGATGAGAACGCCACCGAGGAGATGGCCCTCGTCCAGGCCATGGCCAAGCAGGTCGACGGCGTCATCCTCTGCTCGTCGCGGATGACCCAGGACCAGCTCGACCGCGTGGTCGGGACGACCTCGCTGGTCTTCATCAACCGCCAGGTGCGCGACAACCCGGCGGTGCTGATGGGGGCGGCGGGCGGCATGCGCCAGGCCATCGACCACCTCGCCGCGCTCGGACACCGCCGGGTCGCTTTCCTGAACGGCCCGAAGGCGTCCTGGTCCAACCGGGAGCGACGGCGCGGCCTGCGCCAGGCCGCCCGGCACGACATGGAGATCGTGGAGCTGGGGCCGTTCGCCCCGCGCTTCGAGGCCGGGCCGCACGCGGCCGACCTGGTGATCGCCGAGGGCGTCACCGCGATCATCGCCTTCAACGACCTGCTGGCGCTGGGGGTGATGTCCCGGCTGGCCGATCGGGGCGTCGCGGTACCCGAGGAGATGAGCGTCGTCGGCTTCGACGACATCCCGATGGCGGGCATGGCCACCCCGCCGCTGACCACCGTCGCCATGCAGAACGAGCGGGCCGGCCGCGCGGCCGTCGACCTGCTCGTGAACCTCCTGACCGTCTCCGGCGCCGACGCGGGGGATCTCCGCCGGGAACTCGATTGCCAGTTGATCGTGCGGGCCTCGACCACGGTTCCCGCCCGGTCGTGATCGGAAGGAAGATCCCTCATGCGCGGTAAGAAATGGTGCCTCGCGACGGCGTTCGTCCTCACGGTGAGCGCGTGCGGTTCGCCGAACTCGGGGGGCGGGGCCAAGGCGGTCACGCCGGACAAGGTGCCCGACAACCCGAAGAACCCGGTGACTCTCAACATCATCGACGTCGCGGGCAACCTGCAGCTCACCCAGGGCATGATCGACGAGTTCGTCAAGACGCACCCCAAGGTGATCAAGAAGGTCACCTACACGAAGGCCACCGCCCCGGAGCTGCCCGGCAAGATCAAGGCGCAGCAGAGCGCCGGTCAGGTGCAGATCGGCCTCGTCCTCACCGGCACCGACGGCCTGTCCGCGGGCGTCGATCAGAACCTGTGGGTCAAGACCGACGACTACTCCGGCCGCATCGGGAACCCGAACTACCTGGAGCCGGCCGCCAAGATGCAGGAGCTGGCGCAGGGGCACGGCGTCGAGCTCGTGTACTACCCGTCCGGCCCGCTCATCGAGTACAACCCGCAGAAGGTGCCCAACCCGCCGACGACCGCCGACGAGCTGCTCGCCTGGGCGAAGGCGCACCCGAAGAAGTTCCAGTACGCCCGGCCCGCCAACTCCGGCCCCGGCCGTACGTTCCTGATGGGCCTGCCGTACCTCCTCGGTGACTCGAACCCCAAGGACCCGCAGGGCGGCTGGACCAAGACCTGGAACTACCTGTCGGAGCTCGGCAAGTACGTCGACTACTACCCCTCGAAGACCTCCGAGACCATGACCAACCTGGCCAACGGGTCGGCCGACATGATCGCCACCACCACCGGCTGGGACATCAACCCGCGCGCGCTCGGCCAGGTGCCGGCCGGCGACAAGGTCACCTACCTCAAGGGCATGCACTGGGTGACGGACGCGCAGTACGCCACCATCCCGAGCGGCGTGTCCGCCGACGTGATCTCCGCGGACATCCAGCTCATGAAGTGGATGCTCACCCCGCAGCAGCAGGCCAAGGCGTACGACACCGGCTACTTCTACCCCGGCCCGGCGGTGAACGGCGTGACCGTCTCCATGGCCCCCGCCAAGTCGCAGCAGGTCATCCAGCAGTTCGGGCGGCCGGACTACGACAGGTGGATCGCCCAGTTCCCCAAGGAGACGTCCCTGCCCGCCAAGCAGCAGGTCACGGCGTTCGACCAGTGGGACCGGACCGTCGGTGGCGGCAAGGTGCACAAGTGAGCCGGCCGTCGACCAAGATCTCGGAACTGCGGCTCGACCAGGTGAGCCGCGCGTTCGGGGGCGTACGGGCCCTGGACGGGCTCGACCTGACGATCACGGGCGGGGAGTTCGTCGCCCTGCTCGGCCCGTCCGGCTGCGGCAAGTCCACCGCGCTGAACTGCCTGGCCGGGCTGCTGCCGCTGACCGGCGGCACGATCACCCTGGACGACCGGAGGATCGACACCCTGCAGCCGGAGCAGCGCGGCTTCGGCATGGTGTTCCAGAACTACGCGCTGTTCCCGCACATGTCGGTGCGCTCGAACATCGGCTTCGGCCTGCGCATGGCCAAGGTCCCCAAGGCCGACGCGCGGCGCCGGGTGGACGAGGCCCTCGGACTCGTCCAGTTGGAGGAGCACGCGGACAAGTTCCCGGGACAGCTGTCCGGCGGCCAGCAGCAGCGGGTCGCGATCGCCCGCGCGATCGTCCTCGAACCGCCGCTGGTCCTGATGGACGAGCCCCTGTCGAACCTCGACGCGAAGCTGCGGCTGGAGATGCGCACCGAGATCAAGCGCATCCACCAGACGCTGGGACTGACCACCATCTACGTCACGCACGACCAGGAGGAAGCGCTTTCCCTGGCCGACCGGCTCGTCCTGCTCCGTAAGGGCACGGTGCAGCAGATCGGCTCGCCCGAGGAGGTCTACACCGAGCCGGCCAACCGGTTCGTCGCCGGCTTCATGGGCTACCGCAACGAGCTGGAGCTGCCCGTCTCGCAGGTCAACGAGAAGACCGTCGTGCTGGACGGGTTCGGCGGCGGGCTCACCGGCGTACGGCGCGACGACCTCGGCGAGCGGGCGGTCGCCGCGATCCGGCCCGAGGACTTCACGGTCGGCGACGGCCCGAACGCCACCGAGGTCACCGTCGAGGTCGTGGAGTACCAGGGCCGCGAGCAGGCGATCCAGGCCCGTACCGACGACGGCGTCGACCTGCACCTGCGGGCCGGGACGCGCCTCGCGCCCGGCGACCGGGTGACGGTGTCGGTGCCGCCGGAGCGGGTGCTGGTGTTCGCCGCGGAGAGCCCGGCGGCGCCCGAGGAGGTGGCGTAGGTGGCGGCGCCGGCCGTCGCGTCGCCGCGGATCTCGCTGCGGCACCGGCTCGCCGAACGCGGCCTCGACCGTACGCTGCTGCTCCTGCTGCCCGCAGTCGTGTTCGTGGTCGCGCTGTTCATCTACCCGTTCGTGTACGGCCTGCAGCTGTCGTTCCAGCCGCAGGCCGGGTCGGACGCGGCGAACAAGTACGGCACCGGGCCGTTCGCGGACTACCGGCTGTTCTTCGCCGATCCGTACCTGCGCGACACGATCTGGACGACGTTGAAGATCGGCCTGCCGGCCGCCCTGTTCAACGTGCTGGCCTCGGTGCCGATCGCGTACCGGATGCGCGGGAGGTTCCGCGGCAAGCGGACCATCACCACGATCCTCGTGGTGCCGATCACGCTCGGCACGGTGCTGACGGCGGAGGGCCTGCTGGCCTTCATGGGCCCGACGGGCTGGCTGAACCGGATCCTGCTGGACCTCGGGATCGTCGACCACCCGGTGCGCCTCACGCACAACTACTGGGGCGTCGTCTTCTCGCTGGTCATCACCGGGTTTCCCTTCGCCTTCCTGCTGACCCTGTCGTACCTGACCGGGATCGACCCGACGCTGGAACGGGCCGCCTCGACGCTCGGGGCGGGCTGGTTCCAGCGGTTCCGGCACATCACGCTGCCGCTGCTGGCGCCGGGTCTGGCCATCACGTTCTGCCTGTCGTTCGTGCTGGCCTTCTCGGTGTTCCCCTCGGCGATCATGGTCGGGGAGCCCGCGCGGCAGACACGGGTGATCTCGATCGCCGCCTTCCACGCCGCCTTCGAGCAGTACGACTACTCCATGGCCTCGGCCATCGCGATGATCATGGGCGCCGTCGAGCTGATCGTGATCGGCCTCGTCCTCGGCTGGCGCGCCCGCCTGTACCGCGGAGCGACGGGAGGCAAGGGATGACCGCTGTCATGGAAGCGCCGCCCGCGGCCGAGGAGAAGGCGCCGCGGCGGATCGCGCTACGGCCCGGAGCCTGGATCGTGTGGGGCTCCGTCGTCTTCTTCCTGCTCATCCTGCTCGGCGTCGTCGGCGCGGTCGTCGTCGACTCCTTCGGCAGGAAGTGGTTCGGCGGCTGGCTGCCGAAGGGCTGGACGACCCACTGGTACGGCGCGACGTGGCGGGAGTTCGACCTCGGCGGCGTCCTCACCGTGACGCTGGAGGTCGCGCTCGCCGTCGTGGTGGTCTCCGTTCTGGTCGGCGTCCCGGCCGCGTACGCGCTGGCCCGCCGGAACTTCCCCGGCAAACGGGTGCTGATGGTGGCGTTCCTGCTGCCGATCCTCATCCCGCCGATCACGTACGGCGTGCCGCTGGCCACCGTGCTCTACAAGTTCCATCTGGCCGGGAGGCTGAGCGGCGTCATCCTGGCCAACCTCGTGCCCGCGGTGCCGTTCGTCATCCTCGTCATGACGCCGTTCATCGAGCAGATCGACCCGAAGATCGAGGCGGCCGCCCGCATGTGCGGCGCCAAGACCCGGGTCATCTTCACGCGGATCCTCGGCCCGCTGCTGATCCCCGGCATGCTGGCCGCCGCGATCCTCGTGCTCGTGCGTACGGTGGGCATGTTCGAGCTGACGTTCCTCACCGCCGGGGCGGACAGCCAGACCCTCGTCGTCGCGCTGTACTACTCGGTCTCGGCCGCGGGCATCCGCGCGCAGCAGGAGATCGACGCGATGGCGGTCATCTACACCCTGTCCATGCTGGTGCTGCTCGTCGCGGCACTGCGCTTCGTCAACCCCACCCAGCTGGTCACCCAGATCAAGGAGAGAGATTGAAGACCCTGCTGACCCCGGGCAAGGACACCGAGCTGATCGGCCTCGGCCTGGCCGACCTGGCCGAGGGCGAGACCCTGGAGCTGAACCGCGACGAGGAGGTCGCCGCGGTCGTCCTGTCGGGCGTCGTCGACGTCGACGGGCTGGGCACGGCCGGCGGCCGCAGCGGTGTGTTCGACGGTCCCGGCCACACGGTGTACGCCCCGCCGGGACACCCGCTGACGTTCCGGGCGACCGGCGGACCGGCGCAGATCGTCATCGCGACCGCCCCGCTGGGCGACGGCACGCCGGGCGAGGCGCGGATCATCGGCCCGGACGACCAGGAGATCGCCGAGCGCGGCGAGGGCAACTGGTCCCGTACGGTCCGGACGATCCTCGGCCCCGGTGACTCCGCCGGCCGGCTGCTGCTCGGTGAGACGATCAACCCGCCGGGGAACTGGTCCAGCTACCCGCCGCACAAGCACGACACCCACGAGCCGCCCCGCGAGGTCAGGCTCGAGGAGGTCTACCTGTTCAAGCTGGAGCCGGAGAACGGCTTCGGCATTCAGCTCCGCTACGACGGCGAGGGCGAGGAGTGCTTCACCGTCCGCGACGGCGACGTGGCGGCGATCCCGGCCGGCTACCACCCGGTCGTCGCGGCGCCCGGCTACTCGCTCTGCTATCTGTGGGTCATGGCGGGGCAGGGCCGGCAGATGATCCCGTACCTCGACCCCGAGCACGCCTGGGTGCAGAACGGCTGATCGCATGGATGCTCGGCGTGCGGATGCCGCAGACCCGGGGGAGGGCGCGTCCTTCCTGGGGATCGTCCGCCCGGACGGCCGGGTCGGCACCCGTAACCACCTCGGCATCCTCACGTCGGTGAACTGCTCCGCGACGGTCGCGAAGATGATCGCGAGCCGGTCGGCGGCCCTCGCGGAGGAGTTCCCGAACGTGGACGGCGTCGTGGCGCTCACGCACGGCACCGGGTGCGGGATGGCCGCCGACGGCGACGGCATCCGGCTGCTGCGGCGCACCCTGAACGGCTACGCGCGGCACCCGAACTTCGCCGCCCTGCTCGTGGTCGGCCTCGGCTGCGAGGTCGCCCAGCTCACCGGGTTCGACCTGCCCGAGGGCACGCCGACGATGACGATCCAGGAGATGGGCGGCACGGCGGCGACCGTACGACGCGGCGTCGAGCTGATCCGCGACCTGCTGCCGGGGGCGAACCGCGTCGAGCGCGTCCCGGTGCCGGCCGCCGAACTCGTCCTCGGCCTGGCCGACACCGGCACGGGCGGCCCCGGGAACGCGGTGCTCGGCGCGGCGGTCGACCTGCTCGTACGGCACGGCGGGACCGCGATCCTGGCCGGGACGCCGCAGCTGTACGGCGCGGAGCGCCTGCTCGCGGGCCGCGCCGTCTCTCCGGAGGTCGGCGCGCGGCTCGTCGAACGGGTCCGCTGGTGGGACCGGTACGCCGGGATCTCCCCGGCCGCGCCGGAGCAGGCGGTCGCCAAGGGCGGCACGTCGCCGCTGACCGCGGTCCACGAGTATGCCGAGGCCGTCACCGAGCGCGGGCTCGTCTTCATGGACACGCCGGGGCGGCCCGAGGTCTCCGCGACCGGGCAGGTCGCGGGCGGCGCGACCGTCATGTGCCGCACGACCGGCGGCGGGCCGGCCGACGGCTGCCGCCCGGCGCCCGGCCTGAACCTGGCCGCGACCGGCGCGGCGTACCGGGCGCTGCCCGAGGACCTGGACCTCGACCTGTCCGACGGCTCGGTGACCGGCGAACGGCTGTTCCGGCTGGTGCTGGAGGTCGCCTCGGGCCGCAGGACGGCCGGCGAGGAGCTCGGCTTCGGCGACGACGACTTCGCGCCCTGGCAGATCGGGGCGGTCATGTGAACACGGATCAACGGGAGGACACCATGCGGCTGTCCCTGACGACCCGGCCGCGGCCGGTGCCGTCGTCGGTGGGGATCGTGCACCTGGGCATCGGCGCGTTCCACCGGGCGCACCAGGCGGTCTACACCGAGGACGCCGGTGACGGCTGGGGGATCTGCGGGATCACCCAGCGCAGCGCGACCGTGGTCGACCAACTGGCTCCGCAGGACGGGCTGTACAGCGTGCTCGAACGCGGCCCCGAGGGCGTGTCGGCTCGGATCATCGGCGCGGTACGGGAGGTGCGCACCGGCGACGCGACCGTCGAGCGCATCGCCGATCCGGCCGTGCGGATCGTCTCGCTGACCGTGACGGAGAAGGGCTACCGGCACGACCCGGCCACCGGGCGGCTGCGGATGGACGACCCGGAGATCTGCCTCGACCTCACCGGCCGCGAGCCGCGCACGGTGCTCGGCCGGCTCGTCCGGGGCCTGTCCCGGCGGGAGGCGCCGGTGACCGTCCTGTGCTGCGACAACCTGACCGCCAACGGTGCGACGCTGCGCGGCCTGGTCGAGGAGTACGCCGAGCGCGCGGGCGTGAAGATCACCTGTGCCACGGCGTTCCCGGCGACGATGGTCGACCGGATCGTGCCCGCGACCACGCCTGCGGACCTGGACGAGGCCGAGCGCCTGCTCGGCGTCCGCGACCACGGCGTCGTCGTGACCGAGCCGTTCACGCAGTGGGTGATCGAGGACTCCTTCGCGGCGGGCCGTCCCGCCTGGGACAAGGCCGGCGCGATCTTCACCGGCGACGTCGCGCCGTACGAGCTGATGAAGCTCCGGCTGCTCAACGGCTCCCACTCGATGCTGGCCTACCTCGGCTCGCGGTTCGAGTACGTCGCCGAGGCGGTGGACGCGCTGGGCGACGCCGTGCGCCGCTACATGGACGAGGACGCCACCCCGACCCTCACCGTGCCGGCCGGCTTCGACCTGGAGGAGTACAAGACGTCGCTGCTCACCCGGTTCGCCAACCCGGCGCTGCGGCACCGGACCGCGCAGATCGCGATGGACGGCTCGCAGAAGCTCCCGCAGCGGCTGCTCGGCGTCGTCCGCGACCGCCTCGCGGCCGGTGCCGAGCCTCGCTGGGCCGCGCTGGCCGTCGCGGCGTGGATGCGGCACGTCTGGACCGCGAAGGAGCTCGACGACCCGCTCGCCGACCACCTGCGCATGGCCGTCTCCCGGGCGGGCCGGCCGGACGAGGTGGTCGACGCGCTCCTGGGGATCACCGAGGTGTTCGGGCCGGACCTCCGCGAGTTCCGCGTCTTCCGCGACCTGCTCGTCGAGCACCTGACCGAGCTGACCGCGGGCGGCTCGCCGTACTGATCAGCCGAACCAGCGCCGTACGGCCGCGCGCAGTCCGTCCAGTTCGGCGGCGTCCGGGCGGGCGGCGGCCGACGCCCAGGCGACGTAGCAGTCCGGCCGCAGGAGCAGGGCGGTGGCCGGCGGCTCGGGACCGTCCGCGCGCGCGGTGACGATGTCGATCCGGTCGGCGGACACCGCCTGCCCGAGGGAGGCGTCCTCGGTCAGGTCCAGCAGCATGGGCCGCCCGGATCGGGCCAGCTCCGCCAGCCGCACCGTCCCCGTGGCCGTGCGCAGCGTCAGGTCCGGCGCCCACCGTCCGACGAGGGGGTGCGCGTCGCGTACGCCCATGTCGTAGCGGAGGTCCGCGCCGGCCATCATCTCCGCGACGCGCTTCACGTTGGCCGGGTCGCGGAGCAGCTCGCCGAACAGCTCGCGCAGCGCGGTGACCGCACTGCCGGGGGCGATCAGCGTGGACTGCGCCTGCGTGTGCATGACGACGCGCTCGGCGGCGGGCCGCCGTTCGGTCTCGTACGTGTCGAGCAGCCCCGCCGGGGCCTGCCCGCGGAGCTCGGCGGCGAGCTTCCAGCCGAGGTTCACGGTGTCCTGCAGACCGAGGTTGAGCCCCGGCCCGCCGATGGAGGAGTGCACGTGCGCCGCGTCGCCGACCAGGAGCACCCGCCGGTCGCGGAACCGCTCGGCCACGCGCGTGTTCCCGCCGGTCAACCGGCGCAGCGTGGGGGGTCCGTCGCCCTTCGGCGGCTCGAGCGGCATGTCGACGCCGAGCACCCGCTTGATGCTCTCCCGCATCTCCGCCAGCGTCATGGGGTCGGTCTCGGCCTCGGGTTTCTCCCACTCCAACGTGGTGACCAACGGCTCCCGGCTCGGGAACGGCGCGAAGACGAAGAGCCCGCGCTCGGTGCGGTGGTGCAGGAAGGGCGGAATGACCCCGTAGCCGGGGACGTCCAGGGTCCCGGTCGCCGGGTCCACCCACGCGGCGGGCGGGTAGGCGGTCACGGTACGGGAGACGCTGTCGTCCCTGCTCACGCCCGGGAACCCGATGCCGGACAGCTTCCGTGTCACGCTGCGTCCGCCGTCCGCGCCGACCAGGTACCGGGCGCGGATCCGGTAGGAGCCGTCCGGCCCCGCGATCGTGGCGGTGACAGCCTCGTCGTCCTGCTCGAGGTCGACGAGGCCGTGGCCGTACCGGATCTCCGCGCCGAGCTCGACCGCGCGCTCCGCGAGGACCTGCGCGATGCGGACCTGAGGCACCGGCAGCAGGTGGATCGGGTTGTCCTCCAGAGTGCTCAGGTCCAGGGGCAGCGCGCCGAAGACGTACCCGGGGACGGGCACCGGCGGTTCCTCGCTCCCGCTGAGGCGCTCGTACAGGCCACGGCGGTCGAGCGCGCGCACGACCTGGCCGACCAGGCCGTTCGCGCGGGGCTCCGTGCTCGGCTGCGGCAGCCGCTCCAGCACGATCGGGCGCAGTCCGGCGAGGCCGAGCTCGCACGCCAGCATCAGGCCGTTCGGGCCGGCGCCGGCGATGACGACGTCGTTGATCATCAGAGTTCTCCTGTCGAAGGGCATGACGGGATGGCCCGGCGGCCACCGGCGCTTCGCGGCGGCGCGGGCTGTCGAAGGGAGGGGATCAGGGGACGGGCAGGCCGGCCCAGAGACGGTCGAACACCTCGTTCATCAACCGGGCGACCGGGACGGAGGAGTCGGCGCGCAGCCAGTGGTCGATGGCGACCGTGGCGGCCGTTCCGGTCACGCCGGCGACGAGGGCCGGGTAGACGTCGCGGTCCGCGTCCGTGCCGGTCCGTTCGGCGATCGCCTTGGCCAGCTCGCCTTGGATGATCATGTTGGCCTTGAGGAACTCGCCCTGCACGTCGGGCTCGGTGAGCATGAGGCGGATGCCGTCGACCCACTCCCGGCTGGGCGGCTGCCCGCCCTCGCCGGCCCCCGGAGTGAACCGCGCCCGGACCACCTGGGTGATCGCCTCGCGCAGCGGCTCGTCCGCCGGGCGGGCCCGCAGGTCGTCCGCGACGCGCAGCATCCGGTCGAGGTGCCAGGCGGTGAACGCCTCGGCCTTGCTGGAGAAATAGTTGCGGAAGGTGCGGACGGAGACGTTCGCCTCGGCGGTGATGTCCTCGATCGTCACCGCGTCCCAGCCGCGCTCGACGCTCAGGCGGATCGTCGCCCAGCTCAACGCCGCACGCGTCTCCCGCTTCTTCCGTTCCCGCAGCCCCAGGGGAGCCCCTTCGCCATCGACCATGCGGTCAGCGTAGCTAATCTTGCCGAATTGGAAAAGATGCCGTCTTGGCAAGATTTTGGTATTGAAACGGGTTCTAGTTCTGCTTAGGCTCGCGTCGTGATCCTCGATCGTTTCCGACTGACCGACCGGGCCGCGATCGTGACGGGCGCCGGACGCGGGATCGGGGCCGCGACCGCGGTCGCGCTCGCCCAGGCCGGCGCCGACGTGCTCGTCTCCGCCCGCAGCGAGGACCAGCTCCGCAAGGTCGCCCGCGAGATCGAGGACGCCGGGCGGCGGGCGGTCGTCGTGCCCGCCGATCTCACCGACCTGACGGCCGCCGCCGGGCTGGCCGCGACGGCGGCCGAGGCGTTCGGCCGGATCGACGTGGTGGTGAACAACGTCGGCGGCACCCTGCCGCAGGCGTTCCTCGACACGACCGACGAGTTCCTGGCCGAGGCGTTCCACTTCAATGTCGGCATCGCGCACGCCCTGACCCGCGCGGCCGTGCCGCACATGACCGAGGGCGCCGTCGTCAACATCTCCTCGGTGATGGGCCGCGTCACCGGCCGCGGCTTCCTGGCGTACGGCACGGTCAAGGCGGCGCTGGCGCACTACACCCGGATGGCGGCGCGTGACCTGGCGCCGCGGATCCGCGTCAACGGGATCGCCGCCGGCGCGGTCGCCACGTCCGCACTGGAGATCGTGACCGGCAACGACGAGCTGCGGACGACCGTGGAGAACAACACCCCGCTCGGTCGCATCGGCGACCCAAAGGACATCGCCGCGGCCGTGCTCTACCTCGCCTCGCCCGCGGGCGCGTTCGTCACCGGCCGCGTCCTCGAGGTCGACGGCGGCACCGACCAGCCGACCCTGGACCTCGGCCTGCCCGACCTGTAGAGAAGGAGTGGCCGGATGACGTATCGCGTGGTGCTGTGGGGTACCGGGAACGTCGGCCGTAACGCGTTGATCGGCGTCACCGCCCGCCCCGACCTGGAACTCGCGGGAGTCTGGGTCTCCAACCCGGCCAAAGTGGGCAAGGACGCCGGAGAGCTGGCCGGGATCGGCCCGCTCGGCGTGACCGCCACGAACGACGCCGACGCCGTCCTCGCCCTCCGGCCCGACTGCGTCGTCTACACGTCCATGGCCGACGTACGGCTCGCCGAGGCCCTCGACGACCTGCAGCGCGTCCTCCGCGCGGGCGTCAACGTCGTCTCGTCCAGTCCCGTCTTCCTGCAGTTCCCCGACGAGGCCATGGGTTCGCCGATCCGGCAGGCCGCCCTCGACGGCGGCGTCTCGATCTGGGTGAACGGCGTCGACCCCGGCTTCGCCAACGACTGGCTGCCGCTCACCGTCACGAGCATCAGCGAGCGCATCACCGAGGTGCGCTGCCTGGAGATCCTCAACTACGCGACGTACGACCAGGCCACCGTGCTCTTCGACATCATGGGCTTCGGCCGCCCGATGGACGACGTGCCGATGCTGCTCCAGCCGGGCGTGCTGTCCCTCGCCTGGGGCAGCGTCGTCCGCCAGCTCGCCGCCGGTCTCGACGTCGAGCTGGACGGCCTGGAGGAGTGGCACACCCGTCTGCCCGCCCCGGAGGCGTTCGACGTCGACGCCGGCCGGATCGAGAAGGGCACCGCCGCCGCGCTGCGCTTCGAGCTGCGCGGGATGCGCGGCGGTCGCCCGGTCATCGTGCTGGAACACGTCACCCGGCTGCGCGACGACCTGGCCCCCGACTGGCCGCGGCCGGCGGGCAAGGGCTGCTACCGCGTCGAGGTGCGCGGCGAGCCGAACTACACCGTCGACCTGCAACTTCTCGGCACCGACGGCGACCACAACACGGCCGGCCTCAAGGCCACCGCGATGCGCCTCGTCAACGCCGTCCCGACGGTCGTCCAGGCCGCCCCGGGCCTCCTCACCGCCCTCGACCTTCCCCTGATCACCGGCCGGGGCCTCGTCGTCTGAGTAATGTGCGGGAGTGGTCGGGCGGGGACGGAGATATGGGGATGACATCGATCGTGATCGCCGGCGGGGGCGTCGGCGGGCTGACGGCGGCGCTGGCCCTCGGCAAGGCCGGGTTCGAGGTCACTGTGTACGAGGCGCATCCGGTCGCCGACGCGGACATCGGCGCGTTCCTCACGCTGGCGAGCAACGGGATGGTCGCCCTGGCGCAGCTCGACGCCGCCCGGCCGGTCGCCGAGGCCGGGTTCCCGCTCACCGCTCTGCGCCTGACCGACGGCACGGGAGCCGAGATCGCCGTCCGGCCGCTGGGCGGGCACGACGATCCCCTGACCCGTTACCGCTGCCTGCTCCGCGCGGAGCTCTGTGCGGTGCTGCGCGCCGAGGCGCTGCGCCGGGGGATCCCGATCCGGCACGGGAAGCGGCTGGTCGCCGCGGCCGAGGACGCCACCGGCGTCACCGCGCGGTTCGGTGACGGCGGCACCGCCCGTGGCGATCTGCTGATCGGCGCCGACGGGCTGAACTCCACCCTGCGAAGACTGATCGATCCGGCCGCCGCGCCGCGCCGTTACGCGGGTCAGCGCGTCTTCTACGGGTACGCCGCCGAGGCGCCGCGCGCGGAGCGGCCGGGAACGTTCGAGATGGTGCGGGGGAGCGAGGCCGCGTTCGGGTACGCGGTGTCGCCGAACGGGACCACCTACTGGTTCGCCCGGGTCACGGGTGCGGAGCTGCCGGCCGAGGAGATCGCGGCGGGCACGGCCGAGCGCTGGAAGGCGGAGCTCCTTCCGCTCCTGCACCCGGACGCCACGCCTGCCGCGGACATCGTCGCGGCGACCGGTGACCGGCTCATGGCGACCAACGCCCACGACCTCCCGGCCGTCGGACCGTGGCACACCCGCAGAATGCTGATCATCGGCGACGCCGCCCACGCCGCGTCGCCCGCGACCGGTCAGGGCGCCTCGATGGCGATGGAGGACGCGGTCGTGCTGGCCAAGGCGCTGCGCGACGCCGGCACGATCGACGCGGCGCTGACGGCGTACGAGGGGCTGCGGCGGCCGCGGACGGACGAGAACATCGCCGCCAGCGCCCGCATGACCGGCGCCCGGCCGGTACGCGCCGACTCCGGAGGAGGCGGAGAGGCGTCCCGCCCGTCACCGAGTGGTGGGGACGCGGATCTGCCGCACCTGCTCGACTGGACCTCCCGCCTCCCCTTTTGATGACCTTCCGGCCCGACTGAGCCAACCGGAATCGGCGCCCGCGCCTCCGGCTCAGCCCTCCGGAGGCGCGGTAGCCGTCATGATCCGGCGCCAGACCTCGATGGACGTCTCGACGGCCCGTGCCAACTGATCATCGGAGGAGCGGGAAACCTGGTAGAAGGTCCGCTCGGTCATCCAGCACAGGGCGCGGGCCAGGGCCGTGGCCTCCTGCGGCCCGTCCCCGTCGGGCACGCCCGCACGTGCGAGGACGCCGCGCATCGTCGCGGCGAACAGCTCCACGGTCTCGTCCCACGCGGTGCCGATGTCAGAGTGGACGGTGCCGTACTCGACGGCGGCGCGCATCACCGTGCCGTGGTCGCGCCACATCTTCTCGACGCTCTTGACCGCCCGCTCCATGGCGACGACCGGCGAGGACGCCAGGTCGTCGGCGGTGATCGATGCCTCCTTGCGGATCTCGGCCATCGTGCGGCGGACCAGCGCCGCGAGCACCTCGTGCTTGGAGCCGAAGTAGAAGTACATCGATCCGCGGGAGATGCCGGCCCCCCGGGCGATCGCATCGACCGTCATCCGCTCCAGGCCGGTCTGTTCAAGGAGTACCTCCGCCGCGTCGAGGAGCGCCTGCTCCCGCCGGTCCCCCTTGCTCGGAACGCCAGCTCGCCTGCTCATTGTCTCCTCCCTGACCATCGAAAGACTACCGTAATCTGCGTAGTGCAGAGAAAATTCAACGTTGTGTAGAGTGAGGGTCATGGACAAGACATTCCTGATCACCGGGGTCAGTAGCGGTCTGGGGCGCGCCTTCGCCTCCGGCGCCCTCCGGGCCGGTCACACCGTCGTCGGGACGGTGCGCAAGCAGGCCGATGCGGAAGAGTTCGCGGCCCTGAGTCCCGAACGCGCCCACGCACGCCTCCTCGACGTCACCGACGAGGCTGCGGTCCACTCCGTGGTGGAGGACGTGGAGGCCTCCGTCGGCACCATCGACGTACTGATCGCCAACGCCGGCTACGGCGTGGAGGGGACCTTCGAGGAGACGCCGCTGAGCGAGCTCCGCGCCCAGTTCGAGGTCAACGTGTTCGGCGCCGCCGCCACCGTACGGGCAGTCCTGCCGTACATGCGCGAGCGCCGACGCGGGCACATCCTCGCCGTGACCTCGATGGGCGGCCTGGCCGGCTTCCCCGGCGTCTCGGCGTACTGCGGCAGCAAGTACGCGCTCGAAGGCATCCTCGAAGCGGTCGGCAAGGAGGTCATCGGGTTCGGCATCCATGTCACCGCCATCGAACCCGGGTCCTTCCGCACCGACTGGGCCGGACGCTCGATGATCCGCGTGCCGCGCAGCATTCCCGACTACGACGAGATCTTCAAGCCGATCCGCGCGGCCCGGCAGGCGGCCAGCGGGAACCAGCTCGGCGACCCCGATAAGGCGGCGGCGGCCGTCCTGCGCATCCTCGACGAGCCCGACCCGCCCGCCCATCTGGTGCTCGGCTCCGACGCGTTGCGCCTCGTACGCGCGGCACGAGCGGACCTGGACAAGGACCTGGACACCTGGGAGGAGCTGTCCCACTCAACCGACTTTGCGGACGGCCACCAGATCGCCTAGCGCCTCCATCGGCGCCTCGGACGGCCTTCCGGGCACCGGGGCCGTCCTGCTTTCACACGCCGCTGCTCGGCGGCTTCGCGATCGTCCGCTACCAGGGCAGCGGGCCGTTCTCGCTGAAGAACCCGCCGGTCGGCCCGTCCGCGCTGAGCGTGGCCAGGCGCACCACGATCGCGGCGCCCTGCCCGGGAGTGAGGTGGCCCTTGTGGTCGTTCATGTCGGTGTCGACGTAGCCAGGGGCGGCGGCGTTGACGAAGATGCCGTCCTTGCGCAGCTCATTGGCGTACTGCACGGTCAGCGCGTTCAGCGCGGTCTTGGACGGGGTGTACGCGGCCGACGTCGGCAGATCCGCCAGCGGGCCGTCCGGGTCCGCGGCGATGGCCAGCGATGCGGCGGCGCTGCTGACGTTGACGATGCGCGGCGCCGGCGACCGCCGCAGGAGCGGGAGCATGGCGTTGGTCACCGTGATCACCCCGAAGACGTTGGTCTCGAACACCGCCCGGACCATGTCCAGGTCGACGGAGCTGGGGATCTGATCGAGGGCGTCTTCGGGCGCGACCTGCCCGGAGCCGGTGATACCGGCGTTGTTGACCAGCGCGTCCAGGTGGCCGCAGCGCTCCTCTACCAGCCTCGCGGCCTCCTGGACGGTGGCCGGGTCGGTGACGTCGAGGGTGATCGCGTGCGCGTCGCCGCCCGCCGCGCGCAGGGCCGTGGCGGCCTCCTCGCCGCGCCGCGGGTCCCTGGCGCCGACCAGGACCGTCATGCCCAGCGCGGCGAGCTGCTCGGCGGTCGCGCGGCCGATGCCCTTGTTCGCCCCGGTGATCAGCGCGACCTGCTGGTGCGCGGTGTCCTCGGTCATGGCAAAGCTCCTGTCCAAGAGAGTTCGATGCGGTGAATGCCCGCGGTGGGGCTTCCCGGCCGGCGGCGCGCCGAGTCCGGAGCGCCGCCGCCGCTCGCGGTCAGTCCGTGAGCCGGCGAATCCGGGTCGTCTCGCGGACGACCGCCCAGGCGTCGGCCACCGGGCCCACGTGTCCGAGCTTGTCGGGGTTGACCACCGTGCGGATCGTCTGGATGCGTCCGTCGAGGATGTCGAGGGTCCAGGTGTTGACGACCTTGCCGTCCCGGTCGCGGAAGATCGCGCCCGGCTGGCCGTTCACCTGGTGTGGTTCCACGACGCCGCCGATCCGGACGAACGGCGCCAGGAGCGCGGTGAGCACCCGGGCCACGTTGGCGGCGCCGGAGACGCCCGCGCCCCAGCGGGGCGCCTTGCCGCCGCTGTCGCCGATCATGCGAACGTCGGCGGCGAGCAACTCGGTCAGTCCGTCGACGTCGCCTTCGGCGAAGGCGACGAAGAACCGCTCGGCGAGTTGCTCGCGCTCCTTGCGGTCGGCCTGGAACCGGGGCCGGCCCGCGTCCATGTGGCGGCGCGCCCGTACCACGAGTTGCCGGCACGCCACCTCCGACCGGCCCACCGCCGAGGCGATCTCCGGGAAGTCGAATCCGAACACCTCGCGTAGTACGAAGACCGCGCGTTCGAGCGGGCTGAGCCGCTCCAGCAGCAACAGGGCCGCCATCGACACCGAGTCGGCCAGCTCAGCCGAGCGCTCCGGGTCCTGGTAGGGGTCGCTGAGCAGCGGTTCGGGGAACCACGGCCCGGTGTACTCCTCCCGCCGGACCCGGGCGGAGCGCAGCACGTCGATCGAGATCCGGGTTACCACGGCCGACAGGAAGGACTTGGTCGACGTGGGTTGTGTCGGGGAGGCCGCGTAACGCAGCCAGGTCTCCTGGACCGCGTCCTCGGCCTCCCCCACGCTGCCGAGGATGCGGTAGGCGATCGAGAACAGCAGCGGCCGCAGTTCCTGGAACTCCTCGGCGCGCGTCATGCCAGCTCTTTCGCGAAGCCATGCCGCCATGAGGGGTAGCTCGGCTGCCAGCCGAGCTCCCGCTTGGCCTTGGCGTTGGAGAAGCCGCGCCCCTCGGTCATCATCGTCACCGCCACGTCCCCGGCCAGTGGCCGGGCCACCCAGGCGGGGACCCGCATCGGCCGCTTCGCCCCCGCGGACGCGGCCAGGTACGGAAGCCACTCGGCGGCCGGGGCCGGTTCGTCGTCGACGATGTTGAACACCCCGTGGGCCTGCTGCTCCACGGCCAGGACCGTGGCGCTCGCCGCGTCGTCCAGATGCACCCACGAGCAGTGGCCGGCGCCGCTCCCGACGACCGGAAACTGCCGCTTTCGCACGGGCTCGACCAGGTCCTCGGTGGCACCCGGCCCGTAGAACCAGCCGTAGCGCAGGACGGCGCCGCCCGCCTTGCCGACCGCGTCCTCGACGTGGCCGAGCGCCGCCATCCCCGGTTCCGCCGGCGTCCCCGTCATCGGGTCCAGCCCGTCCTGCTCGGTCTTCACCCATCCGCCCTCGCGGAGACCGTTCCAGGCGGCGTAGCCCTGCGCGACGAAGCCGGTCACCCCGGTCGCCTCGGCGGCGGCCAGCAGGTGGTCCGTCCCCGCGGTACGCAACCGGTTGGTGCCGGCGAACCACCGGTCCATGTGCTTCATGTCCGGCTTGCCGGCGTGCGCCACGGAGATCGCGGTCATCTGGTGCACGATCACGTCCGGCCGGGCCTTGGCCACCGCCTCGCCGACCGACATCGCGTCCAGCCCGTCCATCACGACGCCGTCCGCGCCCAACCGCCGCAGCAGATCCAGCTTGGCCGCGCTCGTCGTCGTGGCCGTCACCTGGTGCCCGCGAGCCACCAACCGCGGCACCAGCCGCCGCCCCAGAACCCCCGTGCCGCCCGCCACGAACACCTGCATGACCCTCACCTCCGGCTCAGAACCCGTCACTGCGACCCGAGACGAGACAGCCCGCCCGGCTGTGACATCCGCCGTCGAGGCCAGGCCGAACGCCCCACCCGCGGTCGCGTGTCCGCGAGCCCAGAGTCGCTGATCACTGGTGTCTACTGCCGCCTTGGATCACCGATCGCCAGTGATCTCAGGCCGCCGGGGTCAGTAGCGGAGGTCGGCGAGGACGCCGTAGTGGTCCGACGCCAGAACGCCGTCGATCGGGTCGGTGCCGATGACCTCGCAGTGGACGGGGTGGCCGGCGCCGCCGCGGCGGGGCCAGGCGGAGAGGATGTGGTCGATCCGGCGGTTCGGCCACAGCACGGGGACCGCCCAGGAGTTGGTGTTCGCCCATGTATGGCCGGGTCCGCCCGTCCCGGCCGTGGCCCAGGCGTCGTAGAACACCAGGTCCCGCGCCGCCGGTTCGGCCTTGCCGGTCAGCATCCGGATCTCGTCGCTGTCGGGGTCGGCGTTGAAGTCGCCGCACAGGATCGTCGGGTGCCGGCGGCTCTGCCGCTCGGCGATGTAGGCGCCGATCTCCCGTACCTGCTTCTGGCGCTCGGCGCTGTGCTCCAGCCGCCAGGCGAGGGCGGCGAGGAAGAGCTGCACCGGGCCGCGCGGACCGTCGAGCTCGGTGAACAGCAGGTCGCCGCCGGTGTCTCCCCAGCCGGACAGCCGTACCCACTCGTGCCGCGTGATCGGCCATCGCGACAGCACCGCGATCCCGGAGGTCGCGCCGTTGCTGACGACGTCCCCGGCGAACACGTGGTGCGGCATCCCGAACCGCTGCTCCTGCCCGCCCCACGCCTCGACCAGCGTGACGACGTCCGCGTCATGCCGGGCCAGGGTCTCGCGGATCGCTCCTTCGCGTCGCTCCCAGGGCCCGAACCGGCCCCAGACGTTCCAGGTGATCACCCGCAGGGTGGTCTCGATCAGGGGTCCGTACGGCTGCGCGATGTCGTACATCGTCCTCCTATTCGGTGCGCATCCCCAGGTAGGCGCGGAACATCGGGTGGACCTGGAACCGCTGGACCGCCGCGAGGTTCAGGTGCTGCACCTGGTGCATGCCGATGAACGCCCCCGGGCCGCCGCCCACCGGATCGGCCTCCCCGATGGGCCGGGCGGTGAGGAAGCCCGTCTGCCAGAGGATCTCGATCAGGCCGTCCGGGTCGCGGACGGGCAGCCAGGAGGAGGTGCCGTTCGTCGGGATCTCACCGAGCACCAGTTCCAGGCAGAGCAGTTGGAGGTCCTCCCGGTCGAACGTGTGGTCCCGGCCGCGGAACACCTCGAACACACCGAGCAGGCCGGGGTACTGGAAGCGGTACTCCGCGGCGATGTCCTTGGTCCGCTCCTCGGAGTAGCCGCGCTCCGCCCACCGGACCGCCTCGAACGGCAGCGGAAGGGCGGGGGCACGGTCCCGCGCCTCCTCGAGCACGGTCGTGCAGAACTCGATGATCTCGCGCGGCCGGTAGAGGGTGCGGTCGACCACGTACCGGAAGGAACCGTCCACGGGCCCACCGGGAGCCGGCGCGAACACGGCGTTCCAGCAGGTCAGATCGTCGGCGCGGTCGAGAACCTGGGTGTCGTAGCCCATCTCCCGCGCGGAGTACCGGATGCGCTTGGCGATGAGCTCGAGGAGGGAGTCCTCGCTCCACCGGATCGTCTCCAGCAGGTCCCGGTACTTCTGCGCGTCCTCGTACAGGGCCGGGATGTCGTCGTACAGCTCCCGCCGCAGCGAGACGTACACCGACAGGTTGCCGTGCAGCGCGTTGACGGACACGCACGCCTGGAACAGCCCGGCCACGAACGCCTTGGCGTCCTCGGAGGAGTCCCAGCCGCGGTCGAGCTCGTCGACGACGATCGTGACGCGCTGCCGGTCGAGGACCTTCCGGAGGGCGGGCAGCAGGGAGTGGATCTCCTCGAGCTTGTACAGCCGGTCCAGCTCCCGGGTCTTCGCACCCGCCTCGATCGGGCCGAGCTTGATGTTCTCCAGCCGCTTGAGGTACGAGACCAGGACGGACAGCCGGCCCATCTGGACGTTGGCATGGTTGTTGCGGATGTATCCGTTGATCTCGGCGCCCCCGCCCTTCGCCAGCCGCATGCCCTTCCGGGCGACCTCCTTCATGACCAGGACGTAGAGCAGGTACTTCCAGGCGGCGGCGTACGCGCCGTGCTTCGCCCAGGACCCGGCGTTCTCGGCGGCCATCGTGGAGCTGAGCAGCTCGTACGAGTAGTCCTCCGGGGACAGCTCGATCACGCGGTTGCCCGCGGTGCGCTCGCGCTTGGCGAGCACCTGGAAGATGGCGCTCTTGCCGGATCCGCGGTTGCCGAGGAGCACGGTCTTGGCGCCCGAGTGGACGCGGTTGTACGTGGCCGACTCGACGAAGCACTTGTCCAGGCCACGCCCGATGTCACGCTCGGCCGACGGCGCGCCGAAGTCGAGACCGTCGAGGATCTTGGAGGACAGGACCAGGCGCGTCACGACTTCACCACCGCTCGAAAGGGTCTTGGTAGATCTTCGCACGGCTGATGCGGCCCCGTCCCTGCGGCGTGATCGTCACTCTGCGCCCCGGATTTCCGTCGCACCGACCACCGAAATCCTCGGCACAAGCCATCTCAGCCGGGCGCGCGCGGGATCTATCTCTCGTTCTCGTGCTTGAACTGGGCCTCGAACCGCAGCAGGAGACGGCGTTCCTCGTCCGGGAGATCGTCGTACGGGGTGATCCGCTCGGGCGCCCGGCGCCGATCCCGGCCGGCGTTCGATCGCAGGGCGTCGTACACCTCGGGGCACGGCCACGTGCCGGCGCCCATGTAGACCAGGCCGAGGTGGAGGGAGCGCAGCAGCCTTCGCAGCGCCGATCTCTGGACGTCGTCTTCTCGCATGCGGGCCCTCCGGTCGCGATCCCGCCCCTGAGCGTCCCGCCACGCCCTCTCCGCAGGGTCGAGAGTCGCTGGACTCCGGGTTCGGCCGGGCCCGTACGGATCACCTGAGCCCCGACCGCCGCCGACGCGGCGCGGCGGATTCAGGAGGACCGGCGTGCCACTGGCGGCCTTAGGGAGCGGGCTGTCGTCGGCGGGCGCGGGTGACCAGGCGGCGCACCACCTCGTCGGTGTCCTCGGGGAGGCCGTCGATCGGGAACCAGCGCAGGTCCGCGGACTCCTCGCTGATCTGCTCCCGGGCGCCGTCCGGGGCGACGGCGACGTACTGGACGTCCAGGTGGTACGACCCGCCGTGGCACCAGACGCGGTGCCGGTCGAGGTGGAGCGGCTCGGGCAGCAGGCGCAGCCCGTCGATGCCGGACTCCTCGGTGGCCTCGCGCAGCGCCGCGCCCGCGAGCGTGGCGTCGTGCGGTTCGCAGTGGCCGCCCAGTTGCAGCCACATGCCCGCCTTGGGATGCAGCGTGAGCAGGACCCGCTCTCCGGGCGGGTCGAGGACGACCGCGCTGGCCGTCAGGTGACCGGGCACGCATTCGCGGAACATGGCGTTCTCGTGCGCCGACAGGTGCGCGAGGAAGTCGTGCCGCAGCAGGTCCTGCGCGGCGTCGGGCGCGTTCCAGTCCGACAGCGCGCGTACGGCGTCGGCGTGCAGTGTCATCGTCACCTCACCGGCGCGGCCGCGCCGACGCCGTCTGCTGCGGGGGCGTGGTCAGTCGCGGGGGCCGGGCTCGTCGTCGCCGGACTCGTCCTTCGGCTCGGTGAACTGCGAGATGTCCAGGTCGGCGCCCGTGCCCTCGACGAACGCCTCGGGGTTCTCCAGGTCGTCGGTGGTGGGCAGCAGGTCCGGGTGCGCCCAGACGGCGTCGCGTCCATCGTTGCCGCGGGCCTCGCCCAGGGCGGCCCACAGCGCGGCGGCCTCCCGCAGCCGCCGGGGCCGGAGTTCGAGGCCGACCAGCGTGGCGAAGGTGCGCTCGGCGGGGCCACCGGTCGCGCGTCGGCGGCGCACCGCCTCGCCGAGCTTGACCGCGGACGGCAGCCGACCATCGGCGGCGGCCGCGACGACGGTTCCGACCCAGCCCTCGACCAGGGCCAGCGCGGTCTCCAGCCGGGCCAGCGCGGCCTTCTGCTGCGGCGTCTCCTCCGGCGTGAGCGCCAGCTCCCCGCCGAGGGCCTCCTGCAGCGCCTCCGGGTTGGTCAGGTCCGCCCCGGCGATGGCCTCCTCGATCTTGGACAGGTCCACGGTGATGCCGCGCGCGTAGTCCTCGACCGCGCCGAGCAAGTGGGCGCGCAGCCACGGGACGTGCCCGAACAGCCGCTGATGGGCGGCCTCGCGCAGCGCCAGGTAGACGCGCACCTCGTCGGCGCTGACCTCCAGGCCCTCACCGAACGCGGTCACCCCGGCCGGCAGCAGCGCGCCGACGCCCTCGGGCGCCAGCGGCAGCCCGACGTCGGCGGAGCCGACGACCTCCAGCGCCAGCGCGCCCAGCGCCTGCCCGGCCTGCCCGCCGACCATCGCGCCCGACATCTGCCGCATCATCCCGACGAGCGGGCCGGCGACGGCCTTCATCTCCTCGGGCATCGCCTCACCCATGGAGTCGACCATCCGCGCCGCGATCGGGTCGCAGACCTTCGACCACACGGGGAGGGTGTTCTCGATCCACTCCGACCGGCTCCACGCCTGCGGGTTACGGATCCCCGCAGGGAGCGTCGTCGCCTCGTCCAGCCACAGGTCGGCCAGCCGGAGCGCCTCGACGACCGCCCGCCGCTCGGCGTCGACCACCGAGGGGTCGCCGCGCTCGACGACGGTGTGCCGGGCGACGTCCTTGGCCAGGTCCCAGTTCAGCGGGCCAGTGCTCGCGGACTGGCCGGCCAGCATGTCGGCGAACTGGTGGAGCATGGCGGCGAAATCCTGCATGCCGCCCGGGCCGAAAGGCCCCTCGTTACCGGGCTTGTTCTCATCGCCGGGCTCGTCCGGGCGGTTGAACCCGAAGGGGATGTCGCTCACAGGCTCGACCTCAGGCAGGATGAATAGGTCACAACCTTCACGTTAGCCGGTCGACGGCCGGGGGCGTGCGTTAGGAGGACTCACTCGACTTGAGTACACGAGAGGTTCGCCCACGGCGTAGCACGGGCCCGGTCGTCGCCGTCACGGGGGCGGCCGACGGCATCGGTCGTGCCCTGGTCGCCCGGCTGGCGGACTCGGGGGACATCAGGAAGGTCGTCGGCCTCGACGACCACCGCGGGGACGTGTCGGGGATCACATGGCGCGTGGTCGACGTCCGCGACCCGCAGCTCACCAGCCGCATCTCCGACGTGGACGTGATCGTCCACCTCGACATGGACCTGTCCCCGGACACCGATCACCGGGAGCGGCGGGCGTACAACGTCCGCGGCGCGCAGACCGTCATCACCGCGGCGGCGGCGGTACGGGTCCGCAAGGTGATCGTCATGACCAGCGCGATGGTGTACGGCGCGCAGGCGGACAACCCGGTGCCGATCCCGGAGGACTCCCCGCTCGCGGCCGAGCCCGACGACGGCGTCGTCGGCGACTTCCTGGAGATCGAGGAGCTCGCGAAGATGGCGCCGGTGGCGCATCCCGGCATGACCGTCACGGTCCTGCGGCCCGCCGCCCTCGTCGGCCCCGGGATCGACACGGTGGTGACCCGTCACTTCGAGGCGCCGCGGCTGCTCACGGTCAAAGGCTGCGAGCCGCGCTGGCAGTTCTGCCACGTCGACGACCTGGTCAGCGCCCTCGAACTCGCCATCACCGGGGAGATCTCCGGCCGGATCGCGGTCGGCAGCGAAGGCTGGCTGGACCAGGACGAGGTCGAGCAGATCACCGGGCGGCGGCGCTTCGAACTCCCGGCCGCGATCACCTTCGGCACCGCGCAGCGGCTGCACCGCATCGGCGTGACGCCGGCGCCGGCCACCGACCTGCACTATGTGGTCTATCCCTGGGTCGCGGACTGCGCCACACTGCGCCAGGCCGGCTGGAAACCGGCGCACGACAACGCCGATGCGCTGGCCGCGCTGCTCGAGGAGGTCTCCGGACGGCACGCCGTGGTCGGCCGCAGGCTGGCCCGGAAGGAGGCCACGATGGCCACCGCCGCGGGTGCGACCGTCGCCGTCATCGGCACCGCCGCGATCGTGCGGCGCGCACGCCGCAAGCGCCGCAGCTAGTCTCAACGGCGGCCGGCGCGAGTGGCGTGGCTGGTCTCGGCGGCGCGCGGCGGCCTCGGTCCGGCCGTTGCCGCGTCGGCGGGGTGCGGCCGAGACGGCCGTCGCGCGGGAGCGGTTTCGAGCTTCGCGGGTGCGATGGCCGACGGCCGGAACACCTCGCGGATGCCACCGACAGGCCCGCCTATGCCTCGTAACTCCCGTCGATGCTGACCAGGGGCGACTTCCGGCCAGCGGGTACCGTTCGTCCGTGGACGTGATCCGCTTGGCCGAAATCCGTGACACCGCGCTCTCCGTGGACGAGGTGCTCGCCGCCGTCACCGACCCCGGTGCGGGCGGCACGGCGCTGTTCGTCGGGACCGTGCGCGATGAGGATCACCGGCGCGCGGTGGCGCGGCTGTCGTACTCCGCGCATCCGACCGCCGTCGAGGCGCTGCGCACGGTCCTGGAGAAGGTCGCCGCGGAGTTCCCCGTACGCGCGCTCGCGGCGACGCACCGGGTCGGCGACCTGGAGATCGGCGATCTGGCCGTCGTCGTGGCCGCCGCCTGTCCGCACCGCGCGGAGGCGTTCGCGGCCTGCCGGAAGCTGATCGACGACCTCAAGGCGGAGGTTCCCATCTGGAAGCATCAGCGCTTCACGGATGGGGACGAAGAATGGGTGGGCACAGACTGACCTGCGGCGGAGCATGCAGGTTACCCTGGGTATAACGCTTCGTACCGAGGTGACGCGCATGTCCATTCTGGCGTGGTGGGCCATCCCGGTGGCCGTGGCCCTGCTGACGGGGGCCCTGATGACCCTGCGGGGACGCAGGCCACGTGTACGGAGGTCGTTCGAGGAGATCGAACACTTCCAGCGGTTCCGTGACGCCATGGAGCGGCCGCGCCGCAAGACCCGGGGACGGCGGCCTCGGTCGACCGCGTAGGCTTCCGGGCATGTCCCGCCGTGCTGCCACTCTGGTCGTCGCGAGCCTCCTGATCCTCCTCCTGGGCCTGGCCGCGGCAGTCATGCCCGTGCCGTACGTCGCGCTCCGGCCCGGCCCGACGTCCGACACGCTGGGCACGCTAGGCAAGGCGCCGCTGATCCAGATCACCGGCGCGCAGACCTACCCGACGGAGGGACACCTCAACTTCGTCACGGTCGCCTACCAGGGGGGTCCGGGCAACCGGATCGACCTGTTCACCGCGCTGCGCGGCTGGTTCGACCCGGACGTCGCCGTGGTCCCCGAAGAGACGATCTTCCCGAAGAACGTCTCCAGCAAGAAGGTGGACCAGGAGAACGTCCAGGAGATGGCGAACTCCCAGGAGTCCGCCACGGCCGCCGCGATGCACGAGCTGCACAAGCCGGTGACCACCGCCGTCCTGGTCGATTCCGTGCAGAAGGGGCTCCCGTCGGACGGCCGGCTGCGGCCCGGCGACCAGATCACCGCGATCGACGGCAAGCAGATCAAGGACATGCCCGGCGTCACCGCGGCCGTCGGCGCGCACAAGCCCGGCGACACGGTGACCTTCACCGTCAAGCGGGACGGCAAGGACACCCAGGTTCCCGTGAAGACGGTGGTCTCACCGGACAAGACGGGCGACCGGGCCGGCAAGGCCATCGTCGGCGTGATCCTGAAGGAGAAATACCAGTTCCCCGTCACCGTCAAGATCAGCGTCGGTGACATAGGCGGTCCCAGCGCCGGGCTGATGTTCTCGCTCGGCATCTACGACAAGCTGACGCCCGAGGACATCACCGGCGGCCGGTTCATCGCGGGCACCGGAACGATCACTCCGGACGGCCAGGTCGGGCCGATCGGCGGGATCCAGCAGAAGATGGTCGCCGCGCGGCAGGCGGGCGCCACGATCTTCCTCACCCCGACGCAGAACTGCGCCGACGCCGTCGCGTCCAAGCCCAAGGGCCTGCGGCTGGTCCGGGTGGACACCATGCACGGCGCCCTGCAGGCCCTGACCGCCATCCGGACCGGCCAGGGCGGCGTCCCCGCCTGCCCGGCCGCCTGAGCAGCTCAGGCCTGTCCGGTCGGCTGAGTACCTCCGCCTGTCCGGTCGGCTGAGTACCTCCGCCTGTCCGGTCGGCTGAGTACCTCCGCCTGTCCGGTCGGCTGAGCAGCTCCGTCGGCCCGGGTCGGGTGAGCGTTCCGCCTGCCGGGCCGGCTGAGCGTTCCCGCCGGCGCGGGCGAACGAGCCGGCGGAGACGTCGTCAGCTGAGCGTCGAGGCGAGCGCGTCGGTCAGGTGGGGGACGAGCTCGGGGCCGGTGAGCACCTCGTCGTCGCTGTCGTGACCGCGCAACCGCATGGCCGAGTAACGGGAGCCGTCGCGCAGCACGCCCACGACGAGGCGTACGTCCTCGCGGCCGGGATGCCGGGCGGCCCAGGTCACCGGGTCGTCGTCCGGCGCCTCCTCCTCGGCGCCCTCCGGTAGCAGGATCCGTTCGAGGATCAGCGCGCAGCCGGCGACCTGGCCGGGCCATTCGATGCCGTGCAGGACGTCCTCGATCGGCCGGTCGAGCGGCAGGTCCGGCTGTTCGAGGGCGGCGATGCCGTCGGGCTCGTCCGGGACGCCGAGCTGCCGGGCGAGCTCCGGCTCGTTGCGGTTCAGCTCCGGGGCCGCCACCAGGGCGTACAGCCGGGGCGGGGCGTCCCAGCCGGTGGCGGCCGCATGCCGTTCGAGGTCGCGGACGACATCTTCCAATCGGGTCATTCGTTCATCTTTTCATCGTCGCCGGCCACCTTTCGGCCACAGGTGGTCCGGGCCGTCGCGGGAACCTGGGCAGGGCTCGGTAAGTTGCCCTCAGAGACACCCGGCGAAGGGGAGTGGCCGTGTCCTTCCGAAGCCCCGGCTCTTTCGGCCGGATCCGCGTGGGCCGATCACGGCTACTGGTGCGCGTCATCGTCATCCTGGCGATCCTGGTCGCGGTCTTCTTCGCGTTCACCGCGGTATGGACCGATGTGTTGTGGTACCGCTCCGTCGGGTTCTCCTCGGTGTACACCAAGCAGATCACGACGCGCGTGACGCTGTTCCTGTGCGCCGGTCTGCTGATGATCCTCGTCCTCGGCGCCAACGTCGTCCTCGCCTACCGCCTCCGCCCGCCGGACCGGCCGGCGTCGGTCGAGCAGCAGGGGCTCGACCGCTACCGCGCCGCGGTCGACCCGTACCGCCGGCTGCTGGTGGCCGGGGTGCTGACGCTGGCGGGCCTGCTGGCCGGCTCCTCGGCGGCCGGGCAGTGGCGGACCTGGCTCGCGTTCGTGAACCGGCAGCCGTTCCACATCAAGGACCCGCAGTTCCACAAGGACATCTCGTTCTTCGTCTTCACGTACCCCCTGCTGCGGCTGGTGCTCGGCTTCCTGTTCGCGGCGGTCATCCTGGCCTTCGTCGCGGCGCTGATCGTGCACTACCTGTACGGCGGACTACGGCTGCAGGGACCGGGGGAGCGGGTCGGGTCGGCGGCGCGCGCGCACCTGTCCGTGCTGTTCGGCGTCTTCGTGCTCCTGAAGGCGGTCGCGTACTGGTTCGACCGGTGGGGCCTGGCCGACTCCCAGCGCGGGGTCGTCACCGGCCCGTCGTACACCGACGTCAACGCCGTGCTGCCCGCCAAGACCATCCTCGCGGTGATCGCGCTGATCTGCGCGCTGATGTTCTTCGCCACGCTGGTGCGGCGCGGCGCGATGCTGCCCGGGATGGCGTTCGGCCTGCTCGTGCTGTCGGCGATCCTCATCGGCGGCGTCTACCCGCTGCTGATCCAGACGTTCCAGGTCAAACCCAACGAGGTGGACAAGGAGTCCCGGTACATCGGCCGCAACATCGCGGCCACCCGCCAGGCGTACGGCGTGGCGGGCACCCAGGTCACCGACTATGTGCCGAACACCAAGCTGTCCCCGGAGCAGGCCAAGCAGGAGACCTCCACCCTCCCCAACGTGCGCCTGCTCGACCCCGCCGTCGTCTCGCCGACGTACCAGCAGCTCCAGCAGATCAAGGGCTGGTACAAGTTCGCCAATCCGCTGGACATCGACCGGTACCCCGATGACACCGGCGCCCTGCGGGACACGGTCGTCGCCGTACGGGAGCTCGAGGGCCCACCGCCCGGCCAGACCAACTGGATCAACAGCCATCTCGTCTACACGCACGGGTACGGCTTCGTCGCCGCCCCGGGCAACCAGGTCGACGTCCAGGGCGCGCCGGTCTTCACCGAGAAGGACATCCCCCCGTCCGGGTCGCTGAACATCGCCCAGCCGCGCGTCTACTTCGGCGAGCGCTCACCCGGCTACTCCATCGTCGGCGGCACGGCGCAACGCGAGGTCGACTACCCGGACGACAAGAACCCCAGCGGGCAGGCCAACACCGCCTACGACGGCAAGGGCGGCGTCCCGATCGGCTCGCTGTTCGACCGGACCCTGTACGCCCTGCGGTTCAAGGAGAAGAACCTCCTGCTGTCCGGGGCGATCAACTCCAGATCCCGGATCCTGTACGACCGCACGCCGCGCGAGCGCGTGCAGAAGGTCGCGCCCTGGCTCAAGGTCGACGGCAATCCCTACCCGGCGGTCGTCGACGGGCGGATCACGTGGATCGTCGACGGCTACACCACCGCGGCGAACTACCCGTACTCGGAGCGTACGAGCCTGGCCGACGCCACGCGGGACACCAACACCGAGAGCCGGGTGTCGGTCGCGGCCCAGGCCGGAGACCGCATCAACTACATGCGCAACTCGGTGAAGGCCACGGTCGACGCCTATGACGGCACCGTCACCCTATACGCCTGGGACGGAAGCGACCCGGTCCTCAAGACGTGGATGAAGGCGTTCCCCGGCACCGTACGCCCGCGATCGGCGATCCCGAACGACCTCCTGGCGCACCTGCGGTACCCGGAGGACCTGTTCAAGGTGCAGCGCCGGATCCTCGCCCGCTACCACGTCCAGAACCCGCAGGCCTTCTACGGCGGCGGCGACTTCTGGCAGATCCCCAACGACCCGACCGGCGAGGGCACCGTCGAGCCGCCCTACTACCTGAGCGTCAAGATGCCCGGCCAGAACGACCCGGGCTTCTCGCTGACCTCGACGTTCACGCCGAAGGGCAAGGTCACCAACCTGACCGCGTTCATGGCCGTCGACAGCGTGCCGACGAGCCCCACCTACGGCCGGATCCGCATCCTCCAGGTGCCGCGCAGCCAGGTGACCCCGGGGCCGGAGCAGGTGCAGAACACCTTCGAGAACAACCCGACCGTCTCCCAGCAGCTGACCCTGCTGCGCGGTCCCGGGTCCAGGACGGTGAGCGGCAACCTGCTGACGTTGCCGTTCGGCGGCGGATTCCTGTACGTCGAACCCATCTACCTGCAGGCGAACTCCGGAGCCGGCGCCTACCCGCTGCTGAAACGGGTCCTCGTCTCGTACGGCGACGACATCGGCTTCGGCGCCACCCTCCAGGACGCGCTGGGCCAGGTGCTCGGCGGCGGCGCGGCGGCGAGCGCCGGCCCGCCGCTGCAGGCCAACGAGGACATCCGTGCCGCGATCGACGCGGCGAACCGCGCGTACGGCGACGCCCAGACCGCGCTGAAGAACAACGACTGGGCCGGGTACGGCGAGGCGCAGAAACGGCTGAAGGCGGCCCTGGACGAGCTGGCCAGGCTGCAGAAACAGAGCAGCGCGCGGCCGGCGCCGACGACGCCCGCGACGCCGAGCCCGACGCCCGCGACCACCCCGCCCGTGGCACCCACACCGACGCCGAGGCCGACGCGGTGAGGCCGTCGATTTGCAAGCACACCACGTGCCCCATAGAGTTGGGGCATCGCCGCGGGGTGGAGCAGCTCGGTAGCTCGCTGGGCTCATAACCCAGAGGTCGCAGGTTCAAATCCTGCCCCCGCTACCAGGTGAAGAGGCCCAGAGGATCATCCTCTGGGCCTCTTTCGTTTCATTCGCTTGCGCGATCCACCGGCTGCGCCGGAGGCTTGAGCCATGGTCTCTCGCCCGCGGCCCCTCACCGACGTCGCGCCCGCCGCGTGGATCGAGGCCGGGGTCGGTGACTTCGACTCCGGAGTGCACGCGCTGCTGCCCGCCGGGTTCGCGGCGTACGCGCGGCTGCCACACCCCGTGGAGGCCGCGGATGGGCGGCCGCTGCGCTGGCGGGAGATCGCGGAACGCTCCGGGCGGGCCCTCGACTCCCGCACGCGCTTCAAGGACATCGCCGGGCCGGCGGACGAGGAGCCGTGGGCCGGGTCGTTCCCCGCCGGGCTGCTGCCGGTCCTCTGCGAGATCCTCGCGGCGCACACCGCGACGCCGGGGCACTGCTACTTCGGCCTGTGGGACGGCTGGGGCTGGCTCGACGCCGACGGCCCGCGATTCCACCTGCCGGGGCGCGACCACCTGCTGTACGAGGGCCCCCTCGACGCCGCGACGGAGTTCGGCGACCGAGGGCCGGGCTACTTCTTCCAGCAGTCGCCGAATGTCGTCTGGCCGCAGGACCGGTCGTGGTGCGTCGCGACCGACGTCGACCTGGACTCCACGTACGTGGGCGGATCCGCCCGCCTGGTCGAGGACCTGACGGGCGGAACCCGCATCGAGGCGCTACCCGCCGAGCTGTCCGACCCGCTCGGCTGACCGCGTCGTCACTTCTTCTTGCACGCCGAGATATAGACGGTCTTGCTCCGGCTGCCGCCACTCTGGGAGGGCGGCGTGTACCCGGCCGGGAAGACCACCGTTCCGACGGAGACCCCGGTGTTGTGCTGCTTCTTGACGCACCGGCGAGCGGCGTTCTGGCTGAGGTAATTCTTGCCGGCGTTCCGCTTGACGCCGCTCTTCTTGTACAGGGTGTTGTTCTTGTAGAGCGCGACCTGGATGGAGATCGCCGCGACCTTCTTGGTGCACTTGATGTCGGCGGTGACGTTCACGATGTCGCGGTTCTTCGCGTGCGCGTGGTGGGAGTAGCGCGGGCTGTGAGTGGTGATCTTGCAGGTGATCACGTCGGCCCTCCTCCGGGGGACGGGCCGATCGCGGAATCGATTTGCAAGCACACCACGTGCCCCATAGAGTTGGGGCATCGCCGCGGGGTGGAGCAGCTCGGTAGCTCGCTGGGCTCATAACCCAGAGGTCGCAGGTTCAAATCCTGCCCCCGCTACCAGTGAGGCCCGGAGAGTCCGACTCTCCGGGCCTCTTTTTTTGCGCGGGCCTCCGCACGGAACCGTCGGGGACCGCAGCACCGTCTCATCCGATGGCCCGCCGTACGGAAGGAGAACGGGATGCCGGATCGTGAGAAGGTCGCGCTCGACGGAGTCCCGGAGACGCTGCTCTGGAACCTCTACCAGCGGGCGGCCGAGGCCGGGCGGCCGGACCCGGTCCTGCGCGATCCCAAGGCCGTCGAGCTGGTCGACGCACTCGACTATCCGTTCGCGGACCGGTTCGGCGCGGGACGGCTGGGCCAATGGCAGGCCCTGCGCGCGCTCCGCTTCGACCAGGAGGTCCGGCGGTTCCTCGACGAGCATCCCGACGGTCAGGTGGTCGCGCTCGGCGAGGGCCTGGAGACGCAGTTCTGGCGGGTCGACAACGGCCGGGTCCGCTGGCTCACCGTCGAACTTCCGGAGACCGCCGAACTGCGGGCGCGCCTGCTGCCCGACGACCCGCCCCGCCGGCGGACGGTGACGTGTTCCGCGCTGGACGAGGAGTGGACGCGGCACGCGGACCCCGCGAAGGGCCTGCTCCTGTCGGCCCAGGGCCTGCTCATGTACTTCGAGCCCGATCAGGTCCACCGGCTCCTCGCCCGGTGCGCGGAGCGGTTCCCGGGTGCCGAGATGATCTTCGACGGGGTGCCGCCGTGGTTCAGCCGCCGCACCCTGGAGGGCCGGATGACGACGGCCCAGGGCTACCAGGCGCCGCCGATGCCGTGGGCGGTGGACGCGGCGGAGAAGGCCCGGATCCGGGCGCTCGCCGGCGTCGCGGAGCTTCGCGACCTGCGCCCCCCGCGCGGTCGCGGACCGCTGCACGGCGCGCTGTTCCCGCTGCTGAACCGCCTCCGCCCGATGCGGGAGCTCGGCGTCACCGGCCTGCCCATCATGGCCGTTCGCTTCGCGGCCCCGGCGCAGGCGTGAGCACCGGCATCGCGGACGGGTCGCGACGGACCCCGGCGGCACGGCTTGATCAACTACATTTCTCGCAGTCTCCGGCGTTCAACGGAAAGGGCGGTGCCGATATCCCCGGAACAGGCCGGTGAGGACCCGGATGAGGCTCTCGCGGCGGCGATTCTGGACGCCGAGCAGGAGGCGCAGCTGGCCGAACTCATGCGTTCGCCGGCTCGCGTCGAGGCACTGATCGAGCAGAACGCGCTGGGGCTCGACTTCGACTTCGCGCTGAACCTCAGCGGCGGACTGGCCGCGCTCGGCTTCTCCGACACGGCCCGGCTCGTGGCCCGGAGCGCGCTCGCCGACGGCGACGCCAAGGTCCTGGCCGCCGGACAGCTGGCACTGGGCTGGATCGAGCTCAAGCGGGGCAAGCACCGCAAGGCCCTGGCGGCCATCGACGACGCGGTCAGGAACACCGACCTCGACGTTCTGGCGGAGGCCGCCTACCTGCGCGGCGTGATCCTGGAGTCGCGCGGAAAGCACGCGCAGGCGGCCGCGGAGTACGAGCGGGTGATCGGCATGCCACGGCGCAAGAGCGCGGGCCAGGCGGCGCTGTCCCTGGCGGAGATGCTGAGCACGGCCGGCGACGACGAACGGGCGGTCGAGGTGCTGGCCGTGGCGTTCGAGTCCGGGGTCGCGCACGTCGTGCCCCAGGCGGCCCTCCAACTGGCGCTCATCCGCGACCGCTCGGGTGACGTCGAGGGCGCGATCCCGCTCTACCGGGAGGCGATGGAGTCCGGTCTCCCGTCGGCGGCTCCCCGGGGCGCGTTCCACCTCGGTCAGATCCTCCTCGGCGCGGGGGACGTCACGGGCGCCCAGGAGGCCTTCGAGACGGCCTACGCCGCCGGAGACCCGGAGTTCGCCCCGAAGGCCGGGGTCAACCTCGGGACCATCTACATGGACGCGAACCGGGTGCCCGAGGCGTTCGCCTGTTTCGAGACGGCCGCCGGTTCGCCGGACCGGAACGTCGCGGCGCTCGGGCACTGCTACGTCGGCGTGGTCCTCGCCGACACCGACACGGCGGCCGCGGAGCGTCACCTGCGCACGGCGATGAAGCAGGGCGACCGTCAGGTCAAGGAGCTGGCGTCCGAGGTCCTGCGCCGGATGGGGCGCTGACGAGCCGGCGTCCGATGCTCCCGCCTCGGCTGGGGCACTGACGCCGGCGGTCGTCCCCGTGACACCGTGCGCTCGGACGGGTAGAGCCCTGGCATGGGGCCTATCGAGATCCGTCGCGTCTATGACGAGGCGGAGGACGGGGAAGGCGCGGTCTTCCTGGTGGACCGCATGTGGCCGCGTGGGGTGCGGAAGGCCGACCTGAAGATCGACGGCTGGCCGCGCGACGTCGCGCCCTCCTCGGACCTCCGGCAGTGGTTCGGGCACCGGCCCGAGCGGTTCGCCGAGTTCGCCGAGCGGTACCGCCGGGAACTCGACGAACGGCCCGAGGCCGAACGCCCGTTGATCGAGGCCGCCGAGAAGGGGCCCGTGACGCTGCTGTACTCCGCGCGCGACACCGAGCACAACCAGGCCGTCGTCCTCCGCGACCACCTCCGGGACCGGCTCGGCGGGTAGGCGCGGCACCGGGTCAGGCGGGCGCGCCGACCGGGGAGCCGTTCACGGTGACGTCGGTGAGGACGAGGCCTTCCACGTTCTCCACGATGTCCGCCGCCGTCGCCGTGTCGAACCGGCAGTGCGCGAGCGTGACGTCCTTGATCGGGGCGTCCGGGTAGCCGCGCATGTCCAGCACGTACTGCGTGGTGCCGACGTGCAGGTTCTCGACGTGGATGCCGCTCACGTCGGGATTGTACGGGTGGCCGGGACCCTCGTCGTAGTAGAAGTCGACCTGGATCGCCGCGACGGACAACCGGCCGACCTCGACGTCCTTCAGGTGGACGTCGTGGATGTAGCCGCCTCGCATCGAGTTGCTCTTCAGCCGCAGGCAGCTGTTCAGGTTCGGGCTGGTCATCCGCAGGTTCCGGGCGTAGACGCCGGCGACGCCGCCGGTCATCTCGCTGCCGATCGTCACGCCGCCGTGGCCGTCGCGGAACTCACAGTCCTCGACGAGGATGTTCCGGCTGGGCGTGTTCACGCGGCGGCCGTCGGCGTTGCGGCCCGCCTTGATCGCGATGCAGTCGTCCCCGGTGTCGAAGGTGCAGCCGGTGATGACGACGTCGGTGGAGGACTCGGGGTCGCAGCCGTCGTTGTTGGGCCCGTGGCTGATCACCGTGACGTCGCGGACGAGGACGTTCCGCGACAGCACCGGATGGATCTCCCACATCGGGGAGTTCACGATGGTCACGCCCTCGACGAGGACGTTCTCACAGCGGTACGGCTGGATGAGGTTCGGGCGCAGGTAGTGCCCGGCGCCGAGGACGCGGTCGCGGACGGGCACCCCCTGGTCGGCCCACTGCTGCAGGAGCGTCCAGTCCGGGCCCTCCTGCGGGTCGCCGGGCTTCCAGCCGTACTCCGGCCTGCCCTTCCACGGCCACCACGCCGTGTTGCTCGCCTGCCCGTCGAGCGTGCCGGTGCCGGTGATCGCGATGTTCCGGGCGCCGTACGCGTAGATGAGGGGCGCGTAGTTGTAGCACTCCACACCCTGCCAGCGCGTGTAGACGGCGGGCAGGTACCGCGCCGGGTCGGTGTCGAACAGGACCGTCGCGCCCGCGTCGACGTGCAGGTCGACGTGGCTGCGGAGCCTGATCGGCCCGGTCAGGTAACGGCCGGGCGGGACCACGACCCGGCCGCCGCCGCGCCGCGCGCAGGCGCTGATCGCCGCGTCGAACGCCCGCGTGCAGTCGGTCGTGCCGTCGCCTGTCGCGCCGAAGTCCGTGATCCGGAACCGGTGGTGCGGGAAGCGCGGCGCGCGGACCCGGCGGCGGATCCGGTCGGCGGTCCGCCAGGGGTCCGCGTCGGCGAACGCGGATGCGCCGACGGCGGACGCCAGCAGGCCGCCGCCGAGGACGGCGCCGCTCGCTCCGAGGAATCGCCGTCGAGGCCATGATCCGCTCATTCTTCCTCCAGGGGGTCGGTCGTCCGAGGACGTCGCGGCGGGACGGGCCGTGACGGCGCGGACGTCAACGGATCGTCACGTCCGCGGCGCGGCCGTGGGGGCTCAGCTTCAGCACGACGCCGCCGAACGGGACGGGGGTGAAGGTCCAGCCCTCCGGCGCGGTGCGCAGCGCCCCCGTGTCGGCCGCGTGCGGCAGGGCACGGCCGGCCACGGTGACCGAACGGGGCGCCGGGGGCAGCAGCACGACGGCCTGCTGCTCCGTCGCGCCGGACACGCGCAGCCGTACGGTGGGGCCCGGCTCCGGCGCGTACAGCGAGCCGCTCAGGCCCGGCCGGGACAGCTCGCCGGTCCGCCAGCCGCCGAGGGCACGGGTGTTGAACCCGATCGACGCGCCCGCCCGCAGGTACAGCGGGAACTCGTCCAGGCTCGTCTCCCGCGTGATCGTGCGCCCGCCGCATCGCCTCGGTGACCGCGGACTGGTACAGGTCCGGGTAGCGCAGGTACAGGCCCGCGCCCGGGCCGCCCGCGAACGGCGTCGTCTCGAACCGGTACTCCTCGCTGCGGTCCTCCTTGGCCATGTCGACGCCCATCCGGAAGATCCGGGTGAGCTGGTCCACGTAGTGCTCGCGTGCGGCCGGGTTCGTGAAGTCGATGTAGTTGGTGCCCGGCACGAGCCAGCCGTTCTTCGCCCAGACGTCGTTGATGCCGGCGCACGAGCCGCCGCCCTGGGAGGACGACGGGGCGCTGACGACGTGGGAGGTCACCCACAGCCCGAACCGGACGCCCTGCGCGTGGATCTCGTCGATCATCCGCTGCGGGTCGGGGAAGAACGTCGGGTCGAACTCGCCGCTGTTGGTGCAGGCGCTTCCGTTGATCCGGTGGGTGTTGCCGGCCGGCTGCCGCTCCCACGGGTTGTCGATCCCGATGGTGCCGAGCGGGATGTCCAGCCTCTTCAGCTGCGCCACGTCGTCCAGCACCTGGGCCTGGTCGGCGTTGACGTCACGCCACTTCATGAGCGCGAACTCGCTCGCCGGCGGCATGCTCGGCAGGCCCACCGTCCGGTAGTACGCGCCGGTCACCGCCGCAGGCGAGCCGGTGTACACGTCGTAGGACAGCCCGGCGTCCTTCACGCAGATCTGCACACGGTCCGGCCGCGCGGTCGCCGCGACCGGGCAGGGGTACGGCTGCGCCGCGCCGCTCGGCGGCTTGGGAGTCTTCGCGCAGGTCGGGCCGTCGCTTCCTTGCGCCGCGCCGGGAAACGCGAACCGGCCGACGTGGTCGGTGTCCGCCCACAGCCCGTACCCGCCGGAGCTGAGGTAGAAGGCGCTTGCGGACTGCTCCTGGTTCTGGCAGTAGTCGCCGGCCTCGTTGCCCTCCTTGCCCGGGCTCCAGCCGCGGATGTGCCCGCGCAGGTCGACGTACGCGGCGGAGCTGCCGCCGAGATAGTGCTCCGTACCGCCCGCCGTCAGCGCCTCGAACACCGCGGTGACGTCGCTCGACGGGCTGACCGACCAGCGCACCCGCACGCCCTGCGCGGTCCGCGTGACCGTCACCGTCGCGGTACGCGCGGGTTCGTCGGTCGCGACCGGCACGCGGCGGCGGAGCCGGGCGGGCGTTCGGCGGTGGATCACGGGTGCGTTCCTCCTGGATTTCGCTCGTCGCCGGGGGCGTACGGGATCTGGAATCGGGCGGGCCGGCGGCTCCCGGCCTCGGCCGTGACCGCCGGCGTCATCGGGGCCGCCACCCGCGCAGGACGTGGGCGGGGTCGCTCCACCAGGCCGCCTCGGCGGCGGTCAGCGAGCGCGAGCACGGCAGCCGGGCGCCGGTATCGAGGGGCGCCCCGGCCAGGTCGGTGCCGCCGTACTCCCAGAACCGCACCCGCGCCGCCTGCGCGCAGTCGGCGTTGTTCAGCTGCCAGCCGTCGGGCCGGATGTGCGCGTCCATCGCCGTCCGGACGAAGACCACCTGGCTGCCGGGGTAAACGGTCGGGTCGATCCGTCCGAGGTGCACCGACGCGTCCGGAGTCTCCGGCCCGCGGGTGAGGCGATCGTCGACGAACACGTAGCCGGGGTGGGCCGCGTCGTTCCGCGCCTGGGTGACGTAACCGCCGTGCAGGGACCGCAGCTCGGTGCGCCGGACGAACACCGCGCCGGTGCCCCACACGAAGTCCACGTCGCCGGAGATCAGGCTGTCGGTGACGTAACCGCGGCCCTGCAGGCGGAGGGTGTCCTGGAAGCTCTCCAGGTCGACCCGCCGGAGAGTGATCCGGTCGGCGTTGCCGCGGAACGCCTCCGCCTGCGAACCTCCGTACGGCGTGGTGTTGCGCAGCGTGATGTCCTGCAGCCGGAAGTCGGCGGCCTCGACGCCGAACAGCGCCCGCCAGCAGTTGTACGTGTCGTGGCCGGGCAGCGCCTGACGCGGGCAGACGTCGCCCGGATCGGTGGACCCGGCCAGCGCGGTGTCCCCGTTCAGCCGGTTGTTGTTGGCGTACTCGACGACGGTCCGGCCCCGCCCGGCCCCACGGACCGTGATGTGCGGACGGTCGGCGCGTACGTAGTCGATCTCCTGGTACGTGCCGGGACGGACGTCGATCGCCACCGGCCGCTCGTTGCCCTCCGGAACGAAGTCGATCGCGCCCTGGACCGTGCAGAAGTCGCCCCGCCCGTCCGCCGCGACGGTGAGCCGCCGGGCCCCCGTACGAGGCGGGGCGGCCCGGGTGCGGAACCGCCAGGTCGCCGGGTCCTGGATGCCGGGGAGGCCGGGGAACGCCTCCGGATCGACCGTGACGTAGTACGTCCGCCCGTAGTCGAGCCGGTGATGCAGCGTGATCGTCGCGGTGTTCCCGTCGACGAGGACCGGGTGGTACGCGAAGGAGTGCGGGACCCCGGTGTCGGACACCGCGTCCCCGATCGTGCGGTGGTACGAGCGCGGGTCGGCCAGGTCGATCGCGTCGGCGACGGTGCCGTCCGCGCGGTGCACCTCGATGCGGCCGGAGGTGCCCGGCTGGAGCGGGCGGTCCGCGCTGAGCCGCAATGGCCCGTCGATGCACCGGTCCTGGCGGAGGCCGACAGGGGAGAGCCTGGCGGGTGCGGCCCGCCGTCCGGCGTCGGCGGTGGTGGCGTCGGCCGGGCCGACGCCGGCGATCACCGCGGCGGTCGCGGCCACCGCCACGAGCGACGTCCATCGAGCCGGCGCTCCACGCATGTCCGCCTCCCCGCTGCGTCGGTGGCCTTCTCCGGCCGCGGTGGGCGGGTCGCGCCGCCGCCGACCGGGCGTCGGCGGCACGTTGGGGAAGGACCCAGGGAAAACCTTTTCCGAAGGTCGCACGCGAGTCCGGGGACGTCAACCCGGCTTCCGCCGTCTTTCACGGCGGAGCCCCTGCGCCGGGCGGGCTGAACGTATGGTGCAATGCCGCCATGGGCACGGCGCAGACCGGCACGGGGGCACGGCCGCCCCGGGCGACGATCATCGACGTGGCGCGGGAGGCCGGCGTTTCTCCCGCCACGGTGTCCCGTGTCCTCACAGGTTCCAAACCCGTCTCGGCGGAGCCGGAGCAGCGGGTCCGCGCGGCCGTCGCGCGGCTCGGCTATCGGCCGAACCCGGCGGCGCAGGGACTGCTCCGCGGCACCACCTCCGCGGTCGGGGTGGTCGTCCCGGACCTGAGCAACCCGTACTTCGCGGAGGTGCTCAAGGGCGTCACCAACGCGGCCCAGCACGCCGACTTCCGCACGCTCGTCGCCGACACCGGCGAGAAGGCCGGGGCCGAACGCGACGCCGCCCTCGAGCTGTCCCGGTGGGCCGACGGCATCGTCCTGTGCTCGCCGCGGATGAGCCAGTGGGAGCTCACCGAGCTGGCGGCCGCCGTGCCTCGCCTGGTCTGCGTGAACCGGCGCAGCCGTGGCACGCGGATCCCCGCGGTGGCGGTGGACTTCGAGGCGGGCGTCGCGTCGATCTGCCGCCACCTGCGCGAACTCGGCCACCGCCGCGTCGCCTACCTGCGCGGCCCCGCACGCGCCTGGTCCGAACGCGCCCGGCAGCGGGCCCTGCGGGCGGCCGGCGGACCCGACCTGGAGATCGTTCAGATCCCGTGCGGATCGAGCAGCGTCGACGGGCATTCCGCCGCCGACGCGGCCCTCGCGACCGGCGCCACGGCCATCATGGCGTTCAGCGACTACGTCGCCCTCGGCGCGCTGGCGCGGTTCGACGAGCTCGGCGTCTCGGTGCCCGACGAGATCTCGCTCACCGGTTTCGACGACATCGCGCTCAGCCGTCTGGTCTCCCCGCGGCTCACCACGGTGACGGTCAACAAACAGGATCTCGGCCTGCGGGCCTGGCAACTGTTCGTCGACACCGGCGCCGACGGCATCGCCGGCTCGGTGGTCGAGGTGACGCCGGAGCTGGTCGTCCGCGGCTCGACCGCCGCACCGACCGGGGTGACGAGCCCACGGCGCGAGACCGTCCACGACAGGTGATCGTTCAACCCGCTACGCGGCCGGTACGGACACCGCCTCGGTCATGACACCACTGGGCGGGCGGCGAACTCGATCTGGGGTCGATTGCCGATGTTGGGGGCCCCGCGTCGATGGCGAAGGATCAGCGCGACTCTTACCCGGAAGTTCGCCCGGCGGACCGCACGATTTGACGGGGTTTCTAGGCGGACGTAATGTTCTCTTCGCCCCAAGGGGAGCGGGACGCCGGAAGGCGGCCGGCCCAAGGGGAAATCCACACAGAGTTGTTCTGGTCCGGACGCTGTTCGGGCCGGGGTAGCATGGTGTGGTCGCCCCGAGACGGGATGCGGAACATCGCTGAGGCGGTGGTCGGCCTGTGGGGAACTTCTGGATGGTGCTGCTGCGGCCGGTTCGCCGGTCGGGGTTGTTGCTGTCTGGAGGGGGCGTTCCGGCTGTGTGTGTCGGTCCCATAAAGATCTACGGATCGGGGTTGACAAACGGAGCGGGGGCGCTAAGATAGAAGGGTTGCCCCAGACGGGGTCCGACGGAAGTCGGGTCTCGGACGGTGTGTGTCCGTTTCTTGAGAACTCAACAGTGTGCTAAAAGCCAGTGCCTTTATGGTCCTCGCTGATCGTGGTCGGCTCTTCGGGGTCAATCATGGTTGGTTTGGATTC